>NZ_JBIAWI010000001.1:0-154338 GCF_042895385.1 Streptomyces sp. NPDC001401
CCGTGAATGTTTTCCCGTAATCGGGACACACATCACGAGAGCGGAACCGCCGGGCGGAATAAGCCCGGCCGTTCACAGCGTCCTCGCTGTGTTTTCTTCAAAGGAACCTCGCCCCGACCGTGACGGCCGGAGACGGGGTATCAACATATCTGGCGTTGATTTTTGGCACGCTGTTGAGTTCTCAAGGAACGGACGCTTCCTTCGTACTCACCCTCGCGGGCTTTCCTCCGGGCGCTTCCCTTCGGTCTTGCGTTTCCGACTCTATCAGACCGTTTCCCGATCCGATTTCCTCGGTGCTTTCCAGGATCCCGCTTTCGCGTTTCCCTTTCCGGCGCTTCCGACTCTATCAGATCCTTTCGGGCCTGACTCCCTGTCGGCGGGGCCTTTCGACATTCACTACGTTAACCGATTCCCCCGGCAACTCATAATCGAGTTCCGCGAGTTCGAATTCAGGCATGCGGGCACGCCGAATTTGCCCCCGCTTAGGGGTGACCGTAGGTAGTGGTTTGGCCGCTTCCGGCTGCTGGCGATCGCCGTACCCGGTTCAAGCGGCTCGGGCTACATTACGCACCTTCCAGGGACGCGTCAACTTGAGCGGCGCCTCGGAACGTGGGCCCGATATGGGCTCACCGTCGGGTCGTTGGCGATCCAGAAGCGCCACGGATGCACGCCCCCGTCACCCGCCACGCCGGTGCGTGGACCGTTGCGTACCTGGTCGGGGGCGATCGCGGTGCCAGTCAGGATCCGCAAGGGGGTGTCCCTGGAGGCGCACGCGTCCGTGCCGTCGAGATCGCGGCCCACGTCCAGGGCTGTGGCCAGGCGTGCGGGCCCTTTGGCCAGTTCTTTGTCGTTTCGGGCCGAGAGTCGACGTTTACGAGCGAGCTCTGCGCCCTCAACGATCTCGCCGGCCCGGAGCAGGACCGCGCTCGCCTTCCCTTCGGGGCCGCACACCAGGTTCATGCAGAACCACATGCCGTAGGTGAAGTAGACGTACACGTGCCCAGGCGGACCGAACATCACGCCGTTGCGGGCGGTGCGGCCGCGATAGGCGTGGGAGCCGGGGTCGTTCGGACCGTCGTAGGCCTCGACCTCCGTGAGGCGCAGGGCGATCGGACCGTCCGGTGTCGTACGCACGAGGATGCGGCCCAGGAGATCGGGGGCGACTTCCAGGACGGGGCGGTCGAAGAACTCTCTGGGGAGTGGCGTACGGTCCGGTGGCGCGATCATGGAGCTTGAGCCTAGTCCAGACGGGTGGAGGCCAAGGGGTGGTCAAGGTTCCCTCTCCTTGCCAGGGTGTGGGGCGGAACCGGCCGTGCCCGGATCGCGTTTGTAGGGATCAAGGGTCCACACGTATAGGGAGAGACATGGCGTTCAAGAAGCTGCTCGCGAGCCTGGGGGCCGGTGGGGCTTCGGTCGAGACGGTGCTGACCGAGGTCAACGTCGTTCCGGGCGGCGTCGTCCAGGGTGAGGTCCGGATCCAGGGCGGGTCCGTGAACCAGGACATCGAGGGCCTCTCCGTCGGGCTGCAGGCCAAGGTCGAGGTCGAGAGCGGCGACGAGGAGTACAAGCAGAACATCGAGTTCACCAAGGTGAGTCTCGGTGGGGCCTTCGAGCTGCAGGCCGGTGCCGTGCACGCGGTGCCGTTCGGGCTCGAGATCCCGTGGGAGACGCCGGTCACGATGATCGACGGGCAGGCGCTGCGCGGGATGAACATCGGGGTGACCACGGAGCTGGCGATCGCGCGGGCCATCGACTCCGGTGACCTGGACCCGATCAATGTGCACCCGTTGCCGGCGCAGAAGGCGATCCTGGATGCGTTCATCCAGCTGGGCTTCCGCTTCAAGAACGCGGACATGGAGCGCGGGCACATCCGGGGTACGCGGCAGAAGCTGCCGTTCTATCAGGAGATCGAGTTCTTCCCGCCGTCGCAGTACCGCGGGCTGAACCAGGTCGAGTTGAGTTTTGTGGCCGACGAGCACGCCATGGACGTCATCCTGGAGATGGACAAGAAGCCGGGTCTGTTCAGCGAGGGCAGTGACACGTTCCGGTCGTTCCAGGTGGGTCTGCACGACTTCCACGGAACCGACTGGGCTGCGTACCTCAACCAGTGGCTGTCCGAGGTCGGCAGCAAGCGCAACTGGTTCTAGGCTCGGAACTGCTGATTCCGTAATCGATCAGGAGGTACCGAGGTGACCGAGCTCAAGCGGCGGCCGCTCCCCCATGACTTCCATCCGTCCGTGCCGTCGTTCACGGTGACGAGTGAGGACGTCGAGGAGGGCGCCACGCTCAAGGACGCTCAGGTCTACGCGGCCGGCAACACCTCGCCGCAGCTGCGGTGGGAGGGCTTCCCTGCCGAGACCAAGAGCTTCGCCGTGACCTGCTACGACCCGGACGCCCCTACGGGGAGCGGGTTCTGGCACTGGACCGTGTTCGATATCCCGGCCTCGGTCACCGAGCTGCCGGCCGGTGCGGGCAGCGGCAAGTTCGAGGGGCTGCCCGAGGGTGCCGTGCAGGTGCGCAACGACTACGGGAGCAAGGACTTCGGCGGGGCTGCACCGCCGCCCGGGGACGGGGCGCACCGGTACGTGTTCACGGTGTACGCCGTGGATCAGGAGAAGTTGGGGCCGGATTCCGATGTCTCTCCCGCCGTCGTCGGTTTCAATCTGCGGTTTCACGCGATCGCGCGTGCCCAGCTGATCGGTGAGTACGAGGCACCTGCCGAAGACTGACGTTCATGGAACGTTTGCCCGCCTCTGGTCTTGGAATTGATCAGGGGCGGGCAGTTTTTATTGCGTTGTCCATCTCGGCGTGCCCGGCCAGAGTTGATCCAAGCCCGCCAGGAGGTGGGCCGGTGCGCATGGGAGGTGGGCTGGATGCGGGACACGCTGGTGCTGAATGCGAGCTTTGAGCCGCTGTCGACGGTGACATTGAATCGAGCCGTCGTTCTGGTGCTGCAGGACAAGGCCGTTGTCGAGCAGGCCCACCCCGAGCTGCGCATGCGCGGAGCCGCGGTCGACATACCCGTGCCCCGGGTGATCCGGCTGTGCAGGTACGTAAGGGTGCCGTTCCGAAGACAAGCTCCGTGGTCGAGGCGGGGTGTGCTGGTCAGGGACCGGCATCGTTGCGCGTACTGCGGCAGGCGTGCGACGACCGTGGACCACGTGGTGCCGCGGGCGCAGGGCGGTCAGGACTCGTGGCTGAACACCGTCGCCTCGTGCGCGGACGACAACCACCGCAAGGCGGACCGGACACCGGAGCAGGCGGGTATGCCGCTGCTGCGGCAGCCGTTCGAGCCGACGCCGCAGGATGCGATGCTTTTGACGTTGGGGGCCGAGGAGTTCGAGGCACTGCCGGGCTGGCTGGCCCAGCCTGCCGCCTAGGCCATACGCAGAACTGGGGCTCGCCTCCCGACGGAGGTGAGCCCCAGTGTCGTACGGGAGACGTCAGTCGATCGACGGCTTCTCTCGGCGTTCCGGAGCCTTCTCCGAGCCTCCGCCGCCTGAATTGCCGCCGAACGGGCCGAGGTTGCCCATGGCGCCGGACAGGCCCTTGAGGGCGTCGCCGATTTCGCTGGGGACGATCCAGAGCTTGTTGGCGTCGCCCTCGGCGATCTTCGGGAGCATCTGGAGGTACTGGTAGCTGAGGAGCTTCTGGTCGGGGTCGCCTGCGTGGATGGCCTCGAAGACCGTGCGGACGGCCTGGGCCTCACCCTCGGCGCGCAGGGCGGCGGCCTTGGCCTCGCCCTCGGCGCGCAGGATCTGGGACTGCTTCTCACCTTCCGCGGTGAGGATGGCGGCCTGACGCGTACCTTCCGCGGTGAGGATCGCGGCGCGCTTGTCACGGTCGGCGCGCATCTGCTTCTCCATCGAGTCCTGGATGGAGGTGGGCGGTTCGATCGCCTTGAGCTCGACGCGGTTGACGCGGATGCCCCACTTGCCGGTGGCCTCGTCGAGGACTCCGCGCAGGGCCGCGTTGATCTCCTCGCGGGAGGTCAGGGTCCGCTCGAGGTCCATGCCACCGATGATGTTGCGGAGCGTGGTGACGGTGAGCTGCTCGATCGCCTGGATGTAGCTGGCGACTTCGTAGGTGGCGGCCCGGGCGTCGGTCACCTGGTAATAGATGACCGTGTCGATGTTGACGACCAGGTTGTCCTGGGTGATCACCGGCTGCGGCGGGAACGGCACGACCTGCTCGCGGAGGTCGATGCGGTTGCGGATGGTGTCTATGAACGGGACCACGATGTTGAGGCCCGCGTTGAGTGTCCGCGTGTAGCGGCCGAAGCGCTCGACGATGGCGGCGCTGGCCTGTGGGATGACTTGGATTGTCCTGATCAGGGCGATGAAGACCAACACCACCAGAATGATCAGGACGATGATGACCGGTTCCATCGTCGTTCCCCGTACCCTTCTCCGCCTCGGCGCTTTCGGAAGATCTTATGGTTGTTGAAGATCTTGCTGGTCGAGTCTGACAGACCGTCGCACAACTCGTGGGCTGTTCGCTTCAGTTGAGTCCTACGAGGTCAGATGACGATCGCGGTGGCCCCTTCGATCTCCACGACATCCACTTCCTGCCCCACTTCGTAGGTGCTGTCGGCGTCGAGCGAGCGTGCCGACCAGACCTCGCCGGCCAGCTTGATCCGGCCTCCGGAGCCGTCGACGCGCTCGAGCACGACGGCCTGCTTTCCCTTCAACGCCTCGACTCCCGTGGCGAGTTGGGGGCGCTGCGCGCTGTGCCGGACCGCGATGGGCCGTACGACGGCGATGAGGGCGACCGAGACGACGACGAAGGCGAGTACCTGGGCCACGGATCCGAAGCCCACTCCGGCCATGACGGCGGCGGCGACGGCGCCCACCGCGAGCATGCCGAACTCCGGCATCGCGGTCACCACGAGCGGGATTCCGAGCGCAGCCGCGCCGACGAGCCACCACACCCATGCGTCGATGTCGTTCACATGGTCATGGTAGGACCGCGGGTCCTGCCTGGGACAGGGCGCGATGTGGCTGGGCCGGGCTTCTTACCCGTGTTTTCGCGCGGGCTTCACACCGTCAGGACAGCGGCAGGCCCTGGGCGGTCCAGCGGTCGCCGACCTGTTCGACGACGAGCGGGAGGCCGAAGCAGAGGGAGAGGTTGCGGGAGGTGAGCTCGAGTTCGAGCGGGCCGGCGGCGAGGACCTTGCCCTGGCGGATCATCAGGACGTGGGTGAAGCCGGGGGCGATCTCCTCGACATGGTGGGTGACCATGATCATCGATGGGGCGATCGGGTCGCGGGCGAGGCGGCCGAGCCGGCGTACGAGGTCCTCGCGGCCGCCGAGGTCGAGGCCGGCGGCGGGCTCGTCGAGGAGGAGGAGCTCGGGGTCGGTCATCAGGGCGCGGGCGATGAGGGTGCGCTTGCGCTCGCCCTCGGAGAGGGTGCCGAACTTGCGGTCCACGTACTCGGTCATGCCGAGGCGGTCGAGGAAGGCGCGGGCGCGCTGCTCGTCGATGTCCTCGTAGTCCTCGTGCCAGCCGGCGGTCATGCCGTACGCGGCGGTCAGCACGGTCTGCAGGACGGTCTGGCGCTTGGGGAGTTTGTCGGCCATGGCGATGCCGGCCATGCCGATGCGCGGGCGCAGTTCGAAGACGTCGACCTTGCCGAGGGTCTCGCCGAGGATGGTGGCGGTGCCGCTGCTGGGGAAGAGGTAGCTGGAGGCGACGTTCAGGAGGGTCGTCTTGCCGGCGCCGTTGGGGCCGAGGATGACCCAGCGCTCGCCTTCCTTGACCGACCAGGAGACCTGGTCCACCAGAGCCCGGCCCTCACGGACCACGGATACGTCCTGAAGCTCCAGAACATCGCTCATGAGCGCGTTGTCTCCCCTTGCAGTGTGACCGGTCTCGGGTCGGCGTCTCGGCTGTCGCGTGCGCTTTCGGGCACAGCCCTCGAAGAAATCTACGCCACCGGTCCGCCCGCCCATTCCATCGGTCCGGTCCTTAGGGTGGAGGCATGCTCTCGGAACCGCGTTCAGGACGCCTTGCGGCTTGGGGAAATGCCCTTTTGGCCGGACTTGTCTCGCCGGACGACGCTGTGCTCGCGATCGTCGGGGACGATGCCGTGCATCGCGTGGAGGGGCTGCCCGGTGAGTCGGCGCCCGTCGGGCTCACGCTCGCGCTGGGTCGGCTGCGGGCGCTCGGCGTCACAGGGCTGCGGGTCGCGCTGCCCGCGCCGGGGCATCCGCTGGGCCTGAGCGGGCCGCCGGAGTTCAACGCGCGGGCGATGGAGGCCGAGGAGGCGGTGGTCTGTCACGGGGCCGCGTTCGGGCTGGTTCCGGAGGTGTACGAGGCCGGGCCCGAGGGCGATGTGCACGTCGAGGTGGTGTGGCACTGTCTGCCGGTGCGGGAGGCTCCGCCGGCCGATGTGCCCTCGCTGGGTGAGGCCGAGCGGGAGCTGGCGGAGGCGTTGCGGGAGGCGACGGAGGTGCTGTCGCGGTTGGACGTCGCCGGGTCGGGGCCAGTTGCGGAGGCGGCGATCGATGCCTACCGGGCGCGGGCCGAGCGGGGGCGGGAGGTGCTGGCGCCGGGGTATCCGCCGCGGGCGGTGCGGGTGCTGGAGCTGGCGCAGCGGGTGGGGCTGCTGATCTCCCTCGCCCACGGCAACGGGCACGGGGGTGCGGTGAGCGCCGGTGAGATGGGGGCGCGGGCTCAGGCTCTGCGGCCGGTGGAGCGGACGGCTCGGCGGGCGCAGGTCGCCGCGTACAACGCGTATGTGGAGGAGCGGGAGCGGGGGGTTCGGTGAGCGTTGGGTTTTCTGTGGCCGGCGGTTGCGTGGCCGTGTCTGGGGGCTTTGCCCCCAGACCCCCTTTGTCGGCCTGAACGGCCTCGTCCTCAAACGCCGGACGGGCTGAATACCGCTGACCGGCGCCGGAAAGACAGACCGGCCTCCCGGGGTACCCGGGAGGCCGGAGGTCATGCGCGGCGTGTGGCAGACGTCAGTGGTTGACGGCCAGGTTGCCGAAGGCGGGGTTCAGCACACCGACGACGTTCACGCTGTTGCCCGAGACGTTTACCGGGACGTGCACCGGGGCCTGGACCAGGTTGCCCGAGGCGATGCCGGGCGAGCCCGCGGCCGTGCCGTCGGCGTGCGCGCCGCCGGTGGCGGAGGCCATTCCGGCTCCAGCGGCGAGCAGGCCGCCGGCCACCATCGTCACAGCCGCTGCCTTCTTCAGGTTCTTCACTTTCCAAGCCCTCCCTAGCGGTTGCCGCGGCAATCGCCGCAGCACGCACTGAAGAACGGCGGAGATCCACGAAGGATGCGCCATCTGGGGGACATTCCCACGACGGTATGAATCTCAGTCCGGAACGGAACCCTCCGTATTGCCGTGGCGTACCGGCGCGCGGCGCGTTTCAGCCGGTCACGCCGTGGCGCACGGCCCACAGCGCCGCCTGGGTGCGGTCCGCCAGATCCAGCTTCATCAGGATGTTCGAGACATGGGTCTTCACGGTCTTCTCGGACAGGACGAGGGCGCGCGCGATCTCGCGGTTCGAGCGGCCGTCGGCTATCAGTCCCAGCACCTCGCGCTCCCGTTCCGTGAGCGAACCGCCTCGTCCCTGGCCCGAGTTGGCCTCTTCCTGGGACAGCAGGGCGCCCGCGACCTCGGGTTGGAGCAGGATGTGCCCGGCGTGGACGGAGCGGATGGCGCCGGCCAGGGCGTCCGGGTCCACGTCCTTGTAGAGGTAACCGGCGGCTCCGGCGCGCAGGGCCGGGACCACCGTGCGCTGTTCGGTGAAGCTGGTGACGATCAGCACGCGCGCGGGATTGTTCAGCTCGCGAAGCTTGCGCAGGGCGTCGACGCCGTCCATGCCGGGCATCTTGACGTCCATCAGCACGACGTCGGGCTGCAGCTCCTCTGCGCGGGCGACTCCTTCGGCGCCGTCGGCCGCCTCGCCCACGACCTCGATGTCGTCCTGCACCTCGAGGAACGTGCGCAGGCCGCGGCGGACCACCTGGTGGTCGTCGACGATCAGCACCTTGATTGCGTCAGCCACCGGGGACCTCCATCTCGATCGTGGTGCCCTTGCCGGGCGCCGATTCCACGGTCAGCACGCCGCCGACCCCGCTCGCGCGGTCACGCATGGACACCAGGCCCAGGTGGCGTCCCGCGCGGCGTATCGACTTGGGGTCGAAGCCGCTGCCGTCGTCCGTGATGCGGAGGACCGTTCGGGTGTCGTGCCGGGCCAGGGCCACGTCCACGTGCTGTGCCCCGGAGTGCCGCAGGGCGTTGTGCAGGGCCTCCTGGGCGACGCGCAGGACGGCCTCCTCCTGGGTGGCGGGCAGGGCCCTCATGCCGCGGCTGTCGAAGGTCACCCGCGCGGTGTGGGCGCGGTCGAGGACCTGGATCTGGGTGCGCAGGGTGGCGACCAGGCCGTCCTCGTCGAGGGCCGCGGGGCGCAACTCGACTACGGCGGCACGCAGTTCGTCGGCGGCTTCGGCGGCGAGCACCGCCACCTGCTGCAGTTCGCCCTTGGCCCGGGAAGGGTCGCGGTCGACGAGGGCGGCGGCGGCCTGGGCGGTCAGGCGCAGGGAGAAGAGCTTCTGGCTGACCGCGTCGTGCAGTTCGTGCGCGAGGCGGGAGCGCTCCTCGGCGATGGTCAGCTCGCGGCTGCGCTCGTACAGGCGGGCGTTGGTGAGGGCGATCGCGGCGTGCTGGGCGAGGATGGCGAGCAGTTCCTCGTCCTCCTCGGTGAAGCCGCAAATGCCTTCCGGTTTGGGGCACGGGGGGTGTGGAGGGTTTCCCCCCACAGGGCGCCCCTTGTTCGCGAGGAAGAGCGCTCCGATGACCTCGTCGCCGTCCCTGATGGGCAGGCCCAGGAAGTCGGACATGTCGGGGTGCGCGGCCGGCCAGCCCTCGAATCGGGGGTCCTTGCGCACGTCGGCTAGGCGCTCGATCTTCGCGTCCTGCAGCATCGCGGCGAGGATGCCGTGCTGGCGCGGGAGCGGACCGATGGCCTTCCACTGCGCGTCGCTCACGCCGTCGACCACGAACTGGGCGAAGCCGCCGTGGTCGTCGGGGACGCCGAGGGCGGCGTACTGCGCGTCGAGCAGCTCGCGGGCCGAGGCGACGATCGTCTTGAGGACGTCGCGCACCTCGAGATGCCTGCTCATGGCCAGCAGCGCGGAGCTCACCGCGGCGAGGCCGGACCGGGGGCCTTGACTCATGCCCTCAAGGTACCGGCGGGGTGTGACAACGCGGATCGGACCAGTGGCGGCGGGGTCTGGGGCCGTGGGCCTAGGCCCGGCGGACTAGGTCCGGGGCCCCGGACCGGCGGCTTAGGCCGAAGGGCCCCGGCTTGTTGCGGCCCGCGTCCGAGGCGGGGCGGGCGGTGCCGTTCCTACGTTGAGGTCACCGCCGATCGACGGGCGGTCGAGACGAGGGGACGTGTCATGCCGGTAGCGATCATCACGGGGGCTTCGAAGGGGCTGGGGCAGGCGCTCGCCGGGGCACTGGCCGCGCGCGGCTGGGACCTGGTGCTCGACGCAAGGACCGAGGGGGTTCTCACGGAGGCGGCGGGGGCCGTGTCCGCGTACGGCACGCGTGTGACCGCCCTGCCCGGGGACGTCACGGACGCCGGTCACCGGGCCGAGCTGGTGGCGGCCGCGTGGAAGCTGGGCGGCATCGATCTGGTGGTGAACAACGCGAGTGCGCTGGGCGCCGAGCCGCTCGTACGGCTGGAGGGGCTGCCTCTGGAGGGGCTCAGGCGGGCGCTGGAGGTGAACGTGGTGGCCGCGCTGGGCCTGGTCCAGGAGGCGCTGCCGCTGCTGCGGGCGTCCGAGGCCGGCACGGTGATCGCGGTCAGCTCGGACGCGGCCGCCGAGGCCTACGAGACCTGGGGCGGCTACGGGGCGTCCAAGGCGGCCCTCGACCACCTCGCGGCGGTGCTCGGCGAGGAGGAGCCCGGGCTGCGGGTCTGGGCGGTCGACCCGGGCGACATGGCCACGGACCTGTACACGGCGGCCGTACCGGACGACGGCGATCCGCGGCCGGCGCCGGCCAGTGTGGTGCCGGCGTTCCTGCGGCTGCTGGACGAGCGCCCGGCGAGCGGGCGGTACGCGGCCCCGGCACTGCTGGAGGAGCAGCGGTGACGGTGGCGGTGCGCGTACCGGAGGAACTGTCGGCCCGGATCCCGGTCGAGCAGCGCGGGGTCGGGCTCGACCGGGATGCCGTACGACTGCTCGTGTCGCGTGGGACCGAGGTGTCGCACCACGCGTTCGTGGAGCTGCCGCGGCTGCTGCGGGCCGGGGACCTGCTCGTCGTGAACACCTCGCCCACGCTGGCCGCCGCCGTGGACGGGCGGGTCGGGCACGCGCGCGTGGTGGTGCACTTCTCCACGCGCGGGGACGACGGGCGGTGGGCGGTCGAGCTGCGGGATCCGGACGGGAAGGGCACCACGCGCGCGCGTACGGGCGGGCCCGCGGGTTTGGAGGTGCGGCTGCCCGGGGGCGGGTGGCTGGTCCTGGAGGAGCCGCTGAGCGCGCGCGGCGACCGGTTGTGGTGGGCGCGGGTGTCCGGGCCCGGGGTCCTGGGGATGCTGCGGGAGCACGGGCGGCCCATTCGCTACTCCTATACGGAGCGGGACCAGCCGCTGTCCGCGTACCAGACGGTGTTCGCGCTGCCGTCCGCCGACGGGACGGGCAGCGCGGAGATGCCGAGTGCGGCGCGGCCCTTCACGGCTCGTCTGGTCGCGGAGCTGGTGAGCCGGGGTGTGCAGTTCGCGCCGATCACGCTGCACACCGGGGTGGCCTCGGCGGAGGTGCACGAGCCGCCGTATCCGGAGCGGTTCTCAGTGCCGGAGGCGTCGGCGCGGCTGATCAACGCGGCCAGGGCCGGGGACGGGCGGGTCGTGGCGGTCGGGACGACGGCCGTGCGGGCCGTGGAGTCGGCGGCGGGGCCGGACGGTGTCGTACGCGCGCGTGAAGGGTGGACGGACCTCGTCGTCACCCCGGAGCGCGGGGTGCGGGTGGTGGACGGGCTGCTGACCGGGCTGCACGAGCCGGAGGCCTCGCATCTGCTGATGCTGGAGGCGATCGCCGGACGGGCCGCGATCGACCGCAGCTACGAGGAGGCGCTGCGCGGGCTCTACCTGTGGCACGAGTTCGGGGACATCCACCTCATCCTCCCGGAGGAGGGCCCTCACGCAGTGCATTGCGCCAGCAACTGCCGGTGAGACTGATGCGTCGCGCGTGTGAGCCCGCGCATAGGGCGCAGATCACGTACGAAGGCCGATAGGAGACATACCTTCCCCCCATGAGCGGGGAAGACGGTCCAGTCTGTCCGTTTTTGCCCTTCCCCGCTCCACTACCGGGGATCGTACGTCACACCTTTGCCACGACATTTTGCGGCCGCTAAGAATGGCTGCCGTCGCTCAGCGCCGCGGGTTCCCACCGCGGCGTTTGTGCGGGAAGGACCCATGTCCCCCGCCGGACAGAGAGCGACCTCCGCGCTATTCGAAGAGGTCCGTCTGCCATGCTCAAGAACACCAATATTCGCCGTCTCAGTCGTTCGCTGACCCGTCACCAGAAGGTCGCGATGGCGGGTGTCGCCACCCTCGGTGCCGCCGCTCTCGCGTTCTCCGCGGTGCCCAGCAACGCCGAGACGACCACGAACGAGGCCACCGTCTCCACGGCCAAGGTGGAGTACGGCTCCGACCAGATCAAGGACGTCAAGGCCAGCGTCACCGACCAGCTCGCCGGTGCCAGCCTGAAGGCCGAGGCCATCAAGGCCAAGGCCGAGGCCAAGAAGGCCGAAGCCAAGAAGAAGGCGGCCGCAGCGGCCGCAGCGAAGAAGAAGGCCGCCGCAGCGGCCGCGGCCAAGAAGAAGGCCGAGGCAGCGCGCAAGGCGAAGGAGGCCGCGAGCCGGTCCGCCAAGCGTGCCGCGATCAAGCCGGTCGCCGCGAAGACCTACGCGAACAACCTCGACGGCTGGATCAGGAACGCGCTCGACATCATGCAGGCCAAGGGCATACCGGGCAGCTACAACGGCCTGTACCGCAACATCATGCGGGAGTCCTCGGGCAACCCGATGGCCATCAACGACTGGGACATCAACGCCATCAACGGCATCCCGTCGAAGGGCCTGCTGCAGGTCATCCCGCCGACCTTCAACGCCTACCACGTCGCGGGCACGTCCTGGGACATCTACAACCCGGTCGCCAACATCACCGCCGCCGCGAACTACGCGGCCGACAAGTACGGCTCGATCGACAACGTCAACAGCGCGTACTGAGGTCGGCGCGGACCTCTTCACGTGAACGCCGAAGGGCGGCACCCCCTGACGGGTGCCGCCCTTCGCGCCGTACGAGAGCGTCGTAGGACTGCGACTACTTGCGCATGACCTCCGGCTCGTGGCGGCGCAGGAAACGGGCCACGAAGAAGGCGCAGATCACGCCGAGCGCGATCAGGGCGATCATGTCCATGCTCCAGGCGCCCACGGTGTGCTCCCAGAGCGGATCGTTGGGCTTGCCCTTGCCGGGCGGGCTGATCCTGTTGAAGTCCAGGGTGGCGCCCGCGGCGGCGACGGCCCAGCGCGACGGCATCAGGTACGAGAACTGGTTGACGCCGATCGCGCCGTTCAGGGCGAAGAGGCAGCCGGTGAAGACGACCTGGACGATCGCGAACATGACCAGCAGCGGCATGGTCTTCTCGGATGTCTTCACCAGTGCGGAGATGATCAGGCCGAACATCATCGAGGTGAAGCCCAGGGCCATGATCGGGATGGTGAGCTCGATGAGTGTGAGCTTGCCGAGGACCAGGCCCTCCGTCGGGATCTTCCGGCTGGCGAAGCCGATCATGCCGACCATCAGGCCCTGCAGCACCGTGATGAAGCCGAGCACGAAGACCTTGGACATCAGGTAGGCGGAGCGGGACAGACCGGTCGCGCGCTCCCGCTCGTAGATCACCCGTTCCTTGATCAGCTCACGGACGGAGTTCGCGGCGCCGGCGAAGCAGGCGCCGACCGCGAGGATCAGCAGGACGGTGGTGGCCGTGCCGTTCGGGACGGGCTGGCCCGTCGTCGGGTTGATCTCCGTGTTGACCAGCAGGTCCTTGCCCGAGTCGATGAGCAGGCTCACCGAGCCGAGGACCAGCGGCAGGATCACCGTCAGGGCGAGGAAGCCCTTGTCGGAGGCGATGACGGAGACGTAGCGGCGCACCAGGGTGCCGAACTGGCTCATCCAGCCCTGCGGCTTCGGCGGCTTCATCGCCTGCATCGGGGGCATCTGTACGGACTGCGGCGCAACGGCGTCGATGTCCGCGGCGTACATCTGGTAGTGCTGCGAGCCCTTCCAGCGTCCCGCCCAGTCGTAGTCGCGGTAGTTCTCGAAGGCGGAGAAGACATCGGCCCAGGTGTCGTAGCCGAAGAAGTTCAGCGCCTCCTCGGGAGGGCCGAAGTAGGCGACCGCGCCGCCCGGTGCCATCACCAGGAGCTTGTCGCACAGCGCCAGCTCGGCCACGGAGTGGGTGACGACGAGGACCGTACGGCCGTCGTCGGCGAGGCCCCGCAGCAGCTGCATGACGTCGCGGTCCATGCCCGGGTCGAGGCCGGAGGTCGGCTCGTCCAGGAAGATCAGGGACGGCTTGGTGAGCAGCTCCAGGGCCACCGAGACGCGCTTGCGCTGGCCACCGGAGAGGGAGGTGACCTTCTTCTCCTTGTGGATGTCCAGCTTCAGCTCGCGCAGCACCTCGTCGATGCGGGCCTCGCGCTCGGCGCCGGTGGTGTCGGACGGGAAGCGGAGCTTGGCCGCGTACTTGAGGGCCTTCTTGACGGTCAGTTCCTTGTGCAGGATGTCGTCCTGCGGGACCAGACCGATGCGCTGGCGCAGCTCGGCGAACTGCTTGTACAGGTTCCGGTTGTCGTAGAGGACGTCGCCCTGGTTGGCGGGGCGGTAGCCGGTGAGTGCCTTGAGCAGGGTCGACTTGCCCGAGCCGGAGGGGCCGATGACCGCGATCAGGGACTTCTCCGGGACGCCGAACGAAACGTCCTTGAGGATCTGCTTGCCGCCGTCGACGGTCACCGTCAGATGGCGGGCCGAGAAGGACACCTCACCGGTGTCGACGAACTCCTCGAGGCGGTCGCCGACCAGGCGGAACGTGGAGTGGCCGACGCCGACGATGTCGTTCGGGCCGAGCAGCGCCGAGCCGCCCTTGGGGATCGGCTGGCCGTTGACGTACGTGCCGTTGTGCGAGCCCAGGTCGCGGATCTCGAAGCGGCCGTCGGGTGTGGCGTGGAACTCGGCGTGGTGGCGGGAGACCTGCAGGTCGGAGACGACCAGCTCGTTCTCCAGGGCACGGCCGATGCGCATGATGCGGCCGATGGAGAACTGGTGGAACGTGGTCGGGCTGCGGTCGCCGTAGACCGGCGGCGCCCCCGCGCCACCACCGGGGCCCTGCTGCTGCGGAATCGGCGCGGCGGCCTGCTGAGGTGCGGCCTGCTGCGGCTGCTGCCAGCCGGCCTGCGGTGCCTGCTGCTGCGGCGGTGTTTGCTGCGCCCAGCCGGGGCCCGCGCCCTGGGCGGCGTACGGCTGCTGGGGCTGGGCGACGGCGGCCGCCGCGCCGGTGACGTTCACCAGCGGGCCGTCGGTCGCGTTGCCGAGGTGCACCGCCGAGCCGGGCCCGATCTCCATGTGGTGGATCCGCTGCCCCTGCACGAACGTGCCGTTGGTGGAGCCCTGGTCCTCGATGGCCCAACTGCGGCCGCCCCAGCTGATCGTGGCGTGACGCCAGGACACTCTGGCGTCGTCGAGCACGATGTCCCCCTGCGGATCACGTCCGAGGGTGTACGGCCTGGACGGGTCGAGCGTCCAGGTACGTCCATTCAATTCCAGTACGAGTTCCGGCACTCCATGCCCCACTGAGTAGTCCCCCGAGTTACCCCCAACACAGGGAGTCTAGGGATGTCGAACATCGTCGGGAACTATTTCAGGCTCGCCCCCCTGACCGAAAGCCGGGCCTTGTGAACACCACGCGCATACGCATCGGCTGGTTCCGTTGACGGGGTTGAAACCGACCCGGAGAGTGGTAATCCACGCGAGGGGGACATGAGCGGCCGCCGTGCCGCGATGCGGATCGGGGGGTCTGCCATGAGCGCGTCGTCGAGTGTCGAGGCCGCGAGGAGCGGTACGAGTGTGCCGTGGGGGGACGTTCTGCTGTCCGCCATCGCCTCTGTGAGCTGGGCGTTGATCGGGATGGCGGGCACGGCGGCGCTCGGCCTGCACCTTCTGGAGGCGGACGCGGCGGGCTCTTTGGGGCCGATGACCGCGGCTGTCGTGGCACTTGGGGCGGGTGGTTCGGTCACGCCGTCCGGCGACGTGTCCGCGTTCGGCCTGACAGGCGCTCAGGCGCATACCGCCGTCACGATCACGCCACTGGGTGTG
Organism: Streptomyces sp. NPDC001401; assembly: GCF_042895385.1. Lineage (NCBI taxonomy): Bacteria > Bacillati > Actinomycetota > Actinomycetes > Kitasatosporales > Streptomycetaceae > Streptomyces > Streptomyces sp. NPDC001401. The sequence continues at coordinate 15,400 of NZ_JBIAWI010000001.1, forward strand.
AGCCTGGTCGGCGCGCTTCTGCTGTCGTGGTTCTTCCTGCGGTCCTTGCGCGCGGCGGGAGTTGTGATCGCACCGGCCGAACTGCTTGCCCGCGCGGGCGCGGTGGTCGCGCTGTTCGTGGCGACGCTGGGCGGGCTGGCCTGGGCGGGGCACGACGTCATCACGATCGACGGCGGCTCGCTGGGGCTCGACAAGCTGCCCGGCGGCGGAGGGGGCGGCGGCGTCAAGATCCCCGGCCTGGGCGACATCGGGAACATCGGCGGGCTGCTGCCCGACAACATCGGCAACCTCATCCACGCGAAGGCGGCGGTCGGCTTCACCGTCGACACGGCGGCCACCCTGCTGGGCGGTCTCGGCTGGTCGACCGGCATCCTGCTGATCGCCCTGCTGGCCTCACGCCGCACCCCGCTGCCGCGCGGCTGGGAGGCCGTGCACCGGGTCGTACGGCCGGCGGCGTCGGCGATCGTCACGGTGATGCTGATGGCGGTGGTGGCGGGCTTCGCGGCGGCGGCGTACGCGGCGATCGGCGACGACCATCCCAAACGGATCTTCGGCGCCGCGCTGCTGGGTGCGCCCAACGGCACCTGGCTGGGCATCCCGATCGGCCTGTTCGTGCCGTTCGACGGCAAGGCGACCGGCGAGCTGGCCAAGCTCCTGCCGGATCCGCTGGACAACCTGCTCACCGCGAAGACCGGCCAGTCGGTGACGCTGGGGCGGCTCGCGGAACTGGACGGGCGGGTGTGGCTGCTGGCGGTGGCGGCGGCCGTGATGATGCTCCTGGCGGGGGTGCTGGCCGCGGTGCGGACCCCGGTGGGGGCCGGGGGGCCTGCTACCGGGGGCTCCGCGGTGAGTGGGGCTTGGGCAAGTGGAGCGGCCGGGGCTGCGGCTTCCGGGACCGATGGGGCTTGGGGAGGCGGCGCCGCCGGGGGAAAGGCTTCCGGGGGCATACGGGGGCCGGGTGCCCTCGGCTTTGCCGGGCGCTGTGCGTTGCGGCTGGGCGTCGTTACGGCGTTGACGTTGCCGTTGCTCGCGTGGCTGACGGAGGTGTCGGTGGACGCCTCGCTGTCGGTGCTGGGCTTCGATGCGTTCGGCGCCGGGATCGAGCTGCACGGGCACCTCAGCATGGCGCTGCTCCTGGGCGCCCTCTGGGGTGCGGGGGCGGGGGCTGCCGGGGCGTTGCTGGCGTGGGCGACCGGCGCGGCGGGGCGGCGGGCGGCGCCGTTGGCGCTGAGCGGCGGGGCCGCGGGGGCGCCGGCCGGGGATGCCGGGTATCCGCAGTACGCGCGCGAGGCCGGGGCCGGGGTGCCTGCGGTGGGGGGCGAGCGGGGCGTGCGCGGGGGTGCCTCGGGGCCGTACAGGCCCAGTACGCCGTACCGGGCGCCGAACCCCGCCACCAATCCGTATCTGCAGTTGCCGGACGGGCTGCGGGAACCGGAGGACGCGCGGCCGCCGGACCGGGCCCGGCAGGGTGAGGGCGCGCCGCCGGGGGACGGTGCGCGACCGTCCGGTGCCCCCGGCCGCGGACGCCCGTCCGGCGATGCCCGGGACCCCGGCGGTTCGCCGCCGCCCGGCAGCGGCAACAGTGACATGTACGGCGCGCCGACGGTGGCCCGGCCGATCGGGAGTCCCCCGCCCCGACAACCGCGGCAGCCGCCCAGGCCCCGGCGCGGGAGGCGGAAGTCCGGTCCGGACGAGGGCCCGCCCCCGCCCCAGCCGCCGCCCCCTCCGGGGAGGCCGAAGGGCGACGGCTGAACCGGACGGTCGGCCGACGGTGGAACCGGGCTTTCCCGCGCGCGTGCGCCGCTCGAGGCACCCGCTGAGAGCCGGTGTGTCCGATGCGGCTGATGCGGCCGATGCAGTCGTGGCCGACGCAGAAGACTCCCGCCGGCCAAAGGGAGGCCGCCGAGCCGAATGCATCGCCCCCCGACGGAACCGGACCTTCCCGCACACGGGCACCACTCGAGGCACCCCCCGAAAGCCGACGCGGCCCAGGCAGACGCAGCCGACGCGAGAGACTCCCGGTGGCAGAGGCAAGCCACCGAGCCGAATGCATCGCCCCCGGCAGAACCGGACCTTCCCGCACACGGGCACCACTCGAGGCACCCCCCGAAAGCCGACGCGGCCGAGGCGGACGTAACCGACGCGTGAGACTCCCGCCGGCCAAAGAGAGGCCGCCGAGCCGAATGCATCGCCCCGGCGGAACTGGTCCTTGTCGCGCGCGTGTGCCTCTCGGGGTGCCCGCCGAGTGCCGGTGCGGACGATGCGGGTGGGTCAGACGTGGCCGGCGCGTAAGGGACCCGCCATCCGCCCGACACCCACTGTTCCGTGTCCGCTAGGCGGACCGCGGCGGCGGTAGGCACTGGGTGCCGGATACGGTGGGTACACCATGAGCGCTTCGCAGATCCCGACCTCTGACGTCACGCCCGATGCCCCCACCCTCCTTGTCAAGATCTTCGGCAAGGACCGGCCGGGCATCACGGCCGGCCTGTTCGACACCCTCGCCGCCTACTCCGTCGACGTGGTCGACATCGAGCAGGTCGTCACCCGTGGCCGGATCGTGCTGTGCGCGCTCGTGACCCAGCCGCCCACCGGGCTCGAAGGTGATCTGCGGGCGACCGTCCACAGCTGGGCCGAGTCGATGAAGATGCAGGCGGAGATCATCTCCGGCCGCGGCGACAACCGGCCACGCGGCCTCGGGCGCTCCCTGGTCACCGTCCTCGGCCATCCGCTCACCTCCGAGGCGACCGCCCGGATCGCCGCCAAGATCACCAAGGTCGGCGGCAACATCGACCGTATCTTCCGCCTCGCCAAGTACCCCGTGACAGCGGTCGAGTTCGCGGTGTCCGGCGTCGAGACCGAGCCACTGCGCACCGCCCTGGTGACGGACGCGGCGGCACTGGGTGTCGATGTGGCGGTCGTCGCGGCGGGGCTGCACCGGCGGGCGCAGCGGTTGGTCGTCATGGACGTCGACTCGACGCTCATCCAGGACGAGGTGATCGAACTCTTCGCCGCGCACGCCGGCTGTGAGGACAAGGTCGCCGAGGTGACCGCGGCCGCGATGCGCGGGGAACTGGACTTCGAGCAGTCGCTGCACGCGCGTGTGGCGCTGCTGGAGGGGCTCGACGCGTCCGTGGTGGACAAGGTGCGCAGTGAGGTGCGGCTGACACCGGGTGCCCGCACGCTGATCCGCACGCTGAAGCGGCTCGGGTACCAAGTGGGCGTGGTCTCCGGCGGGTTCACCCAGGTCACGGATGACCTCAAGGAACGGCTGGGGCTCGACTTCGCGCAGGCCAACACCCTGGAGATCGTCGACGGGAAGCTCACCGGCAGGGTCACCGGCGAGATCGTCGACCGCGCGGGCAAGGCACGGCTGCTGCGCCGGTTCGCCGCGGAGGCGGGCGTACCGCTCGCCCAGACCGTGGCGATCGGCGACGGTGCCAACGACCTGGACATGCTCAACGCGGCCGGTCTCGGCGTCGCCTTCAACGCCAAGCCTGTCGTACGGGAGGCCGCGCACACCGCGGTGAACGTGCCCTTCCTGGACACCGTCCTGTATCTGCTGGGCGTCACCCGGGAAGAGGTCGAGGCGGCGGACACGCACGACGAGGAGTGATCGCCCCCCATCCGCACGTCGAGGGGCCCGGCACCGCTGTGGTGCCGGGCCCCTCGGTCGTCGTGTCGCCTGCTCGCTTCGTCGGTCGCCTACTTGTTCGACGTGTCGGTTACTCGGTCGGCGCCCAGTAGTCGAGCAGCGTGGCCACGCCCGGCTCCAGGGTCTTCCAGGGACCCTCGAAGGACAGGACGGCGAAGGCGGCGGCCGGGAAGCCGCGGCGGTTCATCCGCTCGCCGGCGTCGCCGTCGGCCGAGCCGGCCAGGATCTCGGCGAGGCCCTGCACGCCCGGGTTGTGACCGATCAGTACGGCGTTCTGCGCGTCGTCGGGGGTCTCGTTGAGCAGCGCGATCAGCTCGCCGGGTGAGGCCTCGTAGATCCGCTCCTCGTAGACGGTTTTCGGCCGGTGAGGGAATTCATGGACGGCGAGCTTCCAGGTCTCGCGGGTCCGGATCGCGGTGGAGCACAGGGCCAGATCGAAGGGGATACCGGTGTCGGCCAGCTTGCGTCCGGCGACTGCGGCGTCCGTGCGGCCCCGCTCGGCGAGGGGGCGTTCGTGGTCGGTCACCTGTGGCCAGTCGGCTTTCGCATGCCGGAAGAGGACGATCCTGCGGGGTTCTGCGACGCTCATGGGACCCAGCTTCGCATGAAACAGGCCATGGGGCGCAGGGAGTTGACTGGCGGCCGAACCGGTGCTCAGCGGCCTATGAGCTGCTGTGCCCGCTCGAAGAGGTGGGTGATCGCCGGGTCGCCCGCCGCCGCCTGCGCGTCCGACGGGTTCAGCATCAGAGCCAGGAGCACGATGAAGGCGAGCGTCGGCAGGGCGAGGGCCCACCAGGGCAGCCTCATGTCGACGCCACCCGTGGTCGCCGGGTGGGGCCGGGTGTGCGACTGGGCCGACATGGGTGCCTCCGCTGGTCTTCGATTCTCCGGTGATCCGCCACTCGCGGTCACACTTCGAAGTTACGGAATCCGGAGCCCTCAACCCATCCGGAGATCCACCCAGTTGACCCTGACACTCACCCCCTAGGGGATGGTGGGGCTAGCCCCACCACCGGGCCCGATCAGACCCCGTCGTCGGGCGTCAGGGCGAGGCGATCGTCGCGATGATGGCGATGATCACGAAGATGGCGAAGAACGAGCCGAAGACCAGCAGCATCTTCTTCTGGCCGTTCTGGGGGTTCGGGTCGAGCACTGGCATACGGCAAGTCTCGCACCCTGCGCCCGCGACGGTTCGGCCGGGGGTCAGCGGGCCGCCTCGTCCTCCACCGTGTGATTGCGCCCCGCCAGGACGCCGACGACCATCTGCGGGACCATCAGGGCGGCCATGAGCGCGATCGGCAGTCCCCAGCCGCCGCTGTGCTGGTAGAGCACGCCCACCAGGAGCGGGCCGGGGATGGAGATCAGATAGCCGGTGCTCTGCGCGAAGGCCGACAGCTGGGCGACGCCCGCGCCGGTCCTGGCCCGCATGCCGACCATGGTGAGGGCCAGCGGGAAGGCGCAGTTGGCGACGCCGAGCAGCAGCGCCCAGGCCCAGGCGCCGGCGGCCGGTGCGAGGTACAGGCCGGCGTAACCGGCGAGGCCGCAGGCGCCCAGCGCGAGCACGATCGGCCCCTGGTGCGGCAGCCTGGCGGCGACTCGCGGGATGACGAAGGCCAGCGGCACGCCCATCACCATGGTGACGGCGAGCAGCAGCCCCGCCGTGCCCGCGGGCACGCCCGCGTCCCGGAAGATCTGCGCCATCCAGCCCATCGTGATGTACGCGGCGGTGGCCTGGAGCCCGAAGAAGACGGCGAGCGCCCAGGCGGTGCGGCTCCGGGTGATCCGCAGCGCGGGCGCCTCCACGCGCGCGTGCTCCTGCCGCCCGGCCGGCTGCTCGTCGGGCCGCGCACCCCGCTGCCGTACGAACGGGATCCACGGGAGCACGGCCGCGGCGGCGAGGCCCGCCCACACCGCGAGCCCGGTCTGCCAACTGCCGCCCAGGACGTCGGTCATGGGTACCGTCACCGCCGCCGCTGACGCGGTGCCCAGGGCGAGTGCCATCGAGTAGAGGCCGGTCATGGAGCCGACGCGGTCCGGGAACCAGCGCTTGACGATGACCGGCATCAGGACGTTGCTGACCGCGATGCCCATGAGGGCGAGCGCGCTGGCGGCCAGGAAGCCGGCCGTACCACCCGCGTACGGCCGTATGAGCAGGCCCGCGGTGATGGCGACCATGCCCGCGCAGACGACCGCGCCCGCTCCGAAGCGGCGGGCCAGGCGCGGGGCCGTGACGCCGAAGACGGCGAAGCAGAGCGGGGGCACGGAGGTGAGCAGGCCGGCGACGCTGCCGCTCATGCCGAGCCCGTCGCGGACCTCCTCCAGGAGCGCGCCGAGGCTGGTGATGGCGGGGCGGAGGTTGAGCGCCGACAGGACGATGCCGATCACGAGCAGTCTTGTCGTCCACGCGCGCGTGGCGGTTCGCCGGGGCTCGTCCGCGGCCGAACTGCGCACGGCCGTGAACATCGTCGTCCTGGTTTCCTCACTTGCCATGCCGCCCATCATAGAATCATAGGATGATTGGTTGTCCATCCCCGGGTCGACCGAACCCGCCCGCCTCGTGCGAAGGTGTGCCATGCCCCTGAGTCATCCCCGCCGTTCTGCGCTGTCCGAGCAGGTCATCGCCGCGCTGCGGCACCAGATCAGCTCGGGCGAGTGGCCGGTCGGCTCCCGCATCCCGACGGAGCCCGAGTTGGTCGAGCAGCTCGGCGTCGCCCGGAACACGGTCCGGGAGGCCGTCCGCGCGCTCGCGCACAACGGTCTGCTGGACATCCGGCAGGGCTCGGGCACGTACGTCGTGGCGACCAGTGAGCTGGCGGGCGTGATGCACCGCCGCTTCGCCGACGCGGACCCGCGGCACATCGCCGAGCTGCGCTCCACACTGGAGTCGGCCGCGGCGAAGCTCGCCGCCGGGCGGCGCAGCGAGAAGGACCTCAAGCAGCTGGACGCGCTGCTCGTGCGGCGCGAGGAGGCCTGGGACTCGGGCGACACGGAGACCTTCGTGACGGCGGACGCGACCTTCCACATGGCGGTGGTGGCGGCCTCCCACAACGACGTGATGACCGCGATGTACTCGGACCTCGGCGAGGTGCTGCGGGACTGGCTGCGCGAGGACGTCGGCCAGGAGCTCACGCCGGAGACGTACATGGAGCACACGCGCCTGGTCGACGCGATCCGTGCGGGCGACGCCGAGGCGGCCGCTGCGGAGGCGGCGAGCTATCCGTTCCTGTGCCGTCCCGGGCGGTTCAGCGCCTCTGGTGGCTGATCCACACCGAGCCGACCTCCTTCCAGCACCGGCCGGTGAGCCGCACGGTCAGCGCCGGCCCGACGTCGACCGGGGTGCCGTCGGTATCGAGGTCCCACCACCGGGCGCATTCGACGTGCAGGCTGACGCCGTCGATCTGCGGATAGGGGTTGTGGCAGTACACGGTCACGTGGGAGCCGGTGATCCTGGTGCGGCACTCGGCGCCGAAGAGCTGCGGGGCCGGTGGCTTCCCGGGCTTCACGCGCGCGTGGGGCATCGCCTCGTACGGCAGGGACATCACGAGAGCGACGGCGACGGTCGCTGAGGCCAGGCTGCGGAAGACTCGCACAAGGGGACCTCCTCGGCCGTGCTGGGGAGGGAATCACGTGCCGAACACGTAATCCAGAGTGCGCAGTTGAGCCCCGGCTCCGCCCGGCCGGATAGGCCGAACGGGTGACACGCCAAGGGCGCGCGCCCGGCCGGACGCGCGCCCTCGATCGCCGTTCAGACCACGGCGGCTGCGATCACGCGCCGATGGCGTGCAGACCGCCGTCCACGTGGACGATCTCGCCGGTGGTCTTCGGGAACCAGTCGCTCAGCAGGGCGACGATGCCCTTGCCGGCCGGCTCCGGGTCCTTGAGGTCCCACTCCAGCGGGGAGCGGGTGTCCCACACGGAGGCCAGCTCGGTGAAGCCCGGAATCGACTTGGCGGCCATCGAGCCGAGCGGACCGGCCGAGACGAGGTTGCAGCGGATGTTCTGCTTGCCCAGGTCGCGGGCGAGGTAGCGGCTGGTGGCCTCCAGGGCGGCCTTGGCCGGGCCCATCCAGTCGTACTGCGGCCACGCGAACTGTGCGTCGAAGGTGAGGCCGACGACCGAGCCGCCGTTCTGCATCAGCGGCAGGCAGGCCATGGTCAGCGACTTCAGGGAGTACGCCGAGACGTGCATGGCCGTGGCGACCGACTCGAACGGCGTGTTCAGGAAGTTGCCGCCGAGCGCGTCCTGCGGCGCGAAGCCGATGGAGTGCACGACGCCGTCGAGGCCGCCGAGCTCCTCGCCGACGATGTCGGCCAGACGGTTCAGGTGCTCGTCGTTGGTGACGTCGAGCTCGATGACCTTGGTGGGCTTGGGGAGCTTCTTGGCGATGCGCTCGGTCAGCGTGGGCCGCGGGAACGCGGTCAGGATGATCTCGGCGCCCTGCTCCTGGGCCAGCCTGGCGGCGTGGAAGGCGATGGAGGACTCCGTCAGCACACCGGTGATCAGGATGCGCTTGCCCTCGAGAATTCCGCTCATGGTGATCAGTGACCCATTCCCAGTCCGCCGTCAACGGGGATGACGGCTCCAGTGATGTACGAGGCGTCGTCCGAGGCGAGGAACCGCACCGTTGCGGCCACTTCCTCCGGCTGCGCGTAACGACCGAGCGGCACCTGCTGCACGATGTTCGCGCGCTGCTCGTCGGTGAGCGCCTTGGTCATGTCGGTGTCGACGAAACCGGGCGCGACGACGTTGAAGGTGATGTTGCGCGAGCCCAGCTCACGGGCGAGGGAGCGCGCGAAGCCGACCAGGGCGGCCTTGGAGGCGGCGTAGTTGGCCTGGCCGGGACCGCCGTACAGACCGACGACCGACGAGATCAGGACGACACGGCCCTTCTTGGCGCGCAGCATGCCGCGGTTGGCGCGCTTGACCACGCGGAAGGCGCCGGTGAGATTGGTGTCGAGGACGGACGTGAAGTCCTCCTCGGACATGCGCATCAGGAGCTGGTCCTTGGTGATGCCGGCGTTGGCGATCAGGACCTCGACCGGGCCGTGCTCGGCCTCGATCTCCTTGTAGGCCTGCTCCACCTGCTCGGTGTCGGTGATGTCGCACTTCACCGCGAGGAAGCCGGCCGGCGGCTCACCCGAGCGGTACGTGATCGCGACCTTGTCGCCGGCGTCGGCGAATGCGCGGGCGATGGCGAGGCCGATGCCCCGGTTGCCTCCGGTGACGAGAACCGAGCGGCTCAACGGATCACCCTTTCGATAGCGGTCTGATACCTCCGCCCGGACACCTGGATGACAGGCGGCTTCCTCGAAAACCTATCGGTCCCGGCGCTCCGGCGGACAATCGGGCACCGACAGTGGCTTACGGGACTCACTGTCGGGTCCCTACAGAAAGTTCCCGGTACCGACTCGAAACCTGTGGTCCGCGGGCCCGCCGACGCGCCATGATCGGAGCAACCACAGGTCACGACAGGTCACGACAACAAGGAGAGACCTCGGTGCCTCATTCCATCGACGAAGCCTTCACGGCACTTCCCCTACGCGCCCTGGCCGACGCCGCGCTCGCACGCGCGCGTGCCCTGGGTGCCGAGCACGCGGACTTCCGGTTCGAGCGGGTACGCAGCGCGTCCTGGCGCTTCCGGGACGCCAAGCCCTCCGGTTCGTCGGACACCACTGATCTCGGGTACGCGGTGCGGGTCGTACACGGCGGCACATGGGGCTTCGCATCGGGGGTGGACCTGAGCCTGGACGCCGCCGCCAAGGTCGCCTCGCAGGCGGTGGCGATGGCCAAGCTCTCCGCCCAGGTGATCAAGGCGGCCGGTTCGCAGGAGCGGGTCGAGCTCGCCGACGAGCCCGTGCACACCGAGAAGACCTGGGTCTCGTCGTACGAGATCGACCCGTTCTCCGTGCCCGACGAGGAGAAGTCGGCGCTGCTGGCGGACTGGAGCGCGCAGCTGCTGGCGGCGAACGGCGTCAACCATGTCGACGCCTCACTGCTCACCGTGCACGAGAACAAGTTCTATGCCGACACGGCCGGGACCGTGACCACGCAGCAGCGCGTCCGGCTGCATCCGCAGCTGACGGCGGTGTCGGTGGACGAGTCGAGCGGCGAGTTCGACTCGATGCGGACGATCGCGCCGCCCGTCGGACGCGGCTGGGAGTACCTCACCGGCACCGGCTGGGACTGGGAGAGCGAGCTCGAACAGATCCCGGAGCTGCTCGCCGAGAAGATGCGCGCGCCGAGCGTCGAGGCGGGCCTGTACGACCTGGTCGTCGACCCGTCCAACCTGTGGCTGACCATCCACGAGTCCATCGGCCACGCCACCGAACTGGACCGCGCCCTCGGCTACGAGGCCGCCTACGCCGGCACCTCCTTCGCCACCTTCGACCAGCTCGGCAAGCTCAAGTACGGCTCCGAGCTGATGAACGTCACCGGCGACCGCACCGCCGAGCACGGCCTTGCGACCATCGGCTACGACGACGAGGGCGTCGAGGGCCAGTCCTGGAACCTGGTGAAGGACGGCACGCTCGTCGGCTACCAGCTCGACCGGCGGATCGCGAAGCTGACCGGGTTCGAGCGGTCCAACGGGTGTGCGTTCGCCGACTCCCCCGGACACGTTCCGGTGCAGCGCATGGCCAACGTGTCGCTTCAGCCGGATCCGGCCGGGATGGCGACGGAGGACCTGATCGGCGGGGTCGACCGCGGGATCTACGTCGTCGGGGACCGGTCGTGGTCCATCGACATGCAGCGCTACAACTTCCAGTTCACCGGTCAGCGGTTCTTCAGGATCGAGAACGGGCGCATCACCGGGCAGCTGCGGGACGTCGCGTACCAGGCGACGACCACCGACTTCTGGGGCTCGATGGCCGCGGTGGGCGGCCCGCAGACGTATGTCCTCGGGGGCGCCTTCAACTGCGGCAAGGCCCAGCCGGGCCAGGTCGCCGCCGTGTCGCACGGCTGCCCCTCCGCGCTCTTCAAGGGCGTCAACATCCTCAACACCACGCAGGAGGCTGGTCGATGAGCGTCAGTGCAGGACTTGGCTGGGGGTCCGGGGGTTATCCCCCGGGAAAGCACAGTCTCAACACCACGCAGGAGGCCGGTCGATGAGCGCCCGCAGCAACAAGCCGCACGAGATCGTCGAGCGGGCACTGGAGCTGTCCACCGCCGACGGCTGTGTCGTCATCGCCGACGAGCACTCGACCGCCAACCTGCGCTGGGCGGGCAACGCGCTCACCACGAACGGCGTCACGCGCGGGCGCACCCTCACGGTGGTCGCGACCGTCGACGGCAAGGAAGGCACGGCCTCCGGTGTCGTCTCCCGCTCGGCCGTGACCGTGGACGAGCTGGAGCCGCTGGTGCGGGCCGCCGAGGCCGCCGCACGCGGCGCCGGACCGGCGGAGGACGCACAGCCGCTGGTCACGGGCGTTGCGCAGTCGCCGGACTTCACGGACGCGCCCGGTGAGACCTCGTCGACCGTGTTCGCCGACTTCGCACCGGCACTCGGTGAGGCGTTCGCACGCGCGCGTGCGGGCGGCCGCGAGCTGTACGGCTTCGCCAACCACGAACTCGTGACGAGCTACGTGGGTACGTCGACGGGGCTGCGCCTGCGCCACGACCAGCCCAACGGGACGCTGGAGCTGAACGCCAAGTCGCCGGACCGTACGCGCTCGGCGTGGGCGGGCCGCTCCACGCGGGACTTCAAGGACGTCGACCCGGCGGCGCTGGACGCGGAGCTCGCCGTACGCCTCGGGTGGGCCGAGCGGCGGATCGAGCTGCCCGCGGGGCGGTACGAGACGCTGCTGCCGCCGACCGCCGTGGCTGACCTGCTGATCTACCAGATTTGGTCGGCGTCCGGCCGGGACGCGGTCGAGGGCCGCACGGTGTTCTCCAAGCCGGGCGGCGGCACGCGCGTGGGCGACAGGCTCAGCGAGCTGCCGCTGACCCTGCGCAGCGACCCGAACGAACCGGGCCTTGAGTCGGCGCCCTTCGTGATCGCGCACTCCTCCGGCGGAGACCAGTCGGTGTTCGACAACGGCCTGCCGCTCGCGGCCACCGAGTGGGTACGGCAGGGCGAGCTGACCCACCTGACGACCACCCGGCACAGCGCGGGTCTGACCGGGCTGCCGGTGGCTCCCGCGATCGACAACCTCGTCCTGACCGGCGGGGACGACCGCTCCCTGGAGGAGATGGTCGCGAACACCGAGCGCGGGCTGCTGCTGACCTGCCTCTGGTACATCCGCGAGGTCGACCCGGCCACCCTGTTGCTCACCGGCCTGACCAGGGACGGCGTCTATCTCGTCGAGAACGGCGAGGTGGCCGGCGAGGTCAACAACTTCCGGTTCAACGAGTCGCCGGTCGACCTGCTCGGGCGGGCCACCGAGGCCGGGCGCACGGAAAAGACGCTGCCGAGGGAGTGGAGCGACTGGTTCACTAGGGCTGCGATGCCTGCGCTGCGGGTGCCCGACTTCAATATGAGCTCTGTCAGTCAGGGCGTATAACCTCGTAGCCGGTAGTCGCTCGACTGCCCGAAGATCATCAAGGAGATACGAGAACCGTGACGGACATCGTCGACGAGCTGAAGTGGCGGGGTCTGTGGGCCCTGTCCACTGACGAGGATGCATTGCGCAAGGCGCTCGCGGACGGTCCCGTCACGTTCTATTGCGGCTTCGACCCGACCGCGGCCAGTCTGCACGTCGGCCACCTGGTCCAGGTCCTCACCATGCGCCGGCTCCAGCAGGCGGGCCTGCGTCCGCTGGCTCTGGTGGGCGGCGCCACCGGCCAGATCGGTGACCCGCGCCCCACGGCGGAGCGGACGCTCAACGACCCGGAGACGGTCGCGAACTGGGTGAACCGGCTGCGCGCGCAGATCGAGCCGTTCCTGTCCTTCGAGGGCGAGAACGCCGCGGTCATGGTGAACAACCTGGACTGGACGGCCGGTCTGTCGGCCATCGAGTTCCTCCGGGACATCGGCAAGCACTTCCGCGTCAACAAGATGCTGACGAAGGACTCCGTCGCCCGGCGTCTGGAGTCCGAAGAGGGCATCAGCTACACGGAGTTCAGCTACCAGCTGCTGCAGGGCATGGACTTCCTGGAGCTGTACCGCCGCCACGGCTGCACCCTGCAGCAGGGCGGCAGCGACCAGTGGGGCAACCTCACGGCGGGCCTGGACCTGATCCACCGTCTCGAGCCGCACGCCAATGTGCATGCGCTGGCGACGCCGCTGATGACCAAGGCGGACGGCACCAAGTTCGGCAAGACCGAGGGCGGTGCCATCTGGCTCGACGCCGAGATGACGACGCCGTACGCGTTCTACCAGTTCTGGCTGAACGTGGACGACCGGGACATCTCGACGTACATGCGGATCCTGTCCTTCAAGTCCCGTGAGGAACTCGAAGAGCTGGAGAAGCAGACCGAGGAGCGCCCGCAGGCCCGGGCGGCGCAGCGCGCGCTGGCGGAGGAGCTGACGACGCTGGTGCACGGCGCCGACCAGACGGCCGCCGTGATCGCCGCGTCCCGCGCCCTCTTCGGACAGGGTGATCTGGCGGAGCTGGATGAGCGGACGCTGGCAGCAGCGCTGTCCGAGGTGCCGCACATCCAGGTCTCCGAGCCCGGCCTGGTGGTGGACCTGTTCGCCGAGGTCGGCCTTGTGGCCAGCAAGTCCGCTGCGCGGCGGACCGTGAAGGAGGGCGGCGCCTACGTGAACAACGTGAAGGTCGCCGGCGAGGACGCCGTGCCTGCGAAGGAGGATCTGCTGCAGGGGCGGTGGCTGGTGTTGCGGCGCGGCAAGAAGAATCTTGCCGCTGTTGAGGTTACTGGAGCGTAAGCGCCGTAGGGGTGCGGGAATCTGACGGCTGCGGCCTTCGTCGTGGCTTGTCGCGCAGTTCCCCGCGCCCCTTTCGGGGCGCTGCAGCTCACGCCTGTTGTTTGTGTTTGCCCAGTGTTGCCATGTATGCCATGTCGACCAAGAAGACGATGATGATCGCGGCGACCAGCTGGAAGACGTGACGGCTCCAGTCGATGCCTCGGGTCGAGGCGACGCCGACCGCGCGGGCGAGGGCGTTGCCGGCGGTGGCGCCGAGCATGCCGCAGATGGTGGTCAGCCAGAGGGGGCTGTGCTGCTTGCCGGGGATGACCGCCTTGGCGATCACGCCCAGTACGAATCCCACGATGATCGCCCACAACCAGCCCATGGCTGCCTCCTTGTACGGCTCGACGTGAGCATTACGCCCAGTGTCGGCCCGTGCACCGTACGGCGCATGCCGGGTGGAGCTGTACGCGCTACGGCTGAGGCCGTTCGGCCAGGTAGGAGATGACCCGGTCTCGTAGGCGGCGCAGGCGCGGCGTAACGTTGGAGGTGTCCGGGCACCGTCCCCGACCGGGGGCGGACCGGGCACGGGGACGGGGACAAGTCCGATGCGGGCGGATGGTGGAATGTGATGCGGAAGCAGCATGGCGGCGGCAACAGCCAGGTGTTCCGGATCACCGGGGCTCGGGCGAGCCTGGACGAGGACGTGCGCGGCCGGCAGCGCCGGTACGTCATCTCGATGTCGATCCGTACGGTGTCGGTGATCCTCGCGGCCTCGCTGTGGAACGTCGAACGGCACGTCGCGATCGTGGCGTTGGTCCTCGGACTGGTCCTCCCCTACATCGCCGTGGTGATCGCGAACGCGGGGCGGGAGAACGCGCCGTCGCTTCCGTCGACGTTCGTGGGTGCCCCGATGCGTCCGATGATTGCGCCGCCGCGGACGAACGACGGTTTCGCGGAACCGGTCCCGGAAGATGTCGCGGCCGAGCCCGCACCGGGCGCACGAAGCGAGCCGCACGACCGCGCGTGACCACGGCGGAAGGGTCGCAAACGGAAGTCGGCTCCGCACCAAGCTCAAGAAAAGCTCAGATCAATCATGTTGTTCCGGTGCCGAGCGACCGGTTACCCGTGACATACTTCGTAGGCGCTCCGCATCCCCCGTCGGAGCGACAGACCGACGCCGGGCAGCTCCCCCCGTGGCTGCTCGGCGTCGCCTTGTTCTGCGCCTTGTTCAGCCCGCTTGTGAGACGAACCTGTGAGTGACGAGAACCCGATCTGCTCCGCCAAGGGCTGCCGTGCCGATGCCGTGTGGGTGCTCGCGTGGAACAACCCGAAGATCCACACGCCGGAGCGGCGCAAGACGTGGCTCGCCTGTGAGGAGCACCGGGAGCATCTCTCCCAGTTCCTCGGTGTACGGGGTTTCCTCAAGGACGTGGTCCTGCTGAAGGAATGGGAGTCGTCCGAGGGCGCCTAGGCCTGTCCGGCGCTAGCCGCCGATCGCCGACATGGGGCGGTCCGGCTGGACGAAGGACGGGTCGTCCAGGCCCGCTCCCGCCTTCTTGCCCCACATGGCCAGTCGCCAGATGCGGGCGATTTCCTCGTCGGGGGCGTCGGAGCGCAGGGCGGCGCGCAGGTCCGTCTCCTCCTGCGCGAAGAGGCAGGTGCGTATCTGGCCGTCGGCCGTGAGGCGGGTGCGGTCGCAGGCCGCGCAGAACGGGCGGGTGACGGAGGCGATGACGCCGACGCGGTGCGGGCCGCCGTCCACGACCCAGCGCTCGGCGGGGGCCGAGCCGCGCTCGCCCGCGCCCTCCTCGGTGAGGTCGAAGCGGGTGCGCAGCGAGGCCAGGATGTCGCCCGCGGTGACCATTCCCTCGCGCTTCCAGCCGTGCTGGGCGTCCAGGGGCATCTGCTCGATGAAGCGCAGTTCGTAGTCGTGCTCCACCGCCCAGGCCAGCAGGTCCGGGGCCTCGTCCTCGTTCAGCCCCGGCATGAGGACGGTGTTGACCTTGACCGGGGTCAGGCCTGCGTCGCGGGCGGCCTGAAGGCCCTCGATGACGTCCTTGTGCCGGTCCCGGCGGGTGAGGATCTTGAATGTCTCCGGACGGAGGGTGTCGAGGGAGACGTTCACCCGGTCCAGGCCCGCTGCCTTCAGGGCCGCCGCCGTGCGCTTGAGGCCGATGCCGTTCGTCGTCAGGGACATCTGGGGGCGGGGCTGCAGCGCGGCGACCCGCTCGACGATGCCGACCAGGCCCGGGCGCAGCAGGGGTTCGCCGCCGGTGAAGCGGACCTCCTTGATACCCAGGGAGGTGACGGCGATGTCGATCAGGCGGACGATCTCGTCGTCGGTGAGCAGGTCGGGCTTGGCCAGCCACTGCAGGCCCTCTTCGGGCATGCAGTACGTACATCGCAGATTGCACCGGTCGGTCAGCGAGACCCTCAGGTCGGTGGCCACTCGGCCGAAAGTGTCGATGAGCACGTGGGCCCCCTCCCTCGTAACGGATCAGTGCGGCTTCATCATTTCCCGTTACCTGCGAGCCTACGTGACGCCACCGACAACGACAGCGGCCCGATCCCACGAGGTACGGCGCGGCCGCGTCGTAGATCCCTACGACGCGGCCGCTCAGGGGACGTGTTCAGTGGGTTTTCAGTGCGCGCCGGTGCCGGTCAGGGACCGGACCTCCAGCTCCGCGTACTTGCCCTTGTCGGGCTCCTCCTTGGACAGATACGTGCCGAGGATGCCCAGCAGGAAGCCGACCGGGATCGAGATGATGCCCGGGTTCTCCAGCGGGAACCAGTGGAAGTCGACGTGGGGGAACATCGACGTCTCCTTGCCGGAGACCACCGGCGAGAACAGCACCAGGCCGACGGCCGTGATCAGGCCGCCGTAGATCGACCACAGGGCTCCCTGGGTGGTGAACCGCTTCCAGAAGAGGCTGTAGAGGATGGTCGGCAGGTTGGCGGAGGCGGCGACCGCGAAGGCGAGGGCGACGAGTCCGGCCACGTTCAGGTCGCGGGCCAGGGCGCCGAGGCAGATCGAGACGGCACCGATCGCGACGGTCGCCCAGCGGGCCGCGCGCAGTTCCTGCTGCTCGGTGGCCTCGCCCTTCTTGATGACGTTGGCGTAGATGTCGTGGGCGAACGACGAGGACGAGGCGAGGGTCAGGCCCGCGACGACCGCGAGGATCGTGGCGAAGGCGACCGCCGAGATGGAGGCGAGCAGGATGGCGCCCCAGTTGGAGTCGACACCGCCCAGATGCAGCGCCAGGAGCGGTGCCGCCGTGTTGCCTGCCTTGTTCGAGGCGATGATCTCGTCCGGCTTGATGAGCGCCGCGGCGCCGAAGCCCAGCGCGAGCGTCATCAGGTAGAAGGCGCCGATGAGGCCGATCGCCCAGTTGACGGACTTACGGGCGGCCTTGGCCGTGGGCACGGTGTAGAACCGGATCAGGATGTGCGGCAGGCCCGCGGTGCCCAGGACCAGGGCGATGCCCAGGGAGATGAAGTCCAGTTTGGACGTCGAGGTGAGGCCGTACTTCAGCCCGGGCTCCAGGAAGGCCGACCCCTTGCCGCTGTTGTCGGCGGCCTTGCCGAGCAGGTCGGAGATGTTGAAGTGGAACTTCAACAGCACCAGGAAGGTCAGCAGCAGGGCGCCCACGATGAGCAGCACGGCCTTGACCATCTGGACCCAGGTGGTGCCCTTCATGCCGCCGATGGTGACGTACACGATCATCAGGACGCCGACGAGCGCCACGATGCCGACCTTGCCGGCGTCGCTGGTGATGCCGAGCAGCAGCGAGACCAGGACGCCCGCGCCCGCCATCTGGGCCAGCAGGTAGAAGATCGAGACCACGATGGTCGACGTGCCGGCCGCCGTACGGACGGGGCGCTGGCGCATCCGGTAGGCGAGGACGTCGCCCATGGTGTAGCGGCCGGAGTTGCGCAGGGGCTCGGCCACCAGGAGCAGCGCCACCAGCCAGGCGACCAGGAAGCCGATGGAGTACAGGAAGCCGTCGTACCCGGCCAGCGAGATCGCGCCCGCGATGCCGAGGAAGGACGCGGCGGACATGTAGTCGCCGGAGACGGCGAGGCCGTTCTGGAAGGCGGTGAACTGCCGTCCGCCGGCGTAGAAGTCGGCGGCGTCCTTGGTCTGGCGGCCCGCCCATACGGTGATCACCAGGGTCGCGGCGACGAACACCGAGAACAGGGTGATGATCAGCGGCCGGTGCTGACTGGCCTCACCGGCGGCCAGCACGGTCTGCTGCGCGATGCTCATGCGTCGCCCTCCATACGGGACTTGATCGCCTCGGCCTTGGGGTCGAGCTTGGTGGCGGCGTGCCGCGAGTACCACCAGGCGATGAGGAAGGTGGTGAGGAACTGGGCGAGGCCCAGCACGAGGGCGACGTTGATGTTGCCGAACAGCTTGGTGCCCATGAAGTCGTCCGCGTAGTTCGACAGCAGGACGTAGAGCAGGTACCAGGCGATGAAGCCGACGGTGAGCGGAAAGGCGAAGGAGCGGTGGGAGCGGCGCAGTTCACCGAACTCCGCGCTCTCCTGCTCCGCGACGAACTCCTCGGTGGAGGGAAGTCGGGCTTGGGTTTTCGAGGGGGGCGGTGTCTCGGTGGCCACGGAGTCTCCTCGCGTTGCGGATGCGGTTTTTACGGGGATCGGGGGCGAGTGTCCTCGTGCTCCCTGTCCAAGGTCACGGCGCCACGCGAGGGCAGGTTCAACTCCCTTGACCTGTTTCCGAACTCACCTTGGGCAACTCATTGCTGGCCAGCGACTTCGGGAGATAGCTTCGGCCTGCACCACCCGTCATGTACCTGCCCGGGCAACATCTGTGTCTCGGGCGGTTTCGTTTCCGGATGATGTGGAGACCCCATGGCTCATCTGCGTTCCAGACGCCGGCTCGCACTCGCCGTACCGGTCGTGCTGTCACTGACCGCCTCGCTCGGCTTCCTGCCTGCGGCCGCGCAGGCCGCCCCGCGCGTGGAGTCCGCCGCCCAGGCGGCCGATGCAGGCACCTTCGCCTATCTCGTCAACACCAAGACGGACCCTTACACGATCAAGTCGGTCAAGAAGGCGATCAATGCGGCCGGCGGTTCCGTCGTGGTGTCGTACGACAAGATCGGCGTGATAGTCGTCCACTCCGCGAACCCCGACTTCGCCAAGGAGATACGCAAGGTGCGCGGCGTCCAGTCCGCGGGCGCCTCGCGGACCTCGCCGGTGCAGGCGGCCGGGACGACGGACGAGGGCGCGGTGCAGTACCTCTCCAAGGCCGAGGCAGCGAAGGTCGCGGGGACTTCGACGGCCGGGGAGGAGCCGCTCGAGGCCGACCAGTGGGATCTGAGGGCGATCGGCGCCGACAAGGCTGCCCAGATCGACCCGGGCAGCAAGAGCGTGACCGTCGCCGTCATCGATGTCGGCGTCGACGACACCCACCCCGACATCGCGCCGAACTTCTCGCCCTCGCAGTCCGCCAACTGCGTGAGCGGCAAGGCGGACACCACGTACGGTTCCTGGCGGCCGGTGGACGCCGACCACTACCACGGCACGCACGTGGCGGGCGAGATAGCCGCGGCCCGCAACGGCATCGGTGTCGCGGGTGTCGCGCCCGGTGTGAAGGTCTCCGGCATCACGGTGGCCCAGCCGGACGCGAACCAGCTGTTCTTCCCCGAGAGCGTCGTCTGCGCCTTCGTGTTCGCCGCCGACCACGGCGTCGAGATCACCAACAACAGCTACTACGTTGATCCATGGCAGTACAACTGCATGGACGATCCCGATCAACGTGCCATCGTTGATGCGGTCAACAGGGCCCAGTTGTACGCCCAGCACAAGGGCACGCTCAATGTCGCCGCGGCGGGCAACTCCAACAACGACCTCGACTCGAACGCCCTCGTCGACGCCTCCAGCCCCGACGACTCGACGCCCGTGACCCGCACGGTCGACCCGCACGAGTGCTTCGACGTGCCGACCCAGCTGCCGGGCGTGGTCACGGTCAGCGCGACCGGTGTCAAGGGCGCGAAGTCCTACTACTCGAGCTACGGCGACGGTGTGATCGACGTCGCGGCGCCGGGCGGCGACAAGTACCAGATCCCGGACACGCCGTCGAAGAACGGCCGCATCCTGTCGACGCTGCCGAACAACCAGTACGGCTACCTCCAGGGCACGTCGATGGCGACTCCGCACGTCGCGGCCGTCGCCGCGCTGCTGAAGTCGACGCACCCGTGGGCGACCCCGTCCCAGCTGCAGGCCCTCCTCAAGGCCGAGGCGGACAACCCCGGCTGCCCGACCGACCCGTACGACGGGAACGGCGACGGCGTCGTGGACGCCACCTGCGTGGGCGGTAAGCGGATCAACGGATTCTACGGTTTCGGCATCGTCAACGCGCTGCGCGCGGTGAAGTAGACCCTGTGCTCGTACGGGCGGCGCGGAGACAGAGACCGCGCCGCCCCCGGACTTCCCGCACGGTCCGCACCTACCGCTCGCACCGCGAACGAACTGGAGACACCGACACATGACAGCGCCTGACCCGCGCTACCGCCGCGCGATCGCGATCCCGCTCGGGATAGCGATGGCAACGGCCCTCGCGTTCCTGCCGAACGGCACGGCCGCGGCGGCGGACAGCGCGCCGGCGGCCACGACCGCCGCCGACGCGAGCTCGCTCAGCTACGTCGTCAACGTCCGCCCCGGGCACGGCACTTCGGCGTACCTGAAGAAGGCGATAGCCGAGGCCGGCGGCACGATCGTGACGTCGTACGACGAGATCGGTGTGATCGTCGTCCACTCGGCGAACCCCGACTTCGCCAAGGCCATCCGCACGGTGCACGGGGTGGAGTCGGCCGGCAACACCCGCAACGCCCCGCTGCCCGCCCAGTCGACGACCGACGTGGGCACGCCCAAGGCGCTCACGGCCGAGGAGCTGAAGGGCGTTCAGGCCGCCGACGGGCAGGACCCGTTGGAGCCGCTGCAGTGGGATCTCGCTGCCATCAAGGCGGACAAGGCGCACGAGAAGTCGCTGGGCAGCCCGAAGGTCACGGTCGGCGTGATCGACACCGGCGTCGACGACACACACCCCGACATCGCGCCGAACTTCAACCGGAACGCCTCGGTCAACTGTGTGTCGGGCAAGCCGGACACCACCGACGGCGCCTGGCGGCCCAGCTCCACGGAGAGCCCGCACGGCACGCACGTGGCGGGCGAGATCGCGGCCGCGAAGAACGGCATCGGCATGACCGGTGTGGCGCCGGGCGTGAAGGTCGCCGGCATCAAGGTGGCCGACCCGAAGGGCTACTTCTACGCCGAGGCCGTGGTCTGCGGATTCGTGTGGGCGGCCGAGCACGGCGTCGACGTCACCAACAACAGCTATTACACCGACCCCTGGTACTTCAACTGCACCGACGACCCGGACCAGAAGGCGCTCGTGGACGCCGTCACCCGGGCCGCGCGGTTCGCCGAGAAGAAGGGCACGGTCAACGTCGCGGCGGCCGGCAACGAGAACTACGACCTGGCGTCGGACTCGATCACGGACCCGTCCTCGCCGAACGACGGCACGCCCTCCGACCGGGTGGTCGACCCGTCCAAGTGCCTTGACATACCGACCCAGTTGCCAGGTGTGGTGACCGTCGCGGCGACCGGCGCGAAGGGCATCAAGTCGTCGTTCTCCAACTACGGTCTGGGCACCATCGACGTCGCCGCGCCGGGCGGCGACTCGACCCGCTACCAGGCCCCGGCCCCACCGGCCACCAGCGGCCAGATCCTGGGCACGCTGCCCGGCGGCAAGTGGGGCTACATGGCCGGTACGTCGATGGCCTCGCCGCACGTGGCGGCCGTCGCCGCATTGATCAAGTCAACCCACCCGTACGCCTCTCCGGCCCTGGCGAAGGCTCTGCTGTACGCCGAGGCCGACGGCACGGCGTGCACGGACCCGTACGACATCAACGGGGACGGCAAGGTCGACGCGGTGTGCGAGGGGCCGAGGAACTACAACGGCTTCTACGGCTGGGGCACGGTGGACGCGCTGGACGCGGTGACGAGATAGGCGGAAGCAGGACGGAGGCCTCCAGACCTCCGTCCACATATTGATTCAGTCAATGATGCATAGTGCAGTCATGACTGGAATCAAGTTCGCATGGTCCGCACTCGGCGGCGACGCCGCACTTCTCCCGCAGGTGTCGACCGTGGTGCGGGAGGGCGCTCTC
This sequence comes from Streptomyces sp. NPDC001401, assembly GCF_042895385.1. NCBI lineage: Bacteria > Bacillati > Actinomycetota > Actinomycetes > Kitasatosporales > Streptomycetaceae > Streptomyces > Streptomyces sp. NPDC001401. Next base: position 37,052 of record NZ_JBIAWI010000001.1, read on the forward strand.
CAAGGGCGCCTTCCCGCACGGGAGTTGGCGCGGGCCTGCGTCGGAGCGTGCGCGCTGGCCGGTGCCGAGCTGGGGGCACGGCGGGGCGGGCTCGTGGGGGTGCCCGGGGTGCGGGTGGACGACGGTGCCGTCGCCGCGGCCTTCCACAGTGAGCGGCATCTGCTGGTCGACGGGCGGGCACCGGTCACCTTCGCGCCGCTGTCGCGGTTCTGGCGGACGGCGGACGGATGGGTTCGGACGCATGCGAACTATCCGCACCACCGGGCGCGACTGCTGGACGCACTCGGGGTACCGGACGACGTGGCCGCCGTCGAGGCCGCGCTGGCCGAGCGGTCCTCCCTGGAGGTCGAGGAGGCGGTGTACGCGGCCGGGGGTCTGGCCGTGGCACTGCGGACCCCCAAGGAGTGGGCCGTGCACGAGCAGGCCGTCGCGGTGGCGGCTCGGCCTCTGGTGGAGCGCGAACGGCTCGACTCCGCACGCGCGCGCGTGCTCACCCCGGTCGACGGGCCTCCCCTGCTGCCCGCGGCCGGACTGCGGGTCCTCGACCTGACCCGGGTCCTGGCCGGCCCGGTCGCCACCCGCACGCTCGCCCTGCTGGGCGCGGACGTGCTGCGCGTGGACACCCCGCACCTGCCCGAACTGCCCGACCAGCACGCGGACACCGGCTTCGGGAAGCGGTCGACGACGCTGGACCTGGCGGCCGACCGGCGCACCTTCGAGGAACTGCTCGCGGCGGCCGACGTGGTCGTCACCGGCTACCGGCCGGGCGCCCTGGACCGGTTCGGGCTGTCGCCGCAGGCGCTGGCGGAACGGCGGCCCGGGCTGGTCGTGGCACAGGTGTCGGCATGGGGTGCGTACGGGCCGTGGAGGGAGCGGCGGGGCTTCGACAGCCTGGTGCAGGTGGCCTCGGGGATCGCTGTCCTGGAGGGCTCCGAGGAGCAGCCGGGTGCGCTGCCCGCGCAGGCCCTCGACCACGGGACGGGCTATCTGCTGGCGGCGGCAGTGCTGCGGGCGCTGACCGAGCAGTCGTACGAGGGCGGCAGCCGGTTCGTACGGCTGGCGTTGGCGCGGACGGCCGAGTGGCTCGTGAACGGCATCGGGGCCGGTGCCGCGGGCGACGACTCGTACGACGGGCCCGGTCCCTGGCTCACCGGCACGGACAGCTCACTGGGCCGGCTGCGGTACGCCCTGCCGCCGGTGTCCTTCGCGGGCGGGCCCGTCGACTGGGCGCGGCCGCCGGTGCCCTGGGGGTCGGATCCCGCGCGGTGGGTCTGAGTCACGGTAGCGACCGAAAACGTATCCATGAGCAGAATGCCGTACCCCACTTGTCTTACTCCACTTGCCCGGTTCTGCGACGGCTGGCGAACATCGTGAGGTGACCTTGATAAAGCCCACGGCCGGGGAGGCCGAGGCCGGGGAGCCCGTACGGCGCCGCGGTGCCGTACGGGCCGTCGCCGTCCTCGTCCTGGTGGCCCTGGCCTCGCTGATACCCCTGCTCGGCCCGTCCGCCGCGCTGCACGGCACGGGGGAGGCCGCCGCACCCGGTGTCAGCGGCATCGCGCTGCTGCGGGCGGTGCTGTTCGCCGCGGTGTGCGTGCCGGTGGGCGAGCTGTTCGTGAACCGTCTGGCCCGTTCGCTGCCCGGCGCTCCGCAGGCCGCGCCCCGCAGCTGGGCCCCGTATGCGGCCGCCGCCGGTTTCGTCGCCGCACTGGGCCTCGCCTCGGTCGTGTCCACCGGCAACCTGGTGCCGCACAGCCTTGCCGACATCAACGTCGGCGGTCTCTACGACTCGCGGGACGGCAAGCTCGCGCTGGTCGAGGTCAACGCCTTTCTCGCGGCCGGCCTCTGCGCCCTCTCCCGCCGCCCGGCCACCCAGGTCTGGCCGCTGGCCGCGATCGTCGCCGCCGAGGCCCTGCGCGCGCACCCCACGACCGAACACGGCCCGCTGGTCGGGTCGGGGCTGACGGTCGTGCACCTGACGTGCGCGACGCTGTGGACGGGCAGTCTGCTGCAGACCCTGCGGACGCTGCGCCGGTGGGGCACCTCCGAGACGGGCGCGGCCCTGTTGGGCCTCTACGCGCGCGTGGCGACCGTTCTGCTCGCCGTCATCACCGCGACCGGCGTGTGGAGTTCGCTGCGCCGCATGCCGCCGCACACGATCCTGGACCAGCTGACGACAACGGCATACGGACGCACCCTGCTCGCCAAGGTGATCCTCGTGACCGCCGTCGCGCTGCTCGCCCTGTGGGCGCGGATCCGGCTGCGCCGCGCCGCCGACCCGCTGACCGCCTGCTCCCCGGCGCGCCTGGAGGTCGCCGCGCTGGGGGTGGTGGTCCTGGTGTCGGGGCTGCTGACGGCGCTGCCGCTGCCGATCCGCTGGTCGTGACGTCGATCGATTGATCAACCGTTGGTGACGAGCACCTTGAGGGCCGTGCGCTCGTCCATCGCCTTGTAGCCGTCGGGGACGCCCTCCAGACCGACCGTCAGGTCGAAGACCGGTGAGGCGTCGACGGTGCCGTCGAGGACGTCGGGCAGCAGTTCCGGGATGTAGGCGCGGACCGGCGCGACGCCGCCGCGCAGTGCGATGTTCCGGTCGAACATGACGCCGAGGTCGAGTCCGGTGCCGCTGCCGTGCGGCACGCCGACGAAGCCGATCGCGCCGCCGTCGCGCGTGATGTCGACTGCCGTACGCATCGACTGTTCAGTGCCGACGGCTTCGACCACGGCGTGTGCGCCCTGTCCGCGGGTGAGTTCGCGTACGGCCTCGACGGCCGCGTCGCCACGTTCGGCAACGACGTCGGTGGCACCGAAGCAGCGCGCGATGTCCGTACGGACCTGGTGGCGGCCGAGCGCGATGATCCGCTCCGCGCCGAGCCGCCTGGCGGCGAGCACCGCGCACAGGCCGACGGCCCCGTCACCGACGACGGCGACCGTGGCTCCCGGGCGGGCACCCGCGCCGAGGGCCGCGTGGTGGCCGGTGCCGAGGACGTCGGAGAGGGTCAGCAGGGCGGACAGCAGATGGTCGTCGGAGGCCGCGTCCTTGGGGAGCTGGACGAGGGTGCCGTCGGCGAACGGCACGCGCACGGCCTCGCCCTGGCCGCCGTCGTGTCCGACGGAGCCCCAGAAGCCGCCGTGCTCGCAGGAGGTGGTGAGACCCTCGCGGCAGTAGTCGCAGATGCCGTCGGACCACATGAAGGGCGCGACGACGAGGTCACCGCGCCTGATGTTCGAGACCTCGCCGCCGACCTCCTCCACGACGCCGAGGAACTCGTGCCCGATCCGCTGCCCCGGCTGCCGGGCCGCCTCGCCGCGGTACGCCCACAGGTCGCTGCCGCAGATACAGGCGCGCAGCACCCGCACCACGGCGTCGGTGGGCAGCTGCACCACGGGCTCGGGCACGTCCTCCACGCGCATGTCGTACGGGGCGTGGATGGTGGTGGCGCGCATGGCGAGGATCCTTCTCGTGCGGTGTCGTGGGCGCGCTCAGGGGGTGGTCGAGCGCACTTCACGGTACGCCGTCGCGAACACCCACCGCTCGCCGAGGGCGCCGCGGACCAGCAGGAATCGGGGGCTGCTAGACCCCGGCCGCCCCCAGCAGCGTCCCCGCCGCGTAGGTGACCCCCATGGCCAGGGCCCCGCCCACCACGTTCCGCAGCACAGCCTGGCCGGGCCGGGCGCCGCCGAGCCGCGCGCTGGTCCAGCCGGTGAGGACGAGGGCGGCCAGTACGGAGACCACGGTGACCGGGAGGCGCCAGTCCGAGGGCGGCAGCACGATCGCCAGCAGCGGCAGCAGCGCCCCCACGGTGAACGCCAGGAAGCTCGCCCACGCCGCGTGCCAGGGATTGGTCAGCTCGTCGGGGTCGATGCCGAGCTCCACGCGCGCGTGCGCCCTGAGCGCGTCCCGTTCCGTCAGCTGTTCCGCCGCCTCCCTGGCCACCTCACGGGACATCCCCCGCTGCTGCAGCAGCCCGGTGAGTTCCTCCAGCTCGGCCTCCGGCTGCTCACGCAACTCCCGCCGCTCCAGGGCGAGTGCGGCCATTTCGGAATCCCGCTGGGTGGAGACGGACACGTACTCCCCCGCGGCCATCGACATCGACCCGGCGAGCAGGCCCGCAAGCCCGGCGGTGAGCAGGGCCGAGCGGTCCTCCGTCGCGCCGGCCACACCGACGACGAGGCCCGCGGTGGAGACGATGCCGTCGTTCGCGCCCAGCACGGCCGCGCGCAGCCAGTTCAGCCGCTCACCCAGTGCGCCCCCGTGGGCCTCGCCGGCGTGCGTTGGTTCCGTCACACCGGGAGGATCCCACTCCGGGCGTCACCAGACCCGTACCGACGCTCCCCGGGCGAACGCCGGGCTGGTCGCGTCCGCCGGCGGTTCGGTCAACGGCTGTGCCAGCTCCGCCACCGTCGGCCCGACCTTGGCCGCGATGGGGTCCAGCAGGTCCAGGTCGAAGCCGTAGACGCGGGCCGCGTTCCCCCCGATCATGGCGGCGACCTCGTCGCGCGGCACGCCCGCGTACGCGATGCGCAGGCCCTCCCTGGAGTACGGGTACGTCCCCTCGTCGTGCGGGTAGTCGCTGCCCCACATGATCTTGTCGACGCCGATGCGGTCGCGCAGGGGCACCTCGTGGGGGCGCATGAAGCTGGCGCCGACGAAGCAGTTGTCGCGCCACACCTCGGAGGGCGGCTTGCCCATGCGGGCGGCGAGGCCCGCGCCGAACCTGGACTCGGCGGTGGTCGCCTTCGTCGCGGCCGCGACCAGGCGGCCGTGGTAGTAGTCCAGCATGTCGAGCACCCCGGGGATCCAGCCCGAGCCCTGCTCGGTCAGCACCAGCTTCAGTTCGGGGTGGCGGCGGAAGGCGCCGCCGAAGACCAGGTGCCACAGGGCGCGGTGGGAGAACCAGGTCGTCTCGACCATGAAGACCGCGCGGGCGGCCGGTTCGTCGCCGAGCGGAGGGGAGGCCGAGCCGGCGTGGTGGTTCACGGGGACGCCGAGCTCCGCGCAGACGGCCCAGATGGGGTCGTACGACTGCGAGTGGAGCTCCGGCAGGCCCGAGCCCGGTGGTGTGCCGGGCAGCGTCAGGCCGCCCCTGAGGCCGGCCTGGATGGCCCACCTGATCTCCTTCACCGCCGCGTCCACGTCGTTCAGGAGGATCTGGAAGACGCCCGCGCGGCGGCCCGGTGCGGCCGCGCAGAAGTCCGCGAGCCAGCGGTTGTGGGCGCGCAGGCCGGCCCAGCGCCGCTCGAACTCCTCGGCGGTCGGGGCGGGGGCCATCAGGGACCCGGAGGGGAAGAACGGCGGGATGGTGTTGGGGAACAGCACCTCCGCGACGATGCCGTCCTGCTCGAGCTCCGCCACCCGGCGCTCGGAGTTCCAGTTCTTGTCGGCCGTGTCGGCGAGCAGGTCCTCGTACGGGTTGACGTACGTCGCCGCCCACGCGTCGAACTCGTCGTGGAAGCGCTTCTCCAGGTACGGCTTGTAGTCCAGGAGGTCGGCGCCCGCGTGGCAGTCGGCGGAAATGACGGTGTAGCGATCCTCTGTGTTCATCGGTCCGCCCCCAGTACCGGGAAGTCGTGGTCGGTCAGCCAGTGCCGGCCCACCTCGCGCGAGCGCGCCCAGGACGCCTCCACGGCCGCCTGGTCGTCCGGCTGGCCGAGGTCGGCCGGTGTGGGCCCGATGCGGTGGGCCAGTGGGGTCAGCTTCTCGACGTCGAAGCCGAAGACCTCCGCGGCCGCCAGGCCCAGCATGCGGCGGGTCTCGGTGACCGGGATGTCGTGGAAGGTGCGCCGCAGCCACGCGCGCGTGTCGGGCCAGGTGCCCTCGGGGTGCGGGAAGTCGCTGCCCCAGAGGATGTTGTCGACGCCGATCTCGTAACGCTGGGCCAGTTCACGGCGCTTGGTGTTGGTGGCGCAGATGAAGACCTGGCGGTCCAGGTACTCGTGCGGCGGGCGCTTCACCTCCTGGAACGGGGACAGCTTCTTGCTGCCGTGCGCGCCCAGGTGGAGGCGGTCCATGAACCACAGGAGGTTCGGCAGCCACCAGCAACCCGACTCCGCCACACCGAACTTCAGTCCCGGATGGCGCTCGAAGACACCGGACCACAGGAGGAACCACAACGGCCGGGCGGGCCACCAGGTCACCTCGCTCACGAAGATCCCCAGATGGTCGCCGTACTCGTGGCGGGGTGCCGATCCGGAGTGCGTCATCACCGGCATCCCGCATTCGGCCGCCGCCGCCCACACGGGGTCGTAACGGCGGTCGTGGTACGGCTCCCGGTCACCCCACAGTGAGGGGATCAGCAGTGCGCCGAGCCCGGACTCCTTGGCGCGGTGGATCTCGGCGACCACCTTCGGCACCTCGGCCGTGATCGGCAACAGGGCCACCCCGCAGTGCCGTTCGGGGTGCTCCGACACGAAGTCCGCCAGCCAGCGGTTGTGCGCCTGCGCGCCCGCCATGCCGAGCTCCGGGTCCTGGTCACCGGAGAGGCCGAGGCCCACACCGAAGGGGGCGGCCGTCCGGCTGTCCACCGCGTCGGCGTCCGGGAACACCACCTCGGCCACGACCCCGTCGCCGTCGAGCTCCTTGAGCCGCTGAGCGGTCTCCCAACCGCCGCGCAGCCCCTCCTCGTTGTCGTGGAACCACTTGGCCGCGAACGCCTCGTTGCGGATGCCGAGCCGCGTCATCTCCTCGCGGCGGCGCTCGCGTCCGGCGAGGAAGCCGTCGAAGTCCCGGCGGAAACGGGCGTCCAGGTAGGGCCGGTACTCCTCGGTGGGCAGCCCGGCGTGGCAGTCGGAGGAGATGATCAGGTACGGGTCCTGGTCGGTCACCATGGCCCCCTCAGTCCAGGATGAAGTTCTCGAGGTACGACGGGTTCGTGCGGTCCAGCATCGACTCGGCCCGCGCGCGGATCCGGGCGTCGCTGTGCTCGCTCGCCGGCAGCAGCCAGAAGCGGTCCGCGCGGATGCCGTCCACGACGAGCTCCGCGACCTCCTCCACGGGCGTGAACCGCACCTCCCGGCCCGCCGCGCGCATCGCCGCCTCCCACTGGCCGAGACTGCGGTACGGCGTCCTGCGCGGCCGCTCCTTCGCGTACCGCTCGGGCCTGTTGCGGTGCGACTCCCACAGGCCGGTGCGCAGCATGTGCGGCCCTGGGAAGAGCACCGACGCGCCCACGCGCGCGTGCTCCGCCCGCAGGTGGGCGTACAGGGACTCGGTCATCGTCACGACGGCCGCCTTGGTGACGGCGTACACGGAGGCGGTGGGCAGCGGGGCGATGCCGCCGTCGCCGGAGGACGTGTTGACGACATGACCGGGTTGACCCGACTTGATCATCCGTGGAACGAACGCCTGGATGCCATGGAAGACGCCCCACACGTTGACGGCGAAGGCCCACTTCCAGTCGTTCGGCTCGTGCTCCCACATACGGCCCTCGGCACCCGAGCCGACCCCGGCGTTGTTGCACAGGACGTGTACGGCGCCGTACGTCTCGTACGCCGACTCGGCGAGGTCCAGGACCTGCTGACGCTCCCCGACGTCGACCACGCGCGCGTGCACGTCGGCGCCCTCGGCGCGCAGGTCCGCGGCCGCCTTCTCCAGGGCGCCCTCCTCGACGTCGGCGAGAACCACCTTCAGCCCCTCGGCCGCGAACCGCCGGGCCATCGCGAGCCCGATCCCGCTCGCCGCGCCAGTGACGACGGCGACCTGCCCGGCCTGCAACTCCATCAGGCGCTCCCCTCGGGAGGGCCGTCATGAACCTGCTGCGGGTCGTCGTACCGCTGGTGGATGTACGGCAACAGGGCTTGCGCAGCGACCCGTTCGACGACCTTGCCGCGCTGGTCGCTGGTCTTCTCCCCGATGGTGATGTCGACGAGTTCGAGGACCGGGAGGTCGGCCACCGGGTCGTACGGGGACTCGCGCAGGACGACCTCCCCGGTGACCCGCTCCAGCCGGCGCACCTTCTCGTTGCGCAGGCAGTGCACGAGTACCGGATCGGCGTCGAAGCCCGAACCGTCCACCGCGGGAAGGAACTTGAAGTAGAAGTCGGTCTTCCGGCTCGGCTCCGGCAGCGGCAGCGGCCCGCTCACCGTGCCGCGCACCTCGACGAAGGCGATGCCGTGCCGCGCCATCCGGGCGTGCACGACGAGCCCCTCCCGCTCGACCGCCACCTCACCCAGCTTCTTCGGCTCCCCGAAGACCTCCCGGCCGCCGGTGAGGGCCCGCTCGTGAGTCATCGGCATGACGAGCGGATACCAGCCGTCGACGCCCGCGTGCGAGGCGGCGACCGCGAACGAGCCCGCGCCGAGCGGGTATCCGGGCAGGTCGACCCTGCTGATGTTCACCCGTACCAGGGGGCGGCCCGTGGGTTTCAGGGGCGGCGGCAAGACCGCGGCCAGCGCGTCCGGGTCGGTCTCCCACAGGGCCACCACACCGGTGGACCAGATGTCGGGAAGCTTCGCGCTCGCTGTGCGCGCGGCGGCGATCTCCGCCTCGGTCCGTGCCCCGTACCGTACGCGTGCCATAGCCGTACCGCCCTTCCGTCGACCGTCACACGCCGGGCGGGCAGCACGCTTGCACCGGCCGCCGAAAAGGTCCATAGCCGGGGGGCACAGACATTCGCACCATTCACGGCAGTCGAACAGACCGGCGCGGAAGGCCACCTGACGGACAGGACTGTCAGTGCCGGCCCGTATCCTCAGGAACCATGCTCGAAGACCTTCCGACCGCAGCGTCCTCCCCCACGGCGTGGCCGGCCGCGTATCCGCAGGGATACGCGGTCGTTGACGTGGAGACCACGGGCCTGGCCCGGGACGACCGGATAATCTCCGCGGCCGTCTACCGGCTGGACGCGCGCGGCGAGGTCGAGGACCACTGGTACACGACGGTCAACCCGGAGCGGGATCCGGGGCCGGTGTGGATCCACGGTCTGACGAGCGAGGTGCTCGAGGGCGCGCCCCTCTTCCAGGACATCGCCGAGGAGTTCGCGACCCGGCTGGAGGGCCGGGTGCTCGTCGCGCACAACGCGGTCTTCGACTGGCAGATGATCGCGCGGGAGTACGCGCGCGCGGAGCGCGAGGCGCCGGTGCGCCAGCGGCTGTGCACCATCGCGCTCTCCAAGGAGCTGGGGCTGCCGCTGCCCAACCACAAGCTGGAGTCGCTGGCCGCCCACTTCGGCGTCGTACAGCAGCGTGCGCACCACGCGCTGGACGACGCGCGCGTGCTGGCGGAGGCGTTCCGGCCGAGCCTGCGGGCCGCGGCCGCCGGGGGCGTACGGCTGCCACTGCACGAGTGCCGGCCGCTGACGGAGTGGGCGGACCGGCCGGCGCCGCGGATCGGACAGCAGACCGGCGGATACGGCGGCTACAGGAGCTACCAGTCGAGCAGTTGGCGCCCCTCCCGCAAAAGGCCCGCATGCCCGTATCCCAACCCAGGACGTTACGAAGAGGGCAAACCGCTCAAACAGGGCATGCGGATCGCCTTCTCCGGGGACACCTCGGTCGAGCGGGAGCTGCTGGAGGACCGCGCGGTCGAGGCGGGGCTGCATGTCGCGACGAGCCTGTCCCGGCTGACCAGCCTGCTCGTCACGAACGACCCGGACTCGGGTACGTCGAAGGTGGTCAAGGCCCGGCAGTACGGGACACCGGTGGTGGACGAGGCGGCGTTCGGTCAGCTGCTCAGGGATGTGGAGCCCGCGGACGGGTGATTGCCGTGCGACTCGCCCGCCGACCGCTCGCCCGTGCGGCGGCGAAGGCTCACCCTGTGGCGCATGGCGACCTGTGAAGTATGTGGCAATGACTACGGAATGACCTTCGAGGTGCATGCGCAGGGAGCGGTGCACGTCTTCGACTGCTTCTCCTGTGCGATCCATCGCATGGCACCCGTGTGCGAGCACTGTCGTGTGTCGATCATCGGGCAGGGGGTCGAGGTCGAGGGCCAGTGGTTCTGCGGAGCACACTGCGCCCGCGAGGAGGGCAAGGTGGGCATCGTCGACAAGGTGTAACCCGCTACCCCCCTGAATGCACCCCACGACCGAGTTGTACGGTCGTGGGGTGTACCGCTTCCTGTTGTCCCGGCAGTGGGTGATCCTCACCCTGATCGCCCTCCTCCTGATCCCCACGATGATCAGGCTGGGCATCTGGCAGAAGCACCGCTACGAGATGCGCACCGCCCGCAACGACCTGGTCTCCTCGGCGCTGCACGCGAGGCCGGTCCCCGTGGAGCAGCTGACCTCCCCCGGACACGCGGTCACCAGCAGCGAGAAGTACCGCACCGTCACCGCGACGGGCACCTTCGACACCGCCCGCGAGGAAGTCGTCAGGCGCCGCACCAACTCCGACGACGAGGTCGGCTTCCATGTCCTGACCCCCTTCGTCCTGGCGGACGGCAAGGTGGTGCTGGTCAACCGCGGCTGGATCCCGGCGAACGGGGCGCAGACCACCTTCCCGAAGATCCCCGCACCGCCCGCCGGCAAGGTCACCATCAAGGGGCGGCTGAAGGCCGACGAGACGACCGCGGCGAGCGGCATCAAGGAGATCAAGGGGCTGCCGGACCGGCAGATCATGCTGATCAACAGCGCGGAGCAGGCCCGGCGTCTGGGCGCCACGGTCCTCGGCGGTTACATCGAGCAGACGGCGCCCGAGGCGAAGGGCGACAGCCCGGAGCAGATTTCCGACCCCGGCAGCGAAGACGCCCCGCTGAACTACGCGTACATGATCCAGTGGTGGCTGTTCGCCGCCGGTGTCCCGTGGGGCTGGTGGGTCCTGGTGCGCCGCGAGCGCCGCGACCGGGCGGAGGCGGCGGCCGAGGACCAGACGAAGGAAGCGGAACCGGCGGCGGTGTAGCGCGGGCTTCTGCGCCGGGCACGCCCCGCGCAGCGGTCACTCCCCCGGCCCCACCCCTGATTGCCTTGTGGCCCTTGCGGGAACCCGCAACTCCGTGCACCCCAGCATCGAGGACTACGCCCTCATCGGCGACGAACAGACCGCGGCCCTGGTCGGCCGGGACGGCTCCGTCGACTGGCTCTGCCTGCCCCGCTTCGACTCGTCGGCCTGCTTCGCCAAGCTGCTCGGCGACAAGGAGAACGGCCACTGGCGCATCGCACCCAAGGGGGCCAAGGGCCACTGCACCCGCCGCGCCTACCGCCCCGACACCCTCGTCCTGGACACCGAGTGGGAGACCGGCGAGGGCACGGTACGCGTCACCGACCTGATGCCGCAGCGCGACCGCGCCCCCGACCTCGTACGCGTCGTGGAGGGCCTCAGCGGCAGGGTGACCGTCCGCAGCACACTGCGCCTGCGCTTCGACTACGGCTCGATCGTGCCGTGGATGCGCAAATCCGGCGGCCACCGGGTGGCGATCGCCGGCCCGGACTCGGTGTGGCTGCGCACCGAACCCCAGGTGCACACCTGGGGCGAGGACTTCGGCACCCACTCGGAGTTCACCGTCGAGAAGGGCGAGAAGGTCGCGTTCGTCCTCACCTGGCACCCCTCGCACCACCCGCGTCCGCCCCAGGTCGACCCGTACAAGGCGCTGCACGCCAGCGTGAAGGACTGGCAGAGGTGGGCCGCCGAATGCCGCTACGACGGTCCCCACCGTGACGCCGTGCTGCGCTCCCTCATCACCCTCAAGGCCCTCACCTACGCGCCGACCGGCGGCATCGTCGCCGCCCCCACCACCTCCCTGCCCGAGGAACTCGGCGGGGTGCGCAACTGGGACTACCGCTACTGCTGGCTGCGCGACTCCACCCTCACCCTCGGCGCCCTCCTGACCTGCGGCTACCACAAGGAGGCCGAGGCGTGGCGGAACTGGCTGCTGCGCGCGGTCGCGGGCGACCCGGCCGACCTGCAGATCATGTACGGACTGGCGGGCGAGCGGCGGCTGCCCGAGTTCGAGCTGCCGTGGCTGTCCGGCTTCGCGGGGTCGACGCCCGTACGGATCGGCAACGAGGCCGTGAACCAGCTGCAGCTGGACGTGTACGGCGAGGTCCTGGACTCGCTGTGGCTGGCCCGGAGTTCGGGCCTGTCCACCAAGCCGCACATGTGGGCCATCCAGGCCTCCCTGATGGACTGGCTGCACGCTGAGTGGCAACAGCCCGACGAGGGGCTGTGGGAGGTGCGCGGCGGCCGGCGCCACTTCGTCCACTCCAAGGTCATGGTGTGGGTGGCCGCCGACCGTGCCGTGCGCACGCTGGAGGAGGACCCGAAGCTGCGCGGCGATGTGGACGGCTGGCGCGCGCTGCGCGACGAGGTGCACCGCGAGGTGTGCGAGAAGGGCTTCGACGCCGAGCGGAACACCTTCACGCAGTCCTACGGCTCCCGCGAACTCGACGCCGCGCTCCTGCTCATCCCGCGCGTGGGCTTCCTGCCGCCCGACGACCCGCGTGTGGTCGGCACCGTCGACGCGATCCGCGAGGAGCTGGGCCACGGCGGCTTGGTGCGCCGCTACAGCACGGCCGAGACGACGGTCGACGGGCTGCCCGGCGACGAGGGCACGTTCCTGGCGTGCTCGTTCTGGCTCGCGGACGCCCTGCACATGACGGGCCGCACGAAGGAGGCCCGGGAACTGTTCGAACGGCTGGTGGGGCTCGCCAACGACGTGGGCCTGCTGTCCGAGGAGTACGACCCCGTGGCCGGCCGCCAGCTCGGCAACTTCCCGCAGGCCTTCAGCCACGTCGGCCTGGTGAACACCGCTCTCGCCCTGTTCGGGGGCGACGAGGCAGGATAGGGGCCATGGATCTTGGACTGAAGGACCGGGTGTACGTCGTCACCGGAGCCACGCGAGGCCTCGGCAACGCCGCCGCGCGTGAGCTCGTCGCGGACGGCGCGAAGGTGGTCGTGACGGGGCGCGACGAGACGCGTGCGCTGGCTGCGGCGGACGAGCTGGGGTCGAACGCTTTCGGGGTGGCCGTCGACAATGCCGATCCGGAGGCGCCGGCGCGGCTGATCGCTGCCGCGCGTGAGCGGTTCGGCGGCTTCGACGGCATCCTGATCAGCGTCGGCGGGCCGGCACCCGGATTCGTCGCGGACAACACGGACGAGCAGTGGCAGGCGGCGTTCGATTCGGTGTTCCTGGGAGCGGTACGGCTCGCTCGCGCTGCGGCTGCGGAGTTGGAACCGGGGGGTGTGATTGGGTTCGTGCTGTCAGGTTCGGTGTACGAGCCGATTCCGGCGCTGACGATTTCCAATGGGCTGCGGCCCGGGTTGGCCGGGTTCGCCAAGTCGATCGCTGATGAGTTGGGGCCACGGGGAATTCGGGTCGTGGGGCTGCTGCCGGCTCGTATCGACACGGATCGCGTGCGCGAGCTGGACGGATTGTCCGCCGACCCCGAGGCCACGCGTGCCGCCAACGAATCCCGTATTCCGTTGCGGCGGTATGGGACGCCGGAGGAGTTCGGGCGGACGGCGGCGTTTTTGCTGTCCCCGGCGGCTTCTTATTTGACCGGGATCATGGTGCCCGTGGATGGGGGCATGCGGCACGGATTCTGAGTGCGGGTTGTGGTGGGTTGCTCGCGCCCACGCGGCGGAGCCGCAAATCGATGCAGCCCCGCGCCCCTGAGTAGCGTGCAGTCCCCGGCGCCCCAGAAAGAGGGGCAGTCAACTCACCCTTTCTGCACGGTGTTTGACACCCTTCAGGCGCACTTCTGCGGGTAGTGATGCCAAGCCCGCTGAATTGCGGGCGTGCATCAGGGCCTCAGTGGTGAGGTGGTGCAGTGCCGTCCCGGGGTCCACGTGTGGTTCCAGGAGGAGTTGGACGCGGGTCTCGGGGGCCGTGCGGCGGCCCGTGAGGTGGACATGGGCGTGGGCCACGCCGTCCAACTCGCCCGCCTCTTTCGCCAGTACGCCTTCCAGGGCCCGGCCCCGCAGCAGCGCGCCCTCGCCGTCGCCGGTGTCGACCAGGACCTCGGCGAGGCGGCGTCGGCGCAGGATCGCGGTCAGCCACCACAGGGCGAGCAGGACCAGGACGGCGAGTGCTGCGATGACGGTGGGCCACCACCAGCCGTCGTTCTGCCAGCGGGTGCGCTCGGCGTTGCTGAGCAGCACGTCGTGGCGGCCGTCGTGGATCCACCAGGAGGGCGGCGGCGCACCGAGTCCGACGGCCAGTACGGAGCCTCCCAGGAGGAGCAGGGCGAGGCCGACGATCCCGATCAGTACGCGGTTGACGGTCCTGAGCATCGCCGTCACCCCTTCCGTCCGGGTCGCCGTACATGGACCGTCAACGCGGGCGGGTGAGCAAGCCCGAGGCCCCTGATCGCCTCGTCGAGCGTCGCGTTCAAGTCGGCTCGTACGTCGCCCAGTTCGCGGAAGTGCGAGACGGCGCGGACATCGGCGTGAGCACGGCGCATCCGCACCCGTACCGACTGGACGCCGGCGACCTCCATCGCGCGGTCGCGCAGGACCAGGGCGGCCGCCTCGCGGTGCAGTCCGGCGCGGACGTCGGTCTGGGCGCGCCGCATCGGCAGGACGGCGCGCAGGCCGGGCGTGGCCGCCAGCACGACCAGCCAGAGGCCCAGGACGGCTGCGACTCCGGCACCGACGAGGACCCACGTGTCGTCGAGGGGGCGTTCGGCGAGCTGCCGGGCGAGCTCGCGGCGCCAGCTCATCGCGGGCCGGTGGGCCCGTACGGCCGCGATGTCGTAGAGGAAGAGGCCCGCCACCGCCAGGAGCAGGACCGCCACGACGGCCGCGGGGACGCGGCGCGCGGACCAGAAGCGGTGCTCGCGGCCGGCCTCGCCCTCCGGCGGAGGCGGTGGTCCGGAGTCGAGCTCGCCGCCGGGTGCCTTCTCGATGACCGGCAGTCGTTGTGTGGTGCCCTCGGAGCCCTGGGGCTCGCTCATCGCGTCCTCCCCTGTGCTACGCCGTGCGCCGGGATCAGATGCAGCCGCTCCACGTGGACGGCGACCTCCGGCACCTCCATGCCCACCAACGCGCGTACCCGCGAAGCGACATGTCGACGCACATCCGCGCATCGGACGCCGATGTCGCAGGGATAGTCGAGTTCGATGTGGACGCGGATGTGGGCGGCGGCATGGTGCACCACGACGGTGGCGTGCGGGCGTGTGGTGTCCTCGGACTGGTCGCTGAGCGTCTCCCGGGCCGCCTGGGCAGCGATCTTCGAGACCACCCGGTCGGCGATCCTGGTGGCCCCGCGCTCGGCGGCCGCGACGGCGGCCATGGGTCTGCGCAGCTCACCGACACCGTCGCTCACCGAGCTCACCGCCGACGGTCGTCACGCGTACGGAAGAAGTCGCCGATCTCCAGATCCCCCTCCAGGAACCGGCCGACGACGAAACCGATGGCGCCCAGGGCAGCCACCAGCAGGAAGGCCCCGAACCCGCCGAAGTACCCGGCGAACCCCAGCGCCATCCCTGCGATCATGCCAACCACGGCCCTGCTCATGGTGCGCTCCCCTCAGCGGTGCGGTTGTCCGGTCGCCGGCCGGTCACTGGATCCGGGGCTCCGACTCCTCGTCCTCTTCGTCCGGCAGCTTCACATCACTCACCGCGATGTTGACCTCGACGACTTCGAGGCCCGCCATCCGCTCCACCGCCGCGATGACGTTCTCGCGCACCGCATGGGCGACGTCGGAGATGGCGACGCCGTAGTCGACGACGATCTCCAGGTCCAGCGCCGTCTGCACCTCGCCGACCTCGGCCTTCACACCCCGTGTCACGGACTTCGAGCCGCCCGGCACCCGGTCGCGCACGGCCCCGAAGGTGCGGCTGAGCCCGCTGCCCAGGGCGTGCACGCCGACCACGTCCCGCGCGGCCAGCCCGGCGATCTTCTCCACGACCCCGTCGGCGATCGTCGTCCGCCCGCGCGTGGCCGGGTCTCCTCCGCCCCGCCGCGTCGGCTGCGCCTTGCGCATCGTCGGGGGGTCCGTCGCCTCGCCCGATCCTGAGGGAGTCCTCGTCCGGTTCTGCTCCGTCATGTCGGTCATCGCCGTACGTCCCTTCCGGTTCGTCGTCCCTTCCACCACGGTAAGCGGGGTTGCGCGACGGCGCGCCGGGGATGCGGCAGGCTGGAGGAATGACGGCGGAACGGTGGGCGCAATCAGTAAGGCACCAGTTGGGCCTCGGCAGGCTCCTGCCCCTGGGCGGCCCGCGGGACGGCGCGTGGATCTCGGAGGAGGCGGCCGAGGCGGTGCTCCGGCGCGCGGCCGAGGAGCTGCGCGGGGTACGGCTTGACGCACTCCGCATCGGACTCGCCGACCCGGACGCGGCCGACGACCCTGCCGTACCGCCTCCGCCGAGCGCCCTGCCGCCCGGTGCGCTGCGCGTGACGGCGGAGTTCGCCGCGACGGCGGCCGAGCCGCTCCCGAGGACTGCGGCCCTGGTGCGTACGACACTGGCGGCCGCGGCGACAGAGCTGCTCGGCCTGGCAGTGGCCGAGGTCGACCTGCGGGTCACGGCGCTGCTGGACGAGGAACCGGAACCCGTCCCCGTGCAGCCGCCGGAGCCGCCGCGCGCCGTGGAGCCCGACGACGCGGACGAGATGCGCGTGGCGTCCGCCGCGCTGATGGTCCCGGGGGTCGCCCACCTGACGGGCGGCCTGGGCCGTGCGGCGGTGCACCTCGTAGAGCGGCACGAGGAGGGCGCACTGCCGCACCGCCACGCGCGCGTGGAGATCGCGGTGCACGCGGACCACCGGGCGTCGGAGGTGGCCCGGCAGGTCCGCGCAGCTGTCGCCGAGTCGCTACCCGATCACCCGACGGTGGCGGTACTCGTATCAGCGGTCAGCTGATGCCCGACGGTTCAGCAGCGCCCCAAAAGGGGCGCGGGGAACTGCGCGACCAGCCACAACGGACCCGCAGACAAAAGCCGCCGAACCGCCGGAGGCTCACTCGCCGAGGCCGGCCAAATCCCGCAGCCGTCGCGCCTGCGCAGCCCTCTCCGCGGCACGCTGCTCGTCGTAGGAACGCCCCTGCGCCCCGCGGATCAAAGCCTTGGTCTCGATCACCGCATCCCGCGGCGCGGCCAGAACCGCCGACGCCAAATCCCGCACCGCGCCGTCGAGCTGGTCGCCCGGCACCGCGAGGTTGGCGAGACCCGTGCTGACGGCCTCCTCGGCCAGGACGGAGCGCCCGGTCGCGCAGATTTCCAGGGCGCGGGCGTAGCCGACCAGCCCGACGAGCGGATGCGTGCCCGTCAGGTCCGGTACCAGTCCGAGGCTGGTCTCGCGCATGGCGAACTGCACGTCGTCGGCGACGACGCGCAGGTCACAGGCGAGCGCGAGCTGGAAGCCCGCGCCGATGGCGTGACCCTGGACGGCGGCGATGGACACGAGGTCGCTCCGTCGCCACCAGGTGAAGCCGGCCTGGAACTCGGCGATGCTCGCGTCGAGTTCACCGTCGCTGCTGCGTGCAAGGTCGATGAACGTCGGCTCGCCCTCGATTCCCTCGGGCGTGAACATCTGCCGGTTGAGCCCGGCCGAGAAGGACTGGCCCTCGGCACGCAGCACGACGACGCGGACGGACCCCGGCAGGACCCGCCCGGCCTCGGCGAGCGCACGCCACATCGCGGGGCTCTGCGCGTTGCGCTTGGCCGGGTTGGTCAGCGTCACCGTGGCGATCGCGTCGTCGACGGTGAGCCGTACGCCGTCCTTGTCGAGCAGCGGACCGAGGTCCTGAGCAGGCGAAGCCATGGGGTGCCTCCGATGAGTGCGGTCAGCAGAGCAAGCTAAAGCGCAAAGCTAAGTGACTGCACAGTAACCACCCGGCCGATCTACCGACCGACCGGGTGGCCACCATCGAAGCCGATGGGCCGCCCGGGATCAGGACGAGGCGGCCTTCTTGCCCCGCGTCGCCCCGCCACGCCCACGCAGCGTGACGCCCGACTCACTGAGCATCCGGTGTACGAAGCCATACGAGCGGCCGGTTTCCTCGGCCAGCGCCCGAATGCTCGCACCGGAGTCGTACTTCTTCTTCAGGTCTGCCGCGAGCTTGTCGCGCGCGGCGCCGGTTACCCGGCTGCCCTTCTTCAGAGTCTCGGCCACCCGTGCCTCCTCATGGGAAGTGCGCTCTGGTCCCCTCATGATCACCCCTCCGGGCTTTCATGGCCACCCATTCGGCAAGGTCCGTGAGACAGGGTTTTGACGACAGGAGCGCATCCCCACAAGCGGAATGTGTAATTCCCCCCACCGGCGTTCGTACCGCCGAACGGGTTCTTTTATGAAGTGCCAGGTCAGAGACGTACGACGGCCGAGCCCTGGTCGATAAAGGGCTCGGCCGCGAAATGGATGTAGGACACACCTCGGTACGAGGAGATCTCACACAGATGATGGATCACGGATCGGCCGAATGATCCATACGCTGTGGATCACGCCTTCGATCAAGCTGTGCTGACAGCTCGGCCTGCTCAGGCGAGGGCGACGAGGTCCGCGTAGTCGGCGCCCCACAGGTCCTCGACGCCGTCCGGCAGCAGAATGATCCGCTCGGGCTGCAGTGCCTCGACGGCGCCCTCGTCGTGGGTGACCAGGACGACGGCGCCCTTGTAGGTGCGCAGGGCGCCGAGGATCTCCTCGCGGCTGGCGGGGTCGAGGTTGTTGGTCGGCTCGTCCAGCAGCAGGACGTTCGCGGAGGAGACGACCAGCGTCGCGAGGGCCAGGCGGGTCTTCTCGCCTCCGGAGAGGACGCCGGCCGGCTTGTCGACGTCGTCGCCGGAGAACAGGAACGAGCCGAGCACCTTGCGGACCTCGACGAGGTCCAGGTCGGGGGCGGAGGAGCGCATGTTCTCCAGGACCGAGCGCTCCGGGTCGAGGGTCTCGTGCTCCTGCGCGTAGTAGCCGAGCTTGAGGCCGTGGCCCTCGACGACCTCGCCGGTGTCGGGCTTCTCGACGCCGCCGAGGAGGCGGAGCAGGGTGGTCTTGCCGGCACCGTTGAGGCCGAGGATGACGACGCGGGAGCCCTTGTCGATGGCCAGGTCGACGTCGGTGAAGATCTCCAGCGAGCCGTACGACTTCGACAGTCCCTCGGCGGTGAGCGGCGTCTTGCCGCACGGGGCGGGCTCGGGGAAGCGCAGCTTGGCGACCTTGTCGCTCTGGCGCACCGCATCAAGCCCGGCGAGCAGCCGGTCGGCACGCTTGGCCATGTTCTGCGCGGCGACCGTCTTGGTGGCCTTGGCGCGCATCTTGTCGGCCTGCGAATGCAGTGCGGCGGCCTTCTTCTCGGCGTTCTGCCGCTCGCGCTTGCGGCGCTTCTCGTCGGCCTCGCGCTGCTGCTGGTAGAGCTTCCAGCCCATGTTGTAGATGTCGATCTGGGCGCGGTTGGCGTCCAGGTAGAACACCTTGTTGACGACCGTCTCGACCAGGTCGACATCGTGGGAGATGACGATGAAGCCGCCGCGGTAGGTCTTCAGGTAGTCGCGCAGCCAGACGATCGAGTCCGCGTCGAGGTGGTTGGTCGGCTCGTCCAGCAGCAGGGTGTCCGCGTCCGAGAACAGGATGCGGGCCAGTTCGATACGGCGACGCTGACCGCCGGAGAGCGTGTGCAGCGGCTGGCCGAGCACCCGGTCGGGCAGGTTGAGCGCGGCGGCGATGGTGGCGGCCTCGGCCTCGGCGGCGTACCCGCCCTTGGTGAGGAACTCCGTCTCCTGGCGCTCGTACTGCTTCAGCGCCTTCTCGCGGGTCGCGCCCTGTCCGTTGGCGATGCGCTGTTCGTTGTCGCGCATCTTGCGGATCAGTACGTCGAGACCGCGCGCCGAGAGGATGCGGTCGCGGGCGAGGATGTCGAGGTCGCCGGTGCGGGGGTCCTGCGGGAGGTAGCCGACCTCGCCGGAGCGGGTGACCGTGCCGCCGGCGGGGATGCCCTCACCGGCCAGGACCTTGGTCAGCGTGGTCTTGCCCGCGCCGTTACGGCCGACCAGGCCGATGCGGTCGCCCTTGGCGATGCGGAAGTTGGCGGACTCGATGAGGACGCGGGCACCGGCGCGCAGCTCGATACCGGAGGCGGAGATCACGGACAGGCTCCAGGGCAGACAGGGTTGACGGGTGGGCGGCTGAGGCGTTCCCGCCGTCTAATGCGCGAGGAGAATGGCCATGGGCCAAGTCTAACGGGGGTGTGCAAGCACTTTTTCTGTGTTCGGGTGTTCGGGCCGCCTGCCGTGGACGTCGTTGCCGAGTGGCGTGCGGTGCGGGGTGATCCGGCCCAGGTCGTCCACGGCGATGAGCTGGGACGTCCACGCCGCCGCCGGGCACGGCTGGGCGACGATCAGTGCTCCGGCGTGACGTACGGCACGCTCGGGCGCGAAGGCGCACCCTTGGCGCGCGGGCACCACCCAGCGCAGGTCGCCGTCGGCGATGCGGTAGCCGGCGATGCGGGGCGGGGTGACGACGGCGAGGATCCCCCGGCCCAGGGGGCGCAGCACTCCGGTGCCGCCCTGGGCGGGCAGCCAGTCGGCGGCTGCGGGGAGCGCGCGGTGCCAGCGGACGGAGACGCCGTCGTCGGCGGTGACCAGTCCGTCGTCCCAGAGCGTGACGGCGTACCCGTCGGCGGGGAGCACGGTGAGCGGACGGCGGCCGTCGCGCGCGTAGTGCGCATGGGCGGTGAAGCGGTCGCCGTAGGGGGCGGGGCGGGCCGCGTGGACGGCGGCCAGGACGGGCACCGCCAGCGCGAGCGCGAGGGCGGTGGGGAGGAGGCGGGGGATGCGGCGGGGGGCCAGGGGCTCAGTGGTCTGCGGGGCAGCGGGGTTCGCCCCCGTCACCTCGACCGGCAGATCGACCACCACGCCTCCTCAGCGCCCAACGCCCGCAGAACGGCGCAGAGCGTAGCCACGCACGGGAGCGGTGGTGGGACGTACCGGCGTGACACGGCGGGCGAGCGGGCGCATGTCCCCCGTTCGGCCCCGCGAGCCGTTGGCGCCCCAAAGGGGCGCGGGGCTGTGTCGACATGCGGCTCCGCCGCGCGGGCGCGACCAGCCACGACGATGCCGCAGACAAAAGACGGCACATCGCCGCACAGCCCGCGGAGCGCTCAGCTCCCGCCCGTGTGCACCTGGAAGGCGGCGCGGCGGACGGCCTTGGCGAGGGCGGGGTCCGGGTGGGCGGCTGCGAGGGCGACGAGGACCTGGACGGTGCGGGGGTGGCCGACGGCCCGTACCTCGTCCAGGAGCAGCGGCACCGTCGGCTGCACGGCCGACTCGAGGTGCCGTACGAGCATCGGGGCCTCGCCGTGGTCGGCGACGGCGGCGGCGGTGTCGACCCACAGCCAGGTTGCCTCTTCGCGGGTGAGGACCTCGTGGGCGTCCTCGGGGTCGACGCCGTCGTGCTCGGCCAGCCAGAGCAGGGCGTACGGGCGCAGGGTGGGCTCGTCGGCCACGGCGCTGACGTCCGGCTCGGCGGGGGCGCCGACCACGCGCAGTGCCTCGAAGGCGAGACCGCGCAGCAGGGCGTCGTCGCCGCGGGCGGCGTCGATGAGTTCGCTGACGGCGCTGCCGACGGTGCGGGCGGCGAGCCAGGCGCGGTATTCGGCGCGTGCGGCGTTGGGGCGGAGCTGGGCGCAGCCGCGGAGCATCTCGTCGGCGGCGACCTCGATGTTCCCGGCAGGGCTCTGCGCGGCGACGCAGATCTGCTCCAGCTTGACCCAGACCGCCCAGCTGCCGAGCGGGGTGAGGGTGGCCTGGCCGGCGCCGTAGGTGAGGGCGCCGACGGAGGCGAGGGCGTGCAGGGCCCAGTCGAGGAGGGGGGCCAGGGGCGTGTCCTGGGGCGGCTCCACGGGCTCCGGCTGGGGGCCGTAGGGGATCTCGCAGCGCTCGGTGCGCAGTTCCGTGACCCGCTGTTCCAGGAGGTCGAGGAGCTGCTCGACCGGGACGGGCCCGGCGGACAGCTGGAGGAAGGAGAGCACCTGGGGCATGGCCGAGACGACCTCGGCGACGGCGGCGGGCTCGTGGTCCGCGGGTTCCGCGTGGGCCAGGGACCAGGCGTCGAAGAGGGCGACCCAGCCGCGCAGGACGGCGCTGTCGTCGCGGTTCCAGGCGCGCAGCCGCCAGCCGGGGCGGGCACTGTCGCCGTGCACCTCGACGAGGCCGGCGAGACGGGCGGTGTCCCAGTCGGCGCGGACCTGAGTCACGGTCAGGCCCAGGTCGCGGGCGGCCCGTTCGGCGGTCGCGTCGGCGAGGGTGGCCTTGCCGTCGGCGGTCGCGCCGTCACTGCCCGGGCCGAGCGCGGCGTCGGCCCAGCGGGCGACGCGGGCCGCGGCGGCCAGACCGGAGCGAGCCATTCTGGCCAGCTCCGCGGGCGCCGGTGTGCCCTCCGGGGGGCGGGGTGCGGGGCGGCGCAGGCGGCGCTGGTTCACGGCTCGGGGGGCGGCGGACAGGGATCGCGGGCCGACGAGTCGAAGCCTGGAGTCGCGCGGGATACGGGACGTCACGGGTGCAGTCTTCCGGTTGACGGTCCGAAAACCCAAACGGAATGTCACGGCGGGCGACGGGACTGGCCAACGCACGGGGTGCGGCGAGCGCCCGGGGGCCGAGAACAGGCCAGTGGTACGGCCTTAAACGGAATCGTGCCGACTGTTCAGCTCCGCTCCGGCCCGGTGCCGCGGGAGGGGTCGGCGAAGGGGTCACATGAGCGGGGTCAGGAAGCGGCGCAAGGCTTCTTCGTACGCCTTCGGGTCGGCGTTCCACATCGCTCCGTGCGGGGCGTTCGGAACCGTGCGCAGAGCGATCAGGTTGGGGCGGGCGTGGGCGAGACGGCGGGAGTACTCCCAGGGGGCCAGGATGTCGTCCGGGCCGTGGAAGATCAGCGTCGGCACGGTGAGCTGCGCGGCCCCGGCGGTGCGCTCGCGCTCCATGCCGGTGCGCCCCTGGGCGGCCCGCACCGCAAGCGGCAGCAGGGCGCCCGGTGTGCGGCGGGCCGCGGCGAGGGCGCGCAGCGTCGTGGCCCAGCTGAGCACCGGGGAGTC
Organism: Streptomyces sp. NPDC001401; assembly: GCF_042895385.1. Taxonomy (NCBI): domain Bacteria; kingdom Bacillati; phylum Actinomycetota; class Actinomycetes; order Kitasatosporales; family Streptomycetaceae; genus Streptomyces; species Streptomyces sp. NPDC001401. The sequence goes on from NZ_JBIAWI010000001.1 coordinate 59,940, forward strand.
CAGGACCAGTCCCGAGATGCTGTCGCGCAACCCGGAGTGGGCGGCGGCGCGCAGCGCCATGGTGGCGCCGGTGGACCAGCCGTGCAGGACGACCTGCCGCGCGCCGTGGCTGACGGCGTAGCGGATCGCCGCGTCCACGTCGCGCCACTCCGTCTCGCCGAGGTGGCCCAGGCCGTCCGGGGAGCGGGGTGCGCCGAGGTCGCCGCGGTAGGCGAGGTCGAGCACCGGGAAGCGCTGGCGGTGCAGGAACTCCATGATGTTCATGGGGTGTTCGCGGGTGGCGCCCAGGCCGTGCACGGTGATCACCCAGGTGTCCCGTACGCCGGGCACGAACCAGGCGGGCAGGGAGCCGAGTTCGCCGGGGATCTCGACGTCGGTGAACTGGAGGCCGAGGGCGGTGCCCGGGTCGCCGGTGTGCACGTTCGGGGTCAGCCACACCTTGTCGCCGGGCTCCAGGGTGCCTTGCGTGACCCGTTCCAGGCGGCGGACGACGGTGTCGGCGGAGTGCGTTGCCGTGTCGAGGACGGGGCCGACGACCGCATGGGTGCCGTTGCCGGCGAGGCCGTACGTGCCGGGGCGCAGGGCCGCCAGGTCGCGGGTGAGCGCGATCTGGCCGGCGGCCGTGGCGTGCACGGTGAGCCGGGGTTCGGTGGGCAGTGGCCGGCCCGGCGGCGCCTTGAGCGCCGCGTCGCTCGCGAACCGGCCGGCGGCCACGCTTGCCGCGCCGGCCGCCAGGGCTACGGTGACGGCCGCGGCCGCCGCTTTGACTGTGCGCACCCGTCCAGTGTCCTGGCCGACCCCGCCACCGGCCAGCGGGAGGACGGGGCGGGGTGATGCGGGTTGCGGCGGCGGTGTGCTCCGCTCACCCCGGCTGCGGTTGCCCGGGCCTCACCCCCGCTGCCCGTATCCCCGCAGTTTCTCCCCCGCCTCCGCCACCTGCTCGCGGGACAGCAGCGTCGGTGACAGGCCCGGCACCGACGCCGCCGTCAGCCACAGGCGGCACATCCATTCCAGTTGGGCCGTGCGGTCGTAGGCCTGGTCGAGGGTGGTGCCGTAGGCCATCGTGCCGTGGTTCTGGAGGAGGCAGGCGGTGCGGTCGGCGAGGGCGTGGAGCATGTTCTCGGCCAACTCGTCGCTACCGTATGTCGCATACGGGGCAACTCGGACGGGGCCGCCGAGTGCGCCGGCCATGTAGTGGATCGCCGGGAGCTCGGGGACGAGCGTCGAGACGGCCGTCGCGTGCACGGCGTGGGTGTGGACGACGGCGCGGGCGTCGGTGGTGCGGTAGACGGCGAGGTGCATGGGGAGTTCGCTCGTCGGGACGAGCGTGCCGAGCACCTGCCGGCCGTCGAGGCCGACGCCGGTCACGTCCTGCGGAGTGAGCCGGTCGTAGGGCACGCCCGAGGGCGTGACCAGCACGGTGTCCTCGACACGCACCGAGACATTGCCGGAGGTGCCGACGACGAGACCGTCGGCGACCGTGCGGCGGGCGGTCGCGACGAGCGCTTCCCAGGCGTGCCTCTCCTCGGTACTCGCACCTCTCCCCCACCCCTGCGGCACACCCTGTACGCCTTCCCGCGCTTCCCGTTCGCCCCGCTGGTCCCGCCGCTGCTCAGCCATGCCGCGATCCTGCCAGGCACACCCCCAACCCGCCGCCGGGCGGAGGCACTTTAGGGCAGAAGCCGGGACTCCGAAAGACCCCTTATAGGGACATATCCGCCTCTCTCCGTGCTTGGCCTGAGATCGCCGAGCATTCAATGATCTTCCAGTAATCTCCCGTTGTTTTGTCGTGCACGTCGCCATTCCGGGGGGAAATATGGCTCGTGATCGCAAACCGTTACGCCGCCGCACCCGCGTCATCGCGGTCTCAGTGGCGGCACTCGCCGTCGGAGGGACAGCTCTCGCCGAGCTTCCGGCCTCGGCGGCGAGCCTGCCGAAGGGGCACGACGTCTCTTCGCACCAGAAGAACGTCAACTGGTCGAGCGCGAAGGCGAAGGGCGCCAGGTTCGTCTACGTCAAGGCGACCGAGTCCACGAACTACCGCAACCCGTACTTCAGCCAGCAGTACAACGGCGCCCGCAGCGCCGGCATCATCCGCGGGGCGTACCACTTCGCGCTGCCGAACAAGTCGTCGGGCAGGACGCAGGCGGCGTACTTCGTGCGCAACGGCGGCAGGTGGAGCGCGGACGGCTGGACTCTGCCGCCCGCGCTCGACATCGAATACAACCCGTACAACGCCAAGCACAAGTGCTACGGCATGAGCAAGGCGAGCATGGTCAGCTGGATCAAGTCGTTCAGCGGCGAGGTGAAGCGGCTCACCGGACGCCATCCGGTGATCTACACGACCACCCACTGGTGGAACACCTGCACCGGCGGCAGCCGCGCGTTCGCCGCGAACCACGCGCTGTGGATCGCCCGCCACACCTCGGCGGACGCGGGATCGCTGCCGGCCGGATGGTCGTTCTGGACCTTCTGGCAGTACGGCAACAGCGGCAGCCTGCCAGGTGATCAGAATCTCTTCAACGGGTCGCAGGCCCAGCTGAGGAAGTTCGCCCGGGGCTACTAGCCAAGGGGCACAAGGAACCGGGGGGCCGCCGGGACCGGGCGGATCGGCGACCCCCTCATCCAGACACCGCACAGCCCACCTCAGTTCATCTTCCGTTCACCCAGGTTTCCTACGGTCAACCGACCGATGACTTCGAACGATTGCCTGGGTAAATGGAAAACTTCTCGCTGATCCTCGCGATTGTGGTCGTAACCGCACTCGCGTTTGATTTCACGAACGGTTTCCACGACACCGCCAACGCGATGGCCACCACCATCTCGACCGGTGCACTCAAGCCCAAGGTCGCGGTGGCCATGTCCGCCGCACTCAACCTGGTGGGCGCTTTCCTCTCCGTGGAGGTCGCCAACACGATCTCCAAGGGTCTCGTCGACGAGAACGGCATACGTCCCGAGGTCATATTCGCGGCGCTGGTCGGCGCGATCCTCTGGAACCTGGTGACCTGGCTCGTCGGCCTTCCGTCCAGCTCCTCGCACGCCCTGATGGGCGGCCTGATCGGCGCCACCATCGCCTCGGCCGGCATGGGCGCGGTGCACGGCGACGTACTCGTCACCAAGGTGCTCATCCCGGCGCTCGCCGCCCCGATCGTCGCGGGCGTGGCAGCGCTGCTCGCGACCCGGCTGTCGTACACCCTCGGCAGGAAGGCCGACGGCAAGGCCGCCGAGAAGGGCTACCGCGCCGGCCAGATCGCCTCCGCGGGCCTGGTCTCGCTGGCCCACGGCACCAACGACGCGCAGAAGACGATGGGCATCATCACCCTCGCCCTGGTCGCCGGCGGCGCCGTCTCCCCCGACTCCGACCCGCCCACCTGGGTCATCCTCTCCGCGGGCCTCGCCATCGCGCTCGGCACCTGGCTCGGCGGCTGGCGCATCATCCGCACTATGGGCAAGGGCCTGACCGAACTCCAGCCGCAGCAGGGCTTCGCCGCCCAGACCAGCGCGGCCACGGTCATCCTGGCCTCCTCGCACCTCGGCTTCTCCCTCTCCACCACCCACTCGGTCTCCGGTTCGGTGATGGGCGCGGGCCTCGGCCGCAAGGGCGGCGTGGTCCGCTGGTCGACGGCGACCCGCATGCTCGTGGCCTGGTGCCTGACGCTGCCGGCCGCGGCCCTGGTGGGCGCGCTCGCCGAGTCGGTCACCAACCTCGGCGACTGGGGCACGGCCGTCGTCGCCGTCTTCCTGGTCGCCTCCAGCGCGGCCATCTGGAAGCTCTCCCGGCGCGAGGTCGTCGACGCGTCGAACGTCAACGAGAGCGCCGAGCCGGCCGGCGTGGTGACCACGGCGATCGCCGCCGTGACCCCGCCCCCGGCGGGCACTGTGACCGAGGACCTGACGGCCACGATCCCCGCCCCGGCCACGACCGCCAGCCCCGATCCGGCGACCCCGCCGGCCGCGGCCGTCTGAGCCCGCCCACCCGGTACGAAGGAAGAGAAGCAGCATGAAGATCGACTGGGCAGCCCTGGGCTCCGTCTTCGGCGTCAGCCTCGGGGTCACGGTGGGCCTCGTGGCCCTGTTCACCCTCGGCGTCATGGGCCTCTCGCGCCGCGAGCGGGCCGTGGCGCAGGGCAACTCGGCGACCCTCGCGGTCACCGGCGCGTATGTGTGCTTCGCGGCCTGCGCGGCGGCGGTGGCGTACGGAATCAGTTTGATCATGACCAAGGCCTGAGTTCCGATACCTGAGGCCTGAGACCCACCCGGTGCCGGGACGGTGATCCGTCCCGGCACCACACGTTTGCGTGACCCCGGCGACCCCTCGTATGTGGGCCTCAGCACACTCTCCCGTCGCAGGTCAACGGCAAGTTGACGGCCCTTCCGGCCCCGTGGTGGACTGCCGGAGCCATATACGGCGGCAAGAGAGGAAGCCGGTGAAAGTCCGGCGCGGTCCCGCCACTGTCACCGGGGTAGCAATCCCCGGGAGCCAGGAACTCTCACCGCCGGTCTCGTCGAACCAGGGCGCGGACACCCTGAGTGAGGACATGTCGCCATGCTCGCCTGCCGTTTGAGGTACAGCACCCGTTCGCTGCCCGACCCCACGGCCGGCTGAGCCGATGCGTGCCGATCGCGTCTTCGCGTACGGCGCCGCCGCCGGCCTCCTCGGTGACCTCCTCCTCGGCGATCCGCGCCGCGGGCATCCGGTCGCCGCGTTCGGGCGGGCCGCGGGGGCCGTGGAGCGCGTGTTGTGGCGGGACCATCGCGGGTGGGGAGCGTTGCATGCCGCCGTGTGCGCCGGTGGGGCCGTCGCGCTCGGGGCCGCCACCGCATCAGTCGTACGTCGCTCCCCCGCCGCCTCCGTCGCGCTGACCGCCGCCGCCACCTGGGCCGTCGTGGGCGGGACTTCGCTCACGCGCGAGGCCCGTGGGATCGGGCGTGCCCTGGAGGCCGGGGACGTCGACGGTGCCCGGGCCCGGCTGCCGCATCTGTGCGGGCGGGATCCGCACGCCCTCGACGCCGACGGGATCGCGCGGGCCGTGGTGGAGTCCGTTGCCGAGAACACGTCCGACGCGGTGGTGGGGGCGCTGGTGTGGGGGGCCGTCGGCGGGGTGCCGGGGCTGCTCGGGTTCCGGGCCGTCAACACGCTCGACGCGATGGTCGGGCACAAGTCGGCCAAGTACCGGCGGTACGGGTGGGCTTCGGCGCGGCTGGACGACGTGGCGGGGTGGCCGGGGGCCCGCCTGACCGCCGTGCTCGCGACGGTCGCGGGGGGTGACCCGCGAGGGGCGGTACGGGCCTGGCGTTCCGACGCCGCGAAGCACCCCAGCCCCAACGCCGGGCCCGTGGAGGCGTCGTTCGCGGGGGCGCTCGGGGTGCGGCTGGGTGGGACGTTGTCGTATGGGGGGCGGGTTGAGCATCGGCCTGTGCTGAACGGGGAGGGGCGTGCGGTGGACGTCGGCGACATTGAGCGTGCCGTGCGGTTGTCGCAGCGGGTTGGGTGGCTGGCGTTGGGGGTGAGTGCGGCTGGGGCGCTGCTGCGGGGCCGGGTCGCACGGCGCCCGGCGGTGGGGGCTGTGCCCACCCGTTCCGCCCTGCGGAACGACTGCCCACAGCGATCGCGGAACGGTGCCGCACAGCGGTCGCATGGGTCGGGGGGCGTGTCATGACCGGCGGTGGTCTTCTCGTCGCCGGTACCACCTCCGACGCCGGTAAGAGTGTTGTCACCGCCGGGATCTGTCGTTGGCTGGTGCGGCAGGGCGTCAAGGTGGCGCCCTTCAAGGCGCAGAACATGTCGCTCAATTCGTTCGTGACGCGCGAGGGAGCCGAGATCGGGCGGGCTCAGGCCATGCAGGCACAGGCGTGCCGGGTCGAGCCGACCGCGCTCATGAATCCCGTACTGCTCAAGCCCGGTGGCGAGCAGAGCAGTCAGGTCGTGCTGATGGGCAAGCCGGTGGGTGAGCTGAGCGCACGCGGGTATCACGGGGGGCGGCAGCAGAAGCTTCTCGGGACCGTGCTCGACTGCCTCGCCGAATTGCGGGGCACGTATGACGCCGTGATCTGTGAGGGGGCGGGTTCTCCCGCCGAGATCAATCTGCGGCGGACCGACATCGTGAACATGGGGATCGCTCGCAATGCGCGGCTTCCCGTGCTCGTGGTCGGTGACATCGACCGTGGTGGGGTCTTCGCCTCGTTCTTCGGGACCGTCGCCCTGCTCTCGCCCGAGGACCAGGAGCTCGTCGCCGGGTTCCTCGTCAACAAGTTCCGCGGAGACGTCGGCCTGCTGGAGCCGGGGCTCGACATGCTGCACGGGCTCACGGGCCGGCACACCTACGGCGTCCTGCCCTTCCGGCACGGCCTCGGCATCGACGAGGAGGACGGACTGCGGGTCTCCCTGCGCGGGACCGTGCGGGAGTCGAATCTCGCCCCGCCGGTCGGCGAGGACGTCCTGCGCGTCGCCGTGTGCGCGATTCCGCTCATGTCGAACTTCACCGACATGGACGCGCTGGCCGCCGAACCGGGCGTGGTGGTGCGGTTCGTGGACCGGCCGGAGGAACTCGCCGACGCCGACCTCGTCGTCGTTCCGGGGACCCGGGGGACGGTGAAGGCCCTGGAGTGGCTGCGGGAGCGGGGACTTGCGGACGCCCTTGTCCGCAGGGCCGCCGAGCAGCGGCCCGTCCTCGGCATCTGCGGTGGCTTCCAGGTCCTCGGCGAGCACATCGAGGACGAGGTCGAGAGCCGGCGGGGGCAGGTGGAAGGGCTCGGAGTGCTGCCCGTGCGGGTGCGGTTCGCCCGCGAGAAGACCCTCACCCGGCCGGTGGGGCAAGCCCTCGGCGAGCACGTCGAAGGCTACGAGATCCATCACGGGGTCGCCTCGATAACCGCTGGGGAACCCTTCCTGGACGGCTGCCGGGTCGGCCAGACCTGGGGCACCCACTGGCACGGTTCGCTGGAGTCGGACGGTTTCCGGCGGGCCTTTCTGCGCGAGGTGGCGGCCGCCGCGGGCCGTCGTTTCGTGCCGGCCCCCGACACCTCGTTCGCCGCGCTGCGCGAGGAGCAGCTCGACCGGCTCGGCGACCTGATCGAACAACACGCGGACACGGACGCGCTGTGGCGGCTCATCGAGTCGGGCGCGCCGCAAGGACTGCCTTTCATTCCACCGGGAGCACCCGCATGAGCACAGTGTTGTTGTTGTCGACCGCCGACACGGATCTGTTGGCGGCCCGGGCCGCGTCCGGTGCCGACTACCGGATCGGCAATCCGACCCGGGTGGATGTGGCGGAGGAGCTGCCCGGTCTCCTGGACGGCGCCGACATCGCCGTCGTACGGCTGCTGGGCGGGAAGCGGGCCTGGGAGGACGGGCTGGCCGCGCTGAAGGCCTCCGGCATTCCGACCGTGCTGCTCGGTGGGGAGGCCGTGCCCGACGCGGAGTTGATGGCCGAGTCGTCCGTGCCCGCCGGTGTCGTGGCGGAGGCGCTCAGGTACCTCGTCGAGGGCGGGTCCGCCAACCTGACCGAGCTCGCCCGGTTCCTGTCGGACACCGTGCTGCTGACCGGTGAGGGGTTCGTCGAGCCGCAGAAGATGCCCGAGTACGGGGTACATGGGGAGCGTGCTCACGTCGAGGGTCGACCGACCGTCGGTGTGCTCTTCTACCGGGCCCATGAGCTGAGCGGCAACACCGCCTTCGTGGACACCCTGTGCGACGCGATCGAGGCGAAGGGTGCCAACGCCCTTCCCGTGTACTGCGGTTCGCTGCGCGGCGCGGACGCCGGGCTGTACGAGATCCTCGGCCGGACCGACGCCCTGGTCGCCACCGTCCTCGCCGCCGGCGGCACCCACGCCTCGCACGCATCGGCCGGCGGTGACGAGGAGGCGTGGGACATCGGGGCCCTCGCCGACCTCGATGTGCCGGTGCTGCAGGGCCTCTGCCTGACGTCCTCCCGTGCGGCCTGGGACGAGTCGGACGCCGCCCTGTCCCCCATGGACGCGGCGATGCAGGTCGCGATCCCCGAGTTCGACGGACGGCTCATCACCGTCCCCTTCTCCTTCAAGGAGCAGGGCCCCGACGACGTGCCCGTGTACGTCGCCGACCCGGAGCGGGCCGCGCGGGTCGCCGGAATCGCCGTACGGCACGCGCGGTTGAAGCACAAGGCGAACGCGGACAAGAAGCTCGCGCTCGTCTTCACCGCCTACCCGACCAAGCACTCCCGTGTCGGCAACGCGGTCGGCCTGGACACGCCGGCGTCGGCGGTGCAGGTCCTGGACGCCCTCAAGGAAGCCGGGTACGGGCTCACCGAATACCCGGCGGGCGGCGACGAGCTGATCCACCGGCTCATCGCGGCCGGCGGGCACGACGTGGAGTGGCTGACCGAGGAGCAGCTGGCCGCCGCACCCGCGCGCGTGCCGCTCGCCGACTATCAGGCGTGGTTCGACAAGCTCGACCCGGAGCTCAGGGACGGGATGCTGGAGGCGTGGGGCGAGCCGCCGGGTTCGCTGTACGTCGACGGGGACGACATCGTGCTGGCCTCGCTCCAGTTCGGGAACGTCGTTGTGATGATCCAGCCGCCGCGCGGCTTCGGCGAGAACCCGATCGCGATCTACCACGACCCCGACATGCCGCCCTCGCACCACTACATGGCGGCCTACCGGTGGCTCGACAACACTTTCGGCGCCGACGCCATCGTCCACATGGGCAAGCACGGCACGATGGAGTGGCTGCCGGGCAAGGGACTCGGCCTCGGCAGCGGGTGTGCGCCGGACGCCGTGCTCGGCGAGCTGCCGCTGATCTACCCGTTCATCGTCAACGACCCCGGTGAGGGCACCCAGGCCAAGCGGCGCGGGCATGCCACGGTCGTCGACCATCTCGTACCGCCGATGGCCCGTGCCGACACGTACGGCGATCTGGCCAAGCTGGAGCAGCTGCTCGACGAGTACGCGCTGGTCTCCGACCTGGACCCGACGAAGGCCCCGGCGGTGCGGGCGCAGATCTGGACGCTGGTGAAGGCGGCCGAACTCCACCACGACCTGCACGTGGACGAGCAGCCGGAGGACGGCGACTTCGACGAGTTCGTCATGCACATCGACGGCTATCTGTGCGAGATCAAGGACGTGCAGATCCGGGACGGCCTGCACATTCTCGGCGGCGGGCCGGTCGGCGAGCCGCGGGTGAACCTCGTGCTCGCCGTGCTGCGCGCCTCGCAGGTGTGGGGCGGGCAGGCGAACGCGCTGCCGGGGCTCAGGGCTTCGCTGGCCGCTCATTTCGGGCTGGTCGAGAAGGAGTTGCTCGCCGAGCCGGGTGCGCCGGTGAAGGTCCCGGTCGAGCTGACCGATCTCGTCGAGGGCCCGTCCCGTTCGGCCGCCGACGCCATCGACCTGCTGGAGCAGCTGTGCCGGCGGATCGCGGAGGGCATGGAGGCACGGGACTGGGACGTCACGATCGCCCCGGCTCTCGTACGCGGGGTGCTCGGCACCGAACTCCCCGATGCCGTCCGGGTGTTGGAGTTCGCCTGCACCGAGGTGGTGCCGCGGCTGGCCCGTACGACGGACGAGATCGGCCACATCCTCAAGGCGCTCGACGGCGGTTACGTCCCCGCCGGTCCGTCCGGCTCTCCGACCCGCGGACTGGTCAACGTCCTGCCGACCGGCCGGAACTTCTACTCGGTCGACCCCAAGGCCATTCCCTCCAGGCTGAGTTGGGAGGTCGGGCAGTCCCTCGCCGACTCCCTCGTGCAGCGGTATCTGCAGGACACCGGCGACTACCCGAAGTCCGTCGGCCTGACGGTCTGGGGCACGTCCGCGATGCGCACGCAGGGCGACGACATCGCCGAGATCCTGGCGCTGCTGGGCTGCCGGCCGGTGTGGGACGACGCCTCGCGCCGGGTGACCGGGTTCGAGGTGATCGGCCTGGCGGAGCTCGGGCGCCCGCGCATCGACGTCACCGTCCGCATCTCCGGCTTCTTCCGGGACGCGTTCCCGCACGTCGTCGGGCTGATCGACGACGCGGTCCGCAAGGTCGCCGAGCTGGACGAACCCGCCGACCGCAACTTCGTCCGCGCGCACGCCGACGAGGACATGGCGCAGCACGGCGACCGGCGGCGCGCGACCTCCCGTATCTTCGGCTCCAAGCCGGGGGCCTACGGCGCCGGGCTGCTGCCGCTGATCGACGCCCGCAACTGGCGGTCGGACGCCGACCTGGCCGAGGTGTACGCCGTCTGGGGCGGCTACGCCTACGGGCGCGGGCTCGACGGACGGGCGGCGCGCGGGGACATGGAGACGGCCTTCAAGCGCATCGCCGTGGCCGCCAAGAACGTCGACACCCGCGAGCACGACCTCGTCGACGCCGACGACTACTTCCAGTACCACGGCGGCATGGTCGCCATGGTGCGGCATCTGACGGGCGAGAGCCCCGAGGCGTACGTCGGTGACTCCGCCACCCCCGATCAGGTGAAGACGCGGACACTCGGCGAGGAGACGCACCGCGTCTTCCGGGCCCGTGTGGTCAACCCGCGCTGGATGGCGGCCATGCGACGGCACGGCTACAAGGGTGCCTTCGAGATGGCGGCGACCGTGGACTATCTCTTCGGGTACGACGCCACGGCCGGGGTCGTGGACGACTGGATGTACGAGAAGCTCAGCGCCGAGTACGTCTTCGCCCCGGAGAACCGGGAGTTCATGAAGCAGTCCAACCCATGGGCGCTGCGCGGCATCACCGAGCGGCTGCTCGAGGCCGCCGACCGCGGGCTGTGGGCCGAACCGGACGCGGAGACGCTGGAGCAGCTGCGCGACACGTACCTGGAGCTGGAAGGCGACTTGGAGGGCGACCAGTGACCACCCCCTTCCCCTTTACGGCCGTCGTCGGCCAGGACGACCTGCGGCTCGCACTGCTGCTGAACGCCGTCTCCCCGGCGGTCGGCGGTGTGCTGGTGCGCGGCGAGAAGGGCACCGCCAAGTCGACGGCGGTGCGCGCCCTTTCGGCGCTGCTGCCCGAGGTGGCCGTCGTCCCGGGCTGCCGTTTCTCCTGCGACCCCGCGGCACCGGACCCGTCCTGCCCGGACGGACCCCACGAGGTCGGGCCCGGCGCTCAACGCCCCGCCCGTATGGTCGAGTTGCCGGTCGGCGCCTCCGAGGACCGGCTCGTCGGTGCCCTGGACATCGAGCGGGCGCTGGCGGAGGGCGTGAAGGCCTTCGAGCCGGGTCTCCTCGCGGACGCGCACCGCGGAATCCTGTACGTGGACGAGGTGAATCTTCTTCACGACCACCTCGTCGACCTGTTGCTGGACGCCGCCGCGATGGGTGCCTCGTACGTCGAGCGCGAGGGCGTGTCCGTGCGGCACGCCGCCCGCTTCCTCCTCGTAGGGACGATGAACCCCGAAGAGGGCGAGCTGCGGCCGCAGCTGCTCGACCGGTTCGGGCTGACCGTCGAGGTCGCGGCCTCGCGGGAGCCGGACCAGCGGGTCGAGGTCGTACGCCGGCGGCTCGCCTACGACGACGATCCGGCCGGTTTCACGGCGCGTTGGGCGGACGAGGAGACGGCCGTACGTCAACGGATCGTCGCCGCACGGGAGTTGTTGCCGTCGGTGCGGCTCGGGGACGGGGCGCTGCGGCAGATCGCGGCGACCTGTGCCGCCTTCGAGGTGGACGGCATGCGCGCCGACATCGTGATGGCCCGGACGGCCACGGCGCTCGCGGCCTGGTCCGGGCGGACCGATGTGCTCGCCGAGGACGTACGGCAGGCGGCACTGCTCGCGCTGCCGCACCGGCGGCGGCGCAACCCCTTTGACGCCCCGGGACTCGACGAGGACAAGCTCGACGAGACGCTGGAGCAGTTCGGGGAGCCGGAGGACGACGATCCGGGGCCGGACGGGCCCGGCGGGGGTGGCGGGCAGCCGCCCTCCGGGCCGGAGGGTCCGCAGGGCGGTGACACCGGTGCGCGACCGGAGGCCGGGGAGGGCGGGGAGCCACAGGCCTCGGGGGCTGCCGAGCAGTCCGCCGTACGGGCGGCCGAGCCGTTCCGTACGAAGGTGCTGAGCGTGCCCGGGATCGGCGAGGGGGCCGCCGGGCGGCGTTCGCGGGCGCGCACCGAGCACGGTCGGACCACCGGGGCGCGGCGGCCCCAGGGCGCCCTGACGAAACTGCACCTGGCGGCGACCGTGCAGGCCGCGGCGCCGCATCAGCGGGCGCGAGGGCGGTCCGGGCGCGGGCTGGTCGTGCGGCGGGACGATCTGCGGCAGGCCACCCGGGAGGGGCGCGAGGGGAACCTCGTGCTGTTCGTGGTCGACGCCTCCGGGTCGATGGCGGCCCGGCAGCGGATGAGTGCCGTGAAGGGGGCCGTGCTGTCGCTGCTGCTGGATGCGTATCAGCGGCGGGACAAGGTGGGGCTCGTGACATTTCGTGGGACGGCGGCCGAGGTCGCGCTGCCGCCGACCTCGTCCGTGGATGCGGCGGCGGTGCGGCTGGAGTCGTTGCCGACGGGTGGGCGTACGCCGCTTGCGGCCGGGCTGCTGCGCGCGCACGACGTGCTGCGGGTGGAGCGGTTGCGGGATCCGGCGCGGCGGGCGCTGATGGTCGTGGTGACCGACGGGCGGGCCACGGGCGGCCCCGAGCCGGTTGCGCTGGCCGGGCGGGCGGCTCGGCTATTCGCGGCCGAGGGGGTCGCCTCGGTGGTCGTCGACTGCGAGTCGGGGCCGGTGCGGCTGGGGCTCGCCGGGCAGCTTGCGGGTGAGCTCGGGGGGACGGCGGTGACGCTCGACGAGTTGCGGGCGGACTCGATCGCCGGGCTGGTCAGGGATGTACAGGGTGGGGCGAAGAGGAGGGCCGCGTAATGCCGCAGGGGCAGCCGAGTGTGGTGCCGGACGACGGGCTGACGACCCGTCAGCGTCGTAACCGGCCGCTTGTCGTCGTGCACACGGGCATCGGGAAGGGCAAGTCCACCGCCGCCTTCGGGCTTGCGCTGCGGGCCTGGAACCAGGGGTGGCCGATCGGGGTGTTCCAGTTCGTCAAGTCGGCCAAGTGGAAGGTCGGCGAGGAGAACGCGCTGCGGGTGCTCGGCGCCTCCGGCGAGGGCGGGACCGTCGACTGGCACAAGATGGGCGAGGGCTGGTCCTGGGTTCAGCGGGATCAGCAGATGGACAACGAGGAGAAGGCCCGGGAGGGCTGGGAGCAGGTCAAGCGGGACCTGACCGCGGAGACGTACAAGCTGTATGTGCTCGACGAGTTCGCGTACCCGATGCACTGGGGGTGGGTGGACACCGACGAGGTCGTGGATGTGCTGCGGAATCGGCCGGGGACCCAGCATGTCGTGATCACCGGGCGGAACGCGCCCGAGAAGCTCGTCGACTTCGCCGATCTCGTCACCGACATGTCCAAGGTCAAGCATCCGATGGACGCGGGGCAGAAGGGGCAGCGGGGTATCGAGTGGTGATGTCCTCGTCCGTGTCCGTCCCTCGGCTGGTCATTGCCGCGCCCTCCTCGGGCAGCGGCAAGACCACCGTTGCCACGGGGTTGATGGCCGCGTTCGCCGCGCGGGGGCTTGCCGTGTCCCCGCACAAGGTCGGGCCGGACTACATCGATCCCGGGTATCACGCGCTCGCCACCGGGCGGGTGGGGCGGAACCTCGACGCGTACCTGTGCGGGCCCGAATTGGTCGGGCCGTTGTTCCTGCACGGGGCTCGTGGGTGTGACCTCGCCGTGGTCGAGGGTGTGATGGGGATGTTCGACGGGGCCGCGGGGGAGGGTGAGCTGGCGTCCACCGCTCATGTGGCGAAGCTGTTGCGGGCGCCGGTGGTGCTGGTTGTCGACGCTTCGTCGCAGTCTCGGTCCGTGGCGGCGCTGGTGCATGGGTTTGCGTCCTGGGATCCGGAGGTTCGGGTCGGGGGCGTGATTCTGAACAAGGTCGCCTCGGATCGGCATGAGGAGTTGTTGCGGGAGGCGTTGGAGTCCGCTGGGGTGCCTGTGTTGGGGGTGCTGCGGCGGGTGGCTCAAGTGGACACTCCGTCACGGCACTTGGGGCTGGTACCGGTTGCCGAGCGGGGCGCTGCCGCTGTGGAGGCGGTTGCGGCCATGGCGGCGCAGGTTGCCGCCGGGTGCGATCTCGAGGCGTTGGTCGGGCTGGCGCGGAGTGCTGGTGCGTTGTCGTGTGCGGCTTGGAATGCGGCTGAGGCGCTTGCTTCCTCGCCCCCGCCGCCCCTTCCCGTCCCGACCCTGGGGGCTGCCGCCCCCAGACCCCCGCTTCGGCCTGAACGGCCTCGTCCTCAAACGCCGGACGGGCTGAAAGACCGAACGCCGGACGGGCTGAGGGTTGCCGTTGCCGGTGGGGAAGCGTTCACGTTTTCCTATGCCGAGCATGCCGAACTGCTCGCTGCCGCCGGTGCTGAAGTCGTGTCCTTCGATCCGCTCCGGGACGAGCAACTGCCCGATGGGACACGGGGGTTGGTCATCGGGGGCGGGTTCCCCGAAGTGTATGCCACCGAGTTGTCCGCCAACGAATCGCTGCGGAAGGCCGTCACCGCCCTCGCGGAGAGCGGTGCTCCCGTTGCCGCCGAGTGCGCAGGGCTGCTGTATCTGTGCCGGGAGCTCGACGGGCAGCCCATGTGCGGGGTGCTCGATGCGAGTGCGCGGATGAGCGAGCGGCTCACTCTCGGATATCGGGACGCCGTGGCCGTCAGCGACAGCGTGCTCGCCGGCGCCGGGACTCGGATGCGGGGGCACGAGTTTCATCGGACGGTCGTCGAGCCGGGGGCGGGGGCGGCTCCGGCCTGGGGTGTGCGCGCCCCTGCGCGGCGGGTCGAAGGTTTCGTACAACAAGGTGTGCACGCGAGTTATCTGCACACGCACTGGGCGTCCGAGCCCGGTGTCGCCCGTCGGTTCGTGGAGAGGTGCCGGACGTCATGAGCAGCAGCAGGTTGATCGGCGTCGGGGTCGGGCCCGGCGATCCGGAGTTGGTCACCGTCAAGGGGGTCAATGCGCTGCGGGCCGCCGATGTCGTCGTCGTGCCCGTGATGGCTGCGTCTGATGGAAAGGATGGCGGCGAGCGGGGGCGGGCGGAGGCCACCGTCCTGCACTACGTGCCCGCGGAGAAGGTCGTCCGGGTCGTGTTCGCGCTCAACGAGCGGAGCGACCGCGGGCGGCGGGAAGCTGCCTGGGACGCGGCCGGGGAGCGGGTTGCGCAGCTCCTCAACGACCATGGCAGCGTCGCCTTCGCGACCATCGGCGACCCCAACGTGTACTCCACGTTCACCTATCTCGCGCAGACCATCGCCGAGCTGGTGCCGGGGACGGTGGTGGAGACCGTGCCCGGGATCACCGCCATGCAGGATCTCGCGGCGCGGTCGGGTGCCGTGCTCACCGAAGGCACCGAGCCGCTCACCCTCGTGCCCGTCACCGCCGGGGCCGCCGTGCTCAAGGACGCCCTCGGCGGGCCCGGCACCGTCGTCGCCTACAAGTTCGGGCGGCAGGCCGGCGAGGTCGCCGAGGCGTTGCGCGAGACCGGGCGGATCGACGATGCCGTGTGGGGGTCCGCGCTCGGGCTGGAGTCGGAGTTCATCCGGCCGGCGTCCGAGCTCGACGGCGGGCCTCTCCCCTACCTCTCCACGCTCATCGCGCCCGCGCCGCGCGACGGCGGGCGGGGCGGCAAGCTGTGACCCGCGCCGGATCACCCGGCCAGGCCCACCACCAGCCAGATGAACGCCGCTCCCGCCACCGTGCACAGCAGGGTCGAGCGGGCGGGGTGTTCGTGGTGCGCCTCGGGGAGGATCTCGGCGGCGGCGAGGTAGAGGAGTACGCCGCCGAAGAGGCCGAGGTAGCCGCCGAGCAGTCCCTCCGGGATGGTGACGAAGGCCGTCGAGGCCGCACCGGCC
This sequence comes from Streptomyces sp. NPDC001401, assembly GCF_042895385.1. Classification (NCBI taxonomy): domain Bacteria; kingdom Bacillati; phylum Actinomycetota; class Actinomycetes; order Kitasatosporales; family Streptomycetaceae; genus Streptomyces; species Streptomyces sp. NPDC001401. The sequence goes on from NZ_JBIAWI010000001.1 coordinate 75,785, forward strand.
ACCGGGGCCACCGCGTCCGCGAACAGCATGGCCAGGGCCTTGCGGCGGGCGTTTCCGTACAGGCTCGTGATCGTGTACGTGTTGAAGCCGTCCGCGAAGTCGTGGGCGACGACGGCCAGCGCGACCGCCGCGCCCATGCCGCCGCCGACCTGGAAGGCCGCGCCGATCGCGACGCCGTCCATGAAGCTGTGACCGACCATGGCCGCGGCCGCCGTCAGGCCCACCTCGGGCGCGCGGCCGTTGCTCTCCTCCCCGCCGTGCGCGGCCTGGCGGGCGGCCAGCAGGCGTTCCACCAGATGGGCCAGCAGGAATCCCGTCACGAACAGGAGCAGGGCCGCCGGTACGCCGAAGACCTCTTCGCCCGCCGCCTTGAGCGCCTCCGGCAGCAGGTCCAGGCCGACGACACCCAGCATCAGTCCGCCGGCCAGGCCCAGGACCAGATGGCGGCGGTCGGTCACACGCTGTGCCGTCCAGCCGCCGGCCAGCGTCATCAGGAACGCGCCGAGCGCGACGAAGACCGCCATACGCCCTTGCTATCCGATCAGCCCCCGTTCACGCACGTCCGACGGCAACATCCACACGACTCGTAAGCCCAGAGCCAGACCCAGAGCTTTGCTAGAGAGGACCGAACCCATGGCCGATGCCCCCACCGGCAAGGTGACCTTCGTCGGTGCCGGCCCCGGCGCCGCCGACCTGTTGACGTTCCGTGCCGCGCGCGCCATCGCCGAGGCCGACGTCGTGATCTGGGCCGCGAGCCTGGTGCAGGCGGAGGTCCTCGAGCATGCGCGCGAGGACGCGGAGATCCTCGACTCGGCGACGATGTCGCTGGAGGACGTCGTCGCCGTCTACGAGCGGGCCCGGGCGGACGGACTGCGCGTCGCTCGTATCCACTCCGGCGATCCCGCCCTGTGGGGCGGTACCCAGGAGCAGCTCGACCGGTGTGCGCGGATCGGCATAGAGACGGAGGTCGTGCCCGGCGTGTCCGCGTTCTCCGCCGTCGCGGCGCTTGCGCAGCGCGAGTTGACCATCCCGGAGGTCGCGCAGTCCGTCGTCCTGACCCGGCTCGGCGGCGGCAAGACGCCGATGCCGCCCGGTGAGGAGGTACGGGAGTTCGCCAAGCACGGCACCACCATGGCGATCTTCCTGTCCGCCGCCCGCAGCGGACAGCTGGTGCGCGAGCTGCTCGAAGGCGGCTATCCGACTTCGACCCCCGTCGTGGTCGCCTACCAGGCGACCTGGCCGGAGGAGCTGGTCGTGCGGTGCACGATCGCCACGCTGGAGGAGACGGTCAAGGAGCACAAGCTCTGGAAGCACACCCTCTTCCTGGTCGGCCCGGCACTGGACGCCGAGGGCACCCGCTCGCACCTGTACCACCCCGGCCACTTCCACGGCTACCGCAAGGCCGACCCGGAGGCCCGCAGGGCCCTGCGCGCGCGGGGTGCCAGTACGTGATCACGGTCGTCGGTACGGGGACGGGCGCGCCCGTTCCCCTCGAAGCGGTGGCGGGGGCCGAGCTCGTCGTGGGCGGGCGACGGCACCTGGACGCCGTAGGGCTGCCCGAGACCGCCGAGCGGATCGTGCTCGGGCCGCTGGCGCCCGCCCTGGACGCCATGGAGGAGTACGTCGCCAAAGAGGCGCACGTGGTCGTGCTGGCCTCGGGCGACCCCGGGTTCTTCGGGATCGTGCGGGCTCTGGCCGAGCGGTTCGGTGCGGAGCGGCTCGACGTACGGCCCGGTGTCTCCTCCGTCGCCACCGCCTTTGCCCGGCTCGGGCTGACCTGGGACGACGCGGTCGTCGTCAGCGCGCACGGGCGGGATCCGCGGACCGCCGTCAATGTCTGCCGGGCGCACCCGAAGGCCGCCGTGCTGACCGGGCCCGGCGCGGGTCCGGCGGAACTCGGCGCCGCGCTCGCCCGCACCGCGCCCGGGCGGGTCCTGGTCGTCGCCTCCGCGCTGGGCTCCGCGGAGGAGCGCCTGGAGCGGGTCTCCCCCGCCGAGGCCGCGGGCCGCGACTGGGGTACGGCCGTGAGTGTCGTCCTGTGCCTGGACGAGACGCGGACGCTGGGTCCCGTACGGACGCTCGCGGGAGCGGCAGCGGCACGGCCCTCCGAATGGGCGCTGGACGAGGGCGAGTTCGCCCACCGCGACTCGATGATCACCAAGTTCGAGGTACGGGCCCTTGCGCTGGCCCGGCTCGGGCCGCGCCCCGGCGACCTGGTCTGGGACGTCGGCTCCGGCTCGGGTTCCGTGGCCGTGGAGTGCGCGCGGCTGGGCGCCGCCGTCAGCGCGGTCGAGAAGGCCCCGGACGGGGTGGAGCGGATCCGTGCGAATGTCGAAGCGCACGGTGTCGACGTCCACGTCGTGCACGGGGCGGCGCCCGAGGCGCTGTCCGAACTCGACGATCCCGACGCCGTGTTCGTCGGCGGCGGGGGGCGCGAGCTGCCCGGGATCGTCGGTGCCTGCGCGCGGCGGGCCCGGCGGACGGTCGTGGTCGCCATGGCCGCGCTGGACCGGGTGCCCGCGGTGCGCACCGCGCTCACCGGTGCCGGGTTCGACTGCGACGGAGTGCTGTTGCAGTCCTCGCGGCTCGCACCGCTGCCAGGGGACGTCACCCGCCTCGCGGCGACGAATCCCGTATTCCTGCTGTGGGGGACCAGAACCCCCGTGTCTCACGAAGGAGTTGCCCTGTGATCGGCCTCATTTCCGCCACCGCGGCGGGGGCGGCGGCGCGCGACCGGCTGGCCGCGGCGTGGCCGGACCGCACGCGCGTGTACGAGGGTCCTGTGGGGGACGCCGTACGGGCCGCGTTCGCGGAGTGCGAGCAGCTCGTGTGTTTCCTGGCGACCGGCGCTGTCGTACGGCTCGTGGCGCCGCTGTTGGGCGACAAGGCGTCCGACCCGGGTGTGGTGTGCGTCGACGAGGGCGGGCGGTTCGCCGTGTCGCTGGTGGGCGGGCACGGAGGCGGTGCCAATGAACTCGCCGAGCGGGTGGGTGAGTTGCTGGGTGCCGAGCCCGTGGTGACCACGGCGACGGACGCCGTCGGCATCCCCGGTCTGGACACCCTCGGTCTCCCCGTGGAGGGCGATGTCGCCGGCGTGACACGGGCCCTGCTGGACGGCGAGCCGGTCGCGCTGGACGCGGAGGTGGCGTGGCCGCTGCCGCCGCTGCCGTTCGCAGCGGAGGGCACGCGGACCGTCCGGCTGACGGACCGCGCGGTCGAACCCGGCGACGGCGAGGTGCTGTTGCGCCCGCCGACGCTCGTCATCGGCGTGGGCGCGTCCAAGGGCGCCCCGGTCGACGAGGTGCTCGGGCTGGTCGAGGACGCGTTGCGGGATGCGGGACTTTCTCCCCGTAGCGTCGCCGAGCTCGCCACCGTCGACGCCAAGCGCGACGAGCCCGGCATCGTCGAGGCGGCTGCGCGGCTCGGGGTGCCCGTGGTGACGTACTCCGCCGAGGAGTTGGCGAAGGTCGACGTGCCCAACCCCTCCGAGGCACCCCTCACCGCCGTGGGCACTCCGTCCGTCGCCGAGGCCTCCGCGCTCGCCCGCGGCGGTGAACTCCTCGTCCCCAAGCGGAAGTCGGCACGGGCCGACGGGCACGCCTCGATGGCGACCTGTGCCGTCGTACGGCGTCCGGGGCGCGGGCGGCTCGCGGTGGTCGGGCTCGGTCCCGGCGCCCGCGATCTGCTCACCCCGCGTGCCACGGCCGAACTGCGGCGCGCCTCCGTGCTCGTCGGGCTCGACCAGTACGTCGACCAGATCCGCGACCTGCTGCGGCCCGGCACCCGGATCCTGGAGTCGGGGCTCGGCGCCGAGGAGGAGCGGGCGCGGACCGCGGTCGCCGAGGCCCGCAAGGGGCAGGCCGTCGCGCTGATCGGCAGCGGCGACGCAGGCGTGTACGCCATGGCCTCCCCCGCGCTCGCCGAGGCCTCCGACGACATCGACGTGACCGGCGTACCGGGCGTCACCGCGGCGCTCGCGGCCGGGGCGATCCTGGGCGCGCCGCTCGGGCACGACCATGTGTCCATCAGCCTCTCCGACTTGCACACACCGTGGGAGGTCATCGAGCGTCGGGTGCGCGCGGCGGCCGAGGCGGACATCGTGGTCACCTTCTACAACCCCCGTTCCCGGGGCCGGGACTGGCAGCTGCCGAAGGCACTCGCGATCCTCGCCGGGCACCGCGAGCCGACGACACCGGTCGGTGTCGTGCGGAACGCGTCGCGGCCGGACGAGTCCAGCCGGGTGACCGACCTGGCCTCGCTCGACCCGGCGACGGTCGACATGATGACGGTCGTGACCGTGGGCAACACGGCGACCCGTGAGATCGCGGGGCGCATGGTGACGCCGCGCGGCTACCGCTGGCAGGAGGGCACTCAGTGAACCGTGCGGCCCGTGTGGTCCATCCGATCGAGGAGGAGTCCTACCGGCGGCTGCGTGCCCGTCTGGACACCTCGCACTTCCCGCCGCTGACGCGTGCGGTGGTGGAGCGGGTCGTCCACTCCGCCGCCGACCTCGACTACGCGACCGATCTCGTCATGGACGAGGGCGCCCTCGAAAAGGCGTATGCCGCCCTGCACGGCGGGGCGCCCGTCGTCGTGGACGTGGAGATGGTCGCGGCCGGGATCACCCGGCGCGAGACGGTGTGCCGGCTCAGGGACGCCGAGTCCGGTCCCGGACTGACCCGTTCGGCGCACGCGATACGGCTCGCCTACGAGCAGGTCGGCCCGGGAGCCCTCTGGGTGATCGGCAACGCGCCGACCGCGCTGGAGGAGCTGCTGACCCTGGACGCCTCCCCCGCACTGGTCATCGGCCTGCCCGTCGGCTTCGTCGGCGCGGTCGAGTCGAAGGCCGCGTTGCGCGAGAGCGGACTGCCCGCGGTGAGCAACGTGTCCGAGAAGGGCGGGTCGGCGGTCGCCTCCGCCGCGCTCAACGCCCTGCTGTACCACCCCACTTCGTACTCCGAGGAGAAATCGTGACCACCCCGCCGCCCGCCCTGCTCATCGCCGGTCACGGCACCCGGGACGACGCCGGGGCCGAGGCGTTCCGCGACTTCGTACGGCAGCTGGGGGACCGCCACCCCGATCTGCCCGTCGCGGGCGGCTTCATCGAGCTGTCGCCGCCGCCGCTCGGCGAGGCCGTCGCCGAACTGGTGGAGCAGGGGGTACGGCGTTTCGCCGCCGTACCGCTGATGCTGGTCTCCGCCGGGCACGCCAAGGGGGACATCCCGGCGGCGCTGTCCCGCGAGAAGGAGCGCCACCCGGGGATCTCGTACACGTACGGGCGTCCGCTGGGCCCGCACCCCTCGCTGCTGTCGGTCCTGGAGCGGCGGCTGGACGAGGCGCTCGGCAAGGCCGCGCGGACGCCGGAGGACCGGGCCGACGTGACCGTGCTGCTGGTCGGACGCGGGTCGACGGATCCCGACGCCAACGCCGAGGTGCACAAGGCGGCGCGGCTGCTGTGGGAGGGGCGCGGGTACGCGGGCGTGGAGACGGCGTTCGTGTCGCTGGCGGCACCGGACGTGCCGAGCGGGCTCGACCGGTGCGCCAGGCTGGGCGCGAAGCGGATCGTGGTCCTGCCGTACTTCCTGTTCACCGGCATCCTGCCGGACCGGGTACGGCAGCAGACCGAGGGCTGGGCGGCCGCGCACCCGGAGACCGAGGTGCGCTCCGCGGACGTCATCGGCCCGGAGCCGGAGCTGCTCGATCTGGTGATGGAGCGGTACCAGGAGGCCGTCAAGGGCGACCTGCGGATGAACTGCGACTCGTGTGTGTACCGCATCGCGCTGCCCGGGTTCGAGGACAAGGTCGGCCTGCCGCAGCAGCCGCACTTCCACCCGGACGACGACGGTCACCATCACCACCACGGACACCACCACGGCGGACACGCCCATGCGCACTGAGCACGATCTCCGTCACCACGGTGACGCCGAGGTACGAGACGACGGCTCCGCGCTCGTCGACCTGGCGGTGAACGTCCGCGCGGACACACCGCCGGCCTGGCTGCGCGAGCGCATCGCAGGTTCGCTCGGTTCCCTCGCGGCCTATCCGGACGGACGGGCCGCACGGGCGGCGGTGGCGGCGCGGCACGGGCTCCCGGTGGAGCGGGTGCTGCTGACGGCGGGCGCCGCCGAGGCGTTCGTCCTGCTCGCCCGCGCCCTGAAGGTACGTCAACCGGTCGTCGTCCACCCGCAGTTCACGGAGCCGGAGGCGGCGCTGCGGGACGCGGGTCACACGGTGGACCGGGTGCTGCTGCGGGAGGAGGACGGCTTCCGGCTGGACCCGGCGGCGGTCCCCGAGGACGCGGACCTGGTGGTGATCGGCAACCCGACGAACCCGACCTCCGTCCTCCACCCCGCCGCGACCATTGCCCAACTCGCCCGCCCCGGGCGGACCTTGGTCGTCGACGAGGCGTTCATGGACGCGGTTCCCGGCGAGCGGGAGGCACTGGCCGGACGGACGGACGTGCCCGGGCTCGTCGTCCTGCGCAGCCTGACCAAGACCTGGGGGCTGGCCGGACTCCGGATCGGCTACGTCCTCGCCGCCCCCGAGACGATCGCCGACCTGGAGCGCGCCCAGCCCCTGTGGCCGGTGTCCACGCCCGCGCTGACCGCCGCCGAGGCCTGCATGGGGCCGCAGGCCCTGGCGGAGGCGGCACACGCGGCGCACCGCATCGCCGCCGACCGGGCCCATCTCGTCGCCGGACTGAGCGAGTTCGCCTCGGACGGACTGCGGCTGGCGGAGCCCGCCGAGGGTCCCTTCGTCCTCGTACGACTGCCTCGGGCGGCAGCCGTGCGCGGGCATCTACGGGATCTGGGGTTCGCGGTCCGGCGCGGGGACACGTTCCCGGGCCTGGGCGAGGAGTGGCTACGCCTGGCGGTGCGGGACCGAGCGACGGTCAACTCCTTCCTACAGGCCCTGGACCGCGCACTGACACTGGCGTCATCGCGTCGCTGACGGCCGCGGGCGGGGTGTGCGGGGCGTGCTGAGCGGGGCCCGCGCCCCTTAAGGGGCGCGGGGAACTGCGCGACCAGCCACGACGGCCCCGCAGACAAAAGACGCCCAGAGCCGCACACCCAGCGGAGCGCTCAGCTTCGGCCGCGCCGCGCCAGCGCCACCGCTCCGCCGCCCGCCACGACCAGGGCGATCGCCCCGCCCGCGATGTACGGCGTCATGGAGCTGCCGCCGGTCCGGGCGAGCCCTGCCTCCTCGCCCTGCGCCTTGGTGCCGCTCGAGCCGTTGGAGCCGTCGGAGCCGCCCGCGGGGTCCGTGCTGGGCGTCGCCGACTGCTGCGCGGCCGCTGCCGGGGTCTCGCAGGTCGCCTTCGCCAGGGTGAGGGTGCCCTCGACCTCGGCCACGTTCAGCTTCAACGGGTTGACGGAGACCTTGAGTTCAAGGGCGGTGGCGGCCGCCGTACGCGAGGTGGTCTCCGTCTTCGACAGGTCGAGGCGCACCTCGCCGATGCCGGGCGCCTTGACGTCCGTGGTGCCGCCGGTCGTCAGTGTGACCTTCTTGCCCAGGACGGTCACCGAGCCGCCCAGGTTCGAGGCGGCGACGGGCTTCTTCCCGGCCTCGCAGACCGCCTTCGAGGTGACCTGCTCGAGCTCGATGAGGGACAGCAGCGGCAGCCCGGGGACGTGGACGGAGGCGTGGGCGAGGTTGGTGCGGCCCTCGGCCCGGGCGGAGGTGACGCTCGCCGTGGCGGACGCCGCCTTCGCGTCCAGCACGCTGAAGGCCTTGCCACCGTTCACGCCGTCCAGCTTGGCGGTCAGCGCCGTCTTCTCGGCGCTCCGGGGCGCCTCGACCTGGTTGAGCGAGACCGCGAGGGGGACGTTCACGGTCTTGTTGAGCAGGGACACATCGAGCCCGGTGCGCAGGACGACGGCGCTCGCGCGGCCCTGGTCGCCGGTCGCGTGCGCGGAGCCCGCGCCGGCCAGCACCGCAGGACCGGCGGCGAGGGCCGTGGCCGTCGCGACGGTGGCGAGACGGCGTGCGGGCATGCGGAAGTTCTTGCCGTTCAAGGTGGGGACCCCTCAGAGGATTCTTGCTCGGGACCCGTCAAGAATTACGCACCAGGAGTGAACTGAAGGCGTTCCGTCGCCACTTCACCCCATCGTGTGTTCCCCGTGAACGTTTTCGAATCACCGGGCACAGGCGTTCCACTCTTTCACTGCCGCATCGCCTAACCGACGATGTTCCCGTTGACCACTACCCGCCGAGGGGCCGCGAGTACACGTACGTCGGCCCGTGGATCGCCCTCGTACACCACGAGGTCGGCCGGCGCCCCCTCTTCCAGTCCGGGCCGGCCGAGCCACTTCCGCGCGCCCCAGGTCGTCGCCGACAACGCCTCGACGGGCGGGATACCGGCGGTGACCAGCTCCGCCACCTCGCCCGCCACCAGGCCGTGGGCGAGGTGGCCGCCGGCGTCGGTGCCGACGTAGACCGGGATGCCGGCGTCGTAGGCGCCCCGCACGGTGTCGTAGCGGCGTTCGTGGAGGCGGCGCATATGGGCCGACCACTGCGGGAACCTGGCCTCGCCGCCGTTGGCGAGCTGCGGGAAGGTCGCGATATTGACGAGGGTCGGGACGATCGCGACGCCGCGCGAGGCGAAGAGCGGGATCAGGTCGTCGGTCAGGCCCGTGGCGTGCTCGATGCAGTCGATGCCGGCCTCGACCAGGTCCTTCAGTGAGTTCTCGGCGAAGCAGTGCGCGGTGACGCGGGCGCCCAGGCGGTGGGCCTCGGCGATGGCGGCCTCGACCGCGTCGCGCGGCCAGCTGGGGGCCAGGTCGCCGAGGTCGCGGTCGATCCAGTCGCCGACCAGCTTCACCCAGCCGTCGCCGCGGCGGGCCTCCTGGGCGACGTAGGCGACCAGGTCCTCCGGTTCGATCTCGTGCGCGTAGCCGCGCATGTAGCGGCGGGTGCGGGCGATGTGGCGTCCCGCTCGGATGATCTTCGGGAGGTCCTCGCGGTCGTCGACCCAGCGGGTGTCGGAGGGGGAGCCGGCGTCGCGGATGAGGAGGGTGCCGGCGTCGCGGTCGGTGAGGGCCTGTTTCTCCGCCACGTCCTGGTCGACCGGGCCGTGCGGGCCGAGGCCGACGTGGCAGTGGGCGTCGACCAGGCCGGGGAGGGTCCAGCCCTCGACGGTACGGATGTCGTGGGCGCCGGCGGGACGGTCGTACGAGACCCTGCCGCCGACGACCCACAGCTCGTCCCGGACGTCGTCGGGCCCAACCAGGACCCGGCCCTTCACGTGCAGCACCGTGCGATCGCTCATGGACCGCACCTTAGTCAGCGGCGCGGAAGGTCACTGTTCCCAGGGTGGTGGTCCCTCGAAGGCGAGCTGGTGCACGTCGAAGAGGACCGCCGCCTCGACGCCGAGCGCGGGGCCGCCCCGGCGGGCCGCCCAGGTGAGGAAGGCGCGGGGGTCGAAGCTCTGCGCCCCGAGGCCCTTGGTGTATTCGGCGTGGGCGGCAAGGGATGCGATGCCCCGTTCCAGCGGCTCGCCGGACACGTCCACGCCGTGGGTGGGGCGATCGGTACCGGCGACGCACACGAAGCGCACCCCGCCCCAGGGTTTCAGGCCCTCGTCGGCGAGTTCCGGGAAGATCCACCGGTTGCCGGCGTCCCGGGCCGCGTCGAGGGCGGCGAGTCCGACCACGCGATGGTCGGCCTGGTTGACCACTCCGGCGACCATGCGCACCGTGTACGCGCCCGTCACGACGACCTGCGGACGGTGCCTGCGGATCGCCCGCACGATGTCGAGGCGCAGCGCCGGCCCGTACTCGACGGTCCCGTCGCGGTGGTCGAGGAACTCGACCGCGTCCACGCCCACTTCACGCGCCCCGGCCCGCTCCTCGGCCTCGCGCAGCGGGCCCGCCTGATCCGGGTGCAGTCCGTCGATACCCGCCTCGCCGCGCGTGACCAGCAGGTACGTGACGTGCTTGCCCTGCGTCGTCCAGCGGGCCACGGCCGACGCCGTCCCGTACTCGATGTCGTCCGGGTGCGCCGCCACGGCCAGGCAGCGCTCCCAGTCCTCCGGCAGCAGGGGCAGTATGGTCCCGGCGCCGAAGGCTGCCGGGTCGTCGAGAGTCGTCATGCCCCGAATGATGACGGTACCGGCGAGCTGGGCGACAGAGGTGCGTATGTCCTCTTCAGTCCTTCTCGCCCACCTGGTCCGACGTCTCCTCCTCCACCTCGGCCATCGCGGGGTCGAGGAGGCGGGAGAGGAAGTGGCGGGTGCGGTCGTGGGAGGGGTTGCCGATGACCTGGGCCGGTGCGCCGTCCTCGACGATCACGCCGCCGTCCATGAAGACGACCCGGTCGGCGACCTCGCGGGCGAACGTCATCTCGTGAGTGACGACCATCATCGTCATGCCGTCCCGAGCCAGCATGCGCATCACGGCCAGTACGTCCCCCACCAGCTCCGGGTCCAGCGCCGACGTCGGCTCGTCGAAGAGCATCACTTCCGGGCCCATCGACAGCGAGCGCGCGATCGCCACGCGCTGCTGCTGGCCGCCGGAGAGGGAGGCGGGGTAGGCGTCCGCCTTCTCCGACAGGCCCACCCGCTCCAGGTTCTCGGCGGCCACCTTTGCGGCCGCCGCCTTGTCACGCCTGAGCACCCGGCGCTGCGGCAGCGTCAGGTTCTCGGTCACCGTGAGGTGCGGAAAGAGGTTGAACTGCTGGAAGACCATGCCGATACGGCGGCGAACGGCGTCGATGTCGACGTCGGGATCGGTGAGTTCGGTGCCGCCGACGAAGACCTGGCCCTTGGTCGGTTCTTCGAGAAGGTTCACGCAGCGCAGGAGCGTCGACTTGCCCGAGCCGGACGGGCCGATGACGCACACGACCTCGCCCTGGTTGATCTCCAGGTCGATGCCGCGCAGCACCTCGTTGTCGCCGAAGGACTTGTGCAGGCCGCGCACTTCGATTTCCGGGCGCCCGGTCAGCGGCTTCTCGCTCATTTGACGGCCTCCTGGGCCTTCGCCTCCATGCGGCGTACGACGAAGCCGAGCGGGATCGTGACCAGCAGATAGCACAGGCCGGCGACCAGGATCGGCGTGGAGTTGGCGGTCTGGCTGGCGAGGTCACGGCCGTACTTGGACAGTTCGCGCTCCTCCAGGGTGACGCCGAGGAACAGGACGAGGGAGGAGTCCTTGAAGAGGAGGACGAGTTCGTTGGTGAGTGGAGGGAGGATGATGCGGAACGCCTGCGGGATGATGATCGAGATCATGGCGCGGGCCGGTGAGAAGCCCAGCGAACGGGCCGCCTCCATCTGGCCCTTGGGCACCGCCTGGATGCCCGCGCGGATCGTCTCGGCCATGTAGGCGGCGGCGACCAGGCCGAGCGCGAGGGCCACCTTGCCGTACGTGCCGCCGACGATCTCCGTGCCGGGGAAGGCCAGCGGGACGGCGACCCCGATGAAGATGAAGATCAGCAGGGCGGGCAGGCCGCGGAAGATCTCGATGTAGATGCCGGCCAGCCAGCGGTAGGGACCCACGGACGACAGCCGCATCAGCGCGATCACCATGCCGAGCGCCAGTCCGACGACGAACCCGGACAGCGTGTACAGCACGGTGTTCTTCAGCGCCAGCGTGATGACGTCCGGGAACATCTGCTTGGCGATGCTGCCCTGCGCGAACTGGTTCTTCAGCCGCCCCCAGTCCGCCGAGACCGCGAAAGCGATCACGGCGGCGACGAAGACGACGTACTGCGCGCCGCGTGACAGGCTGCGCTTCTGACTGCGGGTCAGGCCCTTTTTCCTGGGCTGGAGTTGTACGTCAGTGTCGGCCATGGGTCAGGACGCGGAGGGGGACGGAGAGGCGGCGGAGGCGGTGTACGGGCCGATCCACTTCTCGTACAGCTTCTTGTACGTGCCGTCGGCCTTCGCGTCCTTGATCGCCTTGTTGAGGGCGGCGAGGAGCTTGGTGTTGCCCTTCTTCACCGTGAAGCCGTACTGCTCACCGGTGTTGAGGTTGTCGGCGACCTGGTAGGCGTTCGCGTTGGCCTTGTCCTTCAGCCAGCCCTGGACGACCGGGTAGTCGATGATGACGGCCTTGACCTGGCCGGTGCGCAGGCCGTTGAGGACGGCGTCGGAGGACTCGAAGGAGACCGGGTCGAAGCCCTGCTTCTTCGCGTAGTCCTCGCCGGTGGTCTGCGCCTGGGCGCCGAGCTTGACCTTCTTGGCCTTCGCGTCGGCGAGCGAGGTGATGCCGCTGTTCTTGTCGACCAGGAGGGCCTGGGTGGCGTCGAAGTACGGGTCCGAGAAGTCGACGTTCTTCTTGCGCTCGGCGGTGATGGTCATGCCGGCCGCGGCGACGTCGCACTCGCCGGAGTTGAGGAACGCGCCGGTCTTGAAGTTCTCGAAGGGCGTGTCGAGGATCTGCTGCTTCACGCCCAGGTTCTTGGCGACGAGATCGATCAGCGACACGTCGAAGCCCTGCACCTTGCCGTTGATCTCCGACTGGAAGGGCGGATACGGCAGGTGGGTGCAGGTGGTGAGCTGTCCGGCCTTGACCAGCTCGACGCCGCCGGCGGCGGTCTTGCTGCCGCTGCCGCCGCTGCCGGTCGAAGTACAGGCGGCCACGAGCACCAGCCCGGCCGTCGCGGTGGTGGCGGCCAGAATGCGGGTCCGGCGCCCGGAGAACATCTTCACGGGTGGCCTCCTGTGTGGGAACTGTGGGTTCCGATTATAAGGAGATGTTTGGGTCTCTCAAATCAAACCGATGGTTGCGGGGCTGCCCGGCCTAAGAAGTCGCAAGTGAAGGCAGGGACACGAGTGGGTCACTGGGGGTGGATACCCTCGACTGAGCCGACCACTCGTGAGCGAAGAGAGCACCGTCGTGACCCACCCTTTCCTCGACCTGCCCCCGCTGAGCGCCGCGCGCTTCGCCTCGATCGAGGACCGGGTGGCGCGGTTGCTCGGCACCGAGCAGGACGTCGTGATCATGCAGGGCGAGGCGCTGCTGCCGTTGGAGGGGGCGATTCGCGCCGCCGCCGGACCGGGGACCGTCGCACTGAACGTCATCACGGGTCCGTACGGGCAGACCTTCGGGAACTGGCTGCGGGACTGCGGGGCGACGGTGATCGACCTCGCCGTGCCCTTCCACACGGCTGTCACCGCCGAGCAGATCCGGGCCGCGTTCGCCGAGCGCCCTGACATCGACTTCGTGTCGCTGGTGCATGCGGAGGCGGCGACCGGAAACACCAACCCGGTCGCGGAGATCGGGGAGGCCGTACGGGAGCAGGGGGCGCTGTTCTATCTGGACGCCGTCGCCTCCATCGGGGCCGAGCCGGTGCTGCCGGACGCGTGGGGTGTGGATCTGTGCGTCATCGGGGCGCAGAAGGCGATGGGCGGGCCCGCAGGGGTGTCGGCGGTTTCGGTGAGCGAGCGGGCGTGGGCGCGGATGGCCGCCAATCCGGGGGCACCGCGACGGTCGTACCTCTCCCTTCTGGACTGGAAGGAGCGGTGGGTCGACGGCGGACGGAAGGCGCTGCTGCATGCGCCGGCGCAGTTGGAGATGCTGGCGCTGGAGGCGTGCGTCGAGCAGATCGAGGCGGTGGGGCTCGATGCCGTCATGGCCCGGCACGCGGCGGCCGCGGGCGCGACCCGGGCGGGGGCGGTGGCTCTCGGCGGGGGGCTGGAACCCTATGTGTACGAGGCCGGGGAGGCGGCGCCGGTCGCCACGACGTTGAGGGCGCCGGCGGGGGTGGTCGCGTCGGAGCTGGTGGCGCGGGCGCTGTCGTCGGACCCGGCGTTGCCGCTGGCGGCGGGCGGGGGTGCGCTGGCCAAGGAGATGATTCGGGTCAATCACTACGGCGTCGATGCGGCGGTGGGTGTGGTGCAGGGGTGCCTGGCGGCGCTGGGCGCTGCGCTGGCGGAGAAGGGGCTGACGGTCGACCTGGCCGCGGCTCGACGGGCCGTGGAGAACACCTGGTGGTAACCGCGGGCTTCCCTCGTCCTCAAACGCCGGACGGGCTGAATGATGAGGCCCCGGCGGACGGCTTGGGGTGTCATGCTCGCCCCATGGCTTTCCAGACTCTCCCCGACGGCCGGCCCATCCCCCACCTCACCGGCGACGAGCGGCCCATGCTCGACAGTTGGCTCGACTTTCATCGGGCCACGTTGGCCCTGAAGTGTGCGGAGTTGGACGATGCGCAGGTGCGGCTGCCGGCCGCGGAGCCGTCGGCGCTCACGCTGCTCGGGTTGGTGCAGCACCTCGCCGAGGTCGAGCGGAACTGGTTCCAGCGGGTGGTCGGCGGGCTCGACACGCCGCCGGTGTACGAAGAGGAGACCGGGTACGCGCTCGACCCGGCGCGAGGGCTCGACGAGGCGCTGGATGTGTGGCGCCGGGAGATCGCGCGCGGGCGGGAACTGTGTGACGGGCGTTCGCTGGACTACACCGGGCGGATTGCCGACGGCCCCATGGCAGGGCTGGAGGTCAGTCTGCGCTGGGTGCTCATTCATATGATCGAGGAGTACGCCCGGCACAACGGGCACGCCGACATCTTGCGGGAACGAATCGACGGCGCAACCGGCACCTAATTGCGAGCCTAACTTCAGGCGTAATTCCGGAATTCATTTCCGTGCAGCTTCCCGTATTCTTCTGCCCGCTTTTTCCCGACCTAAACGCAAAGATTTCGCGAACGCCAACCGGTGGAATTCGGGCAGATCTCGTGGGGGTTACATGCCTGTGACGCGTTACACATCACGGTCGATTTGCACCGTATTTTCCGGACAATACGGCTACTATCACCCTCGTTCCGTGCGGCCGTACGCGCCCGCGCGATAACACAGGACCCCGTCGTTCGTAACCCTCACCGGCGATGCAATTTCGAATTTCCCTCGGTAAATTCAATCCGCATGACTGCCGCTCAAGCAGATCTGCACATCGACCGTCCGCAGGTCGCGGACGGAGCCGCGTTGTGGCGGATTGCCAAGGACTCGAAAGCCCTCGACCTCAACTCGTCGTACAGCTATCTGCTGTGGTGTCGCGACTTCGCGGCCACCTCGGCCGTGGCCCGCGACGGGCGCGGGGAGCCGGTCGGCTTCGTCACCGCCTACGTACGGCCGGACCGCCCGCGCACCCTGCTGGTGTGGCAGGTGGCCGTGGACGAGGCGTACCGCGGGCGCGGGCTGGCCGGCGCCCTGCTCGACGGGCTCGTCGCGCGGACCGGTGCCGCGCACCGGATCACCGCCGTCGAGACCACCATCACACCGGGCAACACCGGCTCCGAGCGCCTGTTCACCTCGTTCGCCGAGCGGCACGGCGCCCTCGTGGAGCGCGAGGTGCTGTTCGACGAGGGCCTGTTCCCCGACGGGCCGCACGACCCCGAAGTCCTGTACCGCATCGGTCCCCTCTCCCTCTGACCGACACCGATGACGGCACCGATGACCAACCCCACTGACGACCCCTACGCACTCCCCCCACGCAACGAGGAGCGATTCGTCGTGACCATCACCCAGCCCGACCTCAGCGTCTTCGAGACACTCGAGTCCGAGGTGCGCAGCTACTGCCGCGGCTGGCCCACCGTCTTCGACCGTGCGCACGGCAGCCGCATGTACGACGAGGACGGTCATGAGTACCTGGACTTCTTCGCCGGAGCGGGCTCGCTGAACTACGGCCACAACAACCCCGTCCTGAAACGGGCGTTGATCGACTACCTGGAGCGGGACGGCGTCACGCACGGGCTCGACATGTCGACCACCGCCAAGCGTTCCTTCCTGCAGACCTTCCAGGACCTGGTGCTGCGGCCCCGTGACCTGCCGTACAAGGTCATGTTCCCGGGCCCGACCGGCACCAACGCCGTGGAGTCCGCGCTCAAGCTCGCGCGGAAGGTGAAGGGGCGCGAGGCCATCGTGTCGTTCACCAACGCCTTCCACGGAATGTCCCTGGGGTCGCTGGCCGTCACCGGGAACGCCTTCAAGCGGGCCGGAGCCGGGATCCCGCTCGTCCATGGCACGCCCATGCCGTTCGACAACTACTTCGACGGCAAGGTCCCGGACTTCCTGTGGTTCGAGCGGCTCCTGGAGGACCAGGGGTCCGGCCTCAACAAGCCCGCGGCCGTGATCGTCGAGACCGTGCAGGGCGAGGGCGGCATCAACGTCGCACGCCCGGAGTGGCTGCGTGCGCTCGCCGAGCTGTGCGAGCGCCAGGACATGCTGCTCATCGTCGACGACATCCAGATGGGCTGCGGGCGTACCGGCGCCTTCTTCTCCTTCGAGGAGGCCGGCATCACGCCGGACATCGTCACCGTGTCCAAGTCGATCAGCGGCTACGGACTGCCCATGTCGCTCTGCCTGTTCAAGCCCGAGCTGGACATCTGGGAGCCGGGCGAGCACAACGGCACCTTCCGCGGCAACAACCCCGCCTTCGTGACGGCCACCGCCGCGCTGGAGGCGTACTGGGCGGACGGGTCCGTGATGGAGAAGCAGACCCGGGCGCGCGGTGAGCAGGTCGAGCAGGCCCTCGTCGCCATCACCGAGGAGAGCGGCGGCGCCGTCAAGGAGCACCGCGGGCGCGGGCTCGTGTGGGGCCTGGAGTTCCACGACAAGGGGCGTGCCGAGCGGGTCGCGCGGCGTGCCTTCGAACTCGGGCTGCTCATCGAGACGTCGGGCCCCGAGAGCGAGGTCGTCAAGCTCCTCCCGGCGCTCACCGTCACGGCCGACGAGATGGACGAGGGGCTCAGCATCCTCGCCCGCGCCGTACGCGAAACCAACTAGACCCAATTAGAAAAGGAGTAGTGCAGCACCGTGATCGTCCGTTCGTTCAAGGACATCGAAGGCACCGACCGGCATGTGAAGGCCGCGTCCGGCACGTGGGAGAGCAAACGCATCGTCCTCGCCAAGGAGAGGGTCGGCTTCTCGCTCCACGAGACCGTCCTGTACGCGGGTACGGAGACGTCGATGTGGTACGCGAACCACATCGAGGCCGTCGTGTGCGTCGAGGGCGAGGCCGAGCTCACCGACGACGAGACCGGGCAGAAGTACACGATCACGCCCGGCACCATGTACCTCCTCGACGGACACGAGCGGCACACGATGCGGATCAAGGAGGACTTCCGCTGCATCTGTGTCTTCAACCCGCCCGTGACCGGACGGGAGGACCACGACGAGCACGGCGTCTACCCGCTGCTCACCGAGCCCGAGCCCGAGGAGGTGTGACATCACCATGACCACCACCGTCACTGATCTCTACCCCAGCCGCGCCGCCACCGAGGTGTCGACCCCGCGCCAGGACCCCGTCGTGTGGGGCTCCCCCGACACGCCGGGCCCGGTCTCGGCCGGTGACCTCCAGTCGTTCGAGCGGGACGGCTTCCTGGCCATCGACCAGCTCATCGCCCCGGACGAAGTGGCCGTCTACCACCGGGAGTTGGAGCGCCTCGTCACCGACCCGGCGATCCGGGCCGACGAGCGCTCGATCATCGAGCCGAAGTCCAAGGAGATCCGCTCCGTCTTCGAAGTGCACAAGATCAGCGAGGTGTTCGCGAATCTCGTGCGCGACGAGCGGGTCGTGGGCCGGGCGCGGCAGATCCTCGGCTCGGACGTCTACGTCCACCAGTCGCGGATCAACGTCAAGCCGGGCTTCGGGGCCAGCGGCTTCTACTGGCACTCGGACTTCGAGACCTGGCACGCCGAGGACGGCCTGCCCAACATGCGCACGGTGTCCGTCTCGATCGCGCTGACCGAGAACTACGACACCAACGGCGGCCTCATGATCATGCCGGGGTCGCACCGCACGTTCCTCGGGTGCGCGGGAGCCACACCCAAGGACAACTACAAGCAGTCGCTGCAGATGCAGGACGCGGGCACGCCGTCGGACGAGGCGCTGACCGCCATGGCCGGCGAGTACGGCATCAAGCTCTTCACCGGCAAGGCCGGCTCCGCGACCTGGTTCGACTGCAACTGCATGCACGGCTCGGGCGACAACATCACGCCGTTCCCGCGCAGCAACGTGTTCATCGTGTTCAACAGCGTGGAGAACACGGCCGTGGAGCCGTTCGCGGCGCCGATCCGGCGGCCTGAGTTCATTGGTGCGCGGGACTTCACGCCGGTGAAGTGACGTGACCTGAAAGCGAAGAGGCGGGCCGGGTTCACCCCGGCCCGCCTCTTTGCTACAGCCAGGCCAGCGAAGCCGCCCGCTCCAGTACGTTCCTGACGGCGCCCTCGTCTCCCGCGCTGCGGCGCGGCACCTCGTCCGGGGCGTGGCGGCCGCCGACCAGCAGGCAGAAGTCGACCGGATCCAGGGCGAGTTCGGCCCGTACCGGTTCGTCCTCCGAGCCCAGTACCCACTGTCCGCCGCCGTCGACGGCGAACAGCACCGGCTGCGCGGTGGGGCCGAGGGCCAGGCCGAGGATGCGCACGGCCAGCCGTACCAGCCGCCCCAGATGCTCGGCGAGCGGCGGCGGGACGGCGAGGCCGAGGGCGCGGCCGATGTCGTCGGTGTGGATCCAGGTCTCGAAGGCGCGCACCACGAAGTGGTCGGCGACGGGCAGCCGTACCCCCATCAACATCGTTGCCCGCGCGGCCAGTTCGGGCTCGCGGGCCTCGGGCACCGCGAGCAGCGCGGCCGCCTGCGCAGCCCAGTCGGCGACCGTCTCCTCGGGCGTACGGCCGTGCTCGTGCGCGATGACATCGGCGCTGCGGCGGTTCCAGGTGTCCTCCCAGCGTGCGCCCTCGGCCACCGGGGAGGCCGGTAGACGGGCCGGGATGCCGAGCCGCCCGGCCAGGGGCTCGTCGGCGGCGAGCAGGTGGGCGACGGTCGCGTGCACGTCCCAGTCGTGCACGACCGGTGTGCCCCAGCGGCCCTCCGCCTCGGGCAGCAGTGCCTTGAGCCCGGCGACGGCGACGGCGTAGGGGGCGGCGTGCGCGGCGACGCGGGGTGTGGCGGGGCGGGCCCGCAGGGCGGCGGACAGGACGTCGAGGGTGGGGTGCCCGGCCGCGGCGTTCGGCACCGGTCCGTCGAGCAGCCGTACCGTCTCGCGCAGGCGTTCCGCCTCCGCCGCGCAGGCCTCGCACTCGGCGAGATGCCCGGGAACCACCCGTTCCTCGGCCGGCGGGAGGGCGCCGAAGGCCCACGCGGCCAGCAGGTCGCGTACGCCGTCGTGGTCGTCGGTCACCGAGCGCCTCCCTCCTGTGCCGCACCGTGTTCCGGACCGGCTTCGGGACACCCTGTCGCCATCATGCGCCCCTTTCCAGCGCCTGGTCCGGTGGGTCGGTCAAATCCGTTAAAGAAGCTGCCAAGCTGCGTAAAGCCGTGCGCAGGCGAGTCTTGGCGGTGCCCTCGGGGATGCCCAGTTCGACGGCGGCCTGCCGGTAGGTGCGGCCCGCGAAGTAGGCCAGGTGCACCACCTCCCGCTGGGGCTGCGGGAGTTCGGCGAGGGCGGTGTGCAGCAGGAGGGAGCGTTCGCGGTCGACGACCGTCTCGTCGGGGCCGGGCGAGGCGTCCGGGATGGCGTGCAGCGCGGAGTCGTCGGCGTGGGCGTCCTTGCGGTGCCGGGCCTCGCTGCGCACCCAGTCCACGGCCCGCCGGTGGGCGAGCATGGACAGCCAGGTGCGCAGCGAGCCCCGGTCCGCGTCGAAGGCGTAGGGCCTGCTCCACAGCTGGGCGAAGACCTCCTGCGCCACGTCCTCGGCGGCGGCCGGAGAGCGGGTGACCCGCACGGCGACCCGCCGCACCAGAGCCCCGTACGCCCCGTACGCCTCGGCCAGCGCGGACTCGTCCCCGTACACCAGCCGCCGGTGCAGCTCCGCGTCGGCGGGCGGCCGTACTGGGGTACTGCCCGTGGACTCCACGTGCCCTTCCTAGCGTCCCCGCAGGGCCCGCGCCAGTGGTTCAGGCAGACAGGACGTCCAGCAGCCGGTCGACATCGGCCGGGGTGTTGTAGAGGTGGAAGGCGGCACGCAGGTTGCCCGCGCGGTCGGAGACCTCCACTCCGGCGCTGCTCAACTCGCCCTGGCGGCGGCCGAGTCCGGGGACCGAGACGATCGGCGAGCCGGGGGAAGGGACGGGCTCGTGGCCGAGGGAGGCCAGGCCCGTGCGGAAGCGGTCGGCGAGGGCGAGGTCGTGGGCGCGTACGGCGTCCGCGCCGAGTTCCTCCAGGAGTTCGAGGGAGCGGCGGGCGCCGGCGTAGGAGAACAGGGCGGGGCTCTCGTCGAACCGCCTTGCGGAGTGGGCGAGTTCGTCGATGGGGCCGTAGCACGCGTCCCAGGGGCGCTCCCCCGCCACCCAGCCGGCGAACAGCGGGGTGAGCCCGCCGAGGTCCTCCGGGACGACCAGGAAGGCCACGCCCCGCGGGCACATCAGCCACTTGAAGGCGACGGAGGCGGAGTAGTCGTAGGCGTCCGCGTCGAAGTCCAGCCATCCGGTGGCCTGGGACGCGTCGATGTACGTACGCGCTCCGTGCTCGCGCGCCGCCTCCCTGATCGCGGGCAGGTCGGCCACCCGCCCGTCGGCGGACTGCGCGGCGCTGACCGCGACCAGGGCGGTGCCGGGCCGTACGGACTCGGCGATGCGCTCCAGTGGCACGCTGCGCACCTTGAGGTCGGAGCGGACGTGGAAGGGGTTCACGACGGAGCTGAAGTCGCCCTCGGCGGTGAGGACTTCGGCGCCCTCCGGCAGGGAAGCGGCGATCAGTCCGCTGTAGACGGCGACGGAGGCCCCGGCCGCGACCCGGCGCCCGGGCACCCCGACGAGCCGCGCGAAACAGGCGCGGCTCGCCTCGACGTCGGCGAACATGTCGGTCGGATCACCGGCTGCGGCCGCCTCCACGGCGAGGCGCATGGCGGCCACGGTGCGCGCCGGTACCAGCCCGGTGCTCGCGGTGTTCAGATAGGTGTTCTTCGGGGCGAACTCGGCGCGGACCAGGCTCTCGAAGGTCTCCATGGATCCACTGTGGGCCCCGGGGAACCCATAGTCCATTGCCGATTTCTACGTGGTGTCACTAAGGAACGCTTATATGTCCGCCCCGACCTCGGCGTCTTCTCGGCTGCTCAGTGCTGCGGCACCGCGCACCCGTCGGGACCGCATGCGTCCGCGTCACCCTGGTCGATCAGCTGCAGCGGCGAGCGCTCGCCCCACGCCTGGGTCAGCGCCTGGGTGAAGACCTCGGCGGGCTGGGCGCCGGAGACGCCGAACTTGCGGTCGAGCACGAAGAACGGCACGCCGTTGGCACCGAGCTGCGCGGCCTCGCGCTCGTCGGCGCGGACCTCGTCGGCGTACGCGGCCGGGTCGGCGAGCACCTTGCGGGCGTCCTCGGCCTCCAGACCCGCGGCTACGGCCAGCTCCACCAGCCGCTCGTCGCCCTCGCTGAAGACGGACCGCTCCTCGGCGAAGTTCGCCTTGTAGAGGAGCTGGATCAGCTCGTCCTGCTTGCCCTGCTCCTTGGCGAAGTGCAGCAGGCGGTGCATGTCGAAGGTGTTGCCGTGGTCGCGGTCCCGGGTGCGGTACTCCAGGCCCTCGGCGGCGGCCTGCGCGCCCAGGTTCTCCTCGCCGGCCTGCGCCTGCGCCTCGCTCATGCCGTACTTCTTGGTGAGCATCCTGATCACCGGCTGGATGTCGCCCTTGGCCCGGCCGGGGTCCAGTTCGAAGGAGCGGTGCACGACCTCGACCTGGTCGCGGTGCGGGAAGGCGTCGAGGGCCTTCTCGAAGCGAGCCTTGCCCACGTAGCACCAGGGGCACGCTATGTCCGACCAGATCTCGACCTTCATGTTCTCGGCTCTCTTCAGCTCGTACGGGTACGGAGGCACCCTCCGCCGAGTGGATGAACGTTCAAGCAGCGAGGATCATTCCCCGGCCACGGAGTAGCGCAGGAAGAGGTGGTGGTCGCCCTCTGCGGGCGCGCGCCTGCGGCAGGCTGGGCGGGATGCCTGCGGCGGCCCGTCGGTGCCAGTGGGGGTGCGCGTAGCGCGGGCGACGGTCCGTGGTGGCTCGCGGCTCGGACCAGCGCCCCAAGGGGCGCGGGGAACCGCGCGAACGACCACGACGGACCCGCAGCCGCCCGACGGTATCGCGTGGCACGTCCCATGGCACGGCTCAGCCCGCGCAGCGCACCGTCATGCAGCGGGGGACGCGGCCGCGGCGCTCCCGGTTCCCAGGCGGGTGAACTGCGCCCGGTAGGCGCTCGGCGTCAGCCCGGTGCGTCTGACCACATGGGCCCGAAGGGAGTCCGCCGTGCCCAGGCCGCAGGCGCGGGCCACCTGGTCCATGGGCAGGGTGGTGGTCTCCAGGAGTTCCCTGGCACGCTCGATGCGCTGGTGCAGCAGCCACTGCAGCGGGCTGACGCCGCTCTCGGCGTGGAAGCGGCGGGTCAGCGTCCGTACGGAGACTCCCGCATGGCGGGCCAGATCCGTCAGGGTGAGCGGCTTGTCGAGGTTGCGCATGGCCCAGCCGCGGGTGTCGGCACAGGCGGTGCCGCGCTCGGGCGGCAGCGGGGTGTGGGTGAACTGGGTCTGGCCGCCCGGCCGTACGGGGGCGACGAGGGTGAGGCGGGCGACCTCGTTGGCGACGGCGGCGCCGTAGTCCGTGCGGATGATGTGCAGGCAGAGGTCGATGCCGGCGGCGTAGCCGGAGGCGGTCACGAACGGGCCGTCCTGGACGTAGAGCACATCTCCCTGGAGGTCGACCTGCGGGTACCGCCTGCGCAGCGCCTCGGCGTGCGCCCAGTACGTCGTGGCCCGGCGGCCCTCGAGCAGGCCCGCCTCGGCGAGCTGGAAGGCGCCGGTGCACAGGGACGCGATCCGCTTGCCGTCACCGGCCGCCTCCTTGACGGCGGCCACGATCCGCGGGTCCGGCTCGTAGGGCTCCCCCGTGCCTGCGACGACCACCGTGTCCGCCTCCCGCACGGCGTCGAGGCCGTGCCGGACGTACAGGTCGAGGCTGCCGGAGGTGGGCACCGGCCCCGGCTCGGCGGCACAGATGATCACCTCGTAGCCCGGCCGCCCGTCCACCTCGACCTTGCCGAACAGCAGCTCGGGAATGGCCAGGTTGAACATCGAGACCGGCGACGGCGCGATGACGGCGATGCGGTGCGGTGTCCGTTTCCTCGGCATGGCCAGAACCTCCGGATGCATGGCGTTCAGGCCACTACTGTACGACGGCGAAGATCCGCAGCATGGGCACATGACGACGAACCGGACTCTCGAGGGCGGTCAACTCGCCCATTCCAAGAGCGGGTTGGAGCCCAAAAGGCCATCCCCCGCACTCACCCTCGCCGCCGCCCTCCTCGGCTTCGCACTGATCTGCCTCGACGCGTCCGTGGTGAACGTGGCTCTGCCCGCGATCGGCTCCTCCCTCGGTGGCGGAATGTCCGGCCTGCAGTGGGTGGTGGACGCCTACACCCTGCCCTTCGCCGCGCTGATGCTGTCCACCGGAGCCTTCTCGGACCGGGCGGGGGCGAGCCGCGCGTTCGCACTCGGCACCGCGGTCTTCACGCTCGCCTCGGCGGCCTGCGGGCTGGCGCCGAACCTGCCGGCGTTGATCGGCGCCCGGGTTGTGCAGGGCATGGCAGCGGCGGTCGTGCTCCCGGCCTCGCTGGCGCTGGTGCGGCAGGCGTTCACTCAGCCGGCGCGGCGCGCCCGTGCCGTGGCCACGTGGGCGGCGGGCGGTTCGGCGGCGGTGGCGCTGGGTCCGGTGGCGGGCGGCCTGCTGACCACGGTCTGGGACTGGCGCGGGATCTTCTTCGTCAATCTGCCGGTGGGGGCGGTGATCCTGGTCCTGCTCGTCCGGGCCCCGCGCTCCGAGCGCCGCCCGGCACCGCTGGACCTGCCGGGGCAGGCGACCGCTGTCGTGGCCCTCACGGCCCTGACGTTCGCGGTGATCGAGGGCGGAGTGGCCGGCTGGGTGGCGGTGGGGGTGACCGTCGTCGCTGCCGTCGCGTTCTTCCGGATCGAGGCCCGCAGTCCGCACCCGGTCGTGCCCCTCGGCCTGTTCCGCAACCGGACGGTGGCTGTGGCGGTCGCGGCGGGAGCGGCGGTCAGCGTGGCCTTCTACAGCGTGGTGTTCGTCTTCTCGCTCTTCTTCCAGCAGGTCCAGGGCCTGTCGGCGCTCCACGCCGGGCTGGCGTTCCTGCCCATGACGGGTCTGATCGCGGTGACGAATGTGGTGGCGGGCAAGCTGGCGGGGCGCTACGGCGCGAGGCTGCCGATGCTGCTCGGGCAGGGGCTGGCCGTCGCGGGGCTGCTCGTCCTGCTGTACGTCGACGCCGGCACGTCTTCTGTTCTGGCGGCCGTGCTGCTCGTGCCGTTGGCGCTGGGGTGCGCGTTGACGGTGCCGCCGCTGACGGCCGCGATGATGGACGCCGTGCCGGCGGAGCGGGCGGGGTTGGCGGCGGGTGTGCTGAACGCTGCGCGGCAGGTGGCGGGGGGTCTGGGGATCGCCGTGTTCGGGACGTTGGTCTCCGACGGGTTTGCCGGAGGGATGCGGGTGAGCCTGGTGATCAGTGCGGGGTTGCTCGCGCTGACGGGTGCGGCGACGTCTCGGTTGCGGTAGCGCCCTGGAGGGGCGCGGGGCTGCATCGATTTGCGGCTCCGCCGCGTGGGCGCGACCAGCCACAACGGCGCCGCAGACGAACCACGGCACATTGCGGCACATCCCGCGGAGCGCTTAACTGCCGTCTCTCAAGTCCGCGGGCCAGTTGGGCCTGAACTCTATGTGGTCGTACGTCACCACGCACCCCTCCCCCATCGGCGACTGCGTCATGAAGCCGACCAGGGCGGCGTCCGTCTCCTTCTCTCCGCCCAGGGTGAAGAGGCGGACGAAGGTCCAGCGCCTGCCGTCGCGGGAGGCGTGGAAGGCGAAGGCGCGGCCGGTGCGGCTCACCCGGAGCCAGACCGAACTGCCGTCCACAGTGAAGGAGTTGGCGTCGTCGGAGTGGCCCCGGGTGACCACCGTGCAGACGGTGGGCACGTCCGGGGAGTACTCCAGGCAGAGCTTGGCCCAGGCCCGCTCGCCGACATGGACGTAGAGGACCCCCGCGTCGAAGGCCGAGGCGAACCCGACCGTGACGCGCGCGATCAGCTGGAAGTCCCCTTCGGGCGCCCCGAGAAGCCGAGGCGCGTCGGAGGCCGGATCCAGTGCCTCCCCGGTGGGCGGCACGAACCGGTCCTGCCGGGGCCCGGCCCATCCGGTGAGCACGCCGTCCTCGTAGGACCAGTTGCCCTGAGGACCATAGGTACGGAGCGGGAAAGGGAGTTCGGAAAGTTCCACGTCCATCGCCAGAGTGTCTCAGGGGGACTGCAGCCGCCCAAAGGGGCGCGGGGAACTGCGCGATCAGCCACAAACGACCGATCGACCGTAAATCACCGCACCCCTACGGCGCTACCGTTCCAAACGCCCGTTGAAGCGGCGGGGCAACCCCAGCGGGTTGTCGTCCCGCAGCTCCGGCGGCAGGATCGCCTCGGGCGCCGTCTGGTATGTCACCGGCCGCATCCACCGCTCAATGGCCGTACCGCCGACGGACGTCGACGTCGACGTGGTCGCCGGGTACGGGCCGCCGTGATGCTGGGCGGGAGCGACCGCAACACCGGTCGGCCAGCCGTTGACGAGCACGCGCCCCGCGAGCGGAGTCAGTTCGGCCAGCAGCTCCGCGCCGCGGCCCTCTCCGGCCGCCTCCTCGGCCGACAGATGAACCGTCGCCGTGAGATTGCCCGGCAGCCGTGACAGCACCCCCTGCACCTGAGCCTCGTCCTCGTAGCGGGCCACCACGGTGACCGGCCCGAAGCACTCCTCGAGGAGCAGGTCGTACCGGCCTTCCTCGGCCAGCTTGTCCGCCGAGACCGTCAGGAAGCCGGCGCTCACCGTGTGCTCGCTGCCCGCGCCCGGCGTCACCGGGGACTCGACCTCGGGAAGCTCCGCACGCTCGGCGACCCCGGCGATGAAGTTGTCGCGCATGCGGTGGTCCAGCAGGACACCGGCGTCCGTGTCGCTGACCGCGTCCGTCAGGGACTTGACCAGGCGGTCGCCCGCCGCACCGCTCGGGGCGAGCACCAGGCCCGGCTTGACGCAGAACTGCCCGACACCCAGGGTCATCGACCCGGCGAGCCCCGTGCCGATCGCCTCCGCACGCTCCGCGGCCGCGGCCTCGGTGACGACGACGGGGTTCAGGGAGCCCAGCTCGCCGTGGAAGGGGATCGGGGTCGGGCGTGCGGCGGCCGCGTCGAAGAGGGCACGGCCGCCCCGTACCGAACCGGTGAAGCCGGCCGCGGCGACCAGCGGGTGCTTGACCAGCTCGACGCCCGCCCCGAAGCCGTGGACCAGGCCGACGACGCCGTCGGGGATGCCGTGCGCGGCGGCGGCCCGGCGCAGCACCTTGGCGACCAGCTCGGACAGGGCCGGGTGGTCGGGGTGGGCCTTGACGACGACCGGGCAGCCCGCGCCGAGCGCGCTCGCGGTGTCGCCGCCGGCGACCGAGAAGGCGAAGGGGAAGTTGGAGGCCGAGTAGACGGCGACGACGCCCAGCGGCACCTTGTAGCGGCGCAGGTCCGGGATGGGCGGGGTCGCGGTGTCGTCGGGGTGGTTGATGATCACGTCGAGGAAGGCGCCCTCGTCGACGATGTCCGCGAAGGCCCGCAACTGGTAGCAGGTGCGGGCGAGTTCGCCGGTGAGCCGGACCGGGCCGAGCGCGGTCTCGGCGTCGGCGGTCTCGACGAGCCCGTCCTTCGCCGCCTCGAGCTGCTCGGCGGCGGTGCGCAGGAAGGCCGAGCGGACCGCGCGGTCGGCGAGGGCGCCGCGCGCTGCGTGCGCGGCGCGGACGGCGGCGTCCACCTCCTGGGCTGTGGCCTCCACCGCAACCTGTTCACGCTGCTTCCCGGTACGGGGGTCGACACTCCAGACTGGTGCTGCTGCCACCGCGGGTCCCTCCACGTATGTCTTGCGGTATGTCCTGCTTGTATTGCCGCAGTATCTGGGTCATCCACCAGGGTCGTTCGATATACTGAACGCTGTCTCTGATGATGAATATGCTGTTGGAGACTATTTCCCGTCGAACGAAGGGGTCAAGGGCGATGTCGGCAGGCGAGACAGGCGGCGGGGCGCAGGTCAAGTCCGCGGTACGGACGGTGGAACTGCTCGAGTACTTCGCAGGCCGGCCCGGTATGCACTCCTTGGCTTCGGTCCAGGAGGCCGTCGGCTATCCCAAGTCCAGCCTGTACATGCTGCTGCGCACGCTGGTGGAGCTGGGCTGGGTGGAGACGGACGCGACGGGCACGCGGTACGGCATCGGGGTACGGGCGCTGCTGGTCGGCACGTCGTACATCGACGGCGACGAGGTGGTCGCGGCGGCGCGCCCGACCCTGGACCGGCTGTCGGACGACACCACGGAGACCATCCACCTGGCCCGGCTGGACGGCACGAACGTCGTGTACCTGGCCACCCGCCAGTCGCAGCACTACCTGCGCCCGTTCACACGGGTGGGCCGCCGGCTGCCCGCGCACTCCACCTCGCTGGGCAAGGCGCTGTTGAGCACGTACACGGACGAGCAGGTCCGCAAGATGCTCCCGGAGACGCTTCCGGCGCTCACCGAGAACACCATCACCGACCGGGAGAAGCTCATCGAGGAGCTGCACCAGGTCCGCGAGCAGGGCTTCGCCGTGGACCGCGAGGAGAACACGCTCGGGCTGCGCTGCTTCGGAGTCGCCATTCCCTACCGCACCCCGGCGCGCGACGCGATCAGCTGCTCGGTGCCGGTGGCGCGGCTGACGCCCGCGCACGAGCAGCTGGTGAAGGACGCGCTGTTCGACGCGCGGGACCGGCTGACACTGGCGACCCGCAGGCTCTGACTCCTAGGCTCTGGCTTCATGAATGTCGTACTCCGTGAAGTGCACGACAGCGATCTGCCGGTCTTCTTCCGGCAGATGAACGACCCGGAGGCCGTCCGCATGGCGGCCTTCACCCCCAAGGACCCGGCCGACCGGGACGCCTTCGAGGCACTGTGGAAACGGATCCGCGCGTCGGGCGACGTGGCACGGACGGTTCTCGCGGACGGTGACGTGGTGGGCAGCGCGGCGGTGTACGGGGAGCCGGGCGAGCGCGAGGTCACCTACTGGGTGGACCGCACGTACTGGGGGCGGGGCGTGGCGACGGCCGCGCTGCGGGAGCTCCTTGCCGAGGTGCGCGAGCGCCCGCTGTACGCGCGCGCGGCGGCGGACAACGCCGGTTCGCTCCGGGTCCTGGAGAAGTGCGGCTTCCGGCTCACGGCCCGGACGTCGGGGTTCGCGAACGCGCGGGGCGAGGAGATCGACGAGGTCGTGCTGACGCTGGAGGGCTGAGGCCCCGGTCGCGGCCGGCTTCATGAACGCCCGATGAGAAATCAGGGCGGACGGGAACGATTCACTCCGTCCCGCTCGTCTTCTGGGCGGGATGAACAAGACGATCAGGCGGGCGTCCGTCTTTGCGCTGCTGCTCGTGCTCGCTCTGCTGGTCAGGGCGACATGGGTGCAGTTCTACGACGGCAAGGCCCTCGCGGACGACAAGGACAACCGGCGCAACGCGATCGAGACGTACGCGGAGCCGCTCGGGAACATCATCGTGGCCGGCGATTCGATCACCGGTTCCGCGGCGACGAAGAACAGCGACCTCAAGTACAAGCGCACCTACAAGGACGGCAAGCTGTACGCGGCGGTGACGGGCTATGCCTCGCAGGCCTACGCCCCGACCCAGCTGGAGGGCATCTACCAGGACCTCCTCGACGGGACGGACAGCCGCCTCAAGACGGTGATGGACACGGTCACCGACAAGCGGGCCGATCCGGGCAACGTGGTCACGACGATCGACCCGGACGTGCAGAAGGCGGCGTACGACGCGCTCGGCGACAAGAAGGGCGCGGCCGTCGCGATCGACCCGAAGACCGGCAGGATCCTGGCGGTCGTGTCGACGCCGTCGTACGACCCGTCGTCGCTGACGGACGCCAACACCGCGGGCACGGCCTGGAAGAAGCTCACCGCCGACTCCGACAAGCCGCTGACCAACCGCGCGCTGCGCCAGCCGCTGCCGCCGGGGTCGACGTTCAAACTGGTCGTCGCGGCCGCGGCGTTGGAGGACGGGCTGTACTCGAGCGTGGACGAGAAGACCGACAGCCCCGACCCGTACACGCTGCCGGGCACCACCCGCGACCTGTCCAACGAGAACCCGAGCGCGCCCTGTGAGAACGCCACGATCCGCACCGCGCTGCAGTACTCCTGCAACAACGTCTTCGCGAAGATGGCCGTCGCCCTGGGCCAGGACAAGGTGAAGGCGATGGCCGAGAAGTTCGGCTTCAACGACAAGGAGCAGGACGTGCCGGTGCGGGCGTACACCAGCGTCTACCCCTCCGACATGGACAGGTCCTCCACCGCCCTGACGGGCATCGGCCAGTACGACGTCACCGCGACCCCGCTCCAGATGGCCATGGTGTCCGCCGCCATAGCCAACGGCGGCAAGCTGGTCTCACCGCACATGGTTTCGCAGATCACCGACAGTGGCGGTGACGTGCTGAAGAACTACGACGACAGCCCGAGCACCAAGGAGATAGTCAGCTCCTCGACCGCCGAGCAACTGCAGTCGGCGATGCAGACGGTGGTGGAGAAGGGCACGGGCACGAACGCCCGGATATCGGGCGCCACCGTGGGCGGCAAGACCGGCACGGCCCAGCACGGCGAGAACAACAGCAAGACGCCGTACGCCTGGTTCACGTCCTACGGCAAGGCCGGCGGCAAGGAGGTCGCCGTGGCGGTCGTAGTCGAACAGTCGAACGCGGCCCGCTCGGAGGTCAGCGGCAACGGCTTGGCGGCCCCCGTGGCCAAGGCAGTGATGCAGGCGGCGCTGAAATAACGCCGTCGAGGGGAGCGCCCCGTTTTCAGGGGCGCGGGGAACTGCGCGACCAGCCACAACAAACCCGCACCGGCCGCGCAGCGTCCCTCACTTCACGCCAAGAATCTGCTCAACGGGGTCAATAGCGAAGTACACCAGGAACAGCGCAGACACCCCCCACAGCAGCCAGTGCACCTCCTTGGCCTTGCCAAGCACCGCCTTGATCACCACGTACGCCACGAACCCCGCCCCAATACCGTCGGTGATCGAGTAGGTGAACGGCATCGCGGCGATGGTCAAAAATGCCGGGATCGCGATCTCGTACTTGTCCCAGTCGATGTGCTTGACATGGGTCATCATCAGGAACCCGACCGCAATCAGCGCAGGCGCAGCCGCCTGCAGCGGCACGATCGTCAACAGCGGCGTGAGGAACAGCGCAAGCCCGAACAACCCACCGGTGATCAAGTTCGCGAACCCGGTGCGCGCCCCCTCACCCACACCGGCCGCCGACTCGATGTACGCGGTGTTGGAGGAGGCGGACCCCAGACCACCGGCCACCGCCGCCGCGCCGTCGATGAACAGCACACGCCCGATGCCGGGCACCTGGCCCTGCTCGTCCAGCAGCCCGGCCTCCGCGCTGATGCCGACGATGGTGCCCATGGCGTCGAAGAAGTCCGACAGGATCAGGGTGAAGACCAGCAGGACGGCGGTGAGGAAGCCCGCCTTCGCAAAGCCGCCGAACAGGCTGAAGTGACCGATGAGTCCGAAGTCCGGGGTGGAGACGATCTTGTCCGGCACCTTCGGAGTGGTCAGGCCCCAGCTCTTGATGTCCGCCACCGCGTCGATGATGATCGCGACGATCGTCATGGTCACGATGCTGATCAGGATCGCGCCCTTCACCTTGCGCGCGAGCAGCGCGATGGTGAGCAGCACACCGAGACAGAAGACGAGGACGGGCCAGCCGGTCAGCCTGCCGACGGCGCCCAGTTGCACGGGCACGGTGGTCTGCGCCGCGTCCGGGATCCGGCTGACGAATCCGGCGTCGACGAAGCCGATGAAGGCGATGAACAGACCGATGCCGACGCCGATCGCCTGCTTCAGCTGCTGCGGAATGGCGTCCATGATCGCCTTGCGGAGCCCGGTGACGACCAGGACGCAGATCAGGATGCCCTCGAGGACGACGAGCCCCATCGCGTCGGACCAGCTCATCAGCGGGGCGAGCTGGAAGGCGACGACGGCGTTGAGCCCGAGGCCGGCTGCAATGGCCAGCGGGAGGTTGCCGCCGACGCCCATGATGATCGTCATCACACAGGCCACCAGAGCGGTGGCGGTGACGAGTTGACCGGTGTCGAGACTGTGCCCGAACTTGTCCTTCGCGCTGCCGAGGATGATGGGGTTCAGGACAAGGATGTAGGCCATCGTGAAGAACGTGGCGAAGCCGCCGCGTATCTCGCGGCCGAAGGTGGATCCCCGCTCGGAGATCCTGAAGTAGCGGTCGAGGCTGTTCGCCCCCGGTGGCGCGGCACTTGGCCGGTCTGCCGCCTTCTTGGTGTCGGACATGCGGGTGACTCCTGTTGCCTGTTCGATCGTGTGCGGATGCTGGCTGGATTGTTCCCGCGTTGAACGCGTTTCAGGTTTTCCCCGTGTTACGGAATCAGGGCCGACCGGCCAGACTGCGTTCGAAGCCCCGTACGAACCATGTGGTTGATCACTGCTACGCTTCCGGATCTCATCCGGGTCTACCCCGGATGATCACATGTCATCTACATGACACACACAGAGAGGTTGGCCGCCCGTGGGCACTGTCGTCGACGACGCAGCCTCCGTGGAGTTCCATGCCTTCTTCGAACGGCACTACGCCGAACTGTCGCGTCTCGCCCACCTGTTGACCGGCGAGGCGGACGCCGCCGACGATCTGGCGGCGGACGCGCTGCTCGCCCTGTGGCACCGCTGGGACCGGGTGCGCGCCGCGGACCACCCGGGCGCCTACGCCCGGGGAGTCGTCGCCAACCTGGCCCGCACCCGTATCCGCAGCGCCGTCCGCGAGCGCCGGCGGATCTCCCTGTTCTGGTCGCAGCGCGAGGAGAAGACGGAGAATCCCGACATAGCGGGTGTTGTCGACGTACAAGAGGCCCTGCGTAGGCTGCCGTTCCGGAAACGGGCGTGTGTGGTGCTTCGTCATGCGTTCGACCTGTCGGAAAAGGACACCGCTCTCGCTCTGGGTGTTTCCGTGGGTACGGTTAAGTCCCAGACGTCCAAGGGGATGGCCGAGCTGCAGGGGATCCTCGGCTCCCAGGGCGTACCGCACAAGGTGCACGCGGCGATGGCGCGTGGCGGCGAGACCGGAGGAACGGACCGATGAGGCGGCAGGACGTGCACGACGAACTGCGCGCCCGGCTGCATGAGACGGCCGAGGCGCACGAGCCGGACCGGGCCAGGATCCTGGCGCGGATCGAGCGGGGCATGAGCGAGCACGGCCGCACCGACCACCGGGCGACCCGTCCTCCGGTGTGGGGCTGGGCGCGGGTGGTGAGTGCGACGGCCGCGGTCGCGGGCATGCTCGCGGTCGGCGGTTACGCGGTGGCCTCCGCGGTGAAGGACGACACTCCCCAGCAGCAGACGGTCTCGGTCTCCCCGACGCCCACGCCGTCGCCTGATGCGACGAGCCGCGCGCCGGTCCCGCCGGTGGACCGGACGCCGAGCACCGCGCCGCACCCCCACAAGCCGAGCAACACCCCGGCCGCGAAGCCGTCCGCCTCCGTGCTGGCGCCCGCCGCCGGCGAGAGCGACGGCCCGCTGTGGTCGGACGGCTCGGTGGACCCGCACAGCAACGACTTCTGGGCGCAGAGCAACATCACGTTCAAGACGAGCGAGCAACTCACCGCTCTGACCGTGCAGTTGAAGGTCGCCCAGACCGGCGGGGTCAGCAATGCCGGCGCCTGGCGCGCGCTGCCGGAGCAGGACTTCGACCTCACGGTCGGCGAGCAGAACGGCTTCCTCGTCTACACCTGGACGCTCAAGGAGGGCCGTACGGTCCCCAAGGGCCAGTGGGTGTTCGCCGGGCAGTACAACCACGAGCGCGGCGGCCGGGACGCGAAGGACGACACCTACGCGATCACCGCAACGGTGGACGGCACGCAGCGTGCGGTCGGCGGCGACTTCGCGGCCCGCGCGGCCGTCGAGGGCGACTCGTAGAAATCCTGCGCAAAAAATCTTGAAGAGGGCGGCAACCCGTTCCTCGGCGGCGGCAACCAGGAAGCACAGGACTTCCTCTTCACCTGCAGCTGAGTGAACATTCAAGTACGACGGGATTTCGCCCCTTGAGCACGCACAAGAGACACCTCACCCGCCGCCGGGTGCTCGGGGCCTCCGCGATCGGCGTCGCCGCCACCGGCGCCGCCGTAGCGGGAGGCGCCGGCCTGCTGTCGTCCGCGTCCGCCGCGGCCTTCGGCTACAAGGACGACGGCAGGAACTACGTCGTCGACACCGGCTCCTCCCTCGTGTTCAAGGTCTCCAAGACGACCGGCGACCTCACGTCCCTCGTCTACAAGGGCAAGGAGTACGAGGGCTACGGCGGAAAGCACTCGCACGTCGAGTCGGGACTCGGGGCCTCCACGGTCACGATTCTGCAGTCGGGCTCGACGATTCTGATCAAGGTCGTGCACGGCGCGATCACCCAGTGGTACGCGGCCCGCAGCGGCCAGAACAACGTCTACCTGTGGACGAACAAGGCGGACGCGTCCTTCACGGCGACCCGCTACATCGTCCGCCTCAAGCCCGGGATGTTCCCCAACACGGGCTCGGACGCCTGGGACTCCACGACCGACAAGATCATCGAGGCCGGTGACGTCTGGCGGCACCCGGACGGCACGACCCACTCCAAGCACTACTCGGGCAAGCGCACCATCGACTACGACTACGTCGGCCTCACCACCGGCTCGGTCGGCCTCTGGATGGTCCGCTCCAACCACGAGAAGGCCTCCGGCGGCCCCTTCTACCGCTCGCTGCTGCGGCACTCGAACGACGGCGGCGCGGGCCTGTACGAGATCCTGCACTACAACGAGGCCCAGACGGAGGCGGAGCGCTTCGGCCTGCAGGGCCCGTACGTCATCGCCCTCACCGACGGCGGCGCCCCCTCCGCCTCGCTCTTCCAGGCCAACCTCGACACCTCCTGGGTGGACGGGCTCGGGATCACCGGCTGGGTCGGCAGGGCGGGCCGCGGCAAGGTGGCGGGCGTCGGCCTGAAGGGCATGGACGCCAAGTACCCCTACACCGTGGGCTTCGCCAACGCGGACGCGCAGTACTGGGCGAAGGCCGCGGCCGGCACCGGCGCCTTCTCCTGCAAGGGGATGCTCCCGGGGACGTACACGCTGACGGTCTACAAGGGCGAACTCGCCGTGCACACCGCGTCGGTGAAGGTGACGGCGGGCGGTACGACGTCCCTGCACACCCTGGCCATCACCGGTGACCCGTCCGCCGCTTCCGCCGTCTGGCGGCTCGGCGACTGGGACGGCACGCCCGGCGAGTTCAAGAACGCCAAGCTGATGACATACGCGCATCCCTCCGACGGCCGCGCGGCCAAGTGGACCGGCAATGTCACCATCGGCAGCGGCAGCGAGGCCGCGTCCTTCCCGGCGTACGTCTGGAAGGACGTCAACGACGGCATCCTGGTCTACTTCAAGCTGACCAAGGCGCAGGCGGCGGCCGCGCACACGCTGCGGGTCGGGGTGACGGACGCATTCGCCGGCGGGCGGCCGCGGGTGGCCGTGAACGACTGGGTTTCCGCCATTCCCACAGCACCCACACAGCCCTCGACTCGTTCCCTCACCACGGGTTCGTACCGTGGGAACAACCACACCTTCACTTTCAACGTCCCTAACAGTGCGTGGAAGACGGACACCTCCCAGTACAACGTCCTGAAGATCAACATCGTGAGCGGTTCGGGCGGCACGGCCTATCTCAGCGCCGGTACGTCGTTCGACTGCCTGGACCTGCTGACCTGAGCCCCCCTCGGTCAGCAGAAGAACGCCCCGCCGGTGACGACCGGCGGGGCGTTTTCCTTGGCGTCTTCGCGTCTTCGGGGCCTCAGTTCATCGTCGAGCCGATGGTGGTCGAGCCCGTGGTGAGGTAGGCCGTCGCGGGCAGTGAGCCGTCCGACTTACGGGAGCCGTAGGCCGTAGTGGCATCCGTGGACTTGAAGGCCGGCGTACCGACCCCGCTGTCCCAGTTGTTCGCGGCGGAGACGGTCTTCGAACTCAGCTTGTCCAGCCCGCCCTTGTCGCTCACCGCGAGGTTCCGCGCGAGCCGGGCCTTGCCGGTGGCGAAGTAGAACCCGGCCTCGGTGTTGGCGTAGGCGGTGTTGCGGTTCAGCATGATCGCGCCGGTGTTGGAGTTCTCGGTGAACCCGTTGAGTGTGTTGTCCCAGGCCGCGCTGTTGTTGACGACATGGGCGACGGCGACGCCTCCGCCGCCCAGCTTGAATCCATTGCCGTTGCCCTCGAAAGCGGAGTCGTTCCAGCGGTTCTTGCCGTTGCCGTACGACCAGGAGTGCTCGATGGTGACCGGCGAGGAGAACTGCCAGAGGTCGAGCCCGTCGTCGGAATTGTTGTACAGGCGGGCGCCGGTGACCTTGTTGCCCGTGCCCGAGCCGAACTTGATGGCGATGCCGTCGGCGTTCTGGCCGTGCCCGGCGGGGTCGTAGTTGCCGTAACTGTCCAGGTTCTGCACGAGGTTGTTCACCGTGTTGTCGCCGCGCAGCGTGAACCCGGAGTCGCCGTTGTCGGCCGTGACCAGGTTCTTGAAGACACCGCCGGTGGACGAGGTGACGACGAAGCCCTGTGCCGGGGAGTTCTGGAAGGTGAGGTTCTGCACGGTCCAGTAGCTGCCGTAGATCCCGGTGAGCCAGGACCCGGCGGGCAGCTTCGAACCGTCGATCCTCACCTTCTCGTTGCCGTACGCCTGCAGCGTGATGCGGTTCGAACCGGTGCCGCTGGCCGTGGACTTGAGGGTGGCCGTCGGGTAGTACGTGCCGCCGCGCACCTGGATGACGGTGCCCGCGGCTGCGCTCTTCACGGCCGACTCCAGCTGGGCCGTGGTGGACACGGTGACCGTCGTCGTGGCGGCCTGGGCGCCGCCGCCCGAGAGCCCGAGGTAGACGCCGCCGGCCCCGGCGGAGACGGCCACCGCCGCGGCGATCGAGAGCGTACGTGTCCTGCGGTGGCGTCCGGTGCTGAGTCGCACTGGGCGTTCCTTTCCTAGGGGTTGTGGGCGCGAAACGGACCGGAGGGGCCCTCCCCGGCCTGTTTCCGAGAGTCAGTCGCCACCGTGGCCGGAAAAGGTTGCCGCGCCTCCTCGAAGCAACACCTGCGCGTCGGCCCCCGCCACAGCACGGTGCTGCCGGTGACGGGGGCCGAGTACGAGCGATTGCTCAGGACGTACGGCTGACCGGGAAGGTCAGGACGGGTCAGGACACGAAGTACGTCGGGTTCGGGAGCTTGTACGTGCGGTCGGCGTAGCCGCCGTCCAGGTCCGAGTACTGGTCGCCGAAGTTGGCGACGATCTCGTACCCGAGGTCGTCCTCGATGTGCTTGCGCGTACCGGACTTGTACTGCACGGTCGTGCAGGTCCAGGTGCCCGGGGTGGCGCAGGCGCTCAGGTAGGCCGGCGGGTTCGCCTTGTCCTTGAGGAACATGTGGTCGGCGTCGAGGTTCACATCGGCGCCGATCTTCTTCAGGTTGGCGACGGCGGCGGTGCGCTGCGCCTCGCTCAGACCCGAGTTGTAGAAGACCTCGACGCCCTTCGATTCCGCATACTGGACCAGCTCGGCACTGCCGAAGACGCCGGGGCGGTCGGCCTTGTTCACGTAGTCGGCCCAAGTGGTCGGGTTGTACGTGTAGTTGTAGCGCTTCTCGTAGTCGAGGCTGAGCAGCAGCGTGTCGTCGATGTCGAAGACGACCGCGGGCTTCTCGTCCCGGTGGTGCGCCTTGCGGGCGGCCCGGTCTATGTACTTCTTGGCGGCGGCGTCGATGCGCGCCAGGTCCTGGGCGTACGGGCTGTCCGGGGACGCCTGGTACACGCCGCCCGCGTCGGCCGCGGTGCCGTAGTAGGTGTCGATGTCCTTCACCAGGAGCCCGATGTTGTAGGGCTCGTGGGTGGAGTTGGCCGTGGACTGGCCGGCTGTGGCCGCACCGGCGCCGTAGAGCGCGGCGCCGGTGACGGCACACGCTGCGGCGATCGCCGCGATACGCAGTGGCTTATGCATGACAGGTTTCTACGCGCGTCACCCCCGCGGGCGCGAGACCCGTTGCCCGATCGATATCTCTTCGGTAGGCAAAAAACAGGTCAAGCGCCCTGGACGGGACGGTTCCGGATCGATGCCGGTCAGTTCATCGTCGCCCCGATGGTCGTGCTGCCCGTCGTCAGGAATGTCGTCGCGGGCAGGGTGCCGCTCGAGCTGCGGGCGTTGTACGTCGTGGAGGCGTCCGTCGACTTGAACGCCGGTGTCGAGATCCCGGAGTCCCAGTTGTTTCCGGCCGAGGTGACCGCGGAGCCCTTGGTGACCGAGCCGCTGCCGTTGCTCACCGCGAGGTTCTTGCCGAGCTTGGCGGAGCTGGTGGCGAAGTAGTAGCCCCACTTGCCGTTGGCGTAGGCGGTGGTGCGGTTGATGACGATCGAGCCGGTGTTGGAGTTCTCGGTGAAGCCGTTGCCGGCGTTGCCCCAGGCGGCGGAGTTGTTGACGACGTGCGCGGGCGTGACGCCGTTGCCGCCGAGCTTGTAGCCGTTGCCGTTGCCCTCGAAGGCGGAGTCGCCCCAGCGGTTGACGCCGTTGCCGAAGGACCACGAGTGCTCGATGGTGACCGGGGACGAGAACGACCAGAGGTCGATGCCGTCGTCCGAGTTGTTGTACAGGCGCGCTCCGGTGACCAGGTTGCCGGTGCCGGAGCCGAATTTGATGGCCACGCCGTCCGCGTTCTGACCGTGGTTGGCGGCGTCGTAGTTGCCGTAACTGTCCAGGTTCTTGACGGTGTTGTTCACCGTCCCATCCCCGGTGAGCGTGAAGCCGGAGTCGCCGCCGTTGATGGTCTTGATGTTGTTCCAGTTGGTGCCGGTGCAGGACTGGCAGACGACCGCGCTGTCCGGGGAGTTCTGGAAGGTGATGTTGGAGACGTTCCAGTAGTCCGCGGTGAGCTTGAAGATCCAGGAGCCGGAGGGCAGCGAGGAGCCGTCGATCTTGACGGTCTCCGAGCCGTACGCGGTGAGGGTGATCGGCGACGACGAGGTGCCGTTGGCCGTGGACTGCAGGGTGGCCGTCGGGTAGTAGGTGCCGCCGCGGACCTGGATGACGGTGCCGGCGGTGGCGCTCTTGATGGCGTTGGACAGGTCGGTCGAGTTGCTGACGACCACGGTGGCGGCCTGGGCCTGGGTGGGGAGTACGGCGAGGCCGGCGCCCAGGGTCAGGGCCGCCACGGTGGCGAGTGCGGTACGACGAGACATGGAGAGCGGTTCCTTTCTCGTGCTGCTCGTGCGGGTTGGGGGACGGTTCACAGGACGGCCCTACGCACCGGGCCGCCAGTCGCCGAGGTATGTCTCCCGGGTGTGCAACCGCGCCTCGTCCTCGGTGAGTTGAGGCCGGTTCTCCGGGACCGTGATCACGGCTCCCGGGCCCGTGTTGCGGTACTCCCTGAAGCGCATGCTCTGCCAGGGGTAGGCGTCGCGCATGTTGATGTAGGGGGTGACCGGGTCGATCCCGGGCCCGATCCGGGAGTCCCGGACGACGAGGGACGGCCGGGCGGTCGTCTCGTACGACGGGACCCAGGGCCGGGCCAGCTTGTACGCCGCGTCCTCGGCGCCGGAGGTGATGCGGGAGCGGACGGCGAGGATGCCGTGCGGGTTGGCGCGGGCGGTGGAGGGGGCGAAGACCATGCCCTTGGGGGTGAAGTCCACGTCCCGCTGCAGGGTGTGGAAGTGGCACTCCTCGAACACGGCGGTCGCCCGCCCGAAGACGAAGTCGACGTCGCCCTCGATGTAGCAGTGGCGGAAGTACTGCCGGTCGAAGGCGTCGAGCGCGGTCGTGTCGACGAAGAGGGTGTCCTGGTGGGCCAGCAGCCGGACGTTCTCGAAGTGGGTGCGGTCGCCGTAGGTGTACGCGGCCACCGCCTGGGTGCCGGTGATGTCGGGGAAGTGCGCACGCAGCCAGTCGTTGGCGAGGGTCAGATCGCGGACGGTCAGTCCGGGGGCCGCGGAGGTGAACGTGGCGGAGCCCGGTGTCCCGTAAGTCGTGCCGTCGGGCTTCTTCGTGCCGTTCGCACGGTCGAAGACGATGACGGTGTCGCGCGGGTCGCAGGTGGCGCCGCGCATCGTCAACTCACCCTTGTCCGCGGGGATGTTGACGACCTCGCGATACGTCCCCGGATGCACGACGATCGTCCCGCCGGGCCCGTCCACCGCGTCCACGGCCGCCTGGACCGAGTCGCCGGGGCGGACGTGCAGAACCGTGCGGAGGTCCGGCTCGGGGCGGGCGCGCGCGAAGGCCGGTGTGGCGCCGACGGCGACGAGACCCCCGGCGATCGAGGTCAGGGAAGCCAGGAGGGTGCGCCGGGACAGCGTCTCAGCGGTCCTCATCTCAGCGGTCCTCGTCTCAGCAGCCCTCATCTCAGCAGCCCTCCGTCCATGGCGCCCAGTCGCCGAGGTAGGCCTCGCGGGTCGCCGACTCGGCCTGGGCGTCGGTGAGTTGGGGCCGGTTGTCCGGGACGCTGATCACGGCGCCGGGTCCGGTGTTGCGGTACTCGGCGAACCGCTGGTTCTGCCACGGGTGGGTGTCCGACATGTTGGTGTAGGGCGCGACCGCGTCGATGCCGGTGCCGAGGTGGGTGTCCCGGACGGTGAGCATCGGGCGGGCGGTGGTGTCGGAGCCGGGCACCCAGGGGCGGGCCAACTTGTAGCAGGCGTCGGGGGCTTCGCTGCTCACCCGGCTGCGCGTCACCAGGTAACCCCGCGGGTTGGCGACCGCCGTCGAGGGC
Source organism: Streptomyces sp. NPDC001401 (assembly GCF_042895385.1). NCBI lineage: Bacteria > Bacillati > Actinomycetota > Actinomycetes > Kitasatosporales > Streptomycetaceae > Streptomyces > Streptomyces sp. NPDC001401. The sequence continues at coordinate 115,578 of NZ_JBIAWI010000001.1, forward strand.
GCGAAGACGAAGCCGTACGGGGCTGCGGCCAGGTCGGTGCGGTTCAGCGTCCGGAAGTGGCAGTCCTCGTACACCGCGGTCGCCCGCCCGAAGACGAAGTCGACGTCGCCCTCGACATAGCAGTGGGCGAAGTACTGGCGGGCGAACGTGCCGAGCGCCGTCGAGTCGGCGTACAGGGTGTCCTGGTGGCCGAGGAACCGGCAGTGGGTGAACGAACTCCGGTCGCCCTGCACCTTGATGGCCACCGCCTGTGTACCGGTGATGTCGGGGAAGTGCGCACGCAGCCAGTCGTTGGCGAAGGTGATCCAGCGAGCGGTGAAGCCGTCCGCCTGCACGGTCGTGGTGGCGGAACCGGTGGTGCCGTAGGTGCCGCCGCCGGGCTTGGGGGTGCCGGCGGCGTTGTCGTACACGATCACGACGTCACGGGGGTCCTCCGAGGCACCGATCCAGGTCGCCTCCGTGCGGGTGACGTCGACGGCGACCGTCTCCCGGTAGACGCCGGGGGCGAGAACCAGCGTCCGGCCGGTGCCGCTCGCGGCGGTCACGGCGGCCTGGACGGTGGTGAAGTCGCCGCGGCCCTGCCGGTCGACGTAGAGGGTGCCGGGCGTGCGGCGGCGGTCCGGCGAACCGTACCGGCCGAACGGGCGCGCCTTCGAGTCGGCCCGCGCGGGCGCCGAGGCGAGTCCGAGCGTGGCGGCCGCCCCGGCACTTGCGACGAGGAAACCCCTTCTGGACAAGGGGAGTTGAGGATGGAGCGAGGGCATACGGATGCTCCCTTGCAGTGCGGCTCTTGAGGGAAGCGGCCGGGGCGAGCGGTGCCCCGGCCGAGGGGCGTCAGCGCAGGCTGCCTGCGCCCGCGCAGTGGTCGACGATCCCGGGGACCGCCTCGGCCGGATCGACCTTGGTGCGCAGGGCCGGCGTCCAGCCGGCGCCCGACCGGAGGATCTCGGTGGGCACTTGGGCGTTGTGGACGGCGATCAGATCGGTCGGCTCACCGTTGACGTAGTTGTCGTCGGCGGTGAGCGGCGAGTCCTTCCACTTCTTCAGGATCTTTCCGGCCCCGACCCCGTCCGGCAGCGTGAACGCGTTGTGCTCGGCGACGAGTTGGGACTCCATGCCGATGCCGTAGCTGTAGGAGTAGCCGTCCTTGGCCACGAAGTGGTTGTTGTACGAGTCGACCTGTCCGAAGCGGACGCGCGGAGCCCGCTCCACCAGGTTCGAGAACAGGTTGTGATGGAAGGTGACCTTCAGATGCCCGCGGTCCACGGCGGCCGTCGAGGCGCTGTCGCTGTTGCCGATCAGGATCGTCTTGTCGTGGTCCTCGAAGACGTTCCAGGAGGCCGTGACGTAGTCGGCACCCTTGACGATGTCGAGCTCGCCGTCGTGCTGCTCGTAGATCCGCCCGTAGTAGTACGGCAGTGTGCTGTCCGGGTGGTCGCCGTCCGTGAACGTGTCGTGGTCCATCCACACATGGGTGGATCCGTAGATCACCGCGCTGTCGTACTCGGAGTTCCAGTTGCCGTCGGCGGTGTCGGTCGGATCCCACTGCGGGAAGCAGTCGAGCGGGCTCTCGAAGGTCAGGTTCCTGACGACGACATTGTCGACGGCCTTGATCTGCAGGCTGGCGCCCTTGAATCCGGCGTCCTTGCCGACGCCGATGATGGTGGTGTCGGCGGGCACGGCGGCCTTGATGTAGGCGTCCTGGTTGGCCTCGGAGGCGCGGCGCAGGCCCTCGGGGCTGTTGTCGGGCTCGCCGTCCAGGTTCTTGTCGTGGCCCCAGACCGCGGGGTCGTACGTCTTCAGATAGGTGTCGAAGTCGTACCCGGGCGCCTCGAAGGAGGCGCAGCTCGGGCCGTCGGCGTCGATCGTCCCCTTGACTCTGATGATCTTCGGCGCGCTGCCGCCGTCGGCGAGGGCGGCCTTGAAGCCGGCCCAGTCGGTGACGGTGTAGACGTGCGCGGCGTCCGCGGCCGCGCCACCGGTGGTGCCGGTGCCGTAGGAGCCCCAGCCGTCGTTCGCGCCGAGCGTCTGCCGGCCGAGGTCGCGGACCTGGGCGTGGGCGGAGGCGGCCCCCGTGACGCCGAGCACCAGGGCGGTGCACCCCACGAGGGACACTATGACGCGTCCATGACATTTCTGTGTACGCACTGTGCGGCTCTCCTTGGTCAGGCGACCGAGGCGCTGCTCGCCTCGGGCCAGGTGATCCAGGACGTGGGAATCTCCTCGTCCAGCCGGATGACGTCCCGCGGCGCGAGCACCCGCGTGCGCAGCAGCTCCCGCGCCACGAGCCGCGCCACGGCGATCGCGCCCGGCGGATTGAAATGGGTGTTGTCCTGCTCGGTCCCGGTCCAGTTGAAGTAGACCTTCGTCTCCTCGACCCCGAGCCGCTGCCACAGCGCGAGCGACAGCGCCTCGATGTCGAGCAGCGCCACCCGCTCCTGCTCGGCGAGCGCACGCATCGCCGCCGGATACTCGCCGTGGGTCGGCACGGCGTTCCCGTCCGCGTCGAACCTGCGACGCTCGACGGGCGTCGCCAGCACGGGCCGGGCACCGTGCGACCGCGCGCCCTCGATGTACTGGCGCAGATAGTCCTGGTACGTCGTCCAGGGCTCCGTGTAGCGGGTGGGGTCCTCGCTCTTCTCGTCGTTGTGCGCGAACTGCACGAGGAGGACGTCGCCGGGCCGGATCACGGAGAGGATCGCATCGAGCCGCCCCTCGTCGACGAAACTCTTCGAACTGCGCCCGTTCACCGCGTGATTGGCGACGGAAAGGTCCTTGCGCAGAAAGAAGGGAAGAGCCATGCCCCACCCGGTCTCGGGAGCGGCGTCGGCGTATTTCTGGGCGGCGGTGGAATCACCGGCGATATACAGCATGCGATGGCGCTGCACGGCCTGCGCACTGCCGATGCCCGCGAGCGCGAGAGGAACGGCGGCAACAGCCGCCAGGCCGACCTGTCTACGGGTAAGGGACACAACGGTTCCTTTCAGAACAGGGCTCGGGGAAATCCCCCTAGGGGCGCGGGGAACTGCGCGACCAGCCACAACGGCCCCGCAGTCCCCCACAAACCGAAACCACCCGATCTCAGTGGTTCTTCTTCCAGTCCACCTGCGCCTTGTTCAGCTGATCGGCCAGCGTGTCCAGAAACTCCTTCACGCTCATCTTCCCGAGCAGCACCTTCTGGAAATTCGGCTCGTTGTCGGCCTTGGAGATCGTGTTCCAGTCCGGCAGGTAGTACGGCAACTGCACGATCTTCGTGTCGGCCCCGTTCAACGCGGCAGCAGCCAGCTCCGTCGGCTCGGCCTTCTGAATCCACGCATCCTTCGCCGCTTCCGTGTTCGCCGGAATCTGCCCCGCGGACTCGTTGAACTTGGAGTTCTCCTCGTGCGAGACGGCGAACTCGACGAACTTCCAGGCGGCCGCCTTGTTCTTGCTGGACTTGAAGACACTCAGCCCGTCGACCGGGTTGGAGATCTGCACCCGCGTGCCGTCGTCCTGTGTCGGGTTGGGCAGCCCCCGGAACTTGTCCGCGCCCAGCGCCTTCAGATGGTCCTGATACGAACCGAGGTTGTGGCTCAGCATGCCGATCGTGCCGCTGTCCCACTGCGCGACCATCTTGGTGAAGTCGTTGTTGACGTCGGCGGACGGGGTGTCCTTCTTGTAGAGCGCGACGTACTTCTCCAGCGCGGCGACATTCCTCGGGTCGTTGACCGTGGTCTTGTCGCCGTTCCAGAACGAAGTGATACCGCTCTGGCTGTACGCCGCGTCCAGGGCCGGCGCAATGGAGCCCTCGCCGCCCCGAATGGTGAACCCGAACTCGTTCTTGCTCTTGTTCGTGAGCTTGTCGGCGGCCGCATAGAACTTCGACCAGGTGGTCGGCGCGTCCAGACCGGCCTTCTTGAACAGGTCGGTGCGGTACCACAGCGTGCCGTTGTTGGACGAGGTCGGTATCTGGTACAGCTTGTCGCCGCCGCCCGCGGCCTTGCTGCCGGCCAGCAGGTTCTCGCTCAGCTTGCCGTTCAGCGAGCTCTTCTCGAGGCGGCTGTCCAGCGGTTCGAGGGCGCCCTGGACCGCGACCTCGGCGAGCATCGCGGTGCCCACGCCGCCGACGTCCGGCAGTCCGCCGCCCTGGATGGCGGTGTCGTACTTGGACTGGGCACTCGCGGCCGGAATCCCGACGTAGTTGACCTTGATGTCCGGGTTCTTCTTCTCGAAGTCGGCGATGATCTCCTTCCAGATGTCGGTCCGGACACCGCCGTTGTTGTCCCAGAAGGTGATCTCGCCCTTGCCGGAGCCCTCGTTGCCCTTGTCCCCCGCGCTGCCGCTGCCGTCGTCGCCGCAGGCGGTGGCGGTCAGCGCGAGCACGGAGCCCAGGGCGACGGCGACGGCCGCGCGCCTGCTTCTGCGGATGCTGCTCTTCATTGGTCGGCTCTCTTCTTCTGGATCCAACGGAGATATGAAGTTGTGGGGGGTCTGCAGGGCCGGTCCGCCGTCACACCCGCCCCCGGCCCGACGTTGCGTAGGTCGTGCCGATCCGCTTCTGCGGCCCCGAGAACCGCGTCACCAGCGCCGGCACGGCAGCGGCCGGGTCCAGCCGGTAGTCGTAGAACTCCCGCGGATCGAAGGCGGCACCCCACTCGTCGGTCCGCCCAGTGGTGTTCTTCAGGATCGATCCGCGCTGTACCAACTCCGCGGTGGCGTCAGCCTGGTAGGGGTGCTGGACACCGTCGTAGTAACTGTTCTCGATGACCATCTTGGTGTGGCCCCGCGACCAGTTCCCGTATGTCCACACCGGGTCGCCGTCGGACACCTGCGCCGACAGGTAGTTGTTGTAGAGGTGGGCGTACGCGCAGTTGTCCGCGGACGGATTGCGCTGTTTCGTACCCGTGAACCAGTTGTGGTCGATGGTGACCTGGGTGATCACATTGGGTGTCCAGCCGATCCCGAACGCCTTGTTGTGATTGCTGAACACGTTGTACGAGACGGTGATGTACTGACTGTCCTTGCGCAGGTCGATCAGTCCGTCGCCCATGTGCGTGAGGCGGTTGTGGTCGATCCAGACGTGGTCGACGGTGTCCATCTGGATGGCGTCGAAGTCCTGCGTCTTGCCGTCCCAGTCGCCCTCGACGTAGGAGTCCCGGATCGTCAGATTGCGGATGATCACGTTGTGCGTGCCCGGGTTGAGGTGCAGTTCCCCGTGCACGATCTCGCCGGAGTCTCCGGCGCCGATGATGGTCTTGTCGGAGCCGACGACGATGTTCGACCCGAAGGGCTCGACGGCGATCGATCCCGAGACCCGGATGATGTACGGGTCCTCGGCCGCCGCGTACTTGGCCAGCGAGGCCTGGTCGGTGACTGTCACGACCCTGCCGCCCGCCCCGCCGGTGGTGCCACCGGCGAGCGAGGCGAAGCCGTGCGGCTTGTCGGTCCAGCGATCGGCAGAGGCAGAAGCCGATGCGGGTGCCGAAGTCCCCACCGGGCTTGCGGCCTTGGCCTGCCCGATCATCCCGAGGCTCAACGCGGCCACTGAGCCGATCACGGCGGCCAGAACTCTGCCGGCCCCCGGTCTCAGTCCTGGCAAGCGCTTGCTATGAAGGTGCTGCGTCATTGCGGCTCCCAACAGGCTTACGGGTGCGGTGGGTTACTCGGATGCGATGGGTGACAAGGGGTCGATCCTGAAGTGCGCGAAGGTTGCCGCGCCGGCGTGACCCGTGCCGACGGGCGCGAGCGCGAACAGGCCGAGCAGGGCGCCGACCCAGCGCCAGGGGGTGGCGGCGAAGACGGGGCCGGACGGACGCAGGCCCTCGCCGATGTCGTAAGAGAACCGGCAGCGCGCCCCGGCCCCGAGCTCGATCCGCAGCCGTACCCGCCCCTCTGGGGCGAGCCGCGGATGGGCGGCGTCCCGTTCCTGCTCGGCGACCCCCTCGGCGAACCGGTGCACGAGATGCACCGCCCCGTCGGCGCTCCGTTGCAGGCCGATCCAGCTGAACGCGTCCCCGAGGACGGCGAGCCCGGCCCGGGCGCCCGGCTCCTCGCTGTGCAGGGCGAGCTCCACCTCGACCGCCGACGGCGTGCCGGGCAGCCTCTGCGTAAGTACGTTCGCGAGTTTGCGCAGGTCGTGCGCGTCGGCCGAGCGGACGCAGGACAGCCGCAGCCCGTCGCCGGAGTGCTGGGTAGCCCAGCCGTCCTGCGGATTGGCGGTCCACGACCACTGGCGGCCGAAGCGTCCGCCGGGGAAGTCGTCGTCGGTGGCGGGCGCGGCGGGCGGCTGCGGCGGCAGGTCGGGACGTCGGTGTACGGCGACGGGGGCGCCGTCGTCCCCGAGCACCGGCCAGCCGTCCGTGCCCCAGCCCATCGGCTGGAGGTGCACGACCCTGCCGTAGGCGCCCCGCTGCTGGAAGTGCAGGAACCAGTCCTCGCCGGACGGGGTGCGCACCCAGCCGCCCTGGTGCGGCCCGTTGACGTCGGTGTCCTTCTGCTCCAGGACGACCTTCTCCTCGTAGGGCCCGAAGAAGCCGCGGGAGCGGAAGGCGCCCTGCCAGCCGGTCTCCACTCCCCCGGCGGGGGCGAGGATCCAGAACCAGCCGTCGTGTTTGTAGAGCTTGGGGCCCTCGAGGGTGAACCAGCCGGGGATGCGGTCACCGTCGACGATCAGCTTGCCCTCGTCGAGGAGTTCGGTGCCGTGGGGGTGCATACGGTGGCCGGTGAGGCGGTTCTTGACGCCGGAGCGGGACTTGGCCCAGGCGTGCACGAGGTAGGCCTCGCCGGTCTCCTCGTCCCACAGGGGGCAGGGGTCGATGAGTCCCTTGCCGGCCTTCACCAGGTGCGGTCGGGTCCAAGGGCCGCGTATCTCGGGGGCGTTGATCTGGAAGATGCCCTGGTCGGGGTCGCCCCAGAAGATCCAGAAGCGGTCGTCGTGGTGCCGGATCGAGGGTGCCCAGATTCCGCAGTCGTGGCGGGGGGTCCTGAACTCGCCTGCGGGTTCGAGGCGTTGGAGGGCGTGGCCGACCAGGGTCCAGTTGACGAGGTCTCGGGAGTGCAGGAGGGGCAGGCCGGGGGCGCGGCCGAAGCTGGAAGCGGTGAGGTAGAAGTCGTCGCCGACGCGGACGACGTCCGGGTCGGACCAGTCGGCATTGAGGACCGGGTTCGTGTAGACGTCGAGAACCGGGGTCGTGCAGCCGTCGTTCGTCACTGGCTCACCGCCTTGCGGACCAGCGCCGCCGCCTCGTTCCGGCTCGGGCGGCCGTCGGCGACGACGGTGACGATGCGCCGTACGACGGTCTCGCCGGGCGGGATCGGAAGCCGTTCGGTGTGCGCCAACGACGAGCCGACCCCCGGGTATTCGGCGGTGCGCACGAACCACGGGTCCCGGCGGGTCGTGTCCGTGGCGCCGGCGAAGACCAGGGTCCAGGTGGTGCCGGCGAGGGCGAGCCAGGCGGCGCGGGTGCCGTGCACCTCCGGTTCGCCCTCGCGGTCGGCGGTGAAGACGTGCGGGGTGTCGTGCTCCTTGCGGGCACGCCAGAAGAAACCGCCGTAGGCCGCGCCGGGGCGTCCGTTGGTGGCGGGGCTACCGATGGACAGGGGCCCGTCGGTGACATTCGTGAGCGAGAACGTGAAGTCCAACGCCCAGGCGGTGTCGGTGAGTTCGGTGGCCGCGACGGTGCGGCGCTCGCGCAGCAGTTCACCGCCGGACGCCACCCAGCGCAGTTCCTCCACGAAGCCGTCGGGGTCGCGGAGCTGGAAGGAGGTGTGGCGCTGGGCGCCGTGGTTGTCCAGCTCGGTCGGCCCCTGGTCGCGGACGAAGGTCCGCCCGCCCCAGAAGTTGTGCCCCTCGACGTCGGGAACGGCGACACCGACGCCGAGGTGGTGGGTGTGGTCGGCGGGGCTGAGCTCGGTGACCGCCGTGCCGGCCAGGGTGGTGACGGGGTGCAGATAGGGGCGCGGGGAGAGCCGGGCCGGCAGTTCGGGCCGGGTGACGTAGCGGCCGACCGGGCGGCCGGCGACGCGCAGGACGGGCGAGTCGGTGGTGGTCATCACGTGCTCACCTCTTTCGGTGGCACCCAGGTGGCGCCGAGCTCGGAGTAGAGGGAGAGGGTGTCGGCGGCGGCCGCGACGAGTCCGTCGATGCCGTCCACGACCCTGCGGCCCTCGTCGGGGATCAGGTGCCAGGCCCCGGCCGGCAGCGGGGCCGGGTCGGGGGCCTGTCGAATCGCTTCAACGACCTTCATGAAGGCGCCCGTCGACGCGGGAGTGACCAGGAGGTCGGTGCCGTCGGTGAGGTGGTCGACCAGGTTCTCCAGCAGGTCGGTTCGGCCGTACTCGTACTCCTCGGGCCCGTGGCCGGCGCGCTGGAGCAGGACGCGGTCCTGCTTGTACCAGAAGGTGATCCGGCCGCGGGTGCCGTGCACGACGACGTACGGCTCGTCGTCCCGCTCGGCGCACAACGTCGCTGCCACGGTGACCTGGCGGTCCTGTGCGGTGGTGACGCGGACACAGGAGGTGTCGTCGGACTCGATGTCGTTGGCGCGCAGCAGCTCGAGCTCGATGCCGGTGACGTCCTCGGCGTGTGTGGTGCCGTTGAGGGCGAGGGCGGTGGCGACGGCGTGCGCGAGGGGGTTGGTGAGCACTCCGTCGATCACGTCGACGCCGTTCAGGCGCCGCTTGCCCGCCCAGGGCGCCCGCCGGTAGTAGGCCTCGGCGCGCACCCAGGCGCCGGCCCCGCCGACGCCGACGACCTCGCCGACAGCTCCCTCGGCGACCATCCCCAGGATCGCCGGGACGGCGTGCGAGCCCAGCGACTGGAAGCCGATCTGGCAGACCACGCCCGCCTTGGCGACCCCGTCGGCCATCCGCTTGAACTGCGCATACGACGGCGCGGGCGGCTTCTCAAGCAGCAGGTGCACGCCCCTGCGGGCGGCCGTCAGCGCCAGGTCGGTGTGGGTGGGGATCGGTGTGCAGACGACGGCGATCCGGGCGCCGGTGGAGTCGAGGAGGGCGCCGAAGTCGGCGGACTGCTCGGGCGCGCCGAGGCCGTCCGGGATCTCGGCCCCGGTCAGCGGGGTCAGCTCGCAGATGCCTGCCAGCCGTACGATCCCCTTGTCCTGGAGGCGGCGGATGTTGTCCAGGTGCCAGCGGCCGTGGCCGCGTGCGCCTGCGAGAACGATGTCTGTGCTGCTCACGGGATCCTCCCTGCGCCCGCGCCGCGCGCCACCTCTCGGTCGGCCACCTCGGCGCTGTCAATCTTTGTGTGCAGGGTAGGCGTCCAGCCGACGTCGGCCGTGAGGTCGCGCTCGCTGCCCGAGTTGTAGGCGTTGTGGATCGCGAGCAGGTCGACGGGCCAGCCGTTGAAGAGGGTGCCGGTCTGGTGGAGGGCGGTGCCGTTCCAGCTCTTCACGAGGTCGGCGGCCTCGACATGGCCGGGCGTGTGGAAGGCGTTGCTCTCGGCGTAGATGCCGGACTCGGTGGAGACGCCGAGGGAGTACCGGTATTCGCTGCCCTCGGGGACGACGTACCGGTTGTCGTAGAGGTGCACCTGCCCGAAGCGGACGCGGGGTGCGCGCTGGACGACGGACTCGAACTGGTTGTGGTGCAGGGTGACCCGCAGCTTGCCCCGGTCGCCCGTCGCCGAGTCGCTGTTGCCGATGAGCATCGCCTTGTCGTGGTCGGCGAACCGGCTCCAGGAGACGGTGACCAGGTCGGAGCCGTTGGTGATGTCCAGCAGGCCGTCGTGGCGCAGGTAGTTGCGGGCGAAGCAGGTGGGCTCGGCGGAGTCCGGGTGCCCTTTGTCGGACGCGGTGACGTGGTCGATCCAGACGTGGGTGGCGCCGGTCAGCCAGATGTTGTCGTACGACGTCTTCCAGTCGCCGAGGCCGCCGGTGTTGGGCTGCCAGACGGGGAAGCAGTCGTAGGCGTCGCGCAGGTCGAGGTTGCGGATGATGACGTTGCTCGCGTCCTTGACCTGGAGATTTGCACCCTTCAGGACGGCAGAGTCGCCGAGTCCGACGAGGGTGGTGTTGGAGCCGACGGGCAGTGTGACCCGCTCCGCCTGCCGGGCCGCCGAGGCCTGCCGGGCCTCCTCCGGCGCGCCGCTGGGTTTGGCCGAACCCCAGGTGCGGGGGTCGTAGGCGGTCAGGTACTTCTTGAGGCTGTAGCCGTCGGTGGCGTAGTCGGCGCAGTCCAGGTGGTGGCCGTCGTCGTCGGTGTTGGCGTCGACGGTCCCGGCGATCTTGATGATCTTCGGGGTGTCGCTGCCGCCGTCGAGGGCGCGGGCGAGGCCGGCGCGGTCGGTGACGGTGTAGACGTGTGCGTTGTCGGCGGCCGACCCGCCGGTGGTGCCGGTGCCGTAGGCGGCCCAGCCGTCGTCGGCGGGGAGGGTGTCGCGGCTGATGTCCCGCGAGTCCCGGGAGTCGGCGTGTGCGGGGACGCACAGCGCCCCCAACACGGCGGCTGCTACGGCAATCTGACGGAGTCTCATCCCTTCACCGCCCCCGCACTGAAACCGGTGATCAGCCACTTCTGGATGAAGGCGAACACGATCACGACGGGTACGGCCGCGATGATGCCGCCCGCGGCGAGCGCGCCGAGGTCGACGCTGTCCGCGCTCATCAGGGTGTTGAGGCCGACCGGGATGGTCTGCTTGCTCTGGTCGCTCAGGAACATCAGGGCGAACAGGAAGTGGTTCCAGGCGTGCACGAAGGCGAAGGAGCCGACGGCGATCAACCCGGGCCGCAGCAGCGGGAGTACGACGATCCGGAAGGCGGTGAACCGGTTGCAGCCGTCGACCCAGGCGGCCTCTTCCAGCGAGTACGGCACGTTCCGGATGAACCCGCTGATCAGGATCATCGACAGCGGCAGCTGGAAGACGGTCTCGGCGATGATGACGCTGGCCAGCGAGTTGATCATCCGCAGGTTGGCGAAGATCTCGAACAGCGGCACCAGGAGCAGCGCGCCCGGCACGAACTGCGTGCAGAGCAGGGCCAGCATGAACGCCTTCTTGATCCGGAAGTTGAAGCGGGCGAGGGCGTAGCCACCGGCCAGCGCGACCAGGGTCGTCATCACCAGGGTCGCGACGCCGACGAGCACGCTGTTCTGGAAGTAGGTGCCGAAGGCCCGCTCGTTCCAGACCTTCTCGAAGTGGTCGAACGTCATCGGCCAGGGCACGAGCGAGGTCGAGCCGGCCGGGCGGAGAGCGAACAGGAGGATCCAGTAGAAGGGGATCAGAGTGAAGAGGAGGTAGATCGACAGGGGGACGTAGATCTGCCGGCGGGGGACCTCGTCCCAGGACCGGCGCTTCTTTCGCGGCCGGGCGGGCTCGGCCGCCAGGCGCTGCGGCGCGGGGGCGATCTCGGTGATCACTTCTCCTCACCTCCGAACTTGCTCAGCCGCAGATAGACCATCGAGCAGAAGAGCAGAATCACGAACGCCACCGTGGTCAGGGCGGATGCGTAGCCGAAGTTGTGGGCGTCGACGCTGGTGTTGGCGATGTAGAGCGGGAGCGTCGTCGTCTCGCCGGCCGGTCCGCCGCCGGTGAGGGTGTAGAGCAGGTCGACGTTGTTGAACTCCCACACCGCGCGCAGCAGCGTCGACAGGACGATGGCGTCCTTCAGGTGCGGCAAGGTGATGTGCCAGAACTGCTTGATGCGGCTCGCCCCGTCGACCTCGGCGGCCTCGTACAGGTCCTTCGAGACGGACTGCAGGTCGGCGAGGATGAGGATCGCGAAGAAGGGGACGCCTCGCCAGAGGTCGGCAACTATCGCCGCGGGGAAGACGGTTGAGGTGTCCGACAGCCAGCTGGTGCCGTACGAGCCGATGCCCATGTCCGCGAGGTAACGGGTGATGCCCGTCTGGGAGTTGTAGAGCAGCACCCAGATCGCGGAGGTCAGCACACCGGACACGGCCCACGGGGAGAAGACGAGCGCACGGCCCACCGCGCGCCCCACGAAGGTCTGGTTGACGATGAGGGCGAGTGCGAGACCGAACAGCAGCTGCAGACCCACCTCGACAATGACCCACTTGGCGCTGAAGGTCAGCGTGTCCCAGAACTGGGTGTCCTTGGTGAAGATCTGGACGAAGTTGTCGAAGCCCGCGTAGCCGTTCCGCCACGGCTTGGTGGGGTTGAAGTTCTGCAGGCTGTAGTAGAAGACACTGATCACTGGGTAGGCGATGAAGCCCAGCATGAGCAGGGCCGCCGGGGCGATCAGCAGATACGGCAGTCTGCGCGGCGTGGCGGAGGCACGGCGCCGCCGGGGTGGCGCGGGCGGTTTCGCCACGGCTGCGGCTTGGGCCATGACTGTTCTCCGTTCTCGGTACGTCGTGTCTTGCGTCGTACGGGAAGCGCTTTCTCCCTGTGCATGCGTGTGCGCTGTCGTGCTGCTGTGCGGGTCAGCCCGCGTACGGGTCCGCGACCTTGCCCGGACGGGCCAGGAACTCGAAGTCGCAGCCGGTGTCGGCCTGGGTGATCTGTTCGTTGTAGAGCGCGCCGTAGCCACGCTCGTAACGGGTGGGCGGCGGCGTCCACTCCGCCCTCCTGCGCTCCAACTCCTCGTCGTCCACGTTGAGTTGAAGGGTTCGGGCCTCGACGTCCAGGGTGATCGAGTCGCCCGTGCGGACAAGTGCGAGTGGCCCACCGATGTACGACTCGGGCGCGATGTGCAGCGCGCACGTGCCGTAGCTCGTGCCGCTCATCCGGGCGTCGGAGATCCGCACCATGTCCCGCACGCCCTGCTTGAGCAGGTGGTCCGGGATGGGCAGCATCCCGTACTCGGGCATGCCCGGGCCGCCCTTGGGTCCGGCGTTGCGCAGCACCAGCACGCTGTCGGCGGTGATGTTCAACTCCGGGTCGTTGATGGTGCGTTGCATGGTCTTGTAGTCGTCGAAGACGACCGCGGGACCGGTGTGCTTGAGCAGGTGCGGCTCGGCGGCGATGTGCTTGATGACGGCGCCGTCGGGGCAGAGGTTGCCGTGCAGGACGGCAACGCCGCCCTCGCTTGCGACCGGGTTCTCTCGGGTGCGGATGACGTCGTCGTTGTGGACGACGGCGCCCTCGATCTGCTCTCCCAGGGTGCCGTTGACCGTCGGCCGGTCCAGGTGCAGCAGGTCGGCGATCCGGGAGAGGAAGGCGGGCAGGCCGCCGGCGAAGTGGAAGTCCTCCATGAGGTACGTCCGTCCGCCGGGGCGGACGTTCGCGAGCACCGGCACCGTACGCGCGACGCGGTCGAAGTCGTCGAGAGTCAGGGGCACTTGGCAGCGTCCCGCCATCGCGATCAGGTGGATGACGGCGTTGGTGGAACCGCCGAGCCCGAGCACCGTGGTGACGGCGTCCTCGAAGGCCTCGCGGGTGAGGATCTCCGACGGCCTGAGCCCGCTCCAGGCGAGCTCCACGGCGCGGCGCCCGGATGCGGCGGCCATCCGCTCGTGCCCGGAGTCGACGGCCGGGATCGAGGAGGCACCCGGCAGTGTCATACCGAGTACTTCCGCCGCCGCGGTCATCGTGGACGCGGTCCCCATGGTCATGCAGTGACCGGGTGAGCGCGCCAACCCGCCCTGGAGCTCCCGCAGTTCGCAGTCCGACAGGTTGCCCGCGCGGTGCTCGTCCCAGTACTTCCACATGTCGGTACCGGACCCGAGGGTCTCCCCGCGCCAGTGCCCCGGCAGCATCGGCCCGGCGGGCACGAAGATCGACGGTACGTCGGCCGAGGCCGCGCCCATGAGCAGTGCCGGCGTCGACTTGTCACAGCCCCCGAGCAGTACCGCCGCGTCGACCGGGTACGACCGCAGCAGCTCCTCCGTCTCCATCGCGAGCAGGTTGCGGTAGAGCATCGGGGTGGGCTTCTGGTACGTCTCCGAGAGCGTGGCGACGGGGAACTCGAGCGGGAAGCCCCCGGCCTGCCACACGCCCCGCTTGACCGCTTCGGCGCGCTCGCGCAGATGGACGTGGCAGGGGTTGATGTCGGACCAGGTGTTGAGTACGGCGATCACCGGGCGGCCCCGGTACTCCTCCGCCTCGTAACCCAGCTGGCGCATACGGGCGTTGTGCGACCAGGTGCGCAACTGGCCCTCGGCGCCGTACCACTGGTGGCTTCTGAGCTCCTCCGGCGACTTCATATGGCCCAACCGGCGGCTATGGCGGCGACCTCGGCGCGCTCGTCCTCGGGCAGCAGCTTGCTCGGCGGGCGCACGTCACGGCGGCACAGGCCGAGGGAGGCGAGGGCCTCCTTGACGACGGTGACGTTGTTGGCGGAGCCGCCCGCCGCACGGAGTTCCTCGAAGCGGCGGATCTGCTCCCAGACCTTCATGGCGGCCGGATAGTCGCCGGATCGAAGCGCTTCGATCATATTCAGCGAAACGGACGGGGCGACGTTCACGAGTCCGGAGGTGAAGCCGGTGGCGCCCGCGGAGAAGTACGAGGGCGCGTACGGCTCGGCCAGCCCCGCCACCCACACGAAGCGTTCGAGGCCCGCGTCCCGGGCGAAGGCGGCGAACTTGGCGGCGTCCGGGACGGCGTACTTGACGCCGATGACGTTCGGGCAGGCATCGGCGAGTTCGGCGAGGCGGGCGCCGGCCAGCTGGGCGTTGCGGATGTACGGGACGACGCCCAGTTCGGGGACCGCCTCGGCGATGGCACGGTGGTAGTCGACCCAGCCGCCCTGGGAGACGTACGGGTGGACGGGCTGATGGACCATCACCATCTGGGCGCCGTGCTCGCCGGCGTGCCGCGCGGAGGCGATGGCGGTGGGCACGTCGTGGCCGACGCCGACGAGAACGACGGCGCGACCGCCGGTCTCGTCGAGGGTCAACTCGGTGACGAGCCTGCGTTCTTGGGGGGCGAGGGCGTAGAACTCGCCGGTGTTTCCGTTGGGGGTGAGGATGCTGATCCCGCCCTCGAGCAGCCGACGCAGCAGGGCCCGGTGGGCGTCCTGGTCGACGGTGCCGTCCTCGGCGAACGGGGTCACCGGGATCGCCACCACGTCGGCCAGGGCCGCCCGTTGGGTCTCGAACGTCACGCTGCTCATGCGGTGCCTTCCTGGTTCGCTGCCGGGTTCGCTGCCTGGTCCGTTGCCTGGGGGAACGCTCGCTCGACGAAGGACGCGATATGGGCGTGCAGGGCGCGGGCCGCGCCGTCGGCGTCACCCCCCAGGGCGAGCCGCAGGATCTCCCGGTGCTCGCCGGCCTCCCGCTCCCAGGAGGGCGAGGCCGCCCAGGCCACGGCGGAGACGAGGGCGGCCTGGTCGCGGACCTCGTCGAGCATGCGGCCGAGCAGCGGGTTGCCGCAGGGCAGGTACAGGGCGCGGTGGAACTCCCGGTTGGCGAGAGACCGTTCGGCGGTGTCGGTGGCGTCGTCGGCCCTGGTCAGTGCAGTGCGTGCGGCGTCGAGGGAGGCCCCCCGCCGCACCGCCCGCCTGAGGGCCTCGGGCTCCAGCAGCAGCCGCACGTCGTACACCTCGCGCGCCATGTCCGCGTCCACCATGCGCACCGTGACGCCCTTGTACTGGCTCATCACGACGAGCCCGGTGCCGGCCAGGGTCTTGAGCGCCTCGCGCACGGGGGTCTTGGACACCCCGAACTGCGCGGCGAGCTCGGTCTCGACCAGGGCCTGGCCCGGCGTCAACTGCCCGGTGAGGATGCGGTGTTTGATCGCGTCCAGCACGTACTGCGTGCGGGACGGGATCGGGGTGGGCACAGAGGTCATGCGCGCCTCTCGGATCTCGCGTATCGGATCTCGCGTATCGCGTCTCATATATGACGTACGAAGTACGACGCGTTGAAGGTAGGAGGGGGCGCATGTTTCGTCAATGCTTCTGACAAAGGGAGTTGGGGTTGCCGGGGCGGGTGGCTCAGACGGTCCTGGTCACGCCCTCGCGCGCGGTGGAGGTCGGTCCGCCGAAGGCCCAGGCGGCACGTTCGGTGGCCGACTCCGGGGTGAGCGTGGGTCCGACGTGGGTGATGAGCAACTCTCGTACGGCGGCGACGCGGGCGGCGCGTCCCGCATCCTCCGGCGTCAGATGCACCTGTTCACCTTCGCGATGCGCGTCGATGTCAGCCTCGCAGAGGAACAGGTCTGCGTCGGCGGCGAGTTCGGTGAGTCCGTCGCACGGCCCGCTGTCCCCGGAGTAGGCGAGCACCCGCCCCTCGCACTCGGCACGCAGCCCGTAGGCCTCGACGTCGTGGGCGACGGCATGGGAGGTGAGGAGCAGGTCGCCGTGGCGGGCGGTATGGCCGTCGTGGAGCGGACGGAAGTCGAAAATGCCGCTCAGGAAACCGGCGTCGGGGCGCCCGAAGAACCCGGCGAGGCGCTGGGCGCATTCGCCGGGGGCGTACATGGGGATGGGCGCGGGCGGGGTGAGACCGCCGTACGCGAGGCCGTAGACGGCGGACAACAGATCGGCGTTGTGATCTGCATGGAGGTGCGAGATCCAGATCCCGCTCAAGCGCGCCGGATCCGTGTGCCGCTGCAACTCAGCGAAGGTCCCGGGCCCGGCGTCCACCCATACTTCGGCGCCACCGCCACGCACCAGATACCCGGAGCAGGGGCGACCGGGCTGCGGGTGCGGGGAGGCGGTGCCGAGGACGGTGAGGGTGAGGGGCATGCGGGGAGCGTACGGTCCGGCCGTGGGCCGCGCGCCCGGTTTACGGGCGGGCGCCGGGCTCGACAGCGGGCACGCCTTGCTCGCCGGGTGCCGGGCCCGGTATCCGTGTCTGGTCCGATGCCGGCGTGGGCTCCCAGCCGGTCTGCGGCATCCACGCCCGCTCGTCCACAGCGAACGGGCCCGGCCGCCGCCCATACGAGGCGGCGTGCGCGCCCGGCCCGATGCAAGCGTCCACGCCCGCGCGTCTACGACGTGCGCGCCCAGTTCGGATCCCGCCCGCTCAGCCCCACCGCCCGGTCCAGCAGCGAAGCATCCGCCGGCACCGGTACCACGGGGCCGAAGATGCCGCCGCCCCGGCTCGGGTCGTTGGCCGCCGCCAGCAGGAAGTCGTGCGAGGCCTGCAGCGCGGCCGGGTCGGGGGCGTAGTCCTGGCCGGTGGCACTGGCCAGGTCCCAGCCGTGGATCACCAGTTCGTCGACGGCGACGAGACCCGCCACCTCGCCCGGGAGGTCCACGCCGCCCGCGCGGGTCATGCCGGTCCAGGCGGCCGGGTCGCGCCAGGCGTCGGCAAGTTCGTCGAGGACCTTCGGCAGCTCTTCGCGCCAGCCGGGGCCGATGTCGGGCGCGGCGGCGTCCGGGGCGGTATTCGTCGTGACGCCCAGGTCCTTGCGGGCGGCGTCGCGGAAGGCGACGGACAGCCCGAGCACATGGCCCAGCATGTTGCGCACCGCGCAGTCCGGGCAGGGCGTCGCGTCCGCCAGCTGCCCGTCGCTCAGGCCCTCCGCGAGCCGCGCGATCACGCGTGTCTGGGGTCCCAGGTCGAGGGTCGTGTCAGTCATGCACTGCTCCTCACGATCGTGTCTCGTGGATGTAGACCGACGGCGCCCGGGAAACTCATCGGCCCGCTGTTTCCAGGGCATCTGCCCGATGCTCACGCCGCCGCCTTAGACCCACGATGACCAGGCATGACGACACCGACACCGACATCGACTTGGACGGCCCTTCGTGTCCTGCGAAACCGCAACGCGGGCCTGTATCTCACCGGCGTGGTGGTCTCCGGCTTCGGCACCTCCGCGCTGTGGCTCGCCTCGGGCGTCTGGGTCAGGGAGCTGACCGGCTCCAACGGCCTGGCCGCGCTGTGTCTGCTCGCCATGTGGGCGCCGACCCTCGTCGGCCCCCTGCTCGGCACGCTCGCCGACCGCGTCCCTCGCAAACCCCTGCTGATCGGCGCGAACCTCCTCCTGGCCGGCCTCCTGCTCACCCTCTTCACCGTCGACTCCCCCGGCCGCCTGTGGCTGATCTACACGGTCCTTTTCGTGTACGGCGCCGCAGGCGTCGTCCATGACGCGGCCGAGTCGGCGCTCGTCGCCGCCGCCGTCGACCGCGCCCTGCTGGGCGACTTCAACGGGCTGCGCATGACGGCGACCGAGGGCATGAAGCTGGTCGCCCCGCTCGCGGGCGCGGGCCTCTTCGCGGTGTACGGCGGCCCGGGCGTCGCCCTGCTGGACGCCGTCACTTTCGTGCTGGCCACGGGCGTGTACGCGCTGCTGCGCGTCCGCGAGGAGAAGCCGGAGCCGCCCCTGAGCGGCTGGTGGGCGCGGACGGCCGAGGGCGCGCGCTTCCTCTGGGCGCACGCACGGCTGCGCCCTCTGGTACTGGCGGGCGGCGCCATGATGCTCTGCGCGGGCATCACCGGGGCGCTCCTTTATGCCGTCATCGACAGCCTCGGGCACTCCCCCGCCTACGCCGGTGTCCTTTACGCCGTCCAGGGCGTCGGCTCGGTCGCCGTCGGACTGGGCTCGGGCCCTGCTCTGCGGCGGCTGGGCGAGCGCCGGTTCGCGGCAGCCGGGATCGCCCTCACGGCGGTGGCGGTGGCGGCGCGGGCGGTCCCGTCGGACCCGGTGGCACTGGCGTCCAGCGTGATGAGTGGCGTGGGGCTGCCCTGCGTGCTGATCGCCGCGATGACCGCCGTGCAGCGCGAGACGCCGGATGCGCTGCTGGGCCGTGCGGCCGCCACGGCCAACACCCTGATGTTCACGCCGAACGTGCTCGGGTTGGCCGCGGGGGCGCTGCTGGTCGAACTGGCCGACTACCGGCTGGTGTTGGCCGCCGCAGGCGCAGGGCTACTGCTGACCGCGGCCGCGCTGCTTCAGATCCCGGCGAGCGCCGACCGCACCGCCTCCAGGTCGCCGTCCGACGCCAACCCGGCGTGATACAGCCGCAGTTCGGTCGCTCCCCGCCGCCGCGCCTGCGCCGCGTCCGCGGCCAGTGTGTGCGGGCTGCCGCCCATTCCCGAGACCACGGGGAAGTTGGCGGCGATGACGGCCCCTTCCCGGTTCTGTTCGGCGAAGGGTGCCAGCAGGCCCGTACCGCCCGCGCACGGCACGACCACGCCGTCCGCGACGGACAGGATGTGTTCGGGGTCGACGCCCGGGTTGGCGCCGACGTGGTAAGTGACCGGGTCGGCGTGCAGCAGCACCTGGAAGCCCTCGGGGGCCGCCTCGCGTACCACGCGGACCGCCGTCTCCTGGAGCGTGCGAGAGGTTTCGTCACGCCACGCGCGCGTGGCCGCCGACTTCGCCTCGCCGAGCAGCTTCTCGACCCCGGCCCAGCCCCCGTCGTCGGGCGCACCCTGCCACAGCGGCTCCAGCGCGTCGCGTACGGCGGCCGCCAACTCGTCGGCTTCCAGGCCCTGTTCGCCGTAGCCCTCCCGGCAGGCCGGGCAGAAGCAGAGCGCCATCAGGTACATCCCGGCGTCGCCGAGGCCGACCCCGCCGGTCTTGTCGTGGGCGTGCAGATGCTGCAGCCCGTACCAGCCGAGCGACTCCAGCTCGGTGCCGCGCGCTCCCGGCCGTACGGCCGCCTCGGCGGCCAGGTCGACGAGGTACGCGCGCGTGGCGGGCTGGGCGATGCACGGGGCCCAGGGGTAGCGGTCGCCGTAGGCGTTGACGACGGAGGTGTCCGGATGGTCGGCGCCCAGGCGGGAGTTGTGGGCGAGGACGACCCAGGTGTGCACCTCGAGGCCGGCGTCCGCGAGGGCTGCGGCGGCCTCGCCGTAGGCGTCGCCGGGGGCCCAGTCCCCGGCCGCGTACGGCTTGAGCTCCCGTCCCTCCCAGCGGCCGTCGGCCGGATACAGCACGGCCGCGTGCTCGGCGGTGACGATGCGGTGGCGCGGGTGGCGGGGCGTGAGCGCGCGTGTGGAGTGGTACGCGGAGGCGAGCGTCACCTGCTGCACGCCGAGCGCGGCGATGCGGCCCGCGGCCTCCGGGTCCCCGTTGACGTCCCAGGGGTAGACGAAAGTCGACGCCTTCACGTGCTCTCCTCCAGCAGCGCATACCCGCGCTCGATCAGCCCGGCGAGCTGCTTGACATGATCCTCGGTGGGCTCGTGCAGCGGTGGCCGGACCTCGCCGACGTCGAGCCCGCGCAGCCGTACGCCCGCCTTGACCAGGGCGACGGCGTAACCGCGCCCCTGTGCGCGCAGTTCGACGAACGGCCGGTAGAAGCCGTCGAGGAGCCGGTGCGCGGTGGTGGTGTCGCCGGACTCCAGCGCCTGATGGAAGGCGAGCGCGATCTCCGGGGCGAAGCAGAACACGGCGGAGGAGTAGAGCGGGACCCCGATGGCGCGGTAGGCGAGCTGGGTCTGTTCGGCGGTCGGCAGGCCGTTGAAGTAGAGGAAGTCGCCGGGAACCTCGGTGCGTACGGCGCTGACGATGCGCTGCATCAGGTCGAGGTCGCCGAGGCCGTCCTTGAAGCCGATGACGCCGTCCGTGCGGGCCAGTTCGACGACGCTCTCCGGGGTGAACACGGCGTTGTCGCGCTGGTAGACGATGACCGGCAGCGCGGTTGCGGCGGCCACCTCCCGGTAGTGCCGCAGCAGCCCCTCCTGACCGGCGACCACGAGGTACGGCGGCATGGCGAGCAGCCCGTCCGCCCCGGCGGCCTCGGCCACGCGCGCGTACCGGACGGCGAGCGCGGTGCCGTACCCGGCACCGGCGACGACGGGCACCCGGCCGTCCGCCGCCTCCACCGCCGCCCGCACGCATGCCTCGAACTCCTCGGGCGTGAGCGCGTGGAACTCGCCGGTGCCGCAGCACGCGAAGACCGCGGCGGCCCCGGCCTCGACTCCGCGGCGCACATGGGCGCGGTACACGTCGAGGTCGACCGAGCCGTCGGGGCCGTAGGCGGTGACCGGGAAGAACAGCGGCCCGCTGGGGATGCTGAGTCGAGCGGCGAGAGGGACTGGCGTCACGGGCACTCCCGATTCCATGTTCATGATCTGCGTCTACATTTCTGAACGCCACCACGCTAAGGTGCCCCTTTATGGCCGGTCAAGCGCACCTACCGGCATCACATCAGCGGATTTCCGCATTTCGCAGAGCAGTGGAGCACTTGACGGGCTCCGCCCCGGCTCCTTAGCGTGTCCATGGATGTGAATATCGTGCACGCATGCGCCCGCCGACCGAAGGAGAAGCGAGGATGCCAGCCCCCCGCACCGTTCTGCTCACTGGCGCCGCCGGCGGGCTCGGCACCCTGATGCGGAACCTGCTGCCGGCCTTCGGCTACGAGCTGCGCCTCCTCGACGTGCGCCCGATCGAGGGCGACCCGGACGCCGTCACCGCGGATCTCGCCGACAAGAAGGCCGTGCGCGAGGCCGTGCGGGGCGTCGACGCGATCATCCACCTGGCCGGCATCTCCCTGGAAGCCCCCTTCGAGAAGATCCTCGCCGCGAACATCGAGGGCACGTACAACCTGTACGAGGCCGCGCGGGAGGAGGGCGTCGGCCGTATCGTCTTCGCCTCCTCCAATCACGCCGTGGGCTTCACCCCGCGCCCCCAGGGGGACACGCCTCTTGATTCAAGCAAGCTGATCCCCATCGACACCCCCCGCCGCCCGGACACCTTCTACGGCCTGTCCAAGTCCTTCGGCGAGGACCTCGCGCAGCTGTACTGGGACAAGCACGGCCTGGAGACGGTGTCGGTGCGCATCGGCTCCTGCTTCCCGGAGCCCACCAGCGTGCGCATGCTGTCGATCTGGATGAGCCCGCCCGACGGCGCCCGCCTCTTCCACGCGGCCCTGACCGCCGAGAACGTCGGCCACACCGTCGTCTACGGCTCCTCGGCCAACACTCGCCTGTGGTGGGACCTGTCGACCGCGCGGGCGCTGGGCTACGAGCCGCAGGACGACTCCGAGCCGTACGCGGAGAAGCTGATCGCCGACCAGGGCGAACTGGACCCCGACAACATCGCGCACGCCTACCTGGGCGGCCACTTCGTGAGCGACCCGCCGATCTGGCCGTACTGAGGTCACCGACACCGCCGGAACAGGCGGTGCGCAGTCCGCCGCGGTCCGGCAGCGCCCCGTAAGGGGCGCGGGGCTGCGTCTATATGCGGCTCCGCCGCGTGGGCGCGACCAGCCACGAAGGCGCCGCAGACGACCGCCGCCCCAACTCGGCACCCCAGCGGAGCGCCCGGGCACCGAACGGGCCCGCCCGCCCACATATTCGGGCATCGCACCTGCCCGATCCCACGCCCCCACCCACAGCCACGCAGGTCCGAGGCGGGCACTCCGCTGCGCAAACGGGCATACACGGGCAGCATCGGACCTGCAACAGGCCTGGTCAGTGCCGCACACCGGGGGTAGAACTTGCTCCGTGGGCCCCATCGGGCCCGAACGGGCAGTGAGCAGGGAAGCGGGTGCGGCGATGACGGCGAACACTGCGAAGACGGCAGAGGAACGCCAGCGGGAGATCGTGCGGGCCGCGCGCGCCACCGGCTCGGTCGACGTCACCGTGCTCGCCGCCGAACTGGGCGTGGCCAAGGAGACCGTACGGCGGGATCTGCGCGCCCTGGAGGACCACGGCCTGGTCCGCCGCACCCACGGCGGCGCCTACCCCGTGGAGAGCGCCGGCTTCGAGACGACGCTCGAGTTCCGGGCCACCAGCCATGTACCCGAGAAGCGCCGGATCGCGGCCGCCGCGGCCGAGCTGCTCGGGGACGCCGAGACGGTCTTCGTCGACGAGGGCTTCACCCCGCAGCTCATCGCCGAGGCACTGCCCAGGGACCGGCCGCTGACCGTGGTCACCGCGTCCCTGCCGGTCGCGGGCGCGCTCGCCGAGGCCGACGGCATCTCCGTGCTGCTGCTCGGCGGCCGGGTCCGCTCCGGCACGCTGGCCACCGTCGACCACTGGACGACGAAGATGCTGGCCGGTTTCGTGATCGACCTCGCCTTCATCGGCGCCAACGGCATCTCCCGCGAGCACGGCCTGACCACCCCCGACCCCGCGGTCAGCGAGGTCAAGGCGCAGGCCATCCGGGCCGCGCGCCGCACGGTGTTCGCGGGCGTGCACACCAAGTTCGGGGCGGTCAGCTTCTGCCGGTTCGCGGAGATCGGCGCACTGGAGACGATCGTCACGAGCACCCTGCTCCCCTCGGCCGAGGCCCACCGCTACTCACTGCTGGGCCCACAGGTCATCCGCGTCTAGAAAACCCGTCCACGCCCGGAAAGCGCGCGTCCGAGAATCCAACTCACCCTCCCCGGGGCACCTCCACGCCCGCAACCGCCCTTTATCCCCCCATATGTTCAGGAGCGATCCATGCGCACCCAGAGCCGACGACGGCCACCGCGAGCCACGCTCGCCATGGCCGCCGCAGGGACGCTGCTCGCCCCGCTGCTCTCCGGCTGTTGGGTCGGGGCGGGCGGGTCCGGTTCCGGCGGCAACTCCGTCAACGTCCTGATGGTCAACAACCCGCAGATGGTGGAGCTGCAGAAACTCACCGCCGCGCATTTCACCAAGGAGACCGGCATCAAGGTGAACTTCACCGTCCTGCCGGAGAACGACGTCCGCGACAAGATCAGCCAGGACTTCGCCAACCAGGCGGGCCAGTACGACGTGGCGACGCTCAGCAACTACGAGATCCCGATCTACGCCAAGAACAGCTGGCTGCACGAGATGAACTCGTACGTCGCCAAGGACCCGTCCTACGACGAACAGGACGTCCTCAAGCCGATGCGGCAGTCCCTGACCGCCGACGACGGGAAGCTCTACGGCCAGCCCTTCTACGGCGAGTCGTCCTTCCTGATGTACCGCAAGGACGTGTTCGCCGAGAAGGGTCTGACGATGCCGGCCCACCCCACCTGGGACCAGGTGGCAAAGCTCGCCGCCGAGGTCGACGGGGCCAAGTCCGGGATGCGCGGCATCTGCCTGCGCGGCCTGCCCGGCTGGGGCGAACTCATGGCACCGCTCACCACCGTGGTGAACACCTTCGGCGGGACCTGGTTCGACAAGAACTGGAAGGCCGAACTCGACTCCCCCGCCTTCGAGAAGGCGACCAAGTTCTACGTCGACCTGGTGCGGCGGCACGGTGAGTCCGGCGCCGCACAGTCCGGCTTCGCCGAGTGCCTCAACAACATGACCCAGGGCAAGGTCGCCATGTGGTACGACGCCACGTCCGCCGCCGGATCCCTGGAGGCCAAGGGCTCCCCCGTCAAGGGCAAGCTCGGCTACGCCCCCGCCCCCGTCGAGAAGACCGACTCCTCCGGCTGGCTCTACACCTGGGCCTGGGGCATCCAGAAGGCCTCCCGCAACCCCGACAAGGCCTGGAAGTTCGTCTCCTGGGCGTCCAGCAAGCAGTACGAGCAGCTGGTCGGCGACACCAGCGGCTGGTCCAACGTCCCCGCCGGCAAGCGCGCGTCGACGTACACCAACGCCGACTACCGCAAGGAGGCCGGCGCCTTCCAGGAGATGACCAAGGAGGCCATCGAGGGCGCCAGGCCCAACAATCCGGGGGTGCAGCCGCGCCCCGCGCCCGGCATCCAGTTCGTCGGCATCCCCGAGTTCACCGATCTCGGCACCAAGGTCTCCCAGGAGATCAGCGCGGCCATCGCCGGACGCCAGTCCGTCGATTCGGCCCTCAAGAGGTCTCAGCAGCTCGCCGAGAAGATCTCGAAGGAGTACGAGGGACGATGAGCGCCACGACAACCGCCCCCATCACGGCAACTCGCGTACGCATGACACGCCGGCCCTCCGCCCGGCTGCGCGCCTGGTCCACCCGGGCCCCGCTGCTGCCCGCCCTGGTCTTCATGATCGTGGTGACCCAACTGCCGTTCGTGGCCACCCTGGTGATCTCGTTCTTCGACTGGAACGCCCTGTATCCCAAGGCCCGGCACTTCACCGGCGTCGACAACTACAAGCAGGTCCTGACCGACGCCGACCTGCGCCACTCGGTGTGGACGACGATCCTGCTGACGGTGACGGTGGTCCTGGTCAGCCTGGTCCTGGGCCTGGTGCTGGCGCTGCTCCTCGACCGGAAGTTCCGGGGCCGAGGAGTGGTCCGCACCCTTCTGATCGCCCCGTTCCTGGTGGTCCCGGTCGCCGCGGCCCTGCTCTGGAAGCACGTCCTCTACAACCCCGAATACGGCCTGCTCAACGGCCTGTTGCACTATGTGGGCGGCCCACAGCCGGACTGGATCTCCAACACCCCGCTGCTGGCGGTCGAGGCATCCCTGATCTGGCAGTGGACGCCGTTCATGATGCTGATCCTGCTGGCGGGCCTGCAGAGCCGCGACAACGAACAGCTCGAAGCCGCGCGAGTGGACGGCGCGAACGACTGGCAGATCTTCCGCCATCTGACGCTCCCGCACCTGCGCCGGTATCTGGAGTTGGGCGCCCTGCTCGGCTCGATCTACATCGTCCAGAACTTCGACGCGGTCTTCACCATCACGTCCGGCGGCCTGGGCACGGCGAATCTGCCGTACACGGTCTACCAGAGCTTCTACCAGGCCCACGAGAACGGCCTCGCCTCGGCCGCGGGCGTCCTGGTGGTCATCGGCTCGATCATCATCGCGACCTTCGCCCTGCGCGTCGTGTCGTCCCTGTTCCGCGAGGAGGTGTCCCGCGCATGAGCACGGTCGCCGTACGAACCAGCCCCCGCCGCAAGGGCGCAGGCCTGGGCCTGGTGGCCTGGCTGCTCGGCATCGTCTTCTTCCTGCCCATCGCCTGGATGGCGCTGACGTCCTTCCACTCGGAGTCGGACGCGGCCACCAACCCGCCGTCCTTCGGGGCCGCCCTCACCCTGGACGGCTACCGCGAGTTCTTCGGCACGGGCGGCGGCGCGAGCCCCTGGCCGGCGCTGGTCAACTCCGCGGTGGCGTCGGTGGGTTCGACGGTTCTGGTCCTGCTGCTGGCCCTCCCGGCGGCGTACGCCCTTTCGATCCGGCCGGTGAAGAAGTGGACGGACGTCCTGTTCTTCTTCCTGTCGACGAAGATGCTCCCGGTGGTGGCGGGCCTCCTCCCGATCTACCTGTTCGCCAAGAACGCGGGCATGCTGGACAACATCTGGCTGCTGGTCATCCTCTACACCTCGATGAACCTGCCGATCGCGGTGTGGATGATGCAGTCCTTCCTCGCCGAGGTGCCGGTGGCGGTGATCGAGGCGGCGCAGATCGACGGCGCCCGGCTGCCGACGATCCTCGCGCGCGTGGTGGCCCCGATCGCCCTGCCGGGCATCGCCGCAACCGCCCTGATCTGCTTCATCTTCAGCTGGAACGAGCTGCTGTTCGCCCGAGTCCTGACGGGCGTGGTCGCGGAGACCGCCCCCGTCTTCCTGACCGGCTTCATCACCAGCCAGGGCCTGTTCCTGGCGAAGGTCTGCGCCGCGTCGCTCGTCATCTCCCTGCCGGTGCTCGCCGCGGGGTTCGCCGCCCAGGACAAGCTGGTCCAGGGCCTGTCACTGGGAGCCGTGAAATGAAGGCCGCCGTCATCGAGTCCGTGGGCCGTGCCGTCGTCACCGAGGTCCCCGACCCGACACCAGGCCCCCGCGAGGTCGTCGTGGAGGTGGCCGCCTGCGGCCTGTGCGGCACGGACCTCCACATCCTCCAGGGCGAGTTCGCCCCGAAGCTGCCGATCGTGCCCGGGCACGAGTTCGCGGGCCAGGTGGTCGGGGTCGGGACCCAGGTCACGGAGGTCGCGGTCGGCGACCGGGTGGCGGTCGACCCGTCCCTGTACTGCTACGAGTGCCGGTACTGCCGTACGGGCCACAACAACCTGTGCGAGCGGTGGGCCGCGATCGGGGTCACGACGGCGGGAGGCGCGGCGCAGTTCGCAGTGGCGCCGGTGGCGAACTGCGTGAAACTGCCCGAGCACGTACGCACCGAGGACGCGGCCCTCGTGGAGCCCCTGTCGTGCGCGGTCCGCGGCTACGACGTCCTCCAGTCCCGCCTGGGCGCGCACGTCCTGATCTACGGCTCGGGAACGATGGGCCTGATGATGCTGGAACTCGCCAAGCGCACGGGGGCGGCCAGTGTGGACGTGGTGGACCTGAACCCGGCGCGGCTGGAGACGGCGGTACGGCTGGGTGTGTCGGGGTCGGCGGCGAACGCGGACGAGCTGGACCGGCCTCAGGGCTGGGACGTGGTCGTCGACGCGACAGGCAACGCGGCTGCGATCCAGGACGGTCTGGACCGGGTGGCGAAGGCGGGCACGTTCCTGCAGTTCGGGGTGGCGGACTATGCGACGCGCGTGACGATCGACCCGTACCGGATCTACAACCAGGAGATCACCATCACGGGTTCGATGGCGGTGCTGCACAGCTTCGAGCGCGCGGCGGAGCTGTTCGCGAACGGTGTCCTGGACCCGGAGATCTTCATCAGCGACCGGATCCCGCTGGACCGGTATCCGGAGGCACTGGACCAGTTCGCGGCGGGGGTTGGCCGCAAGATCGTGGTGGTGCCGTAGGGGGTTCACCCGTCCCGGGGGCCGGCCCCCTTACCCTGCGGCCAATTGGCCGCAGGGTAAGGGAACGGTAAAGCGCCCTCGCTCGTTCACCGGGCATGACAGCTATGACCCCCGGCTCGAACATCCCTCTCTCCACCGCCCGCGTGACGGTGGACGTCGCCGCCCCCGTGCGGCTCGACGTATCGGGCCTGCTGCTCACGGGCGACGGCAAGGTGCGCTCCGACGACGACTTCATCTTCTACAACCAGCCAGTCGGCCCGGGCGTGACGTACCGGTCGGGTGGGGGTACGGCCCCCGACGCGATCGTCGTCGACACCGCCGCCGTCCCGCCGGGAATCGAAAAGATCGTCGTCACCGCCAGCCCGGACGCCCAGGGCCAGACCTTCCAGGGCATCGAACCGACAGCCACGATCCGCAGCGCGGACGACAACACCGTCCTGGCCACGTTCACGCCCCCGCAGCTCGGCACCGAGACCGCACTGGTGGTCGTCGAGATCTATCTGCGAAACGGCCAGTGGAAGGCCCGCGCGGTCGGCCAGGGCTACGCCAACGGCCTGGCGGGCATCGCCACAGACTTCGGCGTCACGGTGGAGGAGCCGGCCGCGGCCGCCCCGCCCCAGCCGGTCGCCCCGCCGACGCCCACGATGCAGCCCTCGGTGACCCCGCCGACCCCGCCCCTGTCCACCACGCCGCCGCCTCCCCCGGCCCCGCCCGCCGCCGCGGCCGCCGCGCCCGGCACCGGAAAGATCAACCTCGACAAGGGCCGCGTCAACCTCCAGAAGAACCAGACGGTCTCCCTCGTCAAGGGCGGCCGCCCGCTGCTCTCCCAGGTCAAGATGGGCCTCGGCTGGGAGCCCGCCTACGGCGGCAAGGACATCGACCTGGACGCGTCGGTCATCGCGTACGGCCCGCAGCGCAACCACATCGACAGCTGCTACTTCGGCAAGCTGTCCATCCTGAACGGCGCGATCAAGCACTCCGGCGACAACCTCACGGGCGAGGGCGGAGGCGACGACGAGGTCATCGTGGTCGACCTCGGCCGTATCCCGCAGGATGCCACCGGCCTCGTGTTCACGGTCAACTCCTTCTCCGGCCAGAAGTTCACCGAGGTCGCCAAGGCCTACTGCCGCCTACTGGACGCGGCAACCGGCGAGGAACTCGTCCGCTTCGACCTGACCAACGCCGAACCCCAGACGGGCGTAATGATGGCCAAGTTGATCAAGCAGTTCTCAGGCGAGTGGGAGATGACAGCAATGGGCGAGTTCGTAAAGGCCCGCACGGTACGGAACATGGTGAAACCGGCGGCCCAGGCGCTGTAGAAGCACTCAACTGCTGACACGGGTGCCGCTCCGGCCGCCGCAGCTACAGGCGCGCGTGCCTCTCCGGCCGCCGCAGCCACGGGCGCGCGTGCCGCTCCGGCTGCCGCAGCTACAGGCGCGCGTGCCCCTCCGGCCGCCGCAGCCACAGGCGCGCGTGCCTCTCCGGCCGCCGTAGCTGCGGGCAGTCGTGCCGCTGGGGCGGCACGGGTGGGCGCAGCGGCACCCCGCCAGCGCCGGGTTGCGCGCCCCGCCCAGCCCCAGCACCGGCCACGTCGAACGTTACGGCCGCAGCCCCTCAGTCAGCAGCGACAGATACCGCCGGATGAACTTGCCCTCGCCGTCGGCCAGTTCCGCCGCATGCGAAACCCCGTGGGCCAGCCGCAACACCTCAAGCGGCTCGACATCCGCCCGCAGGGTCCCCTCCCGCTGCGCAGCCTCCACCAGCCGCGCCGCAGCCCCCTTCATATGGGTCCCGCACGCCGTGAGGGCGACATTGCTGCCGTCCGTGACGGCCGAGCCCAGCAGGGACTTCAGACCGCGGACCTGGATCGTGCCGATGCACACCTGGTACAGCCACTCCACCAGCGCCTCACCCGGCGGCAGCTCCTTCGCGATCTCGTCGGCCCCTCCCGCCATCGCCTCGACGGTGTCGACGTACACCGCCTCCAGCAACGCCTGCCGGGTCGGGAAGTGCCGGTACAGCGTGCCCGACCCGACGCCCGCCCGCTTGGCGATGTCGTCGAGGGACGCGTTCTCCCCATGCTCGGCGAAAGCCTCCGCCGCCACCTTCAGCAGCCGTTCGTAATTGCGCCGAGCGTCCGCACGCATGGGCCTGACCTGCGTCATCCAGATACTCCTTGCGAACCGGGGACCCTCTCCGTATCTTAGCGAGAGTTAAACGGAGACAGTCCCCGGTTATCTCCGCGGGCAACCCTCACCTGCCCACATTCCCTTGCTCAGTGCTGCCCGCGCACATCCCGCCCGGGGGACATCGAACGGGAGAACTCCATGTCCAGCCCGTCCAGCACCACCGAAGCACCGCTCACCGCACCACAGCACCCCGCCAGGCTCCGCACCGTCCTCTTCGTCATCGTCACCGCCTACCTGATGGTCGGCGTCGACTCCACCGTCGTCAACGTCGCACTGCCCGACATACAGCAGGACCTCGGCTTCAGCCGCACCGGCCTGTCCTGGGTCCTCAACGCCTACACCCTCGCCTTCGGCGGTCTGCTGCTGCTCGGCGGCCGCGTCGGAGACATCCTCGGCCGCCGCCGCACCCTCGCCACCGGCGTCCTGCTCTTCGCCGGCTCCTCCCTGCTCGGCGGGCTCGCCACCGACAGCGCCTGGCTGCTCGCGGCCCGCGCGCTGCAGGGCGCGGGCGCCGCACTCACCGCCCCCAGCACGCTCGCCCTGATCACCACCAACTTCCCGGAGGGCCCGCGCCGGCACCACGCCCTCGGCATCTACTCCTCCATGGCGGGCATCGGCGCCTCCATCGGCCTGGTCCTCGGCGGCATGCTCACCTCCTGGGCGTCCTGGCGCTGGGCCCTGCTGATCAATGTCCCGATCGGCATCGGGGTGGCCCTCGCCCTGCCCCGCTTCGTCAACGAAACACCGCGCCACACGGGCCGGTTCGACGCGGCCGGCGCGCTCACCGGCACGGCGGGCATGACCTCACTCGTGTACGCGTTCATCCGGGTCTCCGAGTCGGGCTGGAGCGACACCCAGGCGCTGCTCGGATTCAGCACGGCGGCTGCCCTCCTCGCCGGATTCACCATCGTCGAGTCCCGGGCCGCCCAGCCGATCATGCCGCTCAGGCTCTTCTCGGACCGCAACCGCGCGGGCGGCTACGCGGGCGTGCTGTTGCTGCCGGCCGGCATGTTCGGCGCGTTCTACTTCCTCACGCTGATCAGCCAACAGGTCCTGGAGTACAGCCCGTTGCGCGCAGGATTCGCCTTCCTGCCGATGACCCTGGCGATGTTCACCACCGTCCGCTTCGTGCCGCGGCTGCTGGCCCGGGTCGGCGCCAAGCCCGTCCTGCTCACCGGCATGGGCCTGCTCGTCGCCGCGGCCGCCTGGCTGTGGCGGCTCGAACCCGGCGACGGCTACGGGGCCGGTCTGCTCGGCCCGCTGCTGCTGATGGGCATCGGCGTCGGCCTGAGCTTCATGCCGCTCAACGCGACGATCCTCGCCCGCATCGAGCCGCGCGAGGCGGGCGCCGCCTCCGGTCTCCTCCAGACCCTCCAGTGGCTCGGCGGCACGCTCGGACTGTCCGTCCTGGTCACCGTCTTCGGCACGGCGACCCGGCACGCCTCCGGCACCCCGGCCGAGATCCTCACCGAGGGGTCGGCGCGAGCGTTCGGCGTCGGCGCACTGATCGCGCTCACCGCCTTGCTGGTGTCGGCGTTCGTGATCACCGGGCAGAAGCGTGAACCCGCCTAGATCCTCGCTCAGAACAGTGCGCTGTAGGCATTGAGGGCGGGCTGCCCGCCCAGATGGGCGTAGAGCACCGTCGACTCCCGGCCGATCTCCCCGCGCTCGACCAGGTCCACCATCCCGGCCATCGACTTCCCCTCGTACACGGGGTCGGTGACCATCCCCTCGGTACGGGCCGCGAGGCGCATCGCCGCCAGGGTGGTCTCGTCGGGGATGCCGTACGTGCCGGCGTGGTACCGCTCGTCCAGCTCTACGTCTGCCTGTGTCAACTCCCGCTTGACGCCGATGAGTTGACCGGTGTTCTGCGCGATCCGCGCGATCTGTTCCCGGGTGCGGGCGGGGGCCGCGGAGGCGTCGATGCCGAGCACGCGCCGCGGCCGCCCGCCCGCCTCCTCCAGGGCGGCGAACCCGGCGACCATGCCCGCCTGGGTCGACCCGGTGACGGAGCACACCACCACCGTGTCGAAGAAGACCCCCAACTCCCGCTCCTGCTCGGCGACTTCATACGCCCACCCGGCGAACCCGAGGCCGCCGAGCGGGTGGTCGGACGCCCCCGCCGGAATGGCGTACGGCGTGCCGCCCGACTCCTCGACCTCCCTGAGCGCCTGCTCCCAGCTCTCCTTGAAGCCGATCCCGAAGCCGGCCCGCACCAGCCGTACGTCCGCCCCCGCAAGCCGGCTGATCAGGATGTTGCCCACCTTGTCGTACACGGAGTCCGGCCACTCGACCCAACTCTCCTGCACCAGCACGCACTTGAGCCCGGCACGGGCGGCGACGGCCGCGACCTGGCGGGTGTGGTTCGACTGCACTCCGCCGATCGACACGAGGGTGTCGCAGCCCTTGGCGAGCGCGTCGGCGACCAGATACTCCAGCTTGCGGGTCTTGTTGCCGCCGTAGGCGATACCGGAGTTGCAGTCCTCGCGCTTGGCCCACAGGGAGACGCCGCCGAGGTGTGCGGTAAGGCGCTCCAGCGGGTGCACCGGCGAAGGGCCGAAGAGGAGGGGATAACGCTCGTACGAGGAAAGGGACATGGGTCCTCCCGGGGTCGGGATCAGTCGCCGTCGGCGAGGTCGGCGAGGTCGGCGAGTGTGCGCCAGATCTCCGCCGTGACGCGGACCGCCTCATCCGCATGACCGGCCGCGCAGGCGTCGATCAGCTGCTCGTGCAGGCCCGCCGAACGGCACGTGCTCTCCCCGAAGCGGCGTCGCTCCAGGCGGCGGATGAGGGGGGTGTAGCGGGCGATGGTGGCTGCGGCCGCGTGGTTGCCGGCGACGCGGACGAGGACGTCGTGGAGTTCGTCGTCGGCACGCAGGGCCCCGTCGACGTCGCCCGAGCCGACGGCCGCGGCGAACCGCTCGTTGGCCGTGCGCATCGCCTGGACGTCCGCGGCGAACAGCCGGGGCACGGCGACCCGCGTGGCCAGCTCGTGCATCGAGCCGACCACGGCAGCGGCGTCCCGTACGTCGGCGCCGACGACCGGGGTGACCCGCGTGTAGCTCTGCGGCTTGCTCTCCAGCAGCCCCTCGTCCACCAGCCGCGAGAACGCCTCCCGCACCGGTGCCCGGGACAGCCCGAGCCGCTCGGCAAGCTCGGCGTCCCGCACCAGCGCACCGGGTTCGAGCTCCCCGGCCACGATGGCGTCCCGGATGGATTGGTAGGCGCGGTCCCTGAGGAGGGTGCGCTGGACGGGTCGTATGGCCTCCACGAACTGAAATGTTAGATATCAATGAGAGGTGCAGACAAGAGTGCGGGCAAGGTTGTGGCCCGCACCCCCGTGGAAGTGCGGGCCACGCCTGCGCGCTCAGGCAACCCACGGCCAGTCGGCGTCCCGAGCCGTCTCGAGCAGAGGCACCATCCGGAAAGCCGCATCCGAGAGACCCCCGAAGGTGTGCCGGTTCGCCTTGCCCGAAGGGCCGTGGCCCGCCCGGTACCCGGCAAGGTTCCAGGTGTAGACCGGCACGTTCGCCGGGACCTGCTCGGTCGGGTCGCCGTGGTGGCTGTAGGCGTACTGCTCGTCGGTGACGATCAGGACGCGGTCCTGCCCGCGGTAGTGGGCGCGGATCGCGCTGGTGGTGTCGGTGCCGCCCAGGTCGCCGAAGCGGCCGAGGATCTTGAGCACCGACTCGCCCTCGTCGAACGACAGTCGTCGGCTCGTCGTGCCGAACTCGACGAGGTCCGCCTCCGCCGCCCGCAGCGCGAGCGCCGTGCCGAAGATCGCCGCCGCGTCGGCCCGGTTGAGCTCCGAGCGGTCCGACAGCGGCGCCCACATCGAGCCCGAGCGGTCGACGAGGATCAGCGTCCGGCCCGGCAGTGCGGGCACATTGGCCAGCGAGTGGCCGAGCGCCTGCTCCAGCGGGTACGACCAGCGCAGCGAGGGTGCGTGCTGATACGCGGCGAGGTACCGGAAGGGGAACTGCCGCGAGCGCGCGACCTCGGCGGGATCGCTGATCTTCGCCGCTACCTGGGCCGCGACCTTGTCGGAGACTCCAGCCTGGTCGAAATTGCGCAGGTTGCGGACCAACGCCATCGAACCCATGGACGGAATCACGGCCTCCCAGGCCGCCTTGTCCATCGGGCCCTGCAGCCACCCGGCCAGCGCCTCCCACGTCATGCCGGCTTCCGCGAGCCGCTTGGCCCCGCCCCGCGAGGTCACGACCGCGCGCCGCCGTGCCACCGGCAGCGACATCAGCTCACGGTGTGCGGCCAGCACACGGTTCGACGCAGGCGGCACCGCGGTGTCCGGGTTGTGCCGGCGGTCGAGGGCGTACTGGAACAGCTCGCCCTGCCACGGCTTGTCCGGATCGGGCGCGGCGTGCACCAGGTTGAGGATGTCGCCGAAGCGGTAACCCTTGGACGCGGTGTCGTACTTCAGCAGGGACTTGCCGCTGTAGAGCCGTCGTACGGCGTCGGCGATCCCTCGCTTGACCGGCTTGGGGACGCTACGGCCGTACATCGCCGTCCAGTACGCGAGCAGCTCGCCGGGCTCGTCGGGGCGCTGCAGTACGGAGGCGACGACCTGGCGGTTCGACGGGCCGTCGGTGGCGCCCGCGTCGAGGCGTGCCTTCACGTACTCGGCGGCTCCGACGATCGAGGCCGTACGGAGGTTTCCCTCGCCGCGCAGCCAGCCGAGCAGGCCGGCGGTCCAGGTCGGGTCCTCTACGGCGAGCTTGCGCACGAGTCGCGCGAAGCGGTCGTCACGGTCGGTGCCGGTCTCGTAAAAGGTCTGCTGGGACACGAAGTTGGCGACGGCGAGCAGAAAGAGTTCGGAGCGGGCGTCGCGCTCACGGCCCTTGCCGCCCTCATAGCTGCGGAGTACGCGGCCCGTCGACGTCACGCGCGACGTGGGCTGGGCCCGGGCCGCCTTGGTGTTGAATCGTGCCATGGTGAATTCCCCCGAATTCGTTTCCGTTTCGGAAGGAGGCACAGCAAAAGGAGGGTGTCCGAGGTCGAATTCGGCCGCGGTGCTTATTAACTGGCGCGTCTTCCGTTCCGCCACACCGACCCTGAGTCGATGACGGGATTCGAACCCGCAAGAGGGTTTCCCCCCACCAGCTCCCTGAAGTATCCGCTGCCTGCGCACCGGGCACCCACCTTGAGCTGCGCCTCCCCGAGATCAAATGGTTCGCACCGGGAGGTGCATGAAGTTGTGGTGTCCAGAGTTCAAGTTCGGCGGAACCGACGTAGGTGCTCTAACCCCTGAGCTACACCGGCGCGTTGTACCGGTGGCGGGACTCGAACCCGCGGCCGCCCCATTATCAGTGGAAGTAGGTCCTGCCTTCGCACCTGGACGTTCATCACTCTAAGAGGCGTACCGCGGGAGGAGCGACCGAATTAACTACCCGCGCTTCTGGCGCTTCCAGGGCCCGGTGATCGCCAGCATGATCCCCGGCTCCTGGATGTTCGCGAACAGGGTGCCGCCGTCCGGCGAGAAGGTGACCCCGGTGAACTCGCTGTACTCCGGCTCCTCTTCGGTGCCGATGTTCAGTTCGTTGCGGGCGATCGGGTATGTGCGGCCGCTGTCCGTCGCTCCGAAGAGGTGCTGGATACCCTCGCCGTCCTCGGCGATGACCAGGCCGCCGTACGGGGAGACCGTGATGTTGTCGGGGCCGTCGAAGGCGCCGTCGACGGAGGGGTCGGGGTTCACGCCCAGCAGGACCTTCAGGGTCAGGGTGCGGCGCTTGGGGTCGTAGAACCAGACGGCGCCGTCGTGGTGCACGGGGCTCTCGTCGCGGGCGTAGGAGGAGACGATGTACGTGCCGCCGTCGCCCCACCACATGCCCTCGAGCTTGCGGGCGCGGGTGACCTGGCCGGTGGTGAACTGCTTGCGGACGGAGGTGGTCTTAGCGTCGCGGTCCGGGACGTCGACCCAGTCGACGCCGTACACCGTGCCGATCTTCGTGGCGCGGGAGAGGTCGTCGACGAACTTGCCGCCGGAGTCGAAGCACTTGAAGGCCTGCAGGACGCCGGCGTCGTCGGCGAGGGTGCGCAGCTTGCCGCGGCCGTGGCAGAAGCCCTCCGGCGGGGTCCAGCGGTAGAGGAGGCCGTTGGGGGTCGCCGCGTCCTCGGTGAGGTAGAGGTGGCCGCGCCTGGGGTCTACGACGACCGCTTCGTGGGCGTAACGGCCCAGCGCCTTGATGGGCTTGGGGTCGCGGTTGGCGCGGCGGTCGGACGGGTCGACCTCGAAGACGTAGCCGTGGTCCTTGGTCATGCCGTTGGCGCCGGCTTTGTCCTCGGTCTCCTCGCAGGTGAGCCAGGTGCCCCAAGGGGTGTTGCCGCCCGCGCAGTTGGTGGAGGTGCCGGCGATACCGACCCACTCGGCGACGTGGTCGCGGCGCACCTCGACGACCGTGCAGCCGCCGGATGCGGCGGGGTCGTAGACGAGGCCTTCGGTGAGGGGGACGGGGTGCGGCCAGTTGGCGCGCGGGCCCTTCAGCTCGTGGTTGTTGACGAGGAGGGTGGCGCCGCGGGGGCCGTCGAAGGTGGAGGTGCCGTCGTGGTTGGAGGGGGTGAACTCGCCCGACTCCAGCTTGGTCTTGCCGCTGTAGGTGATGATCCGGTACTTGAAGCCGGCGGGGAGGGCGAGGATGCCGTCGGGGTCGGGGATCAGTGGTCCGTAGCCGACGCCGCCGTGTGCGGCCGCCGACTCCTCGCCCGCTTCCTCGGTGTCCGTGGACGCAAGGGCGTTCGGGGCGGTGGCAAGGGCGCCGACGCTGCCCGCCAGCGCGACACCGGCACCGGTGATCGCGGATTTTCTGGCGAAGTCCCTGCGGGTGAGCGACATGGTGTCTCCTGTGACGGTGGGTGTGCCGTGGAGGGTGGCGGGGCTCGGTCGGCGCCACCGTCCCGCCCACGTCTTAACGGGAGTTGAACACCGGGCGGCTTCACCGGACTCTCTTCCATGAATCCGTATGCACTCGCCCAGCAGCGTCAAAAATCCCTAGGGTCCGGGAAATTGGTCGGAAAATTCTTCGTAAACAAGGTCAACAGGTACGGATCGGGTCGAAATTCGTGATTCATTTCAGATTGCCTTGACTCTGCCTGCCCCGGGACATAGACAGGAAGAGCACACCACCCGAAGGGGAGGCGAGCCCGATGGACGCAAAGCGGGTGAGTCGCCTCCACGAAGGCCGGCTCATGAAGCTGGCCCATGTGAGCGGAGTCGGCACCGGGAGGGACGAGCACTCGGGACAGGACGTGATCATCGTCTTCGTCACCCGGAAAGTGCCCCGTGACCGGCTCCTTCAAGAAGACGTGGTTCCGGACGAGCTCGACGGCGTACCGGTGCGCGTGCTCGCGATCGGTGAAGTGAGCGCTCAGGAAGGCGACTTGTGAGCCGCTGAGCGCTGAGTCACCGCGCCGCGGCCCGTAAGGAACCCAGAGCCGAAAACTGAAGAGGTGGTCTGGCGTGAGCCAGCCCGAAATGATGCGAGGACCGACTGGTGGTCAGCTGAGTGACAGCTCCCGCCAGCAAGCGAATTCAGACTTCCTGCGGCCGCAGTCGCCGCTGGCCAACGTCGTCGGCTTCGGCCACGGCGTGAAGTGGATCGACGGACAGGCCACGGGCGAGGCAGCCGTGCTGGTGTTCGTGACCCAGAAGGTTCCGGAGTCCCAGCTTCCCGAGCGGGATGTCATCCCGCGGGTGATGGACGACGGCACCCCCACCGACGTAGTCGCGGTCGGCCATGTCGCCGCGCAGCGTCAGCAGCAGCGCAGGACCTCGGGCCGCTCCGAGGACCGCGGTGCCTCCTACCAGCCCGACGGCAGTGTGGCCGAGCAACTCGCGGGCCTCTCGCAGCCGTTGCTGGAAGAGCTCAGCGGACTCGGACAGTTCGAGCCGCAGCTCCTCAAGCGCCGTATGCGCCCGTCCCCTTCCGGCTTCTCGGTCGGCAACGTACGGGTGACCGCCGGCACGTTGGGCAGCGTGGTGTACGACTTCCTGCCGGGCGCCACCGTCGACCCCCCGGGGCCCGGCCTCGGCACACCGTCGAAGTTCTACATCCTCTCCAACAACCACGTGCTGGCCGACTCCAACCGAGCACAGCTGGGCAGCCCGATCCTGCAGCCCGGAGTGTTCGACGGCGGCACGGACCCGGCGGACCGCATCGCGACCCTGGACCGGTTCATCACGATCCAGTTCGCGCCGCAGATCCCGGTGGAGCGCCACAACAACGTGGTGGACTGCGCGCTCGGCGCCGTGGAGTTCCAGGACGCCACCCGTGAGCAGTACTTCAGCGGTGCGCCGCGCGCCTGGCGGCGCAAGGCCAACGTCGCGGTCGGCGACCTGGTGAAGAAGACCGGCCGTACGACGAACATCAGCTTCGGCCGGATCATCGCGGTCGACGCCACGATCGACGTCAACTACGGCACGGCGGGAACGGCCCGGTTCAAGGACCAGGTCCTGACCACGAGCATCTCGGCGGGCGGCGACTCCGGTTCGCTGGTGACCTCCCTCGACAACGTCGCGACGGGGCTGCTCTTCGCGGGCTCCTCGGTCGTCACCGTGGCCAACCACATCGAGAACGTTCGCGCACTGCTGCGGGTGGAAATCGCCGAGCAGCTGGCCTGACGGTCACTCAACACCCGCACGGGAAGAGGGAATCAGCATGACCACCCAGGCCAAGCGGCAGAAGAGCCAAGCCGGCTCCGAACACCGCTTCCACAATCCCCAGGGCGCGGAAGTCAAGACGCGCGACGAGGCGTTCGCCTCACAGCAGGACGTGTCCGACGAGGCGGTCTCCACGTCCGCCAAGCTTGAGCTGCACAACGGCGCCGTCACCTTCGGCATCGAGGTGAAGTTCAACCCCAACACCCATCCGTACGTAGTGACAGGTGGCCAGATCACCTCCGGCATCTGCGGTGCTCCGTGGGACATCACCGGCGGCTTCGTCGGTGACACGTTCCGCCTGGACGCGAAGCGGACGGGCTCGGGCACGTGCGCCAACACGATCACCATCGTCGGCGAGTTCCAGAACCCGCCGGCGTACCGGGGAACGTACGGCTTCAACGGTGCGACGTCGTCGTTCAAGCACACGACGATCTACCACTGCTGAGGCGGTGAACGACTGAGCGTTGTGGGGGGGGGGGGGGGGGGCCCCCCCCCCCCCACCCCAAAACAACAACACCGCGGAACCCCCCGGATATGATGCCAACAGCACACAGTAAGTTCGCACAAAGTTGGGGGGGGGCCGG
>NZ_JBIAWI010000001.1:154348-1673062 GCF_042895385.1 Streptomyces sp. NPDC001401
GACGGGGTTACGTAGGGTTAACAGGGGGGCCGTGTGGTTTAAACCCAACCCGCCCGCCCCCCGGGGGGGGGGGGCGCCCCCCGGGGGGGGGGGGGGGGGGGGCCCCCCCCCCCCCCCCCCACAACGACGTCAACTCCCCTGCTGCGAACGCGCCTTGAAGGCAGCCTTCCGCGCTTCCTTCGCGATCCGCTTGTCGGGGTGCAGCCGCCCCATGGCCTCCAGCACGTCCGCCGTAGCGGGATGGTCGACCCGCCAGGCGGCCGCGAAGAAGCCGCCGTGCTGCGCGGCCAACCCCTGCACCAGCGCCCGCAGCTCCTCGGAGTTCCCCTCCGCAGCCAGCTGCGCGGCGATCGTGTCGATGGTCAGCCAGAAGATCATCGCCTCGGACGGGGCCGGTACGTCCGGTGCGCCGTGCTCGGTCAGCCAGACCCGGGCGAGTCCGCCCAGCTCCGCGTCGTCGAGGACCTCCCGCAGTGCGGGTTCGGCCTCGGCGCCGACGAGCGACAGCGCCTGCTGGCAGCGCAGCCGGCGCAGGGGCGCGCCGGCGTCCACGCCACGGGCCGCCGCCAGCAACTCCCGCGCCGCGGCCAGAGGTTCGCGGCGGGCCAGCCACTGTTCGGTCTCGGCCTGCGCCGCGGCCTGGGGGAAGGTGGCCGTCCCGTCGAGCAGCGCGTCTGCGCCCTTGTCCACGAGGTCGCCCACCGCGGGCGCCGTCAGCCCGGCCTCCAGCAGCCGCGCCCGCAGCCCGTACAGGCCGAGGGGGGTCAGCCGCACCATGCCGTAGCGCGAGACGTCGGTGTCGTCGGGCCGCGCCGCGGGTTCCGCCGCATCGTCTTCGGGGTCTGCCATCAGCGCCTCGTCGACCGGCTGGTACTCGACGAGTCCCACCGGCTCCAGCAGCCGGAACTGGTCGTCGAGCCGCATCATCGCGTCGGAGACCTGCTCCAGGACGTCGTTGGTGGGCTCCCCCATGTCGCTGGGCACGATCATCGACGCGGCGAGGGCGGGCAGCGGTACGGGCGAGTCGCCGGGGCCGTCCTCGCTGACGGTGAGCAGGTACAGGTTGCCGAGGACACCGTCGAGGAACTCGGCCTCCGCCTCCGGGTCCCACTCCAGCTGGGAGAAGTCGATCTCGCCTGCCTCGTCGAGGGCGCCTTCCAGGTCGTCCAGGTCGGGGACGCTCGCGTCGGCGAGCACCGTCTCCAGGGCCTCCTGCCACACAGCCAGCACTTCGTGCGGCGAGCCCTGGGTGAGCAGCGCCAGGTCCTCGCCGGCGGCGACGGTGCCCTCGTCCTCGTCGACGATCTCGACGAGCCCGGTGTCCAGGGCGACCTGCCAGGCCTCGCTCGCGAAGGCCGCGGCGTCGTCCCCGCTCAGCCCGAGCAGCTCTGCGGCGGCCGGCAGCTGTTCCTCGGCAAGCCCGCCCCCGGCGTCGACGCGCGTGTCCGGCCCGGCCCAGCGGGCGAGCCGCGCGGCCCGGGAGAGCAGCGGCGTGGCCAACGCGTCCCGCGCCAGCTCCGCTTCGGGATGCAGCCGCACCGGCGGCAGGGGGGAGCTGTCTGACATCGGCTGGTTCTCCTCGGGCGTGTCGTACCACTCAAACGCTCAGCCTAGACGGATTTCCACCCATGCCGCCCGGTTCATCTCCCGGACCCCATGCGTACATGGCCGAAACCTTGACAAGTGGCCTGAGAACGCAGGAGATTGACGCGCGTAGAAACCCGGCGGACACATGTTCACTGTAATTTCTACGCGCGTCGCCACCGCCCCACCGGTCGCGGCCTCCGACCGTCCCACGCACCACCCTCGTCCCGGCACCCACGCATGTCCCCGGAGGGATCCCGTTGCCGAGCAAGTCTTCCGCGCGTCTCGCCGCGCTCACCGTCGCCGCTGTCTGTTCCGCGGCGTCCGCCGTCGCCCTGACCTCGCCCGCGCACGCCGACTCCGTGCGCATCCATGACATCCAGGGCAGTACGCGCATTTCTCCGTACGCCGGCCAGAAGGTCACGGACGTGGCCGGAATTGTCACCGGCGTGCGCACCTACGGCTCCTCCAGAGGTTTCTGGATCCAGGATCCGAACCCGGACGACAATCAGGCCACCAGTGAGGGCATATTCGTCTTCACCAGCTCCACGCCGAAGGCCGCCGTCGGTGACTCCGTCACGGTCACCGGCACGGTCTCCGAGTACGTCCCGGGCGGTGCCTCGTCCGGCAACCAGTCGGTCACCGAGATCACCAAGCCGACGGTCACCACCGTGTCGACCGGCAACGCGGTGCCGGCCCCGACGGTGGTCGACGCGAAGTCGGTGCCGAGCGAGTACACCCCGGCCGGCGACACGGCCGCGAGCGGCTCGATCAACGGCCTGACCCTGCAGCCGTCGACGTACGCCCTGGACTACTACGAGTCCCTGGAGGGCATGAACGTCCAGGTCGCCGACGCCCGCGTGGTCACGGCCACCGACCCGTACTCCGAGCTGTGGGTCACGGTGAAGCCGCACGAGCACCGCACACACCGCGGCGGCACGCTGTACGGCTCCTACGACTCGCAGAACACCGGCCGTCTGCAGATCCAGTCGCTGGGTTCGACGGCCGACTTCCCGAAGGCGAACGTCGGCGACACGCTGACCGGCACCACGGCCGGCCCGCTGGACTTCAACCAGTTCGGCGGCTACACCCTGGTCGCGAACCAGCTCGGCACGCTGAAGAGCGGCGGCCTGGAGCGCGAGACGACGCAGAAGCAGTCGCGCGGCGAGCTGGCGGTGGCGACGTACAACGTCGAGAACCTCGACCCGTCCGACAAGACCTTCGACGCGCATGCCGCCGCGATCGTGAACAACCTGCAGTCGCCCGACATCGTGTCCCTGGAGGAGATCCAGGACAACAACGGCGCGACGGACGACGGCACGGTCGCCGCCGACGTGACGGTGAACAAGCTGATCGACGCGATCGTCGCGGCGGGCGGCCCGAAGTACGACTGGCGCTCGATCAGCCCGGTCAACGACCAGGACGGCGGCGAGCCCGGCGGCAACATCCGCCAGGTCCTCCTCTTCAACCCGGAGCGGGTGTCCTTCGTGGACCGCGCGGGCGGCGACTCCACCACCGCGGTCGGTGTCACCAAGGTGAACGGCAAGGCGCAGCTGACGGCCTCCCCCGGCCGTGTCGACCCGTCCAACGACGCCTGGAAGTCCAGCCGCAAGCCGCTGGCCGCCGAGTTCGTCTTCCGTGGCCGCACGGTCTTCGTGATCGCCAACCACCTGAACTCCAAGGGCGGCGACCAGGGGCTGACCGCGCAGTACCAGCCCCCGACCCGCAGCTCGGAGACCCAGCGCCACGCCCAGGCGACACTGGTCAACGCGTTCGTCAAGAGCATCCTGGACGTCCAGAAGAACGCGGACGTCATCGCGCTCGGCGACATGAACGACTTCGACTTCTCCGGCACCGCCAAGATCCTGGAGGGTGACGGCGAGCTCTGGTCGGCGATCAAGTCGCTGCCGAAGAGCGAGCGTTACACCTACGACTACCAGGGCAACCAGCAGGTCCTGGACCAGATCCTGATCAGCCCGTCGATCCGGCGCGGCTGCGACTTCGAGTACGACAGCGTGCACATCAACTCGGAGTTCAACGACCAGATCAGCGACCACGACCCGCAGGTGCTGCGCTTCCACCCGTAACGGGCCCCTTGTCAGGACTGGCTGAACACGCCGTTCAGCCAGTCCTGCCAGGCGAGTTCGTTCGCCTTGGCGTCCGCGTCCGGTGCGAAGTCGTGGATGCTGATGCCGACCGGGGCGCCCCAGTGGTTGCGTCCGAAGAAGCGGATGAGGGCGCTGCCGGTGCGCAGCCCGATGAAGTACGGGTTGCGGAAGTCGAGTACGGCGCCGAGGAGTTGCCCCTCCGGCCCGCGCGCCTGCACCCGCGTGCCCGCCGCGGCGTCGTCCGCGAGCCCGAGCGCACGCCCGACGGCGGCGAAGGCATCGGAGGTCTGCGAGGCCGCCGGCCCGTCGAGCTGGGCGAAGGCGACCGGGCGGGGCGCGAAGTGCGTGAGGTACTCGCGCAGGGTGTGCAGATAGAAGTCGGTGTGCTTGCTCGCGCCGTCGTACTGGTTGTCCCAGTCGTCGGTGAAGATGCCGCTGTGCACGTA
This sequence comes from Streptomyces sp. NPDC001401, assembly GCF_042895385.1. NCBI lineage: Bacteria > Bacillati > Actinomycetota > Actinomycetes > Kitasatosporales > Streptomycetaceae > Streptomyces > Streptomyces sp. NPDC001401. Next base: position 158,487 of record NZ_JBIAWI010000001.1, read on the forward strand.
CCGCACCCAGGCGCGCCGCCCGTCGTCGCGCGCCTCGATGGTGTGGTCGAGCTGGTTGACGCTCTGGATGGGGAAGCCGACGTCCTCGCTGCGTACGGTGAGGTGGTGCGGCGGGTCGTAGGCGGTGACCGTGGAGCCGAAGGCGGCCTTGCCACCCACCCGGGGCTCGGGCGGGTCCATCGGCCACAGGTAGGCGCCGGTGCCGTTCGTGATCGCCTCCCACACCTGCTCGGGCGTGGCGTCGACCTCGAACTCGCGGACGATCTCGAATTCCTTGTCCTGGGACATGGCGGGCTCCTCAACTACGTTTACTGGTCGGTGAGTTCGGGATTCTGCGGCTTGACCGTGGGATGGACGGCCACGACGATCCGGTGATCACGGCCGTCCTCCGCGCCCGGGGCGTCGTACTTGTGGATCAGCGCGGCGACCGAGGCCGTCAGCTCCTGGATGAACGCGGCCCGGTCCGCGGCCGAGCCGAAGCGCACCTCGCCGTCCAGCGCGTACGTGGCCAGCCGCTTGCGGGCCTTGGCGGCACCGGTGATCAGCGAGCCGACGTCCCGCACCAGGCGGGCGCCCAGGGCAAGCAGCCAGCGCGCGGACAGCTGGTCGCGGAAGCGGTCCGGGTCCGGCTGGACGGCGGCGAGCGCGAGCGGCGAGATCACGTACGACGCCGCGGTCGCCTGCATCAGCCGCTCGGTGACATTGCCCTTGCGGCGCTCACCGGCCAGCTCCACCAGGCCGTGCCGCTCCAGTGCCTTGAGGTGGTAGTTCACCTTCTGCCGCGGCAGGCCGACCTTGCCGGCCAGCATCGCCGCCGACGCGGGTCCGGCCGCCAGCTCGGCGAGCAGGCGGGCTCTTATGGGGTCCAGGGAGACGGCGGCGGCCTCGGCGTCCTCGATCACGGTCACGTCCAGCATGCGTCCACCGTCCCACCGAAAACTTTTTTTGTCCAGACGGCTTCAGTTTTCGGTGAGAGGCCGAAAAGATGCCGGCCGGCACCGAAGAGTGCCGGCCGGCATCTGACGTACTGCTCTGCCTCCGCCCGCTACCGCCTGGCATACCTCCAGGCCACCACCGCGGCCACGGCCACGGCCACCGCCGCACCGACGACCAGCGCGGGCCGCGGATGCCGTACATCCACCGTCCTGGCCGCCTCGTCGTGGACCTTGTGACCGGCGTGCGCGGCCCTCTCGTGCGCGGCGTGGCCGGCCTGCGCGGCGGTGCTGCGCAGTTGCACGGTCATCGCGCCCGCCCGGTCCCTGAGGTCGGCCGCCCGGGCCCGTGCGCGTCCCTTCACATCCATCCTGGCCGCCAACTCCTCGACGGTTTCGCCGAGTTGGCTGCGTGTCCGCTCGATCTGCCGCCGCAGCTCCTCGGGCCCCTTCGCGCCGGCCGCCGGCGCGTCCTCGGTGCCTGACCCCTGCGGCCCTGCCCTGTGCGGTGTCCTGTCCGTCATCGGTGTGCCCTTTCCCTGATCTCCTCCACGTCGCCCCTGACGCTGCCCAGGGTCTCCTCGGGCGTGGGCGGTGCGGCGCGGCGCAGCTGTGCGCGGCCGGTCACGGCCGGCAGCCCTGCCGTCACGGCGAGCGCCGCGGCCCAGACCGGCAGCGTCAGCGAGAGGGCGGCGACGGCCGCGCCGGCCGGCCCGAGCAGACCGGTGTAGGCGAACGCACCCGCGGCGCCGAGCAGTCCGCCGCCGCGTCCGGCGCGCCGACCCCTGGCGGAGAGTTCCTTCTCGCCGAGGGCCACTTCCTGGCGTACGAGCCGGGAAAGCTGTTCGGTGGCCTGCCCGACGAGCTCGCCCGCCGAGTGGTACCCCTCGCGCACCGGCCGGGGATGCATGGTCCCGGTCACGGGGTCGCCTCCTCTCGTGTTCCTCTCGGTTTCCTCTCGTTCGGAACACGCCGGGTACCCCTGCCGGGCCCCCGCTACCCCTGCCTGCCGCCGCCCGGCCCGCGCTCGCCGAGCCGGCCGAGCTGGGTCTGGAACCAGTCGAGGCGGGCCTGCAACAGGGCCGCCTCGGCGACCAGTTCGGGCACGCCGAGCCCTTCGGGCAGCGCGAGGTCCGCCGACGGCAGCACGTCGCCGCTGCCTGCCACCACCCGCAGCCCCTCCCCGGCCAGCCGCGCGAACGCGGCGAGCGAGACGGACGTACGGCCGCGGACGCAGCCCGTACAGGAGGGGGCCAGCGCGCGCCAGCCGGGGCGGCCCCAGCCCACGTCGGCCAGCGCGGCGGCGAGTGTGCCGCACGCACAGGGGCCGACCGTGACGGTCCGTACCCGCTGGCGGGCGTAGCGGAAGCCGCGCTCGAAGCGGATGTAGCGGCCGAGGACCAGCACTTCGAGCAGGACGGCCGCCCGGTGCTCGGCCGTGCACAGCAACGCCTCGGCCGCCGTGCGGTCGTGCACGCAGTGGAAGCCGCAGTCGCAGCGGCGGTGCGGTGCCCGGTGGCGCAGGCCGTAGACGCAGGACGCGTCGGCCAGGACGCCGTACGGCAGCGCGCCGCCCAGCGACACACCGGTGAACCCGGCCCGGGTGCCGTCCTGGGACAGCACCGGGTGGGCGATCTTGTATCCGGTCGGCGGCTCCGTCGGGCGTTCCTCCGGAAGCCGCAGTCTCATCGGGTCGCCGGAACCTCTTCGCGCGCGGACGCCTCGACGTCCTGGGTCTCCTCGGGCAGTTCGAGCTCTTCCTCATGGATCCGCGGCTGCTCCTCCGCGACTCCGGTGGCCAGTGCCTTGCCGAGCTTCATGACGCCTCCATGGGCCGATGCCGATGACCGTCACGACCATGCTGACCCATGGCGGGCGAAATGGACATAGGGCCTGGCCAGCCACAACACAGCAACGCTTATCAATATCTCGTAGAAGAATTAAGTGGAGCTTCACTGTCGGTCCGCCGAGACTGAGCACATGACGACTGACGCCCCCTTCGGCCGTGCCCTCTGCGCAATGATCACGCCCTTCACCGAGGAGGGTGCGCTCGATCTCGACGGGGCGCAGCGGCTCGCCGACCACCTGGTCTCCCGGGGGTGCGACGGTCTGGTGCTCTCCGGTACGACGGGCGAGTCGCCGACCACCACGGACGCCGAGAAGGCGGCGCTGGTCGAGGCGGTGCGGGAGGCGGTGGGCGGCCGGGCGTCGATCGTGACGGGCGTCGGGACCTTCGACACCCGGCACACGGTGGAACTCGCGCTGGAGGCCGAAAAGGCGGGCGCGGACGCCGTATTGGTGGTCAGCCCGTACTACAGCAGGCCCCCGCAGGATGCGCTGGAGGAGCACTTCCGGACGGTCGCGGACGCGTCCGGGCTGCCGGTCGTGCTGTACGACATCCCGGGCCGCACCGGCACCCGTATCGAGCCCGACACGATGATCCGGCTCGCCGAGCACCCCCGGATCGTGGCGGTCAAGGACTGCTCCTACGACTTCCTCGCGGCCCAAAAGGTGCTCTCCCGCACGGAGTTGGCGTACTACGCGGGCTGCGACGAACACAACCTCGCCCTGTACGCGGTGGGCGGCGCGGGCTACATCAGCACGGTCGCGAACGTGGTTCCGGAGCAACTCCGCGCGGTCATCGACGCGTTCGAGGCGGGAGACACCCCCGTGTCCGCCCACCTCCAGCAACGCGCCACACCGCTCATCGAGTCGATGATGTCGGCGGGCCTGCCCGGCACGGTCACCGCGAAGGCCCTCCTCACCGAACTCGGCCTGCCCGCGGGCCCGGTCCGCGCCCCGCTGCGGCCCGCCGGCCGCGAGGCGGTCGACGGGCTGCTGGCGGCCTACGAGGAGTGTGTGACCGGCTGAGCGCTCAGCGCTCGGCGAAGACGGGTCCGCCCCTGTGCCCCTTGTGACGCGTACGGCCGTGCGCGGCCATGCCTGCCCGGGCGAGGAATTTTTCCGTACGTTGTTGCTGTGAGCCGCCCCCTGCTGTTCCTCGACGTCGACGGCCCGCTCAACCCGTGGGCCGCAAAGCCCGAGCGACGCCCCGAGGGCTATACGACGATCGGGGTGGCCCTGCATCCGGGCCGGGCCCTGCGGGTCTGGCTGAACCCCTCCCACGGCCCGGCGCTGCTCGCCCTCGACTACGACCTCTGCTGGGCCACGACATGGATGGACGCCGCCAACCGCTGGATCGCCCCCGTCGTCGGCCTGCCCGAGCTGCCGTACGTCGACTTCGGCGCGAGTCTGTTCGCGTTCCGGCCCGACGGGGTGCACTGGAAGACGGAGGCGATCGTGGCGTACGCCGGGGGCCGCCCGTTCGCCTGGGTGGACGACGAGCAGGGCCCGGCGGACAAGGCGCACGTGGCTGCCGTCCACCCAGGCCCTGCACTGCTGCACCACGTCAACCCGCGGATCGGCCTCCGGGAGGACGACTTCGCGGCGCTGGCGGAGTTCGCAGCCGCCGTCCGGGGATGATCACTCAGAAGGTGCCGGGGATGCCGAGGGAGACGTTGTTGGTGGTGTCGTTGAGTGTGACGCCGGTGAACGAAACGGTCATCGGCGGGCTGCACTCCGGCTGGAAGACGGCCGTCACCGACAGCGAGAAGTCGGCCTTGCCGTTCTGCACCGGGAAGTCGCCCGCGGCGTTGACGGACTCCTTGTTGACCGCGTGGGGGTGGTGGCCGCCGTTGTTGATGCACAGGGCGGTGGCGCTCAGGACGACGTGTACCTGAGCCTCGTCGCCGAGCCCGGCCTCCTTGCCGCTGACGGTCAGCGTGTTGTCCGACCGGGACACGGAGGTGGCGTTGCTGATGAAGTGCGGGCTGCCCGCATAAGCGGGACCCGCAAGCAGTGACACGGCGGCCGTCGCCGTCGCCGCGGGAAGTAGGAACAGTGCGCTTCGTCGCATGCTTCGTCGCATGGGAATTGCCTCATTCGCAGCGCGATTCGAAGTGTGGATGTGCCCGAGGGCGTCGGCCGGAGGCCCGGCCACCTGAACCGGCGCTTGGCTGCACTTCGTCATGCGGAGGGCCGCGCTGACGGGGCACGACGAGATGACGAGACGTGAGAAGCCTCGCCGCACTTCTGCGGGTGCCCGTGCCCAGCCCCGCGACGCCGTATCCGATCAAGACCACCACCTCCCCTTGGCAGCGCCTCGGGGTCACGGAGGCGTTCTGGGCATGGCCCAGGAAATGCCGTAAGGGGGGCATAACTGACGTTACGCCCCCCTGCGGGGTGTGCAAGTTCGGCGGCCGCGGCCGCCGGTGATCAGTTGTGGCTGTGCAGGATCTCGTTCAGACCGCCCCAGACCGCGTTGTTCGGGCGGGCCTCGACCGTGCCGGTGACCGAGTTGCGGCGGAAGAGGATGTTGGAGGCGCCGGAGAGTTCGCGGGCCTTGACGATCTGCCCGTCGGGCATGGTCACGCGGGTGCCGGCGGTGACGTACAGCCCGGCCTCCACCACGCACTCGTCGCCGAGCGCGATGCCGACGCCCGCCTCGGCGCCGATCAGGCAGCGCTCGCCGATGGAGATGATGACGTTGCCGCCGCCGGAGAGGGTGCCCATGGTGGAGGCGCCGCCGCCGATGTCGGAGCCGTCGCCGACGATGACACCCGCGGAGATACGGCCCTCGACCATCGACGTGCCGAGCGTGCCCGCGTTGAAGTTGACGAAGCCCTCGTGCATCACGGTGGTGCCCTCGGCGAGGTGCGCACCGAGGCGCACCCGGTCGGCGTCGGCGATGCGGACGCCCTTCGGGGCGACGTAGTCCGTCATGCGCGGGAACTTGTCGATCGACGTCACCTGGAGGTACAGGCCCTCGGCGCGGGCGTTGAGCCGCACCTTCTCGACGTCGTCGACGGCGACCGGGCCGAGCGAGGTCCAGGCGACGTTGGCGAGGAAGCCGAACATGCCGTCCAGGCTCTGGCCGTGCGGCTTGACCAGCCGGTGGGAGAGGAGGTGCAGGCGCAGGTAGACGTCGTGCGCGTCGATCGGCTTCTCGTCGAGCGTGGAGATGACCGTGCGCACCGCGACCACCTCGACGCCTCGGCGGGCGTCCGGACCGATCGCGTTCGCCGCACCCTCGCCGAGCAGCTCCACGGCCTTCTCGGCGGACAGCCGCTCGGTGCCGGACGGGCCGGGCTCCTCGCTGAGCGCGGGCGCGGGGAACCAGGTGTCGAGAACAGTGCCGTCGGCGGCGATCGTGGCGAGGCCGGCGGCCACGGCGCCGGTGGTACGAGGAGCAGTCGTGTCGGTCATGAGGGCAACCTAACCGGCGGGAGGCCGCGCAGGCCAACCAGCAAGGGTGACGTCTCAGCGATCGGGCGCCCCTGCAGCCCGTCCGGCGTTTGAGGACGAGACCACGCGGGCACTGCACAGCCCGTCCGGCGTTTGAGGACGAGGCCGTTCAGGCCGAAGGGGGGTCTGGGGGCGCAGCCCCCAGCGGGGCAGCAGGGGCGGCGCCCCTGGGACGGGACGGGTAGGGGCGGCGGGGGCGAGAACCCTCGGCGTACCGAGACGCACCCCGCCCACCCGCCACCAGCACCGCCACTGCGGCCACCGCCCCCAGCCCCGCACACACCGGCCACACCGCACCGGGCGCCGCCTCGTACAGCGCCCCGCCCAGCGGCGCCGCCAGCACCACCCCGCTGATCGAAGCCCCGGCATACAGCGACTGGAACCGCCCCAGCACATGGTCCGGCGCCTGATCGGCGACGTACGCCGTGGCGGTCGTCTTGTACAGGGCCTCCCCGAGGGTCAGCAACGCCATCATCACCGCCGCCGTGCCGACCCCCGTCCCGAGCAGCAGCACCCCGTACCCGCCCGCGACCAGCAACAACCCGCTCCCCACGATCCGCAGTGGCGACCTCCGGCGCAACGCCAGCGCCACCGGCAGCTCCAGGCACAGCAGCAGACCGCCGTTGATCGCGAGGAGCGCCCCGTACACCCGCGCGTCCATCCCGTGGTCGGCCAGGAAGACGGGGAAGGTCGAGTACTGCTGCCGGTACACGACGTCGATCACCACGATCGCCGGCAACAGCACCAGCACCGCGGGCCTGGCCCGCAGAGCCGGCCACACTCCGCCGCCCCGGCCGGCGCCGGGCTCCGCGGCCGGGCGCCCCCGGCGGGAGGGCACGCTCGGCCCGCTCACCACCCGCGCCGTCCAGGCCGCCAGCCCCAGGCTCCCGAGCCCCTCCGCCAGATACAGCCAGTCGTACGAGAACCGTGTCGCGACCAGCGCCCCGAGCACCGGCCCCACCGTGAACCCCCCGTTGGACGCCGCCCGCATCACCGCGAACGCCTGCCGCCGCGCCCCCTCGGGCACGATCGTCGCGACGAGCGCGGAGTTCGAGGCGCGCTGTACGCCGGCCAGGTACTGGGCCAGCGGCAGTGCGGCGAACAGTGCGGGCGTGGGCAGGAGCGGTACGGCGGCCAGTGTCAGGCCCGAGCCCGCGGCGCCCGCCAGGAGCACACGCCGGTGGCCGAACCGGTCGCCGTACCAGCCGCCCGTGAAGTTCCCCGCCACGAGGCCGATCCCGGCCGTTCCGCTGAGGACCCCGGCCTCGCCCGACCCCAGCCCGCGCGGTCCGGTCAGGTACAGGAACGTGTAGGCGAAGCTCACGCTCACGACCATGTTCACGAACGTTCCGCAGGCCAGCAGCCAGACCGGCCGCGGCACCTCTCGCAGCGCTCGCACCCGTTCCCCCCGTTCACAGACCGACAACCGAGTCAGTTCCTTTTAGGAACTCACTATGGACACGGTGACAGCCTCAGGTCAAGGACGGCTGCTTCAACTCCTCGACCACACGGGCGAGTTGCGCGGTGGCGCCGTGCACGGGGTCTCCACCCAACGCCCGTACGAACAGCGGGCGTTCACCCAGGAGGAGGGGCTGTCGAGGCAGCGCTCAGCGCGGTCCGGCGGCTCGGTTCGCAGGAATGATCCGGGCGGCCCGCACTCCCCTCGTGGTGCGGGCCGCCGGGGTTCGGGGGTGTCAGCCGCGGTCGCCCGGCTTGTCCACCACGGCCGTCGCGACGAGCGAGCCACCACCGAGGATCTTGTTCCCCTCGACCAGACGCTCGCCGACGATCCGGTAGGTCTGCGGGTCGATGAGCCACTGGTTGCGTCCCGACCCGCCCTTCTCCTGCCGGGGGAAGTCCAGCGCGATCACCTGGCGCCCGGAGGCCGTCTTGACCAGGTGGTCGACGACCTTCCCGCCCGGCAGGGCCGCGAGGGCCCGGTAGAGGGAGGCCAGCCCCCTGGGCGGCATCACGTCGGCGGCCATCAGGACGGCGATCTCCTGATAGTCGTTCTGCGCCTGGGACGCTCCGTTGATGTCGGCGATGGCGTTCTTCTCGCGCAGCACCTTGAGCGTCGCCTCACCGCCGGCCGGCAGCGCGGCGAGCACCCGGTACATCTCGCGCTCCGAGCGGTCGTCACCCTCCCCGCCGTTCTCCAGGTGCATCGGCTGAACGTGGATCTTGAGGGGACGGCCCTTGGCGTCGAGCTGCTGGAAAGCCATCGCGGAGCCGTCGTAGCGGATCCACTGCTCGTGCTCGGCCCACGGCAGCCCGCCCTTCTGCTTGTCCGGCGACTCGTCCGCCTGCTTGGTGTAGATCCACTTCTGGGCCGTCGGCGGGGTGATGTCCGGCTGCGCCTCCAGGACGTCGGCCGCCTGCTCCAGGAACTCGGCCGCGCTCACGCCCTCGAGGCTCACGCTCGGCGTGACCGCGGGCTGCACCCTCCGCCCGGTGCCGCCACCGCCCACCAGCAGGGAGACGGTGACGGCGACCGCGGTCACCGCCGCCACGACCCCGACGATCACGAACTCCCGTCGCCGCCACACCGCCCGGCGCCGCTCCCCGGCCCGTGCCGCCGCGACCAGCCGCGCCCGCCCCGGCGCGAGCCGTGCGCGGTCGGGCAGCGGGGCGTTTACGCGCAGCTCGCGCACCTTCGTCATCTCGTCCATCGCTACGCCACCTCCGCCGCGTCGCTCATGAATGCGGGATCGGCTCCCAGCGCCGTACGGACCTTGCGCCGCGCCCGGTTGAGCCGGGAGCGGACCGTGCCGACCGGGATGTCGAGCGCCTCTGCGGCCTCCTCGTAGGTGAGCTCCGCCCAGGCGATGAGCAGCAGCACGTGCCGGTCGCCGGCCGAGAGCACGGCGAGGGCACCGGCCAGCGGGCCCTGTGCGGCGATCCGGCTGTCGGTGTCCTCGACCCAGGACGCGCCCCAGGAGTCGGTGACCGGGTCGTGCCCGGTGCGGGCCAGTGCCCTGAGCGCCCGCACCTCGGCACGGCGCTGCTTGCCGATGAGGTTGCCCGCGATGCCGTACAGCCACGGGCGCGCGTTGGCGCGCGTCAGGTCGTAGCGGGAGCGGATGCGGAAGGCGACGAGGAAGGTGTCCGCGGTGACATCGTCGGCCGTGGTGTCGCCCAGGCGGCGGGCCGCGTAGCGGTGGATGTCGGACGCGTAGCGGTCGTAGAGCAGGGCGAACAGCTCCGGTTGCTCCAGCGACTGCGCGATGATCGCCGCGTCGTCCTCCGTCCGCGCCATGGGCGGCGGTGCTCCGCTCACAAGGCTCCCCCTGCTTCATCGGTGTGTGCGTGTCACCTCCTGTTCCCCGATGGACGGCGGAGAGTTCACGGTTTCCGGAAAGACATGCGCACGACAGAAGAACAGGGACGGCAGGGGCGGGCGTCAGGGAATCATGCGCGCCAGCACTTCGCGCGCGTACCCCTCGTCGTACGGCGTCCCCGTCAGCAGCACCTGCAGGCAGATGCCGTCCATCAGCGCGACCAGCGCCCGGGCCGTGACCGGGTCGGTGCGCCGTGAGATCCGCTCCGCGAGGTCCTCGGCCCACTCGGCGGCGACCGGGCGCAGGGCGGGGCGGCGCAGGGCGGCGAGGTAGAGCTCGTACTCCAGCTCCACGCCGGTGCGGTCGCCGGCCAGCCACTCGCCCAGCCAGCCGGCGAGTTCGGCGGCCAGGTCGGCGTGCGGGTCCTCCAGGCCGCCGCGCGAGGCGACCACTTTGGCGAAGCCCTCGCTGGCCTGGCGCAGCGCGGCGACCACCAGCTCGTCGAGGGTCTTGAAGTGGTACGTCGTCGAGCCGAGCGGTACGTCCGCCTCGGCCGCGACCGTGCGGTGGCTCAGGCCGGCCAGGCCCTTGGCCCCCACCACCCGGATCGCCGCGTCGATGATCCGCTGGCGGCGGTCGGGGTCGTAGCGGCGGGGCATCAGTGCGCGCCCCCCAGGTTGAGCACCACGACCCCCACGATGATCAGCGCGATGCCGACGGCCTTCTGAACGGTCATCCCCTCCCCGAGGAAGAGCGTCCCGATCGCCACGATCGCCGCCGTGCCGAGGCCGGCCCAGATCGCGTAGGCCGTGCCGACCGACATGGTCTTCAGCGTCTGGGCGAGCAGCGCGAAGGAGAGTCCGTATCCGACGAGCGTGAGCACCGTCGGCCACAGCCGGCTGAAGCCGTGGCTGAACTTCATGGCGGTGGTGCCGCCCACCTCGGCGCCGATGGCCGCGAGGAGAATCAGGAATGCCATGCGTACGAGTGTACATAACAGCGCTTACAACGGCGCTCGCGCCGGATGCGAAGTCCGGCATTCCACATGGGGAGGTTCAACATTCACGGAAATCGCTCGCTGCAAACCGCTCCCGGCACTCCCCCAGCTCCACTAGGGTTTCACCGCTCACCCACCCCACCTTCACACCCCCGGCCGCCGCCTCGGGCGCCGCTGGAGGAACAGCGCATGCCACAAACCACCCCCGAGCCGCCCCCGAAGCAACCCTGGGAGAACGGCTGGACCCCCGACACGTCCCGGGCCCCCGGAACCCGAAGACTCTGGCTGGCCGGCGCGCTGGCCCTGGCCACGATCGTCGCGTGTGCGACGGCAATAGCCGTGATGGACAACAGTTCTGACGCTCCGTCACGAGCGTCCGGGCTCCCGTCGTCCTCCGTCGCCGAGACGCCCCCCGGCCTGATCTCCTTCGCCACCCCGTCCACGACCGGCGTCACGACGTCCGCCGGCAAGAGCGGTCCGTCGTCCGCGCAGACCATTACGTCCCCTGCGCCCAGCCCGCGCGACTCCGCGACCGGCGGCACCGAGCCGTCCAAGTCGCCCACGTCCCACGCGAGTTCGCCGAGCGATCCGAAGCCGTCGGCCACCTACAGGTCCGTACGGTCGGTGAACTACCCCGACCGCTACTGGCATGTGAGCGGCGACTACGTGAAGCTCGACCCGGTCAACTCGGCCTCCGCCCGGCAGAACGCCACCTTCAAGGTGGTCAAGGGCCTGGCCGACAGCTCCTGTTACTCCTTCGCCACGCACGACGGCACATACCTGCGCCACCGCAGCTTCCTGCTCCGCTCCGAACGCAACGACGGCTCGAGCCTCTTCAAGCAGGACGCGACCTTCTGCCCCCGGCCGTCGTCGTACGCGGGCGCTGTGATGCTGGAGTCGGTGAACTACCCCGGCCGCTTCCTGCGCCACCAGAACTTCCAGCTCAAGCTGGATCCGTTCCAGAACGGCGACCTCTACCGGGCGGATTCGGCGTTCCGGTTCGTGGCCGGGCTCACCTGAGAGCACGAGAACGGCGACGCCCTCAGGGCGTCGCCGTTCTCTTCAACCAGCGGGTGGACCTCAGACGTTGAACCCGAGCGCCCGCAGCTGCTCCCGCCCGTCGTCCGTGATCTTGTCGGGACCCCACGGCGGCATCCAGACCCAGTTGATGCGCAGCTCGCTGACGAGGCCGTCCGTGGCGGACTTGGCCTGGTCCTCGATGACGTCCGTCAGCGGGCAGGCCGCCGAGGTCAGGGTCATGTCGACGGTCGCGATGTTCGCGTCGTCGACGTGGATGCCGTAGATCAGGCCGAGGTTGACGACGTCGATGCCGAGTTCGGGGTCGACGACGTCCATCAGGGCCTCGCGGAGTTCCTCCTCCGAGGCGGGCTTGATCTCAACGGTGTCACTCATGCCGTGTTCCTTTCGGCGTCGGCTCCGCCCAGGGCCTGGGCCGTCGCGTCCTTCCACGCCATCCAGCTGAGGAGGGCGCACTTGACCCGGGCCGGGTACTTGGAGACACCGGAGAACGCGACCGCGTCCTCCAGGATCTCCTCCATCGCGTCGTCCGGCTCGATCCGGCCCTTGGACTGCATCAGTTCCAGGAAGGTCTCCTGGATCTTCTGGGCGTCCGCCAGGTCCTTGCCGACCAGCAGTTCGTTCAGGACGGAGGCCGAGGCTTGGCTGATCGAGCAGCCCTGGCCCTCGTACGAGACGTCCTCGATCTTCGTGCCGTCGTACTTCACGCGCAGGGTGATCTCGTCGCCGCACGTCGGGTTGACGTGGTGCACCTCGGCGTCGCCATCCCGCAAGCCCCGTCCGTGCGGGTGCTTGTAGTGGTCCAGGATGACTTCCTGGTACATCGAGTCCAGCTTCACGGTCTCAGCTCACGCCCTTCAGCCGAAGAAGTTCCGTACGTGCTCCAGGCCGTCGATCAACGCGTCGATCTCGGCCGGCGTGGAGTACAGATAGAACGACGCTCGCGTGGTCGCAGGAATTCCGTAGCGCAGGCAGACGGGCCGCGCGCAGTGGTGGCCGACGCGGACCGCGATGCCCTGCTCGTCGAGGACCTGGCCCACGTCGTGCGGGTGGATGTCGCCGAGCGTGAAGGAGATCGCCGCGCCGCGCTCCTCGGCCGTGGTCGGGCCGATGATCCGCAGGTCCGGGACCTCGCTCAGCCGCTTCACCGCGTACTCGGTGAGCGCGTGCTCGTGGGCGAGGATCTTGTCCATGCCGATCGAGGACAGGTAGTCGATCGCCGCGCCCAGGCCCACGGCCTGCGCGATCGGCGGGGTGCCCGCCTCGAACTTGTGCGGTGCCGGGGCGTAGGTCGAGGAGTGCATCGACACCGTCTCGATCATCTCGCCGCCACCGAGGAACGGGGGCAGGTCCTCCAGGAGTTCCTGGCGGCCCCAGAGGACGCCGATGCCCGTCGGACCGCACATCTTGTGGCCGGTGAAGGCCACGAAGTCGGCCTGCAGCGACTGGACGTCCAGCGGCATGTGCGGGGCGGCCTGCGAGGCGTCGATGCAGACCAGCGCACCGACCTGCTGGGCACGGCGGACTATCGCCTCGACCGGGTTGACCGTGCCGAGGATGTTCGACACCAGCACGAAGGAGACGATCTTCGTCTTCTCGGTGATGATCTCGTCGATGTTGGAGAGGTCGAGGCGGCCGTCGTCGGTCAGGCCGAACCACTTCAGCTTCGCGCCCGTGCGCTGCGAGAGCAGCTGCCACGGGACGATGTTGGAGTGGTGCTCCATCTCCGTGATGACGATCTCGGTCTCGTGGTCCACGCGGTAGGGCTCGTCGGCCCAACCCAGCATGTTCGCCACGAGGTTGAGCGACTCGGAGGCGTTCTTGGTGAAGATCACCTCGTCGCGGCTCGGCGCGTTGATGAACGACGCGACCTTGTCCCGCGCGCCCTCGTACAGCGCCGTGGCCTCCTCGGCGAGCACATGCACACCGCGGTGGACGTTGGCGTTGTAGCGCTCGTAGTACTCGTTCAGGGCGTCGAGCACCTGGCGCGGCTTCTGCGAGGTCGCCGCGTTGTCCAGGTACACGAGCTTCTGCCCGTCGTGGACCTGACGGTCCAGGATGGGGAAGTCCTTGCGGATCGCCTCGGTGTCGAGAAGGCCCGGCAGCTGGGTCACTCGGATGCGCCACCCTTCGTGTATGCCTCGTAGCCCTCGTCCTCCAGCTTGTCGGCGAGCTCGGCGCCGCCGGACTCGACGATGCGACCGCCGGAGAAGACGTGGACGTAGTCGGGCTTGATGTAGCGCAGGATGCGCGTGTAGTGCGTGATCAGCAGGGTGCCGACCTCGCCCGTCTCACGGACGCGGTTGACGCCCTCGGAGACGATGCGGAGCGCGTCGACGTCCAGACCGGAGTCCGTCTCGTCCAGGATCGCGACCTTCGGCTTGAGCAGTTCGAGCTGGAGGATCTCGTGGCGCTTCTTCTCACCGCCGGAGAAGCCCTCGTTGACGTTGCGCTCGGCGAAGGAGGGGTCCATGTTGAGACGCTCCATGGTCTCCTTGACCTCCTTCACCCAGGTGCGCAGCTTGGGGGCCTCGCCGCGGATGGCGGTGGCGGAGGTGCGCAGGAAGTTCGACACGGAGACACCCGGGACCTCGACCGGGTACTGCATCGCCAGGAACAGGCCCGCGCGGGCGCGCTCGTCGACGGACATCTCCAGGACGTCCTCGCCGTCGAGGGTGACGGTGCCGCCGGTGATCGTGTACTTCGGGTGACCCGCGAGGGAGTAGGCGAGGGTCGACTTACCGGAGCCGTTCGGGCCCATGATGGCGTGCGTCTCGCCCTGCTTCACGGTCAGGTCGACACCCTTGAGGATCTCCTTCGTGGCGTTGTCGGCCTCGACGGTGACGTGCAGGTCTCGGATTTCAAGCGTTGCCATGGGTGCCTCAGGACTCCTGGGTGAGGGAGACGAGCACGTCGTCCCCTTCGATCTTTACGGGGTATACGGGGACGGGGCGCGTCGCGGGCAGGCCGGACGGCTTGCCGGTGCGGAGGTCGAAGCTGGAGCCGTGCAGCCAGCACTCGATCTGGCAGTCCTCCACCTCGCCCTCGGAGAGCGAGACGTTCGCGTGCGAGCAGATGTCGTGGATCGCGAAGACCTCGCCCTCGGTACGGACGACCGAGACCGGCGTGCCGTCGAGTTCCACCCGCTTGGGGGTGTCCTCCTCGAGCTCGCTCAGCCCGCAGGCGCGTACGAAAGCCGACATCAGACCGTGGCCTCCAGCTCCTCGTCGATCTTCACGAGAAGACGTTCCTGGATGTCGTCGACGCCGATCTGCTGGACCAGCTCGGCGAAGAAGCCGCGGACCACCAGGCGACGGGCCTCGTCGGCCGGGATGCCGCGGGCCATCAGGTAGAAGAGCTGCTCGTCGTCGAAGCGGCCGGTCGCCGAGGCGTGGCCTGCGCCGACGATCTCGCCGGTCTCGATCTCCAGGTTCGGGACCGAGTCGACCCGCGCGCCGTCCGTCAGGACGAGGTTGCGGTTCATCTCGTACGTGTCCGTGCCCTCGGCCTTGGCCTCGATGAGGACGTCGCCGATCCACACCGCGTGGGCGGCCTCGCCCTGGAGCGCGCCCTTGTAGGCGACGTTCGACTTGCAGTGCGGGGTGTTGTGGTCGACCAGGAGGCGGTGCTCCTGGTGCTGGCCGGCGTCCGTGAAGTACAGGCCGAAGAGCTCGGCCTCGCCGCCGGTCCCGGCGTAGGCGACCCTCGGGTGCAGGCGCACGAGGTCTCCGCCGAAGGTGACCACGAACGACTTGAAGGTGGCGTCCCGGCCGATCAGCGCGTTGTGCTGGCCGACGTGCACGGCCTTGTCGTCCCAGTCCTGGACCGAGACGACGGTCAGCTTGGCGCCGTCGCCCAGGATGTAGTCGACGTTGGCGGCGAGCACCGCGTCACCGGTGTGGTCGATGACGACGACGGCCTCGGCGAAGGCTCCGAGCTCCACGACCTGGTGACCGTAGGCGACCCCGCCCTCGCCGTGCACGGCGATGCGGATCGGCTCGGTGAGGACCGTCTCCTTGGGGACGGTGATCACGCCGGCCTTCTCGAACGCCGAGTACGCCTGGGCGGCGACGCGGTCCACCGGGGTGCCCGCCTTGCCGAGGCGCGCGTCGTCACGGCCGACGGTCTCGACGGTGACGCCCTCGGGGGCCTCGACGGCGACCTTCACGCCCTCGCCGGTCGCGACGGCGGTGCCGTCGTGCAGCCCGCGCAGGCGCTCCAGCGGAGTGAACCGCCACTCCTCCTCGCGGCCGTGCGGGACCGGGAAGTCCGCCACGTCGAAGGACGGGGGCGCGCTCATGCGCGTGGCGACGGTCGACTCGGCGGCCACCGCGATCTGGCCGGCGGTGGTGGACCCCACCGGAATGTTCTGAGCCTCAGCCATGGCTGTCGGTCTGCTCTCTTCCTACGTCAAGAAATCTGGCTACTGCTTCGGGAGGTGGGTCTTAACCGACCGCGCCTTCCATCTGCAGCTCGATCAGCCGGTTGAGCTCGAGGGCGTACTCCATGGGCAGCTCCTTCGCGATGGGCTCGACGAAGCCGCGCACGATCATCGCCATCGCCTCGAACTCGCTCAGACCGCGGCTCATCAAGTAGAAGAGCTGGTCATCGGAGACCTTGGAGACGGTCGCCTCGTGGCCCATGGACACGTCGTCCTCACGGACGTCCACGTAGGGGTACGTGTCGGAGCGGGAGATGGTGTCGACGAGCAGCGCGTCGCACAGCACGTTCGACTTGGAGCCGTGGGCGCCCTCGCCGATCTCGACGAGACCGCGGTAGGACGTACGACCGCCACCGCGCGCCACCGACTTGGAGACGATGTTGGAGGAGGTGTTCGGCGCCATGTGGACCATCTTGGAGCCGGCGTCCTGGTGCTGCCCCTCGCCCGCGAAGGCGATGGAGAGGGTCTCGCCCTTGGCGTGCTCGCCCATCAGGTAGACGGCCGGGTACTTCATCGTCACCTTGGAGCCGATGTTGCCGTCGATCCACTCCATGGTGGCGCCCTCGTAGGCGACGGCGCGCTTGGTGACCAGGTTGTAGACGTTGTTCGACCAGTTCTGGATGGTCGTGTAGCGGCAGCGGGCGTTCTTCTTGACGATGATCTCGACGACCGCGCTGTGCAGCGAGTCCGACTTGTAGATCGGCGCCGTACAGCCCTCGACGTAGTGCACGTAGGCACCCTCGTCCACGATGATCAGGGTCCGCTCGAACTGGCCCATGTTCTCCGTGTTGATGCGGAAGTAGGCCTGGAGCGGGATCTCCACGTGCACGCCCTTCGGCACGTAGATGAAGGAGCCGCCGGACCACACCGCGGTGTTCAGCGACGCGAACTTGTTGTCGCCGACCGGGATGACCGTGCCGAAGTACTCCTTGAAGAGCTCCGGGTGCTCCTTCAGCGCGGTGTCGGTGTCGAGGAAGATGACGCCCTGCTCCTCCAGGTCCTCGCGGATCTGGTGGTAGACGACCTCGGACTCGTACTGGGCCGCGACACCGGCGACGAGGCGCTGCTTCTCCGCCTCCGGGATGCCGAGCTTGTCGTACGTGTTCTTGATGTCCTCGGGCAGGTCCTCCCAGGACTCCGCCTGCTTCTCCGTGGAGCGCACGAAGTACTTGATGTTGTCGAAGTCGATGCCCGACAGGTCCGAGCCCCAGTTCGGCATGGGCTTCTTCTCGAACAGGCGCAGGCCCTTGAGACGGAGCTTGGTCATCCACTCCGGCTCGTTCTTCTTCGCGGAGATGTCCCGGACGACGTCCTCGTTGATGCCTCGCTTGGCAGAGGCACCGGCCACGTCGGAGTCGGCCCAGCCGTATTCGTAATTGCCCAGACCCTCGAGCTCAGGGTGGGCAGTCTCCTCGATGGGGAGCGTCATGCTGGGTTCCTCCCGGCGGTGCTTGCAGTTGCGTTATGGGTGGCTTGGGAAATCTTTGGGATGAACGTCGTGCAGACGCCGTCGCCGTGCGCGATGGTCGCCAGCCGCTGGACGTGCGTGCCGAGCAGCTGGGAGAAGATCTCGGTCTCCGCCTCGCACAGCTGCGGGAACTTCTCCGCGACATGGGCCACCGGGCAGTGGTGCTGGCAGAGCTGCTCGCCTTTTTGCGGGAGGGGGGCGCTGCGCGCCGTAGCAGCGTACCCGTCCGCGCTCAGGGCCTTGGCCAGGGCTTCGGTGCGCTCCTCGGGGGCGGCGGCCTCGATCGCCTTGCGGTAGGCGGCGGCCTGCTCGGCGATCCTCGCGCGCGCGAAGGCGACGACCGCCTCGTCCCCGCCGAAGCGCTCCGAGATCCAGCGCAGAGCGTCCGCGGCGAGCTTGTCGTAGGACTGGTCGAAGGCGTCGCGGCCGCAGTCGGTCAGCGCGAACACCTTGGCGGGACGGCCGCGCGTCCGCGCGCCGTACACCCGCTGCTCCCGTGCCTCCACGACGTCGTCCGCGACCAGTGCGTCCAGATGACGTCGTACGGCCGCGGGGGTGAGCCCCAGTCGCCCGGCCAGCTCGGTGACGGTCGACGGCCCGTGGTCCAGGATCGATCGCGCGACCCGGTTGCGCGTGGAGCGCTCCCCGGTCACGTGCTCTTCCTGGTGCGCCCCCGTGGGGGTCTCCAGAGCCTCGCCGACGTTTTTCACAACGCCATTGTTGCGTAATTCCTCAGGGCCGGGCAACCCGCGTCCCGGTCAGTGGACGGTGCCCTGCGTCACTTAGGCACCCCTAACCTGACCTGCGAAAACGATCTTTGATCGATCAAACGACGGCCAATTCGGTAGCGCGCCCGGGCCCCTTCCGGGACACTCCCCAACCATGTCGACACCCCCTCCGACCGGCCCTCTTGTCACCCGCGACACACTCGCCGCACAGGTGCGCACGCTCGGCGTCGAGACCGGCGAGACCCTTCTCGTGCACTCCTCGCTCAGCAGCCTCGGCTGGGTCTGCGGGGGCCCTGTCGCGGTCGTCCAAGGACTGCTCGATGCGCTCGGCCCGGAGGGCACCCTGGTCGTCCCGACCCAGACCGGCGACCTCTCGGAACCGGCGCTGTGGGGGAACCCTCCGGTGCCGGAGGAGTGGTGGGAACGGATACGGGCCGCCATGCCCGCCTACGACCCGCTGATCACGCCGTCGCGCGGGGTCGGCGTGATCCCGGAGACCGTGCGCACCTGGCCGGGCGCCCGGCGCAGCGCACACCCGCAGACGTCCTTCGCGGCGCTCGGCCCGCGCGCGGCGGAGGTCATCGACGGCCATGCTCCCGACTGCCGACTCGGTGAGCACAGCCCGCTGGCGCGGCTGGAGTCCCTGGGCGCCCGGGTGCTTCTGCTCGGCGCCGGCTATGACAGCTGCACCAGCTTCCACCTGGCCGAGTACCGCATACCGTCACCGCTCGTGAAGGTGGGCCGGCCCGGTCCGGCGGGCTGGGAGGTGGTGACCGAGGTGTCGATCACCTCGGAGCGGTTCGACGAGCTGGGGTACGACTTCGAGCGGGACCGTCCCGTCGTACGCGCAAAGGTGGGCGCCGCCGACGCCCGGCTGTTCCCCGTGGCGGACGCGGTGGCGTACGCGCAGCGGTGGCTGGCGCTGCACCGCTCGCGGGAGGACGAAATACCGACCGGTGGAGATCCTGCACCCGCCGGTCCGGGCCGCCGACCCCGAACCTAGACTCTGGACCCATGCGAAGTGAGCCCGTGCTCCAGGTTCAGGCCCTGGTGAAGCGGTACGGCACCAAAACCGCTGTGGACGGCCTCGACCTGGTGGCCAAGGCGGGCGTGACCGCCGTACTCGGCCCGAACGGCGCGGGCAAGACGACCACCGTCGAGACCTGCGAGGGATACCGCAGGCCGGACTCCGGCACGGTGCGCGTCCTCGGCCTCGACCCGGTGCGGCAGGCCCGTCAGCTGCATCCGCGCATAGGCGTGATGCTGCAGTCCGGCGGCGTCTACTCGGGCGCCCGGGCGGACGAGATGCTGCGGCACGTGGCAAAACTGCACGCCGATCCGCTGGACGTGGACGCCCTGATGGAGCGGCTCGGCCTCGGCAGCTGCGGCCGTACGACATACCGTCGCCTCTCCGGCGGCCAGCAGCAGCGGCTCGCGCTCGCGATGGCCGTCGTCGGGCGCCCGGAGCTGGTGTTCCTGGACGAGCCGACCGCCGGCCTCGACCCGCAGGCCCGCCACGCGACCTGGGACCTGGTCCGCGACCTGCGCAACGACGGCGTTTCGGTCATCCTCACCACGCACTACATGGACGAGGCCGAGCAGCTCGCCGACGACGTCGCGATCATCGACGCCGGCCGGGTCATCGCCCAGGGCTCCCCGGAGGAGCTGTGCCGCGGCGGCGCCGAGAACACGCTGCGCTTCACCGGCCGTCCCGGCCTGGACGTGGGCTCCCTGCTGAAGGCGCTCCCCGCGGACTGCTCGGCGGCGGAGCTGACTCCGGGCTCGTACCGGGTCGTCGGCAAGGTCGATCCGCAGCTGCTGGCGACGGTGGCGTCCTGGTGCGCGCAGCACGGGGTGATGCCGGACAGGATCTCGGTCGAACGGCACACCCTCGAAGACGTGTTTCTGGAGCTGACCGGCAAGGAGCTGCGCTCGTGACCACGGCCACCGGTACGTACTCGCCGAAGCCCGGCGCGGCGCCTCTCCCCCGCATGATCGCGGCCCAGGCCGCGCTCGAGACGAAGATGCTGCTGCGCAACGGCGAGCAGCTGCTGCTGACGGTCGTGATCCCGACCCTTCTGCTGGTCCTGTTCAGCTCGGTGGACATCGTCGACACCGGCGCGGGCGAGGCCGTCGACTTCCTCGCCCCCGGCATCCTGGCTCTCGCGGTCATGTCCACGGCCTTCACGGGCCAGGCGATCGCGACGGGCTTCGAGCGCCGCTA
Source organism: Streptomyces sp. NPDC001401 (assembly GCF_042895385.1). Taxonomy (NCBI): domain Bacteria; kingdom Bacillati; phylum Actinomycetota; class Actinomycetes; order Kitasatosporales; family Streptomycetaceae; genus Streptomyces; species Streptomyces sp. NPDC001401. The sequence goes on from NZ_JBIAWI010000001.1 coordinate 178,897, forward strand.
CGGCGTCCTGAAGCGCCTCGCCTCCTCACCGCTGCCCCGCTGGGGCCTGATGACCGCGAAGACGGCGTCGGTGCTGGTCACGGAGGTCCTGCAGGTGATCCTGCTGACGGTGATCGCCTTCGCGCTGGGCTGGTCACCGCACGGCAACCCCTTGGCCGTCCTGCTCCTGCTGATCCTGGGCACGGCGGCCTTCTCGGGCCTGGGTCTGCTGATGGCCGGCACGCTGAAGGCGGAGGCGACCCTGGCCGCCGCCAACCTGGTGTTCCTGCTGCTGCTCGTGGGCGGCGGCGTGATCGTGCCGATGGACAAGTTCCCGCAGGGCGCCCAGGACGTGCTGGGACTCCTGCCGATCTCCGCCCTCTCCGACGGTCTGCGGGAGGTGCTGCAGCACGGGGCCGCGATGCCGTGGGGCGACCTGGGCATTCTGGCCGTGTGGGCGGTCGTGGGGCTGGCGGCGGCCGGCAGGTTCTTCCGCTGGGAGTAGCCCGGAGCAGTACGGAGACGGGGGCTTCACGGACCCTCGTGAAAGCGTGCACAAGCGACCCGCCTACGATGGGCGCGTGCCAAACGTGACCCGCGCCGACGCCGTGGCGGCCCTGCGCAACCCGCTCTCCTTCATCGCCGGACGCTGGACCCCGCAACCCCGGACGGTCCAGCGGTCGGCCTTTTCCGCGCTCGTCATGTCGGTGGTCATCGTGGTCACCGGCGGTGCGGTGCGCCTGACCGGTTCCGGGCTCGGCTGCCCGACCTGGCCCAAGTGCACCGCCCACTCGCTCGCCCCCACCGGCGCGATGAACTTCCACAGCGCCATCGAGTTCGGCAACCGCATGCTGACGTACGTGCTGTGCGCCGCCATCGGCTGGGCGATCATCGCCGCCCGCTCCGAGAAGCCGTACCGGCGCAGCCTGACCCGCCTCGGCTGGGTGCAGTTCTGGCTGGTCATGAGCAACGCGGTGCTGGGCGGCATCGTGGTCCTGGTCGGCCTCAACCCGTACACGGTCGCGGCCCACTTCCTGCTCGCCTCGGCACTGATCGCGGTCGCCACCGTGATGTGGCAGCGCACCCGCGAGGGCGACGGAACGCCGCGTCCGCTGGTCGGCAAGCCCGTGCAGCAGATGGTGTGGTTCCTGGTCGCCGCCTCGGCGCTGCTGATCGCGGTGGGCACCGTGGTGACCGGCTCCGGTCCGCATGCGGGCGACTCCAGCGAGGTCGAGCGGATGCCGCTGGACTGGGAGACGGTCAGCAAGCTGCACGCCGTACTGGCCTGGATCGTGGTCACGCTGACCTTCGCCCTGTGGTTCGTCCTCAAGGCGGTCGACGCCCCCGCGGGCCCGCTGCACCGCACCCGCGAGCTCTTCCTGATCCTTCTCTCACAGGGCGTCATCGGCTACGTCCAGTACTTCACCAACCTCCCCGAGGCCCTGGTCGGGCTGCACATGCTCGGCTCGGGCCTGGTGTGGATCGGGGTGCTGCGGGTGCTGCTGGCACTGCGGGAGCGGCCGGAGGCCGTTGCCGACCTGCCCGGCCCCGCTGCCGAGGTGTCGGTGGGCACGCGCGCGTAGAGCGCACTTTCGCGCGGCGGCGGCGCCTCACTCCAGTCCGTACACCCTGCGCGCATTCCCCGCCGCCACCATCCCCGCCACCCGCTGCGCGTCCTCGAGCGACCACGCGCCCTCGGCGACCCAGCCGCCCAGCACCCGCCCCAGGGCCTCCCGGAACAGCCGCGCCCCCACGACGTGCAGTTCGGGCAGCCCATGGGCCCCGCTGGAGAAGAGGATCTTGCCGAAGGGGGCCAGCTCCAGGATCTCGGCGAGGACGGTCGCGGCGCGGGCGCCGGTGCGGACCAGGGCGGCGCCCGAGTCGGTGTAGACGTGCGGGAAGACGCCAGCGAGATGGGCGGCGTGGCGGTGGTAGGGGTAGCCGTGCAGCAGGACCAGGTCGGTGCCCAGGCCCGCCGTCGCGCGAACGAAGTCCGTGAGCAGCACCGGGTCGGTGCGGTCGATGCGCTGGCCCGGTTCGCCGAGGCCCGCGTGCAGTTGGAGCGGCAGGCCGGAGGCGACCGCGATCCACAGCAGGTGCCGCAGCAGCACGGGATCGCTCAGCTCACCACCCACCCGGCGCCCGGCCAGCCACCGCCCGGCCGCACCCCGCACCTCCCCCGGCCCCGGCGGTTCGGGCGCGAGCGCCAGACCGTGCCGTGCGCCGGCGACCGACGTGAAGGCCACGGCGTTCGCGGCCGCGCCGTGCACCGACTCGGCGAGGTTGGCGAGGAACGACTCGACGGTGCCGGAGGTGTCGGCGACCTGTTCGGCCAGTAACTCCAGGCGGACGATCTCGCGGGCCTCGGCGGCCGCGGCGGATGCCAGCTCGGAGGGGCCGGTCAGATCGCCGGGCAGCCCTGTGTCGACCAGATACGTCGTGATGCCGCTGCCGCGCAGCAGCCTGCGGCCCGTTTCCAGTACGCCCAGTTCACGACGGCGGGCGAGATAGCGGGCGGGCGGGCAGTGCGGTTCCAGGCCGAGCAGCGGGGGGCACCAGCGGCGTACGGCGAAACCGGTCTGGGTGTCGAAGAGGGTCGTGCCGGCTGCGGGCGGGCCCTCGGTGCGGGACAGCTGGGCCTCGAAGGTGCCGAGACCCAGCTCCGTCCTCAGTACGCCGTGGCAGTACTGGTCCACGAGGGACGGCGTTTCGATCATCCGGACTCCCCGTGTCGGACCCTGCACTCGTACAGGTCCTAACGGGTGAACCGGGCACTAGGTGTTGGTCTCACACACCCGGTGTGAACCACCGACGGTTGTCAGCCGTTGCTGGGACCGCCCACCTGGATGCCCGCCATGCGCGTCCACTCGTACCGGCCCGTCTTCACCTTGGCCGCGAACTCGCCGTCGAAGTCCTCGTGGACGGTGATGCCGGCCTTCTCGACCGCCTTCTCGGCCAGCTCGTACGAGGGCGCCACCAGGTCTCCCCAGCCGCCGTCCTCGCCGACGAGGACGATGCGCGCACCGCGCTCGCCGATGTAGGCCACCTGGCCCTCGGCCCCGCCGTGCGCCTTGGAGAAGGCACCGATCTGCTTGGCGAGCTTCGCCACCTTGCGCTCGGCCTTCGGGTCAACCTGCTGAGTCTCTGCCATGGCCAGGATGCTACCGACGGGTAGATCAAACGGCGACGGGCGGGGTGCGTGGCCTTGACCACGCACCCCGCCCGAAGCGACGTACAGAGAAGGACTAACGGAGGAACGGGTCCACCGCGACCGCGACGAACAGGAGCGACACGTAGGTGATGGACCAGTGGAACAGCCGCATCTCCTTCAGCTTCGCGCCCGTCACCTCCGCCTTGGCCCGGTTCTGCAGGCCGTGCGCCTCCCACAGCCAGAAGCCGCCGGCCAGCAGCGCCACGAGCGTGTAGAACCAGCCCGTGTAGCCGAGGGGGGTGAGCAGGAGCGAGACCGCGACCATCACCCAGCTGTAGATGACGATCTGCTTGGCAACGACCTTGTTGGAGGCGACGACCGGCAGCATCGGCACGCCCACGCGCGCGTAGTCGTCCTTGACCTTCATGGACAGCGGCCAGTAGTGCGGCGGCGTCCAGAAGAACATGACGAGGAAGAGGATGACCGGCGCCCACGACATCGAGTTGGTGACGGACGACCAGCCGATGAGGACCGGAAGGCAGCCGGCGATGCCGCCCCACACGATGTTCTGCGAGGTACGGCGCTTGAGGATCATCGTGTAGACGACGACGTAGAAGAGGAGCGCGCCGAGGGAGAGCCAGGCGGACAGCCAGTTGACGGCGAAGCCGAACAGGAGCGTGGAGACGACCGCGAGGGTGATGCCGAAGGCGAGGCACTCGCGCGGGCTGACCATCCCGGTGACCAGGGGGCGCTGCGAGGTGCGGTCCATCAGGGCGTCGATGTCGCGGTCGATGTACATGTTCAGCGCGTTCGCGCCGCCCGCGGAGAGGTAGCCGCCGATGCAGGTGAGCAGGACCAGCTTCAGGTCCGGCACGCCCTGCTGGGCGAGGAACATCACCGGCACCGTGGTGATGAGCAGGAGCTCGATGATCCGCGGCTTGGTCAGCGCCACGAACGCCTTGACACGGGCCCCGAACGGCCGGTGACGCGGGCTCTCGCTCGCACCGAGTACCCCCGCTGGACGGGATTCGACGGCCGTCACGCACACCCCTACAGAGACATCCCAGCAAGCCTCACCCGTGTGAAGTCCCGGTAAAGGCTCGCGCGTACCACGCCACTTTAGACGTTGCCCATACCCCGATCTTCGCGGGGGTGGGGTCGTGTTGGCAGGGGCCGTCGACCAGCCGCTCAAGGGTCCGCTCATCGGTCGTACGGAAGCTCGATTGAGCAGTCGGATGAGCGGCTCCGTATTCAGATGCCGAATGCCATACAGGCCAGTCGGGAGGCGGATCCCCGTAAGGCCCGGCAGTCTGGAATGACTCGAAAAAATGCACGTTCTCACGGGGGTAGGCTCGACAGCGGCCGGTGGGCGTCCAGTGCGCCGGCATTCGACATGCGTGACATGTGGAGAGGAGCCCTGACCCAGGGTGAGCACCAAGCCGACCACCACAGACCTCGAGTGGACCGAGTTGGACCAGCGGGCCGTGGACACCGCCCGCGTCCTGGCCGCCGACGCCGTACAGAAGGTCGGCAACGGCCATCCGGGTACGGCGATGAGCCTGGCGCCCGCCGCCTACACCCTCTTCCAGAAGGTGATGCGGCACGACCCGGCCGACCCGGACTGGGTTGCCCGCGACCGCTTCGTGCTGTCCGCCGGTCACTCGTCCCTGACCCTCTACACACAGCTCTACCTGGCCGGCTTCGGCCTGGAGCTGGACGACCTGAAGGCCTTCCGCACATGGGGTTCGAAGACCCCCGGCCACCCGGAGTACGGCCACACCAAGGGCGTCGAGACGACGACCGGCCCGCTCGGCCAGGGTGTCGCCAACGCGGTGGGCATGGCGATGGCCGCCCGCTACGAGCGCGGTCTGTTCGACCCGGAGGCCCCGCAGGGCGAGTCCCCCTTCGACCACTTCGTCTTCGCCATCGCCGGTGACGGCTGCCTCCAGGAGGGCATCTCCGCCGAGGCGTCCTCGCTCGCCGGCCACCAGCAGCTCGGCAATCTGATCCTGCTGTGGGACGACAACCACATCTCGATCGAGGGCGACACCGAGACGGCCGTCTCCGAGGACACCGTCAAGCGGTACGAGGCGTACGGCTGGCATGTGCAGCGCGTCGCGCCGAAGCCGGACGGCGACATCGACCCGCACGCCATCTACAACGCGATCGAGGCCGCGAAGCAGGTGACGGACAAGCCGTCCTTCATCGCGATGCGCTCGATCATCGCCTGGCCCGCCCCGAACGCGCAGAACACCGAGGCCGCGCACGGCTCGGCGCTCGGCGACGACGAGGTGGCGGCCACCAAGCGCGTCCTGGGCTTCGACCCGGAGAAGAGCTTCGAGGTCTCCGACGAGGTCCTCAAGCACTCCCGGCAGGCGCTGGAGCGGGGCCGCGAGGCGAAGGCCGAGTGGGACAAGTCGTTCCAGTTGTGGCGCGACAACAACCCCGAGCGCGCCGCCGAGTTCGACCGCATCCGCGCGGGCGAGCTGCCCACCGGCTGGGAGGAGAAGGTCCCGGTCTTCGAGCCCGGCAAGGGCGTCGCCACGCGCGCCGCGTCCGGCAAGGTGCTGCAGGCCCTCGGTGCCGTGATCCCCGAGCTGTGGGGCGGCTCCGCCGACCTGGCCGGCTCGAACAACACGACCATCGACAAGAACAGTTCGTTCCTGCCGGCGGACAACCCGCTGCCGGAGGCGGACCCGTACGGCCGCACGATCCACTTCGGCATCCGCGAGCACTCCATGGCCGCGGAGATGAACGGCATCACCCTGCACGGCAACACCCGTGTCTACGGCGGTACGTTCCTGGTCTTCTCCGACTACATGCGCAACGCCGTACGTCTGTCGGCCCTGATGCACCTGCCGGTGACGTACGTGTGGACGCACGACTCCATCGGTCTCGGCGAGGACGGCCCGACGCACCAGCCGATCGAGCACCTCGCGTCCCTGCGCGCCATCCCGGGCCTGAACGTGGTCCGCCCGGCCGACGCCAACGAGACCGCGATCGCCTGGCGCGAGATCCTCAAGCGCTACACCAAGGTCTTCGGCAAGGGCGCCCCGCACGGCCTGGCGCTGACCCGTCAGGGCGTGCCGACGTACGAGCCCAACGACGATGCCGCCAAGGGTGGTTACGTCCTGTTCGAGGCCGACGGCGGCGACGCCGAGGTCATCCTGATCGCCACCGGTTCCGAGGTGCACGTCGCCGTCGAGGCGCGCGAGCAGCTGCAGGCCGACGGAGTGCCGACGCGGGTCGTGTCCATGCCGTCCGTGGAGTGGTTCGAGGAGCAGGACCAGGGGTACCGGGACAGCGTTCTGCCGCCGAACGTGAAGGCGCGGGTCGCGGTCGAGGCCGGTATCGGGCTCACCTGGCACAAGTACGTCGGGGACGCCGGTCGCATCGTTTCCCTGGAGCACTTCGGTGCTTCCGCCGACGGCAAGGTCCTCTTCCGCGAGTTCGGCTTCACTGCCGAGAACGTGGCCGCCAAGGCGCGGGAATCCATCGCCGCCGCCCAGCGCTGACGCTGACATACGACACGTAGGAGATGTAATTCCATGACAGACGCACTCAAGCGCCTCTCCGAAGAAGGCGTCGCGATCTGGCTGGACGACCTGTCGCGCAAGCGGATCACGTCCGGCAACCTCGCCGAGCTGATCGACCAGCAGCACGTCGTGGGCGTCACCACCAACCCGACGATCTTCCAGAAGGCGATCTCGTCCGGTGACGGTTACGAGCAGCAGCTCACCGACCTCGCCGCCCGCAAGGTCACCGTCGAAGAGGCCGTCCGCATGATCACGACGGCGGACGTCCGCGACGCCGCCGACATCCTGCGCACGGTCTTCGACGCCACCGACGGCCAGGACGGCCGCGTGTCGATCGAGGTCGACCCGCGCCTGGCGCACAACACCAAGGCGACGATCGCCGAGGCCAAGCAGCTGGCCTGGCTGGTCGACCGTCCCAACACGCTCATCAAGATCCCGGCCACCAAGGCGGGTCTGCCGGCGATCACCGAGGTCATCGGCCTCGGCATCAGCGTCAACGTCACGCTGATCTTCTCGCTGGAGCGCTACCGCGAGGTCATGGACGCCTACCTCTCCGGCCTGGAGAAGGCCAAGGAGCGCGGCCTGGACCTCTCCCTGATCCGCTCGGTCGCGTCCTTCTTCGTGTCCCGCGTGGACACCGAGATCGACCAGCGGCTCGACGCCCTGGGCACCGACGAGGCCAAGGCGCTGCGCGGCAAGGCCGCCGTCGCCAACGCGCGTCTCGCCTACCAGGCGTACGAGGAGGTCTTCTCCTCGGACCGCTGGAGCAAGCTGGAGAAGGCGGGCGCGCGCAAGCAGCGTCCGCTGTGGGCCTCCACCGGCGTGAAGGACCCGGCGTACAAGCCGACCCTGTACGTCGACGACCTGGTGGCGCCGAACACGGTGAACACCATGCCGGAGGCCACCCTGCAGGCCACCGAGGAGCACGGCTCGATCACCGGCGACACCGTCGCCGGCACGTACGAGCAGGCCCGCGCCGACATCGACGCCGTCGAGAAGCTCGGGATCTCGTACGACGACGTGGTGCAGCTCCTGGAGGACGAGGGCGTCGAGAAGTTCGAGGCGTCCTGGAACGACCTGCTCAAGTCGACCGAGGCGGAGCTGGAGCGCCTCGCCCCCTCGGAGGGCTGAGATCTTGTCGAGCAGCAACCCGCTGCGTGACCCCGCCGACCGACGGCTCCCGCGTATCGCGGGGCCGTCGGGCCTGGTCATCTTCGGCGTCACGGGCGATTTGTCACGAAAGAAGCTCATGCCCGCCGTGTACGACCTCGCGAACCGGGGTCTGCTGCCGCCGGGCTTCTCGCTGGTGGGCTTCGCCCGCCGCGAGTGGCAGCACGAGGACTTCGCGGCCGAGGTGCACGACGCCGTCAAGGAGCACGCCCGTACGCCGTTCCGTGAGGAGGTCTGGCAGCAGCTCATCCAGGGGATGCGCTTCGTCCAGGGCACCTTCGACGACGACGACGCGTTCGAGCGGCTGCGCGGCACCATCGAGGAGCTCGACAAGGCACAGGGCACGGGCGGCAACTTCGCCTTCTACCTGTCGGTGCCGCCGCGCTCCTTCCCGGTCGTCATCCAGCAGCTGAAGAAGCACGGCCTTGCCGACCAGACCTCCGGCTCCTGGCGCCGCGCGGTCATCGAGAAGCCGTTCGGGCACGACCTGAAGTCGGCCGAGGAGCTCAACAAGGTCGTCCACGAGGTCTTCGCCCCGGACCAGGTCTTCCGCATCGACCACTACCTGGGCAAGGAGACCGTCCAGAACATCCTGGCGCTGCGCTTCGCCAACACGATGTTCGAGCCGATCTGGAACCGGTCCTTCGTGGACCACGTACAGATCACCATGGCCGAGGACATCGGCATCGGCGGCCGGGCCGGCTACTACGACGGCATCGGCGCCGCCCGCGACGTCATCCAGAACCACCTCCTCCAGCTCATGGCTCTTACGGCCATGGAGGAGCCCGCCTCCTTCGACGCGGACGCGCTGGCCGCCGAGAAGACCAAGGTGCTCGGGGCCGTGCGGCTGCCGAAGGACCTGGGCCTGGCCACCGTGCGCGGGCAGTACGCGGCGGGCTGGCAGGGCGGCGAGAAGGCGGTCGGGTACCTCCAGGAGGAGGGCATCGACGCCAGGTCGAAGACGGACACGTACGCGGCCATCAAGCTGGAGGTGGACAACCGCCGTTGGGCGGGCGTCCCCTTCTATCTGCGCACCGGCAAGCGTCTGGGCCGCCGCGTCACCGAGATCGCGGTCGTCTTCCAGCGGGCACCGCACTCCCCCTTCGACCACACGGCGACGGAGGAGCTCGGCAAGAACGCGATCGTCATCCGCGTCCAGCCGGACGAGGGCGTGACGGTCCGCTTCGGCTCGAAGGTGCCGGGCACGTCGATGGAGATCCGGGACGTGTCGATGGACTTCGCCTACGGCGAGTCCTTCACCGAGTCGAGCCCGGAGGCGTACGAGCGCCTGATCCTGGACGTCCTGCTCGGCGACTCGAACCTCTTCCCGCGCACCGAGGAGGTCGAGCTGTCCTGGCAGATCCTCGACCCGATCGAGCAGTACTGGGACAAGAACGGCAAGCCCGCCCAGTACCCGTCCGGTACGTGGGGCCCCGTCGAGGCGGACGAAATGCTCGAGCGAGACGGACGGAGCTGGCGCCGGCCATGAAGATAGACCTCACGGACACCACGGCCAGCAAGATCAACAAGGCGCTGGTGCAGGGCCGCCGGGCCATCGGCACGCCGGCCGTCGGCATGGTGCTCACGCTGGTCATCGTGACGGACGAGGAGAACGCGTACGACGCCCTGAAGGCCGCGAACGACGCCTCGCACGAGCACCCCTCTCGCACCCTGGTCGTCATCAAGCGCGTCTCGCGCTCGCCCCGCGACCGTACGCAGTCCCGGCTGGACGCCGAGGTGCGGGTGGGCGCGGACGCGGGGACGGGCGAGACGGTCGTGCTACGGCTGTACGGCGAGGTCGTGCACCACGCCCAGTCGGTCGTGCTGCCGTTGCTGCTGCCGGACGCCCCGGTGGTCGTCTGGTGGCCGGTGAACGCGCCCCTCGACCCGGCGAACGACCCCCTGGGCGCACTCGCCCAGCGCCGGGTGACGGACACCTACGCCGCGGAGCAGCCGGTACGGGAGCTGACGGCCCGCGCCGACACCTACACCCCCGGCGACACCGACCTGTCCTGGACCCGCATCACGCCCTGGCGTTCGATGCTGGCCGCCGCGCTCGACCAGGTCACCTGCGAGGTGGAGGCCGTCGAGGTGGAGGGCGAGGAGTTCAACCCGAGCTGCGAGCTGCTGGCGATGTGGCTGGCGGACCGGCTGGACGTGCCGGTGAAGCGGTCGCTGTCGGGCGGCCCGGGGCTGACGGCGGTCCGCATGGCCACCGACACCGGCCAGATAGTCCTGGACCGGGCGGACGGCTCCCTGGCGACCCTCTCCATCCAGGGCCAGCCGGACCGTGCGGTGGCGCTGAAGCGGCGTGAGACGGCCGAGCTGATCGCGGAGGAGCTGCGGCGGCTGGATCCGGACGACACGTATGCGTCGGCGCTGCGGTTCGGGGTGGACCGGTTGAACCCTTCGGTGCCTGCGCCGGGTCTTTCGGTGCCCGCGCCGGAGGCGGCCGCCGAACCGGAGGTGGCACCCAAAGGAGAACCCAAAGGAGAAGAGGTCGCGGTCGAGGCCGCCGCGGAAGCTTCCGCACCGGAAGCGGAGGCGGAGGCACCGGTGAACGACGCGGCGACGAACACGGCGACGAAGGCGGCGGCGAAGTGAGTACTCCGCAGCTGGTCGTGCACCGCGACAAGGAACTGATGGCGCAGGCCGCCGCGGCCCGCCTCATCACGAAGATCGTGGACGCGCAGGCCTCCCGGGGCTATGCGTCCGTGGTCCTGACCGGCGGCCGCAACGGCAACGGCCTGCTGGCCGCCCTGGCTGCCGCACCGGCTCGGGACGCGATCGACTGGGGCCGGCTCGACCTGTGGTGGGGAGACGAGCGCTTCCTGCCCGAGGGCGACCCCGACCGCAATGTCACCCAGGCCCGCGAGGCCCTGCTGGACTCCGTCCCGCTGGACCCGAAGCGCGTGCACGCCATGCCTGCGTCGGACGGCCCGTACGGCGCCGACGTCGAGGCGGCGGCGGAGGGTTACGCGCAGGAGCTGGCCCGGTCGGCCGGTCCGGAGAACCACGGCGCAGTGCCCACCTTCGACGTGCTGATGCTGGGCGTCGGACCGGACACGCATGTGGCGTCGCTGTTCCCGGAACTGCCGGCGGTCTACGAGACGGAGCGCACGGTGGTCGGCGTCCATGGGGCGCCGAAGCCGCCGCCTACGCGGGTGACTCTGACGCTGCCGGCGATCCGTGCGGCGCGTGAGGTCTGGCTGCTGGCTGCCGGTGAGGACAAGGCGCAGGCGGCTGCGATCGCGCTGTCCGGTGCGGGGGAGGTGCAGGCCCCGGCGGCGGGCGCCCGCGGCCGCTCCCGCACCCTGTGGCTGCTGGACGCGGCGGCGGCCTCGCAGCTGCCGCGGTCGCTGTATCCGCCGGCATCGCCGTGACCTGAGGGTGCGGCGGAGGTTTTCCTCGCCCCCGCCGCCCCTACCCGTCCCGTACGGGGGGCCAGCCCCCGGACCCCCGCTCCTCAAACGCCGGAGGGGCTGAATTTTTCGCCGGCCGGGCCTGATCTTCTTCGCCGACCGGGGCTTGATCTTTCAGCCCGTCCGGCGTTTGAGGACGAGGCCGTTCAGGCCGAAGCGGGGGTCTGAGGGCGGCAGCCCCCAGGGACGGGACGGGTAGGGGCGGCGGGGGCGAAGAACCCTCACTTCACCGAACCCGCCATCACCCCCTGCACAAAGTGCCGCTGGAACGCGAAGAACACCACCACCGGCACCACCAGCGACACAAACGCCCCCGGCGCCAGCACATCGATGTTGCTCCCGAACTGCCGTATCTGCGACTGAAGTTGCACCGTCAACGGCTGCGACGAAGGATCCGCGAACAACAGCGCCACCAGCATGTCGTTCCACACCCACAGGAACTGGAAGATGGCCAGCGAGGCAATCGCAGGCCGCCCCACCGGCAGCACCAGCCGCGTAAAGATCCGCCACTCGCTGCCGCCGTCCATACGAGCAGCCTCCAGCATCTCCTTCGGCATCTCGGCGAAGTAGTTCCGCAGCAGAAACACCGCGAACGGCAGCCCGTACGCCACATGGAAGAGCACGACACCCGGAATCGTCCCGAACAGCCCCAGCTCCCCGAAGAGTTTGGCCACCGGCAGCAATCCGATCTGCACCGGCACCACCAACAGGGCCACCACAACCAGGAAGACGGCCTCCCGCCCGGGGAAGTCCAGCCAGGCGAAGGCATATCCGGCCAGCGCCGCCAGCACCACGACCAGCACGGTCGCGGGCACCGAGATCAGCACCGTGTTCCAGAAGGCCTGCGTCATCCCGGAGTTCTTCAGCAGCGCCGAGTAGTTGTCGAAGGACAGCTGGCCGGGGCTGCTGAACACCGTCCACCAGCCACTGCTCGCCGAGTCCTGCGAGGACCGCAGCGACGACAGCAACAGCCCCGCGAGCGGCGTCAGCCACACCAGGCCGATCAGCACCAGGAACGCCTGCACCAGACCACTGCTCAGACCGCGCCTGACCGCGTTCATCGCTGACTCCTTCGGAAACGACGGACGTTGAGGACCATGGCGGGCACGACCAGCAGCAGGAGCAGCACACCCAGCGCGCTGCCGAGCCCCTGGTTGTTGCCGCCGCCGAACGACACCAGCCACATCTGCGTCGCGAGCACGGTCGCGTCCTCCTGCACCGGCCCGGGGGCGATGATGTAGACGAGGTCGAACACCTTCATCACGTTGATCACCAACGTCACGAAGACCACGGTCAGCACGGGTGCGAGCAGCGGAACCGTGATCCGGCGGAAGATCTGCCACTCGTTCGCGCCGTCCATCCGGGCCGCCTCCAGCGCGTCCCGGGGCAGGCTCGCAAGGCCCGCGCCGATCAGCACCATCGCGAAGCCCGTCCAGATCCACAGATACGCCCCGATGATCGCCGGCGTGACGAGCATCGGCCCGAGCCAGGAGACTCCCTGGTACGGCTGCGCGAAGTTCGACGCGGGCAACTCCACCGTGTACGAGCCGGAGTCCAACCCCGAGAAGTGGAACGAGCCGTCGGACGCCGTCGTCGTACTCGCGGCAGTCGTCCCGTCGTCCCGCACCGCCTCGACCTTCATCTCCGGCAGCCCGCTCTCCCGCCGGTCGACCTTGCCCTGCTTCCCGCCCCCGCCGGGGGTGAAGTCCAGGTAGACGACCCCGCGCACCTCACCGGCCGCCGCCTTGCGCTGCGCGGCGCCGTACGCGGGCTCGGCACCGCCTGGCAGGTCCTTCGGTGCGACGCCCACGAGCCCGAGCGCCACCGACTCCCCCGGCGACACGCTTCCGCTCGTCCGGTACGAGCCGTCCGCCCCCGCCGTCAGCCCCTGGCCCGCGCGGGCCCGCGCGGTCGGATACTCCGACGTGCCCTTGAAGGCGTCGTGCACCCCGACCACGGCCGCGTTCAGCACACCCTTGTTCGGGTCCTCGTCGTAGGCGAGCCGGAAGATGATGCCCGCCGCCAGGAAGGAGACCGCCATGGGCATGAACAGCAGCAGCTTGAAGGCCGTGGCCCAGCGGACCTTTTCCACCAGTACGGCGAGGATCAGGCCCAGGCCGGTCAGCAGCGCCGGAGCGACCACGACCCAGATGGCCGTGTTCCGTACGGCCTTGAGGGTCGCCGGGTCGCGGAACATCTCGGTGTAGTTCTCGCCGCCCACGAAGCGCGTGCCGGACGCGTCGAAGAAACTGCGGCCGATCGAGAACAGCACGGGGTACACGACGAGCGCTCCCAGCAGGAGCAGCGCCGGGAAGACGAAGAGCAGGGCGATGATCCGGGCCCGCCGGCGCGACCGCCGGGCCCGCTCGACCGCCCCGACCCTGGGCGGACTTGTCTCTTTCACCAGAGTTGCGGTCATGGCGCGTCAGCCCTTGTAGGCCTTGGCCGCCGCGGCCTCCAGCTGTGCCGCGGTCCCCTTCGGGTCCGACGGGTCGCGCAGGAAGTCCTGGAGCAGCTTCCACTCGCCGGCGCCCTTCGTGCCGCCGAAGGCCGCCGGTGCCTGGTCGGACATGTCGAAGCGGACCGAATCCCCGGCCGACACAAGGGACTTGGCGGTGGCGCGGGTGACGTCGTCGCCGTACGCATCGAGCGACAGCTTGTTGTTCGGGGACAGGAAGCCGCCCGCCTTCGCCCACACGGCAGCTGCCTCGGGGGTCGCCAGGTACTCCAGGAGCTTCATGCCGGCCTTGGCGTTCTTGCCGTCCTTCAGGACGACGGCCGCGTCACCGCCGCTGACCACCGGCGCCTTGCCGCCGTCGACCGCGGGGAAGGGGAAGAAGTTCGCATCCGTGCCGATGGTCTTGCCGAACTGGTCGTGCGCCACTCCGGCGACGAAGTCGCCCTCGTAGACCATGCCGGCCTCGGGCTTGGGTCCGAACACCTTCTCCACCGAGCCCGGGAAGTCGGTGTTGAGGGCCTCCTTCTGGCCGCCCGCGATCAGCTGCTTGTCCTTGAACAGCTTGCCGAGCGTGCCGAGCGCCTTGACGACCGACGCATCGGTCCACTTCAGCTTGTGGGCGGCCAGGGCGTCGTACTTCTCGGGGCCCGCCTGCGAGAGGTAGATGTTCTCGAACCAGTCGGTGAGGGTCCAGCCGTCCTGCCCGGCGACCGAGAAGGCGGCCAGGCCCGAGTCGGAGACGGTGTGTCCGGCCTTCAGCATCGCGTCGTAGGTCTTCGGCGGCTTGATGCCGGCCTGGTCGAGGGCGTCGGGGCTGTACCAGACCGTCGACTTGTGGGCGGCCTTGAAGTAGAGGCCGTAGAGGGTGCCGTCGACGCTGCCGTACTTCTTCCAGACGGGGGCGTACCCCGCGTCCACGGTCTTCTCCGTGGTGGACGACAGCGGCTTCAGCCAGCCCTTCTTCGCGAACTGCTGCAACACACCCACCTGCGGGACCATCACCACGTCGGGCGCGTTACCGCCTTCGATCTTGCTGCCGACGACGGTGGAGACGTTGTCCCCGGTGGAGATGAACTGCGTCTTGGCGCCGGTCTTCGCGCTGAACGCGTCCAGCACCTTCTGGAAGTTCTTCTGCTCGCTGCCGGTCCAGACTCCGGCAACGGTGACGGTCTGGCCGCCCAGCGCCTTGTCGCCGCCTCCGGCCGAGACCGGACCGCCGCCGCAGGCGGTGGCGCCCAGCGCGAGGGCGAGGGCGGTGCAGCTGGTGAGCAGGGTCGTACGTCGTCGCATCATCGTTGATGTCCCTTCAAGGGGTGGGAAACTGACGAACAATCAGGGATGGTCGGCGGTGATCAGAGCTCGCCGATCCACCAGGCCGCGGTCGAGCCGGGCAGCACCCCGGCCGTGCAGGGGCCGCTGGACAGCAGCGGGGTGCCGGAGACCGGCGCGGGCATGGGCGCCGTACCGAAGTTGACGGCGCAGACGAGGCCGTCGCCGCGGACGAAGGCGAGGACGCCGGGCGGGGTGTCCAGCCAGTCGAGGGTTCCTTCGCCCAACTGGGGCAGTGCGGCCCGGAGTTGGAGGCCGTCGCGGTACAGGTGCCAGAAGGAGCGGGTGTCGGCGAGGGCGCGGTCGGTGGCGTACTCGGCGAAGTAGGAGGGCTGCGGCAGCCACGGTCGCGCGCTCTCGGCGCCCGAGGTGAAGCCGAACGGGGAGGCCTGTCCCGACCACGGCAGCGGGACCCGGCAGCCGTCGCGGATGCGAGCCCGGCTCCCCGTCCGCCGGAAGATCGGGTCGGTGAGCACGTCGTCCGGCAGGTCGACGACCTCGGGCAGGCCCAGTTCCTCGCCCTGGTAGATGTACGCGGCTCCGGGCAGCGCCAGCATCAGCAGCGCGGCGGCGCGGGCGCGGGCGGCGCCGAGACCGCTGCCCTCGGTGGCGGGTTCGCCGTAGCGGGTGACGGTGCGGACCTGGTCGTGGTTGTTGAGCACCCAGGTGACCGTCGAGCCCGTGCCGGCTATGTCCTGCATGGCCTCGGAGATGACCTTGCGGAAGGCGTCGGCGCTCCAGGGGGCGCTGAGCAGGTCGAAGAAGAAGGCCTGGTGGAGTTCGTCGGAGCGGACGTACTGCGCGTGCTCGCGCGCGGTCGGGACCGACACCTCGCCGACCAGCAGCCGCTCGCGGCCGTCCCCTGCCGTGTACTCCTCGCACACCGCACGCCAGTGCCGCCACACGTCGTGCACCTCGGGCTGGTTCCAGGCGAGCGGGTTGACGGAGTCGCGGGTGCGGGCGTCGGCCTCGGGGTCGTCCGAGTCGGGCAGCTCGGGGTGCTTGTAGAGGCCGGCGGCGACGTCGATGCGGAAGCCGTCGATGCCGCGGTCGAGCCAGAAGCGGAGCACCCGGTCGAACTCGGCGCCGGTCTCGGGGTTGCGCCAGTTCCAGTCGGGCTGCTCGGGCGCGAACATGTGCAGGTACCACTGGCCGGGCCGCCCGTCCGGCTCGGTGACCCGGGTCCAGGCCGGGCCGCCGAACATGGAGTGCCAGTTGTTGGGCGGCTCCGAGCCGTCGGCGCCGCGACCGTCGGCGAAGTGGAAACGGGCACGGGCCTCGCTGCCGGGCTCCGAGGCGAGGGCCTCCTGGAACCACGGGTGCTCGCTGGAGCAGTGGTTGGGCACGACATCGAGGAGCACCTTGACGCCGAGCCGCCGGGCGGCCGCCATCAGCAGGTCGAATTCGGCGAGGTCGCCGAAGAGCGGGTCGACGTCGCAGTAGTCGGCCACGTCGTAGCCGTGATCGTGCTGCGGGGACGGATAGAAGGGGCTCAGCCAGATCCCGTCGACGCCCAGCTTCTTCAGGTACGGCAGCCCGGCGCGGACCCCGGCCAGATCGCCGATGCCGTCGCCGGTGCTGTCCAGGAAGCTGCGGACGTACACCTGGTAGATCACCGCGTCACGCCACCAGCGGTACTTACTCAACATGCATGCATGTTAGGTAGGCGTGTCGTGAGGGTGTCAATGAAAGAAACGGAAGCTACTGCTGAGTTGGTGTAACAAAAGCGGACCTAATGGGGCATCCTGAAGCCAGATGAGATATCCGCGTTACCTAACAAGTAACTAGGGACAGTGGCTGGGAGCAGTGACTAGCGACTGGAGACGGCTGCGAGCTCGCGTGCCAGCCTCTGCACCGCCGCCGCGGGTGTCTCGTGCCCGGTCATCGCGTCGTGCACGACTGCCTGCACCACCAGGCTGACCTGGTCGTAGCGCGGGCTCTTGGGGCGCGGCGCGGCATGAATGACGCTCGTACGGAGGGTCGGCAGATACGGGAAGCGCCGTATCAGCTCGGGATCCTGGTACAGCGCGGCCCGTACGGGCGGCAGCGCGCCGCGGGTGAGGACCTGGCGCTGGACGGGCTCGCTGGTGAGGTACGCGAGCAGGCGCGCGGCGGAGTCGGGGTGCCGTGTGTGCGTGTTGACGGCCAGGTTGGAGCCGCCGAGGACACTCCTGCCGGGCCCGTCCGGGCCGGGCAGCGGTACGGCGCCGACCTTGCCGGCGACCGGGGAGCCCTTGGCCGACGCCCCGACATAGGCGTAGGGCCAGTTGCGCAGGAAGAGCAGATGGCCGTCCTGGAAGGCCTGTTTGGACTCCTCCTCCTTGTACGTCAGCGCCTTCTTCGGGATCCAGCCCTCGCGCACGCCCCGGGCGAGGAAGCCGATGCCCTCGCGGGCCGCCGCCGAGTTCACGGTGACCCGTGCGCCCTCGTCGCCGAGGATGCTGCCGCCCGCCGAGTAGACGGCCTCGGCGGCGTTGACGGTGAGGCCCTCGTACGGGAGGAACTGCCCCGCGTAGCCGTCGAGTCCGTACTTCGGCGCGATGGTCTTGGCGTCGTGCTCCAGCTCGGCCCAGGTGCGCGGCGGCGGGACGCCCTCCTTGGCGAGGATGTCCTTGCGGTAGAGGAGCAGGCCGGCGTTGGTGACGTAGGGGACGGCGTACAGATGTCCGTCGTAGGTCGCCGTGTCGACGACCGGCTTCAGGAAGGACTTCGTCGGGAAGCGGTCGGGGGGCAGCGGCCGTATCCAGCCCGCCGCCGCGAACTCCGAGGTCCAGTTGACGTCGATGTTGAGGATGTCGAACCGGCTGCGGTCGCCGCCGCGCAGGTCCGTGGCCATCTGCGCATAGGTCTCGTCGGCGGAGTCCGGGAGCTCGACGAGGGTGACCTTCTCGCCGGGGTGGGTGCGGTTCCAGCCCTGAAGGAGGGGGCCGAGATAGCCGGTGAGGTCTCCGGCGGTGGCGAGCGTCAACGGCCCGCGGCCGCCCGCCGTATCCTCGTCGGCGCGGGCGCCCGAGGCGACGTAGCCGGTCATGACCACGACGAGAACGAGGAGGCCCCTACCCGCGGCATGGATCCACCGCATAGGTTCCTCCCTGTACACCGGCGCCGGGCATCTTCGCCCGGAGTCAGAGGCCATGTATACCTGTTAGGTATGGGCGATACTAGGGTCTGGAGCACATTGACCGGACAGGAGGACAGCACGAGTGCGCCTGCCCCTCCTGGCACTCCTGGCACGCGGTCCGGCCCACGGCTACGAGCTGAAGCAGGGCCTTGAGCAACTGCTGGGCTCCGCGTACCCTCAGCCGAACGTCGGCCAGATCTACGTAACCCTCGGCCGCCTCGAGAAGCAAGGGCTGATCGAGGGCGAGGACGTCGAGCAGTCGAGCCGGCCCAACAAAAAGGTCTACCACCTCACCGACATCGGGCGGGAGGCGCTGCGCGCCTGGTTCGAGGAGCCCGAGGACGAGCCGCGGGTGCGGGACGAGTTCTTCATGAAGCTGGCGCTCGCTCCGCAGACCGGTCTCGCCGAGCAGATCGCCCTGATCAACAAGCAGCGGCGCCAGTACCTCAACACCATGCGCGACCTGTCGAAGCTGGCCGCCGCCGAAGACCGCGACAACCGCATCGCCCATCTGCTGATCGAGGGCGCGATGCTGCACCTGCAGGCCGACCTCGACTGGCTGGAACGGTGCCAGGAAGAGCTGGAGGAGCTGGAGTGAGCGACAGTCCCGCTCCCGTGCTGCACGCCGAGGGCCTGGTCAAGACGCACTACGGCGAGGGCGCCCCGGCGCATGCCGTGCGCGGAGTCGATCTCTGTGTCCGGCAGGGCGAGTTCGTGGCCGTCACCGGCCCGTCCGGCGCCGGCAAGTCGACACTGCTGCACCTGCTGGGCGGGCTGCAGCGGCCGGACGGCGGCAGCATCCGGCTGGACGGCGAGCGCACGGACGCGTGGAGCGAGGCGCGCTGGGCGGTGGAGCGCAGGAAGCGGATCGGGATCGTCTTCCAGTTCTTCAATCTCGTCTCCAACCTGTCGGTCGCCGACAACGTGGAGCTGCCCGCTCTGCTCGCCGGAGTCGCGCCGAAGCAGGCCCGGGCCGGGCGGGAGGAGCTGCTCGGCGAACTGGGGCTGGGCGGCAAGGAGCGGAGCATGCCGGGCGAGCTGTCCGGCGGTGAGCAGCAGCGGGTCGCACTGGCCCGGGCCCTGGTCAACCACCCCCCGCTGCTGCTGGCCGACGAGCCCGCGGGCAGCCTGGACAGCAAGGGCACCCGCGAGGTGATGCGGCTGCTGTCCCGCTTCCACCAGCGCGGCCAGACGATCGTGCTGGTCACCCATGACGCCCGACTGGCGAGCGCCGCGGACCGCGTGATCAGCTTCTTCGACGGCCGGATCGCCGACGACGCGGAACTGGACGGCAGGCCGACCCGCGGGACCGGGATATCCGGCGTGCTGGAGCTCAGGGACTGACATGCGGGCGTACGACGATCCCCGGAAGGCCTGAGCCGCATGCGAGCAACACTGCGCTGGGCGCACTCCGATCTGCGCACGCACCGCGGCGAGGCGCTGTTCCTGGTGCTCGCCACCGCCGGGATCGTCGTGTCGCTGCTGCTGGCCACGGCCCTGTTCGGGTATGCCACCAACCCCTGGCAGCGGATCTTCACACAGGAGCGGGGTGCCCACGTCTGGATCCACACGGGCGAGTCCGCCCAGGTGCGGAAGCTGGCGGGCCTGGACGGCGTGGAGTCCGTCGCCGGCCCCTACCCCACCGCCTCCACCACCCTCGCCTCACGCGGCACCCGCGCCTCGGTCGAACTGCGCGCGACACCCGAGCGCCCCACCGTCGGCCGCCCGCAGCTCACCGCCGGCCACTGGCTGAACCCCGCCACCCCCGACGGAGTGGTCCTGGAGAGCCGCTTGGCCCGCGCCCTGCTCGCCGAACCGGGCGACACGCTCAGCCTGCCGGGCACGGCACGGACGGTGACCGTCCTGGGCGTGGCCGACAGCGCGGAGCCCCGCTACCGCGCGAACGAGCAGCCGGGCCTGGTCTGGGCACTTCCCTCCGCCGTGCCCCACCCCACCGGCCAGGTCATCGGCCTGCGCCTCACCAACCCCGACGACACGGACTACGCCGTCCAGCGCGCCGTCACCGTCCTCGGCGCCGGCGCCATCGGCGAGGTCTCCACCTGGCAGCAGGCCCGCGCCGAGGCCCAGGGCGACAACCGGCTGCTGGGCCAGGTACTGGGCCTGTTCGGCCTGGCCGCGCTGGTGGCCGCCGGGCTCGCCGTGCACGGCGCGATCGCCACCCGCATCCGCGGCCACCTGCGGGACATCTCGGTCCTGAAGGCAATCGGCTTCACCCCGGCCCAGGTCGTCCGCGTGTTCCTGTTCCAGCACATCGCCTACGCCGTCCTCGGCGCGGCAACCGCGGCAACCCTCACCCAGGCCCTGGGCAGCCACTTCCCGGGCCGCCTCGGAGACGCCCTCGGCGTATGGCAGGGCCTGCCCGGCCACACGGTGGCCCTCTTCACCATCCCGGTGGGCGCCGTGCTGTTCATCGGCGCAACGACGGGCCTCGCCGCCTGGCGAGCGGGCCGGGTACCACCGGTTCCGGTGGCACGACCTGCGGCTACGCAAGGCGGAGGGCTGCTGGGGATGGCTCGGCGAGCACTGGCACTGGCAGCCGCCGCTCCGTCGCCCGGCCGGCTGTCGCACGAGGCACGACGGACACCCGGCCCTCGACCCGACGCTCCGGCCGCCGCCCACTCCACCGCCCCGGCACACCAATCCCCAGGCTTGCACCCCACCACCTCGCGACCTACGGCTACGCAAGGCGGAGGGCTGCTGGGGATGGCTCGGCGAGCACTGGCACTGGCAGCCGCCGCTCCATCGGGCAGCCGGCTGCGGGACGAAACGCAACAGGCACCCGGCCCTCGACCCGACGCTCCGGGCGACGACCACTCCGCCAACCCGGCACACCAATCCCCAGGTGTGCACCCCACCACCTCGCGACCTGCGGCTACGCAAGGCGGAGGGCTGCTGGCGCCAGCCGGGCGGACCCTGCGACCGGGGCCTCGGCCCACCGCTTCGCCGGATCACCCGCCGTCGGGTCCGGTGCGAGGGGCGTTCAGCCCCACCACCCCCTCCGGGGGGCACCTCACCGGTTTGGCCCGGCGGGCGCTGGGCCTTGGTGTGCCGCCCGCATTGGTTCTGGGCTGGCACACGGCTTTTGCCCGTCGGCTGCGGTCCCTGGCCACCGTGGCGCGGCTGGCCCTGCCGCTGCTACTGATCGTCGTGGCGATGAGTGCCTGGACCACCATCGACCGTTTCCACAGCAGGCCCGAGCAGTTCGGGCTCCCGACCGCGCTCACCGTCCACGCCGACGCGGGTCTGAGCGACCGGGACGCCCGCACACTGCTGCAACGCGACCCGCAGGTCACCGCCGCCTACCCGGGTGTCGAGGTGGCCGCCCTGGTTCCCGGCCAGACCGCCACGATCGCCCTGCGCGGCCTCGGCACCCGCCACAACCCCTACCCGTACGCCCTGGCCGAGGGCCGCTCCGCCCGCAACAGCGACGAGGCGGTGGCGGGGCAGGGTCTCCTGGACCTGCTGGACGTCCGCGTCGGCGACTGGGTACGGATGACGGTCGGAGACCAGCCGCAGATCCTGCACATCGTGGGCCGCAGCATCGAACCGGAGAACGCCGGCCGGGTCATCTCCACCTCCCTCGACACCCTCCGCGAGAACGACCCGCGCCTCACTCCGACCCTCTACCAGCTCCGCCTGCGCCCCGGCGCCGACCCGCACACGGTCGCCGGCCGGCTGGCTGCCGCCGGGCACGGCCGGCTCGACGTGCACGCCGTGACCAACCCTGCCGACGGGCTCTCGCCCCTGCGCTCGGTCGTCGTCGGTCTGATCGCCGTCCTGGCCCTCATCGGGCTCGTCGAACTGCTCACCGCGATCGGCGGCACCGTCCGCGAGGGCGAACGCGATCTGCTCGCCCTCAAGGCCATCGGCCTGTCCCCGCGCCAGATCACCGCGATCACCGTCACGGCCACCGGCTGCACCGCCCTGGCCGCCGTCCTCGCCGGTACGGCCCTGGGCACACCCCTCGCGCACTGGCTGATCGACTCCCAGGGCAGATCGAGCGGCATCGGCGCGGGGATCGCCCAGGGCCCGTCGCCGGCACTGCTGGTGCTGTTCGGCACTGCCGCGGTGCTCGGCGCGGCCGCGCTCGCCGCCCTCCCGGCGGCACGCGCGGCAAGACGACGGCTCGCGGACACACTCAGCGCGGTCGCCTGACCCCGGCGGTGTTACGACCGGCCCCGCAGCTCCCGGTACTTGGCGACCAGCGCCTTGCTGGACTCGTCCAGACCCGGCACCTGAGCCCCCTCGGTCAACGCGGGCTCGACCCGCTTGGCCAGCACCTTGCCGAGTTCGACGCCCCACTGGTCGAAGGAGTCGATGTTCCACACCGCGCCCTGCACGAACACCTTGTGCTCGTACAGCGCCACCAACTGGCCCAGCACGGACGGCGTCAGCTCGCGCGCGAGGATCGTCGTCGTCGGGTGATTGCCCTTGAACGTCTTGTGCGCCACCAGTTCCTCCGGCACGCCCTCCGCCCGCACCTCGTCCGGTGTCTTGCCGAAGGCGAGGGCCTGCGTCTGGGCGAAGAAGTTCGCCATCAGCAGGTCGTGCTGCGCCTTGAGCCCGTCGCTGAGCTCGGCCACGGGCTCGGCGAACCCGATGAAGTCCGCCGGGATCAGCTTCGTGCCCTGGTGGATGAGCTGGTAGTAGGCGTGCTGTCCGTTGGTGCCCGGCGTGCCCCACACCACAGGCCCGGTCTGCCAGTCCACCTCCTGCCCGTCCCGGCCGACGTACTTGCCGTTGGACTCCATGTCCAGCTGCTGCAAGTAGGCGGTGAACTTGGACAGATAGTGGCTGTACGGCAGTACCGCATGCGACTGGGAGTCGTGGAAGTTGCCGTACCAGACGCCCAACAGGCCCAGCAGCAACGGCACGTTGGACTCGGCGGGCGCCGACTTGAAGTGCTCGTCCACCAGCCGGAATCCGTCGAGCATCTCCCGGAAACGATCCGGGCCGATGGCGAACATCAGAGCCAGCCCGATCGCCGAGTCGTACGAGTACCGTCCGCCGACCCAGTCCCAGAACTCGAACATGTTGGCCGTGTCGATGCCGAACTCGGCGACCTTCCCGGCGTTCGTCGACAGCGCCACGAAGTGCTGGGCGACGGCCTCCTGACCGGCCTTCAGCTCGCCGAGCAGCCACGCGCGCGCCGAGGTCGCGTTCGTGATCGTCTCGATGGTGGTGAAGGTCTTGGAGGCGATGACGAACAGTGTCTCCGCCGCGTCCAGGTCGCGGATGGCCTCGTGCAGGTCGGCGCCGTCGACGTTCGACACGAAGCGGACCGTGAGGTCGCGGTCGGTGTAGCTGCGCAGCACCTCGTAGGCCATCGCCGGGCCCAGGTCGGAGCCGCCGATGCCGATGTTGACGACGTTCTTGATGCGCTTGCCGGTGTGGCCCGTCCAGGCGCCGGAGCGGACCCGCTCGGCGAACCCGGCCATCTTGTCCAGTACCGCGTGCACACCCGGGACTACGTTCTCCCCGTCGACCTCGATCACCGCGTCGCGCGGGGCACGCAGCGCGGTGTGCAGCACGGCGCGGTTCTCGGTCGTGTTGATCTTCTCGCCGCGGAACATGGCGTCCCTGAGGCCGAAGACATCGGTGGCGCCGGCCAGCTCGCGCAGCAGCCGCAGGGTCTCGTCGGTGACGAGGTGCTTGGAGTAGTCGATGTAGAGGTCGCCGACTTGGAGCGTGTACCCGGCGCCGCGACCCGGGTCGGCGGCGAACAGCTCCCTCAGCCGCACCTCGCCGAGCTCCTCACGGTGCTTGGCCAGCGCGGTCCACTCGGGCGTCTGGTTGAGCCTGGTACGGCCGTCTGCGTTCATGTGCGACTTCAGCCTTCTTTCGTGCCTGTCCCAGCTGTTCCAACCTAATTGATCAGCGCGGCGCGTGAGCCGTCGTGGCGTCGGCGCCCGGCGCAACAACAGGTACGTTCACCTTGAGCGCGGGTATCAGCGCGATGACGGCGAGGACGAAGAAGGCGGCCGTCAGCAGGGGCGGGGTGTTGAGGCCCCAGGCGGTGGCGACGGCACCGCCGAGCAGGGCGCCCACCGGAACGCCTGCGTAGGACAGGGTCCGGAAGGCCGAACTGACCCGCCCGATCATGTCGGCGGGACTGCGCTCCTGCATCAGGGTCGTCGTGTTGATGTTCCACACCATGCCCATGACCCCGAAGATCCCGATCGCCGCCACCAGGACGCCCAGGCTGCGCACGGTGCCCATGACCACGAGGGCCGCGGTCTGCACGGTGCCGGCGAGCAGCACAGCCCGGATCCGGCCGAGCCGGTCCACGAACCGGCGGTTCACCACTCCGCCGACCAGGCTGCCCGCGGTGACCGCGGTGCCCGCCGCCGCGTACCCCACGGTGCCACCGTGCAGCCAGCCGGTCACCAGGACGACCAGGGTGGCGAGCTGCGCTCCCATGCCGATGTTGCACAGAGCCGTGGCCGCGCACAGTCCGCGCAGGGCGCGATCCCGGCCCAGAGCACGCAGTCCCTGCCCGATCTCGCGGCGGAGGGTGCTGCCCGCCGCGCCTGGCCGCCGCTCCGGGGCGGCTGTCCGCAGCGAGGCCACCAGCGCAGCGGCCACCAGGAAGGTCGCCGCGTCGACAGCGAAGGGTGTGGCGGCTCCGGCCGCGAGCAGCACGGGTACGGCAGGCCCGCCGAGCAGTCCGCCCGCGATGCGCTGTCCGGTCATCAGCCGGGCATTCGCGCTGCCGAGGGCCTCGCGCTCCACCAGGGCGGGCAGCAGGGCCGTGGAGGCATTGTCGAAGAGTGTCTGCAGCGTGGTGAGAGTGAAGGCCAGCGCGATCAGCAGGCCGATCGAGGCGTGCCCGAGCGCGACGGCCACCGCGAAACAGGCGACCAGCAGCCCTCGGAGCGCATCCACCGTCCACATCGCCCGCCGCTGGTCCACGCGGTCGGCCACCGCCCCGCCGAGGAGCCCGAAGGCGACCCAGGGCAGATAGCCGCAGGCGGTCACGGCAGCGACGAGCAACGGCCGGTCCGTGAGTCGCACGGCGAGCAGCGGCAGCGCGGAGGCACGCAGCGCGTCCCCGAAACTCGAGAGCACGGCGGCGCTCCACAGCCTCCCGAATGCCCCGCGCCACGCAAGTTCACGCGTGTCCGTTCCCCCGACCGTCGCCACAACTCCCCCTCACGATTCGCCGATACACAAACCGTAGAGGGCACCACTGACAATCGGCCCGGAGGCGGCCGGGGCCGGGTACGAAACAGCTCCGGCCAGGCACCCCTCGGTGCCCGGCCGGACTCTCAACTCCTAGATCTCGCCCCGCAGTTTGGCGAGCGCCTCGGCGAGGATCGCCTCGCCGTCCGCGTCACTGCGCCGTTCCCGTACGTACGCGAGGTGCGTCTTGTAGGGCTCGGTGCGCGGCGGGTCCGGCGGGTTGTCCCGGTCCTGTCCGGCGGGGAAGCCGCAGCGCGGGCAGTCCCAGGTCTCGGGAACCTGCGCGTCGCTGGCGAAGCTGGGCTGCGTCTCGTGCCCGTTCGAGCACCAGAAGGAGATGCGCAGACGCGGCGCGGACTCGCCGCGCTCGGCCTCGCCCATCGGCCCCGCCCCGACCCGGCTTCCTCGGATCGCGTTGCCACTTGCCACGGTCGTAACTCCCTGCGTGATGGTGCCGCGAAGCGAGTCGGCGTTTCGCTTCGTTGCGAGCGCCTCAGTCTACGTAAGGCCCAACGCGCGTCCAGTGATTGGAGTTACACCCCCCACACCTAGACGCAAGCCCCATGATAGGCCGCGCTCAGCTGCGCGTACCGAACATGGGGCCTTACGTGCGGAATGTACGTGCTGTGTGCGTCGCTGCTCAGCTGTTCGACTTCATGAGGATGCCGAGTACGACAATGCACGCGAACCAGAGCAGACCGATCACCACGGTGATGCGGTCGAGGTTGCGCTCGGCGACCGAGGAGCCGCCGACGGACGACTGCATGCCGCCACCGAACATGTCGGAGAGGCCGCCGCCCTTCCCCTTGTGCATCAGCACCAGCAGCATCAGCAGCAGGCTGAAGACGATCAGGGCGATCGAGAACCCCAAAACCACGGCTGGACCAACTTCCTCGGATTCGGATGAACGACGGGGGCACAGCCACAGAGCTGTGCCCCCGCAAGGGTACGACGTATCGCCGCTACCGCATACTCCCAGCTCGTGTCACTGGTCGCGGAAGCGCACGATCTTGACGAACTCGTCCGCGTCCAGCGAGGCGCCGCCGACCAGGGCGCCGTCGATGTCGGCCTGCGCCATGATCTCGGCGACGTTGCCGGACTTGACGGAGCCGCCGTACTGGATGCGGACCTTGTCGGCCAGCTCCTGGGTGTACAGCTCGGCGATCTTGCCGCGGATGGCGGCGCAGACCTCCTGGGCGTCCTCGGCGCCGCAGACCTTGCCGGTGCCGATGGCCCAGACGGGCTCGTAGGCGATCACGACGGTCTCGGCCTGCTCGGCCGGGAGGTCCTTCAGACCGCCCTCGACCTGGGCGAGCGTGTGCGTGACGTGGTTGCCCGCCTCGCGCACCTCCAGCTCCTCGCCGACGCACAGGATCGGGGTCAGGCCGTGCTTGTAGGCGGCCTTGACCTTGGCGTTGACCAGCTCGTCGGTCTCGTTGTGGTACTGGCGGCGCTCGGAGTGGCCGATCGCCACGAACGTGCACTTCAGCTTGGCCAGCATCGAGCCGGAGATCTCGCCGGTGTAGGCGCCGGAGTCGTGCGCCGAGAGGTCCTGGGCGCCGTACTTGATCTTGAGCTTGTCGCCGTCGACCAGGGTCTGCACGGAGCGCAGGTCGGTGAAGGGCGGCAGGACGGCGACCTCGACGGCCTCGTAGTCCTTGTCCGCGAGGGCGAAGGCGAGCTTCTGGACGTGCGCGATGGCCTCGAGGTGGTTGAGGTTCATCTTCCAGTTGCCCGCCATCAGCGGCGTGCGCGTGCTCATGTAGGTCAGTCCTCCAGTGCGGCGAGGCCGGGGAGCGTCTTGCCCTCGAGGTATTCGAGGGAGGCGCCACCGCCGGTCGAAATGTGGCCGAATGCGTTCTCGTCGAAGCCCAGGAGGCGCACGGCCGCGGCGGAGTCGCCGCCGCCGACGACCGTGAAGGCCGGGGAGTCGAGGAGGGCCTGGGCGACCGCCTTGGTGCCCTCGGCGAAATCGGGGTGCTCGAAGACGCCCATCGGGCCGTTCCAGAAGACGGTGGCGGCATCGGTGATCTTCGAGGCGTACAGCTTGCGGGTCTCCGGACCGACGTCCAGGCCCATCTGGTCGGCCGGGATGGCGTCCGCGGCGACGGTGGTGGCGCCCGCCGGAGCCTTGGTCTTCAGGTCCGGGAACTCGGCAGCGACCACCGCGTCGACCGGCAGCACCAGCTCGACGCCGGTCTTCTCCGCCCGCTCGACGTATTCCAGGACCGCCGGGATCTGGTCCTCCTGAAGCAGGGACTTGCCGATCTCGTAGCCCTTGGCCTTGAGGAAGGTGTACGCCATGCCGCCGCCGATGAGGATGCGGTCGGCCTTGCCCAGCAGCTGGTCGATGACGGCGAGCTTGTCGGAGACCTTGGCGCCGCCGAGGGCGACGACGTAGGGCCGCTTGACGTCCTCGGTGAGCTTCTTCAGGACGGCGACCTCGTTCGCGATGAGGTAGCCGGCGGCGTGCGGGAGGCGGGCCGGCAGGTCGAAGACCGAGGCGTGCTTGCGGTGCACGGCGCCGAAGCCATCACCGACGTAGACGTCGGCGAGGGCGGCGAGCTGGTCGGCGAAGGCGCCGCGCTCGGCGTCGTCCTTGCTGGTCTCGCCGGCGTTGAAGCGCAGGTTCTCGATGACGGCGACCCGGCCGTCGGCGAGGCCCGCGACCGTGGACGTCGCGGACTCGCCGACCGTGTCGGTCGCGAACGCCACGTCCGCGCCGAGGAGTTCACCCAGCCGGGCGGCGGCGGGGGCGAGGGAGAAGGCCGGGTCCGGCGCGCCCTTGGGGCGGCCGAGGTGCGAGGCGACGACGACGCGCGCACCCGCCTCGGCAAGGGCCTTCACGGTGGGCAGCACGGCGCGGATGCGGCCGTCGTCGGTGATGGTGGTGCCGTCCAGCGGCACGTTCAGGTCGGCGCGGACGAAGACCCGCTTGCCTGCGACGCCTTCGGCGAGAAGTTCGTCGATCGTCTTCATTGAAGGGACTCCCGAGGAGGACTTGTGGTGCTCGTGATCGTAAGAGGGCCGATCTGTACGTGAGTCAGGGCCCGGACGGCGCGTCCCTGCGCTGCCCGAGCCCTGCATTCACATCGAAGTGCCTGCTCTGTCGATCAGAGCTGGTTGCCGACGAAGACCGTCAGGTCGACGAGGCGGTTGGAGTAGCCCCACTCGTTGTCGTACCAGCCGAGGATCTTCACCGAGTTGCCCTCCTGGACCATGGTCAGGGAGGAGTCGAAGGTGCAGGAGGCCGGGTCGCTGACGATGTCCGAGGAGACGATCGGGTCCTCGGTGTACGAGAGGTAGCCCTTGAGGTCGCCGTCCTCGGAGGCCTTCTTGAACGCGGCGTTGACCTCGTCCTTGGTGACCTCGCGCTGCAGCGTCACGACCAGGTCGGTGGCCGAACCGGTCGGGACCGGGACGCGCATGGCGATGCCGTCCAGCTTGCCCTTGAGCTGCGGGAGGACCAGGGCGGTGGCCTTGGCGGCACCGGTGGTGGTCGGGATGATGTTCTCGGCGGCGGCGCGGGCGCGGCGCAGGTCCGAGTGCGGGAAGTCCAGGATGCGCTGGTCGTTGGTGTACGCGTGGACCGTCGTCATCAGGCCCTTGACGATGCCGAAGTTCTCGTCGAGGACCTTCGCCATCGGCGCCACACAGTTGGTGGTGCAGGAGGCGTTGGAGATGACGTGGTGGTTCGCCGCGTCGTACTTGTCCTGGTTGACGCCCATCACGATGGTGATGTCCTCGTCCTTGGCCGGAGCCGAGATGAGGACCTTCTTGGCGCCGCCGGCGATGTGCTTCTCGGCGTCGGCCTTCTTCGTGAAGATGCCGGTCGACTCGACGACGATGTCGACGCCCAGCTCGCCCCACGGGATGTCGGCGGGGTTGCGCTCGGACAGGACCTTGATGGTGTGGCCGTCGACGGTGATCGTGTCGGCGGTGTGCGACACCTCGGCCTTGAGGCGGCCCAGGATGGTGTCGTACTTGAGCAGGTGGGCGGTGGTCGCGGTGTCACCCAGGTCGTTGACAGCCACGATCTCGATGTCTGCACCCTGCTCCAGCAGTGCGCGGAAGTAGTTGCGACCGATACGACCGAAGCCGTTGATGCCTACGCGGATCGTCACGAACCGATCTCCTCGTTGGTACGCCGGCCATGCGGTGCCGGCGAGCTCTGTTTGGGATGTCCCCGACCACCCCCGACCCTACCTCCCTGAGGGCCCCGCGGTGACATCGAGATGCCGCATACACGGGCAGGCGGTCCGTACCCGCCAGTAGGGGTACGGACCGCCCGGGCCGAAAGATCTGATCACTCTTTTTGACTACGGAGAGCTAGTCATCGTTGACCAGGGTGTTCACCCTTGCAGGGTCGCGAGCGCCTTCTTCATGAGGTCGTTGCGGTCCGCCGCCGCGGTGACGTGCTCCAGGCCGAAGCCCAGCAGCACGGTCCGGTCGGTGGCGATCGCCCCGTATGTCTTGAACAGCGCCCCGGTGCGCGCCCAATCCTTGAGGACGCCTGGGCTGCCCGCGGGCGGTCCGGGCACGCTCCAGGCGCCGAGCGATGTCTCGAAGCCCTCGGTCTGCGTCGGCGTGCCGCCGACGACGAGCGAAGGTTCGTCGGCGAGGACGCCATGGCCGCCGGTCCCCGGGTCGGTGACGTAGCTGATCGAGACCTCGACGGACTTGCCAGCGTAGGCGCTCAGGTCGTAGTTGACCTGCTCCCAGCCGCTGGAGGCGCCGGTGAGGCTGTTCCAGGAGCCGCTGGTGCCGGTCGCGGTGCAGCCGCCGGCGGCGACGGTGAGGTAGTGCTTGAGCCACGGGTGCTCGTTCACCAGGAAGCCCGCCTCGCACTCGCTCGGTACGGCCTTGCTGGTCGCGCCGCCCGCCTCGGGCAGCGTCGTCCAGTCGTCGGCGCCCGTGGTGTGGGCCTCGACGATCACGTGGTCGTAACCGGGCTCGGTGTCCCACAGCAGCCGGCTGCGCAGGGTGGGCTTGTCGGCCGCGCTCACTCCGGTGAGGTCGACGGTGCGGGTGAGGCGCTTGTAGGCGTCGTCGGTGTGGACGGCGGCCGCCATGTAGGAGCCGGCGTACGGCCCGTACGGGTTGACGGTCCCGGCGAACTGGCCCGCGCCCGCGCTCGCGAACTGCGGGTACTTGTCGGCGGGCAGCGAGTCGGAGGTGACTGCGTAGGTGCCCGCCTTGTCGAGCGGGTTGCCGGTGGCGGCGCCGAGCGCCCCGTTGAAGCCGTCGAGCTTGCCGGAGCCGGTGAAGCCGGTGGCCCCGGGGGTCGACGTACGCGAATAGGCGCCCAGGTAGTACTGGCTGAAGTCGTTCGACAGGGTGCCCCCGCCGAGGTCGACGGTGCCGCCGGCCTGCTCGCCCGCCTCGATCAGCTTGCCGCCCTCGTTGAGGTAGGCACGCAGCTGGAGCTGGGTGGCGTTGCCGGGGGCGCTCGCGCCGGTGTAGTGGACGACGGTCCTGAAGTGTTTCAGCACGCCGAGCGCGTCGGGCGCGCCCTGGGTGGCGACGTCCCACACGATCGCCTTGCGGCCGTTGGCCGTCAGCGCGTCCACGTACGTCTGCGCCTGTGTGGCGGCCGCGCCCTCCTCGGCGACGACGAGGGTGTCGGCCTTGGGCCGCTGGGCGACGGTGTACGTGAAGTGCTCGCTGGAGAGCTTCTTGCCGCCCTTCGCCCTGCCGGTGAACCACACCTCGACCTTGTCGCCCGGGTCGCCGTCCTTGACCTTGGCCCGGTACTCGTCGAAGTGCAGGTTGTCGTGGCCGCCGTAGGTCTCGCCGCCCTTCCAGGCCTTGAGCGCCCCGTCCTGCGTACGGCCGCCGTTCACGCGGTACTTGAGCTCCTTGTCGCGCACGGCCTTGCGTACGACGACGGAGACCTCCTGGTCGGCGCCGCGCGAGTACGACGTGGAGAACGTGGCCGGGGTGAAGTCGGCGGCGGTCAGACCGAGCGAGGAGGACGGCGTGTCGGGGTGCGGGGCGGTCTCGGCGACCGACAGCGCGAACGGGATGTTCTTCTCGAACTCCTGCTGGATCAGCTTCTCGTCGTCCGGGAAGTTGAAGACGGACTGGCAGTCGGCCGCGTTCCACTGGTCGCCCGGGTCGATGTTCGACGCGGTCTGACAGGTCGACATCTCGGGGGTGAACATCGACATGCCGTTGACGTTCGCCGCGTGTCCGTCCGCCTCGCCGTTGGTGGTGTACAGCTCGGAGGAGACCTGCGGGCGGTAGCCGGGGATCGCGGAATGGTCCGGCGAACCGGCGAGGGCCTTGTAGACGACGTCGTCCGGGGTGGGCGTGGCCACCTGCCAGCCGACGCCGTAGAGGAGGAGTTCGGCGGCGGAGTGGTAGTTGATGCCGTACGTGAAGCCGATGCGCTTCTCGAAGGCGTCCAGCGCCTTGGTCTCGGGCTCGGAGCCGGGGCTCGCGCCGCGATAGGTCTCGCTGGTGGGGTTGGGGGACGAACCCTCGTCGTCGTAGCCCCACTTGTAGGCGAAGTTGCGGTTGAGGTCGACGCCGTCACCGGTGGTGATGACACCGTCGCCGTTGACGTCCCGGAGGTTCTTGCGCCACAGGCGGGTGTCGGAGTTCTTGAAGGTGTAGTCGTAGCCGTCGGGGTTGGCCGAGATCACGAACCACAGCTCGGTGGAGTCGACGATCTTCTTGATGCGTTTGTCCGTCTTGTAGTGGTCCAGGTAGTAGTGCATCAGCCGCCGGGTCATCTCCGGCGTTATCCACTCGCGCGCGTGCTGGTTGGACAGGTAGAGGACGGAGGGTTTCGAGCCGTCCTTGGACTTCTTCGCGCCCTTGGTCAGTTTGAGGGCGAGGATGTCCTGTCCGTTGACGGTCTTGCCGATGGAGACGACCTTCGTGAGGCCGGGGTTCTCCTGCCCGGTTCTGACGATCTCCTCTTTGAGGCCACCGCTTCCGCTGTACGGGCGGAACACGCCCTCGGCGGCGGCGTCCACGCGCTTCTCGGCCCTGGCCGAAAGCGTGTGCTCGGTGAGGTCGACGCCCTGCTTCTCGAGCTTGTGGGCCTGTTGGCCGGTGAGGTAGACCTCGACCGAGGCCGTGCCCTTCTCCGGGACCTGGTTGGCGAGTTCGTCGCCGTCCTGTCCGGCCGCCAGCAGCAGGGGTACCTGCTTGGCGGTGACGTCGGCGCGGTAGACCTTGACCTCGTTGGGGTCGGATCCCTGCGAACTTCCGTTCTGCGCCTGGGCGATGGGCGCGAGGCTCGCTCCGCCGAGCAGGAGCGCGCCGACAGCGAGGATCGATCTCGCTCTATGTCTCATGAACCCCCCTAGCAGTGGTCCGCCACAGCAGCGAACTGTTGCCAGGCTCATGACACTTCATGATCGAGTCAAGGGCGCCTCACGGACACACGAACGCCGGTGCCGACGCCCCAAGTGGGCGTCGGCACCGGCGTGTTGAGCAGTCTGTCGAGCGATCTTCAAGTGTTCTTCTACGGGGTCAGCCGACCAGGTTGTCGGCCATCTCCTCGGTGATGCTGGACTCCGTGCCCGGGATGCCGAGGTCGGAGGCACGCTTGTCGGCCATCGCCAGCAGACGGCGGATACGGCCGGCGACGGCGTCCTTGGTCAGCGGCGGGTCGGCGAGCGCGCCCAGTTCCTCCAGCGAGGCCTGCTTGTGCTCCATGCGCAGGCGCCCGGCGGCCGCGAGATGCTCGGGAACCTCGTCGGCGAGGATCTCCAGCGCGCGCTGGACACGGGCGCCGGCGGCGACGGCCGCGCGCGCGGAGCGGCGCAGGTTGGCGTCGTCGAAGTTGGCGAGACGGTTCGCCGTGGCCCGCACCTCGCGGCGCATCCGGCGCTCCTCCCAGGCCAGCACCGACTCGTGCGCGCCGAGGCGGGTGAGCAGGGCGCCGATCGCGTCGCCGTCGCGGACGACCACGCGGTCCACGCCGCGTACCTCGCGCGCCTTCGCGGCGATCGACAGCCGGCGGGCGGCGCCGACCAGCGCGAGCGCGGCCTCCGGGCCGGGGCAGGTCACCTCGAGGGAGGACGAGCGGCCGGGCTCGGTCAGCGAGCCGTGCGCCAGGAAGGCGCCGCGCCAGGCGGCCTCCGCATCGCAGGTGGCCCCCGAGACCACCTGCGGGGGCAGACCGCGGATCGGGCGGCCGCGGCCGTCGACGAGGCCGGTCTGCCGGGCCAGTTGGTCACCGCCGGCGACGACCCGTACGACGTAGCGCGAACCGCGGCGCAGTCCGCCCGGCGCCATCACGATCAGTTCGGAGCTGTGCCCGAAGATCTCCAGGATGTCCCGCTTCAGGCGCCGGGCCGCCATCGCGGTGTCCAGCTCCGCTTCGATCACGATGCGCCCGCTGACCAGGTGGAGGCCGCCGGCGAACCGCAGAATGGCGGAGACCTCCGCCTTTCTGCAGCAGGTCCGGGTGACGGGGAGCCGAGAGATCTCGTCCTTCACCGCTGCCGTCATCGCCATGGGCCGATCCTTCCATGCATCCGAAAAATACGGTCGTACGCGGCGGCCAGCAGCTCCGGGTCGTGCCGCGGAGTTCCGTCCCTCCGGGCCACCGGCGCCAGCTCGACCGCGGCACCGAACCGCTTGGCGGCCTCGGTGAGCCGGTCACGGTCGGGCACGGCGGCCTCGTCGGCCAGCACCACGTCCAGGGCGAGTTTAGGGGCGTGTCGTCCCAAAACCTCCAAATGACGCTGCGGGGAGAAGCCTTCGGTTTCTCCGGGCTGCGGGGCGAGGTTCAGCGAGAGTACCCGGCGCGCCTTCGTCTCGGTGAGGGCGTCCAGGAGTTCGGGAACGAGCAGGTGCGGGATGACCGAGGAGAACCAGGAGCCGGGGCCGAGGACGACCCAGTCGGCGTCCAGGACCGCCTCGACGGCCTCGGGGACGGCGGGCGGGTCGTGCGGCACGAGGTGCACGGACTGCACCTCGCCCGGCGTGAGCGCCACGGTCGCCTGTCCCCGTACGGTGTCGACGTCCTCGGGCCGGTCCGGGTCGTGCCCCTTGACCAGGGCCTGCAGCTCCAGGGGTACGGCGGACATGGGCAGCACGCGCCCGTGCGCGCCGAGCAGCTTGCCGACCAGGTCGAGGGCCTGGACATGGTCGCCGAGCTGCTCCCAGAGGGCGACGATCAGGAGGTTGCCGACCGCGTGTTCGTGCAGGTCGCCCTTGGACTGGAAGCGGTGCTGGATGACCCGGGCCCAGGTCTGGCCCCAGTCGTCGTCGCCGCAGAGCGCGGCCAGCGCCTTGCGCAGGTCGCCGGGCGGCAGCACGCCCAGCTCGTCGCGCAGGCGGCCGCTGGAGCCGCCGTCGTCGGCCACGGTGACGACGGCGGTGAGGTCGCCGGTGATCCGGCGCAGCGCGGCGAGCGAGGCGGACAGGCCCATGCCACCGCCGAGGGCGACCACCTTGGGCTGGGCGCCGCGGCGGCGCGGGCGGGCGCCGCGGGCCTCGACGGGCCGGCCCGCGCGGGACTCGGGCACCACCCGGCGCAGCCTGCTCAGCCGCGGAGAACGTTCCGTCATTCGCGTCCCATGTCCCGGTGCACGACCACCGTCTCCACGCCCTCGGCGGCAAGGCGCGCGGCGAGCTTCTCCGAGGTGGCCACCGAGCGGTGCTTGCCGCCCGTACAGCCGATGGCGATGGTCACGTACCGCTTGCCCTCGCGGCGGTAGCCGGCCGCGATGAGCCTGAGCAGCTCGGCGTAGCGGTCGAGGAACTCCTTGGCGCCCGGCTGGTTGAAGACGTACGCCGACACCTCCTCGTTGAGGCCGGTGAAGGGGCGCAGCTCGGGGACCCAGTGCGGGTTGGGCAGGAAGCGCATGTCCGCGACCAGGTCGGCGTCGACCGGGAGGCCGTACTTGAAGCCGAAGGACATGACGGTGGCCCGCAGCTCGGGCTCCTCCTCGCCGGCGAACTGGGCGTCCATCTTGGCGCGCAGCTCGTGCACGTTCAGGCTGGAGGTGTCGATCACCAGGTCGGCGTCGCCGCGCAGCTCGCGCAGCAGCTCGCGCTCGGCGGCGATGCCGTCGACGATGCGGCCGTCGCCCTGCAGGGGGTGCGGGCGGCGCACCGACTCGAAGCGGCGCACCAGGGCGTCGTCGGAGGACTCCAGGAAGACGATCCGCCGGGTGACGTGCTTGGCCTCCAGGTCGGCGAGGGACTCGCGGAGGTTGTCGAAGAAGCGGCGGCCGCGGACGTCGACGACGACCGCGATCCGGGCGACGTTGCCCTGCGAGCGGGCGCCGAGTTCCACCATGGTGGGGATGAGCGCGGGCGGCAGGTTGTCGACGACGAACCAGCCGAGGTCCTCCAGACACTTGGCGGCGGTCGACCTGCCCGCACCGGACATCCCGGAGATGATCACCAGCTCGGGGATGGCCGCCTCGGGCACCGTCCCGGGTGTGTCGCTGCCCGTACTCACCTGTGCTCCGTCTCCGGCCTGGCTCTGTTGCCCGTCGTGCTCGTTCACATTCATGTCTCCTGCCCCCGTCGTTCGTCCGGGGCGCCCATGGTTACGGGCTGCCCGCTGGAACCCATTGTTCCGGGTTCCTCCTCCATGATCTCTCCAGTCGCCGTGTTCACGGCGGGCGCGGCCGGGGCCGCCTGGGCGAGGGCCACGGCGATCGTCTCGGCCGTCTTGCGGCCTATGCCGGGGACCTCGCAGATCTGGTCGATGGTGGCGGATCGTAGTTTCTTCAGCGAACCGAAATGTTTCAGCAGTGCCTGCCTGCGTGTGTCCCCGAGTCCCGGCACGTCGTCCAGGGGGCTCGACCTGAAGCGCTTGGCCCGTTTGGTGCGCTGGTAGGTGATCGCGAAGCGGTGGGCCTCGTCGCGGACGCGCTGCAGCAGGTAGAGGCCCTCGCTGGTGCGGGGCAGGACCACCGGGTCGTCGTCGTCCGGCAGCCACACCTCCTCCAGGCGCTTGGCGAGGCCGCATACGGCGACGTCGTCGATGCCGAGCTCGTCGAGGGCCTTCTTGGCGGCGGCGACCTGCGGCTGCCCGCCGTCGACGACGACGAGCTGGGGCGGGTAGGCGAACTTCTTGGGGCGGCCGTCCTCCTCAGTGAGGGTGTTCTCGCCCTCGGTGAGGGTGTTCTCGCCCTCGGTGAGGGTGTTCTCGCCGTCGGCCCACTCCCCCGTCTTCTCCTTCTCGGCGATGTACCGCTTGAACCGGCGGGTGATCACCTCGTGCATGGAGCGGACGTCGTCCTGGCCCTCGAAGCCCTTGATCTGGAAGCGGCGGTACTCGCTCTTGCGCTGCAGGCCGTCCTCGAATACGACCATGGAGGCCACGACGTCGTCGCCCTGGAGGTGCGAGATGTCGTAGCACTCGATCCTGAGGGGCGCGCTGTCCAGGTCGAGGGCCTCGGCGATCTCCTCCAGGGCACGCGAGCGCGTGGTCAGGTCGGAGGCGCGCTTGGTCTTGTGCAGCACGAGCGCCTGCTGGGCGTTGCGCTCCACCGTCTCCATCAGGGCCTTCTTGTCGCCGCGCTGCGGGATGCGCAGCGAGACGCCCGAGCCGCGGCGCTCGGCGAGCCACTCCTGGACCGGCTCGACCGGATCGGGCAGGGCCGGGACGAGGACCTCCTTGGGGACGGAGTCGCCCTTCTCCTCGCCGTACAGCTGCTGCAGGGCGTGTTCGACGAGGGCGCCGGTGGTGATCTCCTCGACCTTGTCGGTGACCCAGCCTCGCTGGCCGCGCACGCGTCCGCCGCGCACGTGGAAGATCTGGACGGCCGCCTCCAGCTCGTCCTCGGCGACCGCGATCAGGTCGGCGTCGGTCGCGTCGGCGAGCACGACCGCGTTCTTCTCCATGGCCTTCTTCAGGGCCTCGATGTCGTCGCGCAGGCGGGCCGCCCGCTCGTACTCCATCTCCTCGGCCGCCTGCGTCATCTGCTGCTCCAGGCGGCGGATGTACGTCCCCGTACGGCCGGCCATGAAGTCGCAGAACTCCTCGGCCAGTTCGCGGTGTTCCTCGGCGGAGACGCGCTCGACGCAGGGGGCGGAGCACTTGCCGATGTAGCCGAGCAGACAGGGGCGGCCGGTGCGGGCGGCGTTCTTGAAGACGCCCGCCGAGCAGGTGCGCACCGGGAAGACGCGCAGGAGGAGGTCCACGGTGTCGCGGATCGCCCACGCGTGTCCGTACGGCCCGAAGTAGCGCACGCCCTTGCGTTTCTGGCCGCGCATCACCTGTACGCGCGGGAACTCCTCGTTCATCGTCACCGCGAGGTACGGGTAGCTCTTGTCGTCGCGGTACTTGACGTTGAACCGGGGGTCGAACTCCTTGATCCAGGAGTACTCCAGCTGCAGGGCCTCGACCTCCGTGGACACCACGGTCCACTCCACGGACGCGGCGGTGGTGACCATCGTCCGGGTGCGGGGGTGGAGGTTCGCCAGGTCCTGGAAGTAGTTCGCCAGGCGCTGGCGCAGGCTCTTCGCCTTTCCGACGTAGATCACCCGGCGGTGCTCGTCACGGAACCTGTACACCCCTGGAGAGTCCGGGATCTGTCCCGGCTTGGGGCGGTAGCTGGAGGGATCGGCCATGTCTCACACCCTACTGGCGAGGGCTGACAGTGCGGCGGGCCTGTGGACAACGCCGTCGCGGGCTACCGGGACTCGAGAAACGTCAGAACGGCCAGGACACGGCGGTGGTCGTCGGTGTCCTCGGTGAGGTGGAGTTTGCCCAGGATGCTGCGGACGTGTTTCTCCACGGTGCCCTCGGTGACCCACAGCCTGCGGCCTATGCCCGCGTTCGAGCGGCCCTCCGCCATCAGGGCCAGGACCTCGCGCTCCCGGGTGCTGAGGCGGGACAGCGGGTCGTCGCGGCGCTGGGCGGAGAACAGCTCCTGCACCAGGGAGGGGTCGACGACCGAGCCGCCCCGGTGGATGCGCTCCAGGGCCTCGGTGAACTCGTCGACGACCGTGACCCGGCTCTTGAGCAGGTAGCCGACCTTCCGGCCGCTCGCCAGCAGCTCCAGGGCCTCGTCGACCTCGATGTACGCCGACAGCACGAGGATGCCGGTGGCGGGGTGGAGCTCGCGGATCGTGCGGGCCGCCTTGAGGCCCTCGGTGGAGTGGTCCGGCGGCATTCTTATGTCGACGATCGCGAGGTCGGGGTGCTCGGCGGCGACCAGTTCCAGTAGCCGTGCGGCGTCACCCGCCTGGCCCACCACCTCGTATCCGACCCGCTCGCACAGGCTGGCCAGCCCCTCGCGGAGCAGCACGTCGTCGTCGGCGAGAACGACCCGTCCCCGCGTGAGCTGCTGCGATGCGTCGTCCATGGTCCCGGCTCCCCTTGCCCGACCGATCGGTGCGCGCCCAACAGCCTGCCCGACCCTCGGGGTTACGGCTAGCCGGAAACGGGATTGGGGGCCTGCCGTGACGACATGGGGACGTTCGCGGGCGATGCTCGTGGCAGTGCAGATGAAGGTGGACCGGCCGGGCCTCGGAGCCGGCTGGTCGCGGGTCGAAGGGCTGCGGATGCGTCGGACGCGGATCGAGAAGCGACGGCGGCCGGTCCGCGCCCGCCGGTACGAGGACGGCACGCACGCGTGCAGCGACGTCCTGGACCCCAGGGACCCCGACATCGTGCGCGCCAAGCGCCTGCAGGGCGGACAGAACGGCGGAATCGACCGCCCCTAGAGCCGGACGGCTGCCTCTCCGTCCGACCGGACCGCCCGGACGTACGCGAACGTCACCGAAGTCCAAGGCCCCCGTCCTGGACTGCTCCCCCGCGTACGCCCGGGCGGTCACACATCCGTCGAGGGCCCGCTCAGCGGCAGTCGCACGTGCAGAGTCGTCCCCTCGCCCGGCGGGCTGCTGACGTCCAGCTTGCCGCCGATCGCCTCGACCCGGTCGATGAGCCCGATCAGGCCGGAGCCGCGGCCGGGCTCGGCGCCTCCCGCGCCGTCGTCGCGGATGGTCAGCTCCAGGACGTCGTCGCGGATCGCGGCCTCGACACTCACCACGCGCGCGTGCGCGTGTTTGGCGGCGTTGGTGAGGCACTCGGAGGTCATGTAGTACGCGGCCACCTCCAATCGCTCGGGCAGGCGCGGAGCGGGCAGCCTGAGGTCGAGTTCCACCCGGACGGCGGAGCGGCGGGCCAGCGAGCGCAGGGCGGGGCCCAGGCCGCCCTTGGACAGGATGGCCGGGTGGATTCCGCGGGCCACCTGCAGCAGGTCCTGGGAGGCGTCGTCGAGACCTTTGCGCGTACGGCGGAACTGGCCCCGGACATCGTCCTGGTGGACCTCGACCTCGACGGCGAGAGCGGTTTCGACGTCGCGGCGGCGCTGGCCTGCAGCGTCTCCTCCGTCATCATCCTGATCTCCACGCACTCCCTGGAGGACTTCCAGGAACTCGTCGCCCGCAGCCCGGCCCGCGGGTTCCTGCACAAGTCCGAGCTGTCCGCGCGGGCGATCAGGGAGGTGCTCGGCAACGACGGGACCAGCGCGTCGACTTGAGGCCGCCGATCGCGTCTCGGCCAGGAGTACATCGCTGTTGGGCCTCAGGTGTTGTCGGGACTAGGTCAACACGCTTCAATGCGGGGGAACTCGGGACCGGGAACGACGGCGTACGGATGTGAAGAGTCCCCGACGCCGACGGGGTGGCCCCGACAACAAGCGCAAACCCGGCCCGACCAGCCGTAGCGAGCATTCACAGAAAGGCCCCTGCATGCCGCACGCCACACAGCACGCGGACGTCGCCGCCGTCGCGACCGCGGAACTGGACTCGGCCCTGCGGGGCGGCCCCTTCCACGTCGCACTGCGCGCCGCGATCGCCGCCCGCGGACTGCCGCTGCAGCGCGTGCAGCACCATCTGTCGCGCTACGGGGTCAGGGTCGGCGTCACGAGCCTGAGTTACTGGCAGCAGGGCGCCCGACGCCCGCAGCGCCCCGAGTCCCTGCGGGCCGTGCGGGCGCTGGAGGAGATCCTCCAGCTGCCGGAGGAGTCGCTGATCCGGCTGCTTGCCGAGACCGACGAACCCTCGTGCGCGGGGCAGCCCACGGGCCGTTCCTACCGCTCCCTGGTGGAGGCGTCGGGCGTCCTGCAGCGGCTGCTGGCCGAGCTGGGCTCGCCCCTGGACGGCGGGCTGCACACCCTGGGGCACCACGAGCGGGTGCGGATCGGCGCGCGCCGTGAACTGGCAGGGCGCGAGTCCCACCACATAGTGCGCGCCCACAAGGACGGCGTCGACCGCTTCGTGGCCGTCCACCACGGCGATCCGGGGTGCGCGCCGGAACGCATGCGGGTGCACGCGCTGGAGAACTGCCGCACGGGACGCGTGCGCGTGCACCACGACACCGGCGTGCTCGTGGCCGAGCTCCTCTTCGACACCCGCCTGCGCGCCGGGGACACCTTCCTCTTCCGCTACGGCATCGAGGACGGCACCGCCGGCGTGTCCCGCGAGTACATCCGCGGCTTCGGGCCGGCCGGCGGGCAGTACGCGCTCCAGGTGCGCTTCGACGAGCAGGCCCTGCCGTCCCGCTGCCACCGCTTCTCCCAGCACTCGCCGGCGGCCCCGCGCAGCGGCCGCCAGGAACTGCCCCTCAGTGGCCGCCACCACTCGGTCCACCTCGTCGAGCCCCGGGTGCGGACGGGGATCGTGGGCATCGGGTGGGACTGGGAGTGAACCCCGCCCGAGGGGGCGACCGGATCGGCGTGCATCTCCCCGGTCACTGGACGTAAACGTTTGCGCAAGCGTTTACGTCCACCGCGGAATGGGATACCGTCCCCGCCGGAAGGTGCGCCGTGCCTGCCGCGAGGGGCCGGCCCGGGAAGGGGGACGCGATGGCGACCATGGCCGACGTCGCTCGGAGCGCCGGGGTCTCCGTGGCGACCGTCTCGCACGTCCTGAACGGCACCCGGCCCGTCCTCCCCCACACCCGCCAGGCGGTCCTGGACGCCGTCGACCAGCTCGGCTACACCCCGAACACCCTCGCCCGCTCCCTGGTGACCTCGCGCACCCGCTCCATCGGGCTCGCGGTGTCGGCGATCAGCAACCCGTACTTCACGGAGATCCTCCAGGGCGTCGAGGCCGGCGCTCTGGAACACGGCTACAGCCTGCTCATCGCCGATCCGCACGACGACCCGGAGCACGAGCGCAAGGTCGTCCAACTGCTGCACGAACGCCGGGTCGACGGCATGATCGTCGCCCCCTCGGCGAATCCGCGCGAACTCGTCGCCTACCTCGGCCGCCATGGCGTGCCGGCCGTCTTCCTCGACCGGCTCGTCGACGCCCCGGCCGACGGCACCCCCGCCTTCGACCAGGTCTGCGCCGAGAGCGCCGAACCGACCGCCAGGCTGGTCGGCCATCTCGCCGAGCTCGGCCACCGCCGGATCGCCCTGGTCGCCGGCCGGCCCGGACTCAGCACCACCCGCGAACGCATTGCCGGATACCGCCACGGCCTCGCCGCCTCCGGGCTCCCTCACGACGAACGCCTCCTGGTGCACGGCGACTCCGAGTCCGTCGGCGCCGAGCGCGCCACCGCCGCTCTTCTCTCCCTTGCCGCGCCGCCCACCGCGCTCGTCACCGCCAACAACGCGATGACCATCGGTGCTCTGCGCGCCCTGCGCGACCGTGGCCTGTCCGTGCCCGAGGACATGGCCCTGTGCTGCTTCGACGACTTCGCGTGGGCGGACCTGTTCTCGCCCCGGCTGACCGCCGTCGCCCAGCCCAGCAGGGAGATCGGCGCCCAGGCGGTCCGGGTGCTCCTGGAACGCCTCGCCTCCCCGGACCGCCCCGCCCGCACCCTGCGGCTGCCCTGCTCCTTCGTCCACCGGACCTCGTGCGGCTGCCCGCAGGGGCCGGTGCGGTCCGAACACCCCGAACAGCCCGAGAAGTTCGAGAAATTTGAGAAGCCCGAGAAGTTCGGGAAGTCGGAGAAAGGAACCGCCTCGTGATCGTCGTCGCCGGTGAGGCTCTGATCGACCTGGTACCGCAGGGCACGGGTGCCCTCGCGGGCCTGAAGCCGGCGCTCGGCGGCGGCCCGTACAACACGGCCGTGGCCCTCGGCCGCCTCGGCTCCCCCGCGGCGTTCTGCTCCCGCACCTCGCGCGACGCCTTCGGCGAGGCGCTGCTCGACGGGCTGCGGGAAGCGGGCGTGGACGTCTCGGCCGTGCAGCGCGGTGCGGAGCCGACCACGCTCGCGGTCGCCACGATCGACGGGAACGGATCGGCGGCCTACTCCTTCTACGTCGAGGGCACCGCCGACCGGCTGTTCGCGGCACCCGATGCGCTCCCCGCCGAGACGCGCGCCGTGTCCTTCGGTACCTGCTCGCTCGTCCTGGAGCCCGGCGCGACCGCCTACGAGACCCTGCTGCGGACCGCGGCCGCACAGGGCGTCTTCACC
Organism: Streptomyces sp. NPDC001401; assembly: GCF_042895385.1. Classification (NCBI taxonomy): domain Bacteria; kingdom Bacillati; phylum Actinomycetota; class Actinomycetes; order Kitasatosporales; family Streptomycetaceae; genus Streptomyces; species Streptomyces sp. NPDC001401. The sequence goes on from NZ_JBIAWI010000001.1 coordinate 221,625, forward strand.
GCGCTCGACCCCAACATCCGGGCGGGCCTGATCCCCGATGCGGACGCCTACCGGGCGCGTTTCTGGAGCTGGCTGCCCTCGGTGTCGCTGCTCAAGCTGTCCGAGGAGGACGCCCTGTGGCTGGGCGGCTCCCCGCGGGAGTGGCTGGCAGCCGGGCCCGCGGCGGTCGTGATCACCCATGGCAGCGACGGCCTCAGTGCCTTCACCCGGGGCGGGGCCGTGTATCCCGTCCCTGGCGAGAAGGTCGACGTCGTCGACACCATCGGTGCCGGCGACACGGTGAACGCGGCTCTCCTGCATGGTCTTGCCGCCCAGGACGCCCTGTCCTCCGAGGCGCTCCTGGGACTGGGCGCCGACGGCTGGACCAGGCTGCTGCGATTCGCGGCGCGGGCAGCCGCGATCACCTGCTCCCGGGCGGGCGCGGAGCCGCCGTACGCCTCCGAACTCGGGGTCCTGTAAGAGGCGTTCGGCTTTCTTTCGCCGATTGCACTGTTCAGGAGTCAAGGACCGTCGTGGCCGCAGGGATCAGGCGGCTGTTCTTGCAACGAGCGGCGCCCCACGGGGAGTTCCCGTGGGGCGCCGAACTTTTCCGGATTTGTCGAGGCTTGTTGCTCGTGGGCCTCAGGCCTTCCGCGCCCGCGTCGTCTTCTTCGCGGGTACGGCCTTCTTCGTGGCGCCGGCCGCCTTCTTCGTGGCCGTGCTGTTGGCGGTCCTGGCCGTGGCCGTCTTCTTCGCCGTCGACTTGGCGGCGACCGTCTTCCTGGCCGTCGTCTTGCGCGGGGCCTTCACCGGGGCCGCGTCGCTGATCCGGTCGGCGCCGAGGATCTCCCGCAGGAACTTGCCGGTGTGGCTGGCCGGGATCCCGGCGACCTCCTCGGGTGTGCCCTCGGCGACGACGAGTCCGCCGCCGGCGCCGCCCTCGGGGCCCATGTCGACGACCCAGTCGGCGGTCTTGATCACATCGAGGTTGTGCTCGATGACGATGACCGTGTTGCCCTTGTCGACCAGGCCGGACAGCACCCTCAGCAGCTTGCTGATGTCCTCGAAGTGCAGACCGGTGGTCGGCTCGTCCAGGACGTAGACCGTGCGCCCGGTGGAGCGCTTCTGCAGTTCACTGGCGAGCTTCACACGCTGCGCCTCGCCGCCGGACAGGGTGGTCGCGGACTGGCCGAGGCGGACGTAGCCGAGGCCGACGTCCTTCAGAGTGTTGAGGTGTCGGGCGATCGACGGAACGGCCTCGAAGAACTCCGTGGCCTCCTCGATCGGCATGTTCAGGACCTCGGCGATGGACTTGCCCTTGTAGTGGACCTCCAGGGTCTCCCGGTTGTAGCGGGCGCCGTGGCAGACCTCGCACGGGACGTACACGTCCGGGAGGAAGTTCATCTCGATCTTGATCGTGCCGTCGCCCGCGCAGTTCTCGCAGCGGCCGCCCTTGACGTTGAAGGAGAAGCGGCCCGGCATGTAGCCGCGGACCTTCGCCTCGGTGGTCTCGGCGAACAGCTTGCGGACGTGGTCGAAGACGCCGGTGTACGTGGCCGGGTTGGAGCGCGGGGTGCGGCCGATGGGCGACTGGTCGACGTGCACGACCTTGTCGACGAGGTCGTCGCCGTCCACGCGCGTGTGCCGTCCCGGAACGCTCCTCGCGCCGTTCAGTTCGCGGGCCAGGTGCGTGTACAGGATGTCGTTGACCAGCGTCGACTTGCCGGATCCGGACACGCCCGTAACGGCCGTGAACACACCCAGCGGGAAGGAGACGTCGATGTCCTGGAGGTTGTTCTCGCGCGCGCCGTGCACCGTGAGCCTGCGGGACGGGTCCTGCGGGCGCCGGATGTCGGGCAGCGGGATCGACTTCTTGCCGGCCAGGTACTGGCCGGTCATGGACTCGGCGTTGGTGAGCAGCTCCTTCAGGGAGCCGCTGTGCACGACCTTGCCGCCGTGCTCGCCCGCGCCGGGGCCGATGTCGACGACCCAGTCGGCGACCTTGATGGTGTCCTCGTCGTGCTCGACGACGATGAGCGTGTTGCCCATGTCGCGCAGTCTGACCAGGGTCTCGATCAGCCGGTGGTTGTCGCGCTGGTGGAGGCCGATGGACGGCTCGTCGAGGACGTACAGGACGCCGACGAGGCCGGAGCCGATCTGGGTGGCCAGTCGGATGCGCTGGGCCTCGCCGCCGGACAAGGTACCGGCCGCGCGGTTCAGCGAGAGGTAGTCCAGGCCGACGTCGACCAGGAATCGCAGCCGCTCGTTGACCTCCTTCAGCACGCGCTCGGCGATCTTCTTGTCGCGGGCGTTGAGCTTCAGCTCGCCCAGGAAGTCCGCGCAGTCGCTGATGGACATGCCGGAGACCTCGGCGATCGACTTCCCCATGATCGTGACCGCGAGGACGATCGGCTTCAGGCGGGTGCCCTCACAGGTGGGGCAGGGCACCTCGCGCATATAGCCCTCGAAGCGCTCGCGGCTGGCGTCGCTCTCGGCCTCGCCGTGCCGGCGCTTGACGAAGGGGACGGCGCCCTCGAAGGGCGTGGTGTAGACGCGCTCGCGCCCGTACCTGTTGCGGTAGCGGACCTCGATCTGTGTCTTGTGGCCGTACAGCAGGGCCTTCTTGGCTCGCTGCGGCAGGCCCGCGAAGGGGATGTCCGTCCGGAATCCCAGCGCGTCCGCGAGGGCGCCGATCAGGCGGCCGAAGTAATCCTTGGTGTGGCCGTGCGACCAGGGGTGGATGGCGCCCTCGTCGAGGGACTTGTCCTCGTCCGGGACGATGAGCTCGGCGTCGACCTCCATGCGCGTACCGATGCCGGTGCAGTCGGGGCAGGCGCCGAAGGGCGAGTTGAAGGAGAAGGAACGCGGCTCCAGCTCCTCGAAGGACAGGTCGTCGTACGCGCAGTACAGGTGCTCCGAGTACATGCGCTCGCGCTCGGGGTCGTCCTCGGGGAGGTCGACGAAGTCGAGTACCACCATGCCGCCGGAGAGCCCGAGGGCGGTCTCCACGGAGTCGGTGAGGCGGCGCTTGGCGGAGTCCTTCACCGTGAGGCGGTCGACGACCACCTCGATGGTGTGCTTCTCCTGCTTCTTCAGCGTGGGCGGGTTGGAGAGCTGGACGGTCTCGCCGTCCACGCGCGCGCGGGAGTAGCCCTTGGTCTGGAGGTCGGCGAAGAGATCGACGAACTCTCCCTTGCGCTCGCGCACCAGCGGCGACAGCACCTGGAAGCGGCTCCCCTCCGGCAGCTCCAGGACCTTGTCGACGATGGCCTGCGGCGACTGGCGCGAGATCGGGCGGCCGCACTCGGGACAGTGCGGCTTGCCGATGCGCGCGAAGAGCAGACGCAGGTAGTCGTAGACCTCGGTGATGGTGCCGACCGTCGAGCGCGGGTTGCGCGAGGTCGACTTCTGGTCGATGGAGACGGCCGGGGAGAGACCCTCGATGAAGTCGACGTCCGGCTTGTCCATCTGGCCGAGGAACTGGCGGGCGTACGAGGAGAGCGACTCCACATAGCGCCGCTGCCCCTCGGCGAAGATGGTGTCGAAGGCCAGCGAGGACTTGCCCGACCCCGACAGGCCCGTGAAGACGATGAGCGAGTCGCGCGGCAGGTCGAGCGAGACATTCTTGAGGTTGTGCTCGCGCGCGCCACGGACGATGAGACGGTCGGCCACGCCGGTCCGCACCTTTCTTGGCTTGAGAGGAGTGACAGGGGCGGGGCCCCCGTGCTTTCTCAGACTAGGGGGAGCCACTGACAACGCCGGTCGGATTCCCGGGTTGCATAACAATCCCCGGCCATCCAGCATGCCCGACGCCGCACCCGACCATATAGCACGCGCATTCGATTTACGGCACGGCTTCACCACCTTCACCCAAAGGTGTGGCGGAGCTAGGGTCAGCACCATGATTGATCACGGTCATGACCTGGCGTCTGTACGTGACGCAACGGACCGGCTGCTCACCGCAGCCGCCAAACTGGACAACGCATCGGTGGCCGAGCCGTCACGGCTCCCCGGCTGGACCCGCGGCCACGTCCTCGCCCACCTTGCTCGCAACGCGGATGCTCTCGTGAACGTCCTCGAGGGCCGTCCCATGTATCCGTCCGCACAGGCCCGCGACGTCGACATCGAACGGGACGCCCCGCGCCCCCTCGACGTGCAGCTCGCCGACGTGCGCGACACCGCGGCCCGCTTCCAGCGGACGGGAGCAGTGCCGGCGGACTGGTCGCGCACGGTGGAGCTGCGCAACGGGGTCACCGACTCGGCGTCCAGGGTGCCGTTCCGTCGATGGGCCGAGGTGGAGCTGCACCACGTGGACCTCGGCATCGGCTACGAGCTGGAGGATCTGCCGGCGGAGTTCTCGGAGCGGGAGATCGACTTCCTCGCCGAGCGCTTCTCCGGGCACCCCGATGTGCCTCCCACGCGGCTGACGAACGGTACGCGCGCGTGGCGGACGGGCCGGGAGACGACGGAGCCGGAGGTCACCGTCTCGGGCCCGGCACCCGAGCTGCTCGGCTGGCTGGCCGGGCGCCGCGACGGCTCCGGGCTGGCCGTGGAGGGCGGCTCGCTGCCGGCGCTTCCCCCGTTGTGACCGCGCGGCCCATGGCGGGGGACCCGGGCGCGCTCCCCCGCTATAGGCTGACGGCCATGACGTACAGCGGACAGGTGACGGTCGGCGGCCCGGCGGATGTGCACGAGCTGAAGGACCTGATGATCACCAAGATCGCGGTCGGCCCGATGGACAACAACGCCTATCTGCTGCGCTGCCGGGCCACCGATGAGCAGTTGCTGATCGACGCGGCCAACGACGCGGACACGCTGCTCGGCATGATCGGTGACGACGGCATCGCCTCCGTCGTCACCACGCATCAGCACGGCGACCACTGGCAGGCGCTCGCCCAGGTCGTCACGGCCACCGGCGCCCGCACGTATGCGGGCCGGGAGGACGCGGTCGGCATCCCGGTGCCGACCGACGTCCTCGTCGACGACGGCGACACCGTCCGGGTGGGGCGCGTGGAGCTCACCGCGCGCCATCTGGTCGGGCACACGCCGGGCTCGATCGCCCTCGTCTACGACGACCCGCACGGGCATCCTCATGTCTTCACGGGGGACTGCCTCTTCCCCGGGGGCGTCGGCAACACCCGTAAGGATCCGAAGGCGTTCGCCAGTCTGATCCACGACGTCGAGACGAAGATCTTCGACGTGCTGCCGGACGAGACCTGGGTCTACCCGGGACACGGCAACGACACGACCCTGGGCGCGGAGCGGCCGCATCTGCCGGAGTGGCACGCGCGCGGGTGGTGAGAACACCGAACGGCACACAGGGGCGGTCAGGTTCCACGACCTGACCGCCCCTGTACGCCTCGGCCCGCTTGCCGCCTCGAGAGGGCGGGCCCGTGACCCATGGGAGTCATGCCCTACAGCGCACAGGGCGGCGGATGCGTCACATCCCGACGGCGCGCACGTCATGGCGCGAGGGGCCGCACCCCCGGGCCCTCGACGCTCCGGCGTGAACTCCCCGTACGCCCGCGCCGACTTGCACGTACGCGCCCCGTGTGAAGCATTCACACGAGCCGGAGCCATGCGCGCGCTCCCCGCGCACCTTGTTGCGCAGTCAACTGGAAGCAGCCCCGCACAGGATGACGGCTCCTGCGCGGTATGGGCCGCCGGTCTTTCGATCCCCGCCCTCGACCGGCGGCCCCGGCGTTCCCTCAGGAAGTGTTCACAGGAATGCAACACGCGTTCCCACTATGCGGACAATTGCCGTCGTGACCTCGACAAACTGGACGTCGGGCTGCCAATCTCCCGCCATGCACCTTGCCCCTCGCGCACTGCGCCGCGCCGTCGCCGCGGCAACCATAGGCCTGCTCGCCACCGCTGTCGGATGCGCTCCGCAGCCGGAGGACAAGGCGGCGGCCACACCGTCCGGGTCGGCCTCGAAGACCTGCGCCAAGGGCAAGTTGGCCACCAAGACGTCCGGGAAGCTGACGATCGCCACGGACGAGCCCGCGTACGAGCCGTGGTTCAAGGACGACAAGCCCGCCAACGGCAAGGGCTTCGAGTCGGCCGTCGCCTATGCGGTGGCGAAGCAGCTCGGTTACGACAAGAGCGCCGTCGTCTGGCAGAGCGTGCCCTTCAACAAGGCCTTCGCGCCCGGCGTGAAGACCTTCGACTTCGACATCAACCAGGTGTCGATCAGCAACGAGCGCAAGAAGGCCGTGGACTTCTCCTCCGGCTACTACGACGTGCGCCAGGCCGTCATCGCGCTGAAGGGCTCGAAGGCCGCGAAGGCGACGAGCATCGCGGATCTGAAGGGCCTCAAGCTGGGCGCCCAGGTCGGCACCACCAGCCTCGACTACATCGACGACGTGGTGAAGCCGAAGCAGGAGGCCGCGGTCTACGCCAAGAACGACCAGGCCAAGTCCGCGCTGAAGAACGGCCAGGTGGACGCCATCGTCGTCGACCTGCCGACCGCCTTCTACATCACCGCGGCCGAGGTGACGAACGCCAAGATCGTCGGGCAGTTCGAGAACCAGGGCGGTACGCCGGAGCAGTTCGGGCTCGTGCTCGACAAGGGCAGCGCACTCACCTCCTGCGTGACCGGCGCGGTGGACGCCCTGCGCAAGGACGGCACGCTGGCGAAGATCGAGAAGCAGTGGCTTTCGGACGCCGTCGACGCCCCGGTGCTCAAGTGACGGTCGCCAAGGAGGAGTCCGGCCGGGAGGGCGCGGACGACGAGGGTGACATGTCCGGCGGGGGCGACGGCTACGTCCCCTCGCAGCGGCGGATCGAGCGTGAGGCCTTCAAGCGCGCGCGTGCCCGCCGCGCGACGGCGATCGCCGCACTGTCGACCCTCGTCACGGGCGTGGTGCTGTACCTGGTCGTCGTCAACGCGCCCGGCTGGCCGCGCACGAAGGAGACGTTCTTCAACGGGCAGTACGCGCGCGAGGCGTTGCCCAAGGTCCTCGAAGGGCTCTGGCTCAATGTCCGGCTGCTGCTGATCTGCGGCGTGGCGGTGCTGGTCCTCGGCATGCTGATCGCCATCGCGCGCACCCTGCGCGGTCCGGTGTTCTTCCCGCTGAGGGTGCTGGCGGCCGCGTACACGGACTTCTTCCGCGGCCTGCCGCTGATCATCAACCTGATGATCGTGGTCCTGGGTGTTCCCGCGCTGCGGCTGCAGGGCGTGACCGTCGACCCGGTGCTCCTCGGCGGCACGGCGCTCACACTGACGTATTCGGCGTACGTGGCCGAGGTGTTCCGTGCCGGCATCGAGTCCGTGCACCCCTCGCAGCGCGCCGCGGCCCGCTCGCTCGGCCTCACCAACCGGCAGGCCCTGCGCCACGTCGTCCTGCCGCAGGCCGTACGCCGGCAGGTGCCGCCCCTGCTGAACGACCTGGTGTCGCTGCAGAAGGACACCGGGCTCGTCTCGATCGGCGGCGCGATCGACGCCGTACGGGCCGCGGACATCATCGTGGGGCGCAGCCTCAACTACACGCCGTACATCGTCGCCGGCCTGGTCTTCGTGGCGCTGACCATCCCGATGACCCGCTTCACGGACTGGGTGACGGCCCGGATGGACCGTCGGCGGGCCCAGGGAGGATCGATATGAGTGACGCGCCCGTGCTGCGCATGGAGTCCGTCCGCAAGACCTTCGGCGACTCGGTCGTCCTGCGGGGCGTCGACCTGGAGGTCGCTCCGCACACGGTGACCGCACTGATCGGTGCCTCCGGTTCCGGCAAGTCGACGCTGCTGCGGTGCGCGAACCTTCTGGAGGAGATCGACGACGGGGCGATCTGGCTGGACGGCGAGGAGATCACCGATCCGCGTGCGGACCAGGACGCGGTACGCCGCCGTATCGGCGTGGTCTTCCAGGCGTACAACCTGTTTCCGCACATGACCGTCCTGGACAACATCACCCTCGCCCCGCGGCGGGTGCACGGCGCCTCGCGCGCGGAGGCCGAGGAGCGTGCCCGGGAGCTGCTGGAGCGGCTCGGGCTTGCCGGCAAGGCGGGCGAGTACCCGGACCGGCTGAGCGGCGGTCAGCAGCAGCGGGTGGCGATCGTGCGCGCTCTCGCCGTACGCCCCCGGCTGCTGCTGCTCGACGAGATCACCGCCGCCCTGGACCCCGAGCTCGTCGGCGAGGTCCTCACCGTCGTGCGCGACCTCAAGGACGACGGCATGACCATGGTGCTGGCCACGCACGAGATGGGCTTCGCCCGCGATGTCGCCGACCAGGTTTGTTTTCTGGACGCAGGGGTGGTTCTGGAGCACGGGACCGCCGAGCAGGTCTTCGGCGATCCGCAGCAGGAACGCACGCAGCGGTTCCTGCGGCGGATCGTGGAGGCGGGGCGGCTGTAAGACTCGCGCGCCTGGTGATCGGGGCTTACGCGTCGGCCTGAGCGGCCCCCACCAGCGCCGCGACGCGCTCCACGCCGAACACGTACCCCTGCACTCCGCACCCGGCGATGACGCCGTCGGCGCGGAGGGAGACGTACGAGTGGTGCCGGAACGACTCGCGCTGATGGATGTTGGAGATGTGCACCTCCAACACCGGCAGTCCGTCGCAGGTGTTGAGCGCGTCCAGAATCGCAACCGAGGTGTGGGAGTAGGCCCCGGGGTTGATGACGATCCCGCAGTGGTTCAGCCGCGCCTCGTGGATCCAGTCGACCAACTCGCCCTCGTGGTTGGACTGCCGGAAGTCCACCGTGCCGCCGTGCGCGGCGGCCGCCTTGGCGCACAGGGCCTCGACGTCGGCGAGGGTGTCCTTGCCGTAGATCTCCGGCTGGCGCTGTCCGAGCAGGTTCAGATTGGGCCCGTTGAGGATCATGATCGGGGCGTTGGCCAGGGTGCGGGGCACGGTTCCTCCGGTCCGGTGGGTTGCGGCGATCCGTCGGGGACCGCTGTTCGAACCCGGTTTATCACGGTGCCTTCGCGGCGGGACGGCCCGCACTCGCGCCCGTGCGCCCCCGTAACCCGCGGTCACCATGGGTAGTTGACGCGGCATGCACGACGTACGCACCGTAACGAAACCCTCCATGCTGCGGCTCGCGGCCGCCTCGCTCGCCGGGACGGCCATCGAGTTCTACGACTTCTTCGTCTACGGGACCGCCGCGGCGCTGGTCCTGGGGCCTCTGTTCTTCCCGGCGTTCTCACCGGTGGCGGGGACACTCGCCGCCTTCGTCACGTTCGGCGTGGGATTCGTGGCGCGGCCGCTGGGCTCGGTGCTGTTCGGGCACATCGGGGACCGGCGCGGACGCCGGCCGGTCCTGGTCGGCTCGCTGCTGCTGACCGGCGCCTCCACGGTCGCGGTCGGCTGTGTGCCGACGTACGAGTCGATCGGTGTGGCCGCCCCGGCGCTGCTCCTGGTGCTGCGTTTTCTGCAGGGGCTGGGGCTCGGCGGGGAGTGGGGCGGAGCCGTGCTGCTCACCGCCGAGCACGCGCCCGCCGAACGGCGTGCACTGTGGTCGAGCTTCCCGCAGGTGGGGCCCGCCCTGGGGTTCCTGCTCGCCAACGGTGTGATGCTGGCGCTGTCGGTGACGCTGTCCGACGCGCAGTTCGCGCAGTGGGGGTGGCGGGTGCCGTTCTGGGTGGCGGGGGTGCTGGCCACGGTGGGGCTGTGGCTGCGGTCGTCCCTCGCCGAGAGCCCCAGCTTCCTCGAAATCGACGACCACGCGCGCGTGCCGCTTGCGGAGGTCGTGCGCGACCACTGGCGACTCGTGCTGCTGACGGCCGGAGCGCTCTCGGTCGGATACGCGATCTTCTACGCCGTGACGACCTGGTCCCTCGCGTACGCGACGGAGCGGCTCGGAGTGAGCCGCACCGTCATGTTGACCTGCATCATGGCCGCGGTGGTGGTGAAGGGCGCGCTCACGCCGCTGGCCGCGCTGCTCGGGGACCGCTACGGGCGGCGGCCGATGTGTCTGACCGGCTGCACTGCCGCTGTTCTGTGGATGTTCCCGACCGTCTACCTCCTCGCGACCGGGGAGCCACTGCTGATGTTCGCCGGCTTCCTGGGGGCGCTGATCGCGTTCGTCACGATGTTCGGAGTGATCGCCGCGTATCTGCCTGAGCTCTACGAGCCGCGGGTGCGGTGCACGGGAGCGGCGGTCGGCTACAACCTCGGCGGGGTGCTCGGGGGCGCGCTCACGCCGATCGCAGCGACGGCGCTGGCCGAGCACGGGGGCCGGGTGCCGTGGGGTGTGGGCGCCTATCTGACGGGGATCGCGCTGCTGAGCCTGGGGTGCTTCGCGCTGCTGCCGGAGACGCGGCCGGTGCCGCTGGTCGTTGCGGAGCCGGTCATGGATTGACCGCGAGCTCCAAGTACGCAGCGAACAGCACCAGATGGACCCCGCCCTGCAGTGGCGTGGCCCGGCCCGGCACCACTGTCAGCGAGCTCACCACCACGGTCAGGGCGAGCAGCACCATGTGCGTGGAGCCGAGACCGAGGACGAGCGGCCCGGAGAGCCAGATGGATGCCAGGGCGACCGCGGGGATGGTCAGGCCGATGCTGGCCATGGCGGAGCCGAGGGCGAGGTTCAGGCTGGTCTGCACCCGGTCGCGGCGGGCGGAGCGCAGGGCCGCGATGGTCTCCGGGAGCAGCACCAGCAGAGCGATGATCACGCCGACGACCGCCTGGTGCAGTCCGGCGGCCTCCACGCCGGACTCGATCGTGGGCGACACGCCCTTGGCCAGCCCGACCACGCCGATCAGCGCGAGAGCGAGCAGGCTCAGGCTGATCCACGCGGTGCCGGCGGTCGGTGCGTCCGCGTGGTCGTCCGCGGTGATCACCTCGCCATGGCGGGTGATGGGGAGGAAGTAGTCGCGGTGCCGCACGGTCTGGGTCGCGACGAACAGGCCGTAGAGGATCAGCGAGGAGATCGCGGCGAAGGTCAGCTGTACGCCCGAGAACTCCGGGCCCGGCTTGCTCGTGGTGAACGTCGGCAGCACCAGGCTGAGCGTGGCCAGGGTGGCGACGGTTGCGAGCGCGGCGCCGGTGCCTTCGGGGTTGAAGACCGCGGTGCCATGGCGCAAGGAGGCGACGAGTAGACAGAGGCCGACGATGCCGTTGCAGGTGATCATTACCGCCGCGAAGACCGTGTCCCTGGCCAGGGTCGAGCTCTTGTCGCCGCCGTCTGCCATCAGGGTGACGATCAGTGCGACCTCGATGACCGTGACGGCGACGGCGAGCACGAGCGAGCCGAAGGGCTCGCCGACCCGGTGGGCGACCACCTCGGCATGGTGCACCGCGGCCAGGACGGCGCCCGCGAGGACGAGGGTCACCACCGCGACGACCGCGGCAGGCAGATCGCGCCCCCAGGTGAAGGCCAGCAGGACGATCGCGAGCACCGGCACGACGGACGTCCACTGTGTCGTGAGCGACCTCAGCCGAGCGATCATGCAGCGATCGTTGCAGAGGCCCACGGGCCCCGCACTCGGGCGGTGCGGGGCCCGGGTCGATCACTTCAGCTCGGTCATCTCCCGTACGTCGCAGTCGGTGAAGGACGGTGGCCGGCTGCACAGCGCGGCCAGCTGCTCGGCCATCTTGCCCGTCTCGGGATCGCTGCTGTTGCGCATGGCCTCGTCGTACGAGTCGAACTCGATCACGACGAGGTAGCGGCCCGGCTGATTCCTGTCCTGGAGGACCAGGCGGTGCGTCGGGCCGCCGCTGCGGCTCGACGCACGCTTGTCCGCCTCCTGGACCAGCGCACGCATCTCCTCGATGCGCTCGGTTTCGAAGTCGATGATCTGCACGAACTTCATCGGTGCGTCCACGGTGCCTCCACCCGGCAGTGGCGCTCCCGGGCGGAAGCGCTCAGCACTCAACGAAGCACCGGCAGCGGTGGTCGGCAATTCGCCGCGCACCGCTCCCGGTGGTGGTTGTTTCTACGTCCGTCGCAGTCAGGCCTGGATGCTGTCCTTCGGAGCGCCTTCGCTCTCACGCTGCGCCGCCGCCTGCTTCCTCGACGCCCTGAGACTGGTGATGGTGGTGACGACCAGGACCGAGCAGATCACGCCGAGGGAGACCGGGATGGAGATCTCCGGGACGTGGACCCCGGACTCGTGCAGCGCGTGCAGCACCAGCTTGACGCCGATGAAGCCGAGGATGATCGACAGGCCGTAGCTGAGGTGGACCAGCTTCTTCAGCAGTCCGCCGATCAGGAAGTACAGCTGCCTGAGGCCCATCAGCGCAAAGGCGTTGGCGGTGAAGACGATGTACGGGTCCTGGGTCAGACCGAAGATCGCGGGGATCGAGTCGAGCGCGAACAGGACGTCGGTGGTGCCGATCGCGAGCATCACGACCAGCATCGGCGTCATGACCCGCTTGCCGTTCTGCTGGATCCACAGCTTGGTGCCGTGGTAGCGGTCGGCGACGCCGAAGCGGCGCTCGGCGGCCCTGAGCAGCTTGTTCTCCTCGAACTCCTCGTCCTCCTCATCGGCGCGAGCCTCCTGGATGAGCTTCCAGGCGGTCCAGATGAGGAAGGCACCGAAGATGTAGAAGACCCAGGCGAAGCTGGCGAGGATCGCCGCGCCGGCGGCGATGAAGATCGCCCTCAGGACCAGGGCTATGAGGACGCCGACGAGCAGCACCCGCTGCTGGTACTGGGAGGGCACCGCGAACTTCGCCATGATCAGGACGAAGACGAAGAGATTGTCGACGCTCAGGGACTTCTCGGTGATGAAGCCCGCGAAGAACTCGCCGCCGGCCTGGCCGCCACCGAAGAGGAGCAGACCGAGCCCGAAGAGCCCAGCGAGGGCGATCCAGACGACCGTCCAGATCCCGGCTTCCTTGATCGAGACGTCGTGCGGCTTGCGGCCGATGAAGAAGTCGACCGCGATCAGGGCGGCAAGGCCCAAGATGGTCAGGACCCACAGGGTCGGGGAAACATCCACTGCGCCTCCGGCAATACGTAACGGCAGATAACAGCGTCGTCGCGCTGCCGGAGGTCTCTTCCACCCAGGGTGGGCCGACGCCCCGGGATCAGTCCTGATCCGTATTGACGGGTACGCCGCAGTCGACAGGGAGTACTCCCCTCCGTGAGGACAACAGTACCCAATCACCAAGGAAAGGTAAAGTGATTGGCAAAAGAAAGGTCAAAGTGCCTGGTCAATGATGCTTTACCTGTACTTGGCGCGAGCCGCTGCCACCTGCCTGAGCACCTGCTGGAGCACCTGGCTGCCGGGCGGCACGAGGGCCGGCTCGTACGTCCAGGCATGGCCGACCCACGGGTCGGCGAGGTGGTCGTCGGGCAGCGGAGTGAGTCGCAGCAGCGAACGCCACAGGGGGTCGAGCAAAGGCCCGTATCCGGCGGCCTCCTCGCGGTCCGCGACCATCATCAGGTGGACGCCCACGGCCGGGCCCTCGTCCGCGAGGTAGCGCAGCTGGGTCACGGCCCGGTCGTCGAAGCCGTGCGGGAAGTCGTTGACGATCAGGAGCTGCTCGGCGGTGTCCAGGCCGGGCGGGAGCGAGTCGGCCGCACCGCCGCGCACCGCCATCTGCACCAGGTCGACGCGCTGGGTGAGCCGGGTCAGGACGTCTGCCACTCCCGCCGCGCCCAGGGCGGGCGGGGTCGCGAGCACGCCGCTCTGTACCAGCGGTGCGAGCGCCTGCGCCCCGGAGCCGGCCGGGTCGATGACGTGCACGGTGAACTCGCCCGCCGGATAGACCGCGAGCAGCCGGGCCGCCAGCGCCACCGCGGTGTCCATCGCGAGGCTTCCCAGCTCATGGGCGTCCGCGAACGCGTCGTCGAGTGATCCGGAACGTCCGCTGTCGATCCACAGGCCGCGTTCGAGCGGCAGGCGGACCAGCATCGGGATACGCAGCAGCTCGCTCTCGGGCAGCGAGAGGTCGCCCAGGCGCAGGGCCATGGGGATCTCCATCGGCACCCGGTAGCCGTGCCAGACGGGGTTGTCCCAGCGCGCGTACGCGGGCGGCAGCGCGGGCTCGACGACCTCGGCCTCGGCGGTGAGCTGGGCGAGGTCCCGGTCGAGCGCCGCCCTGGCCTGGTCGACGAGCTGCACGTGCTTGGCGCGGGCCGCCTCGCGCGCGGCGTCGCCCTGTCCGCCGATTCTGCTGCGCGGGTCGGACAGGGCCTGGTCGAGCTCCTTCTCCATGCGCGAGTCGGCGAAGTCGACGGCGCTGCGGTATGCGGCCGCGGTGCGGGCCAGGTCCTCGAACATGCCCCAGACCTGGTTGTACAACCGCTCGTCCATGGACCAGCCGGTCGCGTCGCCCGCGACCGGCTGCGCGGGCTGTCCGGGCGGGGCCGGGGGCGCGGTCGGCGGGGGCGGTGGCGGAGCGCCGGTCTGCCGGCCCGGATGGCTGTAGTCGACCGGGCCGCCGGCGGTGGGCGAGGTGGGCTGCGTGACCGCGGAAGGATCCGCTGGGTATCCGGGCTGTGTGCCCTGTGGTCCGTACGGAGACGTGGGCTGCGGGGGTACGGGGCCGGGGGCGCCCTGGGGTGCCGCGGGGCCGCCCTGGTCGGGGCCGAGCGCCGGTGCGGCGGCCTGGCGTGTGCGGTCCCCGTCAGCCGTGCGCTGCGGAGGTGCGGGGACCGAGCGGGCCAGGCCCTGGGCCACCGCCTCGTTGATGGTGCCCGCGAGGCGGTGGGCCTCGGGCAGGCCCTGGTCGGCGAAGAGCTCGGCGAGGCCGCCCGCGTACCCCTGGCCGACGGCACGCACCTTCCAGGCGCCCTGCCGGCGATAGAGCTCCAGGGCGACGACGGCGGACTCGGCGTCCAGACCGGTGATCGTGTAGCTGGCGACCTCGGTGCCGTCGAGGGCGGTGACCGCGACGAAGGGGGCCGCGACCGTGCCGAAGCGGACCGGGCCTCCGCCGCCTTCCGTGGGCAGGGCGAGCAGCACATTGACCCGGTGCACGGCCTCCGGCATGGCGTCCAGGTCCACCGCGAGCCGGTGGTCGGCGGCCGCCTGCTTGGAGACCTCGAGCCCGGGCAGGGTGGACGCGCCCGGGTGGGCCACCCACTCGACGCCGCGGGCCTTGCCGTTCTCGTCGCTGAGTGTGGCCGAGGCCACGATCGGCGTGCCGGCCGAGACCCGGATCTCGAGACGGGACTGGGAGAGCGGGTGGTTCTGCCCCCGCACCAGCTCGGCCGTCATCGCCCTCGTCCCCCTGTGTCGCTGGTGTGTCGTGTCGTCTGCCGCCAGGGCCTGTCTTCGGGACCGGCCCTGGCCGGGTCGCCTACAGGTGCGGCAGGATCGCCGGCATCAGGTCCTGGAAGGTGCGGCCGTTGGCCGGGGTGCCGAGCGCCGTCATCGTCCAGCCCGGGCCCGAACGGTGCACCTTCGCCATGATCTGGGCCGTGTAGGCGCCGCCGCCCGCCAGCGTGTAGCGGGCGAGCTCCTGGCCGTTGGTCTCGTCGACCAGACGGCAGAACGCGTTCTGCACTTCCTGGAACGTCTGGCCGGTGAAGGAGTTCACGGTGAAGACGATCTGGTCGATGTGGACCGGGATGCGCGCCAGGTCCACGAGGATCGCCTCGTCGTCGCCACCCTGGCCGACACCGCCGACGAGATTGTCACCGGTGTGGCGCACGGAGCCGTCGTCGCTCACCAGGTGGCGGAAGAAGACGACGTCGACCGGCTGCTTGTCGGCGAACAGGACGGCGGAGGCGTCCAGGTCGATCTCCCGGGTGCGCGTGCCGAACAGGCCGCGCCTGGGAGCCGCCTGCCAGCCGAGACCCATACGGACCGCGGTCAGGCTGCCTCCGTCGTTCTTCTGCAGACTGATGGCCTGACCCTTGGTCATGTTGACGGTCACGACTGATTCCCCTCTCGAACTGTCCCCTGTTGCCGCAGAGTCCGCGGTTGACAAAACCCTACGCAGGGCCGCCGACCGGGCCGCACCCCGACTCGTACTTTGTGTCGGTCTTGCAACACAGAGCACATATACCGAGGTCCGGTGAGGTCCGGCAGCGGCTGCGGATGGTCAGGCCAGGCCCGCCTCCCGCATCTGGCGCAGCTCCTTCTTCATCTCGGAGACCTCGTCGCGCAGCCGGGCCGCGATCTCGAACTGGAGGTCGGCGGCGGCGGCCCGCATGCGCGCCGTCATCTCCTCGATCTGGTCGGCGAGTTCGGCCGCGGGACGGTCGGTCGGGACGGTCTCCTTGGCCTTGCCCCTGGCGGCCTTGGCACCGCCGGCCGCCTTGGAGCCGAGGGCGGGCACGGGTGCCTTGGCGCCCTTGCCGTCCTTCAGCTTGCGGTAGCCCGAGCCGAGCAGCTGCTCCGTGTCGACGTCCTCGCGGGCGATCTGCGCGACGATGTCGTTGATCTTCTTTCGGAGCGGCTGGGGGTCGATGCCGTTCGCCGTGTTGTACGCGACCTGCTTCTCCCGGCGGCGGTTGGTCTCCTCGATGGCCTTCTCCATCGCCGGGGTGATCTTGTCGGCGTACATGTGGACCTGGCCGGAGACGTTGCGTGCGGCGCGGCCAATCGTCTGGATCAGCGACGTACCGGAGCGCAGGAAGCCCTCCTTGTCGGCGTCGAGGATGGCCACCAGGGACACCTCGGGCAGGTCGAGGCCCTCGCGGAGGAGGTTGATGCCGACCAGGACGTCGAACTCGCCGGAGCGCAGTTCGCGCAGCAGCTCGACGCGGCGCAGGGTGTCGACGTCGCTGTGCAGATAGCGGACCTGGATGCCGAGCTCCAGGAAGTAGTCCGTGAGGTCCTCGGCCATCTTCTTGGTGAGGGTGGTGACCAGGACACGCTCGTCCTTCTCGGTGCGCGTGCGGATCTCGTGCACCAGGTCGTCGATCTGGCCCTCGGTGGGCTTGACCACGACCTCGGGGTCGATCAGTCCGGTGGGGCGGATGATCTGCTCCACGGCGCCGTCCGCGCGCGAGAGCTCGTACTTGCCCGGGGTCGCCGACAGATAGACCGTCTGCCCGATGCGCTCCTGGAACTCCTCCCACTTCAGGGGCCGGTTGTCGAGGGCGGAGGGCAGGCGGAAGCCGTGGTCGACGAGGGTGCGCTTGCGGGAGGCGTCGCCCTCGTACATGGCGCCGATCTGCGGGACTGTGTTGTGGGACTCGTCGATGACGAGCAGGAAGTCGTCCGGGAAGTAGTCGATCAGGGTGTTCGGCGGGGAGCCGGGCTGTCGGCCGTCGAAGTGCATCGAGTAGTTCTCCACGCCGGAGCAGGAGCCGATCTGGCGGAGCATCTCGAGGTCGTACGTGGTACGCATCCGCAGGCGCTGGGCCTCCAGGAGCTTGCCCTGCTTCTCCAGCTCGGCCAGGCGCTCGCCGAGCTCCTTCTCGATGTCGTTGACCGCCCGCTCCATGCGCTCGGGACCGGCGACATAGTGCGAGGCCGGGAAGACATACAGATGCTCGTCGTCGCTGATGATCTCGCCGGTGAGCGGGTGGAGCGTGGAGAGGGCCTCGATCTCGTCGCCGAACATCTCGATGCGGACGGCGAGTTCTTCGTAGACCGGGAAGATCTCGATGGTGTCGCCGCGGACGCGGAAGGTGCCCCGGGTGAAGGCCATGTCGTTGCGCGTGTACTGGATGTCGACGAAACGGCGCAGCAGCTGGTCGCGGTCGATCTCGTCGCCGACCCTGAGGGGGACCATGCGGTCCACGTACTCCTGCGGTGTGCCGAGGCCGTAGATGCAGGAGACCGAGGCGACCACGATGACATCACGGCGGGTGAGCAGCGAGTTCGTCGCGGAGTGGCGCAGGCGCTCGACCTCCTCGTTGATCGAGGAGTCCTTCTCGATGTAGGTGTCCGACTGGGGGACGTAGGCCTCGGGCTGATAGTAGTCGTAGTACGAGACGAAGTACTCGACGGCGTTGTTCGGCAGCAGCTCGCGGAACTCGTTCGCCAGCTGGGCGGCCAGGGTCTTGTTCGGCGCCATCACGAGGGTGGGGCGCTGAAGCTTCTCGATCATCCACGCGGTGGTGGCGGACTTGCCGGTGCCGGTCGCGCCGAGCAGGACGACGTCCTTCTCGCCTGCCTCGATGCGCCGGGCGAGCTCGGCGATGGCCTGCGGCTGGTCGCCGCTGGGCTGGTAGGGGCTGACGACCTCGAAGGGCGCCACCGTGCGTTCGATGTTGGAAACGGGCCGCATGGGTTCCACCGTACGACCCGGCACTGACAACGCGGGCCGATCAGCGGTTCTGCGGGGTGCGGGAGCTGCGTCGGCCCGGCTGCCGGGCGGGGCGGAGCGGGGGGCGGCGGGCCGGGTGGTGGAGGGCCGGGTGGGCCGGGACGCCCGGCTTGTTCTCGACGGGGGTCAGGACCGGCTTGCCCATGACCATCAGCGGGTCGAACATCACGACCACAGCGGCGAGCAGGAGGAAGGCTAGCGGGCCGATCAGCATGGGCCACAGCAGCGCGGCGGGCGAGTCTCCGGAGGCCGGGGCGGTCGTGCCGTGGAGGTGGACGCTGAGGGCCGCCATGCCCGTGTAGTGCATGCCGCTGACGGCGAGTCCCATGACGAGGCTCGCGCCGACGCTCCACAGGAACCCTCTGACCTGTCCGGCCGCCCACAGGGCTGCGGTCGCGGCGCCCATCGCGATGACGACGGAGGCGGCGACGGTCAGCGTGTTGTACTCCAGCTTTCCGTTCAGGCGCATTCCGGCCATGCCCAGATAGTGCATCGAGGCGATTCCCAGGCCGGTGATCGTGCCCCCGGTGAACAGGGCCGTTCCCTTCGCGCCCTTGTAGCCGACGATGAAGATCCCCATGCCCACCATGACTATGGCGACCCCGAGGCTGGCGAACGTGGTCGGCTGGTCGTAGTGGATCGGCGCCTGTCTGACCGTGAACCCCATCATCGCGACGAAGTGCATGGTCCATATGCCGGAGCCGATGGCCGCCGACCCGAGGGCCAGCCAGCCGGGCCGCCACGAGTGGGCGACGAGCATGGATCTGGTCGTGCAGCGCAGCCCCAGGGCGCCGCCGAGGGAGGCCATGAGGTAGGCCACCAGCGGTGTGACGAGTCCGTAGCTGAATCCGTCGACCGTGCCTTGCATGCGCGGCTGCCCTTCCCGCCCTCTTACGTCCCGGAATTCCCTGAAATGCGCCCCCTCCCAGGACCGCCCGAGCGGTCAGGGTTGAGGCAGAGAGTATGACTCCCACCAGAATGGTCGAACGATTTTCCGGCAAAGAAACACGTCGTTGCCTCAGTTGTGCGGCACCAGTGAGCGGACTTGGGCGACTCCATTCAATGTGTGGCTGTTCTGCACCCCGCCGTCGTTGACGCTCTGCTGTCACAGTTGAGCTGTCCGTGTTCATACGACACGAGGAGTACGCATGTACGCGCGCGCAGTCGCCGCCATCACCACCGCGCTCCTGGGGACCGCCGCCCTCCTGCTGCCCGGCTCCGCCGCGCGGGCCGGCGACGTCGACGCACGACCCCTGGTCATCGGCCACCGGGGGGCCTCCGCCTATGCGCCCGAGAACACGCTGGCCTCCATCGACAAGGCGGCCCGGTTGGGCATCCCCTGGGTCGAGAACGACGTCCAGCGCACCAAGGACGGCGAGCTCGTCGTCATCCACGACGACAGCCTGCAGCGCACGACCGACGTCGAGGAGGTCTTCCCCTGCCGGACGTCCTGGGAGGTGAAGGACTTCACCTCGGCCGAGATCGCGCGCCTCGACGCGGGGAGCTGGTTCGGCCCCCGGTATGCGGGCGCGCGCGTGCCGACACTGGACGCTTACATGCGCCGTGTCGAGCACAACCACCAGAAGCTGCTGCTGGAGATCAAGAATCCCGAGCTGTACCCGGGCATCGAACAGCAGACCCTGAAGGTGCTCGGCAACGAGGGCTGGCTCGACCGGCAGCACCTGGCCGACCGGCTGATCGTGCAGAGCTTCAGCGCGGACAGCCTGCGGATCGTCCACGACCTGAAGCCCGCCGTCAGGACGGGTTTCCTCGGTACGCCGCGCGTCTCGGACCTGCCCGCCTATGCAGGCTTCACCGACGGGATCAATCCCTCGTTCGGCTCGATCTCGACGGGTTACGTCGCCGCCGTGCACGACTTCACGGGCCCGCATGGTAAGCCGCTCAACGTCTTCACATGGACCGTCAACGACGCGGACACCGCCCGCCAGGTCACCCGGTACGGCGTGGACGGCATCATCACCAACGAGCCCGACGTGGTCCGGACCGCGCTGCAGGCGTCCTGAGCCCCGTTCCCCGGGCGTTGTCAGTGGCGGGTCGTACGGTGGGCGCATGGACAGCGATGGGCAGTACGAACAGCAGGTCGTGTGGGCGGTGGTCGGCACCGGGATCGGTCCGTTGCTGCTGGCCGCGACCCGCGAGGGCCTGGTCAACGTCGTGTTCCACGCCACGGACGCGGTGCGCGACAAGGCGCTCGAGCGGCTGGCGTCCCGACTGGGCTGCGAGCCCGTCGAGGCACCCGACTCGCCGCTGCTGGCCGAGGCGATACGGCAGGTCCGGGCGTACTTCGCGGGCGAGCGGCGCGACTTCGAACTGGCGCTGGACTGGTCGCTGATCTCGGGCTTCAACCGGCAGGTGCTGCGCGAACTGGCCTCCGGCGTCCCGTACGGCGCCGTCGTGGGCTACGGCGACCTGGCCGGGCGGGTGGGCCAGCCGGGCGCGGCCCAGGCGGTGGGGGTGGCGATGGGGTCCAATCCGCTGCCGGTCGTCGTGCCCTGCCACCGGGTCGTGGAGAGCGACGGGGGCATCGGCGGGTTCGGGGGCGGTCTGGAGACGAAGCGCAAGCTGCTCGCGCTGGAGGGGGTACTGCCCGAGCCGCTGTTCTGAGACCCGGGCTCTGGGTGGCGCGCGAAGGGTGGTCGGGAAGCGGAGGCGGTAGCAGACTCCGCCATGCGCACAGCCACTGGCATCCGAAGCCTCGGAGCCGAAGGGACGGCGATCACGCATGAGCGGAAACAGGGCAGTCGCGTATCTCAAGCCGGGCGCGGTGGAAGTGAGGACCATCGACTACCCGACGCTTGAACTCCAGGACGGGCCGGGGGTCGCACCCGAGAACGTCGGCCGCAAGTGCCGGCACGGTGTGATCCTCAAGGTGCTCGCCACCAACATCTGCGGAAGCGACCAGCACATGGTGCGCGGGCGGACGACCGCACCGGAGGGGCTGGCGCTGGGACACGAGATCACCGGAGAGGTCGTCGAACGGGGTCCGGACGTCGAGTTCATCGACGTCGGCGACATCGTCTCCGTACCGTTCAACATCGCCTGCGGGCGGTGCCGCAACTGCAAGGAGCGCAAGACCGGCATCTGTCTGAACGTCAACCCGGCCCGCCCCGGGGCGGCGTACGGCTATGTCGACATGGGCGGCTGGGTCGGCGGTCAGGCCCAGTACGCCATGGTCCCGTACGCGGACTTCAACCTGCTGAGGTTCCCGGACCGGGACGAGGCGCGCGAGAAGCTGCTCGATCTGACCATGCTGTCGGACATCTTCCCGACCGGCTTCCACGGCGTGGTGAGCTCGGGCGCCGGGGTCGGCTCGACGGTGTACATCGCCGGGGCGGGCCCGGTCGGGCTCGCGGCGGCCGCGTCGGCGCAGCTGCTGGGCGCCGCCGTGGTCGTCGTCGGCGACCTCAATGCCGAACGCCTTGCGCAGGCACGGAGCTTCGGCTGCGAGACCGTCGACGTCTCGCAGGGCAGCGTCGAGGAGCAGCTCGCGCAGATCCTCGGGGAGCCCGAGGTGGACGCGGCGGTCGATGCGGTCGGCTTCGAGGCCCGGGCCCACGGCAAGGACGCCCCCGAGGCGCCCGCGACGGTCCTCAACTCGCTGATGGGCATCACGCGCGCGGGTGGTGCCCTTGGCATCCCCGGGCTGTATGTCACGGACGACCCCGGCGGGATCGACGAGGACGCGAAGTCCGGGACGCTGAAGGTGCGGCTCGGACTCGGCTGGGCCAAGAGCCACCACTTCACGACCGGACAGTGCCCGGTGATGAAGTACCACCGAGCCCTGATGATGGCGATCCTGCACGGGCGCGTGCACATCGCCAAGGCGGTCAACGCGACCGTCATCGGCCTGGAGGACGCACCGCGCGGTTACGCCGAGTTCGACCAGGGCGCCAGCCGCAAGTACGTGCTCGATCCGCACGGGGCGCTGAACGGCGTACGACCCGTCTGAGTCCTGAAAAGAAGAAACACAGGCGGAAGAAACACAGGACAACAGCAGGAACAGGGGGTGCCCACACGTACACGTGCGGGCACCCCCTTTCCGCACCCTCGTTTCCGGGCCCGCTACTGGGTGCCCGCTGCTAGTCGTAGTGCCGGGCTTCGAAGACGTTTCCGTCCGGGTCGCGGAAGTAGAAGCTGCGCCTGGCCTTTCCGCGGGCGCCGTAGGAGTCGTAGGAGAACTCGGAGACGGGGACGGCGCGTTCCTCGAGGCGGCTGTGCAGGGCGTCGAAGTCGTCGCCGGGCAGGGCCAGGCAGACATGGTTGACGGGGTGGCCCGCGCTGTCGGCGGCGCCGGGGAGCATCTTCATGTGCTCCGCCATGGAGTGGGGCATGAGGTCGAGGATGGTCTCGTCGTTGAGCCGCACCGAGGGGAAGGATGCCTTTCCCGCGGAGAACTCGGTGACCCTCAGGGGGCGCAGCCCGACCGCCTTCTCGTAGAAGTCGGCCGAGGTGACCGGGTCGTGTACCCACAGGACGACATGGTCGAGACGTGTCGTGTTGTCCGTCATGTTCTTCAGGCTGATGCTGTCTCCCACGGGCCGCAAGGGTCTACCCCGAGCCGGCCGGAGCAGCCTGGAGCTGCCCGGAGCTGCCCGATGCAAGATCGCCGGAGCTGAGGGACCGGACGGGCTACGCCTTGATCCCCCACGCCGAGATCATCGGGGCCGTGGCCAGGTCCATCCCGCCTGCTTCGATGTTCGCCAGGTGGCGGTCGATGTCCTCGTTCGTGGCGAGGTTCGCCTTGACGAGGGTGTCGCGGATCTGGCGGATCGTGGCCGACTCGAGGGCGGCGCAGGCCGGAGAGGTGAGGGGGAAGTAGGCATCGGCCTCGACGCTGTGCAGACCGGCCTCGCGGAGCAGGCGTGGCAGGCGGCGGCCGTAGGAGAGGTCGGCGCCACGGTCGGCGAGCAGCCGGCGGAAGCCGTGCCGCAGACGGTTGGCGAGTCGCTGCTCGGGGCCGTGCTCGTCGGGGCAGACCAGGGGCTGCAGGGCGGGGTCGGCGTCCTCGATCAGGAGCCGGCCGCCGGGGCGCAGGGCCTTGATCATCGACCGCAACGCCCGTTCGCGGTCGGGCACATGGACGAGGACCAGCCGGGCGTGCACCAGGTCGAAACCCTCGCCCGGCGGTTCCTCGGCGCCCACGTCG
Organism: Streptomyces sp. NPDC001401; assembly: GCF_042895385.1. Taxonomy (NCBI): domain Bacteria; kingdom Bacillati; phylum Actinomycetota; class Actinomycetes; order Kitasatosporales; family Streptomycetaceae; genus Streptomyces; species Streptomyces sp. NPDC001401. The sequence continues at coordinate 244,892 of NZ_JBIAWI010000001.1, forward strand.
TGGACGCGTACGTCCACCGGCGGGCGGGCCACGGAGGCGAGCAGGGACGTGTCGATGTCGGTGGCGACGACCTGTCCGGTCGGGCCGACCTTCCCGGCCAGCCAGGACACCACGGAGGTGCCGCCCGCGCCGACCTCCCAGCAGCGCGAGCCGGAGCCGATGCCGACCGCTTCGAGGTGCCGGAAGGTGGTGGGGTCGAAGAGGGTGGCGAAGGCATCGAAGCGCTCTCCCGCCTCGGTCTGCCGGTTGTCGAGGAGATACCCGTCGGGTCGCTTCATGACGCGATCATCCCAGTTGCCCGGCTTGCCGGAAGCGGTCGACGACTCACCTACGGCGAGTTGGGCAGACGTTCCGTTGGCGGACCCCTTCGCCCACAGGCGGGAACCAAGCGGAATGCCCTGCTCCCACAGGCTCACCCGCCCCTTACACAGACCTGGCAAACTTGCGCGTCAAGGCACAGGCGGGTGGCTCACCACGGGGGCGAACCGCGAACCGCGCATCGAGCCCGGAGATCCACGCAAGGAGATCCAGATGTCCATGGCAGGGAATCTGCGCAAGGTCACGCACCTCAGCAGGGTCGGCGGCCTGCGCAAGGTGGCACGGCTGGCCAGGCGGCGACCACGCGTCGACCTGAGTCACCCGGCCCGCTCCCCGCTGGGCTCCTCGGTGGTGAACTGTGTGACGTACCGGGACGGCGTGCGGGTGCCCGGAGGCAGTGATCTGGTCGACGCCGTGGAGCGGGTGCGGAAGAAAGGTGACGGGTTTGTGTGGCTGGGGCTGCACGAGCCGACGGACCAGGAGTTCGCGGGCATCGCCGAGCTCTTCGACCTGCATCCACTGGCGGTGGAGGACGCGGTCGAGGCCCATCAGCGCCCGAAGCTGGAGCGGTACGGCGAGACGCTGTTCGCGGTGTTCAAGACGGTCTGCTACGTCGAGCACGAGGAGCTGACGGCGACCAGCGAGGTGGTGAACACCGGCGAGATCATGGTGTTCGTCGGCGAGGACTTCGTGATCACGGTCCGGCACGGGATGCATGGTTCGCTGGGCCCGCTGCGCGAGGGCCTGGAGGCCGACCCGCAGCAGCTCGCGAAAGGGCCGGCCGCGGTGCTGCACGCGATCGCGGACCATGTGGTCGACGACTATCTGCTCGTCACCGACTCGGTGCAGGCGGACATCGACCAGGTGGAGATGGACGTGTTCGCGCAGAACGGCGCGCGGGCGGACCCCGGCCGGATCTACCAGCTCAAGCGTGAACTCCTGGAGCTGAAGCGGGCCGTGGTCCCCCTCGGCCGCCCCATCGAGGACCTGGCGACCCGGCCGATCCGGGTGGTCGACCCGGAGATACAGGCCTACTTCAGGGACGTCCTCGACCACCTCATGCGGGCGAAGGAGCAGATCGCCTCCTTCGACGAGCTGCTGAACTCGATCCTGCAGGCCCATCTCGCCCAGGTCACGGTCGCGCAGAACGAGGACATGCGGAAGATCACGGCCTGGGCCGCGGTGATCGCCGTACCGACGATGGTCTGCGGTGTGTACGGCATGAACTTCGATCACATGCCGGAGTTGCACTGGAGGTTCGGATACCCCCTGGTCATAGGCGTGATGTCGGTGGCGTGCCTGATGCTGTACCGCGGTTTCCGGCGCAGCGGCTGGCTGTGAGGCGCTCCGTCGGGCGGGTCAGCGCGTCGTGCCCCGCGCGTACACGCTGTGGGCGAAGTCGGCGATCTGCTCCTCCGTCAGGTGCTGGGCCAGGTCGGCCTCGCTGATCATGCCGACCAGCCGCTTGTTCTCGATGACGGGGAGCCGGCGGATCTGGTGGTCCCGCATCTCCCGGAGCACGTCACCGACGTCGGCGTTCGCGTCGATCCAGCGGGGGGTGCCGTGGGCCATCTCGCCGGCGGTGACCTTGGCCGGGTCGTGGCCCATGGCCACGCAGCCGATGACGATGTCACGGTCGGTGAGGATGCCGCAGAGCCGCTCGTTCTGGTCGCTGATGGGCAGGGCTCCGACGTTCAGTTCGCGCATCAGCTGGGCCGCGCGGTCCAGTGTCTCGTGGGCGGGGATCCACTGGGCGCCACGGTGCATGATGTCTGAGGCGGTGGTCATGGAGTACCTCCCGGTGCCGGACGGCCGGCGCGGCGCGGGAACGCACCGCTAGTCCCGGCGCCCTACATTCTCGCCGCGCGGCCCGACCCGTGCACCCGGAACTCTGCGGTAACGGGCAGCCGGAGAGAGCCACCCAGACACCGCAGGCACCTCGGACACCACGGACGCCTCGGACACCTCGGACATCTCAGGCCGAGAAGCCCACGATCTTCCGCGGGACGATGCGGATGATCACGCGGACCTCGTCGTCCTTCTCGCCGGGCGGGTCGATGCCGAGGTACTTGTGCGAGAGCTCGTACGGGAGCCTCTTGCCCTCGTCGGGAAGGATCTCGGCGGTGCCGCGGATCTCGACCGAGGTGTAGGGGTCGGCGAGGTCGAAGACCGAGAGGCTGATGCGGGGGTCGCGGCGGAGGTTGCGCACCTTCTGGCGTCCGCCGGTGGAGGAGAAGAGCACGGTGTCGCCCTCGCGCTTGATCCAGACCACCGAGTTCTGCGGGGCGCCGTCGGGGCCGAGGGTGGCGACGCTGGCGAAGTTCTTGCCGTCGAGAAGGGTGCGGACGGAGTCGGCGAAAGGGACGGGAGTACTCGAGGAGGTCGTCATGGGGCCCAGAGTAGCTATATGCACGTGCATATAAAAGAGGCTTGCCGATCGGGCTCACTGGCCGATCGGACCCTCCAACGATCAGCCACTCCAACGATCAGCCCCTCCATGCCGGATGGCGTGGGTCGTCGGCCCGTACAAGGACGTCGGCCGTGCCGGCCGGGTCGGTCTCGTCCGCGTAGCGCTCGAAGGCGGGGAGTGTCCAGTGGTCGGCCTCGGGGGTGCGGCGGCGGAGGGCGCCGGGTGAGAGGAGGACGTGGACGGTCAGGTCGAAGGGGAACCAGTGGCGCAGCAGGAGGGGGCCGTGCAGCAACAGGACGCCGCCGGGCGGGAGTTGGGCGTAGGGAGTGCGGGTGGCGCGGTCGGTGACCGGGTCCCACAGGTCGGGCAGGACGCGTCCGTCGCCGCCGGGTTCGAGGGGGCCGAACACCTCGCGCCACAGGGCGCCGGTGTCCAACCAGCCGTCGTAATAGGCGTCGACGTCCTGGTGGCCGTACTCGAGGCGGAGCGAGGCCGGCCGCAGGAAGCCCTCCGCGCCGACGGTCAGCGAGGGGCGGCCGCGTACGCGCAGGGCCTCGGCAACGCGCTCGGCGAGGTCTCCCGGACGGGCCGCCGGGGCTCCGTCGAAGGCGATACGGGGCCAGGCGCCGCCGTCGGTCGGCTTGAGGTGGAGCAGACGCTCGGCCAGGAGGTCGCCGAGCCGGTCCCAGGTGATCGCTTCGAGTCGCACATGGCCCATGATGCGTCAGCCGTCGACCGGGATGCGCCTCGCACGGGCGGAAGGACGGCGCGGCGGAGGGGCGGACGGCGAAGGAGCAGAGGGCGTGATTTCGCGGTAGTCCGGAGTGCCGTCGGGGGGAAGGAAACACCTATGGCACGTCTTGCAACTCCTGCACCCCGCACCGGGCTTGTCGTCTTCCAGCCGCTCAAGAGACGGCACTGCGGAGAGTGTCATGCGGGGCCCTTGCCGCTGCTCGTGCTCGAGGAGGGGGCGCCTCGGTGTCTCGACTGTGCCGACCTCGGGCACCTGGTGTTTCTGCCGCGCGGCGACACGGCACTGACACGGCGGTCGCGGGAGGAGAGTGCGCTGTCGGCGGTCGTGGTGCGCTTCAACCGGCGCAAGTCGCGGTACGAACGGCAGGGCGTCCTGGTCGAGGAGACGGGGCTCGCCCGGGCCGAGGAACGGTGCCTGGCGGACGCGGAGGCGCGGCGGCGGCGCCGGGTACGGGACGCCCGGCGGCGGGTCGCGGAGGACCTGCGGTTCACGGAGGCGTTCGCGGCGGAGATACGACGGCTGTTTCCCGGCTGCCCGGCGGAGCGGGCCCGGGCGATCGCGGCGCACGCATCGGTGCGGGGCAGCGGGCGGGTGGGCCGGAGCGCTGCGGGGCGGGCACTGTCCGAGGGGGCGGTGGCCTCGGCGGTCGCGGCGTCCGTACGGCATATGGACACGCCGTACGACCAGCTGCTGATGAGCGGAGTACCGCGGCACGAGGCCCGGCGACGGATCGGGGCGGCGGTGGAGACGGTGCTGCGGGGCTGGCGATCGGAAGCGGCGGGGGTCGGTTGACAAAGGGCGAGGGGCTGTCGGCGACGGGCGGAATCGGTCGGCAAAAGGCCGGGCCCGTTGGCGGAAGGCCGTGGGCAGGGGGCGAAGGGCGGGGTCCGTTGACAAGAAAGACGGGTCGATCCGCGAGAGGCCGGGGGCCGTTGAAGGTGGACGAGGTCGGTCCATGAAGGCGGGAGCCGTTGATGGAAGACAGGGCCGGTCCACGAAAGGCCGGGGCCGTTGATGGAGGGCCGGGGTCGGTTGGCGAAAGGCCGAGCTCGGTTGGCGAAAGGCCGAGATCAGGTGGCAAAGGGCGCGGGGCCGTTGACGCAAAGCAGGGAACCGTTGACGAAGGACCGGCGTCGGCCGACGAAAGACCGAGGCCGGTGGGCGAAAGACCGCGGTCAGTTGGCGAAGGGCGCGGGGCCGTTGACGCAAAGCAGGGAACCGTTGACGAAGGACCGGCGTCGGCCGACGAAAGACCGAGGCCGGTGGACGAAAGACCGAGGCCGGTGGACGAAAGACCGCAATCAGTTGGCGAAGGGCGAGGGCCGTTGACGCAAAGCGGGGGACCTTTGACGGAGGACCGCGGCCTGCTGGCGAAGGGCTGTCGGCGGAAAGCCGAGATCAGTTGGAGGAAAGCCGAGATCGATGGGCAAAGGGCGGGAGCCGTTGACGCAAGGTGGGGGTCCGTTGGCGAAGGAGCGGGATCGGTTGACGAGGTGCCGTGGCCCATTGACGAAAGACCCGGGCCCGTCGGAAAAGGATCCGGGCCCGTCGGAAGAAGTCACTGAACCGCTGGCGACAGACCCAGGCGCATTGGCACAAGGCACGGATCCCGTGGCGATAAGCCCGGGTCCGCCGGCGAAGGGAGATCGGGCGGCAGGCGGCGGGCCGGTGTGGTATTCGCGACCGCCGACCGCTGGATCATGGCTGGACGCTCGCGCATGTGCCCGCGTTCTTCGGCCATGGTCACTGTGCTCGTACGGGAATTCACTTGTGGTGACGGGAGGTGCCGGGGAAGATCTCGGCTCGACGCGGGAGTTGACGACATGATCGATGGACCGTATTTCTGGCTGACGGTGCTGGGTGTGCTCGGGACCGGCCTGGTGGCCGGGGTTTTCTGCGGCTTCTCGACGTTCGTGATGAGGGGGCTCGCCGAGCTGCCGCCCGCGCAGGGCGTGGCCGCGATGAACGCGATCAACGTGACCGCGGTGATGCCGGCGTTCATGCTCGTGTTCGTGGGGTCGGCAGTGCTGTGCGCGGTGCTCGCCGTGGTGACGTTCGTGCTGTGGCCGGACGACGGGAGGGTGGCGCTGCTGGTGGGCAGCGCGCTGTATCTGTTCGGCTCGTTCGGGGTGACCATGGTCGCGAACGTGCCGCGCAACGATGCGCTGGCCAAGCTGGACCCCGGCACCCCGGAAGCGGCCGCGTACTGGCCGTCGTACATACGCGAGTGGACGTTCTGGAATCACGTGCGGATGGTCGCCTCGGCCGGCTCGGCGGTGGCGTATGTGCTGGCGCTGACCTGAGAGAGCTGAGAGGGCGCTGAGAGATTCCGGGCGGGCGCTGGCAGAATCCTGAGAAGGGTGGGGCGGAAAGCGCTGTCCGTCCCCTCTGCGCAGATGGCCGGGGAGTCGTATCGTGGCCGAAAGAGTGCCGCCCGATGACGCACGGCTCGCCGTACGCGTAGGCAAGGAAGCCGGCCATGGCCGATCCCAAGGGATTCATGACCACGCCTCGCCGGGAGTGGCCTCGCCGTCCGGTCGAGGAGCGGGTCCGGGACTGGGACGAGGTCTACGTCCCCGGGGCGCTGCTGCCCATCATCAACAAGCAGGCGGACCGCTGCATGGACTGCGGCATCCCGTTCTGCCACGAAGCCTGTCCGCTCGGCAATCTGATCCCCGAGTGGAACGACCTGGTCAGCCGGGACGACTGGCGGCAGGCGGCCGACCGGCTGCATGCCACGAACAACTTTCCCGAGTTCACGGGGCGGTTGTGTCCCGCGCCGTGCGAGGCGGGGTGTGTGCTCGCCATCAACCAGCCCGCGGTCACCATCAAGAACGTCGAGGTCGCCATCGCCGACCGGGCCTGGGAGCTGGGGTTCGCACCGCCGCGGCCGCCGGACCGGCTGTCCGGGCGGACCGTCGCGGTGATCGGGTCGGGGCCGACAGGGCTGGCGGCGGCACAGCAGCTGACGCGGGCCGGGCACACGGTCGCCGTGTACGAGAAGGACGACCGGCTCGGCGGGCTGATGCGGTACGGCATCCCCGAGTTCAAGATGGAGAAGCACCATCTCGACCGGCGGCTGGAGCAGATGCGGGCCGAGGGGACCAAGTTCCGTACGTCGACGGCGGTCGGGCGGGACATCGGGGCGGCGGACCTGCGGGCGCGGTACGACGCCGTGGTGGTCGCGACGGGGGCAACCGCGTGGCGCGAACTACCCGTACCAGGGCGGGAGTTGGCCGGGATACAGCAGGCGATGGAGTATCTGCCGCTGTCCAACCGGGTGCGTGAAGGGGACCTGGAGTCCTCCCCCATGTCCGCCGCCGGGAAGCACGTCGTCATCGTCGGCGGCGGTGACACGGGGGCGGACTGTCTGGGGACCGCGGTGCGTGAAGGGGCCGCGTCCGTCACGCAGTTGGACATCTACGCCCAGCCCGGCGCCGAGCGCGACGAGGACGCCGAGCCCTGGCCGACGTACCCGAAGATCTACCGGCTGTCGGCCGCGCACGAGGAGGCCCGGGATCTGGAGACGGCGCCGGCGGCGGACGCGGACGCGCGGCTGTTCGCTGCGTCCACGCTCCGCTTCACCGGCGACGAGAGCGGGCATGTGCGGTCGCTGCACCTGGTCGAGGTGGACGCGGCGCGCCGCGCGCTGCCGGGCACCGGGCGGACGCTCCCCGCCGACCTCGTGCTGCTCGCGCTCGGTTTCTCCGGACCCGACCGGGAGGACGGGCTCGTCGACCAGCTGGGGCTGTCGATGGAGCCTCGCGGGACGATCACCCGGGACGCCGGGTTCGCGACGAACGTGCCCGGCGTGTTCGCGGCCGGGGACGCCGCACGGGGGCAGTCGCTGATCGTGTGGGCGATAGCGGAGGGGCGGGCGGTGGCGGCGGCCGTCGACCGTTATCTGACGGGGAGTTCGCAGCTCCCGGCGCCTATTGGGCCGTACGACCGCCCGATGACGGTGTAGAAACCGTCGGCCCGTCCTGACGGCGCCGCTCGTCCGTACCCGCCACCTTGCCCGTCGAGATCGCCACCCGGTTCCAGGTGTTGATCGTGAGGATCAGGGCGAGCACATGGGCCAGTTCCTGCTCGTCGAAGTGGGCCGTGGCCTGCGCGTAGACCTCGTCCGGGACGCCGCCGTCGGCCACCAGCGTCACCGCCTCCGTGAGGGCGAGAGCGGCCTGTTCCCGCTCGGTGAAGAAGTGGCGGGCCTCGCGCCAGACGGCCACCATGTGCAGCCGGTCCTCGCTCTCGCCGGCCTTGCGGGCGTCGCCCGTGTGCATGTGCAGGCAGTAGGCGCAGTGGTTGAGGTGCGAGGCGCGGATCTGGATCAGTTCCACGAGGGCCGGGTCGAGGCCCTCGCGGGCGGCGGCGTCGAAGCCGATGAGGGCGCGGAAGACCTTCGGGGCGGACTTCGCGAAGTCCAGGCGGGTCTTTTCGGCCACAGCCGCGGCTACGGGGATGTCCGTCGTGCTCGTCGTGTTCACCGTGTTCGTCGTCATGTGCTTCAACCTACGCAGTAGAAAGACCCACGTTAGGGTGCATTTTCATGGCGAAAACATGGGTCAATTCCGCTGAGCGGATCGGGGCGGACCTGCATCTCGAGCTGGCCGAGGCAGGGGGGCGGCGTGCCGCGCTCATCGGGGCGTTGCGCGAGGCCGTACGCGATGGGCGGCTCGCTCCCGGCACCCGGCTGCCCCCGTATCGCTCGCTCGCCGCCGACCTCGGTGTCGCCCGCAACACGGTGGCCGACGCGTACGCGGAACTCGTCGCGGAGGGCTGGCTGACCGCCCGTCAGGGCTCGGGCACCCGGGTGGCAGACCGTGCCGAACCTCTGCGCCATGCGGAGCGGGCACCGAGAAAGTCACCTCCACGCGCCCGTGGCCCTCGCCACGATCTGCGCCAGGGCACCCCGGACGCGTCCGCGTTCCCCCGTGCGGCCTGGCTCGCGTCCTATCGGCGGGCCCTGCAGCAGGCGCCCAACGAGGTGTTCGGTCCCGGTGATCCCGCCGGCCGGATCGAGCTGAGGGAGGCGCTCACGGAGTATCTGGCACGCGCGCGTGGTGTACGCACCGAGCCGGACCGGATCGTGATCTGCTCCGGTTTCGCGCACGGACTGCGGCTGCTCTTCGGCGGCCGGGACCGGGTTCTGACCGGGCCGCTGGCCGTGGAGGCGTACGGGCTGCCGTTCCACCGGGAGCTGCTCACGGCCGCGGGCGTGCGGACCGTACCGCTCCCCCTGGACGAACAGGGCGCACGCGTCGACCGGTTGGCGCGGGAGCGGGCCGTCCTGCTCACGCCCGCGCACCAGTTCCCGACCGGGGGACCGCTGCACGCGGAGCGCCGGGCCGCGGTGGTCGACTGGGCACGCGCGCGTGGCGGGGTGGTGGTGGAGGACGACTACGACGGGGAGTTCCGTTACGACCGCAGGCCCGTCGGGGCGGTCCAGGGGCTGGACCCCGAGCGGGTGATCCTCCTCGGCTCGGTCAGCAAGAGCCTTTCGCCGGCCGTGCGGCTGGGCTGGATGGTGCTGCCCGGGCGGTACGTCGACGGCGTGCTGGCGGCCAAGGGCGAGCGCGAGGCGTGGGCGAGCGTCCTCGACCAGCTGAGCCTTGCCGACTTCATCGTCTCCGGCTCGTACGACCGTCATGTGCGGCGCATGCGGCAGCGCTACCGGAGCCGCCGCGACCGCCTCGTCGCGGCGCTCGCCGCGCACGCCCCGCACATCGAGGTCACCGGGGTCGCGGCGGGGCTGCACGCGGTGCTGCGACTGCCACCCGGCACGGAACGGTCCGCCGTCAAAGCCGCCGCCTGGCAGGGCATCGCACTGGACGGGCTGGCCGAATTCCGGCACCCGACAACGGACATGGCGGCCCAGGACGGTCTGGTCGTGGGGTACGCGACGCCCTCCGAGCATGCGTACGGGGCGGCGTTGGAGGCACTGTGCGGGGTGCTGCCGCCGCAGGCGGACAGCGGCGGGCCGGTGTCGATCCCAACCATTAATTGACGATTCATCACTTTAAAACGACAACACGTCATGACAGCAGGAAGTCCGCCTCCCCCGCCTTGGCACCCTCGATGAACGCCGTCATCTCGTCGGTGGTGTAGATCAGCGCCGGCCCGTCCGGGTCGGTGGACTGGCGGACGGCGATCCGGCCGTCGGCGAGCTTCATCGCCTCCAGGCAGTTGCCGCCGTTGCCGCCGCTCCACGGCTTGAGCCAGCCCTCGCTGCCCAACTCCCGCGCGGGCATGCCGTTGTAGACGTGTTTGCGCGGCTTGATGCGATCCATTCACAGCTCCTTGCGGAGATCCTCGAGGATCTCCTTCGTGCGATGTGCCGTAGCGGCCTGCGCCGCCATGCGGTCCATGACCTCGAGGTGGGCCGCCACCTCGGCGCGCGCGTCGAGATAGACGGCGCCGGTCAGGTACTCGCTGTAGACCATGTCCGGCAGTTCTGACATGGCAAATCGGAACAGCACGTAGGGCCCGTACGTGCCGGGGTGCGGCCCGCCCGCGAAGGGCGCGACCTGCACGGTCACGTTGGGCAGCTTCGTGGCCTCGAGCAGTCTGTCGATCTGGGCACGCATCACCTCCGGGCCGCCGACCGGGCGGCGCAGCGCGGTCTCGTCCATGACGGCCCAGAAGCGCGGCGCGTCCTGACGGGTGAGCAGTTCCTGGCGTTGTATGCGCAGGGCGACATGGCGCTCGATGTCGTCGGGGCTGGTCTGGCCGATCGCGCCCGACCGCAGGACTCCGCGGGCGTAGTCCTCGGTCTGCAGCAGGCCGGGGACGAAGTGGGGGTCGTAGGAGCGGATGAGGCTCGCGGCGCCCTCGAGGCTGACGTACATGGAGAACCAGCCGGGCAGGATGTCGTGAAACCGCTGCCACCAGCCGGGCTTGTTGGCCTCCTCGGCCAGCCGCACGAAGACCTCGGCCTCCTCGTCGGAGACGCCGTAGGACTTCAGGAGCAGCTGGAGGTACGGGATTTTGAGGGCGACCTCGGCCATCTCCATGCGGCGGACGGTGGCGGGGGCGACACGGAGGACGCGGGCGGCTTCCTCGCGCTTGAGGCCGGCGTGCTCCCGCAGGTCCAACAGACGGCGGCCGAGGACGACTTGACCGACCGTCGGCGCGGACCGCGGTTCGCTCACCCTCCACCTCCCGTGGCCGCTGAGAATCCAAAAAAGCATGCTGACAGCCATACGGCGCCATTCGAAGACCTATTCGAAGATCTGTACGGTTTCGTACGGGTCTTCGTTGATCCCAACTGGCGCCGCTTGACGTGCTGTTGCGAGCAGTGTGCCACGGCCTTCCACAACGTCACAGGCACTCTGCAAATTTCAGAGTGACACTTGCCAAGTGTTCACGCCGGGGCGATAGTGGCAAGCGTGATTCCGTCCGCGCCCTTAGGAACAGACGCCGCCGAAGGCCGCCCCCACAGCCTTGGTGCACGCCCTGACGGGGCCGTTGCCGAGCGCCGGTTCCGCTTCGAGCTGGCCGCACACCCGGCTTCTCCCGCGCAGGCCAGACGTCTGACGAGGGCCCGGCTGAACGTCTGGTCGGTGTGCGAGGACATCTGCGACACCGCGGCTCTGGTCATCTCCGAGCTGGTCACCAACGCCCTTGTGCACACGGCGAGCAGCCACATCGTCTGCGAGCTGCACGACGGCGACGAACTGGTGCGCATAGCCGTACGTGACGAGGGCTGCTCTCCGGGCGCGCCCCATGCGTCGCGGGCGCGACCGGAGGAGGAGCACGGGAGGGGATTGCTCCTCATCGACGCGCTCTGCGACGCATGGGGCGCCCATGAGCACGGTCCGGGGCTGCTGGTCTGGGCGGAGCTGCCGCGCAAGGCTGTGCTCCCGGCCGGTCCCCACCATGACTGCGGGCCCTGCAACGACCTGGGCTGGGGAGCCAGGCCCAAGCCGGGCCCGGCAGGCGGTTCGGGCGACGAGGACGAGGCGGCCGCGGCACACGGTCGGGACACACGGCAGGGGCACCACGGGACGGGGGCCGCATGGCGGTGAGGGCTGCGTCCGGCGGCCGGGTGCTGAGCCTGGACACGCTGGTCCGCCTCCGGCGCGGACTGCACACGCCGGGCACGCCCCGGCGGCTGCCCGTGCCGGACGGTATGACGGCCCCGATGGGCTGCGACGCGGTGGCGATACCCGCCCGCTTCGGCCCGCCGGTGCTGTCCCGGCTGCCGCGCGTGGGGTGCGTGTACGCCGATGCGGCGCACTGGTGGTGGCTCGTCCCGTCCGACTCCGACTACGCACTCGAGTGGCCGACGCCCGCGCAGTACGCCGCCGGGGCGCTAGTTCCGGACGCCCCGGCGGTCCCCGACCTCATCCACCGGCCGGCCGGCACACTCCCCTACACCCCGCCGATCCCGCTGTACCTGGCGCTGTGCCGGGTGACGGGGACGACCCCGACGTGGTCACGGCCGGCCGTCGCATGACCGCCGTGATTGCGTAAACATCGCGTCCTTGCAGGGCGTACGCCCGCGCGCTCGCCCCTCTCCGACATGCGCTCTCCCCCGAAGGACCCGGCCCCGAGATAGTGGCCGTTCGTCGACGTGGATCGGGGGAGGCCGACGGTGGCGGAATCACAGGGCTCGGGTGGGCGGGAGAAGACGCAGGGCTCGGGTGGGCGGGGGAAAGCACAGCGCTCGGGTGGGCGGGGGAAAGCACAGCGCTCGGGTGGGCGGGACAAGGGGCGCGGCGAGGGCACGCCCGAGGTGTCCGAGTCGGAACGGCTGCTCTTCGGCGGGCCGTTGCGCTACGACTTGGGCTGGAACCAGCACCGGGACGCGTTTCTGGAGCTGAACTTCCGGGCGATGGTGACGCGGCTGCCGGCCCTGCTGGGGTCGAGTTTCCGGCTGGCCTGGCAGGCCGACCGGCGGGCGGCGCGGATCGTGCTGGCGGCCGAGGTGGGCCGGGGTGCGGCGCAGGCGGTGAGCCTGCTGGCCATGAACAGCGTGCTGGGGCGGCTGATCAGCGGCGGTTCGATCGGGGACCGGCTGCGCGATGCCGTCCCGGTGCTGGCCGCCATGGCCGCCGTGGCCCTGCTCGGAGCGGTGCTCAGGGGTGCGTCGACGTATGCGACCGGACGCCTTGAGCCCAAGGTGGAGCGGGTCGCGACCGAGCTGTATCTGGAGCGGGCGGCGGCCGTGGAGCTGGCCGCGATCGAGGACCACGCCTTCCACAAGCTGCTGGACACCGCGCAGTACGGCGCCGGATCGGCGCGGCGGATGATCTCGTACTCCACGCGCGTGGTGAGCGCGCTGATCTCGCTGATCGCGGCGGCGGGCGTGCTGACCGTGCTGCACCCCGTGCTGCTCCCGCTGCTCGCGACGATGACGCTGCCGACCGCGTGGAGCGCGCTGACGAACGCCCGGCGGCGCTACGAGTCCTGGCACACCTGGGTGCAGCACGCCCGGGCCGGCTATCTGCTCAGCGGCCTGCTCACCGAACCGGCCGCGGCGCCCGAGATCCGGGTGCACGGTGTCGGCCCCTTTCTGCTGCGGCACTATCACGCCATGTCGGAGACGGCGGAGGCCGAGCAGGCGCGGCTGGCCCGGCTGGCGGCGCGCACCGGGCTGATCGCGGCGGCCTGGACGGGCCTGGCGAACGTGGCGACGTATGCGACGCTCGGCGGGCTGCTGCTCGCCGGGGCGATGGCGCTGTCCGTGGCGGGTACGGCGGTGATCGCGATCCGGACGGGCTCGTCGAGCCTGGACAACCTGGTCGTGGCGGTCAACTCGCTCCACGAGGACGCCCTGTTCGTGGGCGATCTGCAGAAGCTGTACGTCGAGGCGGCCGAGCGGGCGATCCCGGTCGGCGGGGCCCCGCTGCCCGAGGACCCGCGGGAGATCCGCTTCGAGAACGTCACGTTCAGCTACCCGGGCGAGTCCGCCCGTCCCGCTCTCGACGATGTCACGCTCACCCTCCCGTTGGGCCGGATCGTGGCGCTGGTCGGTGAGAACGGCTCCGGCAAGACAACCCTGATCAAGCTGCTCGCGGGCCTGTACAAGCCGGACGGGGGCCGGATCCTGTGGGACGGTGTCGACGCGGCGACCGCGGACCGGCACCAGCTCGCCGAACGGGTCGCGATGGTGGCCCAGGACTTCAAGCGCTGGCCGTTCACGGCCCGGGTCAACGTGGCCATCGGCCGCTCCTCGGCACCCCTCACCGAGGAGCGCATGACCACCGCGCTCGCCGAGGCCGGCGCCGAGGACGTGGTGGCCGATCTGCCGCGCGGCCTGGACACCCTGCTGGCCCGCCAGTTCAGCGGCGGCCACGAGCTGTCCGGCGGTCAGTGGCAGCGGCTCGGCGTTGCGCGGGCCGCCTACCGGCGCGGCCGGATCCTGGTCGTGGACGAGCCGACGGCGGCCTTGGACGCGCGGGCCGAGCTGGAGGTCTTCGAGAAGATCCGTGCCCTGGCCTCGGCCGGGCAGACCGTCGTCCTGATCACCCACCGGCTGGCGTCGGTGCGCCACGCGGACCTGGTGCACGTTCTCGACCAGGGCCGCCTCGCGGAGTCCGGCACCCCGGACGAGCTGCTGGCGAGCGGCGGTATCTACGCGGAGCTGTACTCGCTCCAGGCCGAGCAGTTCACGGCGCCGGTGCCGAAGGCGGGATGAGCCGACGCCGCTGCGGACCGGTCAGGCGACCGCGTCGGCGGTCGCCTCGCTGCGGACCACTACCAGGAACGCGTCCGTCGCAAGGTCCATGACGACCTCGGCGGCCAGCCCTTCCAGGCGCCGCGCATGCGCGAACTCCTCCGCCGGCCACGATCCCCGCGGCCCGCCCGCGGGAAAGCGTTCGAGCACTGTTCGCCCGTTCACCATCCTGCACCTCCAGAAAGCGTCGTACTTGTAGGAGTTAACGCCTTCCAGGGGCCGAACGCCTCGCTCAGTTGCCGGACTGAGACGTAGTTGACACTCGTTCACCGCGGAGTGTGAGGATCCGGTCACTTAGTGAAGATCCCCGCCACATATCGACTACTTTCTGTTTCATTCCTCGTACTCGTCGTGATACCGGACCCGCTCGCTGCCCGCGGGCGCCCCGAGCGAGGACGCGCGCCCCTTGGGCTCCTCCCACTCCTCCTGCCGGCCCAGCGCGGTCAGGTCCAGGAAGCTGGTGGTCGAGCCGAGCCCGTCCAGACCGCGCTCGTACGTCGAGTAGGTGTGGAAGACCCGCTCCCCGTCCCGCAGGAAACAGCTGACGCCGGGCCGCTCGACCCACTCCCCCTCGTGCTCCAGGGTCACGCCGAAGTCGCGGTTGAAGTCGCTGCCGTACGAGGAGTGCCAGGGCACCGTCCACCCCATCCGTGCCTTGAACGGCAGGATCTTCGTGTACGGGGCCCGGGAGACGGCCGCGAAGGTCGTCCCCCGTGCCCTCAGATGCGCCAGATGCCCGATCTGGTCGAGAAAGCCCGAGCAGCTGCGGCAGCCGGCGTCCCACTCGGGCGCGAACATGAAGTGGTAGACGACAAGCTGGGGCCGCCCCTCGAACAGGTCGGGCAGGGTGGCCTTTCCGTCGCCGCCCTCGAAGACGTACTCCTTGTGCACCTCGACCATAGGCAGCCTGCGCCGCTCGGCATTGAGCGCATCACGCGCGCGCGTGGCCGCCTTCTCCTTGGCGAGCAGTTCCTCGCGTGCGGCACGCCACTGCTCGCGCGAGACGATCTCCGGAAGCGACATGGCCCCTCCTGTGCCCCTTCTGTTAAACGGTCCGTTCCGGGTAGTGACTGGAGGTGAGGGCGGAACTCATCGCTGCCGCGGAAGATTGTCGACGGAAGATGCCGGGAGGAGCCGGACCGTGCCTGATCGAATTGCAGGAAGGCTTGAAGGAAGGCTTGAGGGCAAGACCGCGATCGTGACCGGAGCCTCCAGGGGCATCGGCCGCGCGATCGCCGCCGGGCTCGCCGCGAACGGCGCGGCGGTCGCGGTCGGATACGTCAACAGCGAGGACCGGGCCCGCGAGACGGTGCGGGCGATCACCGAGGAGGGCGGCACCGCGGTCGCGATCGGGGCGGACCTGTCCCGCCCGGCCGAGGTCCTGCGCCTGTTCGACGAGGCGGAGAAGGCACTCGGCTCCCCGGACATCGTGGTCGCCAACGCCGCCGACGCGCTCGTCAAGCCGCTGGCGGAGTGCACGGAGGAGGACTACGACCGGATCTTCGACACCAATACCAAGGGCGTGTTCTTCACGCTGCGCGAGGCCGCACGCCGGCTGCGGGACGGTGGCCGGATCATCGTCACGTCCACCGGCGGGACGAAGATGTTCTTCACGGATACGTCTCTCTATCTGGGCAGCAAAGGGGCGGTCGAGCAGTTCGTACGGGTGCTGTCGAGGGAAGTGGGCCCCCGGGGCATCACCGTGAACGCCATCTCACCCGGCTTCACCGACACCGACCTGCTGCCGGACCGGGACCGCGAGGTGGCGGCCGGCATGTCGCCGTTCGGCAGGGTCGGCGCGCCGGGTGATGTGGCGGACGTGGCCGTGTTCCTCGCCGGCCCTCAGGCTCGCTGGGTGACGGGGCAGAACGTCGGTGCCGGGGGCGGCGTGTTCTGAGGTCTTCCGCAGGTCTTCCGGTTTCCGAGAGTTCAGTACGTCACCGGGAGCGCCGTCAGTCCGCGAGCGCGCAGGGAGCGGCGCCACCGCAGGTCTCCGTCCGCGAGCGCGAGTTCGGGGAAGCGCTCCAGGAGGGCGGCCAGAGCGATCTCGGTCTCCGCGCGGGCCAGCGGTGCGCCCAGGCAGTAGTGGATGCCGTGGCCGAGGGCGAGGTGGCCGGAGGCGTCGCGGGTCAGGTCGAGGCGGTCCGGGTCGGGGAAGCGGGCGGGGTCGCGGTGGGCGGCGGCCGGGGACACCCAGACCGTTTCGCCGGCGGGGACGGTGACGCCGCCGATGGTCACGTCCTCGACGGGGAAGCGCCGGATGGCGAGCAGCGCGGGGCCTTCGTAGCGCAGGAACTCCTGTACTGCGGCGGGGAGTTGGGTCATGTCCTTGCGCAGGTCGGCCAGCTGCTCGGGGTGTTGCAGCAGGGCGAGCACGGCGTTGCCGATGAGCTGGGCCGTGTTCTCGTAGCCGGCGAAGAGGATGAGGAAGGCGAGGGACATCAGCTCGTCCTCACTGAGCCGGTCGCCCTCCTCGCGCACGGCGATCAGGTCGGAGAGCAGGTCGTCGGCGGGGTGGCTGCGCTTGTCCGCGAGGAGCCGGGTGAAGTAGCCGAGCATGGCCACCACCGCTTCCTTGGCAGCCTCGGGGCGCGCAGCCGGATCCGGGGCGACGAGGGTGTCGGTCCAGACGCGGAAGTCGAGGCGGTGCTGGTCCGGGATGCCGAGCAGGTCGCAGATGACGATGATGGGCAGGGGCGCGGCGTAGGCGGCGATCAGGTCTGCGGTGCCGTGCGGGCCGAGCGCGTCGAGGAGTCGGTCGGCGGTGCGGCGGATCGGTGTGCGGAGCTGCTCGATGCGGCGGGTGGTGAAGGCGCGGCCGACCAGGCGGCGGATGCGGGTGTGGTCGGGCGGGTCCATGTTGAGGAGATTGGCGTCGAGCGCGGGCGGCAGGGAGAAGCCCTTGTAGGTGCCCGCGGTGGCATGCCGTTTGTCGAGCGAGAGCCGTGGGTCGGCGAGGGCCGCCCGTACGTCGTCGTAGCGGGTGACGAGCCACGCGGGGGTACCGTCCGGTCCGGCGATGCGGTGCACGGGCGCGGTGTCGCGCAGCCGCCGGTAGACGTCGTAGGGGTGGTCGAGGAGGCCGTCGGCGGGATCCATGGGGTTCAGCGTAGGGGGCCGGGGCTCAGGGGTTCGTCGACTGCGTTATCCCCTGGGCGAGTTGACCGACGACGTGGAAGACGCCCTGGCCGAAGGTGGTCGGGGCGATCAGCACGCCGAAGGCCAGGGCGAGAAAGACGGTCAGCCACGCGTCGGAACGGCTTCGGGCCAGCGGCTTGCGGCGTGCTCGCACGAAGATGACAACAGCGAGCAGCACCGCTACATCGATCGAGAGCTCCACCGGCCGACCTCCCTCAGACGAGTACGTCCCGGCCTTCCTGTGTAGCGTGAAACCACTCAGTGCGACTGCCCGGTCACCAGTGGTTGGCGCCAAAGCGCTTGTTCAGGGCTGGTTTCTAGGTCTTGTAATCCTGGATCCGGCGGCCATGGCCGCGGTCGAGGAGTGCGGGCATCCGCTCCCCCAACTCCCGTACGACCGTCGGGACATCGAGGGTGAGCAGCTGCCGGTCCCGCATCAGTACCCGCCCGTCGACGATCGTCGTCCGTACGTCGGAGGAGCGGGCGCTGTGCACGAGGGTGGCGGCGAGGTCGTGGACGGGCTGGGTGTGCGGGCCGGTGAGGTCGACGAGGACGATGTCCGCCCGCCGGCCGGGGGCGAGGGCGCCGAGGGTGCCGCCGAGGCCGACCGCCCGGGCGCTCTGCAGCGTTGCGTGGTGCAGGGCTTGACGGGAGGTCAGCCAGCGCGGGTCGCCGGTGGTCTGCTTCTGGATGAGGGCGGTGAGCGCCATCGACTCCCACACGTCCAGGGAGTTGTTGGAGGCGGCACCGTCCGTGGCGAGCCCGACGGGGACGCCGATGTCGTGCAGGGCGCGGACCGGAGTGGTGGTGGGCCAGGCGAATTTGAGGTAGCCGCGGGGCGCGGTGGCGACGGAGACGCGGCCGGTGGCGCTTTCGAGGACGGGCAGGTCGCGCTCGACGATGCCGGTGCCGTGCGCGATCAGGACGTCGGTGTCGAGGATGCCGGTACGCTGCAGGACCTCGATCGGGGTGACGCCGTGGCGGTCGAGGCTGACCTCGGTCTGGTCGCGGTTCTCGGCGGCGTGGATGTGGACGGGCAGGCCGTGTTTGCGGGCGAGTTCGGCGGTGGCGGTGAGGTCGGCGTCGTCGACGGTGTAGGGCGCGTGCGGGGCGAGGGCGGTGGTGATGCGGCCGCCGGCGCCGTCCCGGTGTCGTAGCGCGAACTCCAGGGATTTCTCCCGGCCTTGAGGGCCCTGGGAGGAGAAGTACGCCTGCCCGAGGTGGGCCCGGATGCCGCACTCCTCGACGACGGCGGCGACCGCGTCCATGGCGAAGTAGTGGTCCGCGAAGCAGGTGACGCCGCCGCGGATCATCTCGGCGCAGGCGAGCCGCGCGCCCAACTCCACATCCTTTTCGGTGAGGTTGGACTCGACGGGCCAGACGACGTCGTTGAACCACTCCTCGGTGGGCAGGTCCTCGGCGACGCCGCGCAGCGCGACCATCGGCGCATGGGTGTGGCAGTTGATCAGGCCGGGCATGGCGATCTGGCCGCGCGCGTCGATGCGCTCGGTCGCGGCGAGGTGCTCCACCGCGGAGGCGGCCGTCACCGATTCGACGGCCCCGTCCCGTACGACGACGGCGGCGTCCTCCTGGAAACCGACCCGTTCTTGGTCGTCGTGCACGAGGACGGTGCATCCGGTGATGACGAGGTCGGCGGGAGAGTCGGTCATGCCGCCAACGTACGACGCGGTCGTCCGGCGGCGTGAGCCGAACCGCACATCCTGTCCCGCCCGGTCGCGGAAACGGCCGGTCTCGGGGACCCTGTCCTCACCACAGCTCGCCGCACGGCTTCTGAAAGGGGCCCGGCATGCTCCTCGGCACCTGGAACCTGGAGAACCTGTACCGGCCCGGCAGCCCCTTCGGGCCCAAGGACAAGGCCGCCTACGAGACGAAGCTCGCCTCCCTCGCCGCCGTGATCACGGAGCTCGACCCGGCACTGCTCGGCGTGCAGGAGGTCGGCGAACCCGAGGCGCTGGACGACCTGGTCGGCATGCTGGACGGCGACTGGCATGTCGCGCTGTCCGGGCACCCGGACGGCCGGGGCATCCGGGTCGGCTTCCTCAGCCGTACGGCGGTGGAGGTGGTGGCCGACACGAACGCGTTCCCGGCGAAGCTGCGGCCCGTGCAGGAGGACGACTCGGGTGCGCAGGTGTCGGCGGCGGGGCGCGGCTTCCTGGCGGTCGAGGTCGCGACGGACTTCGGCCCGCTGCGGGTGGCCGTGGCCCACCTCAAGTCGAAGCTGCTGACGTATCCGGGAAACCGTTTCTTCCCCCATGACGAGGGCGAACGGGCCCGCTACGGCGCCTACGCCCTCTACCGGCGGGCCGCCGAGGCGACGACCCTGCGGGCGCTGGCCGGCGACCTGCTGGCCGGGGACGGCCGCGAACGGGACGTCGCCGTACTGGGTGACATGAACGACGAGGTGCAGGCGGCGACCACCCAGATCCTGCTCGGCCCGCCCGGCTCGGAGATCGGCACACCGGGCTACGACCGGCCCGACCAGGGCGATGCGGAACGGCTGTGGGACGTGGCCCCGCTGATCCCCGCCGAGCAGCGCTACTCCCGCGTCAACTCCGGGCGCCGCGAACTGATCGACCACATCCTGGTCAGCCACCGCCTGGTCCGGCGGGTGTCG
The DNA here is from genome assembly GCF_042895385.1 of Streptomyces sp. NPDC001401. Taxonomy (NCBI): domain Bacteria; kingdom Bacillati; phylum Actinomycetota; class Actinomycetes; order Kitasatosporales; family Streptomycetaceae; genus Streptomyces; species Streptomyces sp. NPDC001401. The sequence continues at coordinate 264,828 of NZ_JBIAWI010000001.1, forward strand.
GCGGCGGGGACGGGCCTTCCGGGCGACGGGACGCTGCGGCTGCCGTCGGTGGGACCGGATCCGGCGGACCGACGGGGGAAGCCGGGGTCGGACCATGCGCCGGTGTGGGTGCGGCTGGGGCAGTGACGGCGCCGGCAGGGCGCGCCCCAGGAGAGCACGCCCCGCCGCAGGGCTCGCTAGTCGTCCAGATGGGCGAGGAGCAGGTTCGGGTCCTGCTGGGTGAAGTACGCGGCGCTGTTGACGTAGACCGTGCTGCCGCACACGGCCAGGGAGGTCGGGTTGGACAGCCCGTCGCCCTGCGTGAGGACGACGGAGTGGGTGCCGTCCGGTCGCACCTCGACGACCTCGCTGTCGCCGATCAGGGCCGCGAGGACGGTGTCGCCGTACGGTTCGGCGAACGTGAAGTCGTCGATGTGGTCGAGCCCGGTGGCCCGGGTCTCCACCGCGCCCGCGGAGCCGTTCGGCCGTACGGGAATGCGCAGCAGTGTGCCCCGGTCGCTGTTGGACACCCATACGGCACCGCCGTGGACCTTCACACCGTTGGCACCGAAGCCGGCGCCCGTGACGGGGACCGGGTCGAGGGCGGTGTCCTTGGCCCACACGGTCGGCGTGCCCCCGGCCTGCGGAACCCGCCACACGATGCCCTGCGCCGAGTCGGCGGCGTAGAGCACGCCGTGGCGCTCGTCGAGGGCGAGGCCGTTGGGCAGTGCGGTGGTCGGCAGTTGCGCGATCTGCCGGGGCGCGCCGCCGTCGGGTGCGATGCGCCAGATGCCGGTCTTTCCGGTGCCGGTGGCGTAGTCGACGTAGAGCGTGCCGTCGTGGGCGCGGGCGATGCCGAAGACGGTCGCGGCCTTCAGGACGGGGGTGTTCGGGTTCGGCTCGTCGGGCAGGGTCGCACGGATCGACGTCTTCCCGTCCCGGGTGACATGGGCGACCTGCCGGGCGGAGGCGAAGGTCAGGTCGGCGGAGCCGTCGGGCTCGACGGTGATGTTCTCGGGCGACTGCCCTGCGGCGAGGTCGAAGTGGGCGACGATGCGGGGCTGGGACACAGTCAGCTCGTCTGCGGACGCAGGAGCGGTTGCGAGCACTGCTAAGGCGACGGCGGCCGTGGTGGTACCGACCAGGTGCGGGAGTCTGGGCATGATCCTCTCCTTGGACTGGGGCACGAAGGCACCAGTGTGCGGCGCGGGACAGGAACTGTCGTACGAATTTCGGTGGAGCGCCCGGGAGTTCACCCCGCGGTCACCCGGATCTTCGACTGCCCGTGCGGGAGTTCCTCCCAGTCGTCCATGAACCGGGCCCGCAGCCCGTGCTTCTCGGCCAGCGCGACGAGCGTCCCGGTGCGGTAGTAGAAGTCCTCCCGCAGCACGTGGTGTTCCTCGCCCTCCGTGCGGTCGAAGGTGAAGTCGAACCAGCCGCCCGGTGCGAGCACCCGCCCAACGCCTGCCAGGCATTCCTCGATGACGGGGAGCGGGGAGTGCGAGAAGACGCTGTGCGCGTGTACGACGTCGAATTGGGCGTCGGGCAGGAAGCGCAGCGTCAGATCGCGTACCGGTGTGAGGGTGGGCAGCCGCTTCTCCAGCCCCATCTCCACGACCGTGTCCTGCGCGGCGACGAGGATGTCCGGCGAGATGTCGATGCCGTAGTAGTGCCCGGGCTCCAGGTGCCGGATGAACCGCCAGCCGCCGCGCAGATTGCCGCAGCCGATCTCCAGCATGCGGTGCTCGGGCCGCAGTCCATGGCCGACGAGGTAGTCGAACTGCATGGCTCCCAGCGCCAGCCAGCGCTCCCGGTTGCGGCTGCCGACCGCCGCGTCCGGGTCGGCGCGGGTGTCGGAGCGCATCACGGCGCGGTAGTAGGAGATGTGGTCCGGGTGGCGGTGGCTCAGCCACAGGTCCCGGGCGGCGCGGGCCAGATGGCGGGGCACGCGGTCGGGGTGGCGCAGGGCGTAGGTGATGCGGTGGGTGAGGGCGGCGCGGTTGGCGGTGAGGTTCTTGGCGGGCATGGGGTCATTGCCTTTCCGAGGCGGTGGGGCGGGACTGCTGCAAGCCTCGGGGCGGCAGCACGGTGTCCGGCTCGGCCGACAGGCCCGGTTGCGCGGGAGGTTCGGGCGATCGCGATGTCAGCCGATCGGTTGATGCGAACCGAAGGGAGCCGCGTTAGACACGGAGCATGGACAACACCACCGATCCGGACGAGCGCCGGCTGACCGCGGTCGTGCATGCCGCGTTCTTCCTGCTGTTGTGCTCCTCCTTCGCGCGCTTCCTGTCCCGCGACCAGGGCGGGGCACGTACCGGATGGGTGTTGGCGCTGTTCGCGGCGTTCTTTCTGGTCTACGTCCTCGGCCACTTCCTGGCCCCACCCCCGCGCGCCGGGACCCCGCCCACCACCCGGCACCTGGTCTGGCTGGGGTCGGTCTCCGCGGTCTGGACCGCCCTGCTCGCCCTCGCGCCGAGCGCCACCTGGTGCGCGATGCCGCTGCTGTTCGCCGGGCTGTACGCCCTTCCACCACGCATCGCGGTGCCGCTGGCCGCCGTACTCACGGCGCTGGTCGTGGTGTCCGAAGTGCGGGTGGCGCAGGGCATGTTGAACCCGAACATGGTCGTGGCCCCGATCGCGGTGGCCGCGGTCGCCACGGCCGTCTTCGTCCATCTGCAACGCCAGGCGGCCCGGCAGCGCGTACTGATCGACGACCTGGTCCGCACCCGCCGCGACCTCGCGGCCACCGAACGCCGGGCGGGCGTCCTGGCGGAACGGCAACGCCTGTCCACCGAGATCCACGACACCCTCGCGCAGGGCCTGTCCAGCCAGCAGATGCTGCTGCAGGCCGCCGAGCGGGTATGGGCGACGGACCCGGAGGCGGCCCGAGCGCACCTCCACAAGGCAGCCGGCATCACCTCCCGCGGCCTCGCCGAGGCCCGCCGTTTCGTCCACGACCTGGCACCGGCCGATCTGGCGGAGCAGTCCCTGCCGGCGGCGCTGCGTCTGCTCGCCGAGCGGGAGAGCGGTCCAGGTCTGACGGTGGAGTTCCGGCTCGACGGCGACCCGGGCCGGCTCCCGGAGCGGGTAGAGGCTGCCCTCCTGCGCATCGCCCAGGGCGCCCTGGCCAACGTACGCGAACATGCCGCCGCGACCCGGGCCGCGCTGACCCTGACCTGCCTGGACGACCAGATCTCGCTGGATGTGGCGGACAACGGGCGGGGGTTCGATGCGACCGCGTCCCCCACGGCACCGGACCGGACCCGCGGCCACGGGCTGCCGGCGATGCGCATCCGGGCCCGGCAGTCGGGTGGCACCCTCACCGTGGAGTCGACGCCGGGGGAGGGCACGGTGGTGTCGGCGGCGATCCCGTCGGCGGTCAACACCCCGAAGGAGAAGGTCTCTTGAGCACGCACGGCAGTACGCCCGTCCGTCTCCTCCTCTGCGACGATCACGCGGTGGTACGGGCCGGCCTGCGCGCCCTGCTGTCGAGCGCCGACGGCATCGAGGTGGTCGGCGAGGCGGGCAGCGGCGAGGAGGCACTCGCCATGGCGGCACGCCTGCACCCCGACGTCGTACTGATGGACCTCCAGCTCGGCGAGGGCATGGACGGAGTGACGGCGACTCGTCATCTCACGGCGGTCGGTGAAGTGGCGCCCCGCGTCCTGGTGCTGACGATGTTCGACACGGACGCCGACATCACCCGCGCCATCGAGGCGGGCGCCACGGGGTATCTGCTGAAGGCGGAACGCCCCGACGAACTCTTCACGGCGATCCACAGCGCCGCATCCGGCCGTACGGCCCTGTCGGCGCCGGTGGCCGACCGCCTCCTGGCCCAGCTGCGCAGCCCGCGCCCGGCCCTCTCCGCACGCGAACACGAGATCCTCGGCCAGCTGGCCCGCGGCCTCGGCAACCGGGAGATCGCCCGGGCGCTGTTCATCAGCGAGGCGACGGTGAAGACCCATCTGGGGCGGATCTACGGCAAGTTGGGGGTGGAGACACGGGCGGGGGCGGTGGCGGCGGCGAAGGAGCGGCGGTTGCTGCAGTGACGCAGCCTCCTGGGGCCGGTTCGGTCAGCCGATCCGCTTGTGCCCACGCTCCTCACCCTCAGATTCGCCGAACAGTACTTGCGCGGCGACCTCCCACTCCTTGACCAGGTCGAATGTCTGCGGCGAGCGCAGCCACTGGATCTGCAGACCGTCCATCATCGCCACGATGTGCCGGGCCAGCGACTGCGGACGGTCGCTGAGATCCTCGGCCAGGGACGCGAAGGCAGCTATCGCCTGCTTTTGCCGCTTCACGAAATAGGTGTGTGCCGGATGGCTCGGCGCCAATGACTCGGCCTCGAGCACGGTGAAGAGCCGTACGATCTCCGGCTGCTCCGCATTGCGCCGCATTGTCGCCGAGCACAACTGCCGCAGGCCGACTCCCTCGGGGCCGCCGGCGGACCACTCGTCCGGGACCTCGTCCTCACCGACACCGAGTTGTGCGCGAAGCGACCGGGCATCCTCGACATCCCGGTGCTCCAGCACCGCGATGAGCAAACCGGTCTTGGAACCGACATGGCGCAGCACACCAGGAACGGTGAGCCCGCACCGATCGGCCACGTCCTGCATCGACAGCCCCCAGAAACCGCGATCTGCGATCAGTGCGGACGTTATGCCGATGATCTGGCGCCGTCGCTCGGCGGCCGGCATTCGTGGCCGGTCGCGCCGGTACGCGGGCACCCCTTCAGCCATGTTCGCCAGGACCTCTCCGCCAGAACCGTCCAGAACCGTCCAGTGGCTACCAGGGCGAATTAGTTAGTAGCTACTAGCCAGTGACTTATCCGGTACGGCACCCTAGCCCCGCTCGGACGCATCGGCAAGGGCCGTGTTTGACCGGTGAATTCATAGGGCCCCGAGGCGGACGCAAAGAGGCGCCGACCCGAAAGCGCAGGTCTGTTGACTTCAAAAGGTGAACGTACGCAGACCGCTTGACAGCCAATCAGCCTCGCTGGCTTCATGTGTCGCGGCGTGAGTGAGCTGGGCGAGCTCGCATGCCACGTACTGGTCCCGCCTCACAGGCGGCACTGTCAAGCCGTCTTGGCGCGATCCCCCGCATTTCCTTTCCGGAAGGTTCCGGTGTCGGCGCTCCGCATATGGGAGCGCTCCCATACCTCCGAGTCACCCCTACCGTCCGGGCCGCAGAAGCCGCCTGGCGATCGAAAGGATTCCCATGCCCAGACCGCGCAGGAAGCCGCGCCGTGAGGCTGCGGCGGTCGCAGCAGTCGTCACTGCCCTGTTCCTGGTCGCCCTCTCCCTGGCCGGCGCTTCGTCGGCGTCCGCGAACACGACCCTCTGCGGCAAGACCGACAGCATGAAGGTCTCGGGCGGCAAGTACGTCGTCCAGAACAACGAGTGGGGTGACTCGATCCCCCAGTGCATCGACGTGTCGGACGACGGCTTCAAGGTCACCACCGGCTGGCACGACGTGGGCACCAGCGGCGCACCGGCGGCATATCCGTCGATCTACGCCGGCTGCCACTACGGCAACTGCTCCAGCGGCAACGGCCTGCCGCTGCAGGTGTCGGCCTTCGGCAACCCGCAGTCCAGCGTCGACTTCTCCACCGCCGACGGCCAGTGGGACGCCGCGTACGACATCTGGTTCGACACCAGCCCCAACCCGTCGGGCCAGAACAACGGAGAGGAGATGATGATCTGGGCCAACCACTCCGGATCGCCCACACCCTTCGGCACCAAGGTCGGAACGGCGTGGATCGAAGGCGCCAACTGGGACGTCTGGTACGGCCGTCAGGGCAGCGGCGTCGCCTGGAACACCGTCTCCTACGTCCGCCAGCAGCCCACCAACTCGATCACGGTGAACATCAAGGACTTCACCAACGACTCGCTCAGCCGCGGCTATCTGTCGTCGGCGTGGTACATGACCAGCGTGCAGTTCGGCTTCGAGCCCTGGGTCGGCGGCCCCGGCCTGGCCGTGAACTCCTTCTCCTACGACTCCAACGGCTCCGGCGGTGGCGGTGGCGGTGGTGGTGGCGGTACGCCCGGCACGATCGCCGGTCAGCAGAGCGGCCGCTGCCTGGACCTGAAGGACTGGGGCACTGCCGATGGCACCCCCGTCCAGCTGTGGGACTGCGGAACCGGCTGGAACCAGAAGTGGACGCGGACCGGCGGCACCCTCGTCAACCCGCAGTCCGGCAAGTGCCTCGATGTGGCCGCCGGTTCCACGGCCAACGGCGCCAAGGTGCAGCTCTGGTCGTGCAACGGCACCGGCGCCCAGCAGTGGCAGTTCAACGCCAACGGCACCGTCACCAACCCCCGGTCCGGGAAGTGCCTGGACGCCGCCGGGTCCGGCAATGGCGGGCAGCTGCAGATATGGGACTGCTACGGCGGCGGTACACAGGCCAACCAGGTCTGGACGCAGAAGTAGCGCTGTCCCGGCACGGCCGGGCTCGGGTCCCCCTCCCGGTCGCACGGCTTCAGTGAGGCCGACGGCGCCGGTCGGCGCCCCGCAGCGGGAGCGAAGCTGCGGGGCGCCGACCCGGACAACACGTCAGCACTGCATCCGACTTCAGCACTGCATCCCGGCCCCTCCGCCCGCTACACGGCGTGGGGCAGCTCGGGCAGCCGTAGCCCCGTCCGCTCGCGATTGTGCTCCAACTCGTCCAGCAGTTCGGCGAGTTGCTCACGGTCTCGACGCGAGAGGCGTCCCGAGTCGTCGAGGTGCACGGCGCAGGCGGTGGTCGCGTCCACCAGCCGCTCCAGGGTGTCGACGACCTCGTCGGCACCCTCCGAGTGCCGGGCGAGCGCGGGGAGTTCGGCGGCGGCCAGCGCGATGGCGGTCCGGGCCTCGGCGAGCGTGCGGTAGGCCTCGCGGCGGAGGGTCCAGCGGGTGGCGCGGGAGTCGGGGGCGCTGATCGGGGTGCGGGACTCATGGAGGACGTGGGCGAGATAGGCGTGCGCGGCGCCGCCCGCGGCAGCGACCCGGGCCCGCACTCCCCCGCCCCGCTGCCCCGGCATCGGCAGATGCCCGACGATGAGCACGATCGCGCAGGCCAGCAGCGTCTCGCCGATCCGGCTGGCGGAGGCCTGAGGCTCCCCGCCGACCATCACCAGGGCAAGGACAAGCACGGTGACGACCGCGGTCTGGGCGGCGAAGTGCCGAGTGGCGACGGGGATGAGAGCACCGCTGACGGCCACGAGCGCGATCAGCCCTTCGGGCCGCGGCAGTACGGCGGCGAACCCGGCGAAGACGACAGCCCCCAGGACCGTGCCCGCCGCGCGGTTCAGCACCCTGGACGCGAGCGGCCCGAGGTCGGGCTTGACGAGGAAGACGGCGGTGGCGGGCAGCCAGTACCAGTGCTCGTGCTGGCCGTACCAGCGGGCGTGGTGCAGGGCCTGGGCCACGGCCGCGCTGGCCCCGAAGCACAGGGCGACGCGCAGGCCGTACTCACGTCCGCCGGCGCCGAAGGCGAGCCGGAACAGGTCCCGGGCCGACCGCCGGCGAGTGTGCAGGTCACCGCCGTCCCCCTGGTCGAAGGCGTCGGCAGCGTGCAGGAGGGCATCATCGAGGGCGCGCAGGGCGGGGGCAGAACGGTGCGGTGCGGGCAGCGGCCCGGTATGGATGTTCTCCCGTACGGCGGTGGCGAGCCGCCGGGGCCCTTCGGATGCCCGCCCGGTGACGGCCTCCCCGACCCAGGCGAGAGCGGTCGCGGCCTCTGCGAGAGGGAGGGCGGCGGCGTACTGCGCGTGCAGCCGCCGCTCGGCGGAGGAGGAGGCGTAACGCCGCAACCGGGGCCCGGCGAGGGCGTCCTGCGCATGGTCGAGCGCGGCGGTGAGCGCGACGCGACGAGCGGTAGCGCCGTCGGTCCCAACGGCATCGAGCAGATCGGCAACGGCCTCGTAAACGGCGGCTACGGCATCCCGCTCCCCGTCGAACCGAAAGTCACCGGCGATGGCACCGGGCGTGGGAAGGGCGAGGCGCAGCGCCAGCAGCCACCCGGCGCCCGCTAGGAAAGCAAGGGCCCTCAGCCATCCGGCCTCCGGAACCGGCATCCCGGCCCCGATCGCGGAGGCGACGAGCAACTGCGTACCGGCGCCGGAGGCGACAGGCCCGATGGCACTGATACCACCGGCGAAAAGCCCGATGCCGGTAAGGAGAAGGCTGAGCGAGACCGCTCCGACATGCTCGCCGGCATACGTCCCGACGAGCAGCCCGCCGGCTCCGGCGAGCGCGGGCACCCCGAGCCGTCTGACGGACGCCCGCCGACTGCCGGGCCGGTCATTGATCCCGGCGAGCATGGCGGCGATGGCGGCTACGACGCCGAGGGAGGTGCGCTCGAGAAGAACGGCGGCGACGAGAAGGGGCCCGGCGGCGAGAGCTCCTCGCACGACCGCGCTCCACGGAACCGGCCCACGCTGGGCACGGAGGGCGTGGGCGAGCCAGGGCGGTAGGACGGACGTTACGGCGGGGCGGGACACGGGGCTCCTGTCCGGACGAGGGCGGGGTGTGCCTTCGGGCGACGGTGGCCGGGCTGTGGGCTGGTGTGGTGTCCACGGTAGATCGCGTACTTGGAGGGATGGGAACGCTCGTATTTCTAGGATGTGACGATCGAAGGGAAAGGCGCGTTCTTTATGAACGCAATCCCGGTACGACGGCTGCGCGACCGCGGAAACGAAGGCGGACCCGGGGGCGTAGCCTGCCCCCGGGCCCTGTGATGCCGCCCATGTTCACACGCCGGCACGCTTGAGGGTCCAGGTCAGTCGTTATGTCGTCGCGTCCTGCCTTTGGACCACCGCACATCGAGCTGTGCGGACTGGACTTGAACCAGCATTTCGACGCCCTGGGGCCTGAACCCGGTCGATCCGGCGATCGACGGCGAATACTGAGTCTGGAGCGAGAGTCTGAGATTGATCGCGGTCTGCCTCTGCCAGTTGGGCTACCGCGGCAAGGGGATTGCTCTTGATGCCGCGAGGAGGACTCGAACCTCCACTGGAACCGCGCATTCACGACAAGCTTCAGCATCAGCTTGCGCTCTTCGCGCACCCCGGTCACAAGGGACCGGGGAGTCTTCGAGGCTACCCGAAGAGGTAGCCGAACACGGCGTCCCCGACCCTCTGATCGACGACGTCGACGCCGTTCGCCTCTTCCCTGGCGAACTTCACGGCCTGCTGCAACTTCTCGACGCGGTCGAGGAGTTCATTGACGCGACGGGCGGGAAGCGCACCGGAGAACTTCACGGTGGTCCAGTACCCGACGGGAATGTCCTCGTAGTAGACCTCGACCTGGGCCGGATGCTTCTCGGTCGCCTCGGCCTTCACATGATTCCGCGGCACCTTCTTCGTACGAAGCGTCCGTACGGGCTCGGTCTTCCAGGCATCGGTGGAGGGGTCCTGAACCCAGGACTCGGAAGCGTCGAGGACGGGCAGCTTCCGCACAAAGGTATTGAGGTCGACGAGCTGCTTCTCGAGGAAGAGCAGGTACGAGACGGGAACGTCGGCAACGAGCACCCGCCCGTCCACCTTCACATCGGCACGGGCAGCACAGTTGGCCCAGTCCTTGGTGGCGGTCACATCGAAAAGCCGGGTCAGAGTCGCCGCAGTCTCCCGCAACACGTCCTCAGCCTGCACCTGAACTCGTGTCGACTCGGGCGGCAGTTGCTCACCCTCCTCGTCCTTCGGCTGGTACGTACGCGAGATTCCGGCCAGCAATGCGGGCTTCTGCAGCCCGTGGTGAGCGGCCGTCAGGTCCTGGTGGGCCTTGGACTTGATGCCCTTCTCTACTGCGATGATCTGATTGAGTTTCGCCACGTCTGGGACGGTAGCAGCGGGAACTGGGGTTACTCGAATGATTATTAGCCGGGTTAGCCGGATTGTTCGCCCGTCTATGTGAAAGCGGACGCGAAGAGCGCCTCCGCGTCGGCTATGGCCCGATCCAACGCCTCGGGATCCGCGCTCAGTTGACCGAGCACCGCATCGATCCCCCGCAGCCCGGCTCGCTCCAGCAACCGCTTCTCGTTCGTCACCCACTCCCCCCGCGCCGCCAGCACGGCATGCCCGGTCTGCACCGCAGCAGTGGCGATGGCGCCCGAGACCTCCGTAAGGCGACCTGCTGGGGCGTGGTTGGCCTTCGCGTAGGCGAGGGTGACGTGGCCGGTACCGCGCCATCGTTTGGATGCGGAGGCGCGCAGTTTCTCCGGATATGACGCCGGCCGTGGCAGCTCGCCCCTGAGCACCCGGTTGATCGCCAACTCGGCGACGATCAAGTAAGTCGGAATCCCTGCGAGATGGAACAGCAACGGCTCCACCCGGAACCGCCCTTCCTCCGCCTCCGCCAACTCATGCTCCACGACGTCGAGATCGCGGTAGTGCACGTCGACGCGCCGCCCGTCGATCGTCAGCCAGGCGCCGCCATTGAACACGCCGCCGCCCCAGCCGCCGACTTCGGAGACCTCGCCCTCCCAGCCGAGGGCGCGCAGGTCGGCGGGGTCGAAGGGGCCGCGGTAGTAGACGGCCAGGTCCCAGTCGCTGTCGGGCCGGTGAGTGCCCTGAGCGCGGGAACCACCTAGGGCGACGGCCTGGACCGTGGGGAGGGCGGCGAGGCGGTCTGCGACAGTGTCGAGGAATCCCTGATCGTCTCTGTCCATCTCAGCCATGACGGCCAGCCTGCCCTCACGCGACTGTCAGTGCCACGCATTATCAACGAGGAGGAACGTCTTCAACTGGGCAGCATGGTCGGCCATCGCCACCTTCCAAGGCGCGGGATCCTCCGCGGCGATCTTCCGCCACAGCCGGGTCACGGCCGTAGCAAACGCTCCCAGCGCCTTCGGGTCAGACTCACGCCAGGACGGAATCCGCTGTACCCACGAGACCGCATCTGCGGCCGTCGAGCCGGCCTCCATGATCCGCAGCGCGAGCATGAACGGGTCGATCCACGCTGCACCCCGCGTCGGCCACGCCCAGTCGATCAGACGTGCCCTGCCGCTGTGGATGAGCACGTTGTCCGGCGCGAAGTCCGTATGCAACAGCGCGTCCCCGGCGAGCAGCTCCGCCTGTCCTTCTTCCGTGTACTTCCCCCACCGCTCCTCCGCTGTCTTCAGGTCGACATCGTCAGGCGCGGTGACCTCCTGCAGCTCGGCGAGCGCGGCCAGGACCAAGCTGAGGTCGTCGGTGTTGGTGTAGTCGGCGTGGCGTCCGTCAACCGCCTCGTAGCCAAGGAGCACCCAGCCGCCTGCCTCCACATGCCACAGCAGCCTCGGGCAGGCGGCAGGCAGGTAGGGGGTGATCGCGATCTCCCGCTTCTGGGAGACAACCTGCGGGTTGTCCGCGGGGATGCCCTTGACGAAGACGGGGCCGGTCTCGGTGTCGAGGAGGGCGGCGACGGCGCTGTTGATGCCGCCTCCGGCGGTGTGGGTCGCAGTGATCTGGCCGGTCTGGGTGGTGACCGCCTGGCGGGCGGCGGCGGGCAACTCGTCGAAGGCGACGCGAGGCATGGACACGGGGCGCAGTTCCTCAGGGCGTAGGCGGGCGAACAGGACGCTGCCCCGGCCAGCGTAGGCCGGGGCAGCGCTGGGCGGAGACCCGGTCTAGTACGGGTTGTCGTCACCGGCCGAGCAGTTGCATCCGGCGGCCTGGGCGACGTCGCCATCCACGTCGCCGATGATCCGGAACTCGCCCTTGCTGATGGCGGGACCCTGGACGGGCACGGGCAGGATGCTGCTCGCGGCGTCGGCCGGGCGGCGGCCGATGGTGACCAACACCGGTTCGGGCCGGGTCTGTGTCGCGGTGGGTGGAGTCATGATCCATAACCTCCGTGTTGGCAGTAGAGCGATCGGTTGTCCCCCGCCTCCTGGTAGAGCTTCGCCAGCGGCCGGCACGTCCTGCATGTGGCGGCCTGCGTGCAGCCGGAACATCCACCGGTGCGGAGCTGTAGGGACTCGGCGACGGCGCCGAGCCGGGAAAGACTTCCGAGACCTTCGGTCATGAGATTTACGCTCGGATCGCGGCCCACTTTGCAGATGGACGCGATGCCGTGCGGATTGACGTGGAAGAAGGTGTGGCCGGCGTTGCAGCCCTTGAAGATGCTGCGCGGCCGCAGATGATCAGCGGCCTGAGCAGTGAGCGGGTTGGCTTCGCCGTCGATCGTCGGCGACATGCTCGAGTACACCTGGTGCGGGAAGCCCCATCGGTCCTCGGCGAGCCGCACCATGGCGTCCGACTCGTGCTCGTTGGCGTCGGACACGATCACGTTGAGACGTACGGGCAGGCCCGCCTCGCGTGCCGCGTCGAGGCCGCGGGTGAACCGGGTCCACGCGCCGCGGTTGCGGGTCACGGCCTCGTACGTCTCCTCGGTCGCGCCGTACAGGCTGACCGTGAGCCGGTACGGACGGTAGCGGGAGAACAGGTCGCGGATGGCGGTCTTGTGAAGCTGGGATCCGTTCGTCGACACCTGCACCATCAGGCCCAGCTCGTGCGCGTACTCATACGCGGCAGCGAACTGCGGGTCGATCAGCGCCTCGCCGCCGGTGATCTGCAGCCACAGCACCCCGGCATCACGCAGCATCTCCAGCAGGCGCTGCTTGTCCTCCCATGACAGCCCGGCAAACCTCTTCTCGCCGAGGTAACAGAAGCCGCAGTCGTAGTCGCACCCGAGGTTGATCTCCCATGACGCCTTCACGAAGCCGTACGGCGACGGCTCGCGGACGAGCACCACGGCGTGCAGGCTGCCTTCCGGCAGGGGCACTCCCCACGCCTGGGATGCCGCGTCGTGTAACCAAGCCGGCGTCGGGTGGCCTTCGGCGGCGGCGGTACGAAGTTCCTCGTAGCTCGACTGGTGTATCTGGATACCTCGGGCATGGCCGGGCCGCAGGATGAGGTACTGCCCCAGGAACGGGCTGGCGAGCAGGCTGTGCATAGGGTTCCTTCACGGGTCGGGTGAGCGAGAGTCGGCGAGACGGCCCAGGTGCCCGCGGGCAGGAGGGGCTGACTGCCGGGACCTCCTGGGCGGACCAAGAGCGCCGCTGGTCTGTTGGGGCTCGGCGGCGCTAACCGCTCAGGGCAGGCGCGCTGACCTGCTGATGGCACAGCGCGGCCAGGGCCCGGCAGGTCAGGGCCAGGTCTTCCATGCGGACGGCGGCCGTGCGATGGTCCGGGCTTGGCCCGTCGTTGAGCGCCTTGCGGGTGCGGACGAGGAGCCAGCGGGCGGTCTCGCGGTCGCTGGTGTCCTTCTCCTGCCCTTCGATCACCGTTTCCAGCTCGGCGGCCAGCAGTTCCACGTGCCGGCGCAGATAGCCGGTCAATCTGTCCACCTCGTCCCAGTCTGGGACGGTTGCGGGCAACCCGTTGGTCAGCTCCAAGGCTTCCGTCCAGGTCTGACGGAACAGTTCCAAGTCGAGCGACCGGCTGTCAGCCACCATCGGTCTCCTTCATCGCGGCCAGGCGGAAACGACCCACGTTGACCATCTGCGCGACCGCGTCGGCCTGGCAGACGGCTTCAGAACGCTCCGGTGACACACACCAGAAGGAGCGGGCCAGGTACCGCCTTGAGTCGATGCTCGGGTGCGGGACGCCGAGGTAGCTGCCCGCGAGGAGGCAGGCCGTGTCCGGCACCCGCCAGGTGGTGGATGGGTCGGCCGGGACCAGGCAGTAGTACCAGCCTGATTGCCGGTCGACGAATACCGGGCCGCCATGCAGGGCGGCGGCAAGGTATTCGTCGACCCGGGCGCGGTCCGCGGCGGCGAACACGACATCGGCCGGAACGCGAATGGCAGAGAACTGAACGCCACAGCGCAGGAGGGCAACGTCCATGGTCTGCCACTCGGCGCGCGCCCGAGCCGGATCGTCGGCAGCCCGCAAGAGCCACTCGGTAACGTCCAGCTCGTGGTCGGCACGCGAGTGCACGAGCATCCCGGCCTCCACATCCAGCGTTGAGCGTCCGGCTTCTCTCATCACCACCCGGCCTCCGCGACCGGGCGAGGCCACCGCCTGAGATGACGCATTCGGGCTATGTGCACGAGCAACGGGGTCCATGAGCAACTGCCTCCCTACTAGGCTCGATCAGGGATGGCTACAACGGTAGAAATCCCGCGCCACAGCCTGAAGTGACTGTGAGTACAGGTGGTTTGCGCTCGAACCTCGGGAACGGACACCCCATGCGGCCAAACTCACGGCAAACCCTGACCGGCGGTACAGGAACGCCAACCCGACCCCGTTCAGGTCTCATCTCGGGGTACGTCCTGCGCGTCATCAGAGAGCACCAGGGCCACACGCAGGAGGAGCTCGCCGAACACCTGATGGTCTCCCCGGACACCATCGCCGGCTGGGAGACAGGTCGCCGCCCGCTGACCTCCGTCCCGGTCGGTCAGATGCTCTTGCAACGTCACCGACTCATGCAGATGGGCACCCCGTCCGCGCTCCTGCAAGCCCTTGAGCGCGCCCTGGAGGCGGACGTCCTCCTGGCGACCGTGCTCGACGAAGACGCCGCGGGCGAGGAAAGCCCGCTGGGCGCGATGGTGATGCAGCGCGAACTCGGCGAAGTCCTGGCTTGGCCACTCAACGGCGTACCGCCGCAACCCATCCGGGACTTGCCCCAGCCGCCGCGCCCCCGGCGCGGCCCAGCTCCGGCCGGCCCGAAGCTCAGCCAGCCGGAACGTGCGGTGTTCTTCTCCACCATGCGGCGCACCGCCGAACAGGCCCGCGGCGAAGGACAATTCTTATTGCGCCGCCAGGCCCTCTACCTCTCGGGCTACGACACCCAGACGGACGCGGCGGACTGGCTCGCTCACCAACAACGCACGGAACGGCCCAACGACTGGCTGACCTTGTGGCTCAACTCCCGCAGCGTCGCAGCCGTCGCCGCCAGGCAGGGCGACCGCGACCGCATGAGCCACTTCATCGACACCGCGCTCATGAACGACGACGCAGGCGAGGCCGCCAACCTGAACTACTGGGCGTACTGGGTCGGCGAAATGCAGCACACAGAGCTGTCGGACGACTTCATCGCCGACCGCACACCCCGGCCGTGGCCCGGCGACAAGCTCCTGTCACACCTCGTCCAGGGCCTGGCACCGCACCACGGCTTCGTCGACCTCAACATCCACACCCTGTGGTCACTGCTCCAGATCCGCCCCAACCTTCTCCGGTCGGGCGCGGCAGCCCGGGCCCTGCGCGACCGGCTCCCCGTGATGTTGGATAGCCGGGAGCTCTCGGCGTGCGGGCGACGGGAGTTGGAAAGCATCCGGTACGCGATCCGCCTCGCCGAGGCGTGAGAGGAGCCCCACGGTGTCCGAGGACCTGACCGCGGTTGCCCGTTTCCTGTACGAGGCGGGAACACTGAAGAACACCGCTCGCACCGGATGGTGGATGGCCGGCGTCCAGCACCCCGAGTCGGTCGCCGAGCACTCCTGGCGTACCGCCCTCATCGCAACGATCATCGCGAAACTGGAGGGCGCCGACCCGGCCCGGGCCGCATTCCTCGCCGTCTGGCACGATTCCCAGGAAACTCGCACAGGAGACGTCAACCACCTCGGCAAGAAGTACACCGGCGGAGAGGCCGACCCTCGCGACATCACCGCCGACCAAGTCGCCGGCATGCCCGAGCTCCTGGCCGAAGCCGTGCGTGACTTGGTCGCCGAGTACGAGGCCAAGGACTCCGCGGAAGCGATCTGCGCGCGCGACGCCGACAAGTTGGAGTGCATGATCCAGGGCATCGAGTACCGGGACCAGGGCTACGCCAATACTCAGCGGTGGATCGACAACAGCCGGGGTCGCCTCGTCACCAAGACAGGCCAGGCACTCGCTGACGCGGTGCTGGAGACGGGGTCGCTGGACTGGCTGCGGGCGGCGCTCGGCGAGCAGAAGAGCTGAAAGCTTAGGCGCTGCAGATCGGAAAGCGGACAGTTCCGTCTTGCAGACCACGCCCAACCTCCGCGCGTCACGTATCACCTGACCGAACCCTCCCCCGTCCCCTCCACGTGATCGACACGCTCACCTAGGATGGCGAACACCATCTCAGCGGCCCGACGGGCTTCCTGATCCGCCTGCACGGCGGGCATCGGAGGACATGCCCCCACCCGCACGAGTCTTCTTCGTGCTGCCTGGGGGCATTTTCTTGCTGTTCCGTGAGTCCGCGGCATCCGTTGCCGCCCGCCTCCTCGAAGGGTCGCTGGCGCTGCATCTGACCGAGAACTTCCGTCACCAGCACGGCCGGAGCCCCGCGCAGGCGGAGATCCGGTCCTGGGAACGCAGCCTCCCCGCCCTCGTCAACGGGCTCATCGAGGCCGGGCTCGACGACGTGGAAGTCCTCGTCGAGTACAGTCTGCCCCTCACCAGCAAGCGCGCGGACGCCCTGCTCGCCGGGGTGCACCCGACAACCGGCCAGCCGTCGTACGTCGTTGTCGAACTCAAGCAGTGGAGCGCGGCCTACCCGGAGGAGGACGAGCCGCTGCTGTGTCGCATCGACGCATACCCGCAGCCCGTGCTCAACCCGATCGAGCAGGTGCGGGCCTACTGCGAGTATTTGCTTTCCTTCAACGGGGCGTTGGAACGGATGCCCAACTCGCTGGCCGGCGTGGCATTCCTGCACAACGCGACCGAGTTCCAGATCGCGGGGCTCAGGGGCGTCGAGGAGAACCAGTACGGTCGGATGTACACCGGGGAACAGCGCGGTGCCTTCCTGGATTTCCTGCGCTCGCGGCTCGCCGCGAAGCCCGGCGCGCAGATGGCCGACGTACTGCTCGACGCCAAGGTACGGCCGTCCAAGCAGCTGATGTCCGTCGCGGCAGCCGAGATCCGCGACCGCGAGCAGTTCGTGCTCATCGCCGAGCAGCGGGTCGCGTACGAGAAGGTGATGTCCGCCGTCCGCAAGGCCAAGCGCGGCAACCACAAGCAGGTGGTCGTGGTGACCGGCGGTCCTGGATCCGGCAAGAGCGTAATCGCGCTGTCGGTCCTGGGCGAGCTGTACCGTCGCGGAGTAACCGCGCTGCACGCGACCGGGTCGCAGTCGTTCACCAAGACGATGCGCAGGGTCGCGGGGCACAAGAAGCGTGAAGTGCAGCAGCTGTTCAAGTACTTCAACAGCTTCATGGACGCCGAGCCCAACGACCTCGACGTGCTGATTTGCGACGAGGCCCACCGACTGCGGAAGACCTCCGCCAACCGCTACACCAAGGCAGCACTGCGTACCGGACGGCCCCAGGTGGCGGAACTCATCGACGCGGCCCGGGTCCCCGTGTTCCTGCTCGACCAGCATCAGGTGGTCCGGCCCGGCGAGATGGGGACCAGGCAGGAGATCGAATGGGCCGCCGCTGCGCAGGGCCTCGACTGCACGGTGGTGGAACTGGACGGTCAGTTCCGGTGCGGCGGCAGCGACGCGTACGAGAAGTGGGTCATCGACTTGCTCGGCCTGGACGGCGGCACGCCCAGCCAGTGGGAGCCCGACGGCAAGCTGCAGCTACTGACCGCCGAGACCCCGCAGGAGCTGGAGGACTTCCTCGTCGCGCGCCGGGAGGAGGGCTACGGCGCCCGCTTGTCGGCCGGCTACTGCTGGAAATGGACCACGAAGGTCACCTCCGGCATGACGGCACTCCCCGCAGACGTCGTGATCGGCCAATGGTCCCGCCCATGGAACGTCTACGGCGACCGATCCGTGCTCGGCGCACCGCCCGCACCCCTCTGGGCCACCGACCCGGCCGGCTTCGGCCAGGTCGGGTGCGTCTACACCGCGCAGGGCTTCGAGTACGACTGGTCGGGCGTGATCATCGGCCCCGACCTGGTCTGGCGAACGGACCGCTGGGTCGTCGACCGCTCGGCTTCGAAGGACCCGTCTTTCACCAAGGCCACGCCGGACGACGACGTCGACCGTCTCATCCGCAACACGTACAAGGTGCTGCTGACGCGGGGAATGGTTGGGACGATCCTCTACTCGACGGACGCGGAGACCCGCGAGAAGCTGCGGTCGCTGGTTCATCCGGCATCTCGGGCCGAGCTGCCGACGCTCGTGTAGTTCCGCGTGTGCGAAAGGTTTGTCATCCGGTGTCACCGGGCGGTGCGATGCCGGAGCTGCGTGCAGCTCGCCGCCCGTGACATCGTCCGGTGTCAATGCCGCCCCCATGAGAGCGGTGCACTTCCGGACGACGCAGCCCTACGCCCCGAACGCGGATGGGCCCCTCAGCTCCCCCCTGGTTCAGCGGGCACCCGGCAACACACCTGCTTCCCAATCGCCGACCTCCGCACGTGCCATCCCGGCGCCAACAGGTCAACCAGGCCCAGCCCGCGCCCGGCTTCCGCCTCCGCACTGTCAAGCGGTGTAGCCCGGCGCCTCGGTAGCGCCTCTGGGTCCGGGTCGTGGACATTCACGGCGACGCCGTACGCCGTCACGTACACCTCCACCACGAGCGGTACGTACTCGCCGTAGGCGCGCACCGAGTTGCCGACAAGTTCTGAGAGGACGAGCTGTGCGGAGTCGACGGCATCGTCCTCGATGCCCTGAGCCAGTAGTTCGGCGCGGGCCAACTGCCGTACGGCGCACAAGTTCTGAGGAGAGGCGCAAACGTGAGCGGCGAAGCCGTGGGGGCGAGGGCGGAGGTAGAAACCGGGGGTGGTAGGCGTGAGGGGCGATGCGGGTGCGTTGGTGCTGAGGAGCGCTGGGTGAGGGATGAGGGGCGGAGTGGGGTGCATGTCGCTTGGCCTCCTGATCGGTTGGCGAAACTGCCCCCAGCTTCAACCACACTCGCAACTTTCTCCCTGAGGTAGAAAACTTCCAACCCAAAGGAGTGAAGTTCTCGCTACGGTGTGCGATCCACACGGAACCGTTGCCAGACTCCGCACATGCCCAACTCACCACTCGTACCGACCGTTCGACGCCGCCGACTGGGCGCGAGCCTGCGCCGCCTTCGCAGTGACGCCGGGATGACGCTCGATGCCGCTGCCGGAGCCATGGGCTGGAGGGCACCGAAGCTCTCGAAGATCGAGGGCGCCACCCAGTCGATCAGACCCGCAGACGTGGGGTCCCTGCTGACCGTCTACGGGGTGGAAGACACCCAGGTAAAGGATGCTCTGAGCGCCCTCGCTCGGGACGCCGGCAAGAAGGGCTGGTGGCAGACGTACAGCGCGATTGTCTCGCCCACCTACGCCGACTACATCTCGCTCGAATCGGACGCCGAGACGATCTACGCGTGGTCCCCGCTGGTCGTACCCGGCCTGTTGCAGACAGCCGCCTACGCCCGCGAGACGATCGCCGGCGTGACGACGTCACGCACACCGGAAGAGGTGGCCGCCCTGACGGAGGTACGGATGGCCCGGCAGTCCGTACTCTCCCGCCCGGGTACGGCTCCGGAGCTCTGGGCCATCGTCCACGAAGCAGCCCTGCACCAGCGCTTCGCCGTACGCCCCGCGATCATGCGTGAGCAGCTCCGGCGGCTGCTCGACGTCTCGGAGATGCCGAACGTCACCGTCCAGTTGATGCCGCTGGACTCCACCTCGCACCCCGGCGTGGTCGGCGGTTTCACCCTGACCGGCTTTCCCCAACCGATGCCCTCCGTAGTGCTCTTGGAAAACCTCAGCAGCGCGACATACGTTGAGGGCGACGACGCGACGCCCTTCGCCAAGGCCTTCGAACGCATCCGTGCGACGGCGCTTCCCGTGGAGGACTCGCTCACGAGAATCGCCGAGCTGGAAGAGGGCCACCGGAAGTGAACGACCTCAAGGCTGAGCTGTACGCGTACGACCTCACCGAGGCGATATGGCGGAAGGCATCCGCCAGCGGCGCGGAACACGACTGCGTCGAGGTCGCAGAACTCCCCGACGGCGCAAAAGCAATCCGTGACTCCAAGAACCCCGGACGCGAACCCCTCCGCTTCACCACCTCGGGATGGGCTGCCTTCCGGAAGGGCGTCATCGCCGGAGAACTCTGACCAACGCCGGGCCGGACTTCATCCTGCCGAGTCGGGCTATGCACCCGGGCCTTAGTACCGCCCGGCAACGCTGTTGCACGCGCCGCAGACGGCTCGCAGCCCTGAGTTGCGCCTATTGTTCGTGTGCCTCAGCCTGTAGGCCGAGCTGGCCAAGGCCCTCCTCGACGACCAGGTCAATCACATGCGGGGGTATCGGCTTCGAGGATCGAACAGAAACCTCTAGTCCTACGCGTACCTCGGCGCCCTGCGCGGCGAAGGGCAGCACTGCCACTTTTACGACATCGCGCACTTTGTCGGCCGGGACATCTGCGATACGCAGCCGCAGGCTGGTGGGCCCTGCTGCGGGTGCCCTTGGCGCTGGTTCCTCCGAGGCCGCCGGCTCTCTAGTCTCGGGGTGGACCGACACCCCTGTACGCGCGCTGCTGGTGGCAGGAGGGTGCGCGGGAGGTGACTCAGGGCCGCGCAGGGCCTGCGCGCGGGCTGCACGCACCAGCCAGGTGCCCGGCTGGAAGTCGATCTCATTCGGCGAGATCTCCTCTCCGATACGAACCACTGCGTCGGCCGCCTGCCAGGTGGCGCCTGAAATCAGGCCGAACACCCCACGCCTTACCCCCTCTGTAAGACAGTCGCGTAGCACCTCGGCCGAGGCGAGTTTCGGAAGTCTTGGGAAGCGACGGAATGCCCTGAGCAGGTCTTCTATCTCGACAGCTTCTACATCCGCCGGAAGCAAATCGAAGCGGTCTGACAACAGCGCGGCTGGAGCGAGCCTGTCCAGCAGTCCGTCACTCGACCGCAGCCGTTCCGTGACCCGGGACGTGACGGTCTCGCTTGCACGGGCGGCACCGAGGTCGAGGTGCGAGGTGGTGGGTGGGGAGCCACCCGTGCCGTTAGCCAGCAAGTACACATGGCGGTAAGCCATGGTGAGGAGCGCGGGGAGGCGTTCTTCGGCGCGCTGGACCCGCTCCCGCAGGTCAGCCTGCTGTTCCTGGTTGAACCGCTTCAGTCGGTGTACGTCGTCTCGCAGTTCGCGCATCGCTGCCAGGGTCCGTGCCAGCGCGCGGGCCCGGCCGAGGGCTCCTGTGTCGGGAGCTACCACGACCAGTGCGTTCTTGTTGGTGCGGCCGGACTGGTCGTATTCGCTCAAGATCCGGTGGGCCACGTCCCCGACTGTGCCTGGGTCGGAAGGCTCGACCCGGTGCTCGGGATCGAGCAGAGCGAGTGTAAGACGAGGTTCGTCACGGACGTCCGCGGAACTCAGGACGCCAGTCTGGGTCCGCCAGGGGGACTTGGCCGGAGCCACACTCTTGGTGGCCTCTTCCAACAGCTGGGCAATCGTGTCCTCCGGGACAGCGCTCTCGCGCTCCACGATGACCTTGTTGAGGTTAGGTTCGGTGGTGAAACGGTAGCGGCCGCCCTCGTAGCGCATGTACCAGGCGACGTTCTTAACAGTGTCCCGGACATCCTCGAGGGCACCACGGGACAGCCCGGGTCGCCCCACACCGACTGTCATCTGAGCGTCGGATGCGCCCAGGACCCTGTCGGAACCGAAGGAGTTGACGAAGGCCGTCGTGGCAAGTTTGGTCGCGAGCCGCAACTTCTCGATCTCGCCGCCACGGCGCTGGTCCTCGATGCGCGCTCGGGAGTCCTCGCGAATGATGTCGGCGTTAAGAGCCGACAGGTAGGAACCACCAGTGATCTTCAATACCTCGGCCCGCACCCCAGGATCATGCAGCGGGATATCGCCCGGGTGTATGAGCGGGGAGACACGCCCCTCAGCGTGGAGAGCCTTGATGCTGTGCGCCAAGGTGCGCAGTGCACCGCGTGTGCGCTGGAAGCCAGAAAGTGAGCCCCAGCGATGGGTGAGCAGGTCGATCAGCTCGGGGTGGAAGGGGTAAGCGGCCTCGATGCGGTCGCGGTAGACGGGATCACGGTATACAGCCGGGAGAGCATCACCGAACTGCTCGGCGTAGTAGTCGCCGTAAGCGTCCGCGACCGTGCGGCGCTGGGCGGGTGTCCCTGTGCTCTGGAACAGCCGAGTATGCAGGACAGGAAAGATGTCATCGCCCTCGACTGGCGTGATGACATTCTCCGTCCGGCCGAAAATCTTCGCCAAGCGCTCCAGCAGATCCTCGTGGTTGATACCTGTGAAGTCTTCGAGGTGGGAAGCCGTGAGAGTCGCGACCAGACAGGCGCCGGGAGTATTAGCGACTGCAGTGGTCAACTCCTTAATGAAAACGAGCGTGTTGGTGGTCAGAGCGCCTTGATCGCCATCGGCAGTGATGGTCTTCGCCAGGTATTCGAGAGTCTCGTCCATGAGGATGAGGCAGGGCGTGTAGCGCTTGAGCAGGGCCACGAGATGAGCGGTGGAGGTCGCTTGGCGGGCCTCGTCCTCGGCCCGAACTCCCTCGTACGCCTCGTCCCCGCCAAGCTGAAAGGCGAGATGGCCGAGCAGGGTTCGGCCCGGAGAGCGATTCTCCTTGGCACGATCCGGGCTCAGACCGGATCCGTCGAGGACTACGACGGTTGCCTGCGGAAGGCGGCCATCCGTGAGGGAGGCGGCGAGCTGGCGGGCCAGCCGGGTACTGGACAGAGCACGAGCGTTGCCAAAGAGATGGTAGGCGGACAGCAGGGTGTGGGTCTTTCCACCACCGAATTCCGTCTGCATCCTATGCACTGCCTTGGCGGCGGGGTCGCCGGCCAGTCGACTCCCGATCTCGACAAGAGCAGTGCGCAGGTTGTCCGTCAGATACGTCTTCTGCACAAAAAGTTGTGCGTCACGGTAATCCTGTGGTCCCTCCCCCTTGCTGACCAGGCCAAGATCTGCAGCGAACAGCGCCTCGTCGAAGGAACCGTTAACAATGTCCTGGTGCGGAGGGGCTATCTCGTTCCAACTCTTGAGGCCGGCCACGGGATGGGTTTTCCTTTCGCTGCGTGGGTGGTGGGGCGGCATCAGGGCTGCGTGCCAAACAGAGTAAGTTCCTCGAAGTCCGGGGAATACTTGGCAGCCCTTTCTGCCAGGTCGTCGCGGTTGCCGCCAAGGCCGAGCAAGAGAGTGCGCTCCCGAGAGCCCTCTGGCAGGAGCTGGGTAACGGCGGTGACCAGAGCCCAGAAGGCGGGCTCAGTGCCCGCACCGCTGGCGCCAAGCAGCGCGTCAAGTTCCTGGCGGCGGCCTTCGTCGTAGAGCAGACAGGCGGAGTGCATCACATCCACCCAAGAGGGACGCTGGCCGAGCGTGAAGCCACGGCGCTCGTGAGGTCCAAGCAGTTTGTAGTCGGAGCCGGCCTTGCGTATCAGCCCTCCCCGTACGGTGAGGGCGTCCAGGTGGAGATCGAAGGCGCGGCACAGCATGTATGCCTCGTCCGCGGGAATGGCAAGGCCGTCGTATGCCCAACGCCAAGTGAGGTAGAAGAGCGCACGGCTGTCCAGGCGCTCCAAAGACTCGCCTCCGGTGAGCGACCGGGTGGCGTGCCGGGCCACGGCTTGACGTGCCAGCACCATCAGCTCGTCGACATCCACCTCGTCTCCGGACAGGCGCAGAACGCGGGAGTAGCGGGCGAAGACTTCGAAGGCAGGACCGATGGCCGAGACGAAGTAGTCGGCACCGGACAGTTTCATGTCATCGAAGACAGCCAGGCGTTCGGCGATCCGAGCATCCAGGTCGCGTACCACGTCGTCGTAGAAGCCATCAGTGGCGTCGCCCACCTTGCGGCAAACCAACACCACCGAGGATGCCAGCACCGAGCCGACGTTGTCGGTGGTGCGTCCAGCCCGTTCGGACTGCATCGGCCATGAGGTTGTCACCTTCAGGCCAGCCTGACGCAAGGCGCGCAGCAGATGTTCCCAGGCGGCATTGTCAGTGTGGGCAAAGACCAGCGAAACAATCCCGTCATCCGCAACCACCCGGGCAACCTCGTCCAGAGCCCGCTGGAGGCGGGCCTCGAATTCGTCACGGGATATGTACTCGGCGGAGTCGCGCTGGGCCCGATTCTGGATCACCTCGGCACGCTTGGGGGTCAGTGCGGTGGCGAAGAGTTCGGGGTAGAGGTGTCCGATGGACCTCTTGAGCCAGACGTAGAAGAAGTCGGAGAGGTCGCCGTACTGAAAGGCGTCGTAGTAGGGCGGGTCGATGATGACGGCATCGAACTCGCCGTCAGTAAAGGGGAGATGCTGAGCGTTGGCGCGCTGGACTCGGGAGGGATTTCCTTCGGTGGCGGCCGCACAGTGGCGCAGGGACTGAGTGATCCAGCCGAGGGCGCTTGACCAACCGCTCGGACCATCACCGAACGGATCGATCTCGGTGAAATCCCAGGCCATACGGATGGCCTGCTGGGGGAAGGTGCTTCGTGGCGCTTCGACGGTGGGCCGCCAGGTGACGAAGGACGAGTTGTAGTCGACCACCCTGTCGACCGCGAGTCCCAGATAGGTCGCCAGAGCCTGGGCCCGTTCCGGCTCGGTGCCACTGTCCAGCATCGCCGCGTGGGCGGACCGTACAGTCTGGGCGAGGATGCCGAGGACCAGGCGCTGGCGGGGAGTGAACATGCCCGCCCAGGTATCGATGCCATATGTCAGGTTCGGGTAGCGCCGGTACTGGGAGCGGGTCACCAACTCGTCTGGGATGGCGGTGGTCCCATCCGAGTAGTCTTCCAGACTCTGCGTCAAAGCTTCGGCCCGCTGAACCGCGGCATGGTCGGCAGCCGTGGGCTCACGGTAAGTACGTATCCCGCCAGGACCAATGTCGAGGACCGCGTACAGGTAGTGGCCGAAGCCGTGCTCGCGCGCGTAGCCACGCAGTTCCTGGTCCGGGCGAGCAGTACCACACACCGGACAGGTGACAGTCACCTGGGAGCCGCGACTCGTCTTGGTGCCGAGTTTCCAGTCGCTGCCGTCGACAGGCGGCCCTTCTGCGAGGCGCAGCTCGATCCGATCCTTTTGTACGTCGTAGTCGAGACGAATCCGGTGTCGAGTGGAGTCTGCGAGTTTACGCGAGGAGATCAGTGGCACCGTCCGGCCGCAGTGTCGGTCTGCGCACGGCACAGTACGGGCCCAGAAGTACACAGCGGGCCGTGTTCCATCGCTACCGCGCGGCAAGACCTCCGCCAGCCGGGAGTCCGCTGCCTCGCCTACCCACTGAGCCCAGCGGGTCAGCTCGTCGACAAACGGCCGCCCGCCGTCCTCATCCACACCTCCGAAGCGGGCGGGGTACTCCAGAACGCAACGCTGAATGAGATGGGCGACAGGATTGATGTCGACGGCGGTGGTGTCGCACCCGAAGCGTGCGGCTTCCAACGGAATCGCGCCGCCTCCTGCGAAGCAGTCGAGGACCTTGGGGGGACGCTCGGGCCAGGCGGTGGCGAGGGCAGTGCGCAGCGGGGCCAAATACGCAGGCCGGGAAGAAGCTTCGAAAGGAGCGGCCTGGCTGAGGTCGGTGAGCAACCTCTCCCGGGCATGCGGGTTGTCTGGTCCAGGGTCGGGGAGCAGGCTGGCAAGCACTACGGTCCTGGCCATGGCAAGGGGTCTACGAGCCCACCACAAGTGCATGGTGGAGATGTGGCCGTGCCGCAGGTGCTTTTCCCTGCCGGAGGCCGCATTGACGGGTGCGAGCGGAAGCTTCTCCTCGATAAGTGCGCTGCTCATGGTGTGTCTCCTCCCGCGGCTTGAGCTGCGTCGATGACGGGTCCAGGGGCGATGCTGTAACGCACCTCATGCGTGGGCCGGAAGCTCCCAGCCAGGGCAACGGCCGGATCCTGGATGCGATAGAGCCGGGGATGATCGGTGGCACAGTCGAGTACCACATAAAGCCAGTAGGCAGGGCCGAACTTGCCGGCGGCGATGTACTCGGACCAGGTGAGTTCGACGGACCCCACGCCGGCGCGTCCCTTCACCTCGATATAACGGGTGGCTTCGGCTCGCTGGGAGACAAGGTCGAAGCCCAGGTGATCAGCTTCGACGGACCTGAGGTCTTCGGAACCATGTGCATACTCGTAGTCCATGCTGACTTGCACGGCTATCCGTTCGATCTCCGGATCGCTGAGTCCGCGCCCATTCCCCGTTTGCTCAGCCCAGGCATCGACGGGGCTGGATGAAGCGGGCGGAGGCAAGAGCAGCGCCTGGGCCAGGACGGTGACAGGCCCTCGGTCAACTTGCCGCGTTCGAGCCGTGTCCGCGATCCTCCTGTCACGGCGTTCGAGCACGGTGCGCCGAATTAGTTCAGTCCTGCGATGACGGCCCTCGGCGCCAGCTCTTCCTGCCTCCAACTCCTCGTCAAGGTCGAGCAGTTCAGCGTCATAGCGAGCCAGCAAGGTACGGAACGAGGCGGTCAGGAACTCCTCTTGAATGTCGGCTGTGCGTGCTCGGCGCTCTCGCACTTCGCGCAGTCGCGCCTCGTAGACATTGCCTCGCGCCCACGCGATGAGCTGGGATTCCGGACGGGCAGGCGCTAGCCCTTCTCCAGTCGGCTCCGCAGGTCGGCTAGGCAGCAGGTCGTACAGTGCGCCGCTCGTGGGGAGGAACTCGCCGGCGGACTCGATGACGGAAGCCATGCTGCGGTGGACTGTCGTGCGATGGCCGTCGGTGACTTCGCCTTCCAAGATGTGCAGCAGTGCGGGAGCACTGAGCCCGGGATCATGGAAGACGGCGCCACGCTGCAGAGCGCTGGCAGTCTGCTCGATGACCAGGTCCAAGATCGCCTCGAACAAAGGGTGTCCGGGGCCGCAGAGTTCCGCCCGGGGCGCTCCGGACTCCGCGTCCTGAGCCAGCCGCTGCACGGCGACACTCTTGTCGAAGGTGACTCGCTCGTAGGTGGGCTGCAATTGACGTAGCGTGCCGAGATCACGGTCGCGAGCGATCAGGATGTCGGGGGTGCGGGAAACCCTGATGCTGGCATGGTCCAGCCGTTCGCGCGCCTGGCCGTCCAGATGGTCGACGGCGTCTAGAAAGAAGCGCTTGAGATGTTCGGGAGGCAGACGCCGCTCCTCCGCCCGGGCCGTCTCCTTGCGCTGTATCCGCCAGTCGATATGCCCCGTCACCAGGGCCTTCTCCGAGAGTGCACGCATGCGCGCGATGAGCTGCTCGTCGAACTCTCCGTCTTCGGCACCGAATTGGGCTGCCGCGTCCTCGGATGTCTTCTCGCCGGACACAACGGCCTCGAGCAACTCGGGGAGCCGGTAGCCAGAGAGGATCTCGCCTATAACGTCGAAGACCTGGTCTCCCAGGGCTTCGTTCTGACGCATGGTCTCGATCTTTCCGAGCACCGTGGCCAGTACGTGCCCCTCTTTGGTATTGGCCGCGACAAGATTGAAGATGTGAACGTTCTCGGTCTGGCCGATTCGGTGCACTCGTCCCATGCGCTGTTCAAGGCGGTTGGGGTTCCACGGGATGTCGTAGTTGACCATGAGATGGCAGAACTGGAGGTTGATACCTTCACCTGCCGCTTCGGTGGCAACCATGATCTGCGCATGTTCCCGGAAGTCACGCTCAGCCTGTACCCGTTCCGCAGGGCGCAGGCCACCGTGGATGACAGCCACATCGAAGTGCGGAGACAGCTCATGGACCAGAAAGTCCAGGGTGTCCTTGTGCTCGGTGAAGACCAGGAGTTTCTTCGAGGCGTCGTCGCCGACTCCGTACTGATCCAGGATCTTCCATAACTCCTGGAGCTTGATCTCCCCGCCCAGAAGCGCTGTCTCTTCAGCTTGCGCGAGCAGTGGGCGAAGGAGGCCGAGTTCAGCCTCGATCTCCTCCGGGTCTCTGAAGAGGGAGAGCTGATCGAGAGCCTGCTCTTCGAGCGCCCAACGCTCATCCTCGGGACGGTCACCGTTGGCGTTCTTGTCCGGCAGCGTCCAGGCGATGTCGGCAGCTGGGGCTGTCGGCCGTTCCAGTTCCCGCTCCAGGCGCTCCACTCTGCGCTGCAGAGTCCGGCAGATGGCCCGTACAGAGGACGCCAGCCGCCGTTGCATGGTGGTCAGGGCGAAGCCGGACACGGACGCGCGACCGCCGTCAGTGCGCTCGCTACGGATCTCAGTGAGACCCAGGGTGATGAAATGTGACACTCGGTTGTACAGGTCCAGCTCGGCGCCATCGAGGGCATAAGCAACCGTGTGCGCGAAGCGTGGCCGGAAGAGGGGGTGACCGCGCAGGTCCACCATCTGTTCTTTGGTGGTCCTGGAGTAGTGGTGCGGCATGATCTCTACGCGTTCAGGACACCGATCGCCGTATGCGTCGCGATCCAACAGCCGCATCAGACCCCACAGGGACTCTTCGCGGCCCGAGTGCGGAGTTGCCGTGAGAAGCAGCAATCGTTCAGTTTGACGCGCCACGCGCTCGGCAGCCTTGTACCGGCCTGTGCGGTTGTCGATCGCCCCACGCTTGTTGATCTTCAGGGTATAGCCGTGAGCCTCGTCGAGGACCGCCAAGTCCCAAGGGCGCTGTGCGGCAGCGAAAGAGCCAAGGACGGCCTCCGTCTTCAGCAGATCGCGGGAGATGATGAAGACGCCATCCGACTCCCAGGGGTTGGCCATGGGATCCGCATCCAACGTGTCCCTGGTTATTCGGCGGGCCGCGATCCGGAAGCGCTCGTCGAGCTCGCGCTGCCACTGGAAGCCAAGGTTGGCGGGGGCCACGATCAGCACTCGGTCAGCTGCACCGCGGAGTTGGAGCTCCTTGATGTAAAGACCGGTCATGATGGTCTTGCCGGCCCCAGGGTCATCAGCGAGCAGGAAACGTAGCCGCGGCTCCTCGAGAAACCTGCCGTACACCGCCTCAAGTTGATGCGGGAGCGGCTCGATACTCGAGACGGAAAGAGCTCCCATATCGTTCTGGAAGCGCGTACGGATCCTGCGGGCTTCCACGCCAAGCCTGAAGACTCGCGCGTCAGCGTCGTACGGACGCTCTCCGCCAGCGTCGACTACCTCGATGCCCGGGAGCTCGTCCTCAGGCAGACTGACGCTCCGGAAGTCCCCGGCTTCGCCTTTGACGAGGAACTCCCAGTAGGTACCCGGCTGAACTTGGACCACGGTGACGGGCTCCGTGTGTCCCGGCAGCCGTAACCGCGCGCCCGCGATCAGCTTCTGTGGGTCAAATAACGACACCTACGTCCCTCCACCGACGGGCCGATGCGCCTCCGTCGCGCCTCGACGACTCGTAGATCCGGAGAGCGTACACACCTACGACAGAGAGTCACCCTTCAGGGTGCCCTCCAACGGCTCGCATGGATAAGGTGGTTGGGGACCGTGGGCAACGTTCCGGCGTAACCTGCGCGGGTGACGGTGAGGATTCCTAGACTTGCTCAGTTGCTCGGCACGGACTTCGAGGGCTTGGATCGAAGCCATCTCATCGAGCTTTGCGACCTGCGTGCAGCCGAGGACGTGGACCTGGACTTCAAACAGGACAACGCGTACATCAAGGACGCCGATGGACTGGATGAGTTCGCCAAAGACGTGACCGCCATGGCCAACGCGCGAGGCGGCCTGATCGTTGTGGGGGTCACGGAGAACGACCAGGGCAACGCGGAGCAGTTGAACCCCATTGCGATCAGCGACAAAATGCACAACCAGCTCGTTCAGGGCCTACGCAGTCGCGTCTTCCCCTTCCTGCCGCCCGACTTCCGCATACGTCTGATCGCAGACAGCCCCTCGACTCCAGAGTGTGGCTACATCCTGATCGGGATTCCACGTAGTCCAGTTGCCCCGCACGCTGTCCGCCCCACTGGCGGCAAGGGCCAGCAGCGGTACGGGTACGCGCGTCGCCTGGGCCGGACCACCGCCTGGTTGGACGAATCAGAGATCGCGGCTCTGTATCGCGACCGCTTCAAGCTGGCAGAGGACCATTCGCATCGGGTGGTCGCACAGTTTGAAGACGACTGCGAGTGGTTAGCGGCGCCCGCTGGCGACGGCATCAGACTGGACATCTCCCTGGTTCCTACGGGGCGAGCCGAACGCCGCATAGACCGCACTTTCCTCCAGGAGGTGCGGGAGTTCCTCGGCGCACTGGCACGACCCGGGGTTGCCCCGTCTGCCACTCTGTCCCGCGTCCTACTGGGCCACGCACCGGAGATCCGTCGGGGCCGCATGCGGATCTCCGGACCTGGGGTCCATGCCATCTGGCACTCCGACGGCAGCGCTCACCTTCGGGTCGATCTCACTTCGGATCCTGCGCTGGCGGCGCAAGATGCCACCACCACCGTGCTGAACCTCACCCTCCTGGAATCGCGAGTGCTCTACGGGCTTCATCTTGCTTGCGCTTACGCAGAGTGGGCCGGCGCGTATGGAGATGCCGATGTACTGGCTAGTACCTCCTCCCCTACGCAGGTGCTCTTGGACCGCACACCGCTCAATGGAACCGCGCGCTTTGTCCCGGGAGTACCAGTTTCGAGCGATTCGGGAAGTCCCTGCCACCGCATTGGGTATCTGGAAGCCCTGTGCAACGGAAGCATGCAGGTGCGTTCGATGGCACATGACATCGGCACAGATTTGCTTGCCGATTACGGGGTGTACGAGCCAACTCTGCTGAGGCCAGACGCGACCGTGCGGTCGGAACGCCTTGCCCAGCGCGAGCGGGCCGAGATGGCGGCATGGCTCGCATCCGCCTCAGGCTCGAACGAGCCTGACGGCCTATGACAGTCTCCCCAATCCGAGAGCTCAAGACCCAGCAGCCACAGCGCCGGCATGGTGCCGTCACTGCGGCGGGCCATGGGCAGACGAAGCCCTGGCTGCGGGCGATCGCGCCGTGCCTGACGGGGTTCGACGCAGAAACAGCGTTGTGGGGCAATCCGTGCCTGCTCACTGGCGCGTCCTCGGTAACCGAACCATGTCGACCGCCAACAGCAGTGCCAGCGACTTCGTGACGTCCATGTGCGCCCCGCACGACCCTGCCGGCACTGAGTCGGCATGCACTTCGCGTGCAAAATCGCACAGGAACTCCTGGGAAACGGGGAGACAGGTTCGGGAACTCCTGCAGAACGCAACGCGGCCTAGCTCAGGAAGTTCCCCTGGTCAGGCCCACGATGGCAGACGAGTCGGGCTATAGGCCGGGGAACGTCCCCCTGGTCGGCGCCTAGCCAGGCTGCAACGGAGCCGCGGCCCGGACGGCGCGGCTTCGGTGCCAGTCGCAGGCTAAGGTCTCCCCTTGGTTCTCGGGCCTGCGGGCCCTTACCCAAGTCGGCTACGACGAGTCTGCGTTCTGTAGCGAATACCCGACCGTCGCCTTCCCTCTGACGTCAACAGCGGCACCAGCAGCCCGGACGGCAAGCCCGACCTGCACGCCAATGACGCCTCGGGGCAGCTCAGCGAGTACCTGGTGGCGCCCCATTCGAGCCAACGCCGCCTTCGCCGACCCGATGTCGTTGGGCACCGTCACCGACACCGCCGCCCATCGCTGAACCCTGACGAGGGCACCGACATCACCACGGGCGACCTACCGGCAACGCCCCGGCCACCCTGAATAGCGGGAACGCCTGAGCCACCGACACCGACCGCAGCACGGTCCTGAGTCTGAACGGCAGCACCGCCTACGCAGCAACCGTGGGCCCGGCGTGGACACCGGTGGCAGCTCCACGATCTCGCGCTGGGTCAAGCTCAACTTCCTCTCCGGCGCCAACTCGACTACTCCAGGGCGCCTACGGCGAAAACACGAGCGGCCGCCTCAGCAACGTGCGCCTCTACCCGACGGCCCTTCCCCCGGCCGGCACGACGGCGTCCGGCAACGGCGCGCCCCTCACCCAGCGGGGCTGAGGCCGAGTGAAAAATCGGATGCGCTCCCAGCGGGCGGACCGGACTATCGACGAGCCCGTCCCGTGTCCACTCAAGGAGCCACCTTCGTGATCCGGCGCGTCACCGTCTCCTCCCTCTTCCCACCGCCCCTCTACTCCCACGCCTCCATCGTCGAGGCCGGCACCAAGCTCGCCTTCCTCGCCGGGTCCGTCCCCCTCGACGCGACCGGGAAGCTGGTCGGCGAGGGAGACCCCGTGCGGCAAACCGAGCAGGTGCTGGCGAATCTCGAGGAACAACTACGCGCGGTCGGCAGCGACTTGGCGCACGTCCTGGCGACCGACGTGTACGTGGTGAGCAGTGACACCGCAGTGCTGTCCGCCGTCTGGGACGTCGTCGAGGCGTCCGGGCTCAGCGTCGGACCGCACTCCTCGACGCTGATCGGCGTGGCGTGTCTCGGGTACACGGGGCAGCTGGTGGAGATTACGGCGACAGCCGTTGTTCCCGAGGTCCCATAGGGACCAGACAGCTCCGATACCCCCGACAGACCCGCCAGGTCCAGGAGGGGAGCCCATGTTGATCGAGCACCGCGGGCAGCGCCCCGCAGTCCCCGACTCCGCGTACGTCGCCCCCACGGCCGTCCTGTGTGGTGCCGTGACCATCGGGGAGCGTGCTCGGGTGCTGCACGGTGCCGTGCTCACCGCCGAGGACGGGGAGATCCGCGTCGGCTCGGACGTCGTCGTCATGGAGAACGCGCTGGTGCGTGGGCGGGCCGGGCACCCCGCCTTCATCGGCGACGCCGTGCTCGTCGGATCGCACGCCCACGTCAACGGAGCGACGATCGAGGACAAGGTCTTCGTCGCCACCGGGGCCTCCGCCTTCCCGGGAGCCGTCGCGGGCGCCGGCTCCGAGTTGCGGATCAACAGCGTGCTGCACGTCAACTCCGTGCTGCCGCCCGGCACCGTCGTACCCATCGGCTGGATCGCAGCCGGGGCGCCCACGGCTCGGCTCTTCGCGCCCGAGGAGCACGACGAACTATGGGCCGTGCAGAAGGAGTTGGACTTCCCCGGTACGGTCTACGGCGTCCCGCGCGGCACCTCCACGCGGGACATCATGGCGCGCCAAGTCGACTTCTACGGTGCCCATCACCACGACCACAGCATCGACGACTAAACGACGACCAAAACGACGACTGACGGGACCGCCCTTGCCTTCCGAATCATCCGAACCATCCGCCGTGGACCTCCGCCGGGCTGCCGCCTCCGACGCCTCCGCCGCAGCCGACGTCTGGCTGACGTCCTTCGCCACCGCCCTGCCCACAGTCGTCAGCCCCCGTTCCGCCGCCGACGTGCGCGACTACTTCCGGGAAGTGGTGGTACCGCTGCGCGAAACCTGGGTCGCAGACGCCGGAGCCGAAGGCGGCATCGTCGGCGTAATGGTGCTCAACGACGACGAACTCTCCCAGCTCTACCTCCACCCGGACTAGCGAGGGCGCGGCATAGGTGACCGTTTCGTCGCGCTCGCCAAGGAGCGGAGTCCCGGTGGGCTCGGCCTCTGGACCTTCCAGGTCAACAGGCCGGCCCACCGGTTCTACGAGCGGCACGGCTTCGTCGCAGTCGAGTACACGGACGGCAGTGGGAACGAGGAGCGGGAGCCGGACGTGCGGTACGTATGGCGCCCCTGAACTGCCGCTTCACACAAGCCATATCGACAGCGATGGTCTAGGGCCGCCCGGGTCCGTAATCCCGGTACGCCCAGTCCGCCGCCTGCGCGGCGAGCCCGACGACGTCCACTTCTCCGGTGTCGCCGTCGAGGTGCCGGTATTCGACCGCCGTGAGGATCACGATCCGTTCCCGCAGGCCCAAGTGGTCGTGGAAACCGGAGGCGAGGATGTCGGCGGCGGCCTCGGCCGCGGGGACGCCGGCCGCGTGCCGGGCGTGGGCGAGGGCTTCCAGCTCCCGCAGGTAGGTGATGTAGTCGCGGACGTCGTCGACGCTCATCAGCGGGCCGTGGCCGGGGACGACGACCTCGGGGTCCAGGGCCAGGATCGTCTCGCAGGCCGCGGCGACCCGGGCGAGCGGGCCGTCCCAGTGGACGGGGTGGTCGTCGGCGAACAGGACGTCGCCGGCGCAGACGACCCGCTGTGCGGGCAGATGGACGATGAGGTCGCCCGCCGAGTGCGCGGGGCCCACCTCGATCAGTTCGGCCTCGATGTCGCCCACCGTCAGGGCATACCGGCCCGAGAAGGTGGTGGTGGGCGGGACGGCCTCCACACCCTCGTAGGTGTAACGGCCGAAGTGCTCGCGCGCGTACCAGCCGAGGGGCTGGTCGGCCGGTGTCTGGTGCGTGAGGAAGTGCATCTGCTGCGGGGAGGGTTCGCGGCAGAGGTGCTCGGCGCTGGCCTTCGTGGCGATGATCTCGGCGCCGGGGAAGCAGCCGTTGCCGAAGGTGTGGTCGCCGTTGACGTGGGTGTTGATGATGGTTCGTACGGCGGCCGCGCCCCCGGGCAGGACCGGGCGGGCCGCGGCGATCAGGGCCTCGGTCATCGGCTGGTCGTAGGGGGTGTCGACCAGGGCCGCCTGCTCGCCGGAGGTGATGAGCAGGCAGTTCGCGAAGCCCCAGGTGCCCGCGTGGCCCGGGGACCACAGGTGGAGTCCGTCGGCGACCAGGGGGAGTCCGTCAGGAAGGTTCATGCCGCTCATTGTGGGTGACCCTGAACACGAGTTGCGTGGGCGGGTGCACCCCACACCCTCCGCTTGGGCACCGGCTTCGCATAACTCCCCGCCCGGCTGGTCGTCAGCCCCATCGCCACCAGCGACTCCGCCAGCTTCACGGCCGCCGCGACCCCGTCGACCACCGGCAGCCCGAGCTTCTCCCCCACCGCCCGCTGCAGTCCCGTCATCCCGGCGCACCCGAGCACCAGGACCTCGGCCCCGGCCTCTCGCGCCCGTTCGGCAGCCGTCAGAAAGGCCGCCTCCGTACGGTCCGCGTCACCCAGATCAAGGACCCCCAGCCCCGTCCCGACGACGGCGGCGCAGTTCCGCCCCACCCCCGCCAGTTCCAGGCTGTCCTCGATCTGGCCGCACGACCGCTCCAGCGTCGTGACGACCCCGTACCTCCGCCCCAACAAGCACGCCAGATGCGCCGCGGCCTCCGTGATGTCGACCACCGGCACATCGGCCAACTCCCGTACGCCTTCCCGCCCGTGCTCCCCGAAGCCGGCCATGACGACGGCGTCGTACGACGGGCCATCGTAGGTCCGCAGCAGGTCGATGACGGCCGCGGCCGACAGATAGCTGTCGAGCCATCCCTCCGCCGACTCGGGGCCCCACTCGGGGGTCAGCCCGAGCACGGTGGTGCCCGGGCCTGCGGCGGCCCGGGCACCTCGTACGATCTCCTCGGTCATCTCCTGCGTGGTGTTGCAGTTGGTGACGACGATCCGCACTCCGCTCAGCCCTCCACAGCAGCCGGTTCGGGGGTGACAGGGGCGCGTTCGGACCGGCAGATCACCAGATACAGCCCGGCCGCCAGCGCGGTGCCGATGAACCACGAGTACGGGGCCACGTCGCTGAAGGTCTTCACCAGCGCGAGCACCGCCGCGACCCCGGCAGAGGGCAGGAACGCCGCCAGGGCCTTGGGGTTGACGCCCTTGCGGTAGTAGTAGCGGGAGCCGGGCCGGGCGTCGAACAGCTCGTCCACGTCGACGCGGCCGCGCTTGACGAGGTAGTAGTCGACCATGATCACGCCGAACAGCGGGCCGAGGAAGGCACCGAGGCCGCCGAGGAAGTAGTTGACGACCGTGGGGTTGGAGAACAGGTTCCACGGGGTCACAACCAGGGCCGCCACCGTGCTGATCATGCCGCCGACCTTGAAGGTGATCTTCTGCGGCCAGACGTTGGCCAGGTCGTACGCCGGTGAGACGAAGTTGGCGACGATGTTGACGCCCATGGTGGCGACGGCGAAGGTGAAGGCCGCGACGACCAGGACCCAGGTGTTGCCGATCTTCGCGACCAGTTCCGCCGGGTCGGTGATCGCCGTGCCGAACACCTTCAGCGAGCCGGCCGTGACGATCACCGAGACGACCACGAAGGCCGTCGAGTTGATGGGCAGGCCCCAGAAGTTGCCGCGGCGGACGGTGCGGTAGTCCGGTGCGAAGCGGGAGAAGTCGCAGAAGTTGAGCATCAGCGTGCCGTAGGTGGCGAGGATCAGTCCGATCGCGCCGAACCACTGCCGCCACTGCTCGCCGGCCGAGACCGGGTGCGGGGTGGAGGTGAGCGAGATGCTCCAGTCGGCCTTCCACAGCACCCACACCGCCAGCGCGATCATCACCAGCCAGATCGCCGGGCCGCAGAAGTCCTGGAACTTCCGCACCGACTCCATGCCCTGGCTGATGATCAGCGCCTGGATCAGCCACAGCGAGACGAACGACACCCAGCCGAGCGCGTCGAGCCCCAGGAAGGAGTGGGTGGTCCAGGACTTCAGGCCCGGCCAGGCGGCCAGCAGCATCACGTTGACGGCGACCGAGGCCAGGTAGGTCTGGATGCCGTACCACATGATGGCGATCACGGCCCGGATGAGGGCTGGGATGTTGGCGCCCCAGACGCCGAAGCTGATGCGGCTGACGACCGGGAAGGGCACGCCGTGACGCTGGCCGATCCTCCCCATCCAGTTCATGCCGATGTAGATGATCACGAAGCCGACGAGCAGGGAGGTGAAGACCTGCCACACGTTCATGCCGAGGACCAGCAGGCCGGCGGCGAACGTGTAGTTGCCGAGGTTGTGGACGTCGGACATCCACATGGCGAAGAGGTCGAAGACCTTCCAGTTGCGCTTCTCGGCGGGCGCGAGGTCTTCGTTGGTGAGCCGGGGATCGGGGACGAATGCTGGGGCGCCGGTGGCTTCGGCGCGGTCGGCGAGGGACACGGGGCCTCCATGGGACGGGGACGGAGGGTGGAGGACGGCTGCCGTTTGGTATACCAAACTGCCGACATGGTCCCGCCGTCAAGCATTCCGACCGATGTCGCCATTGTTAACGCTCGGTAAAACACCCCCGGAGTCGGAGAAGATGGCTCCATGAGCTCCACGACGACGAAGATCGAACCCCTGGGCGCGGTCCGCGAGCGGGTCCTGGCGAGCCTGCGGCAGGAGATCATCTCGGGCAGCCTGCGCCCCGGCGACCGGCTGGTCGAGCGGGAGCTCGCCGAGCGCTTCGGGGTCTCCCGGGTGCCGGTGCGCGAGGCGATCCGCGCGCTGGTCGCCGAAGGGTTCGTCCACTTCGAGACGCCGCGCCGCACGGTCGTACGCCGTCTCACCCCGCACGACGTCCAGGAGCTCTTCGAACTGCGCGAGGCCCTGGAGGTCTACGCCGCCGGGCTCGCCGCAGCACGCGCGACACCGGAGGATCTGGCCCAGGTCCAGGAACTGCTCGACCTCGCGGCCGCCGCGACCGAGGCGGGGGACGCGGAAGTGATCACGGACGTCAACAGCCGCCTGCACGACCGCATCGTGGCGATGGCGCGCAACAGTCTGCTGACCGAGGCCCTGGAGCCGGTCGCCGGCCGACTGCGGTGGATGACCCGGCGGAACGAGGAGTGGCCTCAACTCCTCGTGGAACACCGCGAGTTGTACGAGGCGATCGCCTCCGGCGACCCGGACCGCGCCCGCGCGCACGCCCTCGCCCATGTGCGGACCAACTACCGGTCGACGGTGCGGCACCTGTTCGGCGAGGCCGAACTTCCCTGACGCCTGCCGAACCCGGCTACCGCTTGGCGTACTTGTCCGTCGCCGCCACCAGCGCCTCGGTCATGTCCGGTGCCCCGGCGTCGTGACCCACATCGTCCACGACCACCAACTCGCTGCCCTGCCAGGCGTGATGAAGGCGCCAGACGATGCCGAGGAGGTTGCCGAAGTCGAGGCTGCCCTGGACGAGGGTGCCCGGGATGTCCTTCAGCAGGGGCGCGTCGCGCAGGACGACGCCTTCGCCGTTGCCCTCGCCCAGGAAGTGGTCGTTGCCGAAGTAGTGGGTGACGGTGCGGGCGAAGCCCATGCGGAACGCCGGGGCCTCGAACCGCGCGACCGACCTCGGCGGCGCAGGAATCGTCGCGGTCTCCCAGTCGGTCCAGGCGCGCGCCGCCCGTGCCCGCACCTCGGGGTCGGGCGACTCGATCAGCCGGTTGTAGGCAAGGGCGAGGTTGCCGTCGCGCTCACCGGCGGGCAGTTCGCCGAGGAACCGCTCGAAGGCCTCCGGGAAGAACTGCCCAAGTCCCCTGGTCAGCAAGGCCACTTCGGGGTTGGAGCCGGTCGCGACGCCGGTCAGCACCAACTCGCTCACGACGCCCGGATGCGTCTGCGCGTACCGCAGCCCCAGCACCGACCCCCACGACACGCCCCACACCAGCCAGCGCTCGACGCCCAGATGCCGGCGCAGCAGCTCCAGGTCGGCGAGGACGTGAGCCGTCGTGTTCACGCTCATGTCCGTCTCGTGCGCGCTCGCGTGCGGTGTGGAACGCCCGCAGCCTCGCTGGTCGAGCAGCACGATCCGGTAGGCAGCGGGGTCGAAGAGGCGCCGGAAGTACGGGGTGCAGCCGGAGCCCGGTCCGCCGTGCAGCACGAGCGCGGGCTTGCCGTGCGGGTTTCCGCAGGTCTCCCAGTACACGCGGTTGCCGTCACCGACGTCGAGGATGCCGTGGTCGTACGGTTCGATCTCCGGGTATCGGCCCATCCGGGCACCGTAACCCCCGTAGAGCCGCCCGTCGCCTCATTTCCCGGCGGCCCGGACAGGCAGCCCCGCCGCCTCCCCCGCCGTACGCAGCACGTCCCGCAGCATCTCGGGGGTGAGCTTGCCGGTGAAGGTGTTGCGCTGGCTGACGTGGAAGCAGCCGAAGAGGTCGAGGCCGTCGAGTGCCACGCGTGCGCCGTGCGCGAAGACGGGCCGTGGCCGGGGCACCGTCCAGCCCGCCTCGGCGAACGCGGGCAGCGCGGCCTGCCAGCCGAACGCGCCGAGCACGACGACCGCGCGCAGGGTCGGCCGCAGCAGGGTGAGCTCCTGGACCAGCCAGGAGCGGCAGGTGTCCCGCTCCCCGGGGGTGGGCTTGTTCTCCGGCGGGGCGCAGTGCACGGGCGCGGTGACGCGGACGCCGTGGAGCTCCAGGCCGTCGTCGGCGGCCACCGACGTGGGCTGCGAGGCGAGGCCGACGTCGTACATCGCCCGGTACAGCACGTCCCCGGAGCGGTCGCCGGTGAACATGCGGCCGGTGCGGTTGCCGCCGTGGGCCGCGGGCGCGAGCCCGATGACCAGCAGCGATGCGTCGGCGGGACCGAAGCCGGGTACGGGTCGC
This sequence comes from Streptomyces sp. NPDC001401, assembly GCF_042895385.1. Classification (NCBI taxonomy): domain Bacteria; kingdom Bacillati; phylum Actinomycetota; class Actinomycetes; order Kitasatosporales; family Streptomycetaceae; genus Streptomyces; species Streptomyces sp. NPDC001401. The sequence continues at coordinate 303,752 of NZ_JBIAWI010000001.1, forward strand.
GCCCAGTACGTCCAGTCCTGGAAGGCAGCCCGCTTCGTCCGCCCGACCTCCTCCCGCCACTCCACGAGCCGAGGGCAGGCGGAGCAGCCCGCGATACGGGTGTCGAGCTCGGCCAGGCTGTCCATGCCCCAACGGTATGACCACCGGATGGGCGGCCGCCGAGCGGCTGGTCCGGCCATCCCGGCCCATGCTGGAGTCATGGACGTGCAACCCCCTGTCGTCGTGCTTCCGCCGCAGTCGGACGGTGGACGGCGCGTGACGATCCGCGGCGAAGGCGTCGGTACGGCGTACACCCTCTTCGACGTGCTGGACTTCGTGCACAGTGCGGGCCTGCCCGCCGAGGAGGACCGGGCCGTCGACGACCCCGAGCTGATCGAATGGCGTGGCGGCGGGCCGTACGTGTGGAACGGCACGACGTAGCCGCCGACCGGCCCCGCCGGCAGGCTCCCGGGGCGCCTGTCGGAGGCGGCGGGCGCACACTGGGGACAACGGGCCATGCGCCATGAGCCGAACCTGGAGGTGGGCCATGAGCACCCTCGAAGAACACGTCGATGTCGGAGTCTCGATCGACCAGGCCTGGGACAGCCTGCACCGGGTGGAGAACTACTCACGCTTCGTGGACGGAGTGCGCGGCGCCCGTACGGAGGCGGAAGGGCGGGCGCATCTGGACGTCGAGGCCGGCGGCCGGGCCCGGGAATTCGAGGCCGAGCTCTCCGACCGCCGCGAGGAACGCGTGATGGAGTGGCACACCATGGGTACCCCCGAGCTGACGGGCTCCTTCTCCCTGCAGCCGATCGACCGGAACCACACCCGGGTCCAGGCACGCCTCGAGTACGACCCCGACACCCTCAGGGCGGAATTCGGCGGCCCGAGGGGATTCGCCCAGGCGAGCACGATCGAACGGCTCGTCCGCACCGATCTGCAGCACTTCAAGAAGTACGTGGAACGCGGGCGGTGACACCCGGATCCCCTGCCCGTCGCCCCGACGCGTACGACGGCCGGTGTGCCGCCGCCGGGGCGGTGACGCCGCTCAACAGGCGCAGTGCCGCCTCGCAGGGGGAGCCGGGTTCGGCGGTGTAGGCGATCAGCCGTTGTCCGGAGCCGCCGGGGATGAGCAGGTTCTCGAAGCTGAGGTCCATCGGGCCGACCAGCGGGTGGTGCAGTCGTTTGACGCCCGAGGTGCAGGTGCGTACCGGATGGCGGGCCCACAGAGCGGTGAACTCACCCGACTTCATGGAGAGTTCGCCGATCAGCTGCGCCAGCCTGCGGTCGTCGGGATGGCGGCCGGCCACCAGTCGCAGGGAGGCGACGGCGAGCCGGGCCTCCTCGGCGCGGTCCGGGTACAGCTCCCGGTAGCGCTCGTCGAGGAAGAGCATCCGGATCACGTTCGGCCGGGTGGCGGGCGCGGCGGGGCTGTCGGGCGCCAGGTGCCCGGCGAGCAGGGCGTGCCCCAGCGGGTTCCAGGCGAGGACGTCGCCGCGCCTGTCCAGGACGAGCGCCGGTACCTCGGTCATGGCCGCGAGCAGCTGCCGTGCCGACGCGCCGGCCTGCTCGGCCCGCGCCGGAGCGGGCCGGGACCCGGACACGGGGCGGGCAAGGCTCTTGAGGTGCGCCGTCTCGTCCTCGCTCAGCCGGAGCGTGCGCGCGATCGCTTCGAGTACGGCGTCCGAGGCGCCGTTTCCGCGGCCCTGTTCCAGGCGGGTGTAGTGCGTGATGCTGACGCCCGCGAGCATGGCCAGCTCCTCGCGGCGCAGCCCGGCGACACGGCGGCGGGTGGGGTGCGGGGTGAGCCCGACGTCCTCGGGGCGCAGCGCGGCACGGCGGGACTTGAGGAAGTCCCCCAGCTCTGACAGTGCCTCCATGACCGCCTCCTCGATCTCCGGACCCATGATGCCCGCCGGTCCGCGCGAACGGGACCGGTGAGGGTGGTCACGTCATGACCACCCAAGAGAGGGTTCTGGCTGGATCACGTGAGGCGAGTGAGCCTTCCTGCACGACCGAGCAGGAAGGAACGACGTCATGACCGTCACCGATACGAGGGCGGCCGGCACCGCCGCGGCCGTCCTCACCCCCCGCCTGCGGCTGGTGCTGGTGCTGCTGCTGGCGGCCCAGTTCATGCTGGCCGTGGACTTCTCCATCCTGAACGTGGCCCTGCCGGTGATCGGTGAGGGCCTCGGCTTCTCGCTGGCGCATCTGCAGTGGATCGGCACCGCGTTCGCCCTGTGCGCGGCGGGCTTCACCCTGCTGTTCGGGCGGATCGCGGACCTGTTCGGCCGCCGTCGGCTGTTCCTCGGCGGTCTGGTGGTCCTCGGCGCGGCCTCGCTGGCGGGCGGTCTGGCGCAGAGCCCGGAGGTGCTGATCACGGCAAGGGTCTGCCAGGGCCTGGCGACCGCCGCGGTGACCCCGGCCGGCCTGTCGCTGCTGACGACCTCGTTCCCCGAGGGCCCGCTGCGGGAGAAGGCGCTGGGCCTCAACGGGGCACTGATGTCCGCCGGTTTCACCACCGGGGCGATCCTCGGCGGACTGCTGACGGACATGCTGTCGTGGCGGTGGTCGTTCTTCATCAACGTCCCCGTCGCCCTCGCCGTTCTGCTCGTCGCCCCGGCGGTCATCAAGGAGTCCCGGCCGCAGGAGCGCCCGAAGCTGGACCTGCCCGGCGCCGTCAGCGTCACGCTCGGCCTGCTGGCCGTCGTCCTCGGCCTCACCCGGGCCGGCGAGCACGGCTGGGGCTCGCCGGCCGCCCTGCTCCCGCTGGCGGCCGGAGTCGTACTGCTGCTCGTCTTCTACGCCGTCGAGCGCAGGGTGTCCGCTCCGCTGGTGCCGCTGAGCGTGCTTGGCAAGCGGTCCGTGGCCTGGGGCAACATCGCCGGTCTGATCGCGTTCCTGACCGAGACCTCGCTCGTCTTCCTGCTGACCCTCTACCTCCAGAAGGTGCTCGGCTTCTCCCCGCTGGCCGCCGGCCTGAGCTTCGGGGTGCTCGGTCTCGGTACGGTCGTCGGCGGCTCGGTCGCCCCGAAGGTCATCGGGCGCATCGGCAGCAGGCCGACACTGATCGCCGGGGGAATCCTGCAGGCCGTCGCCACGGCCGCGCTGCTGGGACTGGGCGCGGACCGGTCGTGGCTGTGGCTGCTGCTGGCCGGCACCTTCCTCGGCGGGGTCGGCAACATGCTGGTCATCGTCGGTTTCATGGTCACGGCCACCTCGGGTCTGGCCGACCACGAACAGGGCCTGGCCACCGGGCTCGCCACGATGACCCAGCAGATCGGCATCACCATGGGTACGCCGATCATGAGCGCCGTCGCCACCGCGGCGATGACCGGATCAGGCGCCGCGGCCGTCCTCGGCGGCCTGCGGGCGGCGATCGCGGTGAACGCGGCCGTCGTGCTGCTCGGCGTCCTGACCAGCGCACTGTTCCTGCGCGGCGCTGATCGGTCCAGCTAGGTGGACACAGAAATCCGTCCGGTTCACCCGCTTCGGGGGACTAAGGTCGGGAGTATGGCTTCCGAAGCTGACGAGGAGAAGGGCGGGCCGGGCTCCGCCGAGCAGGCGGCACCCGAGGCCGTCGATCCCCAGGCGGTCGACCCCAAGGCCGTCGACCCCGAGGCGGTCGACCCCAAGATCGCCGCCGCCATCGCCGCCGCAGAGGCCGCGGGCCCGGCGGACGGCGAGAGCGTGCGGATCGACAGCTGGATCTGGGCCGTACGGCTGGCCAAGACCCGCTCGCTCGGCGCGGCCGCCTGCAAGGGCGGGCATGTGCAGGTGAACGGTGTGCGGGTGAAGCCCGCGCACACCGTGCGGATCGGCGACGAGGTGCGCGTGCGGCAGGAAGGCTGGGAACGGATCGTCATCGTCAGACGACTGATCCGCAAACGGGTCGGCGCCCCGGTCGCCGCCCAGTGCTACGTCGACAATTCCCCACCCCCGCCGCCCCGCCAGCCCTTCGCCCCGGCGGGCATCCGCGACCGCGGAGCGGGCCGCCCGACCAAGCGGGACCGCCGCGACATGGAACGCCTGCGGGGCCTGATGGGCGGCGGCACGGGACATCCGGGCGGGCACTGACCCGGGCACACGGAGGTGGCGTCCGGCTCGGACCGGACGCCACCTTCGTCGTCGGGGCTCACACCCGTCGTCGTACCAGCTTCAGCAGTTCCCCGGTGGAACCCCGCCGGGCCCAGGCGATGAGGGCCAGCGGCACGATCAGGATCAGCGGGGTCGCGGCGTTCTCACCGCCGAACACGACGAGCTGGACGAAGAACGCTCCGACCATCAGGGCGCTCAGCGCGATCGCGGCCACCGACTGCAGCACCGGGATCAACAGGGCCACCGCACCGGCCAGTTCGAGGGCGCCGATGGTGTACATGCCCACGCTGCCCCAGCCGATCTTGTCGAAGGCGTCGACGGCGTAGGAGTTCCCGACCAGCTTGGGCAGGGCGCTCGCGATGCCGTAGAAGAGGGCGAGCAGCACCTGCACGGTGCGCAGGGCGATCCGGGCGCGGCGGCCGCGGGCGGTCGCGGACTCGGCGACGACGGGGGCGGAAGCGACGCGGGCGGTGGTCTCGGACATGGGGTTCTCCTGTGGTGAGCGGTTCGTCGTGCTGTCACAGGGGTAGACCGGCCGTCGCTGCGGAACTCATCGCCGCCGAGCGGAATTTCACAGCCGCAGTACGGCCGTGGAACCGTACAGGGCTAGAGCGGGAACCACCCGTGCCCGATGTACCAGTGCCGGCCCGCCCTCAGGTGGTCGCCGACCGCCCGCTCCACCGCCGTACGCCGGGGCAGGCTCTCGACCGGCAACTCCGGGTCGCCGAACACGAATTGGACGGGTTCTTGATCGGCAGGCTCCCGGTCCTCGCGGGCGACCCGGAAGCGGTCCTGGAACCGCACGATGTTGGAGTCCGCCGGCAGGTACTCCTTCAACTGCGGGTCCAGCAGCCAGGAGTGGCACAGCGCTGCCCGGTACTTCTCCTCGGGGTAGTGCCGCGCGAAGAACTCCGTCGCCAGCGCCAGCGAGCGCTCGCAGGCCGCCGGTGACAGCGGGCCGAGGTAGTCGGGGATGTGGACGTTCAGACAGGGCGTGCCGGGCGCCACGTCCAGGCCGGCGGCCGCGAGCACCCGCGATGTGCGCTGCCCCTGCCGTGCCCGCTCGAACTGCAGCCGCCCCAGCTGGTACAGCTCGCCCCGGAAGTGGTGGGTGAGCCACCACGGTGCCTGTACGCCGGCCCGGCGGTGCCGTCTGCGGTGCACGGCCATGTTCCGTCCGAGGTCGGCGAGGGTGCGCCGGGAGACGTCGTCCGGGACGCCGCGCGCCCGGTGGTACGCGCGCGTGTACGGCAGCGCGGCCACGAACACGTACACGGGGAAGCAGCGCTGCAGCGGCCCGGACGCCCAGTCGAGCTGGGGCAGGTCGACGGCGGTGCCGATCTCCCCCATGCCGCGGACGAGTTCCTCCACCGACGCCTCGAGGACGCGCAGCAGCTCCGGGTCGTCGGTCACCCGTCGGCCCATCCGTACGAGTTGGTTGATGTCCTCGTGCGGTACGGCGAGGTCCAGCAGCACCTCGGCCAGCTCATCGGCATGCGGCAGCACGCGGCGACCCCCTAGTCCCGTTCCCCTTGGTGAACGTCCGTCCCGAAGAGTACGTTGCAAACAGGAGAAATGATCGCGATGCGTACGGGCAGTGAGCCGACGACAGCACGCAGTGCACTGCGGGCGCGGTTCTGGCTGAGCGTGTGGGGGCTGGTCTGGGCGATCTTCGGCACGGCAGCTTTCGCTCTCGCGGGGCGCCCCGGGTGGGCGGCAGCCTGCGGTGTGCTGTGGCTGGTGATCACGGTCGACATGACTGTCATCCTCAAGCACATCCGCGAGGGCCCGCACTTCCAGCCGGGCCGGGACGTCCCCCCATACCGGCCGCCGGAAGGCCGGCCCCGGCCCCGCTAACCGGTGCTCACCCGTCGAACCGTGCCGCCCTCAGATACTGCGGGTTGGGGTCCAGCGCCGCCGCCAGTCTGAAATGGCGCTTGGCCTGCTCGGCCTCCCCGCGGCGCTCGTAGGTGCGGGCGAGCGCGAAGTGTGCGAACGCGTTGTCCGGCTCGCGCTCCAGGACGATCGTGAACTCCAGCTCGGCGGGCCGCAGTTGCGCGGCGGCGAAGAAGGCACGCGCGCGCAGCAGCCGGGCGGCGGTGTTCTCCGGGTGCGCGGCGATGACCGAGTCGAGCAGCTTCACCGCGCCCCGCGGGTCCCGTGCGTTGAGCAGCTGCTCGGCTGCACGGAAGTCGATGACATGCGTCTCCGGAGTACGTCCGGTCGAACCGCTGGTCTCGGGCACGGCAAAGTCCTTCCCTTACTCGAAGGGTTCAACGCCCCGCACAGGAACCGTTATTCCTGGGCCGATTGATGCGCACCGGACGATTCGGACGCCGCCTGCGCCCTGCGGACGAGGTCCGCCCAGACGTCCTTCACGCGGCGCTCCAGTTCTTCCAGTGGTACGTCGTTGTCGATCACGACGTCCGCGATCTCCCGGCGCTTCTCGCGGGTCGCCTGGGCGGCCATGCGCGCGCGTGCGTCCTCCTCCGTCATGCCGCGCAGCCGTACGAGCCGGTCGAGCTGGGTCTCGGGGCTCGCGTCGACGACGATCACGACGTCGTACAGCGGGGCGAGGCTGTTCTCCGCCAGGAGCGGCACGTCGTGCACGACGACCGCGTCCCCGGCGGCCGCCGCCTCGAGCTCGCGGGAGCGCGCGCCCACCAGGGGATGCACGATCGAGTTCAGGACGGCCAGCTTCTCCGGGTCGGCGAAGACGATCGAGCCCAGCCCGGGCCGGTCGAGGCTGCCGTCCGGGGCGAGCACGCCCTCCCCGAAGGCCTCGACGACCGCCGCCAGCCCGGGCGTCCCCGGCGCGACGACCTCGCGCGCGATCCGGTCGGCGTCGATCAGCACGGCCCCGCACTCGACGAGCAGCCGCGACACCTCGCTCTTGCCGGCACCGATCCCGCCGGTCAGCCCCACAGTCAGCATGAGCGGAAGCTTAGGGCCTGCCACTGACAGCGGGACCGCCCGAGGTCAGTTGTCGCCCTCTCGTTCCGCCAGGAAGCGCTCGAACTCGAGGCCGATCTCGTCCGCCGACGGGATGTCGACGGGCTCGGCCAGCATGTTGCCGCGGCTCTCGGCGCCCGCGACCGCGTCGTACTGGTTCTCCAGTCCCGAGACGAGGCTGGTGAGCTCCTCGTCGCCCTCCTGGATCTGCCGGTCGATCTCGGTCTGCGTGCGGTGCGCGTCCGTGCGCAGGGAGTGCGCGATGCTGGGCAGCACCAGGCCGGTGGCCGCCGTGATGGCCTCCAGGACGGTCAGGGCAGCGTCCGGATACGGAGACCGGGCGATGTAGTGCGGCACGTGCGCGGCGACACCGAGGACGTCGAACCCGGCCTCCATGAGGCGGTACTCGACCAGGGACTCGGCGCTGCCGGGGACCTGCGCCTCGTCGAAGGGGCTGCGGTGGCCCGGCACCAGGTCGTTGCGGTTGCCGTGCGGGGTCAGGCCCACGGGGCGGGTGTGCGGGACGCCCATCGGGATGCCGTGGAAGTTCACGGACAGACGCACACCCAGCCGCTCCACGATCTGCTGGACGGCCGCGGCGAAGCGCTCCCACTCCACGTCCGGCTCGGGGCCGGACAGCAGCAGGAACGGCGCTCCGGTGGCGTCCTGGACGAGCCGCACGTCGATCGTGGGCTCCTCGTACTCGGTCCACCGGTCGCGCTTGAAGGTCAGCAGCGGGCGGCGGGCGCGGTAGTCCACGAGCCGGTCGTGGTCGAAGCGCGCGACGACCTGGTGGGGTTGCGAGTCGAGGATCCGGTCGACGATCTGGTCGCCGGTCTCGCCCGCGTCGATGTATCCGTCGAAGTGGTAGAGCATGACAAGGCCGGCCGACTCCTGGGCAAGCGCCATGTCGACGACAGCCAGGCCCTTCGGCTCCCATGCGTACAAACCCTGCGGATCAAGCACAGTGACCGCTCCTCCTCGTGTTCGTACGTTCCAACGCCCCCTGGACCAGGGGCATTCCCACCCGAGCCCCTGATCAGCCATCTCTTACGGCCTTCTCATGACCAAGGGGACGGGCAACCGCCCCTTGAAGGGGCGCGGGGAACTGCGCGACAAGCCCCCACAGACCCGCAGCCGAAAGACAACCCAGGGCAGCACTGAGGGGCCGCACCTCGAAAGGTACGGCCCCTCAGTCAGGAGCTACTGCTCAGAACTGCTCAGTGAGCGTTCAGCTCTGGCCACCCGCGAGCTTCTCCCGCAGAGCGGCAAGCGCCTCGTCGGACGCCAGCGCACCGGAGGTGTCCGCACCCTCGGAGGAGTACGAACCGCCACCGGACGCGGCCGGAGCCGCACCCGCAGCGTCCCCGCCCTCGGCGGCAGCGGCAGCGTCGGCCTCGCGGCTCTTGATGACCTGCTGCTGGTGCTGCTCGAAGCGCTGCTGCGCCTCGGCGTACTGGTGCTCCCACGCCTCGCGCTGGGTCTCGTAGCCCTCGAGCCAGTCGTTGGTCTCGGGGTCGAAGCCCTCGGGGTAGATGTAGTTGCCCTGGTCGTCGTACGACGCGGCCATGCCGTACAGGGTCGGGTCGAACTCGACCGTCGCCGGGTCGGCGCCGAAGGCCTCGTTGGCCTGCTTCAGCGAGAGGCTGATGCGGCGGCGCTCGAGGTCGATGTCGATGACCTTGACGAAGATCTCGTCGTTGACCTGGACGACCTGCTCCGGGATCTCCACGTGGCGCTCGGCCAGCTCGGAGATGTGGACCAGACCCTCGATGCCCTCGTCCACGCGGACGAACGCACCGAACGGAACCAGCTTCGTGACCTTGCCGGGCACGACCTGACCGATCTGGTGCGTGCGGGCGAACTGCTGCCACGGGTCTTCCTGGGTCGCCTTCAGCGACAGGGAGACGCGCTCGCGGTCCATGTCGACGTCGAGGACCTCGACCGTGACCTCCTGGCCGACCTCGACGACCTCGGAGGGGTGGTCGATGTGCTTCCAGGACAGCTCGGAGACGTGGACCAGACCGTCGACGCCACCCAGGTCCACGAAGGCACCGAAGTTGACGATCGAGGAGACCACACCGGAGCGGACCTGACCCTTCTGCAGGGTCGTGAGGAACGTCTGGCGGACCTCGGACTGGGTCTGCTCCAGCCAGGCACGGCGGGACAGGACCACGTTGTTGCGGTTCTTGTCCAGCTCGATGATCTTGGCCTCGAGCTCCTTGCCCACGTAGGGCTGGAGGTCGCGAACGCGGCGCATCTCGACCAGGGAGGCCGGGAGGAAGCCACGGAGGCCGATGTCGAGGATGAGACCACCCTTGACGACCTCGATGACGGTACCGGTGACGATGCCGTCCTCTTCCTTGATCTTCTCGATGGTGCCCCAGGCACGCTCGTACTGGGCGCGCTTCTTCGAGAGGATCAGGCGGCCTTCCTTGTCCTCCTTCTGGAGAACAAGGGCCTCGATCTCGTCACCGACGGCGACGACCTCGTTCGGGTCGACGTCGTGCTTGATCGAGAGCTCGCGGCTCGGGATGACACCTTCGGTCTTGTAACCGATGTCGAGCAGGACCTCGTCCCGGTCGACCTTCACGATGACGCCGTCGACGATGTCGCCGTCGTTGAAGTACTTGATCGTCTCGTCGATCGCGGCGAGGAAGGCTTCCTCGTTACCGATGTCGTTGACCGCAACCTGCGGGGTGGTGGCGGTGGTCTCGGTGCTGCTCGTCATGTGGGAAAGGGCTCCGGTACGGACATTGAGTCGTAGGTACTGCTACGCCGGGAGCCCGTATCGCTCTGAAGAAGCCGGACAGCCAAGGAAGCGCCCCAACAGATAACTGGAAAACCAGATACTGGAGATGGCGCCTCGACAACCGAGGGGACATACAACAGATGCGAGCGCAGCCTGCTACGTCTGAGGTGCGCAGGCCCGCAGCGCAACTTGTAGCATACGGGGGCAGCCGGACAGGGTCAATGCGCGAACGCGCACACCCGGGGCGGAACGCCGCATACCCGGCACAAGAACTGTCTCTGGAGGCCACGCAGGCCTGAGAGACCTCTTCCGTGACACCGCCGAGGGACCGACTGCGTCATAAGGGTGACGGAAGAGTACGACGAGGGAGCCGATCATCCAAGAGCCCGCATCTTCCGATTCCGCGTTCGAGCCGGAAGCCACCCGGCGCGCGTCCGACGTCACGGAGAGCGCCCGGGCCAACCGGGGCTGGTGGGACCGGAACGCCGACGAGTACCAGGTCGAGCACGGCACGTTCCTCGGCGACGACCGTTTCGTGTGGGGTCCCGAGGGCCTCGACGAGGTGGAGGCCGAGTTGCTCGGTCCGCCGGAGGACCTCAAGGGCAAGGACGTCCTCGAGATCGGCGCCGGTGCGGCCCAGTGCGCGCGCTGGCTGGCCGCCCAGGGCGCCCGCCCGGTCGCCCTGGACATCTCGCACCGCCAGCTGCAGCACGCGCTGCGCATCGGCGGAACGTTCCCTCTGGTGTGCGCCGACGCGGGCGCGCTGCCCTTCGCGGACGGTTCCTTCGACCTGGCGTGCTCGGCGTACGGGGCGCTGCCGTTCGTGGCCGACCCGGTGCGGGTCCTCACGGAGGTGCGGCGGGTGCTGCGCCCGGGCGGGCGTTTCGTCTTCTCGGTCACGCACCCCATCCGCTGGGCGTTCCCGGACGAGCCTGGCCCCGAGGGCCTGAGCGTCTCGGCGTCGTACTTCGACCGCACGCCCTACGTCGAGCAGGACGAGGAAGGCCGCGCGGTCTACGTCGAGCACCACAGGACGCTCGGCGACCGGGTCCGGGACATCGTCGCATCGGGTTTCCGGCTGGTGGACCTGGTCGAGCCGGAGTGGCCGGCCTGGAACACGTCCGAGTGGGGCGGCTGGTCGCCGTTGCGCGGGAACCTGATCCCGGGGACCGCGGTCTTCGTGTGCGTACGAGACTGAGTGCGTGATCCGTTACGACGCCCTGGACGCGCTGCCGGTACGCGGTGCGCTGCCCGCTCTGGACGACGCGCTGGAGGGGCACGGCACCGCTGTTCTGGTGGCGCCGCCCGGTACCGGCAAGACGACGCTGGTGCCGTTGGCGCTGGCGGGGCTGCTGGGCGGCGGGCCTGTGCGCCAGGTGGTCGTGGCCGAACCGCGGCGGATCGCCGCCCGCGCCGCTGCCCGGCGCATGGCGTGGCTGCTGGGCGAGAAGGTCGGCGAGAGCGTCGGCTACACCGTGCGCGGCGAGCGGGTCGTGGGGCCACGCGCGCGCGTGGAGGTCGTGACGACCGGTGTGCTGCTGCAGCGGCTGCAGCGCGACCAGGAGCTGGCCGGTGTGGACGTGGTGGTGCTCGACGAGTGCCATGAGCGGCATCTGGACGCGGACACCGCGGCGGCCTTCCTGTGGGACGTGCGGGAGACGCTGCGGCCGGAGCTGCGGCTGGTGGCCGCGTCGGCGACGACCGACGCGCAGGGGTGGGCGCGGCTGCTGGGCGGGGCGCCGGTGGTCGAGGCGGACGGCGTCTCGTATCCGGTGGAGGTGGTGTGGGCGCCGCCGGTGCGGGTCGTGCGGCCGCCGCACGGCATGCGGGTCGATCCGGCGCTGCTGACGCATGTGGCGTCGGTGGTGCGGCGGGCGCTGGCCGAGCGGGACGGGGACGTGCTGTGCTTCCTGCCGGGCGTGGGCGAGATCGCGCGCGTGGCGGGGCAGCTGGGGGACCTGGGTGATGTCGAGGTGCTCCAGGTGCATGGGCGCGCACCGGCCGCCGTACAGGACGCGGTGTTGTCCCCCGGCACCCGGCGCCGGGTGGTGCTGGCGACCTCGGTGGCCGAGTCGTCGCTGACGGTTCCGGGGGTGCGGGTGGTCGTCGACTCGGGGCTGGCACGGGAGCCGCGGGTCGATCACGCGCGCGGGCTGAGTGCGCTGACGACGGTACGGGCCTCGCAGGCGGCCGGGCGGCAGCGGGCGGGGCGGGCCGGGCGTGAGGCGCCGGGGGCGGTGTACCGGTGCTGGACGGAGGCCGAGGACGCCCGTCTGCCGCGTTTCCCGTCGCCGGAGATCAAGCTGGCCGACCTGACGGCGTTCGCGCTGCAGACGGCGTGCTGGGGCGATCCGGACGCGTCCGGGCTGGCGCTGCTGGATCCGCCGCCGGGCGGGGCGATGGCGGCGGCAAGGGCGGTACTGACGGCCATTGGGGCGGTGGACTCCGGCGGCAGGGCCACGGAGAGGGGCGTTCGGCTGGCGCGGCTGGGGTTGCATCCGCGGCTGGGGCGGGCCCTGCTGGACACCTCCGGCAGGGGTGCCGAGGTGGTGGCGCTGCTGTCCGAGGAGGCGCCCAGGGAGTACGGGGACGACCTGACGGCCGCTTTGCGGGCTGCCCGGCGTGGCGGTGACGCCTATGCGGGCCGGTGGCGGGCGGAGGTACGGAGGCTGCGGGCGAACGTCGAGCGCACGTCGGCGCACAGTGCGGACGACCGCACGGTCGGGCTCGTCGCCGCCCTCGCCTTCCCCGAGCGTGTCGCCAAGGCCGACGGCGGTTCCTATCTCATGGCCTCCGGCACGCGCGCCGAACTGGGTGATGCCAGTCCTCTGCGTGGTGCCCCGTGGATCGCCATGGCCGTCACGGACCGCCCCGTCGGCAAGGGGCACGCGCGCGTGCGGCTCGCCGCCGTGGTGGACGAGGACATGGCCCGGTCGGCGGCGGCCTCGCTGTACTCCGAGAGCCAGGAGGTCCACTGGGCCGACGGGGATGTCGTGGCACGGCGGGTGGAGCGGCTGGGGGCGATCGAGCTGGCGGCGCGGCCCCTGGCCGACGCCGACCCCGTACTCGTACGCGCCGCGCTCCTCGAAGGGCTGCGGCAGGAAGGGTTCGGGCTGCTGCGGTGGTCGCCCGACGCGCTCGTGCTGCGGCAGCGGCTCGCCTTCCTGCGTCTGCACCTCGGGGAGCCCTGGCCCGACGTGTCCGACGATGCGCTGCACGCGCGCGTGGACGAGTGGCTGGAGCCCGAGCTGGGCCGGGCCCGACGGCGCGCGGACCTTGCGCGGATCGATGCCGGACAGGCGCTCGGACGGTTGCTGCCCTGGGCCTCCGGAGAGGCTGCGCGGCTCGACGAGTTGGCGCCCGAGCGCATCACCGTGCCCAGTGGGTCCAGGATCCGGATCGACTACGGCAATGCCGAACAGCCGGTTCTCGCCGTGAAGTTGCAGGAGATGTTCGGGCTGCACGAGTCGCCCGCCGTCGCGGGGGTGCCGTTGCTCGTGCATCTGCTCTCCCCTGCCGGCCGCCCGGCCGCCGTCACGGCCGATCTCGCCTCCTTCTGGAGGGACGGCTACAAGGGCGTACGGGCGGAGCTGCGCGGCCGGTATCCGAAGCATCCGTGGCCGGAGGATCCCGCCACCGCGGAGCCGACGCGGCACACCAACGCGCGGCTCAGGCGCTGACCGGCTCAGGCGTGGCGGACTCGGCCGGTTCCGGGTCGCCGGGGCGGCGGCTGCGGGCCTCCAGCCACAGCGACAGGGCGAGCAGCAGGACGCCGAGGGTCAGGAAGCCCCAGGGCAGATAGGACGTCAGCAGCAGGACCAGGGTGCGGTTGGACTTGACCAGGGCGACCGTGTGCTTGATGTAGTCCTCGCGCATCTTCACGTCGCCGGCGAACGCGGTCACCTTGTCGCGGTCGCCGAGCAGGGTGCCGCCGCGCAGCTCCTCCTTGTGGAGCTCTTCGCCGTAGACGGGCGCGCCGGTGACGGGTTCGACCCAGAACCTGCGGACCGTGGTGTACCAGATGCTCGTTCCGGTCTTGGCGAGCGACGCCTGGGTGATGCCCTTGACGGGCATCGCCTTGGGGAAGTGGACCTTGGTCCAGGGGATGGTCTGCTCGAAGTAGTAGACCTTCAGGCCGCGGAAGTCCTGGGTGCCCTTGTAGTGGATGGGGTTGGTGGTGCGGGTCTGGGCGTCGAAGTACTCGTAGTCCCGTTTCTGGGTCAGGAAGGGCCACTTGAACTCGATGCCGGTCCGCCTGACCGGGTCGCCGTCGACCATCTCGCCGGTGGCGTGGACCGGGGCCTGGCTGTGGGCGTCGAAGATGTAGCGCTCGGGGATCTGGGAGACCATCTTGCCGTCGGGGCCCTGGACGTAGGAGAGGCCGTCCCAGACGACGACGTCCCGGCCGGCCGTCTTCTCGATCTGCTTGGCGGCCTCCACGTTGCCCTTGAGGGTCTGCACGATGGTGACCTCGGGGACCGTGCGGGCCTTCATCGTGCCGTAGTCGAGGAGGGTCGCGTTCTTCGCCTCGAGGACCATGTCCTGGTACTGGTTGGCCGGGATCTTGGCCAGGCGCGGGAAGGCGTACCAGCGCAGCAGCGGGGACAGCGCCGCGAAGAACACGGCGAAGGCGAGCAGGACCAGACTGGCCTTGCGGCGCATCTCGGCCTCCCTCCCGGGCGGTTACGGGTGTGCGGGCACCGTTGTCAGCAGTGGTTTCGGGGACGTCCCGCCCGTGGGACTGCCCATGGCCGTGATCGTGAAGACCAGCGCGAGCGCGAGGGCGAGACCGGTCGCGGCGGCGATCAGGGCGCGCATGCCTGCCTCCCGACGGACGTGGAACTGACTGGAGCCGACTGGAACTGATACATCGTCAGGTCCGGCACCGTAGCAACGGGTGGGCGAGATGAGAACACGTTGCACACACAACGACGGCGGCGGCGCCCCTCTGCCTGAGGGGCGCCGCCGCCGTCGTACGGAGAATACGGAGAACTACGCGGAGGGGCTGGGCGACGGGCTGGGGCTCGCCGAGGAGTCGGCCGCCGCCACGGTCAGCTGGATGTTCAGGCTCGCGCCGCCCGCGGTGGTGATGCGGAGCATGAAGGTGCCGGTGTTGTCGTCGGCGTACAGCTTCGGCAGCGTCAGCAGGCCCTTGGCGTCCGTCTTCAGGCCGGTCAGAGTGCGGACGGTCTTGCCGTCGGCGTCCTTGAAGTAGGGGCCCTTGTCGTTCTCGGTCGGGTCCAGCACCGACTTGATCAGGGTGGCGGTGACGGCGACCTTGTCGGCGACGGCGCCCTTGTAGGTGGCCTTCACCTCGGCCTGGTCGGCGAACTCGCCGCCGGGGGTGCAGGTCAGCTCGGTGTCGCTGGTGCGGACGACGCTGTCGGCGACGCGCTCGGTGACGGTGGCCGGGTAGTCGAGGCCGGTGACCGCGCGGCCCACGACGGTGGCGCGGACCGTGAAGTTGCCGGTCTTCTCACCCGCCTGCAGGGTGGGGGCGACGGCCACGCCGGAGCTGTTGGTGACGACCGAGGCGACGGACTCGCCGCCGGTGAAGGTGGTGTCGGTGTCGGTGTCGCCGACGATGGTGAAGCGGACCCTGACCTTGCCGACCGCCTTGCCGGACTTGGTCACGGCCTTTGTGCTGATCTTCTTGGCGAACGCGTCGCCGGCCATCGCGGTGAGCTTCGCGGTGCCCGCGTCCGCCAGGTGGTCCACCGTGTCGGTGGGGGTGGGCGACGGGCTGCTCGGCGTCGACGGGGTGCTGGGCGTGCTTGACGGCGGCGAGGTGGGGCTCGGCGAGCCCGGAGTCGTCGGCGTCTTCGAGGGCGGCGTGGGCGACGGCTTGGGGTTGGCCTTCTGGTGGTCGTCGCTGCGGCCCGAGGGGACGGTGCCGGTGCCGTTCGGGATCTCGTGGGTGCCCTTGCGGTAGTACTGCAGCCACGACAGGACGGTGTTCAGGTAGTCCTGCGAGTTGTTGTAGCTGAGGATCGCGTGGTTGAGGTCGGCCGGGACGGACAGGTCCCAGTCGTTGCGGCACAGGTAGTGGCCGGCGGCCAGGGCGGCGTCGTAGACGTTGTTGGGGTCCTTGGCCCCGTCGCCGTTGCCGTCGCGGCCCGCCCACGCCCAGGTGGACGGGATGAACTGCATGGGCCCGACGGCCTGGTCGTAGGAGCTGTTGCCGTCGTACTTGCCGCCGTCGGTGTCCTTGATCAGCGCGAAGCCGTTGCCGTCGAGCTGCGGGCCGAGGATCGGGGAGATCGTGGTGCCGTCCGCGTTGACGCGGCCGCCGCGGGCCTGGCCCGACTCCACCTTGCCGATCGCGGCGAGCAGCTGCCAGGGCAGGTTGCAGCCGGGCTTGGACTCGCGCAGCTCGGCCTCGGCCTTCTTGTAGGCGTCGAGGACGGTCGCGGGTATGCCCGCCTCCGCCTCGCCCTGTGCCACGGGGGTGCCTGTGGCACCTGGGGTCGGAGAGGGATTCGGGCTGTTGAGCGGCGGAAGATCGGTGTAGTACGGCGAGTTGCCGGTCGCGGCGCCGTCGCCGGCGGTCGCATCGGGTGAGGGCTGGGCCTCCGAGGCGGTCTGTCTGCCGTGGTCGTCGGCTGTGACCCCCGGAGCCTGGGACGCGGACAGGGCAGCGACCGCGGCCGCTGCCACGGCTGTGGTTGCCGCTCCTTTGCGCAGCCTCATGCCGAATTGCGCCGCCATAGAGTGAACCCCTCCCGTGGACGCACCAACGTCCGTCTTCGTCTGCCGGGCGCGTGCTGCGCCCGCCCTGTTGTGACGATCGACCCGGCCTGCGGGTTGCCCTCGTATCGCTCTCTTGTCCCTGCCGAGTTGCTCTGTTCATCTGTTCGACAGTGCTGCCCGGCGCGGTGACCCAGGCGACCCTACGACAACTTCCTTTGCACGGGGACCCGTTCGTGCCCGATATTCACCAGTTGGCCATGTCCGGCCGGGGCGGAATCGCGGCACGCATACTGGACCGGAGCGATCACCCGGGCCGCCCGCTCGGGCAATGTCCGGCGTGAGGAGCCCAGTTGCCGTTCACCCTGAGCCATGCGGCCGCCGTACTGCCTGCCGTCCGAGGCGACGGGACCGGCCGAGGTCGGCTGATTCCGGCCGTACTCGTGGCCGGTTCCTTTGCGCCCGACATGACCTATTACGCGGCAAGTGCGGCGCCCGGGGCGATGGAGTTCGGAGAGGTCACGCACTCCTTTCCCGGCGTCTTCACGGTCGACGTGCTGGTGGCCTGGGCGCTGGTCGGGCTGTGGCTGCTGGTGCGCGAGCCGCTGGTGGCACTGCTACCGCGTGCCTGGCAGTCGCGTCCGGCCGCCCTGCTGCGGTGCGGGGCGCCACGCGCGCGCGTACGCCCGTCCCTGGCCGCGTGGTGGTACGTGTCGGCGGCGCTCGGCGCCCTGACCCACGTGGTGTGGGACGCCTTCACGCATCACGACCGGTGGGGCGTGCGGCTCTTTCCCGTGCTGGGACGGGAGCTGCGGGGGTCTCCCCTGTACTCGTTGCTGCAGTACGGCAGTTCGGTGGTGGGCGCGCTGGTGATCGCGGTGTGGGTGACGCGGGCGCTGCGGCGGGCGTCGGCGGACCCGGTTTCGGGTGCGGTCCCCGTGTTGTCGCTGCGGGACCGGTGGTGGGCCTGCGTGGTGATCTGCGGGTGTGCGGGGCTCTGGGCCGTGGAGCGGGCGGCCCGGTGGTGGGAGTACTGGGGCGCGACGGCCAAACCCTGGGAGCTGATTCCGGCGGCGTGTTTCGGCGCGGGCGCGGGGCTGGCTCTCGGGCTGCTGCTGTACGTGGTCGGGGTACGGATGTGGCGGCCGGTGCCGTCTGCCGAGGAGCCGGAGCGGGTCAGCGTGGAGCCGGGCCGTCCGGTCGGTCGGTGAGGGTGCCGGCGGTCACGATGAACACGGTGACGGTGCGGGCGTGGCGGCTGCGGCGGAGGTGGCCGAGGAGCCCGGTGACGTAACTGCGGCCCAGGCCGGCCCACAGCCGCCAGGCGGGCGGCTCTTCGGGGCCCCTCCCGGGCCGGGGCAGCCGGCGCCGGAGGTCGGCGGCCGTGCGGCGCAGGACGGCGGCGAGGTCGGTGGGGATGCGGGCGGTGCTTGCGCGAGCGGCGAAGGCCGGCACCGGTGCGGGTGGCACGGCGGGCGCCGTCTCGGCACTCGCCTGCGCTCTCGCCGGTCGGCGGTTGAGCATGCGTATACCCATGCCCGCATCCTTACGGGACCCAGGCGGTGGGGGCCTTTCCGCGGGGGCCACCTGAGTGACGGGGCCTGCGGGGACCGGACGAGTTCGGCGGGGCTCCCCCCTGCGCGGAGGGTTCGGCCGCGCCCCAAAGGGGCGCGGGGCTGTGTCGATGTGCGGCTTCGCCGCGTGGGCGCGACCAGCCGCAACGCGCTCGCAGACGCCCGACAGCCCACTGCGCGGTGGGCTCACCCCTGGCCGGGGGGCTCGCGCGCCGCACAGCCAGGCAGGACCAAACCCGCGCCCCACCGCCGGAGGCTAGTGCGCCGCCGACTCCCAGTCCGCGCCCACGCCCACCGAGACGCCGAGCGGGACCCTCAGGTGCACGGCTTCGGCCATTTCACGGCGGACGATCTCCTCCGCCGCTCCGCGCTCGCCGGGGGCGATCTCCAGGACGATTTCGTCGTGGACCTGCAGGAGCATGCGGGATGTGAGGCCCGCCGCCCGCAGCGCGTCGTCCACCTTGAGCATGGCGATCTTGACGATGTCCGCCGCGGTGCCCTGGATGGGCGCGTTCAGAGCCATGCGCTCGGCGGCCTCGCGGCGCTGGCGGTTGTCGCTGTTGAGGTCGGGGAGGTAGCGGCGGCGGCCGAAGAGGGTCGCCGTGTAGCCCGTGGCCCGCGCCTCGTCGACAGCCCGGCGCAGATAGTCGCGGACGCCGCCGAACCGCTCGAAGTAGGTGTCCATGAGGACTCGGGCCTCGGCCGGGTCGATGTTCAGCTGCCCGGACAGGCCGAAGGCCGACAGGCCGTAGGCCAGGCCGTACGACATGGCCTTGATCTTGCGCCGCATCTCCGCGTCGACGTGCTCGCGGTCGACGGAGAAGACCTGTGCCGCGACCGTGTTGTGCAGGTCCTCTCCGGAGGTGAACGCCTCGATCAGGCCCTCGTCCTCGGAGAGGTGGGCCATCACGCGCAGTTCGATCTGGCTGTAGTCGGCGGTCATCAGGGACTCGAAGCCCTCGCCGACGACGAAGCCGCGGCGGATGGCCCGGCCCTCGTCGGTGCGGACCGGGATGTTCTGCAGGTTCGGGTCGGTGGAGGAGAGCCGGCCGGTCGCGGCGACCGTCTGGTTGAAGGTGGTGTGGATGCGGCCGTCGGCGGCGATGGTCTTGATCAGGCCCTCGACGGTGACCCGCAGCTTCGCCTGCTCGCGGTGGCGGAGCATGACGACCGGCAGTTCGTTGTCCGTCTGGGTGGCGAGCCAGGCCAGGGCGTCGGCGTCCGTGGTGTAGCCGGTCTTGGTCTTCTTCGTCTTGGGCAGGCCCAGCTCGCCGAAGAGGACCTCCTGGAGCTGCTTGGGCGAGCCGAGGTTGAACTCGTGGCCCGCCGCCGCGTGCGCCTCCTTCACCGCCTGCTGCACGGCGCCCGCGAACATCTGCTCCATGGCCTCCAGGTGGGCCCGGTCGGCCGCGATGCCGTGCCGCTCCATGCGGGCGAGCAGGACGGAGGTGGGCAGCTCCATGTCGCGCAGCAGGTCCGCGGCGCCGACCTCCTCGAGGCGGCCCCGGAACGCCTCGCCGAGGTCGAGGATGGCGCGGGCCTGCACCATGAGGGCCTCGGCCTCGGCGCCGTCGTCGGCGCCGAAGGCGAGCTGGCCGTCGGCCGCGGCGGCGGGGGCCAGCTCACGGCCCAGGTACTCCAGGGACAGCGCGTCCAGGTCGAAGGAGCGGCGGCCCGGCTTGACCAGGTAGGCGGCCAGCGCGGTGTCCATGGCGACACCGGTGACGGACCAGCTGTGCTCGGCGAAGACGCGCATGGCGCCCTTGGCGTTGTGCAGGACCTTGGGGCGGTCGGGGGCGGCCAGCCAGGCCGCCCACGCCGTCTCGTCGGACTCGTCCAGCTGGGACGGGTCGAACCAGGCGGCCGGTCCTTCGGCGGTGGCGAGCGCGACCTCGGCGACCGAGCCGGTGCCCAGCGCCCAGGTGTCGACCGTCGCGATGCCGAGCGTCTCGCCGCCGTGCTCGGTGAGCCAGCCGGCCAGCTCGCCCGTGCCCAGCACCGTCCCGTCCAGCTCCACGCCGGGGGCCGCCGGCGTCGCGTCGGCCTCCTCGCCGCCCGGGTCCACGGCGAGCAGCCGCTCGCGCAGCGAGGGGTTCCTGATCTCCAGGGTGTCCAGGACCATCGCGAGGGCGGTGCGGTCGTACGGAGCGCGCTCCAGGTCGGCGACCGCCTTGGGCAGCTCGACCGTACGCACCATCTCGGTCAGACGGCGGTTGAGCTTGACCGCCTCCAGGTGGTCGCGCAGGTTCTGCCCGGCCTTGCCCTTGACCTCCTCGACGCGCTCGACGAGCTCCGCGAACGAACCGAACTGGTTGATCCACTTCGCGGCCGTCTTCTCGCCGACCCCGGGAATGCCCGGCAGGTTGTCGGACGGGTCGCCGCGCAGGGCCGCGAAGTCGGGGTACTGCGCGGGCGTCAGCCCGTACTTCTCGAAGACCTTCTCCGGGGTGAACCGGGTCAGCTCGGAGACGCCCTTCGTCGGGTACAGCACCGTCGTGTGCTCGCTGACCAGCTGGAAGGAGTCACGGTCGCCGGTGACGATCAGCACCTCGAAGCCTTCGGCCTCGGCCTGGGTGGCGAGGGTGGCGATGATGTCGTCCGCCTCGAAGCCGTCGACCGCGAACCGTGCCGCGTGCATCGCGTCGAGGAGCTCGCCGATCAGCTCGACCTGGCCCTTGAACTCGTCCGGGGTCTTGGAGCGGTTCGCCTTGTACTCCGTGAACTCCTCGGAGCGCCAGGTCTTGCGGGAGACGTCGAAGGCCACCGCGAAGTGGGTGGGCTCCTCGTCACGCAGGGTGTTGGCCAGCATCGACGCGAAGCCGTAGATCGCGTTCGTCGGCTGGCCCGTCGCCGTCGTGAAGTTCTCCGCGGGCAGCGCGAAGAACGCGCGGTAGGCCAGTGAGTGCCCGTCCATGAGCATGAGGCGGGGCCGCTTGCCGCCGGAGGTCGTCTCGGTCTTCTTCGATGCTGTCTCTGCCACGAACCCGATCCTGCCACGAGCCACTGACAGTCGGACCTCCGCACGCCCTGGCACCCTCGCTGTCACCGGCGCGTGCGAGGATCGAAGTGGTAGCTCGCAGGTGTCTGTGAAGGAGAGTGCGCGATGGCGACGAAGCCGCCCAAGGGTGATCCGGTCCAGGACGCGCCGCAGGTCGCCGAGCCGAAGCACGCGGCGGCCGGGCTGCCGGCCATCGGGCACACCCTGCGCATCGCCCAGCAGCAGATGGGCGTGAAGCGGACCGCGCTGACGCTGCTGCGCGTCAACCAGAAGGACGGCTTCGACTGCCCGGGCTGCGCCTGGCCGGAGCCGGACCACCGGCACAAGGCGGAGTTCTGTGAGAACGGCGCGAAGGCGGTCGCCGAGGAGGCCACCCTGCGCCGGGTCACCCCGGAGTTCTTCGCCGCGCACTCCGTCGCCGACCTCGCCACCCGCAGCGGTTACTGGCTGGGCCAGCAGGGCCGCCTCACGCACCCCATGCATCTGCCCGAAGGGGGCACGCACTACGAGCCGGTGAGCTGGGAGCGGGCCTTCGGCATCGTCGCCGAGGAGATCGCCGCCCTCGGCTCCCCCGACGAGGCGCTCTTCTACACCTCGGGGCGCACCAGCAACGAAGCGGCCTTCCTGTACCAGCTGTTCGCCCGGCAGCTCGGCACGAACAACCTGCCCGACTGCTCCAACATGTGCCACGAGTCGTCCGGTTCGGCACTGAGCGAGACGATCGGCATCGGCAAGGGCAGCGTCCTGCTGGAGGACCTGTACAAGGCCGACCTGATCATCGTCGCCGGCCAGAACCCCGGCACCAACCACCCGCGCATGCTCTCCGCCCTGGAGAAGGCCAAGGCCAACGGCGCGAAGATCATCAGCGTCAACCCGCTGCCCGAAGCCGGCCTGGAGCGGTTCAAGAACCCGCAGACCCCGCAGGGAATGCTCAGGGGCGCCGCCCTCAACGACCTGTTCCTGCAGATCCGCATCGGCGGCGACCAGGCCCTCTTCCGCCTCCTCAACAAGCTGATCCTCGAGAGCGAGGGCGCGGTCGACGAGGATTTCGTGCGCGAACACACCCACGGCTACGAGGAGTTCGCGGCGGCCGCCCGCGGAGCCGACTGGGACGAGACGCTGACCGCGACCGGTCTCACGCGCGCGGAGATCGACCGCGCCCTGAAGATGATCCTCGCCTCCAAGCGCACCATCGTGTGCTGGGCGATGGGCCTCACCCAGCACAAACACGCCGTGCCGACCATCCGCGAGGTCGTCAACTTCCTCCTCCTGCGCGGCAACATCGGCCGCCCCGGTGCGGGCGTGTGCCCGGTGCGCGGCCACTCCAACGTGCAGGGCGACCGCACCATGGGCATCTTCGAGCGCCCCGCGCCCGCCTTCCTGGACGCCCTGGAGAAGGAGTTCGGCTTCGCCCCGCCGCGCGAGCACGGCTACGACACCGTCGAGGCCATCCGCGCCCTGCGTGACGGCAAGGCGAAGGTGTTCTTCGCCATGGGCGGCAACTTCGTCTCCGCCTCCCCCGACACCGACGTCACCGAGGCCGCCATGCGGCGCGCCCGCCTCACCGTGCATGTGTCGACCAAGCTCAACCGCTCGCACGCCGTCACGGGCGCGCGTGCCCTCATCCTGCCCACCCTCGGCCGCACCGAGCGCGACCTTCAGGGCAGCGGCGAGCAGTTCGTGACCGTCGAGGACTCCATGGGCATGGTGCACGCCTCCCGCGGCCGCCTGGAGCCCGCGAGCAGCCACCTTCTGTCCGAACCGGCCATCGTGTGCCGCCTGGCCCGCCGCGTGCTCGGCGAGGACAGCACGGTGCCCTGGGAGGAGTTCGAGAAGGACTACGCCACCATCCGCGACCGCATCGCGCGCGTGGTCCCCGGCTTCGAGGACTTCAACGCGCGCGTGGCCCATCCCGGCGGCTTCACCCTCCCTCACGCCCCGCGCGACGAACGCCGCTTCCCGACCGCGACGGGGAAGGCGAACTTCACCGCGGCGCCCGTCGAGTACCCCAGGCTCCCCGAAGGCCGCCTGCTATTGCAGACGCTGCGCTCGCACGACCAGTACAACACCACCATCTACGGCCTCGACGACCGCTACCGCGGCATCAAGAACGGCCGCCGGGTCGTCCTGGTCAATCCCGAGGACGCACAGGCGCTCGGGGTGGCCGACGGGTCGTACGTCGACCTGGTCGGCGAGTGGAAGGACGGCGTCGAGCGCCGGGCGCCCGGCTTCCGCGTCGTGCACTACCCGACGGCACGCGGCTGCGCGGCCGCCTACTACCCCGAGACCAACGTCCTGGTCCCGCTGGACTCCACCGCGGACACCAGCAACACCCCGGCCAGCAAGTCCGTCGTCGTACGTCTGGAACAATCGACAGCCGACTGAGCGTTTGCTCAGGCAGGCTGGACGAGTGATCAGGACGAACGGAGCCGGGCCCATGGGCGAGCAGCAGTACGTGAAGTTCCCGCAGGAGGTCATCGACGAGTACGCCGCACTCGGCGTCGACCTCCCGGCCCTGTTCTCCGCCGGACACCTCGGCACCCGCATGGGCGTGGAGATCATCGAGGCCTCCGCGGACCGCGTCGTCGGCACGATGCCCGTCGAGGGCAACACCCAGCCCTACGGACTCCTGCACGGCGGCGCCTCCGCCGTCCTCGCCGAGACCCTCGGCTCCGTCGGCTCCATGCTCCACGGAGGCAGCACCAAGATCGCAGTCGGCGTCGACCTGAACTGCACCCACCACCGGGGCGTGCGGTCGGGGCTGGTGACCGGCGTGGCCACACCCGTCCACCGCGGCCGCTCGACAGCCACGTACGAGATCGTGATCAGCGACGAGGACGGGCGGCGCGTGTGCAGCGCACGGCTGACCTGCCTGCTGCGGGACGTGCGGCCGGGGGACGGGGCCCCCGTGGGTGCCGCCAACTGACGTACGCACGGCACGGATGAACCGGCCGGAAGACGCACACGGGACGGTTGTCGGCGGACAACCCCTGTCCTAGCGTCAAGAACATGAGGAGAACCCCTCCCAGGTACGGGCGCGCCCGCACCGGCGCCCGCGCGCTCGCCACCGCAGCCCTCGCCATCGCACTCGGCGCGGGCTGCTCCACCCCTTCGGCATCGGGGAAGGCCACCACCCCGTCCCCGGACGACACCTCACCCGTCGGCGCCTGCACCAAGCTGATCTCGTACTGGGCCAAGGAGTCGATCACCGGCGGGAAGTGGGCCGGCCTCGACTGGGAACAGAAGGGCCTGTCCAACCAGCAGTACGAGATCATGGACGTGATCATCAAGAACGCCCGCGCCGAGCAGAAGCGCCATGGACTGGCATCCGCGAAGAAGTTGATCGACCGTCAGACCAAGCAGCGCTGCACCGAGGAGAACGGTGCCACCTGGAGCTCACAGAACTGGCGCCCGCCGAAATGACCAGCGGCATCGGCCCAGTCGAGGAATCCGCGCACGACAGTCGAGAGGCCCGGGAGCGCGACAGCGGGAGTCGCGACCGGGAGATCATTGTCTCCAACTCCCCGTCCGGACACTCCCGTTCACGGCTGCGTGCCCCCGCGATGGTCGCCGCCACCACCGTCGCCCTCACGGCCGGCCTGCTCACCACCCCCCTCGGCGACGCCCCGCGCACCGCACCCGCACCCTGGCCGCTCAGCGTCACCCAACTCACCTACACGGGCCTGCGCAAACCCCCCGACCCGCACACCCGCACGTTCGCCTTCCGGCTCCAGGCCTCCCTGGCCGCCGGGCCCCCCACGACCCTGACCCGCCTGACCCAGCCGTACGACGGGCTGACCATGAACGTCACTCCCGCCACCCCGCTCACCCTGAAGACCGGAAAACCACGCAACCTGACGCTCGTCGTGGCCGTCCACCACTGCACAGGGCTTCCACAGGGAGTCGAACTTCCCCTCCTGAACGTAACATTGCGTAACATGCGCGGAACCCAGAACCCGAGCTACATCCTCGGGGCCGCCTATGCGCAAGACCTGTCCACGTCACTTCACGCAATCTGCGCGTGACTTGGATCGGCACCTCGCTCCGCGCCGCGACGGAACTGCGGATTCTCAGCATGCGGTCATCACAACGGGGGTGAAATGCCCGATATGTTCCCCGTATGTCATGGGTAACGGCCCGATCGATAACAGTCGAGTCACATCCGACCTTCACCGCTCCCTCATGCCGTCAGCTGGACCTAAAGTCACCGCCAGTCACTGTGCCACGGGGGCGCGCCTACGGAATCGAATCACCGGCTCCGACGACCCCCGCGCACAACGGCACCTCAGCAGAGGGAGCCGCGCCTGGGAAAGGATTGACCGTGCGAAACCGTTCCTTGCTCATCATCACCACCGTGATCACCACTGGTGCCCTCACGCTGACCGCATGCGGATCGCGCGACAAGAACGACTCCAAGAGCAACGGGGGCACCACCGTCGTCATCGGTGTCGACGCCCCGCTCACCGGCTCGCTCTCCGCGCTCGGCCAGGGCATCAAGAACTCGGTGGACCTCGCCGCCAAGACGGCCAACAAGAACAAGGAAGTCAAGGGCGTCACGTTCAAGGTCGTTCCCCTCGACGACCAGGCGGTTCCCGCCTCCGGTCACCAGAACGCCGTCAAGCTCGTCGGCGAAAGCGACGTACTCGGCGTCGTCGGCCCGCTGAACTCCGGCGTCGCCCAGTCCATGCAGAGCGACTTCGCCAAGGCCAACCTCGTCGAGGTCTCGCCGGCCAACACCAACCCGGCACTCACCCAGGGCGACAACTGGGCCAAGGGCGACCTCAAGCGCCCCTTCCCCACCTACTTCCGTACGGCCACCACCGACGTCATCCAGGGCCGCTTCGCCGCGCAGTACTACTACAACGAGGCCAAGAAGCGGAAGGTCTTCGTCATCGACGACAAGCAGACCTACGGCGCCGGCCTCGCCGCGATCTTCTCCCAGGAGTTCAAGCGCCTCGGCGGCAAGGTCGTCGGCACCGACCACATCACCGTGAAGGAGACCGACTTCTCCTCCACCGCCGACAAGGTCAAGACCTCCGGCGCCGACTCCGTCTACTTCGGCGGCCAGTACCCCGAGGGCGGCCTCATCTCCGACCAGGTCAAGAAGACCGGCGCCAAGATCCCCACCATGGGCGGCGACGGCATCTACGACCCCGCCTTCATCTCCGCCTCCGGCGTCCCCAACGACGGTGACCTCGCCACCTCCGTCGGCTACCCGGTCGAGCAGCTCGACACCGCCAAGACCTTCATCAACGACTACAAGGCAGCCGGCTACAAGGACCCGTACGCGGCCTACGGCGGCTACTCCTACGACGCCGCCTGGGCCATCATCCAGGCCGTCAAGTCGGTCGTCGACGCCAACGGCGGCAAGCTCCCCAGCGACGCCCGCGCCAAGATCACCAAGGCCATGAGCGACGTCTCCTTCGACGGCGTCACCGGCAAGGTCTCCTTCGACCAGTACGGCGACACCACCAACAAGCAGCTGACCGTCTACAAGGTCGAAAACGGCGCCTGGAAGGCCGTGAAGAGCGCCACCTTCAAGGACTGACCCACACACAACCAGCCCCGCACCACCTGAAACCCACCGCGCGAGGGCGCAAACAGCGCCCTCGCGCGGAGTCATATCCGACACGCTCATCGGAGGCCCTGCGGTGCACGAACTGCCGCAAACGCTGGCCAACGGCCTGACCCTTGGTGCCCTGTATGGCCTCATCGCCATCGGCTACACCATGGTTTACGGAATCGTCCAGCTCATCAACTTCGCCCACGGCGAGATCTACATGATCGGGGGCTTCGGTGCCCTCACCATCTACATATGGCTCCCCAGCGGCACCCCGCTGTTCGTCGCCATCCCGTTCATGATCATCGGTGGCGTGATCGCCTCAGTGGCCGTCGCCACCGCCGCCGAAAGATTCGCCTACCGGCCCCTGCGCACCGCGCCACGCCTGGCCCCGCTGATCACCGCAATCGGCCTCTCCATCGCCCTCCAGCAAATCGTCTGGGGCTTCTACCCCGGCGCCAAGCAGGCCAAGAGCTTCCCCGAATTCCACGGCGACGCCTTCAAGATCACAGACAACCTGCAGATCCAGCGCGCCGACCTCTTCCTCCTCATCGCCGCCCCCCTCTGCATGCTCATGCTCGGCCTCTTCGTCTCCAAGAGCCGCGCCGGCCGCGCCATGCAGGCCACCGCGCAGGACCCCGACACCGCCAAGCTCATGGGCGTCAACACCGACCGCATCATCGTCATGGCCTTCGCCATCGGCGCCGCGTTCGCCGCCATCGCAGCCGTCTCCTCCGGCCTCAAATACGGCCAGATCAACTACGAGATGGGCTTCATCGCCGGACTCAAGGCCTTCACCGCCGCCGTCCTCGGCGGCATCGGCAACATCTACGGCGCCATGCTCGGCGGCGTCGTCCTCGGCCTCGCCGAAGCCCTCTCCATCCAGTACATCCAGGACATCCCCGGAATGGACAAGCTCGGCGGCGGCGCCTGGGCCAACGTCTGGGCCTTCGTCCTCCTCATCGTCGTCCTCCTGGTCAGGCCCCAAGGCCTGCTCGGCGAACGCGTCGCGGATCGAGCGTGATAACGATGACCACCACAAACCACGAGACCACCCCGGTCATCCCGCTCCCCGAGGCAGGCGCACGCCTCACCCTCGCCGTCGGAGCCATCGCCACCCTCGCCAGCACATTCCTCTCCTGGACCTACACCACCGACTTCCCCGGCGACCTCACCGTCACCGGCTACCCCGGCGGCCTCCAAGTCCTCACCCTCGTAGGCGCAGCCCTCACCCTGCTCTACGCCGCCGCCGGCTTCGGCATCCGCGGCCTCGGCTGGCTCAACCCCGCAGGCAGCAACACCCCCCTGCTCCTGATGGCCCTCGGCACCTTCGCCACCACCTGGTTCACCGTCATCGCCATCGCCGCCGAACTCGGCGGAATCGTCAACCTCGACCCAGGCGGCTTCATAGCAGCGGCAGCCTCACTCATCGCCCTGCTCGCCGCACTCGGCCTCCCCCTCCCCCGCGACACCGACCCCACCAGCACCGGTTTCGCACGAGCCACCACCCCGATCCTGGGCACCGCCCACGGCCGCCTCAAGCAGCCCAAGGCACTCAACTCCTGGGCCGAAATCGGCATCATCATCGTCGCCTTCGCCCTCGGCCTCTTCGTCGCCGCCTACGGCATCGCCACCCCCTACGGCGAACTCTTCGTCGGCTTCCTCATCCTGGCCGGATTCGCCCTCGGCGCCCTCGCCCGAGCCGGACTCACCACCCGCCTCAAAGCCCTCACCACCAAACACCGCCAAGTCACCGTCGGCGCCGCCTTCGCAGCCGCCGCCGTCTTCCCCTTCACCCAGAAAACCGACGAGTTCACCCTCCTCGCCGTCAGCATCCTGATCTTCGCCACCGTCGCCCTCGGCCTCAACGTCGTCGTCGGCCTCGCCGGACTCCTCGACCTCGGATACGTC
Source organism: Streptomyces sp. NPDC001401 (assembly GCF_042895385.1). Taxonomy (NCBI): domain Bacteria; kingdom Bacillati; phylum Actinomycetota; class Actinomycetes; order Kitasatosporales; family Streptomycetaceae; genus Streptomyces; species Streptomyces sp. NPDC001401. Next base: position 332,266 of record NZ_JBIAWI010000001.1, read on the forward strand.
GCCTTCCTCGGCGTCGGCGCCTACACCGCAGCCCTCGTCTCCGGCACCACCGCCAGCACCTTCGACGTCAAATTCCCCTTCTGGGCCGCCGCCCTCACCGGCGCCGCCGCATCCCTCATCTTCGGCGTCCTCATCGGCGCCCCCACCCTGCGACTGCGCGGCGACTACCTCGCCATCGTCACCCTCGGCTTCGGAGAAATCTTCCGCATCGCCATGGGCAACCTCGACGGCACCTCAGGCCCCAACATCACCAACGGGCCCAACGGCATCCCCAACATCCCCGACCTCAAAATCCTCGGCTACGACTTCGGCGCCGAACACACCATCCTCGGCTTCACCCTCGGCTCCTACGCCAACTACTTCTGGCTGATGCTCCTGGTCACCGCGCTGGTCGTCACCATCTTCGCCCGCGCCGGAAACTCCCGCATCGGCCGCGCCTGGGTCGCCATCCGCGAAGACGAAACCGCCGCCACCGCCATGGGCATCAACGGCTTCCGCGTCAAACTCATCGCCTTCGCCCTCGGCGCCACCCTCGCCGGCCTCGCCGGCACCGTACAAGCACACGTACAGCACACCGTCGTCCCCGAGATGTACGTCTTCGCCGGACCCGTGCCCCCCAGCTCCGCCTTCCTCCTCGCCGCCGTCATCCTCGGCGGCATGGGCACCATCACCGGCCCCCTCCTCGGCGCCACCCTGCTCTACGTCATCCCCACCAAACTGCAATTCCTCAACGACTACCAGCTGCTCTTCTTCGGCATCGCACTCGTCCTCCTCATGCGCTTCCGCCCCGAAGGAATCGTCGCCAACAAACGACAGCAGCTCGAATACCACGAGACCGACCAACTCGCCGTACCCGAAGACACCACACTCCCCGAGGGCACGGTCGGCGTCTCCAAGGCAGGGGCGTGAGACCCGAGATGACCACCAACACCACCACCGGCACCCCCGTACTCGAAGCCGCCGGAGTCACCATGCGCTTCGGCGGACTCACCGCCGTACGCAGCGTCGACTTCACCGTCAACAGCGGCGAAATCGTCGGCCTCATCGGCCCCAACGGCGCCGGAAAAACAACCTTCTTCAACTGCCTCACCGGCCTCTACATACCCACCGAAGGCACCGTCCGGTACAAAGGCAACGTCCTCCCCGCCAAGCCACACCTCGTCACCAAAGCCGGCATGGCCCGCACCTTCCAGAACATCCGGCTCTTCGCCAACATGACCGTCCTGGAAAACGTCCTCGTCGGCCGCCACACACGGACGAAGGAAGGCCTCTGGTCAGCGCTGCTCCGCGGCCCCGGCTTCAAAAAAGCGGAAAAGGCCTCCGAGGAACGCGCCATGGAACTCCTCGAGTTCATCGGCCTCGCAGGCAAACGCGACCACCTCGCCAGAAACCTCCCCTACGGCGAACAACGCAAGCTGGAAATCGCCCGCGCACTGGCCAGCGAGCCGGGCCTGCTGCTCCTCGACGAGCCCACGGCCGGCATGAACCCCCAGGAAACGCGCGCCACAGAGGAACTGGTCTTCGCCATCCGCGACAAGGGCATCGCCGTCCTCGTCATCGAGCACGACATGCGCTTCATCTTCAACCTCTGCGACCGCGTCGCCGTCCTCGTCCAGGGCGAAAAACTCGTCGAAGGCACATCCGAAGTCGTCCAGGCCGACGAACGCGTCATCGCCGCCTACCTCGGCGAACCCTTCGAAGGCGACCCCGGAGAAGCCGAAGCGGCCGAAATCGCCGCCGTCGAAGCGGCCGCCGACGCGCCCAGCACCACCAAGGGAGAAGCCCAGTGACCGCACTTCTCGAGGTCGAAGACCTCCGGGTCGCCTACGGCAAAATCGAAGCCGTAAAAGGCATCTCCTTCAAAGTCGAAGCAGGCCAGGTCGTCACCCTCATCGGCACCAACGGCGCCGGCAAGACGACGACCCTGCGCACCCTGTCCGGCCTGCTGAAGCCCAGCACCGGCAAGATCATGTTCGACGGGCAGCCCCTCAACCACGTCCCCGCCCACAAAATCGTCGCCCTCGGCCTCGCCCACTCCCCCGAAGGCCGACACATCTTCCCCCGCCTCACCATCGAGGAAAACCTCCGCCTCGGCGCCTTCCTCAGGAAAGACAAGGAAGGCATCCAAAAGGACATCCAGCGGGCCTACGACCTCTTCCCCATCCTGGGAGAGCGCCGCAAGCAGGCTGCAGGCACCTTGTCCGGCGGCGAGCAGCAGATGCTGGCCATGGGCCGCGCCCTGATGTCCCAGCCGAAACTGCTCATGCTCGACGAGCCCTCCATGGGCCTCTCCCCGATCATGATGCAGAAGATCATGTCGACCATCGCCGAACTCAAGTCCCAGGGCACCACGATCCTGCTCGTCGAACAGAACGCCCAAGCGGCGCTCTCACTCGCCGACCAGGGCCACGTCATGGAGGTCGGCAACATCGTCCTCTCCGGCAGTGGGCAAGACCTGCTGCACGACGAGTCGGTACGGAAGGCGTACCTCGGCGAGGACTGAGGTCCGGTTTCTTGGTTGCAGGTTGTACGACGAGGCCCGCGCCCCTGATCACTCAGGGACGCGGGCCTCGGTCTGTGCTCGGGCGGGGCTGGGTCAGCCCTTCGACGCCTTCTTCTCATCCGCGTCCTGAATGACCGCCTCCGCCACCTGCTGCATCGACATCCGACGGTCCATGGACGTCTTCTGGATCCACCGGAACGCGGCCGGCTCCGTCAGCCCGTACTCGGTCTGGAGGATGGACTTCGCACGGTCGACGAGCTTCCGCGTCTCGAGGCGGAGCGTGAGGTCGGCGACCTCCTTCTCCAGCTCCTTCAGCTCGGTGAACCGGGACACGGCCATCTCGATGGCAGGCACGACGTCACTCTTGCTGAACGGCTTCACGAGGTACGCCATGGCACCGGCATCCCGGGCGCGCTCCACTAGGTCGCGCTGCGAGAAAGCGGTGAGCATGAGCACCGGGGCGATCCGCTCCTCGGCGATCTTCTCGGCCGCCGAGATGCCGTCCAGCTTGGGCATCTTCACATCGAGGATCACGAGGTCGGGCTGGTGCTCACGGGCGAGCTCGATGGCCTGCTCACCGTCACCGGCCTCGCCGACGACGCTGTAGCCCTCCTCCTCCAGCATCTCTTTGAGGTCGAGCCGGATCAGGGCCTCATCCTCGGCGATGACGACACGGGTCGTCAGCGGAGGCACGTGCGACTTGTCGTCGTCGGGCGCGTCTACGGGCTGGGGCGACTCGGGGGCGGTCACGGGGGCTCCTTGTTCAGGGCAGGGGTGCTGCTGACAAGAGACTACCTAGCTGCGATAAGGTAGGGGCACAGCGGGTGACCGCTGACCTTTGTTTTAGGGGAAGCCCCGGTAGTCCAGCGGTAGAGACACGGTGCTCAAACCACCGACAGCGTCGGTTCGAATCCGACTCGGGGCACTTTTCCTTCGATTCGAAGGTCGACACCAAAAGCGGATGTCCACGTTCTCGTGAACATCCGCTTTTTACTGCGTGTCGTCGCGATCACGCTCACAAGCTGTCCATATGTACGACATCAGCACGCGCAAGCGGGCACTCGCCTTGGTTGCACAGGGGCGGAGCCTGAATTCGGTCAGCCGCGAGACGGGTATCTCACGCGCTGCACTCCGCTCCTGGCAAAGCCGCATCGAGCCCCTGCTTCGCATGGCATCGCCGGACCCCGGGCCACCTGCAGATGAACACGCGTACGCCTACCTGCTGGGCCTCTACCTCGGCGACGGCTGCGTCAGCCCCCATCCTCGTGGCACCGGCTACTACCTGAGGATCGCGTGCGCCGACGCGTGGCCTGGGCTGATCGAGCAGTGCCGCGACGCCATCAAGAAGGTGCGGCCCGCTCTTGGCGTCTACCTCATGCAGAGAGAGGGCTGCACCATGGTCACGAGCTACAACCGACGCTGGCCCGCCCTCTTCCCTCAACACGGCCCCGGCAAGAAACACGAGCGTCGGATCGCCCTCGAGCCTTGGCAGCAGGAAATCGTCGACGCCCACCCTTGGCAGTTCATCCGCGGCCTCATCCACTCCGACGGCTGCCGTATCACCAATTGGACGACTCGCCTCGTCGGCGGTGAGTGCAAGCGCTACGAATACCCCCGGTACTTCTTCACGAACGTCTCCGACGACATCCGCCGGCTCTACACGGACACCCTCGACAAACTCGGCGTCGAGTGGACCCAATGCACGCGCAACGGAACCCCGTTCAACATCTCCGTTGCAAAGAAGGCTTCGGTCGCCCTCCTCGACACCCACGTAGGCCCCAAGTACTGACCCCAGCCGCCTACTTGGGGCTGTCGTCCTCCCCAATGTGATGCACCCGCACCATGTTCGTCGACCCCGACACCCCCGGAGGCGACCCCGCCGTAATCACCACGACGTCACCCTTCTGGCAGCGGCCGTACTTCAACAGCAGCTCGTCCACCTGGTCGACCATCGCATCCGTCGAGTCCACGTGCGGCCCAAGGAACGTCTCCGCTCCCCACGTCAGGCTCAGCTGGGACCGCGTCGCCGGCTCCGGTGTGAAGGCGAGGAGCGGGATCGGTGAGCGGTAGCGGGAGAGGCGGCGGGCGGTGTCGCCGGACTGGGTGAAGGCGACCAGGAACTTGGCGCCGAGGAAGTCGCCCATTTCCGCCGCCGCCCGGGCGACCGCGCCGCCTTGTGTGCGGGGCTTGTTGCGTTCGGTCAGGGGCGGGAGGCCCTTGGCGAGGATGTCCTCCTCCGCTGCCTCGACGATCTTCGCCATCGTCCGGACCGTTTCGATGGGGTACTTGCCGACGCTCGTCTCGCCGGACAGCATCACCGCGTCCGTGCCGTCGATCACGGCGTTCGCCACGTCACTCGCTTCCGCGCGTGTCGGGCGGGAGTTTTCGATCATCGAGTCGAGCATCTGGGTCGCCACGATGACCGGCTTGGCGTTGCGCTTCGCCAGTTTGATTGCGCGCTTCTGGACGATTGGCACGTCTTCCAGGGGCATTTCCACGCCGAGGTCTCCGCGGGCGACCATGATGCCGTCGAAGGCGGCGACGATGTCGTCGATCGCTTCGACCGCCTGTGGCTTCTCCACCTTGGCGATGACGGGCAGCCGACGCGCCTCCTCGTCCATGATGCGGTGGACGTCCTCGATGTCGCGGCCGCTCCTCACGAACGACAGGGCGATGACGTCGAAGCCCGTCCGCAGGGCCCACCTCAGGTCCGCTTCGTCTTTGTCCGAGAGGGCGGGGACGGAGACTGCGACGCCAGGGAGGTTGAGGCCTTTGTGGTCGGAGACCATGCCGCCTTCGATGACCCGGGTGTGGACGCGGGGGCCGTCGACGGTGGTGACTTGGAGGCAGACTTTGCCGTCGTCGACGAGGATGCGTTCGCCGGGGGTGACGTCGGTGGCGAGGCCGGAGTATGTCGTGCCGCAGGTGTGGCGGTCGCCTTCGGCGCCGTCCTCGACCGTGATGGTGAAGGTGTCGCCGCGTTCAAGGAGTACGGGGCCTTCGGTGAAGTGGCCGAGTCGGATCTTCGGGCCTTGAAGGTCGGCGAGGAGTCCGATGCTGCGGCCGGTTTCGTCGGCGGCCTTGCGTACGCGCTGGTAGCGCTCCTCGTGTTCGGCGTGGGTGCCGTGGCTGAGGTTGAAGCGGGCGACGTCCATTCCGGCTTCGACCAGGGCTTTGATCTGGTCGTAGGAGTCGGTGGCGGGGCCCAGGGTGCAGACGATTTTTGCTCGGCGCATGTTTTTGACCCTAGGCCTTACCAGTGGGTAGAGAATTGGGTGTGCGTGACTACTCAACAACCTTTGGGTGAAGGGGTGTTGACAAGTATTGAATTGTGCATGGGGGCGCTCCGATGAGCATTTCTACGCCGTACTTGGACCGTGATTACAGCTGTGGCGGCGCCATGGTGAAGCGGGCGTTGACTGCGGCGTATACGCGTTGGCGTTGGGGTTCGAGGTCGAGTGCGGGGGCGGTGTCTTCGGCGGCTGCCCCGTAGGCCATGGAGCGCATGCGGCCGCCGGGGGCTTGCGGGTAGGGCTGGGCGTCCTCGGCTCCGATGTCGGCGAGTTCGACGAGTGCGGCGAGTGATGTGCCGAGTGCCTCGGCGTACTCCCTGGCTCGTTGGACTGCTTCCTTCACTGCCTGTTGTCGGGCTTCGCGGTGGGCGGGTGAGTTGGGGCGCAGGGCCCACCAAGGGCCGTCGACTCGGGTGAGGTCCAAGTCGGCGAGGCGGGTGGTGAGTTCGCCGAGGGCGGTGAAGTCGGTGAGTTCGGCGGTGAGGTGGACGCGGCCGTGGTAGGCGTGGATGCGTTCGCCGCGGCCTTTGTCCTTCAGTTCGGGGCTGATGGAGAAGGCGCCGGTCTCCAGTCGTTCGACGGCGTCGCCGTAGGTCTTGATGAGGTCGAGGGCGGTGGTGTTGCGGCGGGTGAGGTCGTCGAGGGCGGCGCGGCGGTCTTTGCCGCGGGAGGCAACGGTGATGCCGATGCGGGCGATTTCGGGGTCGACTTCGAGGCGGGCTTCGCCGCGGACGGCGATGCGGGGGGCGTCGGGGGTGCCGTAGGGGACGGCGGGCTGGGGGGTGTCGGACGGAGGGGTGGTCATACGCCCCACTCTGTCACTCCTTGGCTGGTTACGGGCTTGGGATGGGCAGGTTGGGTCACCAGATCGAAACCTGCCAGACCTGTTGCCGCTTGCCATGACCGGGTCAGAATCTACGCGCGTCGTTGACCATTCGCCGAGGAGATCCAGACATGCCCTTGAACCGTCGGAAGTTTCTGAAGGAGTCCGCCGCGACCGGAGCGGGGGTGGCGATCGCGAGTGCGGTGGCTGCTCCGGCGGCGCAGGCGGCGGAGAGCACGGCGGTGCAGAGGCCCGCCAGGCGGTACTCGCTCACCGTCATGGGCACGACCGATCTGCACGGGCATGTCTTCAACTGGGACTACTTCAAGAACGCGGAGTACTCCGACAAGGCCGGCAACGCCCAGGGTCTGTCCCGGATCTCGACGCTGGTGAATCAGGTGCGTGCGGAGAAGGGGCGTTGCAACACGCTGCTGCTGGACGCGGGCGACACGATCCAGGGCACCCCGCTGACGTACTACTACGCGAAGGTGGACCCGATCACCGCGAAGGGTGGTCCGGTGCATCCGATGGCGCAGGCGATGAACGCGATCGGGTTTGACGCGGCGGCGCTGGGCAACCACGAGTTCAACTACGGCATCGAGACGCTGCGGAAGTTCGAGGAGCAGCTGCACTTCCCGCTGCTGGGTGCGAACGCGCTGGATGCGAAGACGCAGAAGCCGGCCTTCCCGCCGTACTTCATCAAGAGGTTCCGGGTGCCGGGGCTGCCGTCGGTGAAGGTGGCGGTGCTCGGTCTGACGAACCCGGGTATTGCGATCTGGGACAAGGCGTATGTGCAGGGGAAGTTGGAGTTCCCGGGTCTGGAGGAGCAGGCCGCGAAGTGGGTGCCGAGGCTGAAGTCGATGGGTGCGGACGTGGTGGTCGTGTCCGCGCACAGCGGTTCGTCGGGGACGTCGTCGTACGGTGATCAGCTGCCGTATGTGGAGAACTCGGCGGCGCTGGTGGCGCAGCAGGTGCCGGACATCGACGCGATTCTGGTCGGGCATGCGCACGTGGAGATTCCCGAGCTGAAGGTCACCAACACCAAGACCGGGAAGACGGTGGTGCTGTCGGAGCCGCTGGCGTATGCGGAGCGGCTGTCGCTCTTCGACATCGAGCTGGTCTTCGCGAGGGGCCGTTGGAGCGTGGAGTCCGTGTCGTCGAGGGTGCTGAACTCCAACAGCGTCGCCGATGACCCGAAGATCACCAAGCTGCTCGGTGACGAGCATGCGAAGGTCGTCGAGTACGTCAACCAGGTGGTCGGTACGGCGACTCAGACGCTGACGACGGTCGAGGCGCGGTACAAGGACGCGCCGATCATCGATCTGATCACCAAGGTCCAGGAGGACGTCGTGAAGGCGGCTTTGGCGGGTACGTCGTACGCGTCGCTGCCGGTGATCGCGCAGGCTTCCCCGTTCTCGCGGACGTCCGAGATCCCGGCTGGCAATGTGACCATCCGGGATCTCTCCAGCCTGTATGTGTACGACAACACGCTGGTTGCGAAGTTGCTGACGGGTGCGCAGTTGCGGGCGTATCTGGAGTACTCGGCGGAGTACTTCGTGCAGACGGCGGCCGATGCGGTGGTCGACGTGGAGAAGCTGACGAATGCGAACGGCCGTCCGGACTACAACTACGACTATGTGTCGGGGCTGTCGTACGACATCGACATCGCCCAGGCGGCGGGTTCGCGGATCAGGAACCTCACCTACAACGGTGCCGCGCTGGACGACGCTCAGCAGTTCGTGTTCGCGGTGAACAACTACCGTGCCAATGGTGGTGGTGCGTTTCCGCATGTGGCGTCGGCGGCCGAGTTGTGGTCGGAGTCGACGGAGATCCGGACGCGGATCGCGGAGTGGGTGACGGCGAAGGGTGTGCTGGATCCGAAGGACTTCGCGTCGGTGGACTGGAAGCTGACCAGGAACGGCACCGCTGTCTTCTAGAGGTCCGGCTGGAGGTCGAGCAGGGTTACGTCGATGGCGTCGGCGATGGCTTTTGCGCCGGCGTCGTTGATGTGGAGGCCGTCGCCGGCGTTGAACTCGGGCCGGATCCGGGTGGGTTGGTCGGGGTCGGCGACGGCTGCGGCGATGTCGATGACGGCGTCGAAGGGGTGGTCGGGGCCGAGGAGCCAGTCGTTGACCTGGTGGCGTATGGCTTGGCCTTCGGGGGTGTCGACGCCGTCGTAGATGGTGCCTTCGTAGGGGCCGAGGGTGGTGCCGATGGCGGTGAGGCCTGCGGTGTGGATGCGGTCGGCGAGGGTGGTGAGGCCGGTGATGAGGTCGTCGGCGGTGGGCCTGTCGGTCGGGGGTTCGGGGTGGGACTGGGCGCTGGGCAGGCCGATGTCGTTGAGGCCGATGTGGATGAGGATGTGGCTGGCTCCGGGGACGGCGAGGGCGTCGCGGTCGAGGCGGGCGAGGAGGTGTTCGCCGACCTCGTCGGTGAGCAGGCGGTTGCCGGAGATGCCCTGGTTGACGATCCAGCCGTGGGTGAGGCGGCGGCTGAGCTGGGCGGGGAAGCTGTTGTCGGTGCCGGGGGTGGTGAAGGCGCCTTCGATCCAGGAGTCGCCGAATGCGACGGCGATGCGGGTGTCTTGCGGGGCGAGGACGTCGACGCCGGTGAGGAAGTGGCCGGTGGGCAACTCTTCGGCGTTTTCGAGGACTTCGGCGGACAGTTGGTTGCCGGGGGCGGCGTGGCCGATGTCGTAGGGCACGGCGCTGTACGTGCTCAGTCCTGTGTCGCCGGGGAGGTGGAGGGTGACGGTGAGTTCCTCGCCCGCGCTCACGGGCAGTTCGACGGGGTCGCTGACGATTTCCTCGCCGACGGGGATGGTGACGGTGTGGGTGCCGGAGAAGCGCAGGGGTGTGTCGCTGGTGGGGTCGATGCCGCTGCCCTGGGTGCGTACGGCGAGGTGGGCGCCGCCGATGTCGAGGGGTTCTTTGCCGTAGCGGTTGCTGAGCCGTATCCGTAGGGCTTCGCCTCCTCCGGCCGCTCGCAGGGTCTGCCTGATGGTCTGGCCGGTGAAGGAGCGGGGTTCGAAGAGGTGGAAGCCTTCGTGCGGGTTGATGACGGCGGTGCGGTGGGCTGCGATCCAGGTCGTGGTCATGGTTTGCCGCAACACCGCCGCTGCCGGAGTTCTTCCTGCCCTTTGTGGCTTCTTATCTGCCGTCGGTGAGCGGGGTGAGGACTTGTGCCTGGCGGGCTCGTGGGATGTGGGGCTGCTGTTGCTCGTCGAGTCCGAAGGTGGTGAAGGCGGTTCGGGCGGGGAGGGGGTAAGTCTCTTTTCCGGTGAGGGAGTTGAGGATGGTGGCGGAGCGCCAGGCGGCGAGGCCGAGGTCGGGGGTGCCGACGCCGTGGGTGTGTCGTTCGGCGTTCTGTACGTAGACGTGGCAGTCGGCGGCGCTGATGGAGGGGTCGAGGGCGAGGCGGAAGCGTTCGTCGATGCGGGGGCGGTCGCGGCTGTCGCGGCGCAGGTAGGGGTCGAGGCCGGCGAGGAGGCGGTCGAGGGGGCGTTCGCGGTAGCCGGTGGCGAGGACGACGGCGTCGGTGGTGAGGCGGGAGCGGGTGTCCTGCTGGATGTGTTCGAGGTGGAGTTCGACTTTGGTGGTGGCGAGGCGGCCTGCGGTGCGCACCCGGACGCCGGGGGTGAGGACGACGTCGGGCCAGCCGCCGTGCAGGGTGCGGCGGTAGAGCTCGTCGTGGATGGCGGCGATGGTGTCGGCGTCGATGCCTTTGTGGAGTTGCCACTGGCTGGTGACGAGGCGGTCGCGGACGGCTTCGGGCAGGGCGTGGAAGTAGCGGGTGTAGTCGGGGGTGAAGTGTTCGAGGCCGAGTTTGGAGTACTCCATGGGGGCGAAGGCCTCGGTGCGGCCGAGCCAGTGGAGTTTTTCGCGGCCGGTGGGGCGGGCGCGGAGCAGGTCGAGGAAGATTTCGGCGCCGGATTGTCCTGATCCGATGACGGTGACGTGGTCGGCGGCCATGAGTGTGTCGCGGTGGTTGAGGTAGTCGGCGGAGTGGACGACGGGTACGCCGGGGGCTTCGACGAGGGTTTTGAGGGGTTCGGGGACGTGGGGCTCGGTGCCGATGCCGAGGACGATGTTGCGGGTGTGGGTGCGGCCGAGGGCCTGGGCTTCTCCGTCGGCGTCGAGCTGGGTGAAGTCGACCTCGAAGATGTCGCGTTCGGGGTTCCAGCGGACGGCGTCGATCTGGTGGCCGAAGTGGAGTCCGGGGAGGTGGTCGGCGACCCAGCGGCAGTAGGTGTCGTACTCGGTGCGCTGGATGTGGAAGCGCTCGGCGAAGTAGAAGGGGAAGAGGCGGTCGCGGGCCTTGAGGTGGTTGAGGAAGGTCCAGGGGCTGGCGGGGTCGGCGAGGGTGACCAGGTCGGCGAGGAAGGGGACTTGGATGCGGGCGCCGTCGATGAGGAGGCCGGGGTGCCAGGTGAAGGCGGGGCACTGGTCGTAGAAGACGGCGTCGAGTTCGGCGAGGGGGTGGGCGAGGGCGGCGAGGGAGAGGTTGAAGGGGCCGATGCCGATGCCGACGAGGTCGCGGGGTGCGTCGGGCTCGTGGTGTGAAGGGTGTGGGTGCGGGGGTGTGCTCATCGGGGTGTTCCTTCCACGGGTGGTCGGCGGGCTCTTCGGCGGGTTCTTCGACTTCGCGGGCGGCTTCGTCTCGGCGGGTTCGGGCGGGTCTCAGGCGGGTTCCTGGACGGTTTTTTCGACGAGAGCGAGGAGGGCGGCGAGGTCGTCGGGGCGGGTGTAGGGGTTGAGCAGGGTGGCTTTGAGCCAGAGGCGGCCGTCGAGGCGGGCGCGGCCGAGGACGGCGCGGCCCTGGTGGAGGAGTTTTCGGCGGACGGCGGCGACGGTGTCGTCGGTGGTGTGTGCGGGCCGGAACAGGACGGTGCTGATGGTGGGCCGGTCGTGGAGTTCGAAGGCGGGGTGGCCTTGGACGAGGGCGGCGAACTCCTGGGCGTGGTCGCAGACTTGGTCGACGAGGGTGCCGAGGCCGGTGCGGCCGAGGGTTTTGAGGGTGACGGCGATTTTGAGGATGTCGGGGCGGCGGGTGGTGCGCAGGGAGCGGCCGAGGAGGTCGGGGAGGCCGGCTTCGGTGTCGTCGTCGGCGTTGAGGTAGTCGGTGTGCTGGTGGAGTGCGGTGAGGTCGTGCGGGTCGCGTACGGCGAGGAGGCCGGCGGCGACCGGCTGCCAGCCGAGTTTGTGCAGGTCGAGGGTGACGGTGCCGGCGGCGCCCAGACCGGTGAGCTTGTGCCGCTGTCTGTCGCTGAAGAGGAGTCCCCCGCCGTACGCGGCGTCGATGTGCAGGCGGGCGCCGTGGGTTTGGCAGACGGCGGCGATCTCGGGGAGCGGGTCGATGAGTCCGGCGTCGGTGGTGCCGGCGGTGGCGGCGACGAGGTGGGGGCCGTGGATCTCGGTGAGTGCGTCGTCGAGGGCGGCGGGGTCGAGGGTGCCGGCGGGTGCGGGGACGATCACGGGGTCGGGCAGGCCCAGCAGCCAGGCGGCGCGGGGCAGGGAGTGGTGGGTGTTGGCTCCGCAGACCAGGTGGACGCCGGCGCCGAGAGCTTCTCTGGCCAGGAGGAGGGCCAGTTGGTTGGATTCGGTGCCGCCGGTGGTGACGAGGGCGTCGGATGCGCCGGCCTCTCTCGCCAGTGCCCGGGTGACGAGGGCTTCCAGTTCGGAGGCGGACGGGGCCTGGTCCCAGGAGTCGAGGGAGGGGTTGAGGACGCCGACGGCGAGGTCGGCGGCGGTGGCGACGGCGAGGGGCGGGCAGTGCAGGTGGGCGGCACACAGCGGGTCGGCCGGGTCGGCGGCGCCCTCGGCGAGGGCGTGTACGAGGGTGCGCAGGGCGTGGGGGTCGCCGTTGGGTGGCAGTACGTCGCCGACGGCGGCCCGGACGCGTGCGGCGACGGCGGCCGGTCCGCCGGCGGGCAGGGGTCCCCCGCGTGCGTGTGCGCCCTCGTCGAGCGCTTCGAGCACGGTGTCGAGCAACGGCCGTAGGGCGTGGGGGCCTTGGGGGCCCGAGGCGAGGCTCGGTGTGCTCATGGGTTCCTCCCGGGCGCGCGGGCAGAGGGGGTTCCAGCTTGTCGGTGGATGGGTGCGCGTGCCCGAAAGGTTCAACGATCGGAACCCGAAAGGGTGTCCTTACGGCTTTCCTGCGGGGAAAACGTGTTGGGGGTTCAGGGGTGTTGGGCCGTTGCCCGGCCTCAGGCCCGGAAGTCGTCCGTGTGGTCGTCGGCCCAGGCGGCGAAGGTGCGGGCCGGGGTTCCGGTGATCTTTTCGACGGTGGTGGTGATTTCCGGGGGGACGCCGACGGTGGCCGCGAAGGACTTCAGCAGGCTCTCGCGCATCTGCGGCGGGAGGTGCGGGAAGAGTTCGGGGCCGGCTTGGTCCGGGGCCACCTCGACGAAGTCCAGGTCGCGTCCGATCGCCCGGCCGATGGCGGCGATCTGATCGGCGTTGCTGACCGCCTCGGGCCCGGTGAGGCGGTGGACGGCGCCTTCGTGGCCGGGGTCGAGGAGGGCGCGTTCGGCGACGGCGGCGATGTCGTCCTCGTGGATGGGGGCGCTCAGCCCGTCCGCGAAGACGCCGCGGACGGTGTCGCCGGCGCGGATCTGCGGTGCCCACTGGAGGGCGTTGGCGGCGAAGGCGTTGGGTCGCAGGAAGGTCCACTCCAGTCCGCTGTCGCGGATGGCCCGTTCCACGGTGGCGTGCATGACGTGGATGGGGTGGGTTTCGTCGGCGCCCTCCTGGATGATCCCCGAGGACAGCAGGACGACCTGCCGGACGCCGGCCGCGCGGGCCGCCGCCAGCAGGTCGGTGCCTGCCTGGATGTAGAGGAAGAGCTTTGCCGCTCCTTCGAACAGGGCCTGAGGCCGGTCGTGTTGGAGCCGTACCACCTCGGCCCCGCCGGGCAGTGCGGCCCGCTCCGGATCACGGGTCAGGGCCCGCACCGGCCGCCCGTCGGCGACGAGGCGTTCGACGAGGGCACGGCCGACGTTGCCGGTGGCGCCGGTCACTACGATCACGGGGTTGCCTCCTGAGGAGAGTTCGGACTGATCGCCCTTGGCCCGGTCGAGCCTAGGAAGGACAATCAACTCCCCGCATCGTCGTCAGGGACCAGCCGCGCCCGCGACGTCGTACGTCCCCGGTCCTACGCCTTCCTCACCCGCAACACCCGTGCCAGGTCGTCGAGTTCGTCGGCAAGGCTGCGGCGCAGGGACGGGATCGGGTCGGCGTGGTCGAGGCACTCTTCGCCGAGGCGCAGGTTCTCGGTGTCGACGGCGTGGGCGGGGAAGGCCCGGCGGCCGACGGCGGTGGCGATGGCGGGGCCGCGGCGGGCGGCGACGGTGACTGCGTCCTGGTAGTAGCGGGGGACGTACTCGCGTACCAGGTCGGCCTGTTCGGGCTGCCAGAAGCCGCGGGCGGTGGCGGTGAAGAGGTAGTTCGACAGATCGGTGCGGTCGTCGCCGCCGAACATTGCCGCCCAGGCCCTGGCCTTGGCCTCGGCGTCGGGCAGGGCGGCACGGCAGCGGGCGGCGCCTTCCTGGCCGGTGGCGGAGGGGTCGCGGTCCAGTTCGGCGGCGATGGCGGCCTCGTCGGTGGCGCCGAGGACGGCGAGGCGGGCGAGGACGCGCCAGCGCAGTTCGGGGTCGAGTTCGGGGCCGCCGGGGACGGTGCCGTCGGCGAGCCAGGCGGCGATGGTGTCGGGGTGGGCGGCGACGTCGATGAAGTGGCGTACGGCGATCAGGCGCAGGCCGGGGTTGTCGCCGTCCTCGGTGCGGCGGATGAGGTCGCGGCAGAGGGAGGTGAGGGTGGTCAGGGCTGCCGGGCGCTGCTCGGGGGTGAGGTAGCGGTCGGCGATCTGGGCGGTGGCGAAGGCGAGGACGCCCTGGGTGATGGCGAGGTCGGTTTCGTGCGGGAGGTGGGTGCGGGCGGTCTCCAGGTAGGCGGTGGGTGGGAGTTGGCCGTCGCGGACGGCGTCGCGCAGGGCGTTCCAGACGACCGCGCGGGTGAGGGGGTCGGGCAGGCCGGAGAGGCTGGTGCGGACGGCTTCGAAGGAGTCGGCGTCGAAGCGGATCTTGGCGTAGGTGAGGTCGCCGTCGTTGAGGAGGAGCAGGGCGGGGCGTTTGCCGACGGGTTCGGGTGCGGTGTGCGGGATGTCGAGGTCGAGGCGGTCGCGCAGGACCAGGTGGCGGCCCTCGTCGGCGACGTCCAGGTCGTAGAGGCCGACGGCGATGCGGTGCGGGCGGCTGCCGGTGTGTTCGATGTGCAGTGTGTACGTGCCTTCGTCGCCGGGGGTGACCACGGGGGTGAGGGTGTCGACGCCGGTGGTGCGCAGCCAGGTGTCGGCCCAGGCGTGGACGTCGCGCTCGGTGGCGGAGGCGAGGGAGTCGATGAAGTCGGCGAGGGTGGCGTTGGCGAAGCGGTGGCGGGCGAAGTGGGTGTTGATGCCGGCAAGGAAGTCCTTCTCGCCGAGCCAGGCGACGAGTTGGCGTAGTGCGGAGGCGCCCTTGGCGTAGGAGATGCCGTCGAAGTTGAGGAGGGCGGAGGCCGTGTCGTCGACGTTCTCGGGGGCTACGGGGTGGGTGGACGGGCGCTGGTCGGCGTCGTAGCCCCAGGCCTTGCGGGCGACGCCGAAGTCGGTCCAGGTGTCGGTGAAGCGGGTCGCCTCGGTGAGGGTCTGGTAGCCCATGTATTCGGCGAAGGACTCGTTCAGCCAGATGTCGTCCCACCAGCGCAGGGTGACGAGGTCGCCGAACCACATGTGGGCCATCTCGTGGGCGATGACCATGGCGCGGGTCTGGCGTTCGGTGTCGGTGACGGCGGAGCGGTAGACGAACTCGTCGCGGAAGGTGACCAGGCCGGGGTTCTCCATGGCGCCGGCGTTGAACTCGGGGACGAACGCCTGGTCGTAGGAGTCGAAGGGGTAGGGCTCCTCGAACTTCTCGTGGTAGCGGTCGTAGCACTGGCGGGTGATCTCGAAGAGCTCGTCGGCGTCCGTGTCCAGGTGCGGCGCGAGGGAGCGGCGGCAGTGCAGGCCGAAGGGCAGGCCGCGGTGTTCGGTGCGTACGGAGTGCCAGGGGCCGGCGGCGACGGCGACGAGGTAGGTGGAGATCAGGGGGGTGGGGGCGGCCTGCCAGCGGCCCTCGCCGAGGTGTTCGGTGGTGCTGTTGGCGAGGACGGTCCAGCCTTCGGGGGCGGTGACGGTCAGCTCGAAGACGGCCTTGAGGTCGGGCTGGTCGAAGGCGGCGAAGACGCGCTGCACGTCGTCCATGAACAGCTGGGTGTAGACGTAGGTCTCGCTGTCGGTGGGGTCGGTGAAGCGGTGCATGCCCTCGCCGGTGCGGGAGTAGCGCATGCTCGCGTCGATGCGCAGTTCGTGCTCGCCGGCGGTGAGGTTGTTCAGGGGCAGCCTGTTGCCGTCCAGGGTCTGCGGGTCGAGGGGCTGTCCGTCGAGGGTGGCGGAGCGCAGCTGGGCGGGCTTGAGCTCGACGAACGTGTCCGCGTCCGTGCGCGCGGTGAAGCGGATGACGGTGCGGGAGTCGAAGGTCTCGTCGCCGGTGGTCAGATCGAGGTCGATCGTGTAGCGGTGGGCGTCGAGGAGTTTGGCACGGGTCTGCGCTTCGTCGCGCGTCAATACGGACATGCAGGTAATGCTGCCCGATGGCACTGACATGGCACAGGGGCGGACCGGTACGCGGTCTATGTCCGGTCCCCTTCGAGCTCCCCGTTGTGCGCCTGGCTGAGGCGCTGAGTGGGGAGGCGGGCGTCCGGGTGGGGCAGGGCGGTGGCGCGGGGGGCGGGTTCGTCGGCCTCGGTGTGGTCCTTGACGAGGGCGCGCAGTTCGCGGATCTCCTGCTCCAGGGCGAGGTGGCGGCGGTGGGCGTCGTAGAGGTAGCGGACCTTGGTGCGCAGCGACCAGGGGTCTATGGGTTTCATGACGAGGTCGGCGACGCCGAGTGCGAAGGCGGTGGAGGTCAGTAACCGGTCCGGGCCGAAGCCGGTGAGGAGGATGACCGGGATGTGCTGGGTCTGTTCCACGCGGCGCATGTAGCGGACCACGTCCAGGCCGCTGACGCCGGGCATGCGGACGTCGAGCAGGAGGAGGCCGACCTGTCCGCGGAGCACCTGCTTGAGGGCCTCGTCGCCGTTGGTGGCGCGGCCCAGCTGATAGCCCAGCGGGGCCAGGGCGCTCTCCAGGGCGTACAGGGTGTCCTCGTGGTCGTCCACGATGAGGATCTTGGCTTCCGGCATGGCCCGTCGTCCCTCCCGCGAGACAACCAGCTTATGTCCGAGGCGCTGACGGGCCGTGGCCGTCAGCTGACAAGGAGTGCACAGCGCAGCATGCCCTCTGCGGGCCCTCCTGTCACGCCCTCTGCGGCATTCACCGAGGTCAATTCGCCGTTTTTGCGCAGCCGTTCACGGCGTCGTCCGCGATGCGTTCGTGGTGGCGGATCACCTCGGCGATGATGAAATTCAGGAACTTCTCAGCGAACGCCGGGTCCAGCTTGGCGCTTTCGGCGAGGGCGCGCAGGCGCTCGATCTGGCGGGCCTCGCGGGCCGGGTCGGCGGGCGGCAGCTGGTGTGCGGCCTTGAGGTGGCCGACCTGCTGGGTGGCCTTGAAGCGTTCGGCGAGCATGTGGATGACGGCCGCGTCGATGTTGTCGATGCTGTCGCGCAGCCGGGCGAGTTCCTCGCGGACGGCGGGGTCGACGTCGCGGGTGCCGGTGTTGCTGGTGGTCATGGGCGCCCAGCCTACGTGGCGGGCACAGGTCCGATCATCCCTACCTGGCGGGCGGGCGTTCGATCATCGGTGGGTCGTCGGGGTCGGGGACCTGGTTGCTCCAGCCGCCGGGGACGGCACGGTACTGCTGCGCGCGGAAGCGGACGGGCGGCATGCCGACGCGGCGGGTGAACAGGCGGGAGAAATAGGCCGGATCGTCGTAGCCGACGCGGCGGGCGACGGCGGCGACGGGGAGTTCGGTGGCGGCGAGGAGTTCCTTGGCGCGGCCGAGGCGGATGCCGAGCAGGTAGTCCTTGGGGCTGCAGCCGGCGCCGCGGCGCACGGCGGTGCGCAGTTCGGCGGGGGTCATGCCGTGCCGGGCGGCGTGGTCGGCGACCGAGAGGGGCAGGCAGGCGTCGCGGGCGAGGGCCTTGAGGACCGGGTCGCCGTCGGGGGCGAGGTCGGCTCGGGCGCGGCGCAGGGCGACGAGGAGTTCGTGGACGGCGGCGCCGGTCTCCACCTCCAGGAGGGGGTTTCCGCGGCGGGCGGCGCGGGCGATGCGTCCGATGACGGCGCGCGGGCCGGTGGCGTCGGAGAGGGGTACGACGGGGCGGTCGGGTTCGATGTAGCCGAGTTCGGTGTACGTGGTCGTCGCGGGCCCGGTGAAGACGGCGAAGCCCTCGTCCCAGCCGGCGTCGGGGTCGGGCCCGTAGTGGTGCGGTACGCCGGGGGTGAGCCACAGCAGGGCGGGCGCGGTGACGGTGGTGCGGCGGCCGTCGGGGCTGAGGTACCAGCCGCTGCCCGCGTTGATGACGACGGCGACGTGGTGGTCGAGGGTGCGGGGGCCGACGGTGGGCAGTGCGCCGTACTGCAGGCCGACGCCGAGGCAGACGAGGCCGAGACGGTGGTGGGCCGGTCCGGGCGTGAAGAACCGCATCCAGGTGTGGTACATCGGCGCGCTCCTCCCGGCGTCGTCCGGGCCGTTGACCGGACCGTGGTTCGGTCCGTCGTTCAACCGTCGTGTTTTCGTCCAAGCAGCGCTGATCTTTGTCCATGGACGGTGATCGACGCCAGGGGTGAGGCTGGGGTGCATGAGCGAGTTCACGGTGGGCGAGGCTGACTTCCTGCTGGACGGGCGGCCGGTGCGGCTGCTGTCCGGCGCGCTGCACTACTTCCGGGTGCACGAGGAGCACTGGGGTCACCGGCTGGCGATGCTGCGGGCGATGGGCCTGGGCTGCGTGGAGACGTATGTGCCGTGGAACCTGCACGAGCCGCGGCCGGGGCACTTCGAGGACGTGCAGGCCCTGGGCCGTTTCCTGGACGCGGCCCGTCAGGCGGGGCTGTGGGCGATCGTGCGGCCGGGGCCGTACATCTGCGCCGAGTGGGAGAACGGCGGGCTGCCGCACTGGCTGACGGGCGAGCTGGGCACGCGCGTGCGTACGCGTGACGAACGGTTCCTGGAACACCTCGAGCGCTGGTTCGGCGCGCTGCTGCCCCAGATCGTGGACCGGCAGATCGACCGCGGCGGCCCGGTGATCATGGTGCAGGTGGAGAACGAGTACGGCAGCTACGGCTCGGACGCCGCGTATCTGCGCCGCCTCGCCGACCTGCTGCGGGAGCAGGGCGTCACGGTCCCGCTGGTCACCTCGGACGGCCCGGAGGACCACATGCTCGGCAGCGGTTCGATCCCAGGTGTGCTCGCCACGGTGAACTTCGGCTCCCACGCGCGCGAGGGCTTCGGGACGCTGCGCCGGCACCGCCCCGAAGGGCCGCTGATGTGCATGGAGTTCTGGTGCGGCTGGTTCGACCACTGGGGCGGCGAGCACATCACCCGCGACGCCGGGGACGCCGCGGCCGCTCTGCGGGAGATCCTGGAGTGCGGGGCCTCGGTCAACCTCTACATGGCGCACGGCGGCACCAGCTTCGCCGGCTGGGCGGGCGCCAACAGAGGCGGCGGCGCGCTGCACGAGGGGCCGCTGGAGCCCGATGTGACGTCGTACGACTACGACGCACCGATCGACGAGTTCGGAAGGCCGACGGAGAAGTTCTGGCGCTTCCGGGAGGTGCTCGCCGAGTACGCGCAGGTCCCGCTGCCCGAACTGCCGCCCGCCCCCGCGCGGTTGGGTGCGCCGGCCGAGGTGCGCCTCGACGGCTGGGCGCCCCTGGACGTCGTACTGGAGGCACGGGGAGGCCCGGAGACTTCGGCGCCCGTGCCGCCCACCTTCGAGGAACTGGACGTGGACCGCGGGCTCGTACGGTATGCGGTGACGGTGCCCGGGCCGCGGCAGCCGTACCCGCTGACCGCGCGCGGCCTGCGGGATCTGGCCGTGGTGTACGTCGACGGTGAGCGGGCCGGTGTGCTCGCCGAGGGCGACGAGCAGCTCAAGGAGCCCGTCGCCGGGCACGCGCGCGTGGAGCTGTGGGTGGAGTCCCTGGGACGCGTCAACTACGGGCCGCGCAGCGGCGAGTCCAAGGGCGTCACCGGAGGTCTGCTGCACGAGCGGCAGTATCTGCACGACGTACGCGCGCGTGGGCTGCGTCTGGATGCGCTGGACGACATCGGGGACGTCCCCTTGCAGCCGCTTGCCGAGGACGGCGCCCCGGGGCTGTACCGGGGCACCGTCACGGTGCGGGGCGCCGGGGACGCGCGGCTCGAACTGCCGGGCTGGACCCGGGGGTTCGCCTGGGTCAACGGGTTCAATCTGGGCCGCTACTGGTCGGCGGGCCCGCAGCGGTCTCTGTACGTGCCCGGTCCCGTGCTGCGCGAGGGCGAGAACGAGGTGTGGCTGCTGGAGCTGGAGGAGTCGGCCCCGGCAGGCACGGAAGGCGTCCTCCTGCGCACCCCCTAGAGGGGCTTACAGCGCGTCCGCCGCCCGGGATATGGCGTTCGCGAAGGTGCTGACCTGGGTGTAGATACCGGGCGCGCCCCGGCGTGCGCAGCCGTCGCCCCAGCTGGTGATGCCGACCTCGACCCAGTGGCCGGCGTCGTCCTTGCGGAACATGGGGCCGCCGGAGTCGCCGGAGCAGGTGTCGACGCCGCCCTGGGGGTAGCCGGCGCAGATGTCGTCCTTGGGCTTGAGCCTGTCCCCGTAGTGCCGCTTGCACACGCTGTCGGAGACATAGGGGACGGTCGCCTTGAGGAGCTTGGTCGGGCGGCTCCCGCCGCTCTCCTTCGTGGTGCCCCAGCCGATGATGGTGAACTTCCCCCGGTCGTAGCGCGTGCTGGTGGCGATCTTCAGGGTGGGCAGGTCGACCGGCTGGGCAAGCTTGATCAGCGCCCAGTCCTTGCCGTTGGTCTCGCCGTGGAAGCCGGGGGCCTGCACGACCTCGGTCGACTTCACCTTGATCGCGGAGGAGGAGTTGAGGTCGGTGACACCGGCGGTGACGGTGATGCCGGTGTTGCTGCCGGAGCCGTGCACGCAGTGGGCGGCGGTCAGCACCACGTCCTCCTTGTAGAGCGCGCCGCCGCAGCCCATGGAGAGATGGACCATGAACGGGAACTCGTTCTGCGCGGCGGGCGTTCCTCCGACGACGGGTGCGCGCGTGGTCTGGGTGGCCTGCGCGGCGAGGGGCTCCAGGCTCGCGACCGCCAGGACGACGGCACCGGCGGCCACGGCCCGCTTCACCGGCGTGAGCCCGCGTCTACGGGAGGTGGAACGGGTCAACGGACGTCCTTTCGTGGGGGGTTCGGCGGCCCGCAGTATGAAGATCGGGAGGCGTGCATGACAAGGACGGATGTCACGCCCGCGCCATGGAACCCGGCCGGGGAAATTCCGCTCACCTCCCCGTAAAGTGGAATCGGGTTCAGGGCGTCTTGGGGGTTCAGGCGTGGCGAACGGCGGACCGGTCGAGCACGGCTACCCACACCTGGAGACGGTGCGGGCCGCCATCACCGCGCTCTACAAGCGGTTGTCGTACGACACCATCCAGACCTTCTCCAGCAGTGTCCTGCCCGCCGATGTGGCCTTCTGCGACACGGACGACCTCTATATGGGCGCCCAGCGGGTGGCCCGCGAGCTGGTGCGCCACTACCGGCTGCCGGACGCCCGGCTGATCGTCAGCTTCCGCGAGATGCAGCACGCCGCGAACGTCGAACTCGCCGCGGGCCCCGAGTACTTCGTCGAACTGAACGACCGCTTCCGCACCCACCGCCGCGACATCGGCGCCGCCCTGGCCCACGAGATCATGCACGTCTATCTGCACCGCCTGGACCTGTCCTTCCCCGGCACCCGCGACAACGAGATCCTCACCGACACGGCGACGACGTACCTGGGCGCGGGCTGGCTGCTGCTGGACGCCTACCGGGAGGACTCGGCCTCCTCCCAGAAGCTCGGCTATCTGACCCCCGAGGAGTTCGGCTACGTCCTGGCGAAACGCGCGCTGATCTTCAACGAGGACCCGTCGATCTGGTTCACCAGCCCCCAGGCCTACGAGGCCTACACCCGGGGCATGACACAGGCCCGCCACGACGGGCAGCAGCCCCCGCTGACGGCGGCCGGCTGGGCGGGCCGCCGCCGCTACGCCCGCGACCGCCGGCACGCCCAGGACACCCACGCGGCGTCGCGCCCCGGGGCGCCGTACACGTTCACTCCCGACGGCCGGGGCCCCCTCCGGGTTTCCTTCCCCTGCCCGACCTGCCATCAGCGCATCAGGGTGCCGGTACGGGGGCACGTCCGTGCGCGGTGCGGGCTGTGCCGGACTGTGCTGGAGTGCGACACGTAGCCGTCCGGGGGCTGCCGCCCCCAGACCCCCGCTTCGGCCTGAACGGCCTCGTCCTCAAACGCCGGACGGGCTGAAATACCTCATGCTCCGGGCGGGCTGGGCGACACCGCCCGGCGCGGCAGCGCACCGCACAGCACCGCGCACACCACGAACGTCCCGGTCACCCACGGCATCGCCGCCGTCAGGGCGTCCGTCAGGCCGTCCCCGGCGTGATTGAAGAACACCGTGCCCACAGTGGCCGCACCGAGCGCACCCCCGAACTGCTGCGCCGTGGAGAAGATCCCGGACGCGCCGCCCGCCAGCTCCCCCGGCACGGCGGACAGCACCACGTTCACCAGTGGCACCACCAGGAACCCCAGCCCGGCCCCGGCGATCACCAGCCCCGGCACCAGCGGCCACGACCCGGTGTGTGCGGCGGACGCGTCGGTGACCGCCGCCCACACCCAGCCGAAGCCGGCCGCCATCATCAGCGCACCGGCCCCGATCACCAGACGCCCGAACCGCACCGCAAGCCCGTCCGCGGCAGGCGCCGTGAGAAAGCCCCCGACCGAAAAGGCCGCGGTCACCACTCCGGCCTGCATCGGCGTGTACCGCTCGCCGCCCTGCAGCCAGAGCGCGAAGACCAGGAAGAAGCCCTGCATACCGACCGAGAACAGCAGTTGCACCAGCACGCCCACCGAGAACGCGGGCAGCCGGAACGCCCGCGCCGGCAGCAGCGGCACCGTCCCCGCCGTACGCCGCCGCGCCTCGAACACCCCGAGCCCGGCGACAGCGCAGACACCCGCGGCGAGGCAGACCCAGCCCCACAGCGGCCATCCGTTCTCCCGCCCCTGCACCAGGGGCAGCACGATCGCCACCAGCCCGGCCGCCAGCACCAGGCTGCCGAGCAGATCCGGCCGCCCGGCGGACCGCTCCTTGGTGGACGGCACGAGCACCAGCCCTGCGACCAGGGTGCCCACCGCCACGGGCACGTTCACCAGGAACACCGAGCGCCAGCCCCACCCGAACAGATCGGCATCGGTCAAAAGTCCGCCGAGCAGCAGCCCCACCGCGGAGGCGAACCCGGCGACGGCGCCGTACATCCCGAAGGCGGCTCCACGCTCCTTGCCCCGGAACAGTGTCCGGAACGAGCCGAGCACCTGCGGCATCAGCACCGCCGCCAGCACACCCTGCACGGCCCGTGCGGCGATCAGCTGACCGGGCGTCTGGGCGAGGCCACACCCCAGGCTCGCCAGCCCGAACCCCGCGGTGCCGGCGAGGAACAGTCCCCGGCGCCCGAAGCGGTCCCCGAGGTGCCCGGAGACGATCAGTGTGGCGGCGAAGCCCAGCAGATAGGCGGAGACCAGCCACTGCAGGTCGCTCTGCGAGGCGTGCAGGTCACGGCCGATGGACGGGATCGCCACGTTCACGATCGTCACGTCCAGCAGGTCCATCAGCGCCGCGATCATCATCACGACGGCGGCGGCCCAGCGGCGCGGATACGGATCCGCCTCGGTGGGCGGGGATGGGGCAAGGGTCGTGGTCACAGCGTCTCCCGTTGGCTCGGATTTATTTCGTTCGACCTAACGAAAGACTTGCACCGACACTTCCGTGATCGCAAGTACTTAGTTCGACCGAACGAAATATTTGCTACGCTGACGCCATGAGCCACGTGCCAAATCTCGAGGCGGCCGTCCCCAAGGACGACAAGCCGCGGGCCGAAACGCTGTTGCGGCTGTTCGCCGTGGGCCGGGAGAACAGCGGCAGCACAGTGATGTTCCATTCCGCGGTGGCCGCCAAGCAGGGCCTGAACCCGACCGAGGAGAAGGCCCTCGACCTCCTGGAGCGGCACGGTCCGCTCACCGCGAAGGAGCTCGCCGAACGGACCGGTCTGGCTCCCGCGTCCGTCACCGGCCTCGTCGACCGGCTCGAGGGCAAGGGATTTGTACGCCGGGTCAAGCACCCGACGGACAAGCGGCGGGTGCTCGTCGAGCTGAACCGGGAGAAGATCGCCCATCTCTTCGCGTTCTTCGAGGAGTGGGCGCGCGACATCGCCGCGGCGTGCGAGGAGTTCAGCACGGAGGAGCTGGACACCGTGATCCGCTTCCTGCAGGTGATGACGGAGGAGCAGCGCAAGGCCGCCGCCCGTCTCACCGGCTGAGCGCGCTCAGGCGCCGTACACCGCCCCCGGCTCCACCGCCTGTGCCAGCAGCTTCAGGGCCGCCTCACCCGCCTCGCCCGGACTCCAGCGCGCCCCCTTGTCGGCGCTCGGTCCCGGCCGCCAGCCCTCCATGACCGTGATCCGGCCGCCCTCCGCCTCGAACACCCGCCCGCTCACACCGGCACTTGCGGCGGAGCCGAGCCAGACCACGAGGGGGGAGACGTTCTCGGCAGCCATCGCGTCGAAACCGGCCGCGGGCGCCGTCATCGTCTCGGCGAAGGTACGTTCCGTCATCCGCGTCCGGGCCGCGGGCGCGACGGCGTTGACCTGGACGCCGTACCGGCGCAGTTCGGCCGCGGCGACCAGTGTCAGGCCGACGATGCCGGCCTTCGCGGCGCTGTAGTTACCCTGCCCGACCGATCCCAACAGCCCGGCCCCGCTGCTTGTGTTGACGATCCTGGCCGCCGGCATGCGGCCCGCCTTGGCTTCGGCCCGCCAGTGCGCGGCGGCGTGCTTCAGCGGCAGGAAGTGACCCTTGAGATGGACGCGCAGGACGGCGTCCCAGTCGTCCTCGTCGAGGTTGACGAGCATCCGGTCGCGCAGGAAGCCGGCGTTGTTGACGAGCGTGTCGAGCCGGCCGTACGTCTCCAGGGCGGTCGCGATCAGGGAGGACGCCCCTTCGGTGGTGGCGATGTCGCCGCCGTGGGCGACCGCCCGGCCGCCCGCCGCGCGGATCTCGTCCACCACCTGCCTGGCCGGACTGCCCGGGCCCGGCGCGCCGTCCAGGCCCACCCCCAGGTCGTTGACGACCAGCAGGGCTCCTTCCGCCGCGAACGCGCGCGCGTGCGCTCGCCCGAGCCCGCGGCCGGCACCGGTGACGACCACGACACGTCCGTCGCAGATTCCGCTCATCTCACGCCTCCTTGTTGGCAGTTGCCGCATCCAGGAACGCCGGCCGCTCCCCTCCCCCGTGCACGAGCAGGCTCGCCCCGGTGATGTAGGCGGCCGCGTCGGAGGCCAGGAACACGGCGCCGGCGCCGACATCGGCGGGCGTGGCCAGCCGGCCGAGCGGCACCGTGCGGGAGACCGCCTCGATGCCGTCCTCGCCGCCGTAGTGGAGGTGGGCCAGCTCGGTGCGGACCATGCCGACGACGAGGGTGTTGACGCGGACCTGGGGCGCCCACTCCACGGCCATCGAGCGGGCGAGGTTCTCCAGGCCCGCCTTGGCCGCCCCGTAGGCCGCCGAACCGGGCGACGGGCGGCTCCCGCTGACGCTGCCGATCATCACCACGGCGCCCTTCGCCCGCCGGAGGTGCTCGTACGCGGCCAGGGAGACCGTCAGCGGCGCGACGAGGTTCAGCTCCAGGACGCGCGCGTGCCGCTCGGCGTCCGCGTCGGCCAGCAGCCGGTAGGGCCCGCCGCCCGCGTTGTTGACCAGGACATCGAGCCGGGGCAGGGCGGCGAAGAAGGCGCGCACGGCGGGCGGGTCGCGCAGGTCGAGCGGCGCGAACTCCACGCCGTCGAGCGGCACTTCGGGCGGTCTGCGCGCACAGGCGACGACCTGGGCACCGGCCTCGACGAATGCCTTGGCGATCCCGGCTCCGACGCCGCGGGTGCCGCCGGTGACGACGACGGTCCTGCCGCTCAGCTGCGGCCGGCGCAAGTTTTCCACAGGCCTCCCGCTCCGATCCGACGGCTGCTAGCTTCGAAGCCTCGCACCTAACAAATGTTTGGTGGAAAGGCGTTGGTTGGAAAGGTAGCTGATGTGCCCATGGGTGTCTCCACCTCGTCCCCGGAAAAGGGGCCGGAAAAAGATGGAATCGCCGTCGTGACGGTCGACTTCCCGCCGGTGAACGCGCTGCCGGTGGACGGCTGGTTCGCCCTGGCCGACGCCGTGCGCACAGCGGGCCGCGACCCACAGGTGCGGTGCGTGGTGCTGGCCGCGGAGGGGCGGGGGTTCAACGCGGGCGTGGACATCAAGGAGATACAGACGCAGGGCTCGAGCGCGCTGGTCGGCGCCAACCGCGGCTGCTTCGAGGCGTTCGCGGCGGTGTACGAGTGCGCGGTGCCCGTGGTGGCGGCCGTGCAGGGCTTCTGCCTGGGCGGCGGGATCGGGCTGGTGGGGAACGCGGACGTGATCGTCGCGAGCGAGGACGCCACCTTCGGGCTGCCGGAGCTGGACCGGGGCGCCCTGGGCGCGGCCACACACCTGTCCCGGCTGGTCCCGCAGCACCTGATGCGCGCGCTGTACTACACCTCCCGCACCGCGACCGCGGCCGAGCTGCACGCGCACGGCTCGGTGTGGCGGGTGGTACCGCGCGAGGAACTGCGCGCCGCCGCCTTGGAGTTGGCGCGCGAGATAGCCGCCAAGGACGGTGAGCTGCTGCGCCTGGCCAAGGCCGCCATCAACGGCATCGACCCGGTCGACGTGCGCCGCAGCTACCGCTTCGAGCAGGGCTTCACCTTCGAGGCAAGCGCGGTCGGCGTGGCCGACCGGGTTCGGGACACCTTCGGCAAGGAGAAGGAGGGTGCGTAGGCGTGAGTGACAAGACGATGACCGCCGAGGAGGCCGTCTCCCGTCTGGAGAGCGGCATGACCCTCGGCATCGGCGGCTGGGGTTCACGACGCAAGCCGATGGCCCTGGTCAGAGCACTGTTACGGTCGGACGTCAGCGACCTCACGATCGTCTCGTACGGCGGCCCGGACGTCGGCATGCTCGCAGCGGCCGGGCGGGTGCGGAAGCTGGTGACGGCCTTCGTCACCCTCGACTCGATCCCGCTCGAACCGCACTACCGCGCGGCTCGCGAGCGCGGCGCCTTCGAGCTGATGGAGATCGACGAGGCGATGCTCATGTGGGGGCTGCACGCGGCGGCGAACCGGCTGCCGTTCCTGCCGGTGCGGGCCGGGATCGGCTCGGACGTGATGCGGGTCAACCCCCGTCTCAGGACGGTGACTTCGCCGTACGACGACGGGGAGACGTTCGTGGCGATGCCCGCCCTGCGGATGGATGCGGCCCTGGTGCACGTGGGCCGAGCCGACCGGCTGGGCAACGGGCAGTATCTGGGCCCGGACCCGTACTTCGACGACCTGTTCTGCGAGGCGGCGGACGCGGCGTACGTCTCGTGCGAGCGGATCGTCGACACGGCCGAGCTGACGAAGGAGGCGGCACCGCAGACGCTGCTCGTCAAGCGGCACACGGTCACCGGTGTCGTCGAGGCTCCGAACGGCGCGCACTTCACGTCCTGCGCGCCGGACTACGGCAGGGACGAGGCCTTCCAGAAGCAGTACGCGTCCACACCCTGGCCGGAGTTCGCGGCCCGCTTCCTCGCCGGGGACGAACAGGCCTACCGATCCGCCGTCCAGGCCTGGCAGGAGGAGCAGCGATGACCAGCGCCCCGCCACTCACACCCACCCGCGCCGAGTACTGCGTGATCGCCTGCGCCGAGGCCTGGCGCGACGCCGGTGAGATCCTGGCAAGCCCGATGGGCGTGATCCCGTCCGTGGGAGCCCGGCTGGCGCGGCTCACCTTCTCCCCGGACCTGCTGCTGACCGACGGCGAGGCGATGCTCGTCCGCCCGGACGGGACGACGGAGGGCTGGCTGCCGTACCGGCAGCACCTTGCCCTGGTCTCCAGTGGCCGGCGGCACGTGATGATGGGCGCGAGCCAGATCGACCGGTTCGGCAACCAGAACATCTCGTGCATCGGTGACTGGGAGCGGCCGAAACGGCAGTTGCTCGGGGTGCGGGGCGCGCCGGTCAACACCCTCAACAATCCGACCAGTTACTGGGTGCCGAGGCATTCGAGGCGGGTCTTCGTCGAGAAGGTCGACATGGTGTGCGGAGTCGGATACGACCATGCGTCCGCGCATCCGGACACGGCCCGCTTCCACCGCATCCCGCGCGTCGTCTCCGACCTGGGTGTCTTCGACTTCGAGACGCCGGACCGCTCGATGCGGGCGGCTTCCCTGCACCCGGGGGTGAGCGTCGACGAGGTGCGGGAGGCGACCGGCTTCGAACTGTTCGTCCCGGACGACGTGCGGCCGACCCGCGAACCCACTGCCGAGGAGCTGCGGCTCGTCCGGGAGGTCATCGACCCGGCCGACTCCCGTGCCAGGGAGGTCGGTTAGTGATGGAGACCGCGCTCACCCGGCTGGTCGGGGTCCGGCACCCGATCGTGCAGACGGGTATGGGCTGGGTGGCGGGCCCGCGTCTGGTCTCCGCGACGGCGAACGCGGGTGCGCTGGGCATCCTGGCCTCCGCGACGATGACCGTCGACCGGCTGCGCGAGGCGATACGGGAGGTCAAGTCCCGTACGGACGCGCCGTTCGGGGTCAACCTGCGCGCGGACGCGGGCGACGCCCACGACCGGGTTCGCCTGATCATCGACGAGGGCGTGCGGGTCGCCTCGTTCGCCCTCGCCCCCTCCCCCGAGCTGATCGCCGAGCTGAAGGAGGCCGGCGTGGTCGTCATCCCCTCCATAGGCGCCCGGCGGCACGCCGAGAAGGTCGCGGCGTGGGGTGCTGATGCCGTGATCGTGCAGGGCGGTGAGGGCGGCGGGCACACCGGCGAGGTGGCGACGACGGTGCTGTTGCCGCAGGTGGTGGACGCGGTCGGCATACCGGTCGTCGCGGCCGGCGGCTTCTTCGACGGGCGGGGGCTGGTCGCGGCGCTGGCGTACGGGGCGGCGGGTGTCGCGATGGGCACGCGGTTCCTGCTGACCTCCGACTCGACGGTGCCGGACGCGGTGAAGGCGAGATACCTGGCGGCCACGGTCCGGGACGTCACGGTCACCACGGCGGTGGACGGGCTGCCGCACCGCATGCTGCGCACGGACCTGGTGGACTCCCTGGAGAACTCCGGCCGCGCGAGGGCTCTGCTGCAGGCGGTCCGCCGGGCGACGGGGTTCCGGAAGCTGTCCGGCCTCACCTGGCGGCAGATGGTGCGCGACGGGCTCGCCCTGAAGCACGGCAAGGAGCTGTCCTGGAGTCAGGTGCTGCTGGCCGCCAACACCCCGATGCTGCTCAAGTCGGCGATGGTGGACGGCCGTACGGACCTCGGGGTGATGGCCTCGGGACAGGTCGCCGGGGTCATCGAGGATCTGCCGTCGTGTGCGGAGCTGGTGGGGCGGGTGATGGCCGAGGCCGCGGAAATCGTCGGTGCACTGTCGGCGGGCGGTGCTTCAATGCGCGCATGACGGAGACGATCAAAGAGCCCTGGGGGCTCAGTGTGTTCGGTGCGGGCAGTGTGCGGGTCGAGCCGCAGCTGGTGCGGGTCAAGCTGACGGTGGATGTGCTGGAACCCTTGCCGGACAAGGCGTTTCAGGAGGCGGGCGGGTCGGTGGCACGGCTGCGCGAGGTGCTGCGCGGACACGGGATACCGGACGCGTCGGTGTCGGGTTCCCGGCTCAAGCTCAGCTCGGACTACGCCGGTTACGGAGGCGAACGCAAGTTCCTCGGCTACCGCTGCCAGGCCTCGTACGTCATCGAGACCGCGACGCTCGACGACCTCCAGCAGCTGATCGTGGACGCCGTCGACGCCGGGGCGCACCAGATCGACAGCGTCGAGTTCGACGTGCACGACAAGCCGGCGCTGCGGGACGAG
The DNA here is from genome assembly GCF_042895385.1 of Streptomyces sp. NPDC001401. Taxonomy (NCBI): domain Bacteria; kingdom Bacillati; phylum Actinomycetota; class Actinomycetes; order Kitasatosporales; family Streptomycetaceae; genus Streptomyces; species Streptomyces sp. NPDC001401. The sequence continues at coordinate 362,073 of NZ_JBIAWI010000001.1, forward strand.
GCACGCCGGAAGGCGGTGGCCGCCGCCCGCCGCAAGGCCGAGGTGTACACGGAGGCGGCGGGCGTGCCGCTCGGTCCGGTGGTGCACATCCAGGACGTGGACTCGGAGTCGTACGAGTTCCACCAGTACCGGGGCCACGGCGGCGGGGGCGGCAACTCGGCGGGCGATCTCGCGCCGGGCATGGTCGAGGTGTCCGCGGGCGTGGTGCTGGGCTTCTCCCTCGGACGGTGACGGCTCACGGCGGCCGAGGGGCCGCCGTCAGATCCGCTCGATGATCGTCACGTTCGCCTGACCGCCGCCCTCGCACATGGTCTGCAGTCCGAACCGGCCGCCGGTGCGCTCCAGTTCGTGCAGCAGGGTCGTCATGAGCTTGACGCCGGTCGCGCCGAGTGGGTGGCCGAGGGCGATGGCGCCGCCGTTGACGTTGACCTTGTCCGGGTCGGCGCCGGTCTCTTTCAGCCAGGCCAGGACGACCGGCGCGAAGGCCTCGTTGATCTCGACGAGGTCGATGGCGTCGATCGACAGGCCGGTCTTCTTCAGGGCGTGGGCGGTGGCCGGGATGGGGGCGGAGAGCATACGGATGGGGTCCTCGCCGCGGACGGAGAGGTGGTGCACGCGCGCGCGTGGCGTCAGCCCGTGCTCGCGCACCGCCCGCTCCGAGGCGAGCAGCATGGCCGCAGCGCCGTCGGAGACCTGCGAGGAGCAGGCGGCGGTGATGGTGCCGTCGTCGAGGACCGGATTGAGCCCGGCCATCTTCTCCAGGGAGGTGTCCCGGCGCGGCCCCTCGTCGACGGCGACCGGGCCGTAGGCAACGGTCTCGCGGTCGAAGCGACCTTCGTCGATGGCCCGCAGCGCCCGCTGATGGGACCGCAGCGCGAACTCCTCCTGGTCCCGACGGCTGATCCCCCACTTCGCGGCGATCATCTCGGCCCCGACGAACTGGTTCACCGGCTGGTCCCCGTACCGCGCCCGCCAGCCCTCGCTGCCCGCGAACGGGCCGGCGGTGAATCCAAGGGGCTCGGCGGCCTGGCGGGTGGCGAAGGCGATCGGGATCTGCGACATGTTCTGCACGCCGCCCGCGACCACCAGGTCCTGCGTGCCGGACAGGACGCCCTGCGCCGCGAAGTGCACGGCCTGCTGCGAGGAGCCGCACTGCCGGTCGATCGTCACGCCCGGCACCTCCTCGGGCAGCCCGGCCGCCAGCCAGCAGGTCCGCGCGATGTCCCCGGCCTGCGGGCCCACCGTGTCCAGGCAGCCGAACACGACGTCCTCGACGGCCGCCGGGTCCACGCCGGAGCGCGCGACCAACTCCTTCAGCACATGCGCGCCCAGGTCCGCCGGGTGGACCCCGCTCAGTCCGCCCCCGCGCCGCCCGACGGGCGTACGGACCGCTTCGACGATGTAGGCCTCGGTCATGACAACTTCCCAGCCTTCCCGATGAGTTGCTCGGTTCGCCTCGCGATGTTCGCGTCGGCTTCCTCTGCTGACCTGCTTTTCTGCTGGGGGTCCGGGGGTTATCCCCCGGAGTGATGCAGTGTGCGTACGGCGATCCCGTCCAGCACCATCGACAGGTACTGCCGGGCAATCTCCTCCGGGCTGTGCTGTCCGCCGGGCCGGTACCAGGACGCGGCCACCCACACGGTGTCGCGCACGAACCGGTAGGTGAGCCGGACGTCGAGGTCGGCCCGGAAGACCTGGGCGGCAACCCCGCGCTCCAGCGTGGACAGCCACGCCTTCTCGAACTTGCGCTGCGACTCGGCGAGGAACGCGAACCGCTCCTGCGCGAGAAGCTGCTTGCTCTCCTTCTGGTAGATCGCGACGGCGGCGCGGTGCCGGTCGATCTCCCGGAACGACTCGGTGACCAGGGCCTCCAGGGTCTCCCGCGGTCCCAGCTCGGCGTCCAGGACGCTGTCGTAGCCGCCCCAGAGCTCGTCGAGGAAGGTGCGCAGGATCTCCTCCAGCATCGATTCCTTGGAGTCGAAGTGGTAGTAGAGGCTGCCCGCGAGCATGCCCGCGTGGTCCGCGATCTTGCGTACGGTGGTGGCGTTGTAGCCCTGCTCGGCGAAGACCTCGGCGGCGGTCTCGAGGAGTTCGCGGCGGCGCGCGGGCGCGGCGGTCACCTGGGGCTTCTTCTTGGTCGGCACGGTCCCATTCTCGTCCTACGCATGCTGGCTGCTGACGGAGACGACTTCGCCCGTCATGTACGAGGAGTAGCCCGACGCCAGGAACACGATCACGTTGGCCACCTCCCAGGGCTCGGCGTAGCGCCCGAAGGCCTCGCGCGCGGTCAGTTCCTCCAGCAGTTCGGGCGTGGTCACCTTCACCAGGTGCGGGTGCATGGCGAGGCTCGGCGAGACGGCGTTGACCCGCACCCCGTACTCGGCGGCCTCGATCGCCGCGCACCGGGTCAGCGCCATCACCCCCGCCTTCGCTGCGGCGTAGTGCGCCTGCCCGGCCTGGGCGCGCCAGCCGACCGCGGAGGCGTTGTTGACGATCACGCCGCCCCGCCCGTCCGCCCGCATCAGCCGCAACGCCGCCCGTGTACACCGGAACGTCCCGTTCAACGTCACGTCGAGGACGCGGGCCCACTGCTCGTCGCTCATGTCGACGAGGTCCGAAGTGCCGCCCAGACCAGCGTTGTTGATCACGACGTCCAGCCGCCCGTGCTCCCGTAGGGCGGCCTCGAACAGGGCCTGTACCTGGCCCTCGTCGGTCACGTCGCACGGCAGGGCGGCGACCGACGAGGCCCCGAACTCGCCGGCGAGCTCGGCCTCGTACTCCTTGAGGCGCCGCACATGCGCGTCGCCGATCAGCACGCGCGCGCCCTCCTCCAGGAAGCGCCGCGCGGTCGCGCCGCCGATGCCCGCTCCGGCCGCCGCGGTGATGACGGCGGTGCGTCCCTTCAGCAGCCCGTGCCCCGGCTCGTACACGGGACTCTCGACGACTGTCATAGCCCCACGCTAACCTACCAAACACTTGTTAGGGAAGGATGGCAGCCGATGGATCTCGCCTTCACGCAGGACGAGGAGGCCTTCCGTGCCGAGGCCCGGGCCTGGCTCGCGGACCATGTGCCGCGCGCTCCCCTGCCGTCCCTGGAGACCGGGGAGGGCTTCGCGGCCCACCGCGCGTGGGAGGCCGAACTGGCCGCGGACCGCTGGTCGGTGGTGTCCTGGCCGAAGGAGTACGGCGGCCGGGACGCGGGGCTGATCCGGTGGCTGATCTTCGAGGAGGAGTACTGGGCGGCGGGGGCGCCGGGCCGGGTCGGTCAGAACGGGATCAGTCTGCTCGCCCCGACCCTCTTCGACCACGGCACCGAGGAGCAGAGAGCGCGCGTGCTGCCGCCCATGGCCACGGGCGAGGTGGTCTGGGCGCAGGCCTGGTCCGAGCCGGAGGCGGGCTCGGACCTGGCGTCCCTGCGGGCGAAGGCCGTGCGCACGGACGGCGGCTGGCTGCTGAGCGGGCACAAGACGTGGTCGTCGCGGGCCGCCTTCGCTGACCGCGCCTTCGGCCTGTTCCGCAGCGACCCGGACGCCCCGAAGCCCCACCAGGGTCTGACCTACCTGATGTTCGACCTGCGTGCGCAAGGCGTCACGGTCCGCCCGATCGGCCGGCTCGACGGGAAACCGGCATTCGCCGAGCTCTTCCTGGACGAGGTGTTCGTGCCGGACGGGGACGTGATCGGCAGGCCCGGCGAGGGCTGGCGGATCGCGATGTCGACGGCGGGCAACGAACGGGGCCTGATGCTCCGCTCCCCCGGCCGTTTCCTGGCGTCCGCGGAACACCTGCGGCAGCTCTGGCAGCGAGGGGGGAGCCCGCAGCACGTCCACGACCGGGTGGCCGACGCCCTGATCGGCGCCCGCGCCTACCAGCTCTTCACCTACGCGGCGGCGTCCCGCTTCCTGGAGGGCGAGTCCATCGGCCCGGAGTCCAGCCTGAACAAGGTCTTCTGGTCCGAGCTGGACCTCGCCCTGCACGAGACGGCGCTCGACCTGCTCGAAGGGGAGGGCGAGTTGGCGGACACGGCCTGGTCCGAGGGGTACGTCTTCTCGCTCGCGGGCCCCATCTACGCAGGCACGAACGAGATCCAGCGCGACATCATCGCCGAGCGCCTGCTGGGCCTGCCGAAAGGACGCCGCTGATGCACTTCTTGCCCGACACCGAACAGCGGGCGTTCGCCGCCTCGTTGGACGCGATGCTGACGGCAGCGGACACCCCGTCGGTCGTACGGGACTGGAGCCGCGGCGACCACGCGCGCGGGCGCGCGCTGTGGTCACGTATCGCAAAGGCGGGCGTCTTCTCGCTGGTGGTTCCGGAGGAGTACGGGGGTGTGGGCGTCCGGCCCGTCGAACTCGCCGTCGCCTTCGTCGAGTTGGGGCGGCACGCGGTGCCGGGTCCGCTGATGGAGACGGTCGCGGCGGCCGCGCTGTTCACCGAACCGAGCCCGGCCGCAAAGCGCCTGCTCCCTCCGCTGGCGTCGGGCGAGGCGATGACAACGCTGGCGTACGAAGGTGCGTACGCGCTGGACGCGGACGTGGCGACCACCCGGCTGTCCCTGGCACCCGACGGTCTGCGGCTCGCCCCCGGCCACGGCCCGGTGCGGCCCTCCCTCGACCCCGCCCGCCGACTCGCGCCCCTGGCACCGGGCGGCGAGCTCCTCACCGCCGCGCCACCTGTCGAGCGCGCCCTCACCCACGCGCGCCTCGCCACCGCCGCCCAGGTCCTCGGCGTCGGGATCGCGCTCCTCGACAAGACCGTCGCATATGTCAAGCAGCGCACGCAGTTCGGCGTCCCCATAGCCTCGTTCCAGGCGGTCAAGCACCGCCTGGCCGATGCGAAGATCGCGTTGGAGTTCGCGCGCCCCTTGCTGTTCGGCGCCGCGCTCACCATGGCCCCCGCAGACGTCGCCGCCGCCAAGGTGACCGCGTGCGAGGCGGCGTACGCCACCGCCCGTACGGCACTGCAGCTGCACGGCGCGATCGGCTACACCGCGGAGTACGACCTGTCCCTGTGGCTGACCAAGGCCCGCGCCCTGCGCACCGCGTGGGGCGGGCCGCGGGAGTGCCGGGCCCTGGTCGTCAGTGCTGGTGATCGCCGCTGGTGAGTTCCCGGTACTCCTCCACCGTCGGCTTCGGAATGTGCGACTCGGACCCGAACATGACCCGGGCCAGCCGGGCCCGCACCCGCTGCCCCGGCTTGACCGGCCGCCGTACGCCGTTCGCGTCGACGAGCGGGCCGATCTCGTAGGGCGGGTTCTGCTCGTGCTGGGTGAGGGTGAACAGCTCGTTCTGCGCGAGGGGTTCGTGGACCTCGACGAACTCGCCGTGCGGCAGCCGTTTGATGGTGCCGCTCTCCCTGCCGTGCAGCACCTTGTCCCGGTCCCGGCGCTGCAGGCCCATACAGACCCGCTTGGTGACGAGGAACGTGACGACCGGCGCCACGAAGAAGGAGATCCGCACGAACCAGGTGATCGAGTTGATGGACAGATGCAGATGGGTGGCCACGATGTCGTTGCCGCCGCCGATCAGCAGGACGGCGTACAGGGCCAGCCAGGCCGCGCCCAGGCCGGTGCGGACGGGCATGTTGCGCGGCCGGTCCAGGATGTGGTGCTCGCGTTTGTCGCCGGTGATCCACGCCTCGATGAGTGGATACACGCCGAGCGCGAGCAGGATCAGCGGGAAGAGCGAGAAGGGGATGAAGACGCCGGGCTCCAGCGTGTGGCCCCAGAAGTTGAGCTCCCATCCCGGCATCACCCGGATCAGGCCCTCGGAGAAGCCGAGATACCAGTCGGGCTGGGCGCCGGTGGTCACCAGATCCGGGCGGTAGGGGCCGAAGGCCCACACGGGGTTGATGCTGGCGATGCCGCCCATGAACGCCAGCACACCGAAGACGAGGAAGAAGAAGCCGCCCGCCTTGGCCATGTAGACCGGCAGGAAGGGCATGCCGATCACGGTCTTCTGGTCCCGTCCGGGCCCCGGGTACTGCGTGTGCTTGTGGTAGAAGACCAGGATCAGATGGGCGACGACCAGGCCCAGCATGATCCCCGGCAGCAGCAGGACATGGACCGGGAAGAGCCGCGAGATGATGTCGTGCCCCGGGAACTCCCCGCCGAACAGGAACATCGACAGATACGTCCCGACGATCGGAATCGACAGGATCGCGCCGTCGGCGAAGCGGATTCCGGTGCCGGACAGCAGGTCGTCGGGGAGCGAGTAGCCGGTCAGGCCGGTGATGATGCCGAGCATCAGCAGGGTCCAGCCGAACAGCCAGTTGATCTCGCGCGGCTTGCGGAAGGCTCCGGTGAAGAACACCCGCATCATGTGGATGAGCATGCCGCCGATGAAGACCACGGCGGCCCAGTGGTGGATCTGCCGGATCAGCAGCCCGCCGCGTACGTCGAAGCTGATGTCGAGCGTGGACTCGTAGGCCCGCGTCATCGGGATGCCGTTGAGCGGGACGTACGAGCCGTGGTAGATCACCTCGACGCCGCTCGGCTCGAAGAACAGGGTGAGATAGATGCCGGTGAGGATCAGGATGATGAAGCTGTAGAGGCAGATCTCCCCCAGCATGAAGGACGGGTGGTCCGGGAAGACCTTGCGCATGTTGGCCTTGGCCAGCCCGTACAGCCCGAGCCGCCCGTCGGCCCAGTCCGCGAGCTTCTCGCCCGCGCCCGCCGGCTCCCTGCGCGCGGAGCCGGCCGCTTCGTTCCCCGATCGTGCGCCGTCCATATGTTCGTCGCCTCCCCGTCGGATCATCCTCAGGGTGGCACGGCGTCCCCGGTAAGCCAACGGTGAGAGCAGCCGTACGAGTGATTCGCGCCGGTCACGGGCTATCGGGCCGGCCGCACGATCCCCTGCGCCCGCGCCGCCACCAGCCACTGCGGGAACTCCCCGACCAGCCGGTCGTACAGCTCGGCGTCGGTCACCTGCCCCGGATCCGACCCTGCGTGGAAGAACCCGGCGTTGTCGACGACCCGCTTGTGCGGCACCGCCAGCTCGTCGAGCTTGCGCAGGAAGTCGAACTGCTTGCTGCCCGGGTCCCCGAAGCCCACGAACTGCCAGAACAGCGGCAGCCCGGCCGCCTTGCACAGATAGCGCTCCGCCGCGAGCTTGTTGATCGGGCCGCCGTCGGTCTGGAAGACGACCAGGGCGGGGGCCGTCGAGCCGCTGTCGAGGTAGTGGTCGATCACGGCGTCCATCGCCAGGTGGTAGCTGGTCTTGCCCATGTGCCCGAGCCCGGCCGCGATCTTCTCGATCCGGCCCTGGTGCCCGGCGAGGGCGATGTCCGACACGGCGTCGACGTCCGTCGAGAAGAACACGACCGGCACGGTCCCGTCGTCGTCGAGATGCGCGGACAGCCCCAGCACCCGGTCGGCGAGGGCCTGCACACTGCCGTCCTTGTAGTACGGCTTCATCGACCCGGAGTAGTCGACGACGAGGTACACCGCGGCCCGCAGCCCGTCCAGCCCGTGCTTCTGGAGCGATACCCCGGCGCTCTTGTACAGGCTGACCAGCGCGGGTGCCGTCTCTTCCACCTTGCGAAGACTGATCGCCGCCATACGACTCCCCCTCGATCACCGGAACCAGCTGCCGAGGTTACGTCACGCCGGCCCCACCCCTCCCTCCGGCCACAGGTGTTCGCTATTTTGTTCGCCGCCGTCCCCACCGGCTCGCCGACCGTCCCACCCCTTAGAGGAGCCGGCTGTGGAATCCGAGTCCACCGTCACCACCTGCTACCGCCATCCCAAGGTGGAGTCCCACGTCCGCTGCACCCGCTGCGACCGGTACATCTGCCCGGACTGCATGCGGGAGGCGGCCGTCGGCCACCAGTGCGTGGAGTGCGTCAAGGAGGGCGCGCGCTCGGTACGGCAGGCGCGCACGGCGTTCGGCGGCCGGATCACGACGGCGCCCGTGGTGACGTACGTGCTGATCGGGCTCAATGTGCTCGCGTACCTGGGCGAGTTGGTGCGGTCGTCGATCGTGGACCGGTTCGAGATGCTGGGCCGCGGGCTGGTCGGACCGGACGGCGGCCACTACATATGGGTGGCCAACCACTCCTCGGACTACCACGCCGAAGGGGTCGTCGCCGGCGAGTGGTACCGCCTGCTGACCGGCGCGTTCCTGCATCTGCCGGTCGCCGAGGGGACGTTCGGCATCCTGCACATCGTGATGAACATGGTGTCGCTGTGGAACATCGGGCGGGTGGTGGAGTCCCAGCTGGGCCGGATCCGCTACATCACGCTCTATCTGCTGTCCGCGCTCGGCGGCTCGGTCCTCGTGCTGCTGATCGCGCCCGAGACCCCCACCCTCGGCGCGTCCGGCGCGATCTTCGGGCTCGGGGCGGCGTACTACGTGATGGCCCGGCGTCTCGGCGCCGACATGAGCCAGGTCAACCGTTTCATGGCGGGCCTGCTGCTGTGGCTGCTGATCTCCGCGGGCCTCACGTCCTGGCAGGGCCACCTCGGCGGACTGCTGGCGGGCGGCGTCGTGACGCTGGCGTACGCCTACGCGCCGCGTGACCGCAGCCGCTCCCTGATCCAGGCGAGCGCGTGCCTCGCCCTGCTGGCACTCCTGGTGATCCTGACGGTCGCGAAGGTCACGGAACTGGCGGCGTGAGCGGCCCCGGAACCTACGAGGCCCCCTGGCCCCCGCCCCACTTCTCCCGCAGCACCTCCTCCGCCGGTTTCCCGTGCGGGGTGTACGCCAGCCGCACCGGCGTCTCACCGCTGTCGGGCCAGTCGTCCCACATCCACCAGCACACGCCGGCCCACCAGCGTCGGCCGGTGAAGGAGTCCAGCAACGCCCGGTAGGCGGCGGCCTGCTCGGCGGGGGCCGTGTGCCTGCTGACGGTCCAGGAGTACGGGGCGGTCGTGGAGCCGCGCTGGCTGACGTAGCCGGCCTCGGTGAACAGGATGCGGCGGCCCTGGTGCCCGGCGAACGCGGCGAGCTCCTTCCTGATCGGCGCCCAGGCGCGGCGCAGCCGGCCGGTGTCGTCGGTGGGGCGGCCGGACAGCGGCCAGTAGGCGTCGATGCCGATCAGGTCGAGGTCCTTCCAGAAGCGGATCTTCTTGTACTCGTCGTAGTTGGCGGCGTAGGTGAGCGGGCCGTCGTAGTGGTCACGGACGTCCTTGATGACGTCCCGCCAGTCGGTCAAGTCGCCGGAGACTCCGGCGAGTTCGGTCCCCACCGCGAACTGCTCGGCGCCGGTGTCCGCAGCGAGGTCGGCGTAGCGGGTGATGAAGTGGCGGTACGAAGTGAACCAGGCGGCGCGGTCGCGGGGGCGGATCTCGGCGCGGTCGGCGTCGCCGGGGAGGTCGACGTGCGGCTTGATCATCACCTTGAGGCCGAGTGCGTGCGCCCGGCGCACGATGTCGCGCAGGCTGGTGTCGCTCGCGGTCTCCTCAGTGGTGTGCATGCCGGAGTCGCTGCGGCGCTTCTGGTACCAGGTCGGGGTGAAGGTGACCCAGCGGGCGCCGGTGGCCCGGATGCCGCGCAGATAGCGGTCGGCGGCCGGGCTGTCGTAGTCGGTGCGGTACCAGGAGGGCAGGGTGATGCCGCGCATGGCCGGACTCCCCTTGCCGGACCCGCCGGTGTCCGTGTCCTTGGCCGCGCCGTCCGTCGTACACCCCGTCGCGACGAGGAGGACCGCCGCCACACAGGCGACGGTCCTCCTCCTGCCGTGTGCCCTCACAGGCTGCTCGGGCTGACGAAGGTGTAGCCCAGCGCCTTGATGCCGTTGATCGTGTCCTTGAGCGGCTGGGTCGGGTAGTAGGGGTGGTAGAAGAAGCTGGCGAACCCGTCGCGGACGGCCAGGTTGGCCTTGGCCGCGGCGATGAGATCGGCGGGCAGCCGAGGCGGGTGGTTGTTGTAGGCCACCGGCTCGTAGTTCCCGATGTCCTCCGGCAGCACCTTGGTCCCGTACACGTCCTTCACCACGTACGGGAAGAACTGCCCGATGAAGGTGTTGGGACCTGCGGAGTTGCCGCTGAGCGTGCCCGAGAAGTACAGCGAACGCTCCAGGCGCGCCGAGAAGTTGGAGCTGAACACCTTGTAGTCGGCGGCGGATCCCGCGTAGTGCGGAGTGGTCCACAGCGTCGGCTTGGGCAGCCCGGCCGCGGTGAACCCGGCCAGGGCACTGGTGACCCGGCTCTGCGCCCAGGCGGTGGAGTCCTCGGCGACCGGACCGTCGTAGACGACGTTGTTCGCCGCGTCGACGTGCGCCCGGTAGAACTCGAAGTCGTCGCCGGTGACGCCGTCGTAGGGGTTGGCGATGTTGCTGTACTGGTGCGTGTAGCCGTGGTCCATGAGGACCGCGCCCCTGGCCAGCATGTACTTCAGGGCGCTGACCACCTGCGGCCGCTGGGCGAGCGTGATCGTCTGCGGGACACCGTTGTTGTAGGTGCCGTTCGGGTCCGTGTAGACGGGGATCACGTTGATGCCGTAGGGAATGTTCTGCGACTTGAGGTAGTCGGCCATCGTGCGGAGTTCGGTGGGATCCGAGTCGGGGCTGATGTCCTCCAGGCGCACGACCGCGCGGTGCCGTTCGGCCGTGGCCGGCGCGAGGGCGTCGAACAGCAGGTCCTCGATGACGATGACGCGGTCGCTCTCGGAGACGTACGCGAAGGGGATCTCACCGATGTAGGTGAGGTTGGAGGAGCGGATCGCCCACCCGAAGGTGTGCCCGTTCGAGGTGTCCAGTCCCTCCGCGAGCCTGGTGACCGCGGGATATCCGGTGCCCGTGAGGACATTGGGGCGCAGCACGCCGCCGTCCTGACCGGCCGGGATGTTCCGGGTGAGGGCCTGGTTCTTGTACGTCACCTGCGTCACGGTGCCGATCGAGCCGCCGTCCTCGTAGTACGACGTCGTCGGGTCCCAGCCGTACTTCTGGGTGAAGGCGGCTACGCCCGTGGAGTTCGCCATGTTCCAGATGTTGTCGCCCATCCAGATCACCGGCTTGGTGCTCGCCGCGGCGTCGGCGTAGAACGCGGCCGGGATCGCGTCCGGGATGTCGCCGCCGTAGTAGGTCGAGCCGATGTAGATCACGGCCGAGTAGGAGTTGATCATTCCGGCGGTGTACTGCTGGACGGGCTTGGCCGTCACGGTGCCGAAGTGACCTGCGAGGTTGGCCGTGGCCATGGCGTACAGCTCGCCCAACTGCCCATAGGGCCCTGCGGTGTCGTAGAGGACGAGGGTGGTCGGGTCGGCCGCTGCGGCGACGGACGCGGGCCGCAGCAGGGCTGACTGCCGGGTGAGCGCCGTGGCGGTGCGGACCGGTAAGCCGGCCGCGGCCGACAGCGCCGAGCCCTTCAAATGCGGCTTGGCATGGCGCGCCTGGTCGGCCTTGAGCTGGGCCTTCGCCCAGCCTTTGAGGTCGATATGGCTCATTCCGGATTTACCGCCGACGGCTTCATGACCGTGCCCGTGTCCGCGGCCGGCGGCCTGGGCGTTCGCGGCCAGAAAAGTGCCGCTCAGCAGGGCGGCGAGCAGCAACAGAACCACAGAAAACTTCGATATTCCTCGTCCCCGAGGACGGATCACTGGTCTCACGATCTTTCCCCCCACTTTGCCAATCATTGGCAAAGGTTTTTCCGAATAGGAAGTCACCGATTCTTGTTGGCGATCAAGAAGGGTGTCAATGGGCCGAAAGGTGAATTCCTGGAGTGCCGTACGACTCCACCAGAAGATGGGACATGTCCTTTTTCCTCATACTCTTCTGACTCGGGCCGGACGTCTGCTACGTTCACTTTCGCGCGATGGGGACGCGCTGTGAAAAGTGGGGGGACAATGTACGGACGACCCGCTTTGGGGACGCTGTTACCCCTGGCAGGGGCGATGGCAGCACCCGAGGCAATACCGGGGCTACCTCTGGCCAAAGCCCTGCAGGCAGTGGCCGGGGCGGGATTCCTGCTCTATTGCCTGACGGCCTGCCTGATTCTGCTGGCCCGGATACGGCTGCGCCGACATGCGCACAAAGTGCAGGCCGACACCGGGAGCGGCCATGATCACTGAACTGCTGTTATGGGCAAGCATCACCTTGATCGTAATGGCCGGCTGTTACAACACGAGCCTGTTTCTGCTGTCCAGACGCAGAATTCGGCGCTCCCGAGCAGACCGTAAAGAACGGTTGTACGTATTTCTCGTCGCCTGCCTCAACGAGGAAAAGGTTCTTTCCGAAAGCCTCGCGCGCATCACCTCTCTGCCTGCCCGGAATTTCATGGCGCTGGTGATCGACGACGGCTCCGACGACCGCACCTCCGAGATCGCCCTGGCCGCCGATCCGGCCCTCGTCCGGCTGCATCGGCGCACCCCGCCGAACGCACGCAAGGGAAAGGGCGCCGCGCTCAACGACGGAGTGCGCCGGCTGCGCGAGTCCGGCCTGCTCGACGGCCACGACCCCGCGGACGTGGTCCTCTGTGTGGTCGACGCGGACGGTCGGCTCGACCCGCATGTCGTGCAGTCGGTCGACCCGTACTTCGACGATCCGAAAACGGGCGCGGTCCAGGTCTGCGTCCGTATGTACAACCGGCGGTCGGGACTGCTCGCCCGCATGCAGGACATGGAGTTCGTCGTCTACGGCGACGTCTTCCAGAGTGCACGCCGCTCCATCGGCAGCGTGGGCATGGGCGGCAACGGGCAGTTCATGCGGCTGTCGGCGCTCAACACCCTTGACGGGGACGGGCCGTGGAGCGACAGCCTCACCGAGGACCTCGACCTCGGGGTGCGGCTGATCGCCAAGGGCTGGACCAACCAGCACTGCACCGCGGCCGCCGTCTCCCAGCAGGCCGTGCTCAGCCTCAGACGTCTGATCCGCCAGCGATCCCGCTGGTTCCAGGGCCACTTGCAGTCGGCCGGTCTCGTCCCGCTCATCCTCAGGGACGTGCCGACCCGGGCGGCGCTCGATCTGCTCTACCACCTCTCCAGCCCGGTGCTGATCCTGCTCACCTCGCTGCTGCCGCTGTCCTTCCTCGTCGCCCTGGGCGCCACCACCGTGGCCTCCGTCCAGGTGGGACACCCGCTCGTCTCGCCGATGTGGCTGCTCGGCCCGTACCTGCTGTCGTTCACGGCCGCCTACGCATACGGCTTCGTGTACGCCAAGCGCGAGCGGGAGCTGGGCCTGGTGCGCTCGGTGCTGCTCGCCCACCTCTTCGTCTTCTACGGCTACATCTGGTTCGCCGCCGGCTGGTGGGGCTTCTGGCGGATGCTCACCGGCCGGCGCGGCTGGCTGAAGACCGCTCGCACCTGAGGACGTTCAGGCCGCGCCGAATCCCCGCGCGGGTCCTCGCTTCGCATCACTCAGTACCTCTCATCACCCTCACGCGGTCGCTGCGTCGATCGCGCATGCCCAAGGGGGGCACCCATGTCCACAGACCCTTCGACCATGCCCGTACGCGCCATGCTGGTGCTGGGCACCCGCCCGGAAGCGATCAAACTGGCGCCGCTGGCACGGGCGATGGCCTCCGGCACACAGTTCGATCCGGTCGTCGTCACCACCGGCCAGCACCGCGAGATGCTCCACCAGATGCTCGGCATGCTGGGCATCGACGTCCGGATAGCGCTCGATGTGATGCGCAGCCGGCAGCGGCTGTCCGACCTGACCGCCCGGCTCGTGCGGGAGCTCGGCGAGGTCCTGCGGGCGCAGCGGCCGGACCTGGTCGTGGTGCAGGGGGACACCACGACCGCGCTGGCCGGCGCGCTGGCCGCCTTCTACGAGAAGATCCCGGTCGCCCATGTCGAGGCGGGCCTGCGCACGGGCGTCGTGGACAACCCCTTCCCGGAGGAGCTCAACCGCACCCTGATCGGCCGCATCGCCCGCTGGCACTTCGCGCCGACACCGACCGCGGCCCGGCACCTGACCGACGAAGGCGTCGCCGAGGAGCAGGTGTTCACCACCGGCAACACGGTGATCGACAACCTGCTGTGGGTGCTGGCCGAGGGCACCGGCAGCTCCGCGTTCCGCACCGGAGCCAGGGCCTGCGACGCCGAGCTGATCCGCCGGGCAGGCCCCAAGCGGATCCTGGTCACCCTGCACCGCCGGGAGAACCAGGGCGAGCGCATGCGCGGCATGGGCCGGGCGCTGACCCGGCTCGCGGCGCGCGGGGACGTGGAGATCGTGCTGCCGCTGCACAAGAGCCCCGCCGTACGGGACGTACTGCTGCCCGAACTCGAAGGACACCGGGGCATCACGCTCGTGGAGCCGCTCGGCTACCTGGACTTCGCGGCCACCCTCGCCGAGTGCGACCTGGTCCTCACCGACTCCGGCGGCATCCAGGAGGAGGCCCCGAGCCTGAGCAAGCCCGCGCTCGTCCTGCGGACGACCACCGAGCGGCCCGAGGCGGTCGCGGCCGGCGCGGCCCGGCTGATCGGCACCGAACCGGAGGCGATCGTGAGCAACGCAGAACAACTCCTCGACGACCCCGTCGAGTACCGGAAGATGGCAGGCGCCGGCAACCCGTTCGGCGACGGCCGCGCGGCCGCCCGCATCCTGGCTCAGCTGGCCGAGGACTTCGCCGCCGATGTCCCGGTCGGGCTCACCGCATCCGGGCCATACTCGACGGCATGACGCCTTCGCCGCTGCGCCCCCGTCGGCGGTTACCCCTGGTTCCGCCGGGGCGCAGGGGCCGTATCGTCACTGGCCTGGCACTGGCCCTCGCGCTGGCCGCGATCCTCGCGATCAGCCTGAGCCAGTGCCAGGCCGACGACTCGCCACCGCCCAGGCCCTGGGTCGACGGCACCACCCACGGCCGCTGGCTCTCGGTGTTCAACGGTCACGGCAGCAACATCGGCGACAACGACTCGCTCTCTCTGTCGCCGAAGGCCGCCGAGGACCCCGGCACCACCCACGCGGGCCTCGTCGTGAGCACGGCCTCATATCGGAACGTGCGCTACGAGGCACGGATGCGGACGGTGAAACAGCTGCGCGATCCCGACCCGAACCCCTGGGAAGTGCCCTGGCTGGTCTGGGCGTACACCGACCCGGAGCACTTCTACTACATCACCCTCAAGCCGAACGGCTGGGAGCTCGGCAAGCGGGACCCGGCCTATCCGGGCGGGCAGCGCTTCCTGGCGACGGGGAGGACGAAGTACCCGGTGGGTGCCTGGTACACCGTGAAGGTGGCGCAGCGGGAGGCGGTGCTCTCGGTGTCGGTGGGCGGAAGGCCGCTGGTGACGTTCACCGACGTCGAACGGCCTTATCTGCAGGGCAGGGTGGGCGCGTACACAGAGGATGCGACGGTGAAGTTCGAGGGCCTGAAGGCGAGTTCGGGGTAGTTCGGGAAATACATGGGGACATGCGACGGCGCCTGCCCATCGTCCGGTCGGGGACTGGGCAAGCGCCGCGCTGTGTTCCGTACGCCTTTGTACGGGACGTTCTTGGATTGTTCCTGACGGGCCGTCAGGCCATCAGGGCCCGGTCCGTCGGGCGGATCGGGGCCGGCAGGTCGCTGGCGCCGGTCAGGAAGCGGTCGGTGCCGCGGGCGGCCGAGCGGCCCTCCGCGATCGCCCACACGATGAGCGACTGGCCGCGGCCCGCGTCACCGGCGACGAAGACACCGGGGACGTTGGTCTGGAAGTCGGCGTCGCGGGCGATGTTGCCGCGCTCGTCGAGGTCCAGGCCGAACTGCTCGACGAGGCCGTTGTCGCGGTCGGTGCCCGTGAAGCCCATGGCGAGGGTGACCAGCTGGGCGGGGATCTTGCGCTCCGTGCCCGGCTTCGAGGTCAGCTTGCCGTCGATGAACTCGACCTCGCTGAGGTGCAGCCACTGGACGTTGCCGTCCTCGTCGCCCTCGAAGTGGGTGGTGGAGACGGAGTAGACCCGCTCACCGCCCTCCTCGTGCGCGGACGTGACCTTGTAGAGCATCGGGAAGGTCGGCCAGGGCTGGGCGACCGGGTTCCGCTCGTCGTTCGGGCGGGGCATGATCTCCAGCTGCGTGACGGAGGCCGCGCCCTGGCGGTGGGCGGTGCCCACGCAGTCCGCGCCGGTGTCGCCGCCGCCGATGACCACGACGTGCTTGCCCTCGGCCGAGATCGGAGAGGTGACGTAGTCGCCCTCCTGGACCTTGTTCGACAGGGGCAGGTACTCCATCGCCTGGTAGATGCCCTTGAGCTCGCGGCCGGGGACCGGGAGATCACGGGCGGTCGTCGCACCTGCGGCGATGACGACCGCGTCGTACCGCTTCTTCAGGTCGGTCGCCTTGAGGTCGCGGCCGATCTCGATGCCGGTACGGAAGCGGGTGCCCTCCGCGCGCATCTGCTCGATACGGCGGTTGATGTGCCGCTTCTCCATCTTGAACTCGGGGATGCCGTACCGGAGAAGGCCTCCGATGCGGTCCGCGCGCTCGTAGACGGCGACGGTGTGACCCGCCCGGGTGAGCTGCTGGGCGGCGGCCAGGCCCGCGGGGCCCGAGCCGATGACGGCGACCGTCTTGCCCGAGAGGCGCTCGGGGATCTGCGGGGCGACGTCACCGGTCTCCCACGCCTTGTCGATGATCGAGACCTCGACGTTCTTGATGGTCACCGGCGGCTGGTTGATGCCGAGCACACACGCCGACTCGCACGGAGCGGGGCACAGCCGGCCCGTGAACTCCGGGAAGTTGTTCGTCGCGTGCAGGCGCTCCGACGCGGCCGACCAGTCCTCGCGGTAGGCGTAGTCGTTCCACTCGGGGATGAGGTTGCCCAGCGGACAGCCGTTGTGGCAGAAGGGGATGCCGCAGTCCATGCACCGGCTGGCCTGCTTGCTGATGATCGGCAGCAGCGAACCGGGGACGTAGACCTCGTTCCAGTCCTTCAGACGCACGTCGACCGGGCGGGACTTGGCGACCTCACGGCCGTGGTTCAGGAAGCCCTTCGGGTCAGCCATTGATCGCCGCCTCCATCATCTTCTCGGTGATCTCGGACTCGGAGAGTCCCGCCTGCTCGGCGGCGTCCTTGGCGGCGAGCACTGCCTTGTACGTGCTGGGGATGATCTTGCTGAAGCGGTCCACGGCGGTGTCCCACTCGGCGAGCAGCTTCTCGGCGACCGTGGAGCCCGTCTCCTCCTGGTGCCGGCGCACCACGTCGTGCAGCCACTGCTTGTCGGTGTCGTCCAGGGCCTCCACGGCGCTGACGTTGCCGACGTTGACGTTGTCGACGTTCAGGTCGACGACGTATGCGATGCCGCCCGACATACCGGCCGCGAAGTTGCGGCCCGTCTCGCCGAGGACCACCGCGCGACCGCCGGTCATGTACTCGCAGCCGTGGTCGCCCACGCCCTCGGAGACGACCGTGGCACCGGAGTTGCGGACACAGAACCGCTCGCCCGTACGACCGCGCAGGAACAGCTCGCCGCCGGTCGCACCGTAGGCGATGGTGTTGCCCGCGATCGTCGAGAACTCGGCGAGGTGGTCGGCGCCCCGGTCGGGACGGACGATCACACGGCCGCCGGAGAGGCCCTTGCCGACGTAGTCGTTGGCGTCGCCCTCCAGGCGCAGCGTGACACCGCGCGGCAGGAAGGCGCCGAAGGACTGGCCCGCGGAGCCGGTGAAGGTGATGTCGATGGTGTCGTCGGGCAGACCGGCCCCGCCGAACTTCTTCGTCACCTCGTGGCCGAGCATCGTGCCGACCGTACGGTTGATGTTGCGGATCGCGACCTGCGCCCGCACCGGCTGGGCGTCGGTGGCGCTGGACGCGGCCAGGGCGTCGGCGGCGAGCTTGATCAGCTCGTTGTCGAGCGCCTTCTCCAGGCCGTGGTCCTGCTCGATGACCTGGTGGCGCACCGCGCCCTCGGGCAGCGACGGCACATGGAACAGCGGTTCCAGGTTCAGGCCCTGCGCCTTCCAGTGGTTCACCGCGCGGGTCACGTCGAGCGCCTCGGCGTGGCCGACGGCCTCCTCGATGGTGCGGAAGCCCAGCTCGGCGAGGATCTCGCGGACCTCTTCGGCGATGTACTGGAAGAAGTTGACGACGTACTCGGCCTTGCCGGAGAACCGGTCCCGCAGGGTCGGGTTCTGGGTGGCGATGCCGACCGGGCAGGTGTCCAGGTGGCAGACGCGCATCATGACGCAGCCGGAGACGACGAGCGGCGCGGTCGCGAAACCGAACTCCTCGGCGCCCAGCAGCGCGGCGATGACGACGTCACGGCCGGTCTTCAGCTGGCCGTCGGTCTGTACGACGATGCGGTCGCGCAGGCCGTTGAGCAGCAGCGTCTGCTGGGTCTCGGCGAGACCGAGCTCCCAGGGACCGCCCGCGTGCTTGAGCGACGTCAGCGGGGAGGCACCCGTACCGCCGTCGTGACCCGAGATCAGGACCACGTCCGCGTGCGCCTTGGAGACACCCGCGGCGACCGTGCCGACGCCGACCTCCGACACCAGCTTCACGTGAATCCGCGCCTGCGGGTTCGCGTTCTTGAGGTCGTGGATCAGCTGAGCCAGGTCCTCGATGGAGTAGATGTCGTGGTGCGGCGGCGGGGAGATCAGACCGACACCCGGGGTCGAGTGACGGGTCTTGGCGACCCACGGGTACACCTTGTGGCCGGGCAGCTGGCCGCCCTCGCCGGGCTTGGCGCCCTGGGCCATCTTGATCTGGATGTCGTCCGCGTTGACCAAGTACTCGGAGGTCACACCGAAGCGGCCGGAGGCGACCTGCTTGATGGCGCTGCGCCGGGCCGGGTCGTACAGACGGTCCGGGTCCTCGCCGCCCTCACCGGTGTTGGACTTGCCGCCCAGCTGGTTCATGGCGATGGCGAGCGTCTCGTGCGCCTCGCGCGAGATGGAGCCGTACGACATGGCGCCGGTGGAGAAGCGCTTGACGATCTCGGAGACCGGCTCGACCTCGTCGATGGAGATCGAAGGGCGGTCCGACTTGAAGCCGAACAGGCCGCGGAGCGTCATCAGCCGCTCGGACTGCTCGTTCACGCGCTCGGTGTACTTCTTGAAGACGTCGTAGCGGCCGGTGCGCGTGGAGTGCTGCAGGCGGAAGACCGTCTCCGGGTCGAACAGGTGCGGCTCGCCCTCGCGGCGCCACTGGTACTCGCCCCCTATGTCGAGGGCGCGGTGGGCCGGCGCGATGCCGGACGCCGGGTAGGCCTTCGCGTGGCGGGCGGCGACCTCCTTGGCGATGACGTCGATACCGACGCCGCCGATCTTGGTGGCCGTACCGTTGAAGTACTTCTCGACGAAGGCCTCGTCGAGACCGACGGCCTCGAAGACCTGGGCGCCGCGGTAGGAGGCGACGGTCGAGATGCCCATCTTGGACATGACCTTCAGAACACCCTTGCCGAGGGCGTAGATCAGGTTGCGGATGGCCTGCTCGGCCTCGATGTCCGACAGGAAGGTGCCCGCGCGGACCAGGTCCTCGACGGACTCCATCGCCAGGTACGGGTTGACGGCCGCGGCGCCGAAGCCGATGAGCAGGGCGACGTGGTGGACCTCGCGGACGTCACCGGCCTCGACCAGCAGGCCCACGTGGGTGCGCTGCTTGGTGCGGATGAGGTGGTGGTGGACGGCCGCGGTGAGCAGCAGCGAGGGGATCGGCGCGTGCTCGGCGTCCGAGTGACGGTCCGACAGGACGATCAGCCGGGCACCGTTGTCGATGGCGGCGTCGGCCTCGGCGCAGATCTCGTCGATGCGCGCGGCGAGGGAGTCACCGCCGCCGGAGACCCGGTACAGGCCGGACAGCGTCGCGGCCTTGAAGCCGGGCATGTCGCCGTCGGCGTTGATGTGGATGAGCTTGGCCAGCTCGTCGTTGTCGATCACCGGGAAGGGCAGGGTGACCGAGCGGCACGAAGCGGCCGTCGGCTCCAGGAGGTTGCTCGCCGGGCCGAGGGACGAGCGCAGACTCGTGACCAGTTCTTCCCGGATCGCGTCCAGCGGCGGGTTGGTGACCTGCGCGAACAGCTGGGTGAAGTAGTCGAAGAGCAGACGGGGACGCTCGGAGAGAGCGGCGATCGGGCTGTCCGTACCCATCGAACCGATCGGCTCGGCACCGGCCTTGGCCATCGGCGCGAGGATGACGCGCAACTCCTCCTCGGTGTAACCGAAGGTCTGCTGGCGGCGGGTGACCGAGGCGTGGGTGTGGACGATGTGCTCGCGCTCGGGCAGGTCGCCCAGCTCGATCTCGCCGGCCTCGATCCACTCGGCGTACGGCTGCTCGGCGGCGAGCGTCGCCTTGATCTCGTCGTCCTCGATGATGCGGTGCTCGACCGTGTCGACGAGGAACATCTTGCCGGGCTGCAGGCGGCCCTTGCGGACGACCTTGGAGGGGTCGATGTCGAGGACGCCGACCTCGGAGCCGAGGACGACCAGGCCCTCGTCGGTGACCCAGTAGCGGCCGGGGCGAAGGCCGTTGCGGTCGAGGACCGCGCCGACCTGCTTGCCGTCGGTGAAGGTGACGCAGGCCGGGCCGTCCCAGGGCTCCATCATCGTGGAGTGGAAGTTGTAGAAGGCGCGGCGGGCCGGGTCCATGGAGTCGTGGTTCTCCCACGCCTCCGGGATCATCATCAGCACGGAGTGCGGCAGCGAACGCCCGCCCAGGTGCAGGAGTTCGAGCACCTCGTCGAAGGACGCCGAGTCGGAGGCGTCCGGCGTACAGATCGGGAAGACGCGCTCCAGGCCCTTGTCGCCGAATAGGTCGGAGACGAGCTGGGACTCGCGGGCGGCCATCCAGTTGCGGTTGCCCTTGACGGTGTTGATCTCACCGTTGTGCGCGACGAAGCGGTACGGGTGCGCGAGCGGCCACGACGGGAAGGTGTTCGTGGAGAAGCGCGAGTGGACCAGGGCGACGGCCGAGCCGAAGCGGCGGTCGGACAGGTCCGGGAAGAAGGGCTCCAGCTGGCCGGTGGTCAGCATGCCCTTGTAGACGATGGTGCGGGCCGAGAGCGACGGGAAGTAGACACCGACCTCACGCTCGGCGCGCTTGCGCACCGCGAAGGCCTTGCGGTCGAGGGCGATACCCGTGGCAGGCACAGCGGAGCCGTCGGCGACGAAGATCTGCCGGAAGACGGGCATCGTCGAACGGGCGGTGGCGCCGAGCAGTTCGGGCGCGACCGGAACCTCGCGCCAGCCAAGGACGGTGAGGCCCTCGTCGTCGGCGATCGTCTCGATCTGCGAGACGGCCTCGGCCGCACCGTCCTCCGGCAGGAAGGCGATACCGACGGCGTACGCGCCGGCCTCGGGCAGCTCAAATCCGGCCACCTCGCGGAAGAAGGTGTCGGGAACCTGGGAGAGGATGCCGGCGCCGTCGCCGGAGTCGGGCTCGGAGCCGGTGGCGCCGCGGTGCTCGAGGTTGCGCAGGACCGTCAGGGCCTGTTCAACCAGGGTGTGGGACGCCTCGCCGGTGAGGGTGGCGACGAAACCGACGCCGCACGCGTCGCGTTCGTTGCGGGGGTCGTACATACCCTGCGCAGCAGGGCGAGCATCCATGAAGGACCAGTTCTGGCCATTCGCGGAGTGCTGGGACGGCTGGCGCGGCGTACGCATCGGCTCTCCCGTCGTCGTCTCAAGTGGCATATGCATATTGCCGAGGGACGACGCTGGCCCTCTGCGGAGTGCAAAATTTCGTGCAGGTTACATGATGGAGCGGTTCTCGGGAACCGGGATAATCCGTTCCAACATGCGGACGCCGCGGGGTAGCGGCGAGGCACCGCACTCGGCGGCGGAAGCTATGGGGACCGATGCGGACAGATCGTTGTCCATCAGCCCGTGAGCGAGGGGAGCGTCGTCGCCACCCCGCGGGTGCGCGGCAGGCCTCATTGCCCACAGCGCTTACGGCTCATGCCCGGTGGTTAAGCATTCGAAACCAGCGAGTAACGGCTACTTATGCGGCCCAACGCATAACTTGTAGCCGCCCTATCCTACGGCCGTTCCGAACAGACTGCCCAGGGCGTACGTCACACCGGCCGCCGCGCCACCAAGAGCGAGCTGCCTGAGCCCGCTGAACCACCAGGTCCGCGCGGTCACCTTGGCCACCACCGCACCGCACGCGAACAGCCCCACAAACGCCAGCAGCAGAGCCGGCCACAGCGCGGTCGCACCGAGCAGATACGGAAGTACGGGCAGCAGGGCGCCCAGCGCGAAGGAGCCGAACGACGACACGGCGGCGACCAGGGGGGACGGCAGGTCGCCGGGGTCGATGCCGAGCTCCTCACGGGCGTGTATCTCCAGGGCCTGCTCGGGGTCCTTCGACAGCTGGCGGGCCACCTCACGCGCCAGCTCCGGCTCGACGCCACGGGCCTGGTACAGCGCAGCGAGCTCGGCCTCCTCGTCCTGGGGGTGCTTGCGCAGCTCCCTGCGCTCCACATCCAGCTCGGCCTCGACGAGCTCACGCTGCGAGGCGACGGAGGTGTACTCCCCGGCGGCCATCGAGAAGGCACCGGCGGCGAGGCCCGCGAGCCCCGTAAGGACAATGGTGTGCTGGCCCACGGCTCCGCCCGCGACACCGGTCATCAACGCGAGGTTGGAGACAAGCCCGTCCATGGCACCGAAAACAGCAGGCCGCAGCCAGCCGCCGTTCACATCCCGGTGGGTGTGGTTGTCGCGGTGCGCCACGTGCAGCGCGGCCTCGGTTTCGATGATCGCCATTGCGAGGATCCCCCAGGGAAGCTAAGCCAAAGCTAACTTTGGACAAGTTCTACTCTTCGACAACACGGAACCTACGCCTTGAATTCCACTCTCGCCAGCAAGGAAAGGCTCGGCTAACCAGCGGTTTTACCTCTCTGTGCTCACCCGTGCACATACCTGCACAGATGTCGACCGGGTGACATGACTCCGCCCGAGGCTCAGGTCAACCGCCGATGGTGGGACACATGGGCAAAGGGTTCGCGCCCTGTGCGATCCCCCTCCCGGAGAGGCCGCGTATGGCATCGATCGCCTGCATTCCCTCGGTCCCGTCGCCCGGGAACGCCACCGAACTCCGCGAACGGGCACGCGGCGCGCTGCTGGGTCTGGCCGTCGGCGACGCCCTGGGGGCACCGGCGGAGAACATGAAGCCGTCGGAGATCCGCGCCCGCTGGGGCCGCATCACGGGATACGTGGCGGAGAAACCGGCGGGCACGGACGACACCGAGTACGCGATCTTCTCCGGCCTGCTGCTGGCCCGGCACGGCTCGGCGCTCACCCCGGCACATGTGGAGGCGGCGTGGCACGAGTGGATCGCGGACCGCGAGGAGGGCCCGTTCCGGGGCGCGGGCTTCAGCGAACGCGGCACCCTGGAGAACCTCCGCCGCGGCCTTGCCGCCCCCATCTCGGCCCAGCACCGTCACGCCTGGAGCGACGGCCTGGCCATGCGCGCGGCCCCCTTCGGCGTCTTCGCCGCGGGCCGCCCCGCCGAGGCGGCCCGGCTGGCGGGGATCGACGGCTCGGTGAGCCACGACGGCGAGGGCATCTACGGCGGCCAGGCGGTCGCGGCGGGCGTGGCGGCGGCGATGGCGGGCGCACCGACGATCGCCGTCGTGGCTTCCGCACTGGCCGTCGTCCCGGACGACTCCTGGACGGCCCGCTCGCTGCGCCGGGCCGTGGCGGTGGCCCACCTCGGCGAACGGGCGGTCCGCTCGGCGGTCGTCATCGGCGGCTACCCCTGGACCGACCTGGCGCCGGAGGCGGTCGCCCTGGCCTTCGGGGCGTACGCGGCGGCCGACGGCGACTTCGAACAGGCCGTCCTCACGGCGGTCAACATGGGCCGCGACGCGGACACCACAGCCGCGGTGGCGGGCGCACTGGCCGGCGCGACACAGGGGGTCTCGGCCATCCCGGCGGAATGGGCAGCGGCAATCGGCCCGGCACGCGGCAGCTGCCTGCCGGCCATGGCGGGCCACCACGTACTGCACGTGGCGGACCTGCTGGTGCCGGGCGAGGCCGTGGCCGTGGCCGTGGCCGTGGCCGTACACGAGGACTTCCCACTCCCGGACCCCACCACCTTCACCCTGGCCGCGAACGACGAGCAGGAGACGCCCCGATGAGCCCGCCCACCCCATGGGACGAGCCATCCGCACCCCACACCGAAGACCGCACGAGCGGTCCCGCAACTCCGAACGAACCCGCAGCCGCCGACGACGAGAACACCCCACAGGGGCCACCCGGACCCGACAACGAAAGCCGCACGAGCGGTGCCGGTGGGAACGCAAAGGCCGAAGGCGCAGCCGAGGCCGTTCACCATGCACCGCCCCCGCAGGGACGCCGTATCGAAGGCCTCCTGCTCGGCCTGGCCGCAGGCGACGCCGCCGGCTGGCCCGCCGCCCGCCACCGAGCCGCCCGTATGCCGGAGTGGACCCGCCGCCTCACCCGCGAACTCGACACCTTCGCCGAACAGAACGCCACCACCACCCTCCCGGTCCCCATCGCCCTGAACCAACCCCCGGAGCCCCTCCTCCTCGGCCCCTCCGACGACGCCGAATGGGCGGCCTTCACCGCAGAAGCCGTCCTCCGTGCCGGCGACGACACCGCCCTGGGCGACCTCACCCGCGAACGCCGCGCCAGAGCCGCGATCGACCTGAACTGGAACGACCTCGCCGGCGAGGTCGCCGCCGCAGCGGACCGCGCCCCGGAGGTCGAGTCCGCCGTCCTCCCCCTCCGCGCCCGCATCTCCGTCCGCGCCGGCCTCGGCAACCTCGCCACCGGCCTGCGCCCGCCCGCCACCGGCCACGACAACCCCCACTACTTCGACGACGCGGCCTGCGTACGGGCCTGCGTGCTCGCCGTCGCCCACCCCGGCGCCCCCCGACTCGCCGCCGACCTGGCCGAGTTCGACGCCCGCTACACCCAGGACGGCGACGGAGTGCACGGCGCCCGGGCAATGGCAGCGGCACTCGCACTGGCGCTGACCGGCGCGGACGTCGAGACCTGCGTGACAGCAGCCCTTGCCGAACTCCCCGAGACCACGGAGATCGGCCGCAACGCCCGCCACGCACTCAAGCTGGCAGCCGACGCCGAGACCGCCTTCACCCTGATCCCCCTCCTGGAACACCAAATCGTCGACCACGTCTACAGCTACGGCATCGCGGCAGCCGAAACGGTCCCGGTGGCCCTGGCCCTGACCGCCGCGTCGAACGGCCGTATCGCCGAAGCGGTACCGGCCGCGGCCTGTCTCTCCCGGGTCGCCGACTCGGCCCCGGCCCTCGCCGGCGCCCTCACCGGAGCGCTGGGCGGCGGCGAGTCGATCCCGCCGTCCTGGCGGGAAGCCTGCCGCACCCTCTCCGGCTGCGCACTCCCCCGCCTCACCGGCACCGACCTGGTGGAACTCGCCGAACTCCTGGAAGCCACACAACCGGCCCCACCAGGAGGATGATTCGGGCCATGAGGCCCAAACACACCAAAACCAGCCTCGAGGACCGCATCGCCGGGGCCCTCGTGGGCGCGGCGGTGGGCGACGCCCTCGGCGGCCCCGTCGAGGGCTACTCCCCCGACCAGATCCTCGAACAGCACAGCGGCCGCGTCCACGGCATCGTCGGCCCCTGGAACGGCGAGGCCTGGCGTACGGCGCGCCCCATCGCGCCGTACCACAAGGGCGACGGCCACGTCACCGACGACACCTTGATGACGCATGCGCTGGTACGCGTCTACGCACAGGTCCGCGACCACCTCGACGCCTACGCGATCGCGGAGCACCTGGTCCCCGACCTGATGACGAGGCCGCGCTGGATCCCGGAACTGGAGCAGGAGGCCCTCCCCCTGCACCGCATCTTCCTGGCGGAGAAATGGCTGGTGGCCCGCCTCCACTACGGCCATGTCGACCCCCGCGAGGCCGGCGTCGGCAACATCGTCAACTGCGGTGCCGCGATGTACATGGCCCCGGTGGGACTGGTGAACGCGGCCAACCCCACGGCCGCCTACACCGAGGCGATCGACATCGCAGGCGCCCACCAGTCGTCGTACGGCCGCGAGGCGGCAGGAGTCTTCGCCGCGGCGGTGGCCGCGGCAGCCACCCCGGGAGCAACCCCGGACTCGATCGTCACCACGGCCCTCTCCCTCGCGAAGGACGGCACCCGTACGGCGATCGAGAAGGTCTGCGAAGTGGCGTCCCACCACACGGACTTCGAGTCGGCCCTGATTCCGCTACGGGAAACAGTCACCCCCTACGACACGGTGGGCCCGGACTACCGCGCCCCTTCCCTCGGAGCCCGCCGCCCGTCCCGCCTCCATGCGATCGAGGAACTCCCCATCGCCCTGGGCATGTTGCTGGTGTCCCGCGGCGACTACCGCCACGCGGTGCTGGGTGCGGTCAACTACGGCCGCGACTGCGACTCGACCGCGACGATGACCGGCGCGCTCGCCGGGGCCCTGGGTTCCCCGGTCCCGGAGGACTGGTCGAAGCAGGTGGCGGAGGCCAGCCGCCTGGACCTGTGGCAACCGGCGACGACCCTCACCGACGTAACCCGGGAGATCTTCGAGCGGGACGTACACCGCCGCCGGACCCACGAGGCGGCGTTCACGGACCTCGGAGGCCTGAGATGCTCCGACTGACCTGGGTCCAGCCGGAGGACCTCCTCGGCCACGAACTGAGACAGGCGACCCTGGACGGCCGCGAGCCGTCGGCGATCGCGGCGAGGTGGAGGGCGGCGGGAGGAGGGGAGGCCCCGTTGCGGGCCGGGGCATCACCGGAACCGGCTTCGCGGTATCTGCGCCAGCTGGCGAAGGACCTGCTCGACGAACTGGCGGACCTGCCAAGCAAGTTGGCGGAGACGGAGCCAACAGACCTGGCACGGATCAAGGCCCTGTGCTCGAACTGGCCCACCGAGTCTGCCGGCAGTCGTGCTGCCGGGGCCGCAACCCGCTCTTCCGCCGCACCGGGCGAACCGAGCGCGCGTAGCTGCGGGCAGTCGTGCCGCTTGGGCGGCTCTCGACCCGAGGAAAGCGGCACCCCGCCGGCGCGGGCAGGCGCCCCCACACCACCGAGCCTGCGGGCAATCGTGCCGCCTGGGGTGGTACGGGTGGGCGCAGGCGGCACCTTGCCGGCGCCAGTAAGCGCCCTCACCCCCTACAGCACCACCACCCAGGCCCGCCTGGAAGCCGCCTGGCTGGGCCGAGCCGCCGGCTGCCTCCTGGGCAAACCAGTCGAGAAGCTCCCCCTGGAAGGCATCCGCCAACTGGCCAAATCCACTGGCAACTGGCCCCTGAACACCTACTTCACCGCCAAAGGCGTCCCCGCCGAACTGCTCTCCGCCCACCCGTGGAACCGCCGCTCGGCAAACAACTCCCTCGCCGAGAACATCGACGGCATGCCCGAGGACGACGACCTCAACTACCCCCTCCTCAACCTCCTCCTGCTCCAACGCCACGGCAGACACTTCACCCCCACCGACGTGGCCGGCCTATGGCTGTCCGAACTCCCCGCAGGCCGCACCTTCACCGCCGAACGCATCGCCTACCGCAATCTCCTCCTCGGCCTGGAGCCACCCCGAACGGCCCGCCACCGCAACCCCTTCCGCGAATGGATCGGCGCCCTCATCCGAGCCGACGTCCACGGCTGGACCAACCCCGGCGACCCGGCTGCCGCAGCCGAACAGGCCCACCGGGACGCCACCCTCACCCACACCGCCAACGGCGTCTACGCGGCGATGTTCACGGCGGCCACCATCGCGCAGGCAGCCACCGGCACCCATGACATCCACGCCTGCCTCCGCACCGGCCTAACGGTGATCCCACCCCACTCCCGGCTGGCCCGAGCCATCCGCCAAGCCGTCCAACTCGCCGAAGAACACGCCGACTTCGACACCGTCGTGGACGAACTCCACGCCACCCACGCCGCCACCCACCACTGGGTCCACGCCGTCCCCAACACGGCCCTGATCGCCGCCGCCCTCACCCACGCGAACGGCGACTTCACCGGCTCCATCTGCCGTGCCGTGTCGGGAGGTTGGGACACGGATTCCAACGGCGCCACGGCAGGCAGCATCGCCGCCCTCCTCACCGGCACCCCCGCCGCCCTCCCCGACCGCTGGACCACCCCTCTCAAGAACCGACTGGCCACCTCCATCGGCGACTTCAACGGCATCGGCTTCGACACCCTGGCCCACCTCACCCACCGGGAGGCATCCCGCCCATGACCCACATCGTCGTACTGGGCAGCACGAACATGGATCTCGTCGCCTACGTCGAGAAGGCCCCGCAGCGCGGAGAGACCGTGACGGGACGGGAGTTCCGTACGATCCCCGGCGGCAAGGGCGCCAACCAGGCGATCGCCGCGGCCCGTGCGGGCGCGACCGTCTCGATGATCGGCGCGGTCGGCAACGACGCCTTCGGCACCCGCCTCCGCTCCACCCTGGAACACTTGGGCGTCGACACCGACCTCCTCCGCACCGTCGAAGGCCCCTCCGGAACCGCCCACATCGTCGTCGACGACGAAGGCGGCAACTCGATCGTCGTGATCCCCGGCGCCAACGGCACCGTCGACCACCTCGTCCCCGGCGACGAGGGCCTCATCGCCTCCGCCGACGCCCTGCTCCTCCAACTGGAGATCCCGCTCGCGGCCGTACTGGCGGGCGCGCGGGCCGCCCGCGCCCACGGCATCCGTACGATCCTCACCCCGGCCCCAGCCCAGCCGCTCCCGCCCGAACTCCTCGCCGCCACCGACCTGTTGGTCCCCAACGAGCACGAGGCGGCCACCCTCACCGGCCGCACCGACCCGAGCGCCGCGGCCACGGCCCTGCTCGACCAGGTCCCGGAAGTGGTCGTCACCCTCGGTTCGGCAGGCAGCCTGTACGCGGCCCGCGGCAACGACCCGCTCATCGTCCCCGCGCCGCAGGTCACCGCCTTGGACTCGACGGGCGCGGGCGACACGTTCGTCGGCGCCCTCGCCGTGGCCCTGACCGAGGGGCGGCCGATGCGGTCCGCGCTGGCCTGGGCGGGAGCGGCAGCGGCGCTCTCCGTCCAGCGGCCCGGCGCGTCGGCGTCGATGCCCTGCCGCCCGGAGATCGAAGCGCAGTTCACCTCATGAACGAAGCCCCTCTCACCGGCCTGCGCGTCCTCGACCTCGCCACCCTCTTCGCCGGTCCGCTCGCCGCCACGATGCTCGGCGACTTCGGCGCGGAGGTCATCAAGGTGGAACACCCGGCGAAGCCCGACCCCTCCCGCGGCCACGGACCCTCCAAGGACGGCGTCGGCCTCTGGTGGAAGCTCCTCGGCCGCAACAAGCAGACCATCACCCTCGACCTGTCGAAGCCGGGCGGCCGCTCCACCCTTCTCCGCCTGGCCGCCACCGCGGACGTCGTCATCGAGAACTTCCGCCCCGGCACCCTGGAGAAGTGGGACCTGGGCTGGGCGGAGCTGTCCGCCGCCAACCCCCGCCTGATCCTCACCCGGGTCACCGCCTTCGGCCAGTTCGGCCCCTACGCGCACCGCCCCGGCTTCGGCACCCTCGCCGAGGCCATGAGCGGCTTCGCCGCGATCACCGGCGAACCGGACGCACCCCCGACCCTCCCGCCGTTCGGCCTCGCCGACTCCATCGCCGGCCTGGCCACCGCCTACGCCGTCATGACCGCACTGTCCGCCCGCGACCGCACCGGCGAGGGCCAGGTCGTCGACATGGCGATCATCGAGCCGATCCTGACCGTCCTCGGCCCCCAGCCCATCTGGTACGACCAGCTCGGCCACGTCCAGCCGCGCACCGGCAACCGCTCCCAGAACAACGCCCCACGCGGCACCTACCTCACCGCCGACGGCACCTGGGTCGCCGTCTCGACCTCCGCCCAGTCGGTCGCGGAACGCGTACTGCGCCTGGTGGGCCGCCCGGAGCTGATCGACGAACCGTGGTTCGCGACGGGCGCCGACCGCGCCCGCCACGCCGACCTCCTGGACGAGGCGGTCGGCACCTGGATCGCCGAGCGCCCCCGCGACGAGGTCCTCGCGGCCTTCGAGAAGGCCGAGGCCGCGGTGGCGCCCGTCCAGGACGTACGGGACGTGATGACCGATCCGCAGTACGCGGCCCTGGACACGATCACCACCCTCGACGACCCCGACCTGGGGCCCCTGCGCATGCAGAACGTCCTCTTCCGCCTCTCCGCCACCCCCGGCGCGATCCGCTGGGCGGGCCGCCCGCACGGCGCCGACACGGAGGCGGTCCTCACCGCGCTGGGCCTGACCCCGGCCGAACTGACGACCCTGCGCGAGGAGGGCGCCGTATGACAGCGCCCCCGCTCACCTGGCTCTACGCCCCCGGGGACCGCCCGCACGTGGTCGCCAAGGCCCTGGCCGCCGGCGCCGACGTCGTCGTGATCGACCTGGAGGACGCGATCGCCCCGGACCGCAAGGAGTACGCCCGCGCGGCCACCGCCGAACTCCTCTCCGCCCCGCAGCCGGTCCCGGTCCACGTCCGGGTGAACGCCCTGGACGGCCCGCTGGCGCCCCGGGACCTGGAGGCGGTGGCCGCCCTGCCCGGCCTCTCGGGCCTGCGCCTGCCGAAGGTCACCTCTCCCGAGCAGATCATCCGCACCGCGGAACGCTCCGCGCCCTCCACCGCAGGCGCCCCCGCTCTGTACGCCCTGCTGGAAACCGCCCTGGCCGTCGAGCACGCCTACGCCATCGCCTCCGCCCACCCCGCCATCCGCGGCATCGCCCTCGGAGAAGCGGACCTACGGGCCGACCTGGGCCTGCGCGAGGACGCGGGCCTCGACTGGTGCCGCTCCCGGATCGTCGTCGCCGCCCGGGCGGCGGGCCTGCCCCCGGCACCGCAGTCGGTCCACCCGGACATCCGCGACCTGGAGGGCCTGGCAGCCTCCTGCGCCCACGGCCGCACCCTCGGCTTCCTGGGCCGCGCGGCCATCCACCCCCGCCAACTCCCCATCATCGAACGGGCCTACCTCCCCACGGAGCGGGAGGTCGAGGAGGCCGAGACGATCGTCAAGGCGGCGACGACACAGCAGGGCGCCCAGGCCCTCCCGGACGGAAGATTCATCGACGCCGCGGTGGTGGCGGCGGCGCAGCGCACACTGTCACTCGCCCGCCGGAACTGAAGACGAGGGCGCCCGGACCTCGTGGCCCGGGCGCCCTCGTCGACGTACTACCGACCGTCAGCTCTTCTTGGCCGACTCGGCCTCGTCCTTCGCCTCGTCCTTCGCCTCGTCGTCCGCCGGTTCCTCGTCCGCCTGCTCTTCGGCGGAGCCCTCCGCGTCCGACTTCGGCTCCGAGGAGTCCGCCTTGTCCTTCTCGGCGGCCTCGTCGTCAGCCTCGGCCCCGGCCTCGTCCTCCGAGGCGCCCGGCTCGACGACTTCTTCCCTGCCGGGCCGCTTCTTCGCCGACACCACGATGTACGTCACCGCGAGCAGGAACACGATCAGCGCGGTCCAGTCGTTGAGCCGCAGGCCCAGGATGTGGTGGGCGTCGTCGACGCGCATGTACTCGATCCACGCCCGGCCCACGCAGTACGCGGCGACATACAGCGCGAACGCCCGCCCGTGTCCCAGCTTGAAGCGGCGGTCGGCCCAGATCACGAGCAGCGCGACGCCGACACACCAGAGGGACTCGTAGAGGAACGTCGGGTGGTAGTACCCGGGCACGCGGCCGTCCGCCGAGGACGTGATGTGCAGCGCCCAGGGAAGGTGGGTCTCCTTGCCGTACAGCTCCTGGTTGAACCAGTTGCCCCAGCGGCCGATGGCCTGCGCGAAGGCGATACCGGGGGCGATGGCGTCGGCGTAGGCGGGCAGCGGGATGCCCCGGCGCCGACAGCCGATCCACGCGCCGACCGCGCCGAGCGCGATCGCGCCCCAGATGCCGAGGCCGCCCTCCCACACCTTGAAGGCGTCCACCCAGTCACGGCCCTTGCTGAAGTACAGCTCGTAGTCCGTGATCACGTGGTAGAGGCGGCCGCCGACCAGGCCGAAGGGCACCGCCCAGACAGCGATGTCGGCGACCGTGCCGGCCCGCCCGCCGCGGGCGATCCAGCGCTTGTTGCCGAGCCAGACCGCGACGAAGACGCCGATGATGATGCAGAACGCGTAGCCGCGCAGCGGAATGGGGCCGAGGTACAGCACCCCGCGCGACGGGCTGGGAATGTAGGCAAGTTCCATGGCAAGGTCGACGCTACCGTGCCGGGCCGGGCCGACGGCAGGCAGCCCGGCTACGGGTCCATAACGGGCGGGCGTGAAAACTCTTACCCCTTGTTCGCCGCCAGCACCAGTTGCTTCAGTTTCGCGGGCGTCATCGTCTGGTCCTGGTAGATGTTCTTGCCGTCGAGCAGCACGGTCGGTGTCCCGCTGAAGCCGCCGGCCTTGAAGGCTGCGTTCGACTTGTCGACCCAGCTGTCGTGCTTGCCGTCGTTGACGCACTTGCGGAAGACCGCCGTGTCGAGGCCGCCCACCTTGCCCGCCAGGTCGATCAGTTTGGCGTTGTTCGCGAAGGTGTCGACGGTTTCCTTGGGCTGGTTCTCGTAGAGCACGTCGTGGTAGTCGCGGAACTTTCCGGCGTTCTGGGCGCAGGCAGCGGCATTGCCCGCGCGGAGGGAGCCGGTGCCGCCGAGGTTGCCGTCGATGAGCCGTACCAGGTGGTATTCGATTCTGAGCTTGCCGGAGTCGGTCAGCTCGTGGAGCGTGGGTCGATAAACCGTCTCGAAGGACTGGCAGGCCGGGCAGCGGAAGTCCTCCCAGATCGTGAGCGTCGGCTTGGCGCCGTCCTTGCCCACGGCAATCGCGAGGCTGTCCTTGCCCTGCGCCCCGGAGGGCGCCACGACCGGGCCCGAGCTCTTGTCCTTGTCCTTGCCCGCGTTCGCGGCGACCACCCCGATCACCGCCGCGAGGCCCAGGACGCAGACGACGCTCGCGCCCACGATCAGCGTCCGCCGTCGCTTCTCCGCGGCCTTCTGCTTCTCACGCTCGACCGCCAGCCGCTCCCGGGCGGTGCGCTTTCCGTCACGGTTCTTCTCGCTCACACCCCCAGAACGAACCGGGGAGGCGCAGTGCGCCTCCCCGGTCCCAGATCCACCCGTTCGGAGGACCCGTAAGAAATGAACTGCTCGGTCACGCCTGTCCGCGCACGCCCTTGGCGAGTTCACCGGCGAGCGAGCGGACGGCCTCGACGCCGGCCGCGTCGTCCGGTGCGTCCAGCATCCGCTTGACGAAGGCCGAACCGACGATCACGCCGTCGGCGAAGCCGGCCACCTCGGCGGCCTGCTCCGCGTTGGAGACACCGAGCCCGACGCAGACGGGCAGGTCGGAGCCGGTGGCCCGGGTCCGCTCCACCAGGTTCTGGGCCTGCGCGCCCACCGACTCACGGGTGCCGGTGACGCCCATCAGCGAGGCGGCGTACACGAATCCGCTGCCCGCCGCGGTGATCTGGGCAAGCCGCGCGTCCTTGCTGCTGGGCGCGACCACGAAGACCGTGGCGAGCCCGTGCTTCTCGGCGTGCTCCCTCCACAGGGCCGA
This sequence comes from Streptomyces sp. NPDC001401, assembly GCF_042895385.1. NCBI lineage: Bacteria > Bacillati > Actinomycetota > Actinomycetes > Kitasatosporales > Streptomycetaceae > Streptomyces > Streptomyces sp. NPDC001401. The sequence goes on from NZ_JBIAWI010000001.1 coordinate 395,385, forward strand.
CTCCTGCACCGGCAGGTCGGGCAGGATGCAGCCCGCGCCGCCTGCCTCGGCGAGCTCGGCGGTGAAGCGCTCGACGCCGTAGCGGTCGATCGGGTTCCAGTACGTCATCACGAGCACCGGCTTCCCGGTGGCCGCGTGCGCCTCACGGACCGTACGCATGACGTCGGCGATCTTGACTCCGCCGCGCAGAGCGATGTCGTCCGCGGTCTGGATGACGGGGCCGTCGAGGACGGGGTCGCTGTGCGGCAGCCCGACCTCGACGACGTCCGCGCCGCCGTCGAAGACGGCCTTGATCGCCTCGATGCCGCCGTCCACGGTCGGGAACCCGGCCGGGAGGTAGGCGATGAGCGCGGACCGGCCTTCGGCCTTGGCACCGGCGAGGGTGTCCGTCAACAGCTGGATGTTGCCGCTCACTTGGCGTCCCCCTCGATCTCGGCGGTGTCGGCGGCGTTGGCTGCGACTTCGGCGTCGGTGTCGTACAGGCCGAAGTAACGGGCGGCGGTGTCCATGTCCTTGTCGCCGCGGCCGGACAGGTTGACGACGATCAGCCCGTCCTTGCCCAGCTCCTTGCCGACCTCCAGGGCGCCGGCCAGTGCGTGGGCGCTCTCGATCGCCGGGATGATGCCCTCGGTGCGCGAGAGCAGGCGCAGGGCCTGCATCGCCGCGTCGTCGGTGACCGCACGGTATTCGGCGCGGCCGCTGTCCTTGAGGTAGGAGTGCTCGGGGCCGATGCCCGGGTAGTCCAGACCGGCCGAGATCGAGTACGGCTCGGTGATCTGGCCCTCCTCGTCCTGCAGGACGTAGGAGCGGGAGCCGTGCAGGATGCCGGGCTCGCCCGCGGTCAGGGTCGCCGCGTGCTCGCCCGTCTCGACGCCGTGCCCTGCGGGCTCGCAGCCGATGAGGCGAACGCTCGCGTCCGGGATGAAGGCGTGGAAGAGACCGATGGCGTTGGAGCCGCCGCCGACGCAGGCGATGGCCGCGTCGGGCAGGCGTCCGGCCTGCTCCAGCAGCTGGCGGCGGGCCTCGACGCCGATCACGCGGTGGAAGTCGCGGACCATGGCCGGGAAGGGGTGCGGGCCGGCGACCGTACCGAACAGGTAGTGGGTGTGGTCGACGTTGGCGACCCAGTCGCGGAACGCCTCGTTGATGGCGTCCTTGAGCGTGCGGCTGCCGGACTTCACCGCGACGACCTCGGCGCCGAGCATGCGCATGCGGGCCACGTTGAGGGCCTGGCGCTGGGTGTCGATCTCGCCCATGTAGATCGTGCACTCGAGACCGAACAGCGCGCAGGCCGTCGCCGTGGCGACGCCGTGCTGGCCGGCGCCGGTCTCGGCGATGACGCGGGTCTTGCCCATGCGCTTGGTGAGCAGGGCCTGACCGAGGACGTTGTTGATCTTGTGGGAGCCGGTGTGGTTGAGGTCTTCCCGCTTCAGGAAGATCCTTGCGCCGCCGGCGTGTTCGGCGAACCGCGGCACCTCGGTGAGGGAGCTGGGGCGGCCGGTGTAGTGGACCAGCAGGTCGTCGAGCTCGCGTGCGAACTCGGGGTCGTGCTTGGCCTTGTCGTACTCGACGGCGACCTCGTCCACGGCGGCGACGAGGGCCTCCGGGATGAACTTGCCGCCGAACGCGCCGAAGTAGCCTTCGGGGCTGGGGATTTGACCCTCCGGGTCGGGGATGAAGAAGTCGCTGGGCATGCGGAAACCTCACGGTGAGTTTGGAAAATACCTAATCGCCGTGGGGGCGGGGCTTGATCGACGACTGACCGCCGTCTGTGGCTTGTCGCGCAGTTCCCCGCGCCCCTATAGGGCGCGCTGCCATCGACGGCCGTTCACCTGCCCGGGTTCGTCTCCGATGACGTATCGCACTCGACGACCATGCACCCTCCGTGCGGGCGCGCGGCAACCACGAGGGCGGCAGCCGCGCGCGAGGCGGGCGTACCTGTCCGTGGTGGTCGTCGTGAGTGTCATCGGGGCAAGCCTATCGAAAGATCAACCGCGGCCGTGCCGCAGTGCCGGGTGCTCGCCCGCTGCCACCAGGTCGGAGACCGCGGACTTCGGGTCCTTGCCGGTGACCAGGGACTCGCCGACGAGTACGGCATCGGCGCCGGCGTTGGCGTAGGCGATGAGGTCGTGCGGGCCGCGGACGCCGGACTCGGCGATCTTGACGATGCCGTCGGGGATCTCGGGGGCGACGCGCTCGAACGTGCCGCGGTCGACCTCCAGGGTCTTCAGGTTGCGCGCGTTGACGCCGATGACCTTGGCGCCCGCGTCGACAGCACGCTCGACCTCGTCCTCGTCGTGCACCTCGACGATGGGCGTGAGGCCGATGGAGACGGCGCGCTCGATCAGGGACTCCAGGGCCGGCTGGTCGAGGGCGGCGACGATCAGCAGCGCGAGGTCGGCGCCGTATGCGCGGGCCTCCCACAGCTGGTACGAGGTGACGATGAAGTCCTTGCGGAGGACCGGGATGTCCACGCGGGCGCGGACCGCCTCGAGGTCGGCCAGTGAGCCGCCGAAGCGGCGCTGTTCGGTGAGGACGGAGATGACGGCCGCGCCGCCCGCCTCGTAGTCCGCGGCGAGGCCGGCCGGGTCGGCGATCGCGGCCAGAGCGCCCTTGGAGGGGCTGGAGCGCTTGACCTCGCAGATGACCTTCACACCGTCGCCGCGCAGTGCGGCCAGGCCGTCCTTGGCCGCGGGGGCCTTCGCCGCGCGCTCCTTGAGCTCGTCGAGGCTGACGCGCGCCTGCCGCTCCGCGAGGTCGGCACGGACTCCGTCGATGATCTCGTCGAGCACACTCACGCGAGCGGTCCCCTTCCAGACGGTTGACTGTTCAAGCGGTTGACCCGAGGGAAAAACAGATGGTCACTGCGATGGTATCCGGAGGGAGGCGTAGGCCTCACATCCGGTTGACGCCGGTCCCACTAGCTGGACATTCACCAATTGATCAAGGATGTAGCCAGCCACCGAACGGCAGGTTCCGGACAACCGTGAAGACCAGCGACAACGTCCCCAGCAGCCACAGCTGCCCCCTCCCGAGCTCGATGCGCACCGGCCGGCCGCGCACCGCGCGCACCACCCATACGGTCCACAGCACGGCGAAGCCCAGATAGCCGACGACGGCGAGGGCGTTGTCCTGGAGTGCCGCGAGGAAGTCCCCGTGGATGAAGGAGTGCGCGCTGCGCAGGCCGCCGCAGCCGGGGCAGTAGATGCCGGTGAGCCGGTAGAGCGGGCAGACGGGGTAGTGGCCGGGCTGGTACGGGTTCACGGTCCCCACGTACGCGAAGGCCCCGGCGACGGCCGCCAGCACCCCGGCGGGGACGGCGAGCCGAGCCGTCACCGTGGATTCGGCGTCGGACTGCGTCACGGGCTGGCTCTCGGCGTTCACGTGTCGCATTGTCCCCCCGGGCGGGCCCCACGCACGCGTGAGGGGCGATCCGGTGCCGGATCGCCCCTCAGCAGTCGTACGCGCAGACGTCGTACGCGAGTCAGCTCTTCGCGGTCGCGGCCTGGCTCTCGGCCAGCGCCTCCTGGAACTTCTCGTGCGAGTCCTTGGGCTGGCCCATGCCCATCGCGCTCATGATCCAGCCGACGATGCCGCCGACGACCACGATCGCCATGCCGGCCCAGAAGCCCACGGGCTCGGCCATCACCATGAAGGCACCCGAGACGCAGAAACCGATGAACGCGATAGTGACACCGGTCCAGGCGGCCGGGGTGTGACCGTGGCTGCTGCCCGCCATGACTTGCTCCTCGTTGCTGTGTACGTGTCTGAGCCGGACGCTCAGCGGACATTGTCCCGCACGCGCACGCGCGCGCTGCTCGGGGGTCGCTCCTTGCGCGTGGCGCCGGGAGAAGGCGGGCTATGCGCCGGTGGGGTCCTCGCCCCGGTCGAGTGCCTTCCAGATGTCCTCGGGGCGGTCGGGGTCCACGGTCGCAGCCCGGCGGCGGGGCTTCGGGGCGCCGTCGCGTTCGTAGCGGCCGGACATCGCGGGCCAGTTCCGGCCGTAGCGCAGGGCGAGCAGGCCCGCGACGAGGAGCAGGGCGCCGCCCACGGCAGCGACGTACGGCCAGGCGGTGTGGGTGAGGGCGTCCACGGTGGCCGAGGTGTCGCCGGCGGCCTGCGCGGCCTTCTCGTCGAGCGCGGAGCTGTCGGATACGCCCAGCAGGGCCGCGGCGATGGTGCCGGCGCCGGAGAGCGTCAGCAGGGCCGAGACCAGCAGGCGGCCCGCCTTGCGGACGGCGAAGACGGCGACGAGCGCGGCGAGGCCCACTATGGCGAGCGCCGCGGGCACGCCCGTGACGTCGCTGCCCTTGGCGGTCAGAGGGAAGGCGCCGCCGGCCACCGTCGCGGTCCCCTCCGACCAGCGCTGACGGGTGGCCAGCAGCGCCACGGCCGCGCCGAGCGCACCGCACAGCAGGGCAAGGGCGAGACTCCGGCGACCGGACCGCGCGGGTCCGTCGGCTTCGGAACGGGGATGAGGAACAGCAGTCACGTACTCCACTATCGCCCGAACCCCGGGCGAACCGTCACCCGGGGTTCAGTGAGAAGCGCCCCACTTGGCTCCACTTGCCGGGGAAGGGTCCTACTTGCCCAGCCGGTTGGCCGTGTGGACCGCCCGGAGCACGGCCGCCGCCTTGTTGCGGCACTCCTGGTCCTCGGCGACCGGGTCGGAGTCGGCGACGATGCCGGCGCCCGCCTGGACGTACGCCGTGCCGCCCCGCAGGAGGGCCGTGCGGATGGCGATGGCCGTGTCGGAGTCGCCCGCGAAGTCGAGGTAGCCGACGCAGCCGCCGTACAACCCGCGCCGGGACGGCTCGAGTTCGTCGATGATCTGCATCGCCCGGGGCTTGGGGGCGCCGGAGAGGGTGCCCGCCGGGAAGCAGGCCGTCAGGACGTCGAAGGCGGTGCGGCCCTCGGCCACCTTGCCGGTGACCGTCGAGACGATGTGCATCACGTGCGAGTACCGCTCGACGGACATGAAGTCGACGACCTCGACCGAGCCGGGCTCGCAGACCCGTCCGAGGTCGTTGCGCCCCAGGTCGACGAGCATGAGGTGCTCGGCGCGCTCCTTGGGGTCGGCGAGCAGCTCGTCGGCGAGGGCCTGGTCCTCCTGCGGGGTGGCGCCGCGGTGTCGCGTACCGGCGATGGGGTGGACCATCGCCTGACCGTCCTCGACCTTGACGAGGGCTTCGGGGGACGACCCGACGACATCGAACCCGTCGAAGCGGAACAGGTACATGTACGGCGAGGGATTCGTCGCCCTCAGGACCCGGTAGACGTCCAACGCGCTTGCCGTACAAGGGGTTTCGAAGCGCTGCGACGGTACGACCTGGAAGGCCTCCCCGGCCCGGATGCGCTCCTTGATGTCCTCGACGGCCTCCTGGAAGTCGGGGCCGCCCCACAGGGCCGTGTACTCGGGGAGCTCGGAGGGCGGGAGGACTGCGGGCGGCTGGGCGACCGCGCGTGCGAGGTCCGCCTCCATGGCGTCCAGGCGGGCCATCGCGTCCGCGTAGGACTCGTCGACGCCCGTGTCGAGGTCGTTGTGGTTGATCGCGTTGGCGATCAGCAGGACCGAGCCCTCCCAGTGGTCCATCACCGCGAGGTCGCTGGTGAGGAGCATGGTCAGCTCGGGCAGCTGGAGGTCGTCGCGCTCACCGGGGCCGATCTTCTCCAGACGGCGCACGACGTCGTAGCCGAGATAGCCGACCATGCCGCCGGTGAACGGCGGCATGCCCTCCTGATGCGGGGTGTGCAGGGCCTCGATGGTGGCGCGCAGGGCGGCCAGCGGGTCCCCGTCGACGGGGACGCCGACGGGCGGGGCGCCGAGCCAGTGGGCCTGCCCGCCGCGCGCGGTGAGGGTGGCGGCCGAGCGGACGCCGACGAAGGAGTAGCGGGACCAGGAGCGGCCATTCTCGGCGGACTCCAGCAGGAAGGTGCCGGGGCGCTCGGCGGCGAGCTTGCGGTAGAGGGCGACCGGGGTGTCGCCGTCGGCCAGGAGCTTGCGCGTGACGGGGATCACGCGGCGGTCGGTGGCCAGCTTGCGGAACGTCTCGAGGTCCATGGCGGCTGACCTTACTGATCCGCGGACGGTACGCCGGAATCGGCGCCGTCCTTGAGGAGCACGTCGGTGTCGAAGCAGGTGCGCGCGCCGGTGTGGCAGGCGGCTCCGACCTGGTCGACCTTGACCAGCACGGTGTCGGCGTCGCAGTCCAGGGCGACCGACTTGACCCACTGGAAGTGGCCGGAGGTGTCTCCCTTCACCCAGTACTCCTGACGGCTGCGCGACCAGTAGGTGCAGCGGCCGGTGGTGAGGGTGCGGTGCAGCGCCTCGTCGTCCATCCAGCCCAGCATGAGCACCTCTCCGGTGTCGTACTGCTGGGCGATGGCGGGGACGAGCCCGTCGGCGCTGCGCTTGAGGCGCGCGGCGATCTCCGGGTCGAGGCTGCTGGGCGGGGGCGTGCTGGTCATGGGTGCCATTGTGCCGCGCGCCACTGACAGTGACCGGGGGGTGTCCACTGATTGGAAAAGGGTGGCGCGCTGGGGGTCCCCCCAGGCCATTGAGGCACTGGGGGGAGCCTCGGTGAGGGGCGGTGGTCGGGAGACGGGTGGGCGGACCCATTGCGTGGCCGTAGGCTGACTCCATGTCGACTTTCGCCAAGCGTGAACGACTTCTTCTGGCCGACCTGTTGGAGGCGGAGGGCCCGGACGCCCCGACCCTCTGCGAGGGCTGGCTCACCCGTGACCTCGCCGCGCACGTGGTGGTGCGCGAGCGCCGCCCCGATGCCGCCGGCGGCCTCCTGATCAAGCAGCTGGCTCCGCGCCTGGAGCGGGTGCAGGCCGAGTTCGCCGCGAAGCCGTACGAGGAGCTCATCCAGCTCATCCGCACCGGGCCACCGCGCTTCTCACCGTTCCAGCTCAAGCAGGTCGACGAGATGTCGAACACGGTGGAGTTCTACGTCCACACGGAGGACGTCCGCCGGGCCCGACCGGACTGGACTCGTCGCGAGCTCGACCAGGTCTTCCAGGACGCCCTGTGGTCGCGCCTGGAGCGCACCGCCCGGCTGATGGGCCGCGGTGTCCCCACCGGGCTGGTGCTGCGCCGCCCGGACGGGCAGACGGCGGTCGCCCACCGCGGCACGCCCGTCGTGACGGCGACCGGCGAGCCGTCCGAGCTGCTGCTGTTCACCATGGGCCGGCAGAGCACCGCCAAGGTCGAACTGGACGGCGACGAGGACGCGATCGCCAAGCTGCACGACGCGAAACAACTGGGCATCTGAGGGGCTCGCGATGATCAAGGTCGCCATGACGAGCGTGTACGTCGACGACGTCACCAAGGCGCACGCGTTCTATACGGACGTGCTCGGCTTCGAGACCCGGACGCACATGGACCTGGGCGGCGGCACGCTGTTCGTCACCGTGGGCGCGCCCGAGGGGGCCCAGCAGGACCTCCAGCTGCTGCTGGAGCCCGGCCAGGGCCCCATCGCGGAGCCGTACCGAAAGGCGGTGTACGAGGCGGGACTGCCCTGCATCGTCTTCTCCGTGGACGACATCGAGGCCGAGTACGAGCGCTTGCAGGGGCTCGGCGTGCACTTCACGCGGGGCCCGCAGGAACAGGGGCCGGTGATCGCAGCCGTACTGGACGACACGGTCGGGAACCTGATCCAGCTGGCGCAGCCCAAGGGGTGAGGTCAGCCGGGCAGTTCGGCGTGGCGCAGGGCGGGGACGCAGAGTGCGACCACGCCGCCCAGCCCGCACAGGACGGCGCTGACGACGAAGACGGGGCCCGTGCCCCAGGCGCCGATCGCGGCGGCGGTCAGCGGCATGCTCAGCGGTGTGAGGCCGAGGCTGACCAGGCTTGCGACGGCCGTGACGCGGCCGAGGTAGGCGGGGTCGGCCTGGGTCTGCAGCAGCGCTGCGCACATGGCGCCACTGAGTCCGGTGAGCGCCCCGATCAGCAGGGCCGTGCCGACGGCGGCGACGACGGTCGGGGCGTAGGCGAGGGCACCGACAGCGACCGAACCGGCGAGGATCGACCAGCCGGCGACCTGCCCGGCGTGCGGCAGCCGCCCCCGTACGGTCAGCAGCAGTGAGGCGGCGCCCGCGCCGACACCGAACCCGGCGAGCACCCAGCCCATCCCGGCAGCGCCCCAGCCGCGTTCGTCGGACAGCAGGGTCAGACCCACGTTGAGCGGTCCGACGAAGCCGAGGTCGCCCAGGGCGATGGCCAGCATCAGCGGCGCCAGCACGCGGTGGCGGCGGACGTGACCGAGTCCGGACACCAGGTCGGCCCAGGCCGTGCCGCCGCGTGAACCGGCGGTGTCGTCCGGCGGCAGCTCCCGTATCCGCACGGAGACCAGCAGCGGCACCGACACCGCGATGAGCAGCCCCGCGATCCCGAACGCCGCCGCCGCGCCGCCCACCGCCACGCCCAGGCCGCCGAGCGGCCCTCCGACAACGGTCGAGAACCGGATCGCGAGACCCCGCATGCCCTGCACGCGCGCGAGCTGGCCACGGCCCGTCACGCGCGCGGGGAGGGCACCCACCGCAGGCATGAACACGGCGTCGACAGTGCCGAAGACCAGGGCGAGCAGGGTCAGCGGCCACAGGCCGGGGCTGGTGACGATCAGCAGCGCGGCCACCGCGAGGACGGCCGCACAGCGCACGGTGTCGCTGCCGATGACGACCCGACGTGGGCCCAGCCTGTCGGCGACCACTCCCCCGCCCAACATCAGCAGAGCCCGGGGCACGGCGCTCGCCGTCATCACGAGCCCCGCCTGCGCGGGCGTACCGGCCTGTACGGCGGCCCAGGACAGGGCTATGTAGTACACGCTGTCGCCGACCATCGAGGAGGTGTAGGCGGCGAGCCAGCGCAGGACGTTGCCGTCGCGGTGGGCGGGGAGCTCGACGGCTGCAGTGGCCGTGCCGCCGCCGAGCGCAGCCTCAGACACGGAACGGGAATCCGTACGTGTGCACCGCGACGTTCTCGCGGCCCTCGGTGTCGCCTGCGGCGACGGCGGCACGGCCGCGCTCCTCGTACCGGCGGACGACGGCGTACATCTCCTTGGCCAGCTCGGCCAGTTCGTCCGGGGTGAGCCGCAGCAGCCACTCGGCGGATTCGGAGGCCGTCGTCCACGCGTCGCTCCAGTCCGTGCGCTCGTCGAGGTAGCGCCGGAACATGTCGGCACGCTGTTCGAAGAAGAGACGGCTGGCGGCGGTGTGCGCGGCGGCCTTCTCCGGGGCGTCGCGGAAGTCCTCGTCGCGGATGGACACCCCGTCGGAGGCGGGCTGCCACCAGCGCTCCCGGCCGTCCGCGCTCTGTGTCTCGGCCTCCTCGATGAGGCCGTGCTCGGCGAGCTTGCGCAGGTGGTAGCTGACCAGTGAGACGGCCTCGTCGACCTGTTCGGCAAGCTGGGACGCGGTCGCCGTGCGGGCGACGGTCAGGGCTCGGTACAGGTTCATTCGCAACGGGTGGGCCAGCGCCTTGAGCGTGCCCAGGTCCCTGATCCGGCGGTCTCTCTCCCTGTCTGCCACATCTCCACGCTAGATACAAAAGAAAAATTGCGCAATAATTTTTGCGCAACTTCCCTTTCGTATCTGCCCATGAGTAAGCCCCGGCCACCAGGGCGGCCGGGGCTTACAACGCCTCTACGGGGGACGTCACCGCACAGGGTGCCCCGCTTCCTTCAATGCCTGCTTCACCTCGCCGATCCGCAGATCCCCGAAGTGAAAGACGGACGCCGCCAGCACCGCATCCGCGCCCGCCCCGATCGCCGGCGCGAAATCGGCCAGCTTGCCGGCGCCGCCCGAGGCGATCACCGGGACCGTGACGTGCTTGCGGACCGCGGCGATCATCTCCAGGTCGTAGCCGTCCTTCGTGCCGTCCGCGTCCATGGAGTTGAGCAGGATCTCGCCCGCACCCAGTTCGGCGGCCCGGTGCGCCCACTCGACGGCGTCGATGCCGGTGCCGCGACGGCCGCCATGGGTGGTCACCTCGAAGGTGCCCTCGGGAGTGCGGCGGGCGTCCACCGACAGGACCAGCACCTGGCGGCCGAAGCGCTCCGCGATCTCACGGATGAGCTCAGGACGGGCGATCGCGGCGGTGTTGACTCCGACCTTGTCCGCACCTGCCCGCAGCAGCTTGTCCACGTCCTCGGCCGTGCGCACACCGCCGCCGACGGTCAGCGGGATGAACACCTGCTCCGCCGTACGGCGCACCACGTCGTACGTCGTCTCACGGTTGCCCGACGACGCGGTGATGTCCAGGAACGTCAGCTCGTCGGCGCCCTCGGCGTCGTACACCTTGGCCATCTCGACGGGGTCGCCCGCGTCGCGCAGGTTCTGGAAGTTGACGCCCTTGACGACCCGGCCGTTGTCCACGTCCAGGCAGGGGATGACTCGGACCGCCAGGGTCATGAAGCCGGCTCCTAATGTCCTCTGAATGCTTCTACTTCAACTTCGACCAGGATGCGCGGGTCGACGAAACCCTCCACGACCAGCAAGGTCGAGACCGGGCGCACCGCGTCGAAGAGCTCCTTGTGAGCCCTGCCCGCGGCGTCCACGTCCCGCGCGTGGGTCAGGAACATCCTCGTACTGATCACGGACTCGACACCGAGCCCGAACTCGCCGATCGCCTCGAGTGCGCTGGTGAAGGCCACCTTGGCCTGCTCGTACGGGTCGCCCTCCCCGTACAGCACGTGCCCCTTGAAGGACGTCGTGCCCGCCACCAGCACACGGTCGCCCGCCGCGACGGCGCGTGCAAAACCGAAGGACTCTTCCCAGGGACTTCCGCTCTGCACGCGCCGTACGGCTTCGGACGTCATGACGCAACTGCCTCCAGTGCTTCTTCCAGGGTGAACGCCTTCGCGTACAGGGCCTTCCCGACGATAGAGCCCTCGACACCGAGGGGTACCAGTTCGGCGATGGCGCGGAGGTCGTCGAGGGACGACACGCCGCCGGACGCCACGACCGGGCGGTCGGTCGCCGCGCAGACGTTCTTCAGCAGCTCCAGGTTGGGGCCCTGGAGCGTGCCGTCCTTCGCGATGTCCGTCACCACGTACCGCGCGCAGCCCTCCTTGTTGAGTCGCTCAAGCGTCTCGTAGAGGTCGCCGCCGTCGCGGGTCCAGCCGCGGCCGCGGAGAGTCGTACCCCGTACGTCGAGACCGACGGCGATCTTGTCGCCGTGCTCGGCGATGACCTTGGCGACCCAGTCCGGCGTCTCCAGGGCGGCGGTGCCGAGATTCACCCGGGTGCAGCCGGTGGCGAGGGCGGCGGCCAGCGAAGCGTCGTCCCGGATGCCTCCGGACAGCTCCACCTTGATGTCCATCGCCTGCGCGACCTCGGCGATCAGCTCACGGTTGTCGCCGGTGCCGAACGCGGCGTCCAGGTCGACCAGGTGCAGCCACTCGGCGCCCGACCGCTGCCAGGCGAGGGCGGCCTCCAGGGGAGAGCCGTACGAGGTCTCCGTGCCGGACTCGCCGTGCACGAGGCGGACGGCCTGGCCGTCGCGGACGTCGACGGCGGGGAGGAGTTCGAGCTTGGCCATGGTCTACAGGGTTCCGATCCAGTTGGTGAGCAGCTGCGCTCCGGCGTCGCCGGACTTCTCGGGGTGGAACTGGGTGGCCCACAGGGCGCCGTTCTCGACGGCGGCCACGAAGGGCTTGCCGTGCGTCGTCCAGGTGACCAGCGGGGCCTTCATCGCCGGGTTCGCGGTCTCCAGGGTCCAGTCGTGGACGGCGTAGGAGTGCACGAAGTAGAAGCGCGCGTCCGCGTCCAGTCCGGCGAACAGCTCGGAGTCGGCGGGCGCCTCGACGGTGTTCCAGCCCATGTGGGGCACGATCTCGGCCTGCAGCGGCTCGACCGAGCCGGGCCACTCGTCGAGACCCTCGGTCTCCACGCCGTGTTCGATGCCGCGCGCGAAGAGGATCTGCATGCCGACGCAGATGCCCATGACCGGGCGCCCGCCGGACAGCCGGCGGTCGATGATCCAGTCGCCGCGTGCCTCCTTCAGGCCCTGCATACAGGCGGCGAAGGCGCCGACGCCCGGCACCAGCAGGCCGTCCGCGTTCATGGCCCGGTCGAAGTCACGCGTGATCTCGACGTCCGCTCCCGTGCGCGCGAGGGCACGTTCGGCGGAACGGACGTTCCCGAAGCCGTAGTCGAAGACCACGACCTTCTTGGAGTTGCTCAATTCCACACCTCCAGCCTCAGGACACCCGCGACCAGACACATCGCGGCGCTGACGGAGAGCAGCACTATCAGGCTCTTCGGCATCTGCTGCTTGGCGAAGGAGATGATGCCGCCGACCAGGAAGAGGCCGACGACGATCAGGACGGTCGACAGTCCGTTCATGGCTTTACAGCGCGCCCTTCGTGGACGGGAGGATGCCGGCCGCGCGCGGGTCGCGCTCGGAGGCGTAGCGCAGGGCCCGCGCGAGCGCCTTGAACTGGCACTCCACGATGTGGTGCGCGTTGCGCCCGTACGGCACGTGCACGTGCAGCGCGATCTGGGCCTGGGCGACGAAGGACTCCAGGATGTGCCGGGTCATCGTGGTGTCGTACTCGCCGATCATCGGCGCCATGTTCTCGGGCTCGGTGTGCACGAGGTACGGGCGGCCGCTCAGGTCCACCGTCACCTGGGCCAGCGACTCGTCCAGGGGAACCGTGCAGTTGCCGAATCGGTAAATCCCCACCTTGTCGCCGAGCGCCTGCTTGAAGGCGGCGCCGAGCGCGAGGGCGGTGTCCTCGATGGTGTGGTGCGAGTCGATGTGCAGGTCGCCCTCGGTCTTCACGGTCAGGTCGAACAGACCGTGCCGGCCGAGCTGGTCGAGCATGTGGTCGTAGAAGCCGACGCCTGTCGACACATCGACCTTGCCGCTGCCGTCGAGATCGATCTCGACGAGCACCGACGTCTCCTTGGTGACTCGCTCCACGCGTCCTACGCGGCTCATGCGCTCTGCTCCTTCGGGGGTGTGGGGGTGTCGCCCACAAGACACTGCAGTTCACGTACCGCGTCGAGGAACGCGTCGTTCTCTTCGGGGGTTCCGGCGGACACCCGCAGCCACCCCGGGATGCCGTTGTCCCGGACCAGGACGCCCCGGTCGAGGATCGCCTGCCAGGCCGTGTGGGAGTCCTCGAACAGCCCGAACTGCACGAAGTTCGCGTCGGACTCCACGACCTCGTATCCGGCCGCCCGCAGCTCGCTCACCAGCCGGTCCCGCTCCGACTTCAGCTGCTCGACGTACTTCAGCAGCGTGTCGGTGTGCTCCAGGGCGGCCAGCGCGGTCGCCTGGGTGATCGCCGAGAGGTGGTACGGCAGCCGTACGAGCTGGACGGCGTCGACGACGGCCGGGTGCGCGGCGAGATAGCCGAGGCGCAGACCGGCCGCGCCGAAGGCCTTCGACATCGTCCGCGAGACGACGAGATTCGGCCGACCTTCGATCAGCGGCAGGAGCGAGTCGCCGTGGCTGAACTCGATGTACGCCTCGTCGACCACGACCATCGACGGCTTGGCCGCCTGCGCGGCCTCGTACAGCGCGAGGACCGTCTCGCGCGGCACCGCGTTGCCCGTGGGGTTGTTGGGGGTGGTGATGAAGACGACGTCCGGCCGGTTCTCGGCGATGGCCTGCGCGGCCGCCTCGACGTCGATCGTGAAGTCCGCGTTGCGGGGACCCGAGATCCAGCCCGTGCCCGTGCCGCGCGAGATGAGCGCGTGCATCGAGTACGACGGCTCGAAGCCGATCGCCGTACGGCCCGGTCCGCCGAAGGTCTGCAGCAGCTGCTGGATGACCTCGTTGGAGCCGTTGGCCGCCCAGACGTTGGCGAGGCCGACCTCGTGACCGGACGTGTCCGTCAGGTACTTGGCGAGCTGCGTGCGCAGCTCCACGGCGTCCCGGTCCGGGTAGCGGTTGAGGTCGCGGGCGGCCTCGCGGACGCGCTCGGCGATGCGCTCGACCAGCGGCTCGGGCAGCTGGTAGGGGTTCTCGTTGGTGTTCAGCCGTACGGGGACGTCCAACTGGGGCGCGCCGTAAGGGGACTTGCCGCGCAGCTCGTCCCGTACGGGGAGATCGTCGATGCCGGTCACTTGCTCTCGGGAACCTTCCATTCGAACCGCGCCTTGACCGCCGCGCCGTGCGCGGGCAGGTCCTCCGCCTCCGCCAGCGTGACCACGTGATGCGCGACCTCGGCCAGCGCGTCCTTCGTGTAGTCGACGATGTGGATGCCGCGCAGGAAGGACTGGACCGACAGGCCCGAGGAGTGGCAGGCGCAACCGCCGGTCGGGAGCACGTGGTTGGAGCCGGCCGCGTAGTCGCCCAGCGAGACCGGCGCCCAGGGACCGATGAAGATCGCGCCGGCATTGCGAACCCGGTCCGCGACCGCGGCGGCGTCCGCCGTCTGGATCTCCAGGTGCTCGGCGCCGTATGCGTCGACCACCCTCAGCCCCTCGTCGATGCCGTCGACGAGGACGATCGCGGACTGCCGGCCCGCGAGCGCCGGGCGGATCCGGTCCTCGATGTGCTTGGTGGCCGCGACCTGCGGCTCCAGCTCCTTCTCGACCGCGTCCGCGAGCGCGACGGAGTCGGTGACCAGGACGGCGGCGGCGAGCGGGTCGTGCTCGGCCTGGCTGATCAGGTCGGAGGCGACGTGCGCCGGGTCGGCCGTGTCGTCGGCGAGGACCGCGATCTCGGTCGGGCCGGCCTCGGCGTCGATGCCGATCTTGCCGGTGAAGTAGCGCTTGGCGGCGGCGACCCAGATGTTGCCGGGGCCGGTGACCATGTTGGCCGGGGCGCAGGACTCGGTGCCGTGCGCGAACATCGCGACGGCGGTGGCGCCACCGGCGGCGTACACCTCGTCGACGCCGAGCAGGGCGCAGGCGGCGAGGATGGTCGGGTGCGGCAGGCCTCCGAACTCGGCCTGGGCGGGCGAGGCGAGCGCGATGGACTCGACCCCCGCCTCCTGGGCGGGCACGACGTTCATGATCACGGAGGACGGGTAGACCGACCGGCCGCCCGGCGCGTACAGCCCGACGCGCTCGACCGGCACCCACTTCTCGGTGACGGAACCGCCGGGCACGACCTGCGTCGTGTGCGTCGTACGCCGCTGCTCGCGGTGGACGAGACGGGCGCGCCGGATGGACTCCTCCAGGGCCGCGCGCACGGCCGGGTCGAGTTCTTCGAGCGCCTTTGTGAGTGCTTCCGCGGGCACCCGCACCCGGTCCAGCTTGACCCCGTCGAACTTCTCGGCGAAGTCGATCAGCGCCGCGTCGCCCCGATGATGCACGGCTTCGCAGATCGGGCGCACCTTCTCGAGGGCGGCCTGAACGTCGAAGTCGGCTCGGGGCAGCAGGTCGCGCAGGGCGGGACCCTCGGGGAGGGCGTCGCCGCGCAGATCGATTCGGGAGATCACATGCGCAATTCTCTCAGACCGAGGTCGGGCGCCGTTCGCGCGTTCCAATGGCTGATACAGAACCCCGGCGGAACCCGGAAGATCGCCTTCACGTCTAGCGTTCAGGGCGTCACCCAGCGGGCATGAACGGTTGTGCGAAACCCGCGAGCGGAAGTAGGAGGATGGAAGCGCAGTGACCGAGGGGGCCGGCCTTCGAGCCGGAGACCTGCCGGACGATCTGACCGCCACCGAGGCCGGCATGTGGCAGGCCTTCCGCAACGGCAGTGTGTACGACCTGAGCAGCGGGGACACCGTCGTCGACGATCCGCACGGCGGGCATCCCTGGGGGCCCGAGCGGACCGTGCGGGCACGCATCGTCTGCTGGCTGCTGCTCGACGGCCCGCCCGCGCTCGCGGGCCGGGTGTCCTCGCTGAAGCTGCGCGGCGTGCAGATCAGCGGCTCCCTGGACCTCGCGGGCGGCACGGTCACGCCGTACGTCGAGATGCGTGGCTGCCGCTTCGAGCGGGACGTGCTGCTGCCGGAGGCCCACTTCACGACCATGCGCATGGTGGACTGCTCGGTGCCCCGTCTGGAGGCGGCCCGCGTGCACACGGAGGGCGACCTGCACCTCCCGCGCTGCCGCTTCCACAACGGCATCAGGCTGACCGACGCACACATCGGTACGGATCTGCTGCTCAACCAGGCCATCGTCTACCGCGACCGCAGCGGCCGCTCGATCGCCGCCGACGGTATGACCGTGGGCCAGGACCTGCAGGCCGAGCTGCTGGAGTCGCACGGCGAGCTGAGCCTGCGCAGCGCCAAGATCGGCGTGTCGCTGAGTCTGCGCGGCGCCCGGCTGGCCAACCCGTACGGCAGGCTCGCGCTGAACGCGCCCCAGCTGACCGTCGGACGCACGCTGTACCTGACGCCGGCCGGCGTCGGCGCCTCGATGCTGAGCGGTGCGACGCCCGCGCGCGGGACGCGGATCCAGCGGTTCGAGTGCCAGGGCGGGGTGCGCCTGGACGACGGACGGTTCGAGGACGCGGTCGACCTGGAGCGGGCCCGGTTCACCTTCACCGACGACCAGGAGCTGTCGCTGCGCCGGGCGCAGACGCCCGAGCTGCGCTTCCTCGGGGAGCGGCCGCAGCGCGGCAAGGTCGTCCTGTCGGGCGCGCGGGTCGTCAACCTGATCGACCGGGCGAGCGCCTGGCCCGGGCCGGGCAACCTGCACATGGGCGGTTTCCAGTACGAGAACCTGGTGCCGCAGGGTCCCTTCCCGCTGACCGAGCGGCTGGAGTGGGTGAGCGCCGCGACCGCCGAGTACAACCCGGAGCCGTACGAGCGACTCGCCTCCGTGCTGCGGAACGGCGGCGAGGACGAGGACGCGCGCGAGGTGCTCCTCGCCAAGCAGCGCCGGCGCCGCGAGAGCCTGCCGATCGCCGCCAAGCTGTGGGGGTATGCGCAGGACTGGACGGTGGCCTACGGGTACCGGCCGGGCCGGGCCGCCGTATGGATGGCGGTGCTGTGGGCGGCGGGCTCGCTGGCCTTCGCGCATGCGAGTCATCCGCCGGTGCAGCCCGGGGTTCACCCGCCGTGGAACCCGGCCCTGTTCGCCCTGGACCTGCTGCTCCCGGTCATCGACCTGGGCCAGGTCGGCGTCTGGCAGCTGAGCGGCGGCTGGCAGTGGCTGGCGGCGGCGATGATCCTGCTGGGCTGGATCCTGGCGACGACGGTGGCGGCGGGGGCGACGCGGCTGTTGCGACGGAACTGAAGTCCTGGTGGCAGTGGGGTTTCGCACACAACGGCCCAACAGTTGTCGAAC
Source organism: Streptomyces sp. NPDC001401 (assembly GCF_042895385.1). NCBI lineage: Bacteria > Bacillati > Actinomycetota > Actinomycetes > Kitasatosporales > Streptomycetaceae > Streptomyces > Streptomyces sp. NPDC001401. The sequence continues at coordinate 412,587 of NZ_JBIAWI010000001.1, forward strand.
AGTCACCCTTTACCGGCACTTGACCGATCCGCGTACAACTTTCCACGAGTTGCCCGTGGGCCCTGGCGCAGGGTTGACCTGCGGCCTTTCAATGGTCGACACCATGGCTCTGCTGCATCCGTTCAGCCGCACGGCCCGGACCTTCCGGACCGCGCCGCGCCCCGCCGCCGGACTCCCCACCGACGACGAGGTACTGCTCGACGTGCCCGATGACCGCCTCGGCCCCGCGCTGGTCGCGGCCGCGCGCGGCGAGCACGGCCCCGCCTCCGCGCTGCTGGCCGCCACGCGCGCGCGTGGCGACTGGGAGAACCGCGACCGGTACGCGAGACGGCTCGCGGCCTTCGCGCACGCCCGCCCGGAATGGCTGCAGGCATGGTCCATCGCCACCCCGCACGACCCGGACGTGCTGCTGATCAGGGCCCAGCTCGCGGTGGACGATGCCTGGCGCTCACCGGCACGCGCGGAGCTGCTGCGCGAGGTGAGCCCCCTGATCACGGCTGCCGCGCGCGGCGACGACCGCGACCCGGTGCCGTGGCGGCTGGCGCTGGACCATGCGCGCGGCACCGGCGCCGGCCCCAAGTACTTCGGCGAGCTCTGGGAGGCGGCGCTGCGCCGCGCCCCGCACCACTACGGCTGTCATGTGGCGGCCCTGCGCTATCTGGCCGCGTCCTGGCAGGGCTCGTACCGCGAGTGCTTCGACTTCGCCGACCTGGCGGCGCAGGACGCCCCGCCCGGCTCGCTCATCCAGGCGCTGCCGTCGCGGGCGGCCTTCGCCTGTCTGACCGACGGCGTCGGCGCCGGGGTGCCGCGCGCACGGCTGGACGCTGCGGCCGACCGGGCCATCGCGCTCTCCGCACGCTTCCCGGCGGCCGACCCGTGGCCGGCGGAGATCCGCAACAAGCTGATGTACGTCCTCGTACGCCTGGACCGCTGGCAGGAGGCCCTCACCGAACTGCACCAGATCGGCCCGTACGCCACGTCCTTCCCCTGGGGCCGGTTGTCGGACGACCCGCTGGTCCTCTTCCTCAAGGTGCGCGGCGAGATCCTCGCCCGCACAGGCCTCGTGCCCCCGCCCCGGCATCCACGGAGTGAGCGCGCCGGACGCGCCGGCTCCGGCGACCACTAGGCTCTTGCGGCGTGACCACCGTCCGGCTCCCGCTCTTCCCCCTGAACTCGGTGCTGTTCCCGGGGCTAGTGCTCCCATTGAACGTGTTCGAGGAGCGCTATCGCGCCATGATGCGCGATCTGCTCAAGACACCCGACGACGAACCGCGCCGGTTCGCCGTCGTGGCGATCCGCGACGGCCACGAGGTGGCACCCAGCGCGCCCGGTATGCCCGACCCCACGGCCCTGCCCGAACTCGGGCCCGCGGCCGGCTTCGGCCCCGACCCGGCGAAGTCGTTCCACACGACCGGCTGTGTGGCGGACGCGGCGACGATCCGCGAACGCGCCGACGGCACCTTCGAGGTCCTGGCGACGGGCACGACCCGGGCACGCCTCGTGTCCGTGGACGCGTCGGGCCCCTTCCTGACGGCGGACCTGGAAGAACTCCCGGAGGACCCGGGCGACGAGGCGGGCGCACTTGCCGAAGGCGTACTGCGGGCATTCCGCCAGTACCAGAAGCGCCTGGCAGGCGCGCGCGAGCGCTCGCTGTCGACCGGCGCCGACCTCCCGGACGAGCCGTCCGTGGTCTCCTACCTGGTGGCGGCGGCGATGATGCTGGACACCCCCACCAAGCAGCGCCTGCTCCAGGCCCCGGACACCGCGTCCCGGCTGCGCGACGAACTGAAACTCCTTCGCTCCGAGACGGCGATCATCCGTAGCCTGCCGTCACTGCCGGCGTCGGACCTGACGCGCGGCCGCACAAGCCTCAACTGAAGTCCTGCAAGAGTCACTGCAGAAGTCCCTACGAAGGCCGGAATGGCAAAGAAGCCGAAGAAGAACCAGCAGCAGGGCGGCACCCCCGCGACAGTCGCCCTGACGTCCGCCGGAGTGCCGTACACGATCCACGCCTACGACCACGACCCGTCCCACCCCTCCTACGGCGAGGAGGCGGCCGAGGCGATGGGCGTGTCACCGGACCGCGTCTTCAAGACCCTGGTCGCGGACGTGGACGGCAGCCTGACGGTGGCCGTCGTCCCCGTGGCAGGCCAGCTGGACCTGAAGGCCCTGGCCTCGGCGGTCGGCGGCAAACGAGCCGCCATGGCGGACCCCGCCCTCGCCGAACGCACCACGGGCTACGTCCGCGGCGGCATCTCCCCCCTGGGCCAGCGAAAGAAACTCCCCACGGTCCTGGACGCCTCGGCCTCCGCCCACCTCACGATCTGCATCTCGGCGGGCCGCCGCGGCCTGGAGGTCGAGCTCTCCCCCGAGTCCCTGACCAAGCTGACCCAGGCGGTAGTGGCCCCCATCGGGCGTGCATGACCCCTCGACGACTGCCCCTCCCTCGACTAATTACGAGGGACATGTCGAAGAAAACACGAAAACGCAAGTGGCGCACCAAGAAGGGCCGCTCCAACCACGGCCATCGCCCGGCGTAACCAAGCCCCACATCCCCGGGCCCTCAACGCCGGCCGCCACCTCCCACTGAGCCCGTCCGGCGTTCGAGGCCGCCCCCGCCATCCCAATCCCCGCGGGGCACACCCTCGTCTCTCAGCCCGTCCGGCGTTCGAGGACGAGGCCGCCATCCCGATCCCCCACCCACCCGCAGGGGGGCACACCCCCCAGGCGCCGGTGCGCGCCTTTCAGCCCGTCCGGCGTTCGAGGACGAGGCCGCCATCCCCATCCCCCACCCACCCACGGGGGGCACACCCCCCCCAGGCGCCGGTGCGCGCCTTTCAGCCCGTCCGGCACTTGAGGACAAGGCCGCCATCCCCATCCCCCACCCACCCACACGGGACGCACCCTCCAGGCGCCGGTGCGCCCCTTTCAGCCCGTCCGGCGTTTGAGGACGAGGCCGTTCAGGCCGATCGGGGGTCCAGGGGGCGGAGCCCCTTGGCGGGGTCGAAGGGGCGGAGCCCCTGGGGATGGGACGGGTAAGGGCGGCGGGGGCGCAAAACATCCGCACCCCCAACGGCGCCGCGCCTATCCCAGCGGCGCCCCATAAGGATCCTTGGGAACAGCCCCCGGCTCCAGATACGGCGGCTCCGGATCCCGGGGCCCGAACAGCGCCGTCAACCCAAGATGCACCACCAGCGCAGCCAACGACCACGCCAGCAACGCCCCCTTGGCACCGAGCTTCAGCGGCGCAGAGAACGTAACCCCCTTGCCCACAGCCTTCGCATGGGCGATCACATCCTGCGCGGGCCCGAGCCACACCCCGACCTTCCAGGCCAGCAACGACCCGAGCAGCCCCCCGACCCCCAGCGCCACCGCCAACGGCACACCCCCACGCCGCCGCCACAAAAAGACCCCGAGCGCACTCACCGCACCGAAGGCCACAGCAAGCAGCGTGAACGTTCCGTCCACCCCGATCGCCTGCTCCCCCTCACTGTCGGAGAGATAGACGACCCAGTTCTTGTCGACCACGTCCCCGACGAGCGGCACATGCGGCGCCAGCCACCACCACAGCACCCCGAGCAGCACGCCCGCGACCGCAACCGCCACCGTGACCACGGCGGCCTCCCGCACTTCGGTCTTCATCCCGGGCCCGTCCTGTCCGTACGTCCCGTCCCATACGGCGTCGTGCGCCGCAGGAGCCACGTACCCGGCAGCCGGCGGCTGCCACGCATTCTGCGAGGACTGTTCAGAGGACTGTTCATGCGGCGGCGGAGGCGGAGTCAACGGTGCGGTCACCCTGACATCGTGCCAGGCCCGGCTGTGCGGCGCGTCACCGGACGGCCGCCCGACGGTACGCCCAGGTGGCGACGGCCAGCGAGACAACGCCCACACCGGCACACACGCCGAGATCCCCGACCACGAAGGCCCAGTCGGGATGCGCCCCGAAGGTCCGCGCGAAGGCCTCGACGCCGTACGTCGACGGCAGCAGATCCCGCGCGAACCGCACGACCTCGGGCATCCTGTCGGCCGGCAGCACCCCGAGCAGCAGCGCCGCGGACATGCCCAACTGGCCGAGCAGAGTGGCCAGTTCGGGCCGCGGCGCCAGCAGCCCCAGCGCCGCGCCCAGCCCCGCGAGCGCCGCCCCCGCCAGCGGAATCACCGCGACGAGCACCCACAGATGCGCCAGCGGCAGCCCGAACAGCACGCACCCGAACACCGCCGTGGCCACGGTCCCTGGCACGGTGAACGACGCATACGCCCCGGCCGCCCCCAGCACCACGGCAGCAGGCGGCACCGGCAGCGTCGCGTAGTGGTCGAGCCCGCCGCTGGCCCGCAGCTGTCCGAAGTACTGCGCGAGCAGATTCAGCGCGACGAACGCCACGACGAGCACCGACGCCCCGGCCACCACCGACTCGGCCTCGCCGCCGCCGTTCACGACCCCCCGCATCAGGATCATGATCCCGATCGACTGGAAGGTCGCCACGAACAGCAGCGGAATCCGGGCCACCCGCGCACGCGACAGCTGCGCCCGGTACACCGCGACGAGGGCCGGCCACATCCGCGCCCGCGGCCCGAGCTCGGCCGCGTCGCGGTCGGCCTCCTCCACGGCCGGGGCACTGCCCGGCAGGACATCGGCGGGTACGACACTCACGTCGCGCTGCTCCCCTTCTTGCTCGGGCCCACTGAGCTCGGGCCCACCGAGGCGATCGCCCTCTCCCGTAGGGACCATACGGCTGCGGCGGCCCGCGCACTCACGGCGATGTCGCTCACGCCTTCACCAGCCCCTGCTGTGCGGCGCCGCCCAGTGCCAGGTACACGTCCTCCAGGCTGGGCGTGGCCAGGGTGAAGTCGTCGAGCGCGGCGAACGCGCTGCCGCCGGTGACGGTGGCGACGATCGCGCGGGCCTCCTCGGGGGCGAGCCTGAGCGTCCAGCGGCGTCCGGACTCGGCGGCCCGCTCCTGGAGCGCGGCGACCTCGGGGACGTGCAGCGGCGCGGCCTCGCGCCACACCAGCTCGACCCGGACCTCCCCGGCGACCTGCTCCTTGAGCCGGGCGGGGGTGTCGCAGGCGATGACCCGCCCCTGGTCGAGGACGGCGACCCGGTCGAGGACGGTCTCGGCCTCGATGACGTTGTGGGTGACCAGCAGAACCGTCGACCCGTGCTCCGCCCGTCGCCGGTCCACGGCCGCCCACACGGCCCGCCGCGCCACCGGATCCATCCCCGTGGTGGGCTCGTCGAGCACCAGCAGCGGCCGCTCACCGACCAGTGCGGCGGCGAGACACGCCAGCCGCCGCTGCCCGCCGGACAGCTTCTTCAGCGGCCGCCCGCCGATGGCCGTAAGGCCGAGTTCTTCGAGTACGGCGTCCCGCTCGGCCCGCGCCTGACGGGCCTCCAGCCCGCGCAGCCGCCCGGTCGTCTCGGCGGCGAGGGACACGGTCAGTTCATCGAGGGCGCTCGACTCCTGCCCCAGGTAGGCGAGGATCCGCGCGGCCCGCTCCGGGTGCCGCACGATGTCGTGCCCGAGGATCTCGACCCGCCCGGCGTCGGGCCGCATCAGCCCGGTCAGCTGCCGTACGAGAGTGGACTTGCCTGCGCCGTTCGGCCCGAGGAGCCCGAAGATCTCACCGCGCCGGATGTCCAGGTGCACATCATCGGTGGCCCGCACCGCGGGCGTCCCCGGCGCGCCCCGCCGCCCCCGCACCGCCGGATAGGTCTTGGTCAGTCCGCGTACCGCGCACACGACATCCCCACCATGCCGAAGTGCCTGTGCCGCGCGCGTACTCACAAAGGACGAGGGTACGGGGTCCGGAAGGCCTGCCCGGTCTCGGGTAGGCCCATAACGGCAAATCCACCGGTAAAGAACTACTCACCTGCAGGCGCGTGCTCGGCGGCCGTCCTTACGTCGATCTCCCGCCAGAATCCGGCCCGGATCGCATACCGGTCGTGCTCGTCGATCTGGTCGTCCTTGTGGGCGAGCAGCCCGAACCGGGCGGCGTAGCGCAGCAGCTCGCCGTCGATGCGGTGCGGGACCCGGGGATACATCCCGGACAGCTTCTGCAGATGGCTCTGGTCGCCCAGGCGCTCCATCCACCGCCGTGCGAACACCTGCCCGACCTCGTACGGATCGCCGCCGACCGTGGTGATGTCCTCCTCGCGGTCGGCCCACCGCTGCTCCGCCGTGGTCAGCTGCGCCAGCGTCGGCATCGACGCGGCCTCGGGAGCCTCCACGGCGGGCCGGTCGACCCAGCCCTTGTCGGAGGACCAGCGCAGGGTCGCGTTCGCGGGGTGCTGGGCGGGCTGCACCCCGGGGGCGCGCAGCGCGGCCAGGTCCTTCGGGGTGGGCACGCCCTTGGGTGCGGGCACCCGCTCCTGCGTGCCGTTCTCGGAGCGGCCCGCCGCGGGCGCGTGCTCGCCCTCCTCGGCGGTCCGCTCGGCCGCGGCGGCGAGCGCGGACTCCGGCAGCGGCGCGGAGAGGATCGCGGCGATCTCGGGCCGTGGCACGGGCGGCGGCGCACAGATCCCGCCGAGCTCCTTGGCCCGTACAGCCTTGGTGATCCAGGTGCGGTCCAGGACGCGCCGCTCGTCCGCCTCGGCGACCAGGTCCTCGGACTGGTTGTAGTCCCCGTCGGCGGCCTGCACGGCCCACAGGTGTACGGCGACACCGTGCTCCTTGGCGGCCATCATGCCCGGCAGCAGATCGCCGTCGCCGGTGACCAGGACGATGTCGGAGCAGGCACGGTTGCGGGCCAGCTCGGTGAGCTCGGCGTGCATGGCGGCGTCGACGCCCTTCTGCGCCCAGCGTCCGTCGCTGCGGGTCAGGGCGCCGAGCCGGACGGTGACCCGGGGCATCACCCGCAGCCTGCGGTGCTCGGGCTGCGGGACGCGGTCGGGGGCGCCGTCGAACCAGTAGATGCGCAGCAGCGGCCGTTCCGTGTCGGACTCGGCGCGTTCTCGCAGGGCCTGGATGAGGGCGGCGTGATCAACGGTGATGCGGGAGCGGGAGGAGTCCCCGGCAAGGAGACTGGCGGCGGCCCCCAGCAGATACCCGGCGTCCACCAGGACGATGCAGCGGTCCACGCGGTCCACCCTCTTTCCGGGAGGTTTGCTTCGGGCTTCCTTCGAGTCTGCCCGACTGCGCGGGGGTTAACGGCCCGAACTCGATCTTCGGCGTGGCGTTTCGGGTTGCGCGCGGCGTCCTCGCGCTCCGAGATGCCCTGTCACAGACGGTAATTATCCGAAATGCGGTCGTTGTCAGCCTATGTGAATCTGGTCGCGGCCCTGGCCCCTAGATCCCCCACAGGAGGCAGAACCATGGCCAAGAACAAGAACCGTGAGCGAAAGCAGCCGCAGTCCGAGCGTGGTCAGCAGGCGGCCCAGCAGTCCTCGATGGAGTCGCAGGCCGAGCATCGCGCGAGCCAGGTGACCCCTGGTGACATGGCGCGCAAGGGCAAGCAGAAGCGCTTCGGTCACAACTGACATCTGAATAACGGGTTGTTGAAACCCAGGCACACAGAGGGGCGCACCCGGCACCGGGTGCGCCCCTCACGCATGTACGTCGCTCAGCCGGCCAGGCAGGACGGTCCGAGCAGCACCTTCAGGTCGCCGAAGAGCGCCGGATCGGGCTTCACCCGGTGCCGGTCGAGGCGCAGGACCGTGGTCTTCGTCGGGCCCTGGAGCTTGATGCGGACCTCGCTGTCGCCCTTGTGGTGGCTGAGGATCTCGCCGAGGCGGCTGACCATCGGCGGGGTGACCCTCGTTGCCGGGATGGTGAGGATCACGGGCGCGTTGGTGCCCGCGTTCGACAGGTCCGGGACCTGGAGTTCCATCGCCACCAGCCGCGGCACGTCCTCGCGCTTGTCGAGGCGGCCCTTGACGAACACGACGGCGTCCTCGACGAGTTGGGTCGACACCAGCTGATAGGTCGCCGGGAAGAACATGCACTCGATGGAGCCCGCGAGATCCTCGACCGTGGCGATCGCCCAGGCGTTGCCCTGCTTGGTCATCTTGCGCTGCAGGCCCGAGATGATGCCGCCGATGGTGACCACCGCGCCGTCCGAGTGCTCGCCTCCGGTCAGCTGGGAGATGCCCGCGTCGGCCTTGTCGGACAGCACGTGCTCCAGGCCGAAGAGCGGGTGGTCGGAGACGTACAGACCGAGCATCTCCCGCTCCTGGGCGAGCAGATAGGTCTTGTCCCACTCCTCGGTGGTGAATTCCACGTCGAGTCCGAAGCCCGGCTCGTTGCTCTCCTCCTCGCCCATGCCGCCGAAGAGGTCGAACTGGCCCTCGGCCTCCTTGCGCTTGACCGCGACCACGTTGTCGATCATCGGCTCGAAGTGCGCGGTGAGGCCCTTGCGGGTGTGCCCCAGGGTGTCGAACGCACCCGCCTTGATCAGCGACTCCGTGGTCCGCTTGTTGCACGCGACCGCCTCGACCTTGTCGAGGTAGTCGGGGAAGGAGGCGTACTTGCCCTTGGCATTGCGGCTCTTGATGATCGACTCGACCACATTGGTGCCGACGTTGCGCACGGCCTCGAGGCCGAAGAGGATCACGTCGTCGCCCTGTGCGGCGAAGTTGTGCACCGACTCGTTGACGTTCGGCGGGAGCACCTTGATGCCCATGCGGCGGCACTCGTTGAGATAGACGGCCGACTTGTCCTTGTCGTCCTTGACGGAGGTCAGCAGCGCGGCCATGTACTCGGCGGGGTGGTTCGCCTTGAGGAAGGCGGTCCAGTACGAGACCAGTCCGTACGCGGCCGAGTGCGCCTTGTTGAACGCGTAGCCGGCGAACGGGACCAGCACGTCCCACAGGGCCTGGATGGCCTCGTCGCTGTAGCCGTTCTTCTGGGCGCCGGCCTGGAAGATGGTGAAGTTCTTCGCCAGTTCGTCGGGCTTCTTCTTGCCCATCACTCGGCGGAGGATGTCGGCCTCGCCGAGCGAGTAGCCGGCGATGATCTGGGCGGCCTTCTGCACCTGCTCCTGATAGACGATCAGGCCGTAGGTGACGGCCAGGACCTCTTCGAGGGGCTCCTCCAGCTCCTTGTGGATCGGGGTGATCTCCTGGAGCTTGTTCTTGCGCAGCGCGTAGTTGGTGTGCGAGTCCATGCCCATCGGGCCGGGACGGTAGAGCGCCGAGACGGCGGAGATGTCTTCGAAGTTGTCGGGCTTCATCAGGCGCAGCAGCGAGCGCATGGGGCCGCCGTCGAACTGGAAGACGCCGAGGGTGTCGCCGCGCTGGAGGAGTTCGAAGGTCGTCGGATCGTCGAGCGGCAGCGACAGCAGGTCGATGTCGAGACCCTTGTTGGACTTCACCATCTTGACGGCGTCGTCCATGATCGTCAGGTTGCGCAGGCCGAGGAAGTCCATCTTCAGCAGGCCGAGCGACTCGCAGCTCGGGTAGTCCCACTGTGTGATGGTGACGCCGTCGGTGTGCCGGACCCACACGGGCACGTGCTCGGTGATGGTCTCGCTGGACATGATCACGCCGGCGGCGTGCACGCCCATCTGCCGGACCAGGCCCTCGACGCCCTTGGCGGTGTCGATGACCTTCTTCACGTCGGGCTCGTTCTCGTACATCCCACGGACCTCGCCCGCCTCCGAGTACCGGGGGTGCGAGGAATCGGTGATGCCGTTGAGGTCGATGCCCTTGCCGAGGACGTCGGCGGGCATGGCCTTGGTGATGCGGTCGCCCATCGCGTACGGGTAGCCCAGCACGCGCGCGGAGTCCTTGATCGCGTTCTTGGCCTTGATCTTGCCGTACGTGCCGATCATGGCGACCTTGTCGGCGCCGTATTTCTCCGTCACGTACCTGATCACCTCGACGCGCCGACGCTCGTCGAAGTCGATGTCGACGTCGGGCATGGAGACGCGCTCGGGGTTGAGGAACCGCTCGAAGATCAGGCCGTGCGGGATCGGGTCGAGGTCGGTGATGCCCATGGCGTACGCGACGATCGAACCGGCCGCGGAGCCTCGGCCGGGGCCGACCGCGATGCCGTTGTTCTTGGCCCACATGATGAAGTCGGCGACGACGAGGAAGTAGCCCGGGAACCCCATCTGGATGATGACGTCCATCTCGTACTCGACCTGCTTCTGGCGGTCCTCGGGGATGCCGCCGGGGAAGCGGCGCTCCATGCCGCGGCGGACCTCCTCCTTGAACCAGGTGACCTCGGTGTAGCCCTCGGGGATGTCGAACTTCGGCATGAGGTTCTTGGCCTCGAACATGCCGGCGGTGTCGACCTGTTCGGCCACCAGGAGGGTGTTGCGGCAGCCCTCCTGCCAGGCGTCCGAGGAGTCGATGGCGTACATCTCGTCCGTGGACTTCAGGTAGTAGCCGGTGCCGTCGAACTTGAAGCGGTCCGGGTCGGAGAGGTTCTTGCCGGTCTGGATGCACAGCAGGGCGTCGTGGGCGGTCGCCTCGTGCGCGTACGTGTAGTGCGAGTCGTTGGTGACCAGCGGAGGGATGCCGAGCTTCTTGCCGATGTCGAGGAGGCCGTCGCGGACCCGGCGCTCGATGTCGATGCCGTGGTCCATCAGCTCCAGGAAGTAGCGGTCCTTGCCGAAGATGTCCTGGTACTCGGCGGCGGACTTCAGGGCCTCGTCGTACTGGCCGAGACGAAGGCGGGTCTGGAGCTCTCCGGAGGGGCAGCCGGTGGAGGCGATCAGGCCCTCGGACCACTGGGAGATGGTCTCCTTGTCCATCCGGGGCCACTTCTGCAGCCAGCCCTCGGCGTACGCGTCCGAGGAGAGCCGGAAGAGGTTGTGCAGACCGGTCGCGTTGGCCGCCCAGATCGTCTTGTGGGTGTAACCACCGGAACCGGAGACGTCGTCGCGCTTCTGGTGCGGCTGGCCCCACTGGATCTTGCGCTTGTTGCGCCGCGACTCCGGGGCGACATACGCCTCGATACCGATGATCGGGGTGACCCCGGCCTTCTTCGCGGAATGGAAGAAGTCGTACGCGCCGTGGAGGTTGCCGTGGTCGGACATGGCGATATGGGTCATGCCCATCTCGTTGCACGCGTCGAACATGTCCTTCAGCCGCGCGGCACCGTCCAGCAGCGAGTACTGGGTGTGGACGTGCAGGTGCGTGAACGGCGGCTTTGACACGGTCGGGCCTCCAAAGGAAACGCTGGACGAAGGGCTGGCGGACAGTCCTGGGGTCAGCGTCGAAGTCTATGCCTCGGCACTGACACTCAGGGGGCTCCCCCGCGTACCTTCACTGCGAGGATCGCGGGCACTTCCGCGCACCCTCACCCGTTGGAAACAACAGAAACGCCGTCGTACACATCCATGCACCAGGAGGCACCCCGGATGTCGGTTCCCCAGCTCAACGACGAGCAGCGCGGCGAGGAGATCCTCGCCGTCTTCGACACCGCCTTCGGCCGGCTCCTGGCCGCCGACCCGGCCGCGTTCCGCGTGAAGTTCCGGAAGATGGCGGCCTCGGCCTTCGCGTTCTACCGGGGTACGGCCTGCCTCTTCTACCACGATCTGGATGCTGAGAAGCGGGGCGGCCCGTACCTCGACGAGCGCACCTCGCGCGTGTGGATCCACGGCGACCTGCACGCGGAGAACTTCGGCACGTACATGGACGCGAACGGCCGCCTGATCTTCAACGTCAACGACTTCGACGAGGCGTACGTCGGCCCCTTCACCTGGGACCTGAAGCGCTTCTCCGCCTCCATCGCCCTCATCGGGTACGCGAAGGCGCTCAGCGACGAGCAGATCACCGAGCTGGTGCAGGTATACGCGGGCGCGTACCGCGAGCGCATCCACGCCCTGGCCACCGGCGCGAAGAGCGACGAGGTGCCGCCGTTCACGCTGGACACCGCCGAGGGCCCGCTCCTTGGCGCCCTGCGCGCCGCCCGCTCGCTGACCCGCTTCGAGCTGCTGGACTCGATGACCGAGATCCGCGACTTCGAGCGCCGCTTCGCGCCCGGCGGCGGCTCGATCGAGCTGGACGCGGCGACCCGCTACAAGGTCCTCGCGGCCTTCGACGGCTATCTGGAGACGCTGCCGGACTCCTCGCTGGCCCGCCCCGACTCGTACCGCGTGAAGGACGTGGTCGGCCGCCGGGGCATCGGCATCGGGTCGGCCGGCCTGCCGTCGTACAACATCCTTCTCGAGGGCCACAGCGACGCCCTGGAGAACGATGTGGTGATCTACATCAAGCAGGCCCAGACCCCGGCCGTCTCCCGGCACATCACCGACCCGGCGATCCGCGACTACTTCCAGCACGAGGGCCACCGCACCGTGATCTCCCAGCGCGCCCTGCAGGCGCACGCCGACCCGTGGCTGGGCTGGACCGAGCTGGACGGCGCGGGGCAGCTGGTGGCCGAGGTGTCGCCGTACGCCGTCGACCTCGACTGGGGCGACATCGACGACCCGGAGGAGATCGCGACCGTCGTGGCCGACCTGGGCCGGGCCACGGCCACCATGCACGCGGCCGCGGACGACACCTCCGGCGAGTCCCTCGTGCCGTTCTCCACAGAGCGCGCCATCGACGCGGCGATCGCCGCGGACGAGGACGGATTCGCGGGCGTGCTGACCGACTTCGCGCACAGCTACGGCGCACGCGCGCGTGCCGACCACCAGATCTTCGTGGACCTGTTCCGCAACGGCCGGATCCCGGGGCTCTGACAGTCCGTAATCTCACAGGGAGCTTTTAGGGGTCCCTTACAGGACCACGTGACAGACTCTCCACGCTATGGACATATCCGGGACCCGCATCAGAGCGCTTCGCGCGGCGCTGTTCACGGCCTTGGTCGTGACGCTCAGCACCGCGTCGCACGTGCTGCTGTCGCGGGTCCCGCTGCCGTTGAACACGGTGGCCGCGGTCGCCGCCACCGTGTTCACGGTCGCCTACGCCCTGGCCGGCCGCGAGCGCGGTTTCGGCCGGATCGCGGCCCTGCTGATCCCGCTGGAGCTGGCCGCCGACACGGTCTTCACCACCGGCCAGCACGTCTGCTACGGCCGCGCGGGCGGCCCCGTCGCGGGCCCCCTACGCTCCGTCGGCTTCGACGTGCTGTGCGGCAACGGCACCGGCATCGGCACCGGGGCAACCGCCCCGCTGGCCCGCGTGACCGGCACCGGCACCGACCGGCTCGCCGCCCTGCTCTCCCACGCCGACCCGGCGACCGCCTGGCTGCTGCTGGCCGCTCACGTCGGCGTCGGCCTGCTGGCCGCAGCCTGGCTGCGCCGCGGCGAGCGGGCGCTGGCCCAGCTGGTCCGCGCGGTGGCCGCGACCACCTTCCGTCCGCTGCTGCTGGCCGTCGCCGCGGTGGCCGTCCGGCCGACCGCGCCGGTGCAGCGCGTACGCCACATCGACCGCCCGGCGGCCACCGCCCGCGAGCGGATCCTCGTGCACTCCCTGGGACGGCGTGGACCGCCGTGCTCGGTCGTCTTCGCCTGAGCGACACCTGGTGCGCGGCACAGCACGCACCGTCACTCCGCACAGCACCTGAGCACGACCAGTCCCCCACACGTATCCCGCGTACGACGTATGCGCGTCCCACATGGAGAAAACCGACATGAGCAAGCGGAACAGCCAGGCCTCGAAGACGGCGGCCCGAGAGCGGCTGCGGCAGGAGCGAGAGCGGCAGGCCAAGAGGGCCAAGGCCAAGCGGCAGGCCATCGTGGCCGGTTCGGTCGTGGCCGTACTGGCGGCGGCCGGCGGCATAGGTTACGCCGTCGTCCAGGCCAACAAGCCCAGCTATTGGGAGGGCCTGAAGGACGCCAAGGTCACGGCCCCCGCCAACACCACGGGAACCAAGGGCACCACCGTGGTCATCGGCAAGGCCACTGCCAAGAAGACCCTCAAGATCTACGAGGACCCGCGCTGTCCCGTCTGCGCCCAGTTCGAGCAGACCGTCGGCTCGACCTTCAAGAAGGACCTCGACTCCGGCAAGTACAAGTTCCAGTACGTCGGCGCCACCTTCATCGACAACAAGGACAACGGCCAGGGCTCCAAGAACGCGCTGAGCGCCCTGGGTGCCGCGCTGAACGTCAGCGACGAGGCGTTCCTCGACTACAAGGCCGCGCTGTACTCGGCGAAGTGGCACCCGGACGAGACCACGGACAAGTTCAAGGACGACAGCTACCTCATCAAGGTCGCCCAGACCGTCCCCGCCCTGAAGGACAACACGCAGTTCCAGAACGCGGTCAAGAAGGGCACCTACGACGCCTGGGCGATGGCCATGTCGAAGACCTTCGACGACAACAAGGACGGCGTGACCGGCACTCCGGGCTTCGTCATGGACGGCAAGCAGCTCTTCGCCGACGGCAAGAGCACTCCGCTCCTGACGGTGGCCGACTTCAACAGGGTGGTGGGGGCGGCCCTCAAGGGCTGAACCGAGGGTCAGTAACCGCTTCCAAATTCGACCGTCGGGAGAAGAGCGGGCGAACTTTTACGAGTTCGCCCGCTCCCGTTCATACTGCTCAGTAACCTGATCGCTCGTGACCAGTCGATACAGAGCACCCGCGCGCGCCGCCTCGCAGTCCGAGGCCGCCAACTCGCTTTCCCCACGCCGCCGTACGGTCGTCAAGGCCGCGGCGGCCACTGCTGTCCTGGCCGGCCCGCTCGTCGCCGCCCTGCCCGCCCGGGCGGCCGCCGAGACCCCGCAGTTCCTGCACGGTGTCGCCTCCGGTGACCCGCTGCCCGACGGCGTCCTGCTGTGGACCCGAGTGACGCCCACCGCCGAGGCCATACCCGGCTCCGGGCTCGGCCCGGACACCGAGGTCAGCTGGATCGTCGCCAAGGACAAGGCGCTGACGAACGTCGTCGCGAAGGGCTCGACCACCGCGAGTGCCGCCTCCGACCACACCGTCAAGGCGGACATACGGGGCCTGCAGCCGGCCACCGACTACTGGTTCCGCTTCTCCGCCGGCCCCACCGACTCCCCGGTCGCCCGCACCCGCACGGCGCCCGCCGCCGACGCCGCCGTGCCGGGCCTGCGCTTCGGCGTGGTCTCCTGCGCCAACTGGGAGGGCGGCTACTTCTCCTCGTACCGCCATCTCGCGGCCCGTAGCGACCTGGACGCCTGGCTGCACCTGGGCGACTACATCTACGAGTACAAGTCCGGCGAGTACGCGGCCCGCGGCACGGTCGTCCGCCCGCACGCGCCGACGAACGAGATCATCACGCTCGCCGACTACCGCACCCGGCACGGCAAGTACAAGACCGACCCGGATCTGCAGGCCCTGCACCACAAGGCGCCGGTCGTCGCGATCTGGGACGACCACGAGTTCGCCGACAACGCGTGGTCCGGCGGTGCGGTCAACCACACCGAGGGCGCCGAAGGCACCTGGACCGACCGCAAGGCGGCCGCCAAGCAGGCCTACTTCGAGTGGATGCCGGTCCGCCCGGCGATCGCGGGCACGACCTACCGCCGGCTGCGCTTCGGCAAGCTCGCCGACCTGTCCCTCCTCGACCTGCGCTCCTTCCGCTCCCAGCAGGCGTCCACGGCGAGCGGCTCGGTCGACGACCCGGACCGTACGATCACCGGGCGCGCCCAACTCGACTGGCTGAAGGCCAACTTGAAGTCGTCCGACACGACCTGGCGGCTGGTCGGCAACTCGGTGATGATCTCGCCGTTCGCCGTCGGCTCCCTCTCCGCCGACCTGCTCAAGCCGCTCGCCAAGCTGCTCGGGCTGCCGCAGGAGGGTCTCGCCCTCAACACCGACCAGTGGGACGGCTACACGGACGACCGGCGCGAGCTGCTGGCCCATCTGCGCTCGAACGCGATCGGCAACACCGTCTTCCTGACCGGCGACATCCACATGGCGTGGGCCAACGACGTGCCGGTGGACGCCGGGACGTATCCGCTGTCGGCCTCCGCCGCCACGGAGTTCGTGGTGACCTCGGTGACCTCCGACAACCTCGACGACATCGTGAAGGTCCCCGAGGGCACTGTCTCCGCGATCGCCGCGCCGATCATCAAGGCGGCCAACCGGCACGTCCACTGGGTCGACACCGACCGCCACGGCTACGGCGTCCTGGACATCACCGCCGACCGCGCGCAGATGGACTACTACGTCCTGTCGGACCGTACTAAGGCCGACGCGACCTCGACGTGGGTGCGTTCGTACCGCACGCGCACCGGCACGCAGAAGGTCGAGCGGACCTACGACCCCGTATAGCCCCCGCCTACAGGCTGTCGAGGAAGCCGAGCGCCACCCGCCAGGTGGCCTCGGCGGCCTCCTCGTCATAGTCCGGCAGCCCGGGGTCCGTGTAGATGTGGCCGGCTCCGGCATATCGGTAGATCTCCACGTCCGCGCCCGCTCTGCCCATCTGCAGATACCAGGCGCTCAGCCAGTCGTCCGTCTCGAACGGGTCCGGCTCGGCGACATGCAGCTGGACCGGCAGGTCGTCCACGGACACATTGGGCGCGATGTCCGACGTGCCGTGCAGGAGCAGCAGCCCGCGGGCCTTCTCGTCGCCGAGCGCGAGGGTCTGCGCGATGGAGGCACCGAGCGAGAACCCGGCGTACACAAGGCCTCTGGCCGAGTAGGGCGCGGCGGCCAGCACGGCTCTCTTGAGCAGCTCGTCCTTGCCGATCTCGTCGTTGTGGGCCATGCCCTCCTCGACCGTCTCGAACGTACGCCCGTCGAAGAGGTCCGGGGTCCACACCTCGTGCCCGGCGCCGCGCAGCCGGTCCGCGGCCTCGCGCACCGCGGGCCGCAGACCGTAGGTCGAGTGAAAGAGCATGATGTTCATGAGGCCATGGTGCCAGCCGGGACTGACAACGCTGCCGTGCGGCCGTACCCCCTCCGGGCCCGAACTCACATGTTCATGACCCCCCGGGTCCGGTTAGGTTCGCAGGCATGGAGAACGTACTGCGCCCGCTGATCGTGATCGGCGGCTCGGTCGTGCTCACGCTGCTCGTCGGCTGGGCCACCGACCTGCTGCTGCGCAAGGCCGACGAGCGGCACGGCGAGACCCCGCTGTGGGGGCTGCTGCGCCGCGGCCGCATCCCCTACCAGCTGGTGCTGTGCTCGGCCATCCTCAGAGGGTCCTACGACGAGGCGCAGCTGCTGCAGGAGCACAAGGTCGGCGTCGGCCGGACGCTGACCCTGGTGCTGATCGGGGCGACGGCCTGGCTGGTGATCCGTATCGCCGCGGCCGTCGTGGAAACGTCCTACACCCGTTACGCCCGCGTCCACCGCGATCCGGCCCGGGTCAGGCGCGTGCGTACCCAGGTGTCCCTGATCATGCGGGTGGTCTCCGCGATCGTCGGCGTGGTGGCCGCGGCCACGATGCTGCTGACGTTCCCGGCGATGCGCGCCGCGGGCGCCTCGCTGCTGGCCTCGGCCGGCATCCTCGGCATTGTCGCCGGTGTCGCCGCCCAGTCCACGCTCAGCAACATGTTCGCGGGACTGCAGATCGCCTTCGGCGACATGGTGCGCATCGGCGACACGGTCGTGGTGGACGGCGAGTGGGGCACGGTCGAGGAGATCACGCTGACGTTCCTGACCGTGCGGACCTGGGACGAGCGCCGGATCACCATGCCGGTCTCGTACTTCACCTCGAAGCCCTTCGAGAACTGGTCCCGCGGCGGCACCCAGATGACGGGCATCGTCTACTGGCACCTCGACCACTCGGCGCCGGTGGAGCTGATGCGCGAGAAGCTCCGCGACATCCTGCGCGAGTGCCCGGCCTGGGACGGCCGCGACTACGGCCTGGCCGTCACGGACACCACCCCGACCACCATGCAGGTGCGGGCCCTGGTGACGGCCAAGGACGCGGACGACATATGGACGGTACGGGTCACGGTCCGCGAGCGGATGGTCCGCTGGCTGTGCGAGCAGCACCCGTACGCCCTGCCCCGGGTCAACACGTCGGACGCGGCCGTGCCGTCGAGCCGGCGCGCCCCCGACGGCTCCCCGGACGGCGCCGCACGCCGCACACAGGAGTCGCCGAGGACGGGCCGCGGCTGAGCGCCGGGGAACGGCCTCAGTGGCCGCGCTCCGCACCGCCGTTGACCTGGACGACCTGCGAGGTGATGTGCCCGGCGCCCGAAGAGGCGAGCCAGTGCAGGGTCGCGGCCACGTCGCCGGGGGTGCCTGCGCGCTTGTTCAGGGTGTCGTTGACGAGCCGTTCGCGCCGCGCGGGCTCGATCTGCGGCCCGAAGAACTCGGTGTCCTCGATGTACCCGGGCGCGACCACGTTGGCGGTGATCCCGCGCGGCCCCAACTCCCGGGCAAGGTCGTGGGCGTACGGGTGCAACGCGGCCTTGGCGCCCGCGTACGCCCCACTGCCGGACCCCCGGTAGGCGGCGATGGAGCTGACGAACAGCACCCGCCCGCCAGGAGTGGCGAGCCGGTCCTTCAGGGCCTCGGTCAGCAGGGCCGCGGTCAGGGTGTTGATGCGGAAGTTCACGGTCCAGTTGTGCGCGACACGGTCGAGTGGATCGTCGCTCTCCGACGCGGGCTCCAGATGCCCGGCGCCACCGGCACTGTGGATCAGCACGTCCACCGTCCCGAACTCCCGCCCGACGAAGTCGGCGACCCCGCGCACGGCACCCGGATCACTCAGATCCGCCGCATACGTCAGCGCCCCCGGCAACCCGGCCTTCTTCAGCACCTCCACCCGCCGCCCGAGCAGCAGGACCCGGTCCCCGTCCGCCGCGAAGACCTGCGCCGCGGCAAGTCCAATCCCCGTACCACCACCGCTGATGACGACATTGCGAGACATGATCCGACCCTACGCACCTCACGCGGACGGATCGCTGCTTTTACGCGCCCGCCATGCGCAGATCATGAACAGCGTCCCGTTCACCGCAGACTTCGCACGTCAAGATGGCGAAGCACCCGGTCCACGATCTCCGGATCCGCCCCGGGCTCGCTGCGCGCCGCCAGCACCTCGTGCCGTGCGGCGCTGAGCATCTCGCCCTGGATCCGCCGCACCCGCTTCAGCCGGCGCGCCCGGTGTTCGTGCGCCTCGCGCCGCTCCTCGTCCCCCATGTCCGGGCTGATCCGCACCCCGATGTCAAAGGCCCGGCGCAGCATCTGCTCGGACAGCTCCTCCGGCAGCTCCTCGACCTGTTCGATCTCCTTCAGCCGCCGCTTGGCCGCCTTGGCCGCCCGGACTGCAAGGGTCTTCTCGAAGTCCTTCTCCCGCTCCGTGTCGGCCTGTACCCCCAGCCGCTTCACCAGCCACGGCAGGGTCAGCCCCTGCAGCACCAGCGTCCCCATGATCACCCCGAAGGCGATGAACACGATCTCGTCCCGGTCGGGGAAGGCCGAACCGTCATCGGTCGTCAGCGGAATCGCCAGCGCCAGAGCCACCGAGGCCACTCCCCGCATCCCCGACCACCACATGACCACGGTCTCCCGCCAGCTCATCGGGATGTCCTCGTCGTAGTCCCGTTTCGCGTGCAGCCGCTTGGTGAGCCAGGTCGCCGGCAGCAGGTACACCAGGCGTACGACGACCACCACGGCCACGATCACGCCCGCCCAGCCGAGCATTTCGCCCCACCGCCCGGACGCCGTCCGGATCGCGTTGTGCAGCTCGAGGCCGATCAGCCCGAAGGCGACGCCCGTGACGAGCGTGTCGACGATGTCCCAGAACGCATGCCCGGTCAGCCGGGTCAGCACGTCGTCGGCGTCGGTGGCGTACTCGGCGAGGAACAGCGCGGTCGTGAGCACGGCGAGCACACCGGAGCCGTGCAGTTCCTCTGCCAGCACGTACGAGGCGTACGGCACAAGCAGCGTCATCCCGATCTGCAGGGTCGCGTCGCCCAGCAGATCCATGAGCTTGTTGGCGCCCCAGCCGAGCGCAAGCCCCACCGCCACGGCCACCACCGCGGAGAGCACCAGGTCGAGCGCGGCCCGCCCCGGTGTGAAGCTGCCGCTGACGGCGGCGGCGATCGCCACGTGGTACAGCACGATCGCCGTGACGTCGTTGAACAGTCCCTCGCCCTCCAGGATGGACACGAGCCGCCGCGGCAACCCCAGCTGCCCTGCGACCGCGGTCGCGGCGACCGGGTCGGGCGGCGCGACGAGCGCACCCAGCGCCACCGCGGCGGCGACGGACAGCCCCGGCACGATCGTGTGCGCCACCAGGGCCACGCACACGGTGGTGACGAACACCAGCGCCACCGCCAGCAGGAAGATCGGCCGCCGGTTGGCCGCGAACTGCCGCCAGGACGTGCGCCGCACCGCCGCGTACAGCAGCGGCGGGAGCAGCAGGGGCAGGATCAGCTCCGGTGGAACGTCGACGTTCGGCACGAAGTCGAGTACGGCGAGGACGATCCCGAGGAGCGTCATCAGCACCGGCGCCGGCAGCCCGAACCGGTCCCCGACCGGGACGCTCACCAGGGCCCCGAGCAACAGCACGAACAGCAGGGCCAACTGATCCACGGTCAGCGCTCCGGGAAGGTCGACGTACGGGCAGCGGTTCTCAAGCCTGCCACGCCGCCGTCCCCACCAGCGTTTTCAGCTCCTTGGCTGCAGAGCGCGCCGCATCGCCCGGTGCGGGATGCCCGCCTCCGGGTACTCCGGCCCGTACGCCTCGTATCCCAGCCGCTCGTAGAACCCCAGCGCATGCGTCTGCGCGTGCAGATCCACCGCCGCGAGCCCACGCGCGCGTGCCGCATCCTCGATGGCCCGCACGAGGGCGACGCCGATGCCCAGTCCGCGGGCCTCCTGGGCGACAGCGAGCCGCCCGAGCGAGCCCACCGTCAGATCGCCGTCGACCTTCGCCGCGGCCGCCTCTCCGTACAGCAGCCGCCCGGTGCCGAGCGGCACTCCGTCCTCCCGCACGGCCAGCACATGCACGGCTACGGCGTCGTACGCGTCGTACTCAAGATCCTCCGGCACACCCTGCTCGCCGACGAAGACCTCCTTGCGCACCGCGAAGCACGCCTCCCGGTCGGCGGGATCCTCGGCGACGCGCACCACGTACGCGCGCGTGCCGCTCATCCGTAGGTCTCCTCGCGGACCTGGTCCAGGGCCTTCTGCAGATCGGCGGGGTAGTCGCTCTCGAACTCCACCCACTGCCCGTCCCCGGGGTGCTCGAAGCCGAGCCGCACGGCGTGCAGCCACTGGCGGGTCAGGTGCAGCCGCTTGGCGAGCGTCGGGTCGGCGCCGTACGTCAGGTCGCCGACGCACGGGTGGCGGTGGGCGGCCATGTGGACGCGGATCTGATGGGTGCGCCCGGTCTCGAGCTTGACGTCGAGGAGCGAGGCGGCACGGAAGGCCTCGATGAGGTCGTAGTGCGTGACGGAGGGCTTTCCGTCGGCCGTGACCGCCCACTTGTAGTCGTGGTTGGGGTGGCGGCCGATGGGCGCGTCGATGGTGCCGCTGGTCGGATCGGGGTGGCCCTGCACCAGCGTGTGGTAGCGCTTGTCGACCGTGCGCTCCTTGAACTGGCGCTTGAGCGAGGTGTACGCACGCTCCGACTTGGCGACCGCCATCAGGCCCGAGGTGCCGACGTCGAGCCGGTGCACGATGCCCTGGCGCTCGGCGGCGCCGGAGGTGGAGATGCGGTAGCCGGCCGCGGCGAGGCCGCCGATGACGGTCGGCCCGGTCCAGCCGGGGCTGGGGTGGGCGGCGACACCGACCGGCTTGACGATCACGACCACGTCATCGTCGTCGTACACGATCTCCATGCCCTCGACCGGCTCCGCGACGATCTGCACGGGTGCGGGCGCCTGCGGCATCTCGACCTCGAGCCAGGCGCCACCGCTCACCCGCTCGGACTTACCGACCACCGATCCGTCGACCGTGACCTTCCCCGCGGCGGCGAGTTCGGCCGCCTTGGTCCGGGAGAAGCCGAACATGCGGGAGATGGCGGCGTCGACGCGCTCGCCCTCCAGGCCGTCGGGCACGGGCAGGGTACGGATCTCGGGAATGGTGCTCACCCGTCGAGTATGCAGGACACCGCCGACGGCCCCGAACGAGCCTGTGGAAAACCCGGGCTCAGTCCTTGTGGACGGTCCCGTCCGGGTCGAGCCCCTTGAAGGACAGCAGCACGATCAGGATGCCGCCGCAGACGATCGCCGAGTCGGCCAGGTTGAAGACGGCGAAGCCCTTGGGCGAGATGAAGTCGACGACGGCGCCCTCGAAGACGCCGGGCGAGCGGAAGATCCGGTCGGTGAGGTTGCCGAGCGCGCCGCCGAGCAGCAGGCCGAGGGCGATCGCCCAGGGCAGGCTGTAGAGCTTGCGGGCGAGCCGGGCGATCACGACGATCACGGCAGCCGCGATCAGGGTGAAGATCACGGTGAAGGCCTCGCCGAAGCCGAAGGCCGCGCCCGCGTTGCGGATCGCCTCGAACTGCAGCCAGTCCCCGATGATCCGGATCGGCGCGTGGTGCTCCAGCTTGGCGACCACGATCATCTTGCTGACCAGGTCGAGGGCGTATGCGAACGCGGCGACCGCGAACAGCACGGCGATACGGCGCTTGCCCCTGGGGCGCGCGGTCTCGCCCTGCTCCGCCTCGGTCCCCGCCGCCTCTGGGGTATCCGGCGTACCGATGATGCGCTCCGCCTCTGCCACGTGAGTCCCTCAACCTAGGTACCTGACTGAGGACGAGGGTACGACACGCCAGTGTGGTCCCTCAGTACCGGCGTTCCTGCTTCTGCTTGCACTCCACGCACAGAGTGGCCCGCGGGAAAGCCTGCATCCGGGCCTTGCCGATCGGATTGCCGCAGTTCTCGCACAGCCCGTAGGTGCCGGCATCCAGCCGCACCAGGGCGCGCTCGGTCTGCGTCAGCATCTCGCGCGCGTTGGCCGCGAGGGCCAGCTCGTGTTCACGCGTGATGTTCTTGGTACCGGTGTCCGCCTGGTCGTCGCCCGCCCCGTCCCCGGAGTCCCGCATCAGGCCGGCGACGGCGTTCTCGGACGAGGTGATCTCGTCGCGCAGCCGCTCCATCTCGGACAGCAGCTCGGCACGCGCCTCCTCGACCTCCTCCGGGGTCCAGGGGTCCTCACCGGGGCGCACCGCAAGCTCGCCCGGCTCCGCCGCGGCCAGCCGTGCCTTGGGTACGGCGGTCTTGGCCGCCGTGGCCGTGCCAGGAGTCTTCTTCGCAACCACTGTCGTGGCTCCCGTCTGCTCCGCGGCCTCGGCCGCGCCCGCCTTCTTGGCCGTGCTCTTCCTGCTCGCACGCTTCGCGCCAGCGGTCTCCTTACCCGCCCGCTGCGCGCCGGCACCCTTCGCCTGCACGGTCTCCTCGGCCGCACTCTTTGCGACCGTGCTCTTCGTGGCCGTGCTCTCGCGTTTCGTGGCCGTGCTCTTCGCCGCTGCGCTCGTCCTGGCCGCGGCCTTCTTGCCGGTGCCTTCCTCCGCGCCCTGATTGCTCCTGCCCGGTTCGGCGGCGCTCTCAGGGGCAGCGGTTTTTCCGGCTGTGCCTTTCTTGCCGGTCGTTTTCTTCACCACCGGCTCCTTGGCCGCCGCGCCCTTCGCCTCCGCCTTCCTGCCTGCCGCCTTCTTCGCAACCGGCTCCCCGGCCCCCGCCTGCTCGGGACCGCCCTCCTCGGCGACACCCTTGGGAACGGCGGTCTTCTTGGCTGCCGTTTTCTTCGCAGCGGCCTTTTTCGCGACGGTCCTCTTCGCCGCAGCCTTCTCGGTTGCCGCCTTCTCCGTCGTGGCCTTCTTCGCTGCCGCCTTCTTCGCCGCGCCCTTCTCGGCCACCGCCTCCTTGCCGCCCGCCGCCTTCTCTCCGGCGGCCGACGCCGCGGTGCCCGCAGATCTCTCGGGTCCCTCCTCCTCGACCGCCTTCTTCGAACGAGACGCGTCGGAGGCGGTCGCCTTCTTGGCGGCGGTCTTCTTCTCACCAGCCGTCTTCTTGCCGGCCGGCTTCCCGGCGGCCCGTGTCCTTCCCCCGGCCGCAACCCCCCGCACCGTCTTCACCGGCTTCGCGGTCTTCTCCGCCGCAGCCGCCGCGGTCCCGGTAGCCGCACGCGCCGTGGCCCCTCCCCGCGCGCTCTTCTTCCCGCTCACATCCTTGGCCGCACCGCCGGAGGCCTGAGTGGACCCGTCGGACGCCGACTGCTGTACGGCGGTCTTCTTCGCCACCATGGCCGCGGCCCCTTCACATATTGTGATCTTGCACGCGAATCGTGCTGGGACGATAAATCGACTTCAGTCCCGCGGCAACGGGGCACACCGCCCGATTCGCCCGGCTCGCGCACGCCGCTCCGCAAGCCTGCATGCGTTGTGCCCAGCTCCCCGCGGGGTAATCCGCCGGACCGTCCGTCCCAGAATCCGAACACGCGTACCGCCCCATTCGGGTCATCTCCGTCCGTACGGCGCCCCTGAACCCGGGGACGCGAAAACCGGTCGGCCGCTGTCCGCGCGGCGCCGTACACTGGGCGGAGCGAAAAGCGTGGATGGGGACGAGTAGCGGCGTACGCAGCCCAGAGCGACCCGGGGACGGTGGAAGCCCGGGGGCCGGCGCGACGTGAAGATCACCCCGGAGCCGCCGGAAGAAAGCCGCAGCCGAAGAGCAGCGGCCGGTAGAACCGGCATCGCGACCCCAATGAGGGGGCTCACCGGAGCGCGGGATGCACCGGGGAGCCAAGGAGGGTGGTACCGCGGGAGCGCGCCGAAACCGGCGTACAGAAGACAGCTCTCGTCCCTCCGGACGGAAGGCAGCAAGTCCGCCGGAGGAAGCTCGCTGATGACAACGCCGACGTACCGCCAGGTGCCCGCCCAGGTCGACCTGCCCGCGCTCGAGCACGCCGTGCTCGACTTCTGGCGCGAGCAGAAGATCTTCGCCAAGACCCTCGAGCAGTCCGAGGGCCGCCCCGAGTGGGTCTTCTACGAGGGCCCGCCCACCGCCAACGGCATGCCGGGCGCCCACCACATCGAGGCGCGCGTCTTCAAGGACGTCTTCCCCCGCTTCCGCACCATGCGCGGCTACCACGTGGCCCGCAAGGCCGGCTGGGACTGCCACGGCCTCCCGGTGGAGCTCGCGGTGGAGAAGGAGCTCGGGTTCAGCGGCAAGCAGGACATCGAGGCGTACGGCATCGCCGAGTTCAACGCCAAGTGCCGCGAATCGGTGACCCGCCACACCGACGCCTTCGAGGCACTCACGACCCGCATGGGTTACTGGACCGACCTGAACGACCCCTACCGCACGATGGACCCCGAGTACATCGAGTCGGTCTGGTGGTCGCTCAAGGAGATCTTCAACAAGGGCCTGCTGGTCCAGGACCACCGCGTCGCCCCCTGGTGTCCGCGCTGCGGCACCGGCCTGTCGGACCACGAGCTGGCGCAGGGCTATGAGACGGTCGTCGACCCGTCCGTGTACGTCCGTTTCCCCCTCACCTCCGGTCCGCTGGCCGGCGAAGCCGCGCTCCTGGTGTGGACGACGACCCCGTGGACGCTGGTCTCCAACACCGCCGTCGCCGCCCACCCCGAGGTCACCTACGTCGTCGCGACCGACGGCGAGGAGAAGCTCGTCGTCGCCGAACCGCTCGTAGGCAAGGCGCTCGGCGAGGGCTGGGAGACCACCGGCCAGTCCTTCACCGGCGCCGAAATGGAGCGCTGGACGTATCAACGACCGTTCGAGCTCGTCGAGTTCCCGGAACCGGCACATTTCGTCGTCAACGCCGAGTACGTCACGACCGAGGACGGTACGGGTCTGGTCCACCAGTCCCCCGCCTTCGGTGAGGACGACCTCAAGGTCTGCCGCGCCTACGGCCTGCCCGTCGTGAACCCGGTGCGCCCGGACGGCACCTTCGAGGAGGACGTCCCGCTGGTCGGCGGCGTCTTCTTCAAGAAGGCGGACGAAAAGCTCACCGAGGACCTCCAGCAGCGCGGCCTCCTCTTCAAGCACATCCCGTACGAGCACAGCTACCCGCACTGCTGGCGCTGCCACACCGCGCTCCTCTACTACGCGCAGCCGTCCTGGTACATCCGCACCACGGCCGTCAAGGACCGCCTCCTCCAGGAGAACGAGAACACCAACTGGTTCCCGGACACGGTCAAGCACGGCCGGTACGGCGACTGGCTGAACAACAACATCGACTGGGCGCTGTCCCGCAACCGCTACTGGGGCACCCCGCTGCCCATCTGGCGCTGCGAGGACGACCACCTCACCGTGGTCGGCTCCCGCGCGGAGCTCACCGAGCTGACGGGCACCGACCAGTCCGAACTCGACCCGCACCGCCCGTACATCGACGACGTCACCTTCGCGTGCCCCAAGTGCCAGAAGACGGCCACGCGCGTGCCGGAGGTCATCGACGCCTGGTACGACTCGGGTTCGATGCCGTTCGCGCAGTGGGGATACCCGTACAAGAACAAGGAGTTGTTCGAGAGCCGCTACCCGGCGCAGTTCATCTCCGAGGCCATCGACCAGACCCGCGGCTGGTTCTACACGCTGATGGCGGTCGGCACCCTGGTCTTCGACAAGTCCTCGTACGAGAACGTGGTCTGCCTCGGCCACATCCTCGCCGAGGACGGCCGCAAGATGTCCAAGCACCTGGGCAACATCCTGCAGCCGATCCCGCTGATGGACCAGCACGGCGCCGACGCGGTGCGCTGGTTCATGGCGGCCGGCGGCTCCCCGTGGGCGGCACGCCGCGTGGGCCACGGCACCATCCAGGAGGTCGTCCGCAAGACGCTCCTCACGTACTGGAACACGGTCGCCTTCCAGGCCCTGTATGCCCGCACCTCCAACTGGGCGCCCAGCGCGGCCGATCCGGCCCCGGCCGACCGCCCGGTCCTGGACCGCTGGCTGCTGTCCGAACTCCACGCCCTGACCGACCAGGTGACGCAGGCTCTGGAGGCGTACGACACCCAGCGCGCCGGCAAGCTCCTGTCGGCGTTCGTCGACGACCTCTCCAACTGGTACGTCCGCCGCTCGCGCCGCCGCTTCTGGCAGGGCGACAAGGCGGCGCTGCGCACCCTGCACGAGGTCGTCGAGACGGTCACGAAGCTGATGGCCCCGCTGACCCCGTTCATCACCGAGCGGGTCTGGCAGGACCTGATCGTGCCGGTGACCCCGGGCGCCCCGGAGTCGGTACACCTGTCCTCCTGGCCGAAGGCGGACCTGACGGCGATCGACCCCGAGCTGTCGAAGCAGATGGTCCTCGTCCGCCGTCTCGTCGAGCTGGGCCGTGCCACGCGCGCGGAGTCGGGCGTGAAGACCCGCCAGCCGCTGTCCCGTGCGCTCATCGCCGCGACCGGCTTCGCCGCCCTCGACCGTGAGCTGCACACGCAGATCACGGAAGAGCTGAACGTCACATCCCTGGCATCGCTCAGCGAGGTCGGCGGCAGCCTCGTCGACACGACCGCGAAGGCCAACTTCCGCGCCCTGGGCAAGCGGTTCGGCAAGCGCGTCCAGGACGTGGCGAAGGCCGTCGCGAACGCCGACGCGGCCGCGCTCTCCCTCGCCCTGCGCGAGGGCACGGCGTCGGTCGAGGTCGACGGCGAAACGATCACCCTCGCCCCCGACGAGGTGATCATCACGGAGACCCCGCGCGAGGGCTGGTCGGTGGCCTCCGACTCCGGTGCCACCGTCGCCCTCGACCTGGAGATCACGGAGGAGCTGCGTCAGGCGGGCCTGGCCCGTGACGCGATCCGCCTGATCCAGGAGGCCCGCAAGAACAGCGGCCTCGACGTGGCCGACCGTATTGCCCTGTGCTGGACGTCCACGGACCCGGCGGTCATCGCGGCCCTCACCGAGCACGCGGCCCTGATCGCCGACGAGGTCCTGGCCACGGACTTCAGCCAGGGCGAGGCGGACGACACCTACGGCGAGCCGTTCACCGACGAGGGCCTGTCCCTCACCTTCCGCCTGCGCAAGGCGTAAGCGAACACACCAGGGCCCGGTCTCCCCGCGAGGGAGGCCGGGCCCTTGGCTTCGGCGGGTGCTGCTGACATGGACGGCCGCCCGCCCATGGCCGTCAACACGCGTAAAAAGGGCGGGCCCCGGATCGAGATCCGGGGCCCGCCCTGAACGCTGCCGACGCCTAAGACGTACTACTGTCCGTCAGTTGTCGTCCTCGTCGATGAGGAACCCGCGCATCGGCGAGGGAGCCTGACCCATCGGCGACGGGCCCTGCGGCCGCACCGGTGCCATCGGCTGGGTCATCGCCGGGGACATCTGCTGCTGACCGCCGTAGGACGGAGCAGCGGGAGCCGGGGCGCCACCCATGGTCGGGTTGCCGCCGTACGACGGGGCGCTCGCGCCGGCCGGTGCCATGGAGGGCGCCGGGGACGGCGGAAGCGACGCGGCCGCCGGGGTACGCGGCGGGGCCAGCGAGTCGTCGGCCTGGGTCTCCAGCTGACGCAGCTGGGACTCGAGGTACGACTTCAGGCGCGTGCGGTACTCGCGCTCGAAGCCGCGCAGGTCCTCGACCTTGCGCTCCAGCGTGGCGCGGGCGGACTCCAGGGAGCCCATCGCGACGCGGTGCTTCTCCTGCGCGTCCCGCTCCAGCGCGTCGGCCTTGGCGCGGGCGTCACGCTCGAGACCCTCGGCGCGGCTGCGGGCCTCGCCGACGATCTTGTTGGCTTCGGAGCGGGCCTCGGCGATCGCCTGGTCGGCGGTCTGCTGGGCCAGCGAGAGGACACGGGCGGCGCTGTCGCCACCAGGGCCCTGACCGGGGCCGCCCATCGGACCGCCCATGGGGCCGCCCATCGGACCACCCATCTGCTGCTGCATGGGAGGCTGGCCGCCCATCGGGCCCTGACCCATGGGGCCGGGACCCATCGGACCCTGGCCCATCGGACCGGGACCCTGGGGACCACCCTGACCGCCGCCGGGACCGGCGGGCAGCTGCGGGGCACCGCTCGGCAGCTGGGGCGGACCACCCATGGGGCCACCCATCTGCTGCTGCGGCGGGCCCGATATGCCGGCGGGTACGGGAGCACCCGGACCGCGCATCCCCTGCGGAGGCATGCCCTGCTGCTGGTCCTGCGGACCGGGGCCGCCGGGACCCTCCGGGGGCTTGCGCATGTTCTGCTGGTTCTGGGCAGCAGCGCGCGTGGCCGCGGCCAGTTTGGCCCGCAGGTCCTCGTTCTCGCGGAGCAGGCGGGTCAGTTCGGCTTCGACCTCATCGAGGAAGGCATCGACCTCGTCCTCGTCATAGCCTTCTCGGAGGCGGACGGTCGTGAACTGCTTGTTCCGCACGTCCTCGGGGGTCAACGGCATCTCTTCACCTCAACGTAGTCGTCGGCATTCGGCAAGACGGTAGGTCACATCGCTCATCACAGCCGGCTCACGATCGAGATCAGGATGTAGACGATGATCATCAGTACGAAGAAGGACAGGTCGAGCGCCACGCCCCCGAGGCGCAGCGGCGGGATGAACCGCCGCAGAAGCTTGAGCGGTGGGTCGGTGACAGTGTAGGTGGCCTCCAGAACGACCACCATCGCCTTGCCGGGTTGCCATGAGCGGGCGAACTGGAAGACGTAGTCCATGACCAACCGGAAGATGAGCACGATGAGGAAGCACATCAGCGCGATGTAGATGACATCCAGGACCACGCTCATTGCTGGTGCTTCCCTCTCCCCTGTTTCCGTGCTGCTGGGTACTACTTGTACTGCTGTTTCCGGTCGTGCGTCTCAGCTCTGGTTGAAGAACCCGCCCTCTGCGATGCGGGCCTTGTCCTCCGCCGTGACATCGACGTTAGCAGGCGACAACAGGAACACCTTCTGCGTCACCCGCTCGATGCTGCCGTGAAGACCAAACACCAAACCGGCCGCAAAGTCGACAAGTCGCTTCGCGTCTGTGTCATCCATCTCAGTCAGATTCATGATCACCGGGGTGCCCTCACGGAAGTGTTCCCCGATGGTACGGGCCTCGTTGTAGGTCCGCGGGTGGAGTGTGGTGATCCGGTAAGGCTCTCGTTCCGACACGACCTTGGGCATGATCACCGGTGCGTTCTTCTCCAGGCTTGCGCGTTCTTGTGTGATGGACGCCACGGGCGCGATACGCGCCGGACGGCCGGATTCCGCGGGTAGCGAAGTGGAACGGGCCACCGGTTCGCGTGACGCGGGCGGTTGCACGATTCGCACCTCTTCGTCCCTTTGGGACTGATGTGCTACGTGGGACTGGTGGGACGGCTCGTGCCTCCGGTGGTCCCGTTCGGGTTCGGGGTCCAGTTCGGGCTCGAAGTCGTCATCGGGGTCGAATCCCCGGCCGTCGTACCCATCGTCCTCCACGAGGCCGAGGTAGACCGCCATCTTGCGCATCGCGCCGGCCATGCTCTGAGTCCTCCGCTCTGTGGTGGATCGGCTGACGACTGCCAAGTGCCCGCGATCCACGAGGTCGTTGCGCCCACCTTCGGTGGCACTGACCATATTTTCTGCTGTGGTCCGACTTCCTGGCGACGTTACCCGAGCCTGGGGCGGACTCCGAGTACCGCGGTACCGACGCGTACATGTGTCGCCCCGGCGGCCACGGCCTGTTCGAGGTCCGCACTCATTCCTGCCGAGACCATGTTCGCAGCCGGATGGGCTCGGCGCAGGTCCGTCGACAAATCCATCAACCGCTCG
Organism: Streptomyces sp. NPDC001401; assembly: GCF_042895385.1. Classification (NCBI taxonomy): domain Bacteria; kingdom Bacillati; phylum Actinomycetota; class Actinomycetes; order Kitasatosporales; family Streptomycetaceae; genus Streptomyces; species Streptomyces sp. NPDC001401. Next base: position 443,020 of record NZ_JBIAWI010000001.1, read on the forward strand.
AACGCCGCCCGTTCGCGCCCTGCGTAGGGGCCGGTGAGCGGCGCGACGGTCATCAGACCGTCCAGCCGCAGACCCGGCGCCCGCGCGACCAGCTCGCCCAACTCTTCGATTCCGCCGGGCCCGACGCCCCCGCGCTCCCCGCGTCCGCTCTCGTCGGCATCGAGCGCGACCTGGACCAGACACCCGAGCTCGCGCTCCTGTCGCACCGCCTCCTTCGAGAGCGCCGTGACGAGCCGAGCACGGTCCACGGACTGCACCAGGCCGGCATAACCGACCACGGAACGCACCTTGTTGGTCTGCAATTGACCCACAAAATGCCAAGTCAGGGGCAGATCCGAGCAGGCCGCGGCCTTGGGTGCCGCGTCCTGGTCGCGGTTCTCGGCCACGTGTCGCACACCGAGTTCCGACAGAATCCGCACATCGCCGGCCGGATACGTCTTGGTGACCACGATCAGGGTCACCTCCTCGCGCTTGCGCCCGGCGTCCGTACAGGCGGCAGCGATACGACGCTCCACCTTCGCCAGGTTTTCGGCGAGTTCGTCCTTACGGTCCCTCATGTCCCTCAGTCCAGCCACACATATCCCGCGAGTCGCCCCGTGGTTCGATCGCGGCGGTACGAGAAGTGGTCTCCCGACTCGATCGTGCACACCGGCGACTGCTCCCAGTCGCGCACCCCGAGCCGCTCGAGCTGCGCGTGCACTCCGGCGGTCACGTCGACCGCAGGAGTGCCCCAACTCGTCTCGGCGTACGCCGCCGGCTCGACGGCGGCCACGTCGGCGCGCATCTCGTCCGGCACTTCGTAGCACCGGCCGCAGACGGCGGGTCCGGTACGGGCGACGATCCGGCCCGGCTCGGCGCCGAGTTCCGTCATGGCCCGTACGGCGGCGGGGACGACCCCGGCGACCATGCCGGGCCGCCCCGCGTGGGCCGCGGCGACGATCCCGGCGACGGGGTCGGCGAGCAGAACGGGCGTGCAGTCGGCGGTGAGGACGGCGAGGGCGAGACCCCGCTGCACCGTGACGATTGCGTCGACCTCGGGCACCGGACGATCACCCCACGGCCCGTCGACCACCGCCACGTCCGCCCCGTGCACCTGGTTCATCCAGACCACCCGAGCCGGTTCCAGGCCAAGGGACTTGGCCGCCAGCTCACGGTTGGTCCGTACGGCGTCGGGGTCGTCGCCGACGGCTCCGCCGAGGTTGAGCTCCTCGTACGGAACGGCGCTCACCCCGCCCCACCGGTCGGTGAAGGCGAAGTGCGCGCCGTTCACTGTGCTCGTTCCGGAGCGCCGTCCTATCACTTCAGGAAGTCCGGCACGTCCAGTTCCTCGGCCGCGCTGTCCGTGTAGGACCGCGACGGCGGGACCGGCGGGGTGGCGGAAATGTCGTTCGCCGGCTCCGGTGCGGGCTCCGGGTCCTCCTTCGGCGTGACGCTGCCGAGCGAGCCGAAGGACGGGCGGCTCTCGGGCTGCCGTACCGGAGTGGGCTCGTCACGGCGGGCCGAGGACGAGGACGAGCCCATGACGGTCTCCCGGCGGGCGGGAGGCTGGCCCCCGTCGAAACCGGCCGCGATCACGGTGACCCGGACCTCGTCGCCGAGGGCGTCGTCGATGACCGCGCCGAAGATGATGTTGGCCTCGGGGTGGGCGGCCTCGCTGACCAGCTGGGCCGCCTCGTTGATCTCGAACAGGCCGAGGTCGGAGCCGCCGGAGATCGAGAGCAGCACGCCCCGGGCGCCGTCGATGGACGCCTCGAGCAGCGGCGAGGAGATCGCCATCTCGGCCGCGGCCACCGCGCGGTCGTCGCCGCGGGCCGAGCCGATGCCCATGAGGGCCGAACCGGCCTCGGACATCACGGACTTGACGTCGGCGAAGTCGAGGTTGATCAGACCCGGGGTGGTGATGAGGTCGGTGATGCCCTGGACACCGGAGAGCAGGACCTGGTCGGCCGACTTGAACGCGTCCAGGACCGAGACCTGGCGGTCCGAGATGGACAGCAGCCGGTCGTTCGGAATGACGATGAGGGTGTCGACCTCTTCGCGGAGTTCGGCGATGCCGTCCTCGGCCTGGTTGGCGCGGCGCCGTCCCTCGAAGGTGAACGGGCGCGTGACCACGCCGATGGTGAGGGCGCCCAGGGAGCGGGCGATGTTGGCCACGACGGGCGCGCCGCCGGTGCCGGTGCCGCCGCCTTCACCGGCCGTCACGAAGACCATGTCGGCCCCCTTGAGGACCTCTTCGATCTCCTCGCGGTGATCCTCGGCGGCCTTACGGCCGACGGCCGGGTTGGCTCCGGCGCCGAGTCCGCGGGTGAGTTCGCGGCCGACGTCGAGCTTGACGTCGGCGTCGCTCATCAACAGCGCCTGCGCGTCGGTGTTGATGGCGATGAACTCGACGCCCTTGAGACCGACCTCGATCATCCGGTTGATGGCATTGACACCACCGCCGCCGACACCGATGACTTTGATGACTGCGAGGTAGTTCTGCGGTGCTGCCACGTCGAAGGCCTCTCGCCTCGAGTTACGTGTCGCCGCTTCGCAGAGGATGCGATCCGGCGACTGATGCCGAATGGGACGGTCCGTTACGCCGACCCGAACCCTAACGTTGAAGTTTAGGGTTACCAGTGTGACTGTTCGCTGGAGTCTTCCGAACAGGACACTAAGTCGACAAGTGGCGCACGTTCAACGAACACGCCGAACCTCCCGTTTTTCTTTTCACCCTATGTGATCAGCCATAGCGCTGCCCAACCAGGGTGCTGGCCTGCGCGGATGTGCGTCAACTCCCCGATGACGCAGGGGCGGTGGGAACCGAGACGTCGAAGTGCCGCGCATCCGGCGCCGCTTTCATGAGTGCGGTGAGCGTACGGGCCTTCGCGGCGCCCTTCTCACTGCTCCCCCAGAGGACGTTCCGGCCGTCGCCCAACTCCAGCGAGATGTCGTCGTACGAACGGACCTTGACGGTCTCGGTGTCGCGCGCGACGGCGGCCGGAATGGCACGGGCGACGAGCGCCGCCTGCGCCACCAACCGGTCCTCGCCGAAGCGCCGCAGGCTCGCGGCGGACGACTCCGAGGAGGAGGTGGTCAATTCCAGCGCGGGAATGCCTTTCGGGGCTTGGGAAACCGTGGCGAAACGGACACCCTTGCGGTCCACTTCGACGAACTTTCCACCCTTTTGCACAATCAGAACCGGAGTGCGCTCACTCACTTTCAGCCCGATTCCATGGGGCCAGGAACGGACTACGTCAACCGTGTCAATTCGGGGCAGTTTCCGGCGCAGTCTCGTCTCAATCACATGGGTGTCGACGGAAATCATCGGCGCCCCGACCGGGACTTGGGCGGCCTCGCGCACCTGCGCGGGGGTCAGCACCCGGGTACCGGAGATCGATACGCGCTCCACGCGCACCCATTGCGAGCCGTACAACAGCCAGACCGTGCCCGCTCCGAGAAGGACGAGCAGGACGGCAAGGATGATGATCGTACGAAGGCGGCGCAGCCTCAACCGCCGTGCCGGAGGCGGGCCGGACGACTCCTGCTGGCGTTCACCGCGCTCGGCGGTGGTCGGTCCGGCCACGCTTCCTGCCCTTCACCTACATGGGAAATACAGTCCTATCGGTGTGCACGCTTGGCGGCGATCGCCTCGTACACCATGCCGACGAGCAGGTCGTCGGCGTCCCGGCGGCCGAACTCGGCGGCGGCGCGGGACATCTCGTACAGCCGGTGCGGGTCGGCGAGCACGGGCAGGACGTTGCCCCGTACCCAGTCGGGCGTCAGTTCCGCGTCGTCGACCAGCAGTCCGCCGCCGGCCTTGACCACCGGCTGGGCGTTCAGCCGCTGTTCGCCGTTGCCGATGGGCAGCGGGACGTAGGCGGCCGGCAGTCCGACGGCGGAGAGTTCGGCGACGGTCATCGCGCCCGCACGGCAGAGCATCATGTCGGCCGCGGCGTACGCGAGGTCCATCCGGTCCAAGTAACTTACCGGGATATAGGGGGGCATTCCCGGCATCTGCTGTACATGCGGCAGTTCGTTCTTCGGGCCGACCGCGTGCAGGATCTGGATGCCGGCCTGCTGCAGCCAGGGTGCGACCTGCTGGACGACCTCGTTGAGGCGGCGGGCGCCCTGCGAGCCGCCCGAGACCAGCAGCGTGGGCAGGTTGGGGTCGAGGCCGAACGCCGCGCGGGCCTCGGGGCGGGTGGCAGCCCGGTCGAGGGTGGCGATGGTGCGGCGCAGCGGGATGCCGATGTAGCGGGCGTCGCGCAGCTTGCTGTCCGGGGTGGAGACGGCGACCCTGGCGGCGTAGCGCGAGCCGATCTTGTTGGCGAGGCCGGGGCGGGCGTTGGCCTCGTGGATGACGATCGGCACGCCCAGGCGCTTGGCGGCGAGGTAGCCGGGCAGCGCGACGTAGCCGCCGAAGCCGACGACCGCGTCCGCCTTGGTGCGCTCCAGGATCTGCTCGGTCGCCTTGATCGTGCCGCGCAGCCGGCCCGGGACGGTGATCAGTTCGGGGGTCGGCTTACGTGGCAGCGGTACCGCCGGGATCAGCGCGAGCTCGTAGCCCCGCTGCGGAACGAGCGTGGTCTCAAGGCCTCGCTCCGTGCCCAGGGCCGTGATCCCCACGGTGGGGTCCTGCCTGCGCAGGGCATCCGCGAGGGCGAGCGCGGGCTCGATGTGGCCGGCGGTCCCCCCACCGGCGAGTACGACATGCACCGAAATTCACCGCTCTCCGGACGAGCGCGCCGCCGAGGCACGCCGTCGCATCGTGTTCCATCTCCGAGGCCCCCGGTCCCGCACGGCGCCTCCCGCCCGCTTTCTACCAAAGCGGGATTGCCGCATGGAAAGCGCCGCCCGCGCAGCAGGCTCGTCACGCGCGAACGCGATCAGCAGCCCGATGGCGAACATGGTCGGCAGCAGGGCGGATCCTCCGTAGGAGAACAGCGGGAGGGGGACTCCGGCGATCGGCAGCAGGCCTAGCACCGCACCGATGTTGATCACGGCCTGGGCCGTGATCCAGGTGGTCACGCCTCCCGCGGCATACCTGACGAAGGGGTCCTCCGTACGTCCGGCCACGCGGATACCCGCATAGCCTAGAGCCGCGAAGAGGGCGAGCACCGACAGCGTCCCCGCCAGGCCCAGTTCCTCACCGGTGACGGCGAAGATGAAGTCCGTGTGCGCTTCCGGGAGTTGGCCCCATTTTTCCACACTCGCACCGAGCCCGGATCCGAAGATTCCGCCTGATGCGAGCGCGTAGATGCCGTGCACGGCCTGCCAGCAGTCGGCGACCCCGGACTTCGGCTCGGTGGCGCCGATGCAGGCGAGCCGGGCCATGCGGTTCGGGCTGGTCTTGATGAGGATCACACCGATGGCGGCCGCGACCGACAGCACACCGACGAACAGGCGGGTTGGCGCCCCGGCCAGCCACAGCAGGCCGAAAAGGATCGCCGTCAGGATGATCGCCGTACCCATGTCGCCGCCGAGCATGATCAGCCCGAGCAGCATGAAGGCGACCGGAACGAGCGGCACCAGCATGTGCTTCCACTGGTTGAGCAGCTTCTTGTCCTGCTTGCGGGCCAGCAGGTCCGCGCCCCACAGCACCAGCGCCAGCTTGCCGAACTCGCTGGGCTGGATCTGGAAGGAACCGCCGAGCGAGATCCAGTTCTGGTTGCCGTTGACCGACATCCCTATCCCCGGCACCTGCACCAGCGCCATCAGGAAGACCGCGCCCGCGAGGATCGGATAGGCCAGCGCCCGGTGCAGCTTCACCGGCATCACCGCGGCGATCAGCAGCAGGACACCGCCGATGACGGCGGCGAGCAGCTGCTTGCGGAAGAAGTACGAGCCCGGCAGGGACATCTGCAGCGCCGTGATCTGGGAGGCCGAGTAGACCATCACCAGACCGAGCACGGTGATCAGCAGACTCCCGCCCATGATCAGGTAGTAGGCGGTCAGCGGCCGGTCCCAGGCGCGCTTGGCGTTGAGGTAGAAGCGACGTGCGGCGTTGTCGCGGGCCGGCCTGGCTGCGGCGGGCCGCCTGACGGCCCCCTGCACGGGCGGACGTCCGGTCCGGCTACCGGGCATCGGGTCCTCCGCTGTACGGCGTCCTCGACGATCCCACGCGTCCCTCCCAAGGTCGCCCGGCTGCAGGCGGCCGGGTCAGGCGCCGAGTTCGCGGACCGCTGCTGCGAACGCGTCGCCGCGCTTGTTGTAGTTGGCGAACATGTCCATCGAGGCGCAGGCCGGGGCCAGCAGCACCGTGTCGCCTGCGGCCGCGAGCCGCTGGGCCTCCTGGACAGCCGCGAGCATCGCCCCAGTGTCGGTCCGGTCGAGGTCGACGACGGGTACTTCGGGCGCGTGTCGCGCGAGGGCTTCACGGATGAGGGCGCGGTCCTGGCCGATGAGGACGACGCCGCGAAGTCGCTTTGCCGACTTGGCGACCAGTTCGTCGAAGGTCGCGCCCTTGGCGAGCCCGCCCGCGATCCACACGATGGATTCGTACGCCGCCAACGAGGCCTCCGCCGCATGGGTGTTGGTGGCCTTGGAGTCGTCGATGTACGCGACCCCGGCCACGTCGGCCACATGCGCGATGCGGTGCGCGTCCGGGGTGAAGTTCCTGAGGCCGTCGCGTACGGCCGCGGCGGGCACCCCGAAGGCGCGCGCGAGGGCCGCCGCCGCAAGGGCATTGGCGATGTTGTGCGGGGCCGGCGGGTTGACGTCGGAGACCTCGGCGAGCTCCTGGGCGTTCTTCTGCCGGTTCTCCACGAAGGCGCGGTCGACCAGGATGCCGTCGACGACGCCGAGTTGGGAGGGTCCGGGCGTGCCGAGGGTGAAGCCGACGGCCCGGCAGCCCTCCTCGACGTCGGCCTCGCGCACCAGGTCCTCGGTGGCCTTGTCGGCGACGTTGTAGACGCAGGCGACGCGATTGCCCTCGTAGATACGGCCCTTGTCGGCGGCGTACGCCTCCATGGAGCCGTGCCAGTCGAGGTGGTCGGGTGCCAGGTTCAGGACGGCGGCGGAGTGGGCGCGCAGGGAGGGCGCCCAGTGGAGCTGGTAGCTGGACAACTCCACGGCCAGGGCGTCGTACTGCTCCTCGCCGAGTACGACGTCGAGGAGCGAGACGCCGATGTTGCCGACGGCCGCGGTGCGCAGCCCGGCGGCCTTCAGGATCGACGCCAGCATCTGGACGGTGGTGGTCTTGCCGTTGGTGCCGGTGACGGCCAGCCAGGGGGCCGCGTCGGGGCCCCGGAGCCGCCAGGCGAGCTCCACGTCCCCCCAGATCTCCAGGCCGGCCGCACGGGCCGCCGCGAACAGCGGCTTGTCCGGCTTCCAGCCGGGCGTGGTGACGACGAGCTCGGTGCCCTCCGGCAGGGTCGCACCGTCACCGAGACGCACCGTGATGCCCAGGGCCTCCAGTTCGGCGGCCTGCTCACGCGCGCGTGCGTCGTCGCCGTCGTTGACGACCGTGACGATCGCCCCGCGCGCGTGCAGCACCCTGGCCGCCGGGATACCGGAGACGCCGAGCCCGGCGACGGTGACGTGCTTGCCCTGCCAGTCGGTCACTTGTCCGCTGCCCATCCCGCGTAGAAGAGGCCCAGTCCTACGATCACGCAGATGCCCTGAATGATCCAGAAGCGGACCACGACAAGGACTTCGGACCAGCCCTTGAGTTCGAAGTGATGCTGGAGTGGCGCCATCCGGAAGACGCGCCTGCCGGTGAGGCGGAAGGAGCCGACCTGGATGACCACCGACATGGTGATGAGGACGAACAGGCCGCCCATGATGGCCACCAGCAGCTCCGTGCGGGAGAGGATGGCCAGGCCCGTGAGGACACCGCCGAGGGCGAGCGAACCGGTGTCGCCCATGAAGATCTTGGCCGGCGAGGTGTTCCACCACAGGAAGCCCAGGCAGGCGCCCATCAGTGCGGAGGCGATGACCGCGAGGTCGAGCGGGTCGCGCACCTCGTAGCAGGCGCCCGGGTTGGTGAGGGTCTGGTCGTTGGCGCAGGACTCCTGGAACTGCCAGACGCCGATGAAGGTGTAGGCACCGAAGACGAGGACGGAGGCGCCGGTCGCCAGACCGTCCAGACCGTCCGTCAGGTTCACGCCGTTCGACATCGCGAGGATCATGAACAGCGCCCAGACCACGAACAGCACCGGGCCGATCGACCAGCCGAAGTCCGTGATGAACGACAGCTTCGTCGAGGCCGGGGTGTTGCCGCGGGCGTCCTGGAACTGCAGCGCGAGCACCGCGAAGCTGATGCCGACGATCAGCTGGCCGGCCATCTTCGCCTTGGCCCTGAGGCCCAGCGAACGCCGCTTGACGATCTTGATGTAGTCGTCGAGGAAGCCGACCAGACCCATGCCGACCATCAGGCCGAGCACCAGCAGACCCGAGTAGCTGGGGGCGTAGCCGGTGATCACCTTGGAAAGGAAGTACGCGGCCACCGTCGCCAGGATGAAGGCGATGCCGCCCATGGTCGGCGTACCGCGCTTGCTGGCGTGCTCGCGCGGGCCGTCGTCCCGGATGTACTGGCCGTAGCCCTTGCGGGCCAGCAGCTTGATCAGCAGCGGGGTGCCGACCAGCGTCAGGAAGAGGCCAATGACTCCCGAGAACAGGATCTGCTTCATCATCGGGCGGCAACCTCACCCTCGGCACCGGTCTCAAGCAGCGCCTGGGCGACGCTCTCGAGGCCGACCGAACGGGACGCCTTCACGAGCACGACGTCCCCCGGGCGCAACTCGCTGCGCAACAGGTCGACCGCCGCCTGTGCGTCGGACACGTGCACCGACTCCTCACCCCACGAACCCTCGTTATATGCGCCCAGTTGCAGCCAGGACGCTTCCCTGCCCCCGACCGCGACGAGCTTGCCGACATTGAGCCGGACGGCGAGCCGTCCGACCGCGTCGTGCTCGGCGAGCGCCTCGTCCCCGAGCTCGGCCATCTTGCCGAGCACCGCCCAGGTCCGCCGCCCGTTGCCCATGGCCGCGAGCGCGCGCAGGGCGGCTCGCATGGACTCGGGGTTCGCGTTGTAGGCGTCGTTGACGATGGTCACGCCGTCCGGTCGCTCGGTGACCTCCATGCGCCAGCGGGAGAGGGAGCCCGCCTCGGAGAGCGCGGTGGCGATCTCTTCCGCGGACATGCCCAGCTCATGGGCGACGGCGGCCGCGGCGAGCGCGTTCGACACGTGGTGCTCACCGTACAGGCGCATGGTCACATCGCTTGCACCGGAGGGTGTGTGGAGCCTGAAGGCAGGCTGTCCAGTGTCCGTGAGTCGCACGTTCTCGGCGCGTACGTCCGCTTCGCCGGACTCTCCGAAAAGGATCACCTTCGCCTTCGTTCGGGATGCCATGGCCCGTACGAGGGGGTCGTCCGCGTTGAGGATCGCGGCACCGTCCTCCGGAAGGGACTCCACCAGTTCGCCCTTGGCCTGCGCAATCTGCTCGCGGCCGCCGAACTCGCCGATGTGGGCGGTGCCGACGTTGAGGACGAGGCCGATCTTCGGGGGCGTCAGGTCGGCGAGGTAGCGGATGTGGCCGATGCCGCGGGCGCCCATCTCGAGGACGAGGAACTTCGTCTCCTCGGTGGCGCTGAGCGCGGTGAGGGGCAGCCCGATCTCGTTGTTGAGCGAGCCGGGCGTGAACACCGTCGGCGCCTTGCGCTGCAGGACCTGGGCGATCAGGTCCTTGGTGCTGGTCTTGCCCGCGGAGCCGGTGAGGGCCACGAGGGTCGCACCGAGGCGTCGTACGACATGGCGGGCGAGGGCTCCGAGGGCACTCTGGACGTCCTCGACGACGATCGCGGGCACGCCGACGGGGCGCGATGCCAGTACGGCGACCGCGCCCGCTTCGACGACCTGAGCTGCGAAGTCGTGGCCGTCCACGCGTTCGCCGACGAAGGCGGCGAAGAGGCTGCCGGGCCGCACCTCGCGGGAGTCCCGGACGACCGGAGCCGTGACCTGGACGGACGGATCCGGTATGTCGTACGTCTGCCCGCCGACGACTACTGCGATCTCGGCGAGAGAGAGGGCGATCACAAGTTCATCCCTGGGTCTTCTGGATAGCTTCGCGAAGCACCTGGCGGTCGTCGAAGGGACGGACCACCCCGGCGATGTCCTGGCCCTGCTCGTGGCCCTTGCCCGCGACCAGCACGGTGTCTCCGGGCCGTGCTCGGGCGACGGCTGCGGCGATCGCGGCGGCCCGGTCCTCGAAGACCTGGACCTCGCCGCGCTCGTGTGCTGGTACGGACGCCGCGCCCTCGAGCATGGTTGCAAGGATCGCGAGGGGGTCCTCGGAGCGGGGGTTGTCGGAGGTCAGTACGGCGGTGTCGGCGAGGCGGGCCGCGGCGGCACCCATCGGCGCGCGTTTCGTCCTGTCCCGGTCGCCGCCGCAGCCGAGCACGACGTGCAGCTTGCCCTCGGTGACCTTGCGCAGGGCGCGCAGGACCGATTCGACGGCGTCGGTCTTGTGGGCGTAGTCGACGACCGCGAGATACGGCTGCCCGGCGTCCACCCGCTCCAGGCGGCCCGGCACGCCCGGCACGGCGGCGATGCCGTCGGCGGCGGTCTGCGGGTCGAGGCCCGCGGCGGCGAGGGCGACGATCGCGGCGAGGGTGTTGGCGACGTTGAACGGTCCGGCGATCGGCGACTTGGCGGCGATCCGCTCGCCCTGGGGGCCGACCACGGTGAACGTCGAGTCCATGGAGCCGATTTCGACGTCCTCCGCGCGCCAGTCGGCGTCGGGGTGGCCCTCGGCGGAGAAGGTGACGACCGCAACGGTGGCTTCCTTGGCCAGCCGGCGGCCGTACTCGTCGTCGAGGTTGACGACGCCGAGCCTGCTGCGTTTCGGGGTGAACAGCTGCGCCTTGGCCCGGAAGTAGTCCTCCATGTCGGAGTGGAACTCCATGTGTTCCGGGCTGAGGTTGGTGAAGACGGCGATGTCGAAGACGCAGGCGTCGACCCGACCGAGGACCAGCGCATGGCTGGAGACCTCCATGGCGACCGCCTCGACGCCGCGCTCGCGCATGACCGCGAACAGGGCCTGCAGATCGGTGGCTTCGGGGGTGGTGCGCTCGGACTTGATGCGCTCGTCGCCGATGCGCATCTCGACGGTGCCGATGAGACCGGTGTTGCTCTTGGTCTTCAGACCGCCCTCGACGAGATAGGCGGTGGTGGTCTTGCCGGAGGTGCCGGTGATGCCGATCTGGAGCAGATCGCGGCCGGGGTGGCCGTAGATCGTGGCCGCCAGCTCGCCCATCTGCCCACGCGGGTCGTCCGCCACCAGGACCGGCAGGCCGGTCGCGGCGGCGCGCTCGGCGCCGGTCGGGTCGGTCAGCACGGCGACCGCGCCGAGGCCGGCGGCCTGGGTGACGAAGTCGGCGCCGTGCAGGCGGGCGCCCGGGAGGGCGGCGTACAGGTCGCCGGGGCGGACGGCGCGCGAGTCATGGGTGATGCCCGTGACCTCTGCGGCACCCTCCGGCGCGGTGGCACCCAGCTGATCGGCGAGTTCCGCGAGGGGTGTGGCGGAGACCTGCACCGGCCTGGGCGGCCCCGGGTATGTCACGGATGCGCCCTTCTGGGTGGTTTGGGACTGATCAGCGTGTGGCACGGCGGTGAGCGTACCGGGCGCACCCGCTTGCGGGCGAAGTGAGGGCGCGGGCAAAGGACGGTTCCCGGGATCGGGAGTGATCATGGTCACGGAGCGTTCCTGGCTGGTTGCACTGATCAGAAGGTGACGGGCAGGTTCGCGGCCCGGGCCCCCGTGGGCGGGACCTGGAGGGTCTTCAGTGCGAACTCCATCACCTCCTTGTAGATGGGTCCGCAGATCTGGCCGCCGAAGTAACTCCCGCTCGTGGCGTTCTGGATGGCGCAGTAGACGGTGATGCGGGGGTTGTCCGCGGGTGCGAATCCGGCGAACGACGAGGTGTAGCCGCGGTACTGGCCGGTGGCCGGATCCACGCGGTTGGCCGTGCCCGTCTTGCCCGCGACCCGGTAGCCGGGGATGCGTGCCTTGTTGCCGGTTCCCTCCCGGTCGTCGACGACCGACTCCAGCATCTGGGCGAGGGTCTTCGCCGTCTTCGCGCTGACGACCCTTGTCTTCTTGGGCTTCGCGGTCGGGGTGAAGCGCCCGTCGGGTCCCTTTGTGCCGCGCACGAGTGTGGGCTGGATGCGTACGCCGCCGTTGGCGATGGTCGAGTAGACGGACGCCGCCTGCAGTGCGGAGACGGACACGCCCTGGCCGAAAGGAATCGTGTACTGCTGCGACGTCGACCACTTCTCGGGCGGCGCGAGGATGCCCTTGGTCTCGCCGGGGAGGCCGAGTCCGGTGTAGCTGCCGATGCCGAACTTGCGCAGGTACGAGTAGAGGACCTTGTTGGCCTGCGCCTGTGTCCTGCCCAGCTGGCCGGTGGCCAGGATGGTGCCGATGTTGCTGGACTTGGCGAGCACGCCGTTGAGCGTGAGGTTCCAGGTCTCGTGGTCGATGTCGTCCTTGAAGAGCCGGTCGCCGCGGTGCAGCCGGTTCGGCACGACGACATGCGTCAGCGGTGTGGCGACGTTCTCCTGCAGTACGGCGGCCATCGACATGATCTTGGCGGTGGAGCCGGGCTCGTAGGCGTCCTCGACGGCCCAGTTGTGCAGGGCGTTCGGGTTCGCCTTGGAGAGGTCGCCCGGGTCGAAGCCGGGCGCGTTGGCCATCGCCAGGATCTCGCCGGTCCGGGTGTCCTGCACTATCACGTACCCGCGGTCCGCCCCGGACTTCCTCACCTGCTCGCTGATCGCGTTCTGCGCGGCCCACTGGATGTCGCGGTCGAGGGTGAGCTCGACATCGCTGCCGGGCACCGCAGGGGTCTCGGTGGAGCCGGCGGTGGGCACCAGGCGGCCGCCGGACTGGGCGTAGCGGATCTTGCCGTCCTTGCCGGCCAGCTCCTTGTTGAGCTCCTGCTCGACGCCTCCGCCGCCCTGGCCCTGGTCGTTGACCCAGCCCAGTATCCCGGCAGCGAGGTCTCCGTTGGGGTAGATGCGCTTGCTGCTGGGGTCGGCGAAGATTCCGGCGAGGACGTTGACCGTGGACTTGTCCTTCTCCCCCTTGGCGGTGAGCGCGGTCTTCAGGTCCTTGATCTGCTTCCAGACCTGCGGGGTCTGGCGGCGGGCGAGCAGGACGTAGCGCAGCTTCTTGTTCTTGGGGCGGAGCTTCTGGACGAGAGTGTCCTGCTCCATGCCGAGGATCGGCGCGAGGAGCGCGGCCGCCTGCTCGGGTCCGTCGTCGACCTTCAGCTGTTCGCGGGTGAACATCGTGGGGTCGGCCGTGAGGTCGTAGGCGTCCACGCTGGCCGCGAGGGCCACGCCGCTGCGGTCGAGGATGCCGCCGCGCTCGGCGGTCAGGACATGGCCGACGTAGCGGTTCTGGTCGGCCTTGGCGGCGTACGCGCTCGCGTCGACGGCCTGCACCTGCAGCAGCCGTACGACGAAGGCGATCAGCACCAGGGTGAGCGCCAGGCTGACCATGCGCAGCCGGGGGCGGGGGCTGCCCAGCCGCAGGGCGCCCGGGGCCGCGGGGCGGGCCGGTGCCGGGCGGCGGGCGGGGCGGGCGCCGGGGCCCGGGCGGCGCCCGCCGGCGGCCGGGCGGTCGGGGCGCGCGGGGCCGGGCACGCGGCGGCGCGGCGGTTCCCTGTCGGACACTTCCGTCACCTGCCGGGGGTCGTGGTCGTCTGGGCGGGGGTGGCTGCCGGTGTGGGGGGCGTGCTGGGGGGCGCGGCAGGCTCCGGCGGGAGCAGGACGAGCGGCATCTGCACCGCGGACTGCTCGACGGCCCGGTTGACGGACTGCTCGCCGGCGACCGAGGGGACGCCCTTGACGACGCCGTCGGGACTCAGGAACACGGGGTCTCCGCCGGGGATCATGCCGAGCTCGCGGGCGCGCTGCTGAAGGGCCTCCGGGGCGGAGTAGGAGTCGATGTCCCGCTGGAGCCCCTGTTCCTCGTCGGTGAGGCTCTTGGTGTCCTTCTGGAGGTCGTCGAGCTTGAACGAGCCTTCGCTGAGTGCCGAATTCAGCACCAGGAGCGCGATCAGGCCACCGCCGAGGAGGAGCACGACGAGGAGGACGAAGGGGGTGCGGGCCGCCTGAGCGCGGCTTCCCGGTCCGGGGAAGAGGCGTGCGAGACGAGCGGCCCGCCCCCTCAGTTCGGGTTTCCTACTCACGGGGCCTCCAGTGAGTCCGGTTCCCCAACCCACTCACTCGCCAACTCGTTCACGCCCCTCATTCGATGGACTCCCTGATGCGCTGGGCTCCGCGCAGCCGCGCGGGCGCCGCCCGCCGGTTCTCGGCGACCTCTTCCTCGGTGGGAAGTTCGGCACCGCGCGTGAGCAGCTTGAGCCGGGGCTGGTACTGCTCGGGGACGACCGGCAGCCCGGGGGGCGCGGTGTTGGCGGCGCCGGCCGCGAACACCTGTTTGACCAGGCGGTCCTCGAGCGAGTGGTACGACAGGACGGCGATCCGTCCGCCCACGTCGAGCGCCTTCACGGCGGCGGGGATGGCCCGCTCCAGGACGGAGAGCTCGCCGTTGACCTCGATGCGCAGGGCCTGGAAGGTGCGCTTGGCCGGGTTGCCTCCGGTGCGCTTGGCGGCCTGCGGCAGCGCGTCCCGGATCAGCTCGACGAGCCGCGCGCTGTTGCCGAACGGCTCCTTCGCACGCTCGCGCACGATGGCGGCCACGATCCGCTTGGCCTGCTTCTCCTCGCCGTAGGCCCGCAGGATCCGGACGAGTTCGCCCGGCGGGTAGGTGTTGAGGACCTCGGCGGCGCTCATGCCGGTCGTCTGGTCCATGCGCATGTCGAGGGGGGCGTCCTGGGCGTAGGCGAAGCCGCGGTCGGCCTCGTCGAGCTGCATGGAGGAGACGCCGAGGTCGAACAGGACGCCCTGCACGCGCGGGGTGCCGAGCCGGTCCAGTACGTCCGGGAGCTCGTCGTAGACGGCGTGCACCAGGGTGGCTCGCTCGCCGAAGGGTGCGAGCCGCTCGCCGGACAGGCGCAGCGCCTCCTTGTCGCGGTCCAGGGCGATCAGCCGGGCCTCGGGGAACTGCGTCAGGAGGGCCTCGCTGTGGCCGCCGAGGCCGAGAGTGCAGTCGACGACCACCGCTCCCGGGCGCTGCAGGGCGGGGGCCAACAGGTCCAGGCACCGCTGGAGCATCACCGGGACGTGTCGACTCTGGCTCAAGGGGCCCTCTCAGATCCGGCGCGGGCCTACGCACCGCCGGGTCCCCGCCCGCTCGTGAAGGGGAGGCCTGCCGGCGCCAGGAGCGTCAGCCGACCGGGAGCGGGAGGAGGCCGAGCCGTACGTACGCGCCGCGCACGTGGGGAGACCGTCCGTGCGCGAGCCGGGGTCTCCGGGATTTCAGTCCAGCAGGGAGAGCCTCGCCTCCCGCTTCGCGTCACTTTAGTCCACGGTGTCTCGCGGTCAATCAACCGGCCTGCGCGTCGCGGAACAGTGTGAGTGTGAAGCGGCAAATCCGGGAAAATCACCCGTACGGCTTCACCTCCGCCACCCATGTGGGTTACCTCACAAGAGGACTGTGATGACGCTCTTCTCCCGCTCTCACACCAAGACCGGACCGCATGTGACCAGTACCGTCATAGCTATGACGACTTCTGCATCGGTACCCGCAGGACCCGAAGGCGCCATATCCGGCGGCGAGACCGTCACCGACCGCCTCGTCGAGGCGAACGAACGGTACGCCCATGCGTTCACCGACCCGGGTATGGACGCCCACCCGGTGCTGCACGTCGCCATCGTGGCCTGCATGGACGCCCGCCTCGACCTGCACGCCGCGCTCGGCCTGGAGCTCGGCGACTGCCACACCATCCGCAACGCGGGCGGCGTCGTCACCGACGACGTGATCCGCTCCCTGACCATCAGCCAGCGCGCGCTCGGCACCCGCAGCATCGTCCTCATCCACCACACCGGCTGTGGCCTGGAGACCCTCACCGAGGAATTCCGGCACGACCTGGAGATGGAGGTCGGCCAGCGTCCGGCCTGGGCGGTGGAGTCCTTCCGGGACGTCGACCAGGACGTACGGCAGTCCATGCAGCGGGTGCGGACCTCGCCGTTCCTGCTGCACACCGACGACGTGAGGGGCTTCGTCTTCGACGTGAAGACGGGTCTGCTGCGCGAGATCGACCCCGCGTGACGGCCCCCGGCCCTTCTCGTTTTTCGCAAATCCCGCGCATGCTGGAGCCCAAGCGTCGTAAAACCCGACATACCGCAGCCAGTTGTCCACAGTCGAGTGACACGAATCGGTAACGGCAGCAAGAATGCGGGGTGTGGCGTCACGCGGAACTATTCACGCGTGGTGTCCGTGTTTCGGGGTGGGCCGGTCCGCATCGCAGAGCGCGACGGCCCGGAGAAAGAACGGGCCGAGGAGGGCCGGGTGACGACCTATGACGATCGAGCGAGCCTTACAGATCTGACTGCCACTGTGGAGCGGGTCCGCAGTTCGGTGGAAGGAGTGATCGAGGGCAAGCCCGAGGTCGTACGGCTTTCGCTGACCGTACTGCTCGCCGAGGGACATCTTCTGATCGAGGATGTGCCGGGCGTGGGCAAGACCATGCTCGCCAAGGCGCTGGCGAAGTCCATCGACTGTTCGGTGCGGCGGATCCAGTTCACGCCCGACCTGCTGCCCTCGGACATCACGGGTGTGTCCATCTGGGACCAGCAACGCCGGGACTTCGAGTTCAAGCCGGGCGCGATCTTCGCGCAGATCGTGATCGGCGACGAGATCAACCGCGCCTCGCCCAAGACGCAGTCCGCGCTCCTGGAGTCGATGGAGGAGCGCCAGGTCACCATCGACGGGCAGACCTACGAGCTGCCCAGCCCCTTCATGGTGGTGGCCACCCAGAACCCGGTCGAGATGGAGGGCACCTACCCGCTGCCCGAGGCCCAGCGCGACCGCTTCATGGCCCGGGTCTCCATCGGCTACCCCAGCGCGGACGCCGAGCTGCAGATGCTCGACATCCACGGCGGGGTGAACCCGCTGGACGACCTGCAGCCGGTGGCGCACGCGCACGACATCGTGAAGCTGGTCGAGGCCGTCCGCGGCGTCCACGTCGCCGACGCGGTCCGGCGGTACGCGGTGGACCTGGTCTCCGCCACGCGCACCCACCCCGACCTCAGACTCGGCGCCTCCCCGCGCGCGACGCTGCACCTGCTGCGCGCGGCGAAGGCCTCCGCCGCCCTGAGCGGCCGGGAGTACGCCCTGCCGGACGACGTGCAGGCGCTCGCCGTCGCCGTCCTGGCCCACCGTCTGCTGCCCACCGCCCAGGCGCAGCTCAACCGCCGCACCTCGGAGCAGGTCGTGCAGGAGATCCTGCAGCGCACCCCGGTACCCGCGGCGCCCCAGCAGCAGCCGGGCTTCGGCGGCCTCGGCCGCGGCACGCCCGCGTACCCCCAGCAGCCGCCGCGGAGGCTGTGATGACCACCGGGGGAACGGGGCACCCGGACACCGGACACAACGAGAAGGGCGGCGTCCGCACCGCTCTGGCGGGCCTGACCACCCGCGGACGCTCCTTCCTGGCCGCCGGCATCGCGGCCGCCATCTGCGCCTACGTCCTGGGACAGAGCGACCTGCTGCGGGTCGGTCTGCTGCTCGCCGCGCTGCCCCTGATCTGCGCGCTGTTCCTCTACCGCACGCGCTACCGGGTGGCCGGCAGCCGCCGGCTCTCCCCCGCGCGCGTGCCCGCCGGCAGCGAGGCCCGCGTCCATCTGCGGATGGACAACGTCTCGCGGCTGCCCACGGGCCTGCTGATGCTCCAGGACCGGGTGCCCTACGTGCTCGGCCCGCGCCCCCGCTTCGTACTGGACCGGGTGGAGCCGGGCGGCCGCCGCGAGGTGTCCTACCGGGTCCGCTCCGACCTGCGCGGCCGCTACCCGCTGGGCCCGCTGCAGCTGCGCCTGACCGACCCGTTCGGGATGTGCGAGCTGACCCGGTCCTTCTCGACCTACGACACCCTGACCGTGATCCCGCGCGTGGAGGCGCTGCCTCCGGTGCGCCTCAGCGGGGAGTCGAAGGGGTACGGCGACGGGCGGCAGCGCTCGCTGGCCCTGGCCGGCGAGGACGACGTGATCCCGCGCGGATACCGCTACGGCGACGATCTGCGCCGCGTCCACTGGCGCTCCACCGCCCGCTACGGCGAGCTGATGGTGCGCCGCGAGGAGCAGCCCCAGCGCGCCCGCTGCACGGTGCTGCTCGACACCCGGGGCCTCGCCTTCCAGGGCGCGGGCCCCGACTCGGCCTTTGAATGGGCGGTCTCGGGCACGGCATCCGTCCTGGTGCACATGCTCGAACGGGGCTTTTCCGTACGGCTGTTGACCGACACCGGCAACTCGGTGCCCGGCGAGGGCGCCGACGGGTTCGCCGGCGCCAGCCAGGAGACGGCGGACGCGGCCGGGCTGATGATGGACACCCTCGCGGTGGTCGACCACTCGGACGGCGCGGGCCTGTCGCGGGCGTACGACGTGCTGCGCGGCGGGAACGAGGGGCTGCTGGTGGCCTTCTTCGGCGACCTCGACGAGGAGCAGGCGGCGGTGGTCGCCAAGATGCGGCAGCGCAGCGGAGGCGCGGTCGCCTTCCTGCTGGACAGCAACGTCTGGGTGCGGGAACCGAGCGATGTGCCCGGTCCGTCGGACAGGAGCGAGGAACGGCTGCGGATGCTGCGGGAGGCGGGCTGGACGGCCCTCAAGGTGCCGCGGGCCGCATCGCTCCCGGAACTGTGGCGTCAGGCGGACCGCGAGCGCACGGGACTCGCCGTGACGAGCGGGACGAGCGGTGAGGGGACGGGCTCATGAGCGGGCGGGCACGACTGGCGCTGTGCGCCTGGGCGGCCACCCTGATGGCGTCCTGCTCCCTGCTGCCACTGGTCTCGCCGGCGACCTGGATCCTGCAGGTGGCCGTCATGCTCGGCGTGCAGACGGGCGTGGGCGCGGCCACCCGGCGGGTGCCGCTGGCGCGGCCGCTGACGGTGGCGGCGCAGGCGCTGGTCACGCTGATGATGCTGACCCTGGTCTTCGCCCGGCAGCAGGCCCTCATAGGCATCGTCCCCGGCCCTGACGCGTTCCGTCACTTCGCGGACCTGCTGCAGCAGGGGAGCAACGACATCGCGCGGTATGCGATCCCGGCGCCTCTGGAGTCCGAGGGCATCCGGTTGATGATCCTCGGCGGGGTCATGGTGATCGGCCTCGCGGTGGACACCCTCGCGGTGACCTTCCGCAGCGCGGCCCCGGCCGGTCTGCCGCTGCTCGCGCTGTACTCCGTCGCCGCGGGGCTGTCCGAAGGCGGCGCCGACTGGCTGTGGTTCCTGGTCGCGGCGGGCGGCTATCTGATGCTGCTCCTGGCCGAGGGACGCGAGCGGCTCTCGCAGTGGGGCCGGGTCTTCGGCGGGGCGGCCCGCAGCCCGGGCGGGGAGCCCGGCGCGGTGGCGCCGGTGCGCACCGGGCGCCGTATCGGGGTGGTCGCGCTGGGTGTCGCCCTGGTGGTGCCGATAGCCCTGCCCGCGATGAACGGCGGTCTGCTGGACGCGGCGGGGAGGGGCGTGGGCGGCGGTAACGGAAGCGGCGGCACGATCTCCGCGGTGAACCCGCTGGTGTCCCTGCGCGACAGTCTGAACGTGGACGAGGACCGCCAGGTCATGTCCCTGAAGACCAACAGCAACGACATCTCCAATCTGTACCTGCGGATCGTGTCCCTGGACGACTTCGACGGCAGCACCTGGAAACCGTCCAAGCGGCACGTCACCGGCGTACCCGACAAGTTCCCGACCCCGATCGGCCTGGGCGCGGACGTCAAGCGGGCGGAGATAGAGACGCGTATCTCGGCCGCCGACTGGTACGCCCAGGACTGGCTGCCGATGCCTTACCCGCCGAGCGGCGTGGACGTCGGCGGCAAATGGCGCTACGAACCGGTGGGCATGACGCTGGTCGGCGACCACGGCGAGAACACCCGGGGGAAGACCTATCTGGTCAGGAGCCTCGATGTGCAGCCGACGGCGGAGCAGCTCGCCGACGCTCCGGAGCCGCCCGCGTCCCTGAAGCGCGACTACACCAAGCTGCCGGACTCGCTGCCCGCGGTGGTGGCCAGGACCGCCCGCAAGGTCACCGACGGTGCGACCAGCCACTACGAGCAGGCGGTCAAGCTCCAGGACTACTTCGCCCTGAACGGCGGCTTCCAGTACAGCACCCAGGTGCAGGTCGGCAGCGGCTCCCAGGCGATCGCCCGCTTCCTGAAGGACAAGCAGGGCTTCTGCGTCCACTTCTCCTTCGCGATGGCGGCGATGGCCCGCAGCCTGGGCATACCGGCCCGGGTCGCGGTGGGCTTCGCCCCGGGTACGCCGCAGGCGGACGGCTCGGTGTCGGTGGGGCTGAAGGACGCGCACGCCTGGCCCGAGCTGTACTTCGAGGGCGTGGGCTGGACCCGCTTCGAGCCGACCCCGAACCGGGGCGTGACCCCCTCGTACACGCAGTCGGACACGCCGGGCAACAGTCTCCCCGACGTGCCTCGCTCCTCGCAGTCGGCGGGTTCGTCCGCGTCGGCGGCGCCGTCGGCGAGCACGAGCTGCTCGGCGCAGCAGAAGAAGCTCGATGCATGCGCCGCCGCGCTCCCGCTGGACACGGCCAAGCCGGGCGACGGCGGCCTCCCCTGGTACAAGATCGCCGGATGGTCTCTGCTGGGGCTCCTGGCGGTCGCCGTGCCGCTGCTGCCCATGCTGTGGCGCCTGCGGCGGCGCTCGGTGCGGCTGGCCTCGGCCCAGCACGCCGTCTCCGGCCCGGCGCTGAGCCGGGAGGGCCGCAAGGCACGGAGCGCGGACGCGGGGACCACGGACGACGTCGACGTTTCGGCGCTGCCGGTCGAGGCCGATGCGCGGTACGCCGCGGAGGTGGCCGCGGGCCACGTCCTGGCCGTCTGGCGGGAACTCACCGACACGGCCTGGGACTACGGCATCGTGCCGGACGACGCACTGACCCCGCGCAAGGCGGCCGCGCGCATCGTGCGGCTCGGGCAGCTGGACCCGGCGACGGCCGAGTCGGTGCACCGGGTGGCGAGTGCGGTCGAGCAGGTGCTGTTCGCACCGGAGCCGCGGGACGTGCCCGGACTGGCCGACCAGGTGCGCAGGCTGCGGGCGGCGCTGCGGTCCAAGGTCAGCTGGACCACCCGGGTGCGGGCCGTCGTGGCGCCCCGGTCGGCGATCCGCGCGGTGTGGGACCTCACGGACCGCTGGACGGCCTTCAAGGCCCGCTGTGCCGGCCGCTGGTCGACGCTGGTACGACGGCCGACCGGGCAGCAGAGCGGCTGACGGCGCAGAGCGGCCGACCGCACCGCGCCGGTCTTCCGGGCATGTGTGAGGGGGTGACCACCCGGCGGGTGGTCACCCCCTCACTTGTGTCTGAGAGGCACCGTCCGAGATGAACGGTGGGAGAGGAACTAGTGGCCGCCCTGTTCGTCGCGGCGGCGCTGCCAGCGCTGCTCGATGCGGTCCATCACGGAGCGCTTCTGCCGTGCCTGACGGCGCGCGTGCGGGGCACCGGCTGCGGGCTGTTCGCCCGGCTTCGGGGCCTTGCGCCAGCCGGTCACGGCAAGCACGGCACACCCCAGCATGACCAGGAAGCCCACCACGCTGAGCCAGACCTGCTTGGCGACCATTCCAGCCATGAGGAGCGCGATACCCACGAGGAAGCCCGCGACCGCCTGGTAGACCCGCCGCCGGGTGTACGTACGCAGCCCGCTTCCCTCAAGCGCCGACGCGAACTTGGGATCTTCGGCGTACAGCGCTCGCTCCATCTGCTCGAGCATGCGCTGCTCGTGCTCCGAGAGCGGCACGGAGTCCTCCTCATCGTGCAGTCGCCGGGGCGACCCGGGGGGTCCCTTCAGGATAGGCAGGGAATCGCCCCCGTGAAACCCGCCCCTCTGCGCCAATTGGCCAACCGGAATCCGCCATGGACGTCCCGGCTCGTTGAAGCTTGCATTCCCCAACGGCCGACCCGTCATGCCGGACGGTCTCCCTCGATCATACGGCGCTGAACGCCCGATCGGGGGGCCTGTGGCGTACTCCATGTGCGGCCAAGTCCCTGATCAGCGGCGCACCTCAGGAGGCGGCTCAGGCCTCGGCGGCCCCCTGCGTCTCGCCGAGCACGTGGAGCTGGGTGGCCACGGAGTGGAAGGCGGGGAGTTCGGCCGCCGCCTCCTCCAGCTTCAGCAGCGCCTCCAGGGCGCCGGGCTCGGTGTCCACGAGGACGCCCGGGACGAGGTCGGCGAAGACCCGCACGCCGTGCACGGCGCCGACCCTGAGGCCCGCGCCCTCGACCAGCTCGGTGAGCTGGTCGGCGGTGAAGCGGCGCGGCACGGGGTCGCCCGCGCCCCAGCGGCCGTTCGGGTCGGCGAGGGCCTGCCTCGCCTCCTTGAAGTGGCCGGCGAGGGCGCGCGCGAGCACGGCGCCGCCGAGGCCCGCGGCGAGGAGACTGAGAACGCCCTCGGAGCGCAGGGCGGCCACGGCGTTGCGCACGCCCTCGGCCGGGTCGTCGACGTACTCCAGGACGCCGTGGCACAGCACCACGTCGTAACCGCCGCGCTCGACCACGTCGAAGAGGCCGTGGGCGTCGCCCTGGACGCCCTTCACACGGTCGGCGACGCCGGCCTCGGCAGTGCGGCGCTCCAGTGCGAACAGCGCGTTGGGGCTGGGGTCGACGACGGTGACCCGATGGCCGAGGCTGGCGACGGGCACCGCGAACTTGCCGCTGCCGCCCCCGGTGTCGAGAACGTCAAGGGACTCCCGCCCGGTGGCCTTCACCCGGCGTTCGAGGGCGTCCTGGAGGACCTCCCAGACCACGGCGGTACGGAGGGAGGCGCGGGGGCGGCTCGGGTCCGACACGGCAGTTGACTCCTCGGCGCGGCACCGCCCATTGCACGGCGGAGCGAACGGGGCGCCTCCCCTGCCGGGGTACGGGAGGGAAGGCTTCAGGCGCCCTCCACCCTATTGCCTCCACTGCCCCAGCTGGTCACCGCAAAGGCACACCCGCCGAACGTCTCGTAAGGCGGACTCGCTCATCCCGTGTCCGGGAAGCCGCGGTCGCTCTCCGCGTCGGCCTGCGGGTGGTCGGCGTCCTGGCGCGGCTGCGGCAGGACCGGCTGGAGGACGAGCATCCGCTCGACGAGGCGCAGGAACATCGCCACGTCGCGTATCAGGTCGTCGGCGTCCCGGCGGTTGGCCGCGCCCTGGATACCCGCCTCGGCCAGGGCGCGGCGCCGTGCCCCGGAGGCGAACAGCGCGCTCCACTCGGTCAGTTCGGGCGCGATTTCGGGGAGCACTTCCCAGGCGCTCCTGATGCGGGCGCGGCGTCGGGAGGTGGGCTCGGGGCGGCCTCGCGCGGCGAGCACGGCGGCGGCCGTGCGCAGGGCGGCGAGGTGGGCGGTGGCATAGCGCTCGTTGGGCGTTTCGAGGACGGCCGCCTCGTCCAGTCCGGCGCGGGCCTGGGCGAGCAGGTCGAGGGCGGCGGGCGGGGCCGTGGTCCGGCGGAGCACCGGGTGGACGTCGCTCGCCGGGCCGGTCAGTGAGGGGGCAGGGCCGGTGGCACGGCGCCGGCGGGCGGCGGCTGCGTGGTAGGTGGCCATGACGAACCTCCTGTCGTCTGCGTGACGGCATGCCCTGAAACGGGGTGCCGTATGTGCCCATCGTGCGGTATGCCACTGACAATCCGTTCTGACCTGCGCTTTTGCTTCGATCGAAGGTTCGGGATAGTTTTTGCACTGACCAGTCAGTTCAATTTCAGGGGATGGGGGGAAACCGTGCCCGGAATCGGTGTCACGGCCCGCGGCCTCGGACTCAGGGGCCCTCGCGGCTGGGCCTTCCGCGACGTCACGTTCGACGCGGAGCCCGGCGCGCTGATCGCGATCGAGGGACCGTCCGGGTCCGGCCGCACCTGCCTGCTGCTCGCGCTCACGGGACGGATGAAGCCCACCGCGGGAGCGGCCGCGGTGGGCGAGTGGAAGCTGCCCAAGCAGATGGCGGCCGTGCGCCGAGTCAGCGGGCTCGCGCACGTCGCCGGGGTCACCGACCTCGAGCCGGCCCTGACCGTGGGCGAGCATCTGCTCGAACGGGCGCTGCTGCAGCGGCGGTTCGGCGACTCGCTGCGCGCGCTGCTGCGCCCGCGTGCCGAGCGCACGGCCGAGGCCAAGCTGCGCATCGACACCGCGCTGACCGCCGCCGGGCTGGACCGGGAGGCCCTGCCCAAGGGCTCCCGGACGGTCGTACGCGATCTGGAGCGGCTGGAGGCGCTGCGGCTGTCCATCGCGCTCGCCCTGCTCGGCCGGCCCCGGCTGCTCGCCGTCGACGACACCGACCTGAAGCTCTCGGACGCCGAACGGGGCCAGGTCTGGACGCTGTTGAGGTCGATCGCCGAAGCCGGAACGACCGTCGTGGCGGTGTGCAGCGAGGCTCCGCAGGACACCGTCGTCGTGGCCACCACAGGGAAGGAGAAGGCCGATGCGCTCGCCGAAACTGGCCGCTCTTGAGCTCAGGCGCTTCCGCAGGGGCAAGCTGCCGCGAGCCGCCATGGTGGCGCTGCTGGTGCTGCCGCTGCTGTACGGCGCCCTGTACCTGTGGTCGTTCTGGGACCCGTACGGCCGCCTGGACCGCATCCCCGTGGCGCTCGTCAACGACGACAAGGGGGCGAGTGCCGACGGGAAGAAGATCGCCGCGGGCGACGCCATCACCGAGGGGCTGCGCGAGAGCGACACCTTCGACTGGCACGAGGTGAGTGCCGACGAGGCACGCGCGGGCGTGGAGGACGGCACGTACTACCTGTCGCTGACCATGCCGTCCGACTTCAGCAGGCGGATCGCGTCCAGCGCGGGCGCCTCCCCGGAGACGGGCGCGCTCCAGGTGCGTACGAACGACGCGAACAACTACATCGTCGGGCAGATCTCCCGGACGGTGTTCAGCGAGGTGCGCCAGGCCGCGTCCACGAAGGCGTCGCGATCCTTCCTGGACAAGATCTTCATCTCGTTCTCCGACATCCACGGCGCGACGGTGAAGGCCGCGAACGGCGCCGACAAGCTCAACGGCGGCATCGGGCAGGCCGAGCAGGGCTCCAAGGACCTCGCCGACGGGCTGAAGGCCGCCAAGGACGGCAGCGGCAAGCTGTCCCAGGGCCTGAAAAAGCTCGACACGGGCGCGGGCGACCTGGCGGACGGCTCGAAGCAGGTCGCCGCGGGCACGCAGACGCTCGCCGACAAGGTCAACGGGATCGACAAGAAGGCGGGCCCGTTCCTCAAGGACAACGAGAAGACCATCGGGGACACCGCCCGGCTCGTCGCCGACTCCTCGAAGGCGATCCGCGACAACCTCGACACCCTGGTCAGGACGGCCCCGGTCGCCGCCAAGGGCGCCCACGCGGCCTCCAACGCACTGAACGACGTCTACAGGGCGCGCTGCGAGGATCCCGTGCTGCCGGACCCGGCCTGCTCCGACCTGAAGAAGGCGAAGGACGCGGCCGCCGACGTGGCGACGATCGCCGACGACCTGAACACGCTGATCGGCGACCAGCACGGCGACCTGAAGAAGCTCGACAGCAACCTGGCCACTCTCCAGACGCAGGCCCAGGCGCTCGCCGACCGGGCGCCGCACCTGTCCGAGGACCTCGACGACGCCGTCTCCAAGATCAACAAGCTGAACGAGGGCGCCGGGAAGGTCGCCGCCGGCGCGCAGAAACTGCACCAGGGGCTCGGTACCGCCAAGAGCGGCGCCGGAGATCTGGACGAGGGCGTCGGCAAGCTCAAGACCGGGGCCGAGACCCTCAACGGCGGCATGTACAAGCTCGTCGACGGCTCCGGGAAGCTCGCGGGCGGACTGCACGACGGCGCCGGAAAGATTCCCGACTACGACAAACAGGATCGCAACCAGCGCACCGACGTGATGGCCGACCCCGTCAAGCTGGTCTCCAAGGACCTGCACAAGGCGCCCAACTACGGCACCGGGTTCGCCCCGTACTTCATCCCGCTTTCCCTGTGGGTGGGCGCGATGGTGGCGTACATGCTGATCCCACCGATGAACCGGCGCGCGCTCGCGACGGGCGCCCCGGCGTGGCGCATCGCGCTGGCGGGCTGGCTGCCGGTGGTGGCGATCGGCGCACTGCAGACGGTGTCCCTGATGTCGGTGCTGCACTGGGCGATCGGCCTGCAGATGACCCGGGCGGCCGGAACGGTCGGCTTCCTGTTCCTGGTGGCGGCATGCTTCGGGGCGATCGTGCAGTGGCTGAACGCACGCTTCGGCGCGGCGGGCCGGATCCTCGTCCTCGCCCTGCTGATGCTCCAGTTGACGTCCGCGGGCGGCACGTACCCCGTGCAGACCAGCCCCGGCTTCTTCAACGCGATCCATCCCTTCCTGCCGATGAGCTACATCGTGGAGGCCCTGAGGAGGCTCATCACGGGCGGCGGCCTGGGACCGGTGTGGCACGCGTGCGTGGTGCTCGTAGCGTTCACCGCGGGCGCCCTCGCGCTGACCGCGCTGTCGGCCCGCCGCCGGCAGGTGTGGACCCTGGACCGGCTGCACCCGGAGCTGAGCCTGTGAGCCCGGAGGTGACATCTCGAGGCGCGGCTCCTGTGACAATCAGGTCCATGGAAAGCAGCAGTGCCACGTCGGGCGGCAGCGCCCGACGCGAGGCCACCCGGCAGAAGCTCTACGAGGCCGCCGTCACGCTCATCGCCGAGCAGGGCTTCTCCGCCACCACGGTGGACGAGATCGCCGAGCGGGCCGGGGTCGCGAAGGGCACGGTCTACTACAACTTCGCGAGCAAGTCGGTCCTCTTCGAGGAGCTGCTGCGGCACGGCGTGGGACTCCTCGCCGCCTCCCTGCGGGAGGCGGCCGAGCGCACGGCCAGGGACGGCGGCAGCAAGGTGGACGCCCTGGACGCGATGATCCGGGCCGGTCTCGTCTTCATCGAACGCTATCCGGCCTTCACGCAGCTGTACGTGGCCGAGCTGTGGCGCACCAACAGGACCTGGCAGTCCACGCTGATGGTGGTCAGGCAGCAGGCGGTCGCGGTCGTCGAGGGCGTGCTGCGCGAGGGCGTGGCGGCAGGCGAGTTCAGCGACGAGATCGATGTGCCGCTGACCGCGTCGGCGCTGGTCGGCATGGTCCTGGTAGCCGCCCTGGACTGGCAGTCCTTCCAGCCGGAGCGCTCCCTGGACGACGTCCACGCAGCGCTGTCCCGGCTGCTCCAGGGGCGCGTCAGCGGTCGCAGCGGGAACTGAGCACAAGGGAGCTGAGCACAAGGGAGCTGAGCACATACGAAAAGCGCCGGTCCGATGTGGCCGCGTCCCCCGCGGGCCACCTCGAACCGGCGCTCCTTCGTACTCCCCCGTTGTGCTCCCCCGGTTTTCCCCCGTTGGGCCCCCGTTTCGGTCGTTCCCCCGGGTTCCCCCGTGCCTCGCTCCCGCCGACCTCGGCCGGCGGAAGGAGCGGATCCGGGGCGGCTCCGTTCCGGCGCCCCGTGTCGCCGGTGCCGGAGCCGTGCCCCTTTCCGTGTCTCCACTCTCTCGTTCGCGCAGGTCGGGCCCCATCCGCGCGCGTACTCATCTCACCCCCTAGGTACGGATACTCAGACCTGCGCACTCATGCCCAGAACACTCCGTTGCCGACTGGTTACGATCGCGTCCGTGTCCGTACTCCCCCGGGCCCGGGGTCTGCGCGTTTGTCCGGCGGACCGCCCGTGCCGTGACTGTCAGTGGCGGTCGATAAAGTCGCAGGCATGGGACGGATTGCGGTGATCGGCGCCGGGATGGGCGCGATGGCGGCCGCCGCCCGGCTGGCCGTCGCGGGCCACCGGGTGGCGGTGTACGAGCGTGCGGAGACGTACGGCGGAGCGGTGCGCCGCTTCGAGCGGGACGGGTTCGGCTTCGACACCGGTCCCGGGCTGCTGACACTGCCCGCGGTCTGGCGCGATCTGTTCATCAAGACCGGCAAGGAGCCGCTGGAGGCGTGCGTCGAGCTGATCCAGGTCGACCCGTCCTCGCGGCACGTCTTCGCGGACGGCACCGAGGTCGCCCTGCCGAACGCCTCGCGCGCGGGCGTCGTGGCCGCCCTGGACGAGGCGCTCGGGGCGGGCGCGGGCGGGCGCTGGGGCGACTTCCTGGTGCGGGCCCGCGAGGCCTGGGACCGCACCCGCCGGCCGCTGCTGGAGGAGCCCCTGTGGCCCAACTGGTCGGTGCTGGCCGACCGCGAGCCGTACCCGGCGGTCCCGCACAAGCGGCTGCTGCGCACCCGCCGCGCCGCCACGCTCGCCGAGGTCGGCGCCTGGGAGCTGCGCGACCCGCGCCTCGCGGCGCTGCTTGACGGCTACGCCCTCGCACACGGCGTCGACCCCGGCACCGCTCCGGCGAGCGCGGCCGTGCTGCCGTACATGGAGCATGCCTTCGGCACCTGGTATGTGCGGGGCGGCATACGGGAGCTGGCGCGAGCGGTGTACGAGCGGTGCCTGGCGCGGAAGGTCGAGTTCGTCTTCGGCGCGGAGGTCACCCGGGTCCTGGAGAAGGACGGTCGCGCGGCGGGCGTGGAGCTGGCTGGGGGCACCTCCCAGGCTTTCGGCACTGGGGGAGGGACGGTGGCCGAGGCGGACGCGGTCGTCGGTACGGGTCCCTGGCGGCTGGGCGGCCTCGTGCCGGGCCGGAAGCTCTACGGGGCGGAGGACGTCGAGCCCGGCGCCGAAGGTCTGCACCCGGGCAGGGTGGTGGTGTGCCTCGCGCTGCGGGGCGCGCGGGAGCCGGATGCCGTGCACCGTACGGTGGTGCACTCACCGGATGCGGCGGACGAGCTGTCCCTGTTCGGGCCCGGGGCAACGCCCGAGCGGCCCACGGTACGGATCGACCGCCCGGACGACCCGGCCCTGCGCCCCGACGAGGAGCACGAGTGCGTGGTGCTGACGGCGACGGTGCCGTCCGGGACGGGGTACGACTGGTCCGCGCCTGGGGCAGCCGATGCCTTCGCGGATCGCATGGTCGCCGCCGCCGAGCGTGCGGTGCCGGGGCTGCGTGAGCGGACCCTGTGGCGCGAGGTCCGCACACCCGTGCACACCGAGCAGGAGACGGGGGCAGAGGGCGGCGCCGTCCCGCCGCCGTCGCTGGCGTCCGCGGAGGGAACCCTGCACCCGTCCAACAGCACGGCAGTACCGGGACTGTTCACCGCCGGAGGCTGGTCGCACCCCGGCGGGGGCCTGCCGCACGCGGGCATGTCGGGCGCGCTGGTGGCCGGGCTGATCGTGGAGGGCCCGGAGTTCCGGGGTTCTCAGTGAGCGCCCCGGCCTGAGGGGCCCTCAGAAACGGTACTGCTCGTCGTATCCGTTGCCCTGAGCCTGTCCCTGCCCCTGGCTGTTGTCCTGGTAGGGGTAGGGCTGCTCCTGCGGCAGTTCGCCGCCGTAGGCCTCGTCGGTGCGCTGCTGCGGGACCCACACCCCGCCGGCCGGGGTGGTCTCGCTGCCGTAGGTGCCGGTGGCGTACTGGTCCTGGCCGTAGCCCTGCTGGCTGTACTGACCGTAGGCGTCGTAGCCGCCGCCGTAGGTCTGGGTGCCGATGTACGGGTCGGAGTAGGCGGCGTACTGCTGCTGGCCCGTGGTGTCGTACCCGTACTGCTGCTGGTTGTAGCCGGAGTAGTCGTACCCGTAGGACTGGTCGGCGCCCTGGGCGGCCGTCGCGTACTGGTCCTGGGCCTGGCCGGTGTTCGCGTAGGACTGGTCGGCGGTGGCGTATGCAGAGTCGCTGTATATGCCGTAGGAGCCGGTGTCGTCAGGCAGGGGCTGCGGCTCGTAGACCGCGGTGGTCTCAGCGGGCATCGGCTGGCCGGAGCGCGCGGGGGTGAAGACGTCGTCGCGGTCGTAGTCGTCCTCGTTGCCATAGGACAGGCCGTCGCGGTTGTAGGCGCCCTGGTCGCCGTGGCCGCCGTCACCCGGCTCGAGGTCGGAGACCTCCAGGGTCGGGTCCTGGTGGTCCGGTTCGCCGCGGCGGCGCTTGCTGACGCCCCCGATGCCCGTCCGGCTGACCGCCCAGCCGGACGCGAAGCCGCGGCGGAACGACAGCGTGACGTAGGTCTGGCCGACGGCGAACGCGGCAGCGCCGAGACCGATGACGATCACGGAGGGGATCAGCACCCCGAGCACGACGCCGAGGAAGCCGGCGAAGGCGAGCAGCCGCCAGCGCAGGCGCGCCTTGTACTGCAGCAGCACCTCGCCCAGCAGCCACAGCGCCACAATTCCGAACGCGATGTAGAGGACCGTCCAGCCCATGTACGCCCCTCTCCGAGTCGCCGCTACGCAGTGTGTCGTATACCCGTGCGGCCGGTCTAGGCCTGCGGGGGGTGGTGCAGGCCCAGGTTTTCGTAGATTTCCAGCGTCGCCGTGGAGTTGTTGAGCGTGATGAAGTGCAGTCCGGGCACTCCCTCGGCCAGCAGCCGCGCGCAGAACTCCGTGGCGAATTCGATGCCAATGGAGCGTACAGCGGTCGGATCGTCTTTTGCTGTGAGGATCCGCTCTTTCAGGGCGGAGGGGATGGCGGCGTTGCTGAGCTGCGGCAGCCGCTCCAGCATCTTCACGCTGGTCACCGGCATGACCTCGGGGATGACGGGGGTGTCGCAGCCGGCCGCGGCAACCCGGTCACGCAGCCGAAGATATGACTCCGGCTGAAAGAACATCTGTGTGATGGCGTAGTCGGCGCCGGCCCGGCACTTGTCGACGAAGTGGGCGACATCCGTGTCCCAGTCGCCGGAGCGCGGGTGCATCTCAGGGAAGGCCGCGACGCCGACGCAGAAGTCGCCCGACTCCTTGATGAGCTGGACGAGTTCGGCGGCGTAGGTCAGGCCCGTCGGGTGCGGCACCCAGTCGCCCATGGGGTCGCCGGGCGGGTCGCCGCGCACCGCGAGCATGTTGCGGATCCCGGCGTCGGCGTACTGGCCGATGATGTTGCGCAGCTCCGCGATGGAGTGGTTGACCGCGGTGAGGTGGGCGACCGGGGTGAGCGTGGTGTCGGCGGCGATCTGCTCCGTCGCCTTCACCGTGCCCGCGCGGGTGGAGCCGCCCGCCCCGTACGTCACGGAGACGAAGCTGGGGGCCACGGCCTCGACCCTGCGGAGCGCGTTCCAAAGGTTCCGTTCGCCCTTCTCCGTCTTCGGAGCCCAGAACTCGAACGAGAACGTCGTCTTGCCGGTCGCGAGCATGTCACGCACAGTGCGTGCGTGGTCAGTCCTGGTGGATGCGGTTCCGAGGGCCATACCCGCAGGTTAGTCAGGGGGCGGCGGTCCCCCAACCGGATGCGGGACATTTGCCTGATTTGTCGATTTGTTGTCCACCTATCGGACAACCAGCCGGACATTCGTCGGACAACCCGCCGGACCTCCCGTCGGACAATCCGCCTGACGCCCATCGGACAATCCGCCGGGCACAGGACCCGATCGGGCCTGCGCTACACGCTTCGCAGCCGCTTCGCGAACTCCGCCGCCGCCGCGCCCGGATCGTCGGCCTCCGTGATCGCGCGGACGACCACGACGCGGCGGGCGCCGGCCTCGAGCACCTCGTCGAGGTTGCCGAGGTCGATGCCGCCGATGGCGAACCAGGGGCGCTCGGTGCCCAGGGAGGCGGTGTACCGGACCAGGTCGAGGCCGGGTGCGTGGCGGCCGGGCTTGGTGGGGGTCGGCCAGCAGGGACCGGTGCAGAAGTAGTCGACGCCCTCCTGGACGGCGGCCGCGGCGGCCTCGGACTCGGCATGGGTGGAGCGGCCTATGAGGACGTCCTCGCCGAGGACCGCGCGGGCCGCGGGCACCGGGAGGTCGCCCTGGCCCAGATGGAGCACGTCGGCGCCGGCGGCGTGCGCGACGTCCGCGCGGTCGTTGACGGCGAGGAGCCTGCCGTGGCGGGCGCAGGCGTCGGCGAAGACCTTCAGGTGCTCCAGCTCCTCGGCCGCCTCCATGCCCTTGTCGCGCAGCTGCACGATGTCGACGCCGCCCGCCAGGACGGCGTCCAGGAACTCGGGCAGGTCGCCCTGGCGCCTGCGGGCGTCCGTGCAGAGGTAGACGCGGGCGTCGGCGAGCTCGGCGTGTGCGCTGGTGGCGGTGTCGGGCATACGAGGGTCCCCCGTGGGTGTCGTTCCTGGTCGGCGGCGTACGGGCTGCGGGCCGGCCGTGGCCGCCTGCTTCTGCGGGCCGCAGTGAACCACGGCCGCGGCCTTGCCTGCGCGGACCTCGGCCCGTACGCCGGACGGTGTTCGGTTCAGCCTGTTCGGATCAGACGGCGAGCGCCTGGGCCCGGCGCTTCACCTCCGTGCCGCGATTCTCGCTCAGGGCCTGCGCGGGGGTGCCGGGCAGGCTGTCGTCGGGAGTGAAGAGCCACTCGATCATCTCTTCGTCGGTGAAGCCGTCGTCCCGCAGGAGCGTCAAGGTGCCGGTCAGGCCCTTGACGACCTTCTGCTCGCTCCCGTCGATGAAGGCGGCGGGGACGTGCAGCGCGCGGTTCTCACCTCGGCGTACGGCGATGAGCTGGCCCTCCTTGACCAGCTGCCGCACACGCGTCACCTCGACATCGAGCATCTCTGCGATGTCGGGGAGGGTGAGCCAGGCGGGGACGAGAGCATCGATCTTTGCGTCAATCTCGGTCACGGCATCAAGCCTGCCATCCCGCACTGACAGTCGGAAGCCAGAACGGTCCGACCTGGGGTTCTACACTCCGCCGTGGCCGCCGTCCCGCGTACTACGCCGTGGCCGCCTTCATGGGCCGCGCCGGATCCGCGAGCAGCTCCGGGTCCATCGGGGTGCCCCCCTCGATCAGCCGTCTGCCCTGCGCCAGATCCCTCGGCCTGCCCACCGCCAACAGGGCGACCAGCCGGTTCTCGCGCAGCCAGCAGACCGACCAGGCGGAGCCCGAGGGGTCGCCGCGCCACAGGGTCGTGTCGGCGGAGGTGTGGTGGCCGGCGTACTGGACGAAGCGGCCGAACTGCTCGGACCAGAAGTACGGGACCGGGTCGTAGACCGCGGGGGGCTCGCCGGTGGTCTTGCCGATGATGTTCGCGGCCACCGTGCGCGGGCCCTGGAGGGCGTTGTCCCAGTGGTGGACCAGCAGGCGCTCGCCATACCTTCCCGAAGGGAAGGAGGCGCAGTCGCCGACGGCGTAGACGTCCGGTGCCGAGGTGCGCAGGTGGGCGTCGGCGACCACTTCGCGGTGCACGCCGAGCTCGATGCCGGCGCCTGCCAGCCAGGCCGTGGCGGGGCGCGCGCCGATGCCGACCACGACCGCGCCCGCGGGCAGCCGGGAGCCGTCGTCGAGGACGACCGCGCCGGGCTCGATGCGCTCCACGCGTGCGTGCGTACGGAGCTCGGCGCCCGCGTCGGCGTACCAGCCGGCCATCGGGGCGGCCACCTCGGCGGGCAGCGCGCCGGCGAGCGGCCGGTCCGCGGCCTCGACGACCGTCACCGCGCAGCCCGCCTCGCGCGCGGCGGTGGCGAACTCGGCGCCGATCCAGCCCGCGCCGACGACCACGATGTCGTGCTGCCGGGCGAGCACGGGCCGCAGCCGCTCGGCGTCGTCCAGGGTGCGCAGCAGATGCACTCCGGGCACACCCTCGGTGCCCGGCAGCGTGATCGGTTCGGCGCCGGTGGCGAGGACCAGGACGTCGTACGGCACGGGCCCGCTCTCGGTGTCCAGCTCGTGCTCGCCGGGGCGGACGCCGAGCACTTCGCGCCCCAGCTGCAGTTCGATGCCGAGCGCCTCGAAGTCGACGTCGAAGGCGGAGCCCTCGGACTTGCCGAGCAGCACCGCCTTGGACAGCGGCGGCCGGTCGTACGGCTGGTGGGGTTCGGCGCCGATCAGCGTCACGGTGCCGGTGAAGCCCTGTTCGCGCAGGGCGACCGCGGTCTGGACACCGGCCATGCCCGCACCGACGACGACCACGCGCCGCAGTGGCGACCCGCCCGTTTCCTGCGTCTGCTCGCTCACCTGATCACCATAGACAACTGACTATTTGTCAGTCAGCCGTCGTGCTCACTCAGTGACCTGCTCCACAACACTCGTTCCGCTGCCGGGCTGCGACTCCCACTGCCACGTCTCCTCCAGCCGCACCCGCCCGTCCGGCAGCTGCACGACCATCGAGACGCAGTGCCCCGAGGACGTCGTCCCGTCATGCCCCAGCTGGACGTACCGGAAGTCCAGCCGGTCACCTGACCGAGTACCCACCAGATGGCCGCGCACGACGTCGCCGCCCGCGTACTCGGCCCAGATCTCGCCGTCCTTCTCGTGGTACGCGAACCGGGTGCGCGTACCCACCTGACCTGGGGCCTGGTCGGCGACGGGAGCGAGGACGAGGCCGTCCAGCGAGCGGGGCATGGCGGAAGGCTCCCTTACAGAGGCGCGGAGGGTCGGGCTAGGGTGGCCAACGTACAAGCACTCGCGGGAGCCCGGACGCACCGGGCTGAGAGGGAGGCTGGCGGCCTCCGACCGTACGAACCTGATCCGGGTCATGCCGGCGAAGGGAGGGGCTGGACGCCCATGTCGTCACGTACGTCAGACGTCCTCGTCATCGGGGGCGGAATCATCGGCCTGGTCACGGCCTGGCGTGCCGCGCAGCGCGGTTTCGCCACGGCCGTGGTGGACCCCGAACCGGGCGGCGGGGCCGCCCAGGTGGCCGCCGGCATGCTGGCCGCGGTCACGGAGCTGCACTACGGCGAGCAGACCCTGCTCGGCCTGAACCTCGCCTCGGCCCGCCGCTACCCGGACTTCGCCGCCGAGCTCACCGACCTCACGGGTCACGACCTCGGCTACCGCCAGTGCGGCACGCTCGCCGTCGCCCTGGACGCCGACGACCGCGCCCACCTGCGCGAACTGCACGCCCTGCAGCGGGAGTCGGGCCTGGAGTCGGAGTGGCTGTCGGGCCGCGACTGCCGGCGCCTGGAGCCGATGCTCGCGCCGGGCGTGCGCGGTGGCCTCCGGGTGGACGGCGACCACCAGATCGACCCCCGGCGGCTGGCACGCGCGCTGGTGGCCGCGTGCGAACGGGCGGGCGTGGTCTTCCACCGGGTGTGGGCCGAGCGCTTCCACGTCGTACGGGAGCGGGCCGCCGGGGTCACGACCGCGGACGGCACCGAGCTGGGCGCGGGGCAGGTCGTGCTGGCCGGCGGCAGCCTCAGCGGGCGGCTCGCGGGCGTCCCGGACGAGGTGCTGCCGCCCGTGCGGCCGGTGAAGGGGCAGGTGCTGCGGCTGACCGTGCCCAAGCGGTACGCGCCGTTCCTGAACCGCACCGTGCGTGCCGTCGTCCGCGGCAGCCATGTCTACCTGGTGCCGCGCGAGAGCGGCGAGCTGGTCATCGGCGCGACCAGCGAGGAGCTGGGCTGGGACACGACGGTCACCGCGGGCGGGGTGTACGAGCTGCTGCGCGACGCGCACGAGCTGGTCCCCGGGATCACGGAACTGCCGCTGACCGAGACGCGTGCGGGACTGCGCCCCGGCTCCCCGGACAACGCACCCCTCCTCGGCCCGACACAGCTCCCCGGACTGCTGCTGGCCACCGGCCACTACCGCAACGGCGTGCTGCTCACCCCGGTCACCGGCGACGCCATGGCGCACGCCCTGGCCACCGGTGAACTCCCGGACGAGGCCCGCCCGTTCACCCCCAAGCGTTTCGCGCTCCTGGAGCAGCCCGCATGAACATCTCCGTCAACGGAGAGCCCCGGGAGTTCGCTTCCGGCACTGCTCTCGACACCGTCGTACGCGCGCTGACCCCGGCCCCCTCCGGAGTGGCCGCCGCCCTCAACGAAACCGTCGTCCCGCGCGTGCAGTGGCCGTCGACGTCCCTGAGCGAGGGGGACCGCGTCGAGGTCCTCACCGCCGTCCAAGGAGGCTGAACCATGGCCGACGACCCCTTTGTCATCGGCGGTACGTCCTTCGCGTCCCGCCTGATCATGGGCACCGGCGGCGCCCCCAGCCTCGACGTGCTGGAGCGGGCGCTGGTGGCTTCCGGCACGGAGCTGACGACGGTTGCCATGCGGCGCGTGGACCCCTCTGTGCACGGTTCCGTGCTCTCCGTCCTGGAGAAGCTCGGCATCCGCGTGCTGCCGAACACGGCGGGCTGCTTCACCGCCGGCGAGGCCGTCCTCACCGCCCGCCTCGCGCGCGAGGCGCTCGGCACCGATCTGATCAAACTCGAGGTCATCGCCGACGAGCGCACCCTGCTGCCCGACCCGATCGAACTGCTCGACGCGGCCGAGACCCTCGTCGACGACGGCTTCACCGTGCTGCCGTACACCAACGACGACCCCGTGCTGGCCCGCAAGCTGGAGGACGTCGGCTGCGCGGCGATCATGCCGCTCGGCTCGCCCATCGGCTCCGGGCTCGGCATCCGTAACCCGCACAACTTCCAGCTGATCACCGAGCACGCGCGCGTACCGGTGATCCTGGACGCGGGCGCCGGTACGGCCTCGGACGCCGCGCTCGCGATGGAGCTGGGGTGCGCGGGTGTGATGCTCGCCTCAGCGGTGACGCGGGCGCAGGAGCCGCAGCTGATGGCGGAGGCCATGAAGCACGCGGTGGACGCGGGCAGGCTCGCGTACCGGGCCGGCCGCATTCCGCGCCGCCACTTCGCGGAGGCGTCCTCGCCCCACGAGGGGCGCGCACACCTGGATCCCGAACGCCCCGCATTCTGAACGCGCGTTCGACAAGATCCGAGCGTCGGTGCGACGTCCGTCACAGCTCGGCTGCAGTACCGCCCCGATCCTGACGGATCCGGCAGCCCTGTCAGTCGCGGCTCGTACACTCACCTGCGTGGACACGACCCTTCAGGACCCACTGGTCGGGCAGGTGCTCGACGGGCGCTATCGCGTGGACGCGCGCATCGCGGTCGGCGGGATGGCCACGGTCTACCGGGCCGTGGACACCCGCCTCGACCGCGTGCTCGCGCTCAAGGTGATGCACCCCACGCTCGCGGCCGACGGCTCCTTCGTCGAGCGGTTCATCCGCGAGGCGAAGTCCGTCGCAAGGCTCGCGCACCCGAACGTGGTGCAGGTCTTCGACCAGGGCACCGACGGGTCGTACGTCTACCTGGCCATGGAGTACATCGCCGGGTGCACCCTGCGCGACGTGCTGCGCGAGCGCGGGGCACTGCAGCCGCGCGCCGCCCTGGACATCCTGGAGCCGGTGCTCGCCGCGCTCGGCGCCGCGCACCGCGCCGGGTTCGTGCACCGGGACATGAAGCCGGAGAACGTGCTGATAGGGGACGACGGCCGGGTCAAGGTCGCCGACTTCGGGCTGGTGCGGTCCGTGGACACGGTCACCAACACGACCGGAACCGTCCTCGGCACCGTCTCCTACCTCGCTCCCGAGCAGATAGAGCACGGCACGGCCGACACCCGGGTCGACGTGTACGCGTGCGGTGTCGTCCTGTACGAGATGCTGACCGGCGACCGCCCGCACAGCGGGGACTCCCCGGCCACCGTCCTCTACAAGCACATCCACGAGGACGTCCCGCCCCCGTCGGCCGCCGTGCCGGGGCTGGCGTACCCCCTGGACCGGCTGGTCGCGTCGGCGACCGCGCGCGTCCCCGACCTGCGTCCGCAGGACGCGGTGGCGCTGCTCGCGCAGGCTCGCGAGGTGCGCGCCGCGCTCGGCCAGGACCAGCTGGACGCGGTGCCGCCGCAGGCCGTCGCCGCGGACCACCGCAACATCTCCGAGGACCGTACGAGCGTGATCCCGCGCGCGCTGACCGTGCCGCGCCCGCTGCCGGTGAACGAGGACGAGGACGGGATCCACCGCACCAGCCTGCTGGAGACACCCCCGCCGCTGCCGTCGCGGCGCCGCGGCGCACGCTCCCGGCGCGGTCCGCTCGCGGTCGTCGTCGCCGTGCTGCTGATCCTCGGGGTGGGCACGGGCGTCTGGTACATCAACTCCGGCCAGTTCACCAAGGTCCCGCCGGTGCTGTCGAAGACCCAGGTCGAGGCCCGCAAGCAGCTGAGCGCCGCCGGGCTGGACCTCGGAAAGATCAAGCACGCCTACAGCGACACCGTGA
The DNA here is from genome assembly GCF_042895385.1 of Streptomyces sp. NPDC001401. Taxonomy (NCBI): domain Bacteria; kingdom Bacillati; phylum Actinomycetota; class Actinomycetes; order Kitasatosporales; family Streptomycetaceae; genus Streptomyces; species Streptomyces sp. NPDC001401. Next base: position 481,062 of record NZ_JBIAWI010000001.1, read on the forward strand.
AGCGGGGCACGGTCATCACCTCGGACCCCGCGCCCGGCACCCGCATCCGCGACAACTCGTCCGTGGCGCTGACCATCTCCGACGGTCCGCAGACCGTGCAGGTGCCCGACCTGCCGGGCCGGCCGCTCGCCGAGGCGAGGGCCCTGCTGAAGAAGGCCGGGCTCGAGCCGGGCATGGTCACCCGGGAGTTCAGCGACGACGTCCCCAAGGGCTCCGTGATCTCCACGGCTCCGGAGGCGGGCACCAAGCGGCACGCGGGTTCGGCGATCGCGCTGGTCGTCAGCAAGGGCAGCCCGGTGGACGTCCCGGACGTCACGGGTGAGGACCTGCAGGATGCGACGGCCGACCTGGAAGACGCCGGCCTGACGGTGAAGGTCGCCTCCGAGCGGATCAACTCCGAGTACGACAAGGGCCAGGTCGCCGCGCAGACGCCCGCGGGCGAGAGCCAGGCCGCCGACGGCGACACGGTGACGCTGACCCTGTCCAAGGGCCCGGAGATGATCGAGGTCCCGGACGTCACCGGCGACAGCGTGGACGACGCGCACAAGGCGCTCGAGGGCGCCGGCTTCAAGGTCGACGAGGACCGCGGTCTGCTCGGCCTGTTCGGCGACACCGTCAAGAACCAGTCCGTGAAGGGCGGCCAGACGGCACCCAAGGGGTCGACGATCACCATCAAGATCCGGTGACGGAGCGGGTCGTACCGCATGACACCCTGAACGGGTGAAAAGTCAGCTGTCCCGCAACCCCGTCGGCGGCCACGTCCCCGTGGCCGGTGGTCTCCACTCCGTCGGCCTGTCCTACGCCCACGACCTGAAGGCCGAGACCGTGCAGGTCTTCGTCGCCAACCCGCGCGGCTGGGCCACGCCCGCCGGCAATCCGCGGCAGGACGAGGAGTTCCGCGAGGTGTGCGCGGCCGAGTCGATCCCGGCGTACGTCCACGCCCCGTACCTGATCAACTTCGGCTCGCACACCGAGGCGACCGTGGAGAAGTCCGTGGAGTCGATGCGGCACTCCCTGCGGCGCGGGCGGGAGATCGGGGCGCTCGGCGTGGTCGTGCACACGGGCAGCGCGACGGGCGGCCGGGACCGGTCCGTGGCCCTGAAGCAGGTACGGGAGCACCTCCTGCCGCTGCTGGACGAGCTCACCCACGACGACGATCCGTTCCTGCTGCTGGAGTCGACGGCCGGGCAGGGCGCCTCGCTCTGCTCGCGGACCTGGGACTTCGGGCCGTACTTCGAGGCCCTGGACGCCCATCCGAAGCTGGGCGTCTGCCTGGACACCTGCCACATCTTCGCGGCCGGCCACGACCTGACCGGCCCGAGCGGCATGCACCAGACCCTCGATCTGCTGGTGGACACGGTCGGCGAGGGCCGGCTGAAGCTGATCCACGCCAATGACTCCAAGGACGTGGTGGGCGCGCACAAGGACCGGCACGAGAACATCGGCGCCGGCCACATCGGCGAGGACCCTTTCCGGGCGCTGATGACCCACCCCGCGACCGAGGGCGTACCGCTGATCATCGAGACGCCCGGCGGCAAGGAGGGGCACGCGGCGGACGTGGAGCGCCTGAAGAAACTGCGTGATTCATAGCCCGCCGACCCGTCCCGGAATACCCCGAGGGGGTATACGGTTCCTGCTCGGTGCAGGAACCGTTACCTGACAGTGGGGGCAGTCATGCAGCACGAGGCACAGGCAGAAGCACACACGCACGCACACGCACACCATCACCCGCCGGCCGCCACCTGGAGCATGGCCGCCCAGGCGACCCTCCACTGCCTCACCGGCTGCGCCATCGGCGAGGTGCTGGGCATGGTGATCGGCACGGCGTTCGGCTGGGCAAACGTCCCGACGACGATCCTCGCCATCGTCCTGGCGTTCTTCTTCGGCTACTCGCTCACGCTGCGCGGAGTGCTGCGGGCCGGCGTCGGCTTCCGTACGGCCTTCCGGGTGGCGCTGGCCGCCGACACCCTGTCCATCGCCGTGATGGAGCTGATCGACAACGGCGTGATCGTCCTGTGGCCGGACGCGATGGACGCCCAACTCTCCGACCTGCTCTTCTGGGGCTCACTCGCGATCTCGCTCGCGCTCGCCTTCGTGGTGACGACGCCCGTCAACAAGTGGATGATCGGACGCGGCGCGGGCCATGCGGTGGTGCACCAGTACCACTGACGTGCACGAAAGACGCCGGGAGTCAGAGCTCGGGGCCGTCCCCGGGCTCCTCCTGGTAGGAGTAGCGCTGTTCCTTCCACGGGTCGCCGACGTTGTGGTAGCCGCGTTCCTCCCAGAAGCCACGGCGGTCGGCGGTCATGTACTCCACGCCGCGCACCCACTTGGGGCCCTTCCAGGCGTACAGATGGGGCACGACGAGACGCAGCGGGAAGCCGTGTTCCGCCGTCAGCAGCTCGCCGTCCTTGTGGGTGGCGAAGATGGTCCGCTCGGACGCGAAATCCGCCAGGCGGAGGTTCGAACTGAATCCGTATTCGGCCCACACCATCACATGGGTGACCGCGGGTGCGGGCGGCGCGATCTGCAGGATCGTACGGGCCGGAATGCCGCCCCACTCGGCGCCGAGCATGCTGAACTTCGTGACGCAGTGCAGGTCGGCGACGACGGTGGTGTACGGCAGAGCCGTGAACTCCTCATGGGTCCAGCAGTGCTTCTCGCCGTCCGCGGTGGCGCCGAAGACCCTGAACTCCCAGCGCTCCGGGCGGAACTTGGGGACGGGTCCGTAATGCGTGACCGGCCAGCCGCGCTGCAGACGCTGCCCCGGGGGAAGCTCGGACTGTACTGCTCCTCCTGAATCGCGTTCTCCCGATTCACGCTCCACCGGCTGACCCATGACTCCATCCTGACAGACCTCGGACGGTGCACTTGACCAGCCCCGTCAAACCGGGGCAATCACCACTAAGCATGCACTTACTTACTAAGCGAAGACTTACTGGACGATCTTCGCCGCCGGTGCAATCATGCGGCGCAACCTGCCAGTTCCCCCCGCTTGGAAGGAGCCTCTGCGATGCAGGGCGACCCCGAGGTCATCGAATTCCTCAACGAGCAGCTCACCGGCGAGCTGACCGCGATCAACCAGTACTTTCTGCACGCGAAGATGCAGGAGAACTTCGGCTGGACGAAGCTCGCCAAGTACACGCGGCACGAGTCGTTCGACGAGATGAAGCACGCGGAGGTGCTCACCGACCGCATTCTCTTCCTGGAGGGGCTCCCGAACTACCAGCGGCTCTTCCACGTGCGCGTGGGACAGACCGTCAAGGAGATGTTCGAGGCCGACCGGCAGATCGAGGTCGAGGCGATCGACCGGCTCAAGCGCGGCATCGACGTCATGCGCACGAAGGGCGACGTCACGTCCGCGAACATCTTCGAGTCGATCCTCGAGGACGAGGAGCACCACATCGACTACCTCGACACCCAGCTGGAACTGGTCGAGAAGCTCGGCGAGGCGCTCTACATCGCGCAGCTGATCGAGCAGCCGGAGAGCTAAGCGGCTTCATCGAGGTCCGCGATCTCCGAGAGCACCGGCTTGCCCCGGTCGGCCAGTTCCCGGCGCGGGCACGCATCCCTGCCGAGCAGCGCCTGAATCCTGCGTACGCACGAACCGCAGTCCGTGCCCGCCTTGCAGGCGGACGCTATCTGGCGGGGGGTGCAGGCACCGTCCTCCGCGTGCTTCTTGACCTGCTGCTCTGTAATGCCGAAGCAACTACAGACGAACACGCGGTTCACCTCCCGCCGGGATCGATAAGTCGTGCCGTACCGATTTACCGAGTGTCCTCTTGATCGGTGAGGCTAACCTAACCTTACCCGTCGCTCGGGAGCCGCAAAAGTGGAGCGGGGCGCGGATCGTATGTGATCCGCGCCCCATTCACGTTCCTGTAACAGGTGCCCCCGTCACTGGTCCCTGTACATCTCCGCGACGAGGAACGCCAGGTCAAGGGACTGGCTGCGGTTCAGGCGAGGGTCGCAGGCCGTCTCGTAGCGCTGGTGCAGGTCGTCGACGAAGATCTCGTCGCCGCCGCCCACGCACTCGGTGACATCGTCACCGGTGAGCTCGACGTGGATGCCACCCGGGTGGGTGCCCAGGCCCTTGTGGACCTCGAAGAAGCCCTTGACCTCGTCCAGCACGTCGTCGAAACGGCGGGTCTTGTGGCCGGAGGCCGCCTCGAAGGTGTTGCCGTGCATCGGGTCGGTCACCCAGGCCACGGTGGCGCCGGAGGCGGTGACCTTCTCGACCAGCTCGGGGAGCTTGTCGCGGACCTTGTCGGCGCCCATGCGGACGATGAAGGTCAGCCGGCCCGGCTCACGGTCGGGGTCGAGACGCTCGATGTACTGCAGCGCATCCTCGGCCGTCGTCGTCGGGCCGAGCTTGATGCCGATCGGGTTGCGGATCTTCGAGGCGAACTCGATGTGCGCGCCGTCCAGCTGCCGGGTGCGCTCGCCGATCCACACCATGTGCGCGGAGACGTCGTACAGCTGCCCGGTGCGGGAGTCCACGCGGGTCAGCGCCGACTCGTAGTCGAGCAGCAGCGCCTCGTGCGAGGAGTAGAACTCGACGGTCTTGAACTCCTCCGGGTCGGTGCCGCAGGCCCGCATGAAGTTCAGCGCGTTGTCGATCTCGCGGGCCAGCTGCTCGTAGCGCTGACCGGACGGGGAGGACTTCACGAAGTCCTGGTTCCAGGCGTGCACCTGGCGCAGGTCCGCGTACCCACCGGTGGTGAAGGCGCGCACCAGGTTGAGCGTGGAGGCGGACGCGTTGTACATCCGCTTCAGGCGCTCGGGGTCCGGGACCCGGGCCTTCTCGTTGAAGTCGAAGCCGTTGACCGAGTCGCCGCGGTACGTCGGCAGCGTCACGCCGTCGCGCGTCTCGGTGCCCTTGGAACGCGGCTTGGAGTACTGGCCGGCGATCCGGCCGACCTTCACGACCGGCACCGAGGCGGCGTACGTCAGCACGGCGCCCATCTGCAGCAGGGTCTTGAGCTTGTTGCGGATGTGGTCGGCGGACACCGCGTCGAAGGCCTCGGCGCAGTCGCCGCCCTGGAGGAGGAACGCCTCTCCCTTGGCGACGGCCGCCATCCGGGCGCGCAGCTGGTCACACTCGCCCGCGAAGACGAGCGGCGGATACGACTCGAGGTCCGCGATCACTGCGCGCAGAGCCTCGGTGTCGGGGTACTCGGGCTGCTGCGCCGCGGGCAGGTCTCGCCAGGTGTTGCCAGCGCTCGCGCTGGTCTTAGCGTTCACGGTCACCCCGTAAACATTACGGGGTCGTGTCCGCGGCATGACCCGCCGCCCAGCAAGTGAGACGGCCGGTGAGCCGTGAGGGACGACCGGTGGGGCCGTGAGGCCGGGACGGGAATCGGCCAATTTACCGAGGTACCGCAACGGATGTTGCCGAAACGATCCCGCGGGGCGCGTTCCGTACCGAAATCCGGCCTTCAACTTTCCTGCACGAATTCCCGACTTCTGCGATTCGAGGGCGGGCGCTACATTCCCCGCACCAAACATCGGCTCCCCATGGTCGCGAAGGGAACACGGGTGAAAAAGCGGAGCGTGGAATTCTGGGACGTCGTCCGGTACTTGAGCCAGGACGGCCGCTGGTATTTCCTCGTCACCATCCCGTTCGGCTGGCTGCTGGGTGCAATTCCGGTATTCCATGCGGCCCGGGTGCTGGGGTGGCGGCGGTTGCGCCGGGAGGGTGCGGCGTTCGCCGCTGCGGGGGTCGCCGGCTTCTTCGCCGTCGTCTTCGCGCCCGTCGGGGAGCTGCGATGGAGCGTGATCCTGCTGGGCCTGGCGGTCTCGACGGGGCGGGCGGCGCGGCTGCGCGATCTCGCGTACACACAGCGCCGGCTCGGGACCGAGGAATTCAAGCATCGCAACAAATGGGAACAGCGTTACAACGTCCGGAAACTGGTGGCTCTGAAACCCCAGACAGCCCATCAAATGCATGTCGAACAACTCGAGCCTCGGCACAACACCATGACGGACCCGCCGGACGGCGGGCTGGTCGACCTCAACAAGGCATCAGCGGAACTGATTGCACACTGGTGCGACGTTTCCCTAGTCACCGCAAATTCGATCGTCGAGGCGCGCAAACAGGTGGGAATTTTCGCAAGCATGCAGGAAGTGGTGACGTGGGCCGACCTACGGGGCTTCGACGAGGTCCATGTGCGTGAGCACGGTCTCATCTACCCCGACCACCCCAATGTCGAGAAGTGGCGTACCGACTGGCGTTCCCGGCTGCGCCGCTGGCTGCGCTGGCACCTCCGGCACCACCGCATCGGGTAGGGTGCCTGCCATGTTCGCGCTTTCGACCCAGAACTGGTGGTGGACCGCTCATCCGGCGGCCCACTGACTGCGCGTACGCAAGACTTCGCGAAGGCCGCCCGAGGGGCGGCCTTCGGCGTTTCCGGGGTCGTTCCTCACCAATACCGATGTCGACATCGACGGAAGAGGAACCATGGATCTCGTACGGCTCCTGCACGACCCCCGCCCCTTCGCCCTGCTCCGCCGCCGCACCTCCGGCCACGACGAGCACACGGTCGAGCTGCTCCTCGGCCCGGTCACGACGTACGACCGCCTCGCCGACCTCCCCGACGAGGGCCTCGCGCTCGTCCCCTTCCGCCAGATCCGCGAACGCGGCTTCGATGTCCGCGACGACGGGACGCCACTGACCTTCCTCACCCCCGAGGAGTCGTACGAGATCCCGCTCGCCGATGCCCTCGCGCAGCTCCCGGCGCACGACGTGCGCGTGGAGGGCGGCGGATTCGACGTCGACGACGAGGAGTACGGCGAGATCGTCGGGCGGGTGCTGCGGGAGGAGATCGGGCGGGGCGAGGGCGCCAACTTCGTGATCCGGCGGACGTACGAGGGCGGGATCCCGGGGTTCTCCCGCAGGGACGCCCTCGCGCTGTTCCGGCGGCTGCTGGAGGGCGAGCGGGGGGCGTACTGGACGTTCGTCGTGCACACCGGGGAGCGGACCCTGGTCGGTGCCAGCCCCGAGGTGCACGTCCGGATGTCCGGCGGCACTGTCGTCATGAACCCGATCAGCGGGACGTACCGATATCCCGCCGAGGGGCCGACCGCCGATCACCTGCTCGACTTTCTCGCCGACGGCAAGGAGATCGAGGAGTTGTCGATGGTCGTCGACGAGGAGCTCAAGATGATGTGCACCGTCGGCGACATGGGCGGGGTCGTCGTCGGCCCGCGGCTGAAGGAGATGGCCCATCTCGCGCACACCGAGTACGAGTTGCGCGGGAAGTCCACGCTCGATGTGCGGGAGGTGCTGAAGGAGACCATGTTCGCGGCCACCGTCACCGGCTCGCCCGTGCAGAACGCCTGCCGGGTCATCGAGCGGCACGAGGTCGGCGGGCGCGGCTACTACGCCGGCGCTCTGGCGCTCCTCGGCCGGGACTCCGGCGGCGCACAGACCCTCGACTCCCCCATCCTCATCCGCACCGCCGACATCGCCGCGGACGGGCGGCTGCGGGTGCCGGTCGGCGCCACCCTGGTGCGCGGCTCGGACCCGGCGAGCGAGGTCGCGGAGACGCATGCGAAGGCGGCGGGTGTGCTGGCGGCCCTGGGCGTACGTCCGTCACGGCCGCGCGAGGAGCACGCGCGCGTGCGTCTCGCCGACGACCCACGCGTGCGTGCAGCGCTCGACGGGCGCCGGGCCTCGCTGGCCCCCTTCTGGCTGCGGATGCAGGAAGCCCCCAAAAAGGGTGCGGAGCTCACCGGACACGCCCTGGTCGTCGACGGGGAGGACACCTTCACCGCGATGCTCGCGCATGTACTGCGGTCGAGCGGGCTCGAGGTGACCGTCAGGCGCTACGACGAACCCGGGCTGCGGGAGGCCGTGCTCGCACACGAGGGGCCAGTCGTCCTGGGCCCCGGCCCCGGGGACCCGTCCGACCTGGACGACCCCAAGATGCGGTTCCTGCGGGACCTCACGGCGCGGGTCATCCGTGAGCACCGGCACGGCGTCCTCGGTGTCTGCCTCGGGCACGAGCTGATCGCGGCCGAGCTGGGCTTGGAGATCGTGCGCAAGGAAGTGCCGTACCAGGGAGCGCAGACGACGATCGAGCTGTTCGGACGGACGGAGACCGTCGGCTTCTACAACAGCTTCGTGGCGCGCTGCGACGACGAGGCGGCCGGGGAGCTGGCCGCGCACGACGTCGAGATCTGCCGGGCCGGCAACGGCGAGGTCCATGCCGTGCGGGGCCCCGGCTTCGTCGGCGTGCAGTTCCACCCGGAGTCGGTCCTGACGCTCAACGGCGCTGACGTCGTACGGGAGTTGGTGGGTCAGCTGCGCGGGACGAGCACGTTCTCGGAGCGGCGGCCGGTCTTGTAGTCGAGGACGTTCTTGACCGTGGCGTCGATGATCTGGCCGACGGCGTCCTCGGTGTAGTACGCCTGGTGGGAGCTGACCAGGACGTTCGGGAAGGTGACCAGACGGGCCAGGGTGTCGTCCTCGATCGCCTCCAGGGACCGGTCGACGTAGAAGAGCCCCGCCTCCGCCTCGTAGACATCCAGTCCGACACCCGTGAAGCGGCCCTCGCGCAGTTCGGCGACGAGGGCCGCGGTGTCGATCAGGCCGCCGCGGCTGGAGTTGACCAGGATCGCGTCGTCCTTCATCGACTTGAGGGCGTCGGCGTCGATGAGGTGCTGGGTCTGCGGCATCAGCGGGACGTGCAGGGTGACCAGGTCGGACTCGGCGAGCAACTGCTCCTTGGGGACGTACTTCATGCCGAGTTCCATACAGACGGGGTTCTCTGCGACGTCCCAGCCGAGCAGCCGCATGCCGAAGCCGTGGGCGATCCGGGTGAACGCCTCGCCGATCTTGCCGGTGCCGAGCACGCCGGCGGTGCGGCCGTGCATGTCGCGGCCCATCAGGCCGTCGAGGCGGAAGTCGAAGTCACGCGTGCGCGTGGAGGCGCGCACGATGCGGCGGTTGACGGCCATGGCAAGGGTCCAGGCGAACTCGGCGACCGAGTACGGCGAGTAGTACGAGACCCGGGCGACCGTCATGCCGAGGCGCTCGGCTGCCTTGAGGTCGATGTTGTTGAAGCCGGTGGAACGCTGGGCGATCATCCGCGTGCCGCCCGCCGAGAGGACCTCCAGGACGCGCGCGCCGAGTTCGGCGTTGACGCTGGTGGAGAGGCACTCGTAGCCGGCCGCGATGGGGGCGGTGTCCTCGTTGAGGAAGACGTCCAGGCAGCGGACCTCGTGGTGGCCGCGGAAGGCACGCTCGATCAGGGGCTGCTCGTCCGCCTGCACGCCGAAGGCCAGGATTTCCACGAAACGGCTCCCGTTCTGTTGGGTTATGGGCCGAATATACGGCCCATAACCCGCGCGCCGGTGCGGATCCCGTCAGCCGAAGAAGACCCCGACCTCCTCGTACAGCTCCGGATCCACCGTCTTCAGCTTGGCCGTGGCCTCCGCGATCGGGACACGGACGATGTCGGTGCCGCGCAGGGCGACCATCTTGCCGAAGTCGCCGTCGTGGACTGCCTCGATGGCGTGCAGGCCGAAGCGGGTGGCGAGCCAGCGGTCGAAGGCGCTGGGGGTGCCGCCGCGCTGGATGTGGCCGAGGACGGTCGTGCGGGCCTCCTTGCCGGTGCGCTTCTCGATCTCCTTCGCCAGCCATTCGCCGACGCCGGACAGGCGCACGTGCCCGAAGGAGTCCAGCGACTCGTCCTTGAGGACCACGTCGCCGTCCTTCGGCATGGCGCCCTCCGCCACGACCACGATCGGGGCGTACGAGGCCTTGAAGCGGGAGGTGATCCAGGCGCACACCTGGTCCAGGTCGAAGCGCTGCTCGGGAATGAGGATGACGTTGGCGCCGCCCGCGAGGCCGGAGTGGAGGGCGATCCAGCCGGCGTGCCGGCCCATCACCTCGCAGACCAGGACGCGCATGTGCGACTCGGCGGTGGTGTGCAGGCGGTCGATGGCCTCCGTGGCGATGCCGACCGCGGTGTCGAAGCCGAAGGTGTAGTCGGTGGCGGACAGGTCGTTGTCGATGGTCTTCGGTACGCCGACGACCGGGACGCCGTACTCGTCGGTGAGGCGTGCCGCCACGCCCAGGGTGTCCTCGCCGCCGATCGCGATGAGCGCCTCGACCTCCTGCTTGGCGAGGTTCTCCTTGATACGGCGGATGCCGTTCTCCTGCTTCAGCGGATTCGTGCGCGAGGAGCCGAGGATGGTGCCGCCGCGGGGCAGGATGCCGCGCACCGCGGGGATGTCGAGGCGCACGGTGTCGCCTTCGAGCGGTCCGCGCCAGCCGTCCCGGTAGCCGACGAAGTCGTAGCCGTACTCCTGCACGCCCTTGCGGACGATGCCCCGGATGACGGCGTTGAGTCCGGGGCAGTCGCCGCCTCCGGTCAGTACTCCGACCCGCATGGAAATGTCCCTTCGCCGCAGTTGCCTGGTGACAGCCACGCTAATGGTGATCCAGGTCACAGAGGGATGGGCGGGAAGGGCAATTCCGGTGAATCAGCGGGCGGTTGGTTTACTCGTCGTCAAGTCCGCGCTCTATGGCGTACCGGACGAGCTCCACCCTGTTGTGCAGCTGGAGCTTGCCCAGGGTGTTCTGGACGTGGTTCTGGACCGTGCGGTGGGAGATGACCAGGCGTTCGGCGATCTGCTTGTAGCTCAGGCCCTTGGCGACCAGCCGCAGCACCTCGGTCTCGCGGTCGGTGAGCTGCGGGGCGCCCGGCTGGTCGGTGTCCGGGGCGGGCGCGGGCTCGGAGGCGAGGCGGCGGTACTCGCCGAGGACCAGTCCGGCCAGGCCCGGCGTGAACACCGGGTCGCCGACGGCCGTGCGGCGCACCGCGTCCAGCAGCTCGTCGGTGGACGCCGACTTCAGCAGATAGCCGGTGGCTCCGGACTTCACGGCCTCCAGGACGTCGGCGTGCTCCCCGCTCGCCGACAGCACGAGGACGCGCAGCGCAGGGTTGTGGCCGACGAGCTCCTTGCAGACCTGGACGCCGGGCTTGGCGGGCAGGTTGAGGTCGAGGACGAGCACGTCGGGGGCGGCGGCCTTGGCGCGGCGCACGGCCTGGTCGCCGTCGCCCGCGGTGGCGACCACGTCGAAGCCGGACTCGGCCAGGTCGCGGGCGACGGCGTCGCGCCACATGGGATGGTCGTCGACCACCATGACCTTGATCCGCCCCTGCTGCTCGATGGTGGAATCCGTCATCGTCGCCCCGCCTTGCCCCGTGGGTCCTTCGCGTCCTTCGGTACTTTCAGTTCGACCTCCGTGCCCTGCCCGGGCACCGAGATCAGTTCCGCACTGCCGCCGAGCTCGCGCAGCCGGCCCCGGATCGACAGGGCGACACCGAGCCGCCCCTCCCCCTCGGCCTGCGCGAGCCGCCCCTCGGGGATGCCGGGGCCGTCGTCCCGTACGGTCACCACGACCTCGCCCGGCTCGTCCTCGACGAGGATCCACGCGCGCGCGTGCTCGCCGCCGTGCTTGCGCACGTTGTCCAGGGCGGCGCCGACGGCCGCGGCCAGCTCCTTCGCGGCGGCCCTGGGCAGCAGTACGGCGGCTCCCGGTTCGGCGAAGCTCACCTTCGCGGAGGCGTACGGGGCGAGCAGCGCCCGCAGGTCCACCGGCCCGTCCTCGTCGTACGACGGCTCCTCCACGGCCCGTACGACCGCTCCCTCGGCGGCGTCCTCCGACACCCGGGAGACCGGCACCAGCCCGCCGGAGACCAGGGTGCGCAGCGCGACCTCCTGCTCGCCGGCCATCCGGCCCAGCTCGGCCGCCTCGCCGCCGAGAACCGCGCCCCGCCGCTGCACCATGGCCAGCACCTGCAGCACACCGTCGTGGATGTCGCGGGCCAGCCGCTCCCGCTCCCTGGTCGCGGCCTCGATCTCCAGGGCGCGGGCGAGGGTGCGCTCGGAGGCGCGGGCGACCTCGACGACGTAGCCGATGGCGATGGAGGCGACCCAGACGAGGATCACGTTGTGGACGGTGTCGCGGGCCGGGTGGCCGCGCTCGATCAGGTTGGCGGCGGCAACCGGCGTGGACGCGAACGCGGCCCAGCGCCAGCCGCCCTTGATGGCGTACGCGAGGACCGAGCCTGCGGTCCATATCGACGGCAGGGTGGGGCCGCCGCTCTGGATGTGCTGGTCGTTGGCGGCCAGCGGGGTGAGGAGGACGCCGGTGAGCGCGATGGCGAGGTCGACGGCGAGGAAGCGCTTGGTACAGGCGACCGCGCTCTGGACGCGGGGCAGGGTGGCGAGCGTCCACACGAACAGGACGACGTAGTAGACGATGGCGATGCCCGCATGGTCGTACTCGTCGTAGGCGGTGGCGAACAGGCCGACCGCGTACAGCATCGTGAGCACCCGGTACGCGGTGAGCGCACGCCACAGCGGCTGCTCGACCGACATCCTGATGACACGCTCGCGCTTGGGCATGTCCCCCACCCCCCTCGACCGAGAGCCTAGGCCCCGGACTTCTCCTTCTTGGCCTGTTCCTTCTTGGCCTGTTCCTTCTCGGCCTTCGCCGCCTCCGCGATCTGCCGCTTGGCCGCGGTCGCGTAGATGTCGACGTACTCCTGGCCGGAGAGCTTCATGATCTCGTACATGACCTCGTCGGTGACCGCGCGGAGCACGAAGCGGTCGTGCTCCATGCCCTGGTAGCGGCCGAAGTCGAGGGCCTTGCCGATACGGATGCCTGGGCGCATCAGCTTGGGCATGACCTTCCCCGGCGGCTGGATCTTCTCCGTGTCGATCATCGCGACCGGGATGACCGGGGCGCCGGTGGCGAGCGCCACGCGCGCGAGGCCGCCGGGCTTGCCGCGGTAGAGGCGGCCGTCGGGCGAGCGCGTGCCCTCCGGGTAGATGCCGAACAGCTCACCGCGCTCGAGGACTTCCATGCCGCTCTTGATCGCCGCCTCGCCCGCGCCGCGCGCACCGGAGCGGTCCACCGGGAGCTGGCCGACGCCCTTGAAGAAGGCGGCCGTCAGACGGCCTTTCACGCCGGGCGTGGTGAAGTACTCGGCCTTGGCGATGAACGTGACCTTGCGGTCGAGGACCGCGGGCAGGAAGAACGAGTCGGAGAAGGAGAGATGATTGCTCGCCAGGATGGCGGCGCCCTCCGCCGGAATGTTCTCGAGGCCTTCCACCCAGGGCCTGAAGGCGACCTTCAGCGGTCCCCCGATGGCAACCTTCATCGTGCCGTACAACAACCGAGTGCCTCCTGTTTCCGTCGATCAGACCTTAACCCGGAGCACTGTCAAAGGAGCCGACGACCCTGGTCGGTGTCAGTGCCGTCGCGTACGGTGAAGCACCTGGACTTCACGTCACTCTCATGAACAGGAGACCGAAGGTGCCGGTCCTTCCTGGAGCCGAGCCGTACCGCCATGAGGGCGGGGAGGTCGGCGTCCTCCTCTGCCACGGCTTCACCGGTTCCCCCCAGTCGCTGCGCCCCTGGGCCGAGTATCTCGCCGCGCACGGTCTCACGGTGTCGCTGCCGCTGCTGCCCGGGCACGGCACCCGCTGGGAGGACATGCAGGTCACCGGCTGGCAGGACTGGTACGCCGAGGTGGACCGCGAGCTGCGGTCCCTGCGCGAGCGCTGCAGCGAGGTGTTCGTGGCCGGCCTGTCCATGGGCGCCACTCTGGCGCTGCGCCTGGCGGCGAAGCACGGGGAGGCGGTCGGCGGCGTGGTGGTCGTCAACCCGGCGAACCGCATGCACGGCTTTTCCCCGTACGCCCTTCCGGTGGCCCGCCATCTCGTGCGGACGACGAAGGGGATCGCCAGCGACATCGCGAAGGAGGGCAGCGCCGAGCTGGGCTACGACCGGGTGCCGCTGCACGCGGCGCACTCCCTGCGCACCTTCTTCCGGCTGGTCGACGGCGAACTGCCGCAGGTCACACAGCCGCTGCTGGTCCTGCGCAGCCCGCAGGACCACGTCGTGCCGCCGGCCGACTCGGCGCGGATCCTCGGCCGGGTCTCGTCGAGGGACGTGACGGAGATCCTGCTGGAACAGAGCTACCACGTGGCGACGTTGGACCACGATGCGAACCGGATTTTCGAAGAGAGCCTCGCGTTCATCGGCCGGCTCGCACCCAGTGTCGGCAAGGAAGGGACGGCCGCAGGTGGCTGAGCACGACTCGGACCGCGAGGACCGCGAGCCGGAGGAGCAGGGCGTCCCCTTCGACGAGGACGCCGCGTGGGCCGCGATCGTCGCCGGTTACGGCGACGAGCCGAAGGACCCGCCGGGCACCAAGCCCTTCAAGTCGGTCGAGGACCTGGCGCTGCCCGAGCCGGAGACCAACGACGACTCCGAGGGTGACGCGCCGAAGCAGGAGAAGCCCAAGGGGCCCCTGGGCGGCTCCGTCTCCTTCGCGCCCGGCGTCGGCCCGCGCGACTACGCGGCCGCCGAGCCGTCCGAGGACGACTTCGACGAGGACGACGAGGGCCACTTCGTACCGCCGGAGCCGCCGCCGCTGCCCACCGCCGACGCGACGGCGAAGTTCGCCTGGCTGGGGGTGATCGGCGGCCCGATCCTGCTCCTGCTTGCGGTGCTGCTCAGCTGGGACATGACCTGGTGGCTGGCCACGCTCGGCATCGGCGGCTTCCTGGGCGGTTTCGCCACGCTGGTGATGCGGATGAAGACGGACGACGAGGACGACGACGATCCGGGGCGCGGAGCCGTCGTCTAACCGGCAGGGATGTCGCCGGCAGGGATCTTGAGGGCGGCCAGGACCGGAAAGTGGTCCGTGGCCGCCCTCAGGTCTGCCTCCGTCACCCCGGGATGGCCGAGCGGGACGCCGCAGCCGAGCACCTCGATGTCCTTGGTGGCGAAGATCGCGTCGATCCGCTGGTACGGGTTCGGGGGCGTCCAGGTGTACTCGCTGCCCCAGGGGGCCGTGGCCCGGCAGTCCTGCAGCCCGTCGGCGAGGCGGCTGAAGGTGCGGCCCGTGGGGCGGTCGTTGAGGTCGCCGCCCGCGATCGCGTGCTCCACCCCGAGGCCGGCCAGGCGGTCGAGGAGCATGCCGCCCTGTTCGTACCGCTCGTCCGCCTGCAGGGAGAGGTGGCAGCTGAGCACGCCGAGGCGGGCGCCGCCGAAACCGACCACTGCGGTGGCGAAGCCGCGGCGGTGCAGGCCGGGGGTGAGCGGGAGGAGGACGTCCTCGGTCCGCTCGACGGTTGCCCGGAGGGTGCAGAGGATCGCCGGGCCCGAGGCCGTGGCGCCGCCGGTGAGGATCACTTGGCCGGAGGCCGCTGCCAGACGGGAGAGTTTCTTGCGCCAGCGGAAGAAGCGGGGGGCTTCCTGGATGAGGACCAGGTCGGGGGCGCAGGCGGTGATCACCCTGGCCAGGGCCTGAGTGTCGTCCCGCATTGAGCGGATGTTGTAGCTGAGGACTCGGATGACGGCGGAACCGTCCGGTTCCGTGCGGGAGTTGGGGAGCGGCTCCATGTGGATCAATCTACGCCCAATGGACAGGGGCGCGAGGCTCGTGTGCGACTGCCGGTCCGTCGTGGCTTGTCGCGCCCACGCGGCGGAGCCGCATATTTACAGAGCCCCGCGCCCCTGAAAGCGTGCAGTGACCGCACCTCGGAAGGCGAACCTCACATGATGGGGTCCGGCTCTCGGGCCAGGTCCGCCGCGCCGACCAGTCCCGCCTTGTTGCCCAGCTGGGCGGCGATGACCTCGGCCACCGGGCGCCAGTTGCCGCCGACCAGCCAGCGCTTGTAGGACTTGCGGATCGGGTCGAGGACCAGTTCGCCCTCGTCCGAGAGGCCGCCGCCGACGATGAAGGCGGAGGGGTCGAAGAGGGAGGCCAGGTCGGCGAGGCCCGCGCCGGCCCAGCGGGCGAGCTCGCGGTAGGAGTCGACGGCGACCGGGTCGCCCTGGCGGGCGGCCATGGAGATGTGCTTGCCCTCGATGCCTTCGGGGCTGCCGTCGCCGAGGCCGAGGAGGATGTCGGCGGCCTCGGGGGTGGCGTTGGCGCGCTGCTTGGCGTATCTGACGAGGGCGCGCCCGGAGGCGTACTGCTCCCAGCAGCCCTGGCTGCCGCAGCCGCACAGCAGGCCGTCCGGCACCATGCGGATGTGGCCGAACTCGGCGGCCACGCCGTAGTGCCCGCGGCGCAGCTTGTTGCCGATGATGATGCCGCCGCCGAGGCCGGTGCCGAGGGTGATGCAGATGACGTTGCGGTGGCCCTTGCCGGCGCCGAACTTGTACTCGCCCCATGCGGCCGCGTTGGCGTCGTTCTCCACGACGACCGGCAGGCCCACGCGGGCCTCGACCTTCTCCTTCAGCGGCTCGTTGCGCCAGTCGATGTTGGGCGCGAAGTAGACCTCCGAGCGCTGACGGTTGACGTAACCGGCCGCACCGATGCCCACGCCGACGATCTCGTGCCCGGCGCGTGCGCCCTCAACGGCGGAGGCGATGGCATCCACGATCGCCTCGGGCGTGCCCGGGGTCGGCACCTTGTGCGTCGAGAGGATGTTGCCTTCCTCATCGACCACGCCGGCCGCGATCTTCGTGCCGCCGATATCGACGCCGATGGTGAGTCCCATGAATCCCTCAGTTTCGGTCGAGCCCCGCTACGGCCAACCGTACCCGAGGCCCGTGCGCCAAGGCCTCGGCGTCCACTCGGCGGGCAGGCGGGAAACGGACGGGGCCGGGGGAAGGGCGTGAGGGAGGGGTCCTGGGGAGGAGTCAGTCCAGGTCGATGCGTTGCCCAGGTCCGGTGCCGCCCTCGTCGCCGTCCCGGCGCTCGTCGAGATCCTTCTGCAGGTCCGTCGTGCGGGTCGTCCAGCGCTGTTCCTGGGCCTGGACCGCGGAGCGGTAGGCGGCGAGCAGTTCGTTGCCCGCGGCCGCGAGGTGGTCGAAGACGTCCGGATTGCGTTCGATGACGGGCTCGACCGCGGCCTTCGCCTGCTGGACGACCTGCTTCACCACCTGCTGGGCGGCCGGTCCGGCGACGGAGCCGAGCAGCGGCGACTGGATCGACGACAGCTTCTCCGAGACGGCATCGACGAGCTTGCGCAGTTCCTCGGCGGCCGAGCCCGGCGGCGGGCCGTACTCGGCGCGGCGGCGGGCCTTCTCCGCCGCGAGGTCCTCGGCACACGCCTTCGCCCAGGCGTCGGCGTCGGTCGCCCGCACCTCGTCGATCACCTCGTGCTGACCGGCGTCGGACGGGGGGAGCTCTTCGCTCATGACGACCTCCTGACTACGGTTCGTCTCTACGACGTTACCCGAATGGGCGTACGTGGTTCACGGCCTCTCCGGCCACAGATCCGGGTCGGGCACGAACCGGATGCGCAGCTCGCCCTCGCGCAGCGCGGCCCCGTCCACGGTGCAGCGGCGCAGGGCGGACGGAAGCGGGACGATACGGCGGAACTGGCCTGCCGCGACGACGAGTTCGTCGCCGCGCCGGATGAGGTCCAGGTCGTCGCGTATGGCGCCGGGCAGGGGGATGTGCCAGACGAGCACGCCGTCGTCGGCGAGCCGGTCGACGACGGGCCACTCGACGGTGGAGGTCGTGTCGTTGACGTCCAGGCCACCGGGGACGGCGAGCGCGGCGAGGTCGTCCGTGCCGCGCGGGTCGCGGCCGAGGTGGGAGACCGGCCGGATGCCGTACGACTCCTGCCACTCCTCCAGGACCTTGCGCTGCTGGGCGACGAGCCCGGAGAGCCAGCCGCCGGAGGCCTCGGGCAGCACCCGGTTGGCGACCAGGGCGTCGGGGCGCAGGCCGCGCAGGGCGAGGGCGAGCCCGGCGGAGCGTACGGCGTCGGCCCCGGCCGGCCCCGGTTCGGCGACCAGCCGTACGACGGTGTCCCGGTCGGCGAGGACCGCCTCGACGGCGCCGAGCTCGGTGTCCCAGCGGGCGGCCGTCTCGTACAGCCATTCCGAGGGCATGGGGACACCGGCCAGCCGCCCGAGAACGGGACGCAGGGCGCGGGCCGCCTGCCGCTCGGGCGGAAGCAGTCGGCGCAGATAGCGGCGCAGCTCTTCGGGCAGGGCGAGGAGGGCGAGCGCCTGCGAGGTCGGCGGGAGGTCGACGACCAGGAGGTCGTGGGCCTCCGCGAGGGCCGCGTCCCGGAGGGCACGCAGGAGAGTGAGCTCCTCGGCACCGGGGAGGGGGGTGACCTCCTCGGCGTCCAGTCGGGAGGCGCCGAGAAGATCGAGGACGTTGGCTGCGCGTTCCTGGAAGGCGCTGAGATCGTCCCGGAACCCGGCGGTCGCGTCTGGGCGCCAGGCGGTGAGGTTCGGGGCGACGCGGGTGGGCGCCGGGCCTGTCGTCGCGCCGAGGGCCGCACCCAGGGTGTCCGTGCGGTCGGCGCTGAGAACGAGAGTCCGAATGCCGTCGCGGGCGGCGGCCAGAGCGGTGGCAGCAGCAACTGTGGTACGGCCGCTGCCGCCAGGACCGGTGATCAGGATGGTGCGCATGAGGCTGAACGGTAACCGAGACCCCCTCAGGGGCGCGGGGAACTGCGCGACCAGCCACAACGAACCCGCACCCGGCGCCCCACAGGCACCCCCGCGGCGAAACCCTACTTCTCCCCCGACTCCACCCGCTTCTTCAGCCCCGCCAACGCCCGGTCGATAATGACCTTCTCGGCCTTCCGCTTGATCATCCCCAGCATCGGAATCTTGACGTCCACGGTCAGCTGGTAGGTGACCTCGGTAGCCCCCGCACCCGCCGCCTTCAAGATGTACGAGCCGTCGAGCGACCGCAGCATCTGCGACTTGACCAGGGTCCAGGAGACCTCGTTCTCGCCGGTCCAGGTGTACGCCAGCACCTGGTCGTCCTTGATCGCGCCCGCGTCCATGACGAGGCGGACCTGCTCGGCGCGGCCCTGGGTGTCCGTCTCGAGGACCTCCGCCTCCTTCACCTCGCCGGTCCAGTCCGGATAGCGGGCGAAGTCTGCGATCACCCCCATGACGTCGGCCGGTGCCGCCTCGATCGTGATGCTCGAGCTGGTGTGTTCCGCCATCGCTGTGGCTCCTCCAGATGCGGGCCGGTACTCAGGTCGTGGTGCGCACGTGTGTGCAGCGTGAAGGCTACCGCGCACGTGAGCGCCCGCCTTCACCCCCACCTGCGTTCATTCACCATTCAAGCGCCCAGGGCTTCCCGGTCCCCGCGAAGTGCCCTACGTTCACGCACTCCGTGACCCCGATCCGCATCCGCCGCACCAGCGGCTGGTGGACGTGGCCGAACAGCGCGTACCGGGGGCGGGTGCGGCGGATCGCGTCCAGCAGCGCACGGCTGCCCCGTTCGAAACGGCGGGCCACCGTGTCGTAGACCAGCTCGGGCACCTCCGGCGGGATGTGTGTGCACAGCACGTCCACCTCGCCCACGGCCTCGATCTTCGCCGCGTACTCCTCGTCGCTGATCTCGTACGGGGTGCGCATGGGGGATTTGAGGCCGCCGCCGACGAAGCCGAAGGTGCGGCCGCCGATCTCCACGCGCTCGCCGTCGAGCACGGTCGTCCCCGGACCGGCGTACTCCGGCCACAGTGGCGGCATGTCGACGTTGCCGTAGGTGGCGTACGTCGGTGTCGGGAACGCGGCGAACATCTCGGCGTACTGCTTGCGCACCGCCTGCTCGATCGCGGCGGCCCGGTCCGCGCCGATGCCGCCCCACAGCCGGGCCCCGAACTCCCGTGCCTCCTCGAAGCGGCGGGCGGTGCGCAGCTCGACGATGCGGTCGGCGTTCTCCTGGCCGAACAGGTCGGGGAAGATCCCGCGCGAGTGGTCGGCGTAGTCGAGAAAGAGGACCAGGTCGCCCAGGCAGATCAAGGCATCGGCACCCTCGCCGGCTCGGGCCAGGTCACGGGCGTTGCCGTGCACGTCGCTGACCACATGGACACGCGTCCTGCGGTTGCCGGGTGGTGTGGATGCCATGGCGATCAAGGGTAAGCGTGTGGGGTGTACGTGAACAGTGGCGGCCGGTCCTGCCGTTACTGGCCGGTCAGTTAGCGGGTGGACTACCGTACGCGTAGGAACACCAACCTGTGTGACGCAGCGAACATCTCGCCGGGACCCCCTGTCGAAGAAGCCATACCGGCGGGTAACGTCCGGGCAGTCCAGTCGTGCTCAGTATTTCAACCACTGAATCTCTGAGTACCTGCCCGAGCCTTGGACCCACCGTCGCATCACACAACGTCGTGGCGCCGGCGCCTTATTAGGAGCAGCAGTCTTGCGCGAGTTCAGCCTTCCGGCTTTGTACGAGGTCCCTGCGGACGGCAACCTCACCGACATCGTCCGTAGAAACGCCGCGCAGCATCCCGACGTGGCCGTGATCGCCCGCAAGGTGGGCGGCCAGTGGCAGGACGTGACGGCCACGACCTTCCTGGCCGAGGTGCACGCGGCCGCCAAGGGGCTCATCGCCTCCGGCGTCCAGCCCGGCGACCGGGTCGGCCTGATGTCCCGCACCCGTTACGAGTGGACGCTGCTGGACTTCGCGATCTGGAGCGCGGGCGCGGTCACCGTGCCGGTGTACGAGACCAGCTCGCCGGAGCAGGTGCAGTGGATCCTGTCCGACTCGGGCGCGACCGCCATGATCGTCGAGCTGGACAACCACACGGCCGCCGTCGAGTCGGTGCGCGAGTCGCTGCCCGCCCTCAAGCACGTGTGGCAGATCGAGGCCGGCGCGCTCGAGGAGCTGGGCAACCTCGGCAAGGACGTCACTGACGCGATGGTCGAGGACCGCAGCTCGCTGGCGCGGGCCGACGACCCGGCGACGATCGTCTACACCTCCGGCACCACAGGCCGCCCCAAGGGCTGTGTGCTCACCCACCGCAGCTTCTTCGCCGAGTGCGGCAACATCGTGGAGCGGCTGCGCCCGCTGTTCCGCACCGGCGACTGCTCCGTGCTGCTCTTCCTGCCGCTCGCGCACGTCTTCGGCCGGCTGGTGCAGATCGCGCCGATGATGGCGCCGATCAAGCTGGGCCTGGTCCCGGACATCAAGAACCTCACCGACGAACTGGCCTCCTTCCGGCCGACGTTGATCCTCGGTGTGCCGCGCGTCTTCGAGAAGGTGTACAACAGCGCACGCGCCAAGGCGCAGGCGGACGGCAAGGGCAAGATCTTCGACAAGGCGGCGGACACGGCGATCGCGTACAGCCGCGCGCTGGACACCCCGGCGGGCCCGTCGCTCGGTCTGAAGATCAAGTACAAGACGTTCGACAAGCTCGTCTACAGCAAGCTGCGCGCGGTGCTCGGCGGCCGCGGCGAGTACGCCATCTCCGGCGGCGCCCCGCTGGGCGAGCGCCTGGGCCACTTCTTCCGCGGCATCGGCTTCTCGGTCCTGGAGGGCTACGGCCTGACCGAGTCCTGTGCCGCCACCGCCTTCAACCCCTGGGACCGCCAGAAGATCGGTACGGTCGGGCAGCCGCTGCCCGGTTCGGTGATCCGTATCGCGGACGACGGCGAGGTGCTGCTGCACGGCGAGCACCTGTTCAAGGGGTACTGGAACAACGAGGCGGCGACCGCGGAGGCGCTGGCCGACGGCTGGTTCCACACCGGTGACATCGGCACCCTCGACGAGGACGGCTACCTCAGGATCACCGGCCGCAAGAAGGAGATCATCGTCACCGCGGGCGGCAAGAACGTCGCCCCGGCCGTGATCGAGGACCGCATCCGGGCGCATGCGCTGGTGGCCGAGTGCATGGTGGTGGGCGACGGGCGGCCGTTCGTGGGCGCGCTGGTCACCATCGACGAGGAGTTCCTGGGCCGCTGGGCCGACGAGCACGGCAAGCCGGCGGGCTCCACCGCGGCGTCGCTGCGCGAGGACGCGGACCTGCAGGCCGCGATCCAGTCGGCAATCGACGACGGCAACGCCGCGGTGTCGAAGGCGGAATCGGTGCGGAAGTTCCGCATTCTGTCCTCCCAGTTCACGGAGGAGTCGGGCCACCTCACGCCGTCCCTGAAGCTCAAGCGCAATGTGGTGGCGAAGGACTACGCGGCCGAGATCGAGGCCATCTACGCGAAGTAGCGGGCCCCTTGACGGATCGTCATGGCGCGGTGTCCTCGGCGAGGACCCGCGCCATCGTCCGTTCGGCGAGCGCGGTGATCGTCACGAACGGGTTCACGCCGATCGACCCGGGCACGAGCGAGCCATCGGTGACGTACAGCTTCGAATACCCCTTCACCCGGCCGTAGTTGTCGGTCGCCCTGCCGAGCACGCAGCCGCCCAGCGGGTGGTAGCAGAAGTCGTCGGCGAAGATCTTGCTCGACGAGCCGAACAGGTCGTAGCGGTAGATCGTGGCGTTGGCCGAGTTGATCCGGTCGAACAGCTTCTTGGCCATGGCGACGGAGACTGCGCTCTGGGCGGCGCTCCAGCCGAGCTTGACCCCGTCGCTCGCCGAGTCGTAGCTGAACCTCGCCCGCTCGGGGTTCTTGGTGATCGCCAGGTACAGGCTGACCCAGGTCTCGAACCCGATGGGCAGCGGGGCGATCTCCGCGAAGACCGGGTTGTCGGTGTTGGCCCAGTCGTCGATGCCCATGACCGGCATGGTCGACTGGTTGGCACCGGTGGTGTCCCAGATGTGGTTGGCGCGTCCGAGCATGGTGTTGCCGTTGGTCCCCCAGCCGGCGCCGACGCTGGCGTCCAGCGCGGGCAGGGTGCCCGTCTCCCTTGCCCGGACGAGGAGTTCGGTGGTGCCGAGGCTGCCGCCGCCGAGGAAGAGGTACGTGCAGCTGTACTGCTTGGTCTCGACGACCGCGCCGGTGTTGTCGATCCGGTCGGCGGTCAGGGTCCAGCTCCCGTCGCTCGCCCGACTGACGGCCTTGACCCGCTCCAGGGTGTGGATGGTGACGTTCCCGGTGCCGAGCGCGGAGGCCAGGTACGTCTTGTCGAGGCTCCGCTTGCCGTAGTTGTTGCCGTAGATGACCTCCTGCGCGAGCGCGGACTTGGTCGCCGTACCGGCCGCCTCGCGCTGCATGTAGTCGAAGTCGTAGACGTTGGGCACGAAGGTGGTCTTCAGGCCGGTGTTGGCCGCGGCCTTACGGGAGGTCCGGGTGAACTGGTACCACTCGGTCGACTCGAACCACGTGGGGTCGACGGTGTTGACGCCCAGCATGGAACGGGCGCGCGGGAAGTACGTGTTGTACATCTCGGCCGCGTCCACGGTGGGGAACTGCTCGGCGAAGTACGACTGGAGCGGGGTGACCGCCATGCCGCCGTTGACCAGCGAGCCGCCGCCGACTCCGCGCCCGACGTACACGGACATGTTGTCGAAGTGCACGCGGTCCAGGGCGCCGGGATACGGGGTGATGTTCTTGTTGACGACGTCCAGCCACAGGAACGTGGCCAGGGGCGCCTCGGTGCGGCTGCGGAACCACATGGAGCGCTGGTCCGGGTTGGCGGTGTTGCAGAAGACCTTGCCGTCGGAGCCGGGGGCGTTCCAGAGGCGGCCCATCTCGAGGACGACGGTGCGGATGCCGGCCTGGCCGAGGCGGAGGGCGGCGACGGCGCCGCCGTAGCCGGAACCGACCACGATGGCGGGGGAGGATTCGACTGCGTCGGGCTCGGCCGCGTGGGCGGACTGGAGGCCGATACGGGTCAGGCCGGCCGCGGCCGCCGTCTGCAGGGCAACCATGCCCAGGATTTGACGTCTCGTCAGCTGACGCTGCATCAGGTTTGCTGTCATGCGCGCAGCATGTGCGGATTATTCGGTTCCGCCAATAGGATCCGCCGGTTTTGGGGCGCCTACCGGGGTGCCTCGTGCTCAGTCTGGCGACTGCGGGCCGTATGTGGTTGATCGCGCCCACGCGGCGGAGCCGCATATCGATACAGCCCCGCGCCCCTTTGGGGCGCGGTCCTACAGGAGCTCCTTCAGTCGCTCCGCCAACAGATCCCACCGCCATCTTTCCTCGACCCACTCCCGGCCCCGCTCCCCCATCCTGCGCCGCAGTTCCGCGTCCCCGAGAAGCACCACGATCCGGTCGGCTGCCTCCTCGGCGGAGCCGCCCCGCACCACCCACCCGGTCTCCCCATCCAGTACGGCGTCGGGGGCGCCGCCCGAGTCGCCCGCCACGACCGGCAGGCCGGTGGCGGAGGCCTCCAGGTAGACGATGCCGAGGCCCTCCACGTCGAGGCCGCCCCGCCGCGTCCGGCACGGCATCGCGAAGACGTCCCCGGCGCCGTAGTGGGCGGGCAGCTCGGACCAGGGCACGGCGCCCGTGAAGTGCACGGAGTCGGCGACCCCGGTGTCCTGCGCCAGCTTGCGCAGGTCCATCTCGTACGGGCCGCCGCCGACGATCAGCAGCACCGCGTCCGGCTCGGCGGCCAGGATGCGGGGCATGGCAAGGATGAGGGTGTCCTGGCCCTTGCGCGGCACCAGCCGGGACACGCACACGACCACCGGCCGGTCCGTCAGGCCGAGCCGCGCCCGGACCGCGTCGCCGCCCGACTCCGGATGGAAGGTCTTCTCGTCGACGCCCGGCGGCAGCTGCACCATCCGACCGGCCGCCTCCGGTGTCAGCGCGGCGGCGATCCGCGAGCGCGTGTACTCCCCGAGGTAGGTGATCGTGTCCGTCGACTCCCCGATCCGGCGCAGCAGCTGCCGCGCGGCGGGCAGCTGGGCCCACCCGGCCTCGTGCCCGTGGGTCGTGGCCACCAGCCGCTGGGCACCGGCTTTCCTGAGTGCCGGGGCCATCAGACCGAGCGGCGCCGCCGCCCCGAACCATACCGACGTACACCCGTGCTCACGCAGCAGCCCGACCGCCCGCCGGGTCGCGCCCGGCGTGGGCAGCAGCATCGTCGTGGCGTCGCGTACGACGGTGAAGGGCTGCTCGGCGTCGAAGGCGGCCGTAGCCTCGATCCCCTCCTTGCTGCGCTTCCAGGTGGACGCGTAGACGACGAGACGCTCGGGGTCGAGGCGCAGTGCCATGTTGTGCAGGAACGCCTGGATACCGCCCGGGCGGGGCGGGAAGTCGTTCGTCACGATCAGGGTCTTGTGCATCGCCGCCGACCTTATCCAACGGGCCCGCACAGCTCGGCACGGCCACGTTTATGGCAAGCACACAGCTGCGCAGGACATCATGTTCCCCTCAAGACCGGAACGGGAAGCGGACTGAAACGGGGCTCCGGTGGACATTGCGGGCGGAAGGCGCTCCCTCGCGGGACTGCTGGTGACCTGGGGCCTGACCAGGCTCGTGCTGCTGCTGTTCGTCCTCAAGGTGTTCGTCTTCCCCGGCCCGGACGTCACGACCGACGTGTCCGTGATCTACCAGGGCTGGTACGAGACCCTGCGCCACGGCACCTTCCCGCTGGACGACGTCACCTGGCAGTACCCGCCGGCCGCCGCGCTCCCGATACTCTCCCCCGCGCTGCTGGGCTTCCTCGACTATGCGACCGCCTTCTTCGTCCTCGCGTTCCTGGCGGACCTGGTCGTCCTGACGCTGCTCCTGTACGCGGGACTGCGCCCCGGCAAGACCGTGCGCGGCGCCTGGGTGTGGGTGCTGGGCGTACCGCTGCTCGGGCCGACCGTGTACGCGCGCTACGACGTGATGGTCACCGCGGTGGCCGTGGCCGGGCTGCTCGCCGGCGCCCGGCATCCGCGCGTGATGGGGATGCTCGTGGGCTTCGGGGCGATGCTGAAGGTATGGCCGGCGCTGCTGCTGCTCGGCGCCCGCAAGCGCGGCACCTGGGCGTGGGCGGTGGCGACCGTGGCCGCGCTGGCGGCGCTGTTCTCGGTGACCATGCCCGGCGCGTTCGCCTTTCTGACCTTCCAGCGCAACCGCGGCACCGAGGTGGAGTCGCTGGGCTCCCTCGTCTTCCACATCGCCCGGCAGTTCGGCTGGAACGGCCAGGTGCTGCTCAACTACGGCTCGATCGAGTTCCTCGGCCCGTATGTCGGCCTGGTCAGCTCTGTCGCCCTGTTCCTGACGGGCGTCGCGTTCGGCTGGCTGCTGCTGTGGCGGCTGATGGCGACGCGGTTCCTGCCGAACACGCTCGCCGACGCGGCCTTCGTGGCGGTGCTGATGTTCACGGTCACCAGCCGGGTGATCAGCCCGCAGTACATGGTGTGGCTGGTCGGTCTGGCGGCCGTCTGCCTGTGCTTCCGGAGCAGCCGGATGAAGGTGCCCGTGGCTCTGGTCCTCGCGGCCGCCTTCGTGACGGTGCTGGAGTTCCCCCTCTGGTTCCAGCACGTCGTCATGAGCGACACCCTCGGCGTCAGCCTCCTCGTCGTCCGCAACGGCCTGCTGGTCATCGCCGCCCTGCTCGGGGCCGTGGAACTGTGGCAGTCGACGGTCTCCCGCGAGCCCGTACCGCCCCTCCCCACTCAGGCGACCCGCACCAGGGAGACCTCGACCTCTCCCTGACGCCGGGCCCGCCGGAACAACACCGCCACCGCCACACACTGCACCGCCATGGCGAGCGCCGGCGCCAGGCACACCCATGGCAGGCCGAGCCCCGACAGGCCGTACGCCGGCGGGAGTTGGACCACGGTGCCGAGCAGCGTCACCCGCAGCAGCACCGGCGCTCCCTCGCTCCCTCGAAGACCCCGCCGAGCGCGATGAAGCAGGCCATCAGGAGCAGGTAGGGCCCGATGCAGCGCGGGAACAGAACACCGGCGTGGGCGACGCCGGGTCCCGCGCCGAAGGCGGCCATGATCCAGTGGGCGGTGACGAACAGGGCCGCGGCCGCCCCGAGCCCGACCGTGCCGGACACGAGCATCGCCTGCCGCCCGATGGACGGACCAGGTCCGCTTCAACACGGTCCTGGCCTTCCTGCGGTACCTGCCGGACCCCCGTGAACAGTCCGCGGTACTCCGCCGCCGCCTGGAGTTCCTCGAGACGCCCTCGAGCTTCTTCTACGACGCCTGAAAACCCGTGCGCGCGGAGGAGGCGGACGACCTGTTTCCGGCAGGGCATGCTGCGGGTCGCGCGGGCCACGGGCGAGGCCGAGCGTGCCTGGCTCAGGGAGGCCGTCGCCCGGCTGGATCAGCCGAGTTGAGCCCGGAGATAGTCCCGCCACTGCCCGGTGAACTTCTCCGGCGTCGTCCCGAGCACCTTCTTCATCGCTCCCTCGACCGAGCCCGCCCGCTGCTGATGGTCGCCGACCGCCCGGTAGAACTGCCCGAGCCGCTCCAGCCCCCACTGCTGCGCGATCAGCCGGCAGGCCATCCAGCCGCCCTCGTAGGCCTGCGCCAGCTTCGTCGCGGCGCCGCTGAAGCCGAAGTCCTTGTCGCTGGGCAGGTGTTCCGGCGCCCGCCCCTCGGTGACCGCGCGTGCCAGCTCGGGCGCGGCCTCGGCCGGGGTGCGGCCGGTGCCGAGGTAGCCGATCCAGTCGGCGTACCCCTCGGACAGCCACAGCGGGGTGGCGGCGTTGGTGTGGGCCCGGGTCGCGACATGGGTGGTCTCGTGGGTGAGCACGACCTGCTTGCCCAGCGGGCCGAGGAGGGCGTACGCGTCCGGGTTGACGATGATGCGGTCCGCGGGCGCGGTCGGCGGGCCGCCCACCTCGCCCGTGGTGACCGCCGCGATCCCGCGGTACTGGGAGGCGGGCGAGCCGAGCAGCCCCGCCATGCCCTCCACCGATCCCGGTACGAGCACCACCACATGCCCGCTCCAGTGGGTGCCCCAGGCCCCGGACACGGCCGGCACCGCACGGTCCGCGAGGTCCGCGTACGAGTGCAGCGCCTCGCTGGACTGTCCGGTGCCGAGCACGATGCTGTGGCTGCCGCGTACGACGGTCACCTCGCCCTGGTCCCACAGCTGCTGGGCGGACTTCTTGGCGGGCGTGTCCGCGTCCACGTGCCACTGCCCGTCGGTCTCCCGGGAGAGGGTCAGGGTGCGGCCGACGGTGACGGGTGCGTTGTCGTATCCCTCGATGCGGTAGCGCAGTTCGGCGTCGGCGGTGGCCTCGTCGCCGGTGCGGTGCAGGGCGGTGACGCGGTACGCCCAGGCCGCCAGCGGCACCCCGCGCAGGTTCTCGAACCAGCTCAGCGCGCCCGTCTTCAGGAAGGCCGCCCGGTCGCGGTCGAGGACGGCGGTGGACCGCCGGTCGAGGACCCGCTGCAGATCGACCTTGGCGCTGCCGCCGGCGGACTGCCCGCCGCACGCCACCAGAGAGACGAGCAGCAGCACCAGCGCCACCACGGAGAATCTCGACGCCCGCCCACGACCAGCCACTTTCCGATCGTAAGGCCGACAGGGCGGTTGGTCAGACCCTCGTGACGGAGGACACCGGCAGCATGTCCACCGGGTCGTAGCGCACGGGCGCGCCGGGGTAGGGGGCGTGGATCACCTGGCCGTTGCCCATGTACATCCCGACATGGCTGGCGTCGGACCGGTAGATGACCAGGTCGCCGGGGCGCGCCTCGGAGAGCGGGATCTGCCGGCCGGCGTACGCCTGCTCCTGCGAGGTGCGCGGCAGCTGGACTCCGGCCTGCGCGTACGACCACTGCATCAGGCCCGAACAGTCGAAGCCGTAGGGGCCGGTGGCGCCCCAGACGTACGGCATGCCGAGCGCGGAGCGGGCGGCGGCCATCGCGGCGGCCGCGCGGGCCGAGGCCGGGAGGGCGCTGCCGAAGTCGGGGAAGAGGTCGCCGCGGTCGTCCCGGGAGGCGCGGTCGTAGGCGGCACGCTCCTCGTACGGCAGGGAGTTGAGCAGCCGGCGCGCCTCGGCGAGCTTCCGCTCGACGATCTTCTTGTGGACGGCGACGGACTTGCGGCTCTTCTCCAGCTCGGCGAGCTTGCCGACCGCCTCGGCGCGCTCCTGGGCGACGTTGCGCATCGCGGACTGGAGGTCCTTGAGTTCGCCGGTCTGCTCGGCGGTGATCCGGTCGAGCACGGAGGCCTTGTCGAGGTAGTCGGCGGGATTGTCGGAGAAGAGCAGGGCGAGGGTCGGATCCAGGCCACCGGAGCGGTACTGGGCGCCGGCCAGCGAACCGAGCGACTCCCGCATGCTGTTGATGCGGTCCTGCTGCCGGGCGATCAGGTCCTGCGCGTCGCTCACCTGCCGGCGCAGTGTGTCGGCGTGCTCGTCGGCCTTGTTGTAGGCCTCGGTCTCCTTCTCGGCCTCCGTGTAGAGGCGGTCCACCTCGGCCCGGGTGTGGTCGTGCGGAGCGGCGTCGGCCGGGACGGCGCCGAGGGCGGAGGCCGCGGCGGACAGCACACAAAGGGCGGTGCCGGCGCCCCGGTTGAACCCGGACGTCGGTACAAGGCGGCGATGAGACCCCACGGGAAGCCGCACTCCTTCCGCTGGCGACAAGGACTGCCTCCCCGCCGCAGCAGGGAAACGCGGCAGACAGTAGCCCCGCGGTGGGGCAGCGGCCAAAGACCTCCGTGGCAACGCAACGTGACGCCCCGCCTCTGACGCAGGTCATCGGCGGGGCGTGGGGTCAGTGCGGGTTCAGGTAATTCGCCCGTTCGGGCGGCACGGTGTCCTGATCTTGAAACGGAATCCCCGGGGGGGCGCGTGTCAGATCCGGACGCCGAACTGGAACGGCATGTCGCTGATCGCCTCGTAGCGCACGACGGTGCCGGTGCGCGGGGCGTGGATCACCTGGCCGTTGCCCGCGTAGAGGCCGACGTGGTGCAGGTCGCCGTAGAAGATGACGAGGTCGCCGACCCTGAGCTGGCTCTCGGAGTAGATCCGCGTACCGAAGTTGGCCTGCGCCTGCGAGGTGCGCGGTATCGAGACGCCGGCCTGGGCGTAGGCCCAGGAGGTCAGGCCCGAGCAGTCGTAGGAGGCGGTGCCGGTGGCGCCGTAGACGTACGGCTTGCCGAGCTGGGTCTGGGCGGCCTGGAAGGCGGCGGCGGCCCGGCCGTTGGCGGCGGTCGAGTTGCCGAGGTCCACGCGGCTGGCGGAGGAGCGGCTGGCACGGGCGTCGGCGGCGGCGAGCGCCGCGCGCTCCGCGGCCGTCAGCGAGTTGAGCAGCTTCTGCGCCTCGGCGAGCTTGCCCTGGATGTCCTGCTTCTTCTTGCCCAGTTCGGTGCGGGTGGAAGCGAGGTCCTTGAGCTTGTCGGAGGCCTCGGCGCGCTCCTGGGCGAGTTCGCGCTGCTTCTCCTGGATCTTCTTCAGCGCCTCGACCTGCTGGGCGCTGAGCTGGTCGGCGGTGGACGCCTTGTCCAGGTAGTCGTCGGGGTTCGACGACAGGAAGAGCTGGAGGGAGGAGTCGATGCTGCCGGTGCGGTACTGCGCGGCGGCCGCCAGGCCCATGGAGTCACGCAGCCCGTTGAGCTCCTCCTGGCCGCGGGCGACGTTGTCCTGGATGGTGGAGATCTCCTTCTGGAGCTTCTCCTGCTTCTCCTTGGCGCCGTTGTACTTCTCGGTGGCCTGCTCGGCCGCCTCGTACAGCTTGTCGACCTTCGCCTTGACCTCGTCCTTGGACGGCTTCTCGCTCGGCGCGGCGTTCGCGGCCTGGGCGCTGATGGCAACGGCGGCAGCAGCGGCGGTGGTGAGTACGGTCACTCGAGCCCGGCTCGGCTGCTTCGGTCGACGGTGGGACGCCACGGACGCGGGCTCCTTCATGTGAGTGATCACCCGTTCGGAGGTTCGAGGCCAGACCCTAGTGACCTTCCTGTGATCAGATCAAATCCTCGCGTGAAAAATCTTAGTGACGCAATGCATTCTTTGCACATAACCCACGTGCGGTGACGCCAGGTTGACGCTACGTTGCGTGACGATTCCGCCAATTCGGGCATTGAACCTGGAAGGTTGACCTTCGGGACAGCAGCCCGGAAACGGCTCAGGACAGGCGCTTCAGGAGCATCGCCGAAGCGACCGGGCGCGCGCCCGCGCGCGCCACTCCGTCGGCCACCTCGCGGTCCGTGGAGGCGACGATGACCGGCCTCCCGGGCGGCTCCGCCCGCACCAGCTGGCGGATCAACTCGTCCGCGGTGACGCCCGGTTTGGAGAACAGCACCCGCACTCCGCGCGGCGGCGCGAGCAGCACCGGGGCGGCCAGCTCGGCCCCGTCGAAGACGCAGGTGACCTCGGCGCCGGTCTGTGCGGCGAGTTGCGAGAGCTGACCGAGGAGCCTCAACCGCTGCTTCTCCAGAGGCATTTGGGGATAACCCGTTTTGGTGACGTTGTAACCGTCGACGACCAGATGCGCCTGCGGCAGCTCCAGCAGCTGGTCCAGGATCGCGGGGTCGTGTTCGGACAAGGCGCGCGCGGCGATGTCCTTCGGGGTCATTCGTCCCGGTTCGACCGCATCGACGGTCTCCGCCGGCCGTACGGACACGGGCGGTAGCGCCAGCTCCCGGCGCAGCCCCTGGGCCGCGTCCAGGACGGTGTCCAGAAGCAGGCGCACGCGCATGTCCTCGACACTGCGCCCCTCGCGCGCTGCTTTGCGCGTGGCCTCCAGGGCGGCCTCCGCCTCGCCGAGCCGCGACTTCAGACGCCGGGACTCGCTCTCGGCGGCGGACACCTGTGTCTGCGCCTCGGCGCGTACGGCCTCGATCTCGCCCTGGATCTTGCGCAGGGCGGCCTCGCCCCGCTTCACGTCACTGAGGGCCGCACGCAGCTTGCGGTGCAGCGAGTCGGCCTCCTTCTTGGCGGCGTCCAGCTCGCCGCGCAGCCGCTCGGTGTCGGCCCGGGTCTGCTCACGGGCCCGGTCGAGTTCCTCGCGCAGCCGCTCCAGCTCGGCCCGGCTCTCCTCGTCGGCGCGCTCGGCGTCGGCCCGCTGGGCCTCCTCGCCGGCCGCGGTCACGAGCTTCACCCAGCCCGTGGGCCGCAGAACATAGGCCGCGGCCGCCACGTCGAGCGGATCCGCGGCCGGGGTCGGCGAGCCGGAGTCGAGAGCGCCGGCGAGTTCCGGCTGGGCCTCTCTCAGTTTCTCCCCGATGCGCTGCCGGAACAGCGGATCGGTCTCCAGTGCGGCCGCCATCGCGTTGCCGGCGAACTTGGCCCGCCGGTTCGGTGCGAAACGGGCGTACTGCTTGAGCTGTGAGGGCAGTTCGGCGACGGTCAGCCTGCCGAAGCCGTCCGAGACGATCTGGACGACCCTGCGGCGCACTCCGTCGGGCAGCGGACGGTCAAGCACCTCGGCGGTGCCGTCGCCCGGCCCCCCGCCTGTGGTCTCCACCATCCGTCACACCCCATTACCTGTGGGGCCGCTCCGCTCAGGAGTCGGCGCCCGGCCTGTCCACGAGTTCCACCTGATCCACCGCGTTGCACCACCGGCAGCGCACCGACTCGATGGTCTCACTGACCACCTCGCGCTCCTCGACCTTGGGCTCACCGGCCAGATCGAGGTGGACGTACTCGACGACCTTCGACGAGCGGGTCACGTCGAAACGCGTGAGGTTGCCGCAGAGGGTGCAGCGCCACCGCGTCGTGGCGGTCGGCAGGGGAACCGTCATCGTGCCTGTGCTCTTTCCTTCTAGGCCTTCTATTGTCAGTGACGCCCCAGCTTCCCGGGCCGTGTGGCTCGTAACCCTACGGCCTGGTGCGGACTCGCCGCCCGCCCGTCCACGGCGGCGAGGCGGTCTGTGCGACTGCGTCCCGTTACGTCATGCTCTGTGTTCATGATCGGCAAGTGGAGCGCGACCGTCGGCAGAGCGATCCGGCGCCCTTCGGCGCCCATGACATACACGCTGATCACCCTGTGCTGCCTGCTCTTCGTGACCGGCCCGGCGGCGGGTCTCAATCCGGTCCACGGCTCCGGCGACACGCTGCTCGCCGCCCAGCGCGCCTATTTCCACCGCTGGGGCGTGGTCCCGGCCGAGCTGTTCCAGGGCTCCCCCAGGGCCGCCCTGACCCCCGCCACGGCCCTGTTCGTCCATGGCAGCTGGGTGCACCTGCTCGGCAACATGCTCTTCCTCTACGTCTTCGGGGTGATGACCGAGGAACGGATGGGCCGCGTCCAGTTCACGCTCTTCTACGTCGGCTGCGGCTACCTCGCGCTGCTGGGGTACGCGGCGGCCAATTCGACGTCCCAGCAGTCCCTGGTCGGCGCCTCCGGGGCGATCTCGGCGGTACTGGGCGCTTTCCTGTACCTGTTCCCCGGGGCCAGGGTGACCAGCCTTCTGCCGTTCCTGTTCTTCCTCCCCCTGCGCTTCCCCGCATGGATCGTGCTGCCCTTCTGGGCGGCCCTGCAGTGGCTGGCGGCCGGGCATGCGGCGACGGGACCGGGGGTGGCCTATCTGGCCCACCTGGTGGGCTTCGGCCTGGGCTTCGTCTACGCCTGGGTCCGATTCGGCCGTACGACTAGAGTGAGATCCGCCCCAGCTCCGGCCCCCGAGGGAGAGAACCAGCCGTGATCACCGCGATCGTCCTCATCAAGACCAGCGTGGACCGGATCCCCGAGATCGCGGAGCGGATCGCTTCGCTGGAGAGCGTGAGTGAAGTCTTTTCCGTCACCGGTACGTATGACCTGATCGCCATGGTGCGGGTGAAGCAGCACGAGGATCTTGCTGACGTGATTCCCGGCAGTATCAGCAAGATCCCCGGGGTCGAGGCGACGGACACGCATGTCGCTTTCCGGACGTACTCGCAGCATGACCTCGAGGCTGCGTTTGCCATTGGGCTGGATTCGTGATCGGCGCCTAGGCGTTTGCGGGGCGCGGAGCGTTTGCGGCAACCGGTCCGTTGTGGCTGGTCGCGCCCACGCGGCGGAGCCGCATGTCGATACAGCCCCGCGCCCCTGAAGAAGGGGCAGCTACTCAGACCGCGGGGACGCAGCGGCCGTCCTCCGTGCGGTACTGCCACTTCGCGCCGCTGCGCACGAGCTCCTTCACCGCGTTGACGAAGCGCTCGACGTGCTCGTCCGGCGTCCCTGCTCCGAAGCTGACGCGGATCGCGTTGAGGGACTTCTCGCCGGGGGCGGCCTCGGGGGCGCCGCACTCGCCCTGGGTCTGCGGGTCGCTGCCCAGGAGGGTGCGGACGAGGGGGTGGGCGCAGAAGAGGCCGTCGCGGACGCCGATGCCGTACTCGGCGGAGAGGGCCGCGGCGAAGTGGGAGCTGTTCCAGCCCTCGACGACGAAGGAGATCACGCCGACCCGGGGGGCGTCGTCGCCGAAGAGCGAGAGGACCCGCACCTCGGGCACCTCGGCGAGGCCCGCCCGGACGGTGTCGATCAGGTGCTGCTCGCGGGCGACGAGGGTGTCGAAGCCGGCCTCGGTGAGCGCCTTGCAGGCCGACGCGATGGAGTAGGCGCCGATCACGTTCGGGGAGCCGGCCTCGTGGCGGGCCGCGCTCTCGTGCCACTCCACGTCCACTCCCCCGTCCTCGCGCCGCGTGACCTTGCGGCTGGCGCCGCCGCCCGCGAGGTAGGGGTCGGCGGCCTGCAGCCAGTCGGCACGGCCGGCCAGCACGCCGGAGCCGAACGGGGCGTACAGCTTGTGGCCGGAGAAGGCGACCCAGTCGACGTCGAGGTCCTGCACGGAGACCGGGTGGTGCGGGGCGAGCTGGGCGGCGTCCAGGACGATGCGGGCGCCGTGCGCGTGGGCCGCGGCGGCCAGCTCGCGGACCGGCCACAGCTCGCCGGTGACGTTCGAGGCGCCGGTGACACAGACCAGGGCCGGGCCGTACGGGTCGCGGTCGGCGAGGGCCTTCTCCAGGGTCTCCACCGCCTGCGCCGGGGTGCGCGGGGCGTTGAGGTAGGTGACCCGGGCGTCCTTCCAGGGCAGCAGGCTCGCGTGGTGCTCGGTCTCGAAGACGAAGACCTGGCAGTCGGCAGGGAGGGCCTGCGCGAGGAGGTTTAGGGAGTCCGTCGTCGAGCGGGTGAAGATCAGCTGGTCGTCGGTGCGGCAGTCCAGGAACTCGGCGACCGTCTTGCGGGCGTTCTCGAACAGGTCGGTGGAGAGCTGCGAGAGGTAGCCGGCGCCGCGGTGGACGCTGCCGTAGTACGGGGCGTAGGCCGCCACGTCGTCCCAGACGCGCTGCAGGGCGGGGGCGCTGGCCGCGTAGTCGAGCGCGGCGTAGGTGACTTCGCCGCCCGTGACGAGCGGGACGGTGACATCCCGGCCCAGAACGGGCAGCGGGGCACAAATGGCGGTGGCGACGGCAGCGGTGGAGACAGACATGGCGAACTCCTGTGAGGGGTAAGCGGAATCGCCGTACCGGACGGTGCGTCGACGGCACGGGAGAAGGTGAAGGGGGTATGCGGAGGCGGGGCTCGGCGCCCTATCGCATTCGCTTGCTCACAGAAGGCTCCCTCGATGACCAGGACCCCTGGTGTCTTTCGAGGGGCCCGCGCTTGCCGTAGACCTCGCTGCCTACGGCCTGGTCTTCACCCGGGGCACCCCGCCACGGACGGAGGGTTGCCGGACAGTCGGCCGGGGCCTCATGACTGTCACTCATGACCTGGAAAGGAACGTACGTGAAGTGATCGCGGTCCCGCAACTCGTGTCCGAACTACGGGACCGCGGTCCTCTGCTACGCGTTGCTGGCCGCCACCCAGCGCTCCAGCGCCCGCTTGGCCGCGCCGGAGTCGATCGACTCCGCCGCCTTGTCCATGCCGGCCCGGATCTGCTCGGCCAGCGTCCCGGGGCCCGGGTCGAGAGCCACGAGCGCAGCCGCCGAGTTCAGCAGTACGGCGTCACGTACGGGGCCGGTCTCGCCGTCGAGGAGGCGGCGGGCGACCTCCGCGTTGTACGACGGGTCGGCACCGCGCAGGGCCTCCACCGGGACCAGCTCGAGGCCGACGTCGCGGGGGTCGAACGACTCCTCGGTGACCTTGCCGTCGCGCACGATCCAGACGTGGGAGGTGGCCGTCGTCGTCAGCTCGTCCAGGCCGTCGTCGCCGCGGAAGACGAGGGAGGAGTTGCCTCGTTCGGCCAGGACGCCCGCGATCATCGGCGCGATGCGCGGGTCGGCTACACCGACTGCCTGTGCCTTCACCTTCGCCGGGTTGGTCAGCGGGCCGAGGGCGTTGAAGACCGTCCGGATGCCCAACTGGCCGCGAGCGGCGGCGACATGGCGCAGCGCCGGGTGGAACTTGACCGCGAAGCAGAAGGTGATGCCCGCCTCCTCCGCGACCTCGGCCACCCGCTTCGGCGTGAGGTCGAGGTTGACGCCGAGCTTCTCCAGGACGTCCGAGGCGCCCGACGCCGACGAGGCCGCGCGGTTGCCGTGCTTGACGACCTTGGCGCCGGTTCCGGCCACCACGATCGCCGACATCGTGGAGATGTTCACCGTCTTCGCGCCGTCGCCGCCCGTGCCGACGATGTCGACGGTGCGGCCCGACACCTCGATCACATTGGCGTGCTCGTACATCGCGCGGACCACGCCGGTGATCTCCTCGACGGTCTCGCCCTTGGCCCGCAGGGCGACCACGAAGCCCGCGATCTGGGCGTCCGTCGCCTCGCCGCGCATGATCCGGTCCATCGCCCAGGCCGTCGCGTCGGCGCTCTGGTCGCGGCCGGACAGCAGCGCGTTCAGTACCTCGGGCCAGGAACGGCCCGCCGCGGTGTCGCCTCCAGCGGGGGTCACAGCGCTCATAAGGCCGCTCCTGGGTGTCGTAGAAGAGTGTGAAGAAGCATGTGAACTCGTCGAAGAGTTCCGACACCCACCCTATCCAGCCCGAAGGCAAGGCGAAGGGCCCCGTCCGAACACCGGACGGGGCCCTTCTACCGTGGCTGTGGCGAGCCGCAGCGATCAGTGGTGGCCGTGGCCGCTCGTGATCTCCTTGTACTCCTCGACGGTCGGCTTCGGAATCTGGGCCTCCTCGCCGAAGTACGCCTCGCTGAGCTTGGCGCGCAGCCGCTCGGAGCCCTTGACCTTGCGCTCGACGCCGTTCTCGTCGACCGTCGGGCCGATCTCGGCCGGCTTGTACTGCTCGTGCGCCGTGAGCGTGTGCAGCGCGTCCTGGCTGAGCGGCTCGTGGACCTCGATGAACTCACCGTGCGGCAGGCGCTTGATGATGCCCGACTCGCGGCCGTGCAGCACCTTGTCCTTGTCCCGGCGCTGGAGGCCGAGGCAGATCCGCTTGGTGGCGATGAACGTGAGGACCGGCACGACGAAGAAGCCGACGCGCACGAACCAGGTGATCGCGTTGATCGACAGGTGGAAGTGCGTGGCCCACAGGTCGTTGCCGCCACCGACCATCAGCACGAAGTACCAGGAGATCCACGCGGCACCGAACGCGGTACGCGTCGGGGCGTTGCGCGGACGGTCCAGGATGTGGTGCTCGCGCTTGTCGCCGGTGACCCAGGACTCGATGAACGGGTAGACCGCGATCGCGACCAGGACCAGCGGGAAGATCACCAGCGGGATGAACACGCCCAGGACGAGCGTGTGGCCCCAGAGATTGATCTCCCAGCCCGGCATCGTACGGATCAGGCCCTCGGAGAAGCCCATGTACCAGTCGGGCTGGGCGCCGGTGGACACCTGGTCCGGACGGTAGGGGCCCATGGCCCAGATCGGGTTGATCGAGGCGATCGCCGCGATGGCCGTGATGACGCCGAAGACCAGGAAGAAGAAGCCGCCGGCCTTCGCCATGTACACGGGCAGCAGGGGCATGCCGACGACGTTGTTGTTCGTCTTTCCGGGACCCGCGAACTGCGTGTGCTTGTGGTAGAAGACCAGGATCAGGTGGCCCACCATCAGGCCCAGCATGATGCCCGGCAGCAGCAGGATGTGGACCGAGTAGAACCGGGCCACGAAGTCGCCGCCCGGGAACTCGCCGCCGAAGAGGAACATCGACAGGTACGTGCCCACGACCGGCACGGACAGGACCGCGCCCTCCATGAAGCGGACACCGGTGCCGGAGAGCAGGTCGTCCGGGAGCGAGTAACCGGTGAAGCCGGTGAACATGCCCAGGACGAGCAGCAGGAAGCCGAACAGCCAGTTGACCTCACGCGGCTTGCGGAACGCGCCGGTGAAGAACACACGCATCATGTGCACGAACATGCCCGCGAGGAAGATCAGCGCGGCCCAGTGGTGGATCTGCCGGATCAGCAGACCACCGCGCACATCGAAGGAGATGTGCAGGGTCGAGTTGAACGCCTCGGACATCATCTGACCCTGCAGCGGGATGTAGCTGCCGTGGTACTCCACCTCGTTCATCGACGGGTGGAAGAACAGCGTCAGATACACGCCCGTGAGGATGAGGATGATGAAGCTGTACATGCACACTTCGCCCAACATGAACGACCAGTGGTCGGGGAAGATCTTGCGCATGTTGGTCTTGGCCAGGGAGTAGATCCCCAGCCGGCCGTCGGCCCAGTCGGCGACGCGCTCGCCGGCCGGCGCTTTGCCGCGCCGGGCGGCGTTGCTCTCGGTGCTCTCGTTGGTGCTCATCCGCGCTCCCAGAATGCAGGACCGACGGGCTCTTCGAAGTCGCCGAGCGCCTCGAGATAGCCCTGGTCGTTCACGCCGATGCGCAGCTGCGGCAGGGCGTGACCGGCGGGGCCGAAGATCACCCGGGCACCGTCGGAGAGGTCGAAGGTGGACTGGTGGCAGGGGCACAGCACGTGGTGCGTCTGCTGCTCGTACAGGGAGATCGGGCAACCGACGTGGGTGCAGATCTTCGAGTACGCGACGATGCCCTCGTGCGACCACTCGAGCTCGCGCTTGTCCTTGATGTTGTCCGGCTGGATCCGGACGATCATCAGGGCCGCCTTGGCGATCTCGGTCTGGAAGTCCTCGTCGTGCTCCTCCAGGCCCTCGGGCTTGGCGAAGGTGAGCGAGCCGACCGCGACGTCCGAGGCGCGCAGCGGCTCGTTCGTGTTCATGTTGACGAGCAGCTTGCCCTTGGACCACAGCGTGTGGCGGAGCTTGGTCCCCGGCAGCGGTCCGAGGTCGCGCAGCAGCATGACGCCGGAGAGCGGGAACAGGGCCAGCGCACCGAACATCGTGTTGCGGATGAGCTTGCGGCGGCCGAGCGCGGACTCCTTGGCGCCCTCCTTGAAGTCGGCCATGACCTTGGCCTTGACCTCGGGGGACGCCTCGATCGGGTGCCGCTCGTCGGCGATCTCCACGTCGGACATCAGGGTGCGGGCCCAGTGGACCGCGCCCGCGCCGATCGCGAAGAGGGCAAGACCGAGGGTCAGGCCCAGCGCGAAGTTCAGCGCGTTGATGTGGCCGATCGGGAACACGTAGATCGACTTGTCGTGCGGGATCGCCACGTACGAGGCGATGAAGCCGACCGTGGCCAGCATCGAGACCGTGAACAGCATGGCCACCACACGCTCGGACCGCTTGGCGGCCCGCTCGTCGATGTCCTGCACCCGGTGCTCGTGGGGCGGCAGACCGGGGTCGGCGAACGGGTTCTTCTCGTCCGCGACGCTTACGGCGCCGTGCGCGTCCTGCTCAGCGGGCAGGTTCTCTTCTGGAATGTCTTGGCTACTCATGACTTCTTGGCCTTTGCGGTCCGAGCGGCGACCCAGACGGCAACCGCGATCAGCGCGCCGAGTCCGAAGATCCAGGCGAACAGGCCCTCGGAGACCGGGCCGAGACCGCCCAGCTCAAGGCCACCGTTGCTCACGGTCTCGTCGCCGTTGACCGCGTTCAGGTACGCGATGATGTCCTTCTTGTTCTGCTCCGACATCGTGGTGTCGGGGAACGACGGCATGTTCTGCGGGCCGGTCTGCATGGCCTCGTAGATGTGCTTCGGGTCGACGCCCTCGAGGCTCGGCGCGTACTTGCCGTGCGTCAGCGCACCGCCCTTGCCGGTGAAATTGTGGCACTGGGCGCAGTTGGTGCGGAACAGCTCGCCACCCTTGGCGATGTCGGCACCGTCCGGGCCGTACTGCGCCTTCGTCGGGATGGACGGGCCGGCGCCCAGGGAGGCGATGTACGCGGCGAGCTGGTCGATCTCGGCCTGCGTGTAGATGACCTTCTTCTTCGGGACCTGCGCGCCCGGCTGCTGGGCCGGCATACGGCCGGTGCCGACCTGGAAGTCGACGGCCGAGGCGCCCACGCCCACGAGGCTCGGACCGTCGGAGGTGCCCTGACCGCCGGTGCCGTGGCAACTGGCGCAGCCCACGGAGTAGAGCTTCTTGCCCTCGTCGATGGCGAGAGACTGGGCGGTGTCAGCGGCCTGCGCCTTGCTCGCGGGCGCGAACGCGGCGTACAGCCCCCCGGTGCATGCCAGCGCGAGGAGTAGGACGACGAGCGCCGCCATGGGATGGCGTCGTCGTGCGGAGAGCTTTTTCACGGATTACCCCGGTGTCAGGATCTTCTGCGTCGATGCTTGGGATGTGCGCCTGCGGGGCGCACGCGGGAACGGGCCCGGCTACTTGATCAGGTAGATCGTGGCGAAGAGGCCGATCCACACGACATCGACGAAGTGCCAGTAGTAGGACACGACGATGGCCGCGGTCGCCTGCTCGTGGGTGAACCTCTTGGCCGCGTAGGTGCGGCCGAGAACGAACAGGAAGGCGATGAGGCCGCCCGTCACGTGCATGCCGTGGAACCCGGTGGTCAGGTAGAACACCGAGCCGTACGGGTCGGAGGAGAGCGAGAGCCCGTCCTTCGTCACCAGCTCCGTGTACTCGAAGATCTGACCGCCGATGAAGATCGCACCCATCACGAACGTGATGATGAACCAGCCCCGGAGCTTCTTCACATCCCCGCGCTCGGCGGCGAACACGCCGAGCTGGCAGGTGAGGGAGGAGAGCACCAGGATCGTGGTGTTGGTCGCGGAGAACGGAAGGTTGAGATGGTCGGCCATCTCCTTCCAGTGATCCGGACCGGTCACCGATCGCAGGGTGAAGTACATCGCGAAGAGGGCCGCGAAGAACATCAGCTCGGAACTCAGCCAGATGATGGTTCCGACGCTGGTGAGGTTCGGCCGGTTGACCGACGGGTGCGCGTGCCCGGTTTCTACTGTCGTTGCTGTCGCCACGACCGACATTATGTCGGTCGCTTATCCCGCCCTCACTCCGGGGGGTGCCGTTCGGAGTGTTGCTGCCGTCCATACCGGTGTTGACGTGGTGTTGAACGGAGTAACATCCGCCGCAACGGGCCTTTCCGTACGACGCTGACGTCTCGGAGGAACAATGCAGCCGACCGCCACGGTGCTGGTCTACAGCGACGACTCCAACACCCGCGAACAGGTGCGGCTCGCGACCGGGCGCAGGCCCGCTCCCGACGTTCCGGTCGTCGAGTTCCTGGAGTGTGCGACGCCGGCCGCCGTCATCAAGGAGCTGGACCGGGGCGGGATCGACGTCTGCGTCCTGGACGGCGAGGCCGTGCCCATGGGTGGCATGGGGCTGTGCCGGCAGATCAAGGACGAGGTGTTCAACTGCCCGCCGGTGCTTCTGCTTATTGGCCGGCCCCAGGATGCGTGGCTGGCCACGTGGAGCCGGGCTGATGCGGCTGTGACG
Organism: Streptomyces sp. NPDC001401; assembly: GCF_042895385.1. Classification (NCBI taxonomy): domain Bacteria; kingdom Bacillati; phylum Actinomycetota; class Actinomycetes; order Kitasatosporales; family Streptomycetaceae; genus Streptomyces; species Streptomyces sp. NPDC001401. The sequence goes on from NZ_JBIAWI010000001.1 coordinate 522,262, forward strand.
TTGCCTGTGGAGCCTGTGGAGTTCGCTGCCGCCCTGGCCTCGCTGTTGCGGCAGAAGGCGCTTCAGCAGAGCGCCTGAGAGCTCGGGGGTCTGGGAATCTGGCGACTGCGGGTCCGTTGTGGCTTGTCGCGCAGTTCCCCGCGCCCCTAGGGGGGTCACACCGCTGTCGGCCTGAGTCGCGCCGCATCGTCAGGGCTGGGTCCATCAGGGGTTCCGCCCACCAGGGCGCTGCCTGTGCGCCAGTTCTTCCAGGTGAGGTTCCAGTCGCCGAAGCCGTTGCCGAAGGGCTCCATGGTGTCGCCGTTGGAGTTGATGACCTTCACCACGTCGCCCTCGTGGACGGTGTTGAAGAACCACTCGGCGTTGCCGGTGCTCATGCCGGTGCAGCCGTGGCTGACGTTGGCGTAACCCTGGGAGCCCACGGACCAGGGGGCGGCGTGCACGTACTCGCCGCTCCAGGTGAGGCGGGTGGCGTAGTAGACGGGCAGGTCGTAGGAGTCGGAGCTGCCTTCGGCGATGCCCACGGTGGCACTGCGCATGCGTACGAAGGACTGCTTGCCCAGGACGACCTTGACGCCGTTGCGGGTCTCGAAGCCGGGCTTGCCGGTGGTGACGGGGAGATCCTTGATGTCCTCGCCGTTCTTGTACACCGTCATGGAGTGCGCTGACGCGTCGGTGACGGCGACGATGCTGTCGCCGATGGTGAGCCTCAGCGGCTTGCTCTTCGTGCCCCACAGGCGGTCGCCGACCTTGATGCCGTCCAGGTTGCTGTGCACCTGGACGGCGGCGTGGGCCGGCCAGTAGTCCTTGGGGCGGTAGTGGAGTTCCTTGTCGTCCACCCAGTGCCAGGCGCCCTGGACCGCGGGCACGGAGTCCACCCGCAGCGCCCGTTCGACGATGGCGCGCTGCGCCTCGTCCTTGACGGGCTGGTCCAGTACTGCGGTGACGGGCTGGCCGACGCCGTAATCGCCGGAGTCGGGCCCGAACTTCACGCCCAGGCGCTTCTTGGTGGTGGGGTTGCTGGTGTCGAAGGTGAGGACCTTGCGGCCCGGCGCCCCGTCCCCGTCCTCCGTGCTCACCCGCACCGTGTAGTGCGCGTTGGCGGCGAGCGGGGAGGTGCTGTGCCAGCGGGTGCCGTCGGCGGAGAGTTCGCCCGTCACATAGCGGCCTGCGGCGTCCGTGGCCGTGACGTCCGTGATGCGGTTGTCGTCCTCGGCGGTGACCTCGAGGGGCTTGTCCGGGTCGGCTTTCTTCCCGTCGCCCGTGACGCCGTTGAAGGAGAGCTGGTCCGTCGCGTCGTACGGCTTGTCGGCCAGCGGGTTGCCGCCGCCGCTGCAAGCGGTGCCGCCCGCGCCGAGGGCGATCACCAGCAGGGTGCAGCTGACGACGGTGCGGGTGCGCGGAGAGTGGTTCATGAGTCTGACGCTATGGACGTTCGTCAAGGACGGCGCGCCGGGTAACACGTACGAAGGAACGGTATTGCGGCAAACGCAGGAGCCCGGACGCTCCTGACGGAGTGTCCGGGCCCCGGATGCGCTCTGCGCGTGCTACTGGGTGCGGTTCTCACCGCGGTAGTACTCGAAGACCCAGCCGTACAGGCCGATCATGATGATCGGCGCCGAGAAGTACAGCAGCCACCAGCCGATCGCGATCGACAGGAAGGCGAGTGCGCCACCGAGCCCGAGGGCGAGCGGCTGCCAGCTGTGCGGGCTGAAGAACCCGACCTCGCCGGCGTCGTCCGCGACGTCCGCCTCCTTGTTGTCCATGGCACCCGCGTCGACCCGCTTGGCCGTGAAGCCAAGGTAGAAGCCGACCATGATGCACAGACCGAAGGCCAGGAAAAGCGCCGTGGTACCGGCCGGCTCCTTCGACCACACGCCATAGACAACCGCCATGGCGAGGACGAAGACGCTCAGCCACATGAACATCTTGCCCTGAACCTTCACTTGCCGGCCTCCTTGCCACCAGCCAGAGCCTTCTCACCGTGAGGCGCGTTCTCGAGCTGGTCGAGAGCGGCGATCTCAGGGTGGTGCAGGTCGAACGCCGGGGATTCGCTGCGGATCCGCGGCAGGGTGAGGAAGTTGTGCCGCGGCGGCGGGCAGGACGTCGCCCACTCGAGCGAGCGGCCGTAGCCCCACGGGTCGTCGACCTCGACCTTCTTGCCGTACTTGGCCGTCTTCCACACGTTGTAGAGGAACGGCAGGATCGACATGCCGAGCAGGAACGAGCTGATCGTCGAGATCGTGTTCAGGGCGGTGAAGCCGTCGGCCGCGAGGTAGTCCGCGTAACGACGCGGCATGCCCTCGGCACCCAGCCAGTGCTGGACCAGGAAGGTGCCGTGGAAGCCGATGAACAGCGTCCAGAAGGTGATCTTGCCGAGGCGCTCGTCGAGCATCTTGCCGGTCATCTTCGGCCACCAGAAGTGGAAGCCGGAGAACATCGCGAAGACGACGGTGCCGAAGACGACGTAGTGGAAGTGCGCCACCACGAAGTACGAGTCGGAGACGTGGAAGTCCATCGGCGGCGAGGCCAGGATGACGCCGGTCAGACCGCCGAAGGTGAAGGTGACCAGGAAGCCGGTCGCCCAGAGCATCGGGGTCTCGAAGGACAGGGACCCCTTCCACATCGTTCCGATCCAGTTGAAGAACTTCACGCCGGTCGGTACGGCGATGAGGAACGTCATGAAGGAGAAGAACGGGAGCAGTACACCGCCGGTGACGTACATGTGGTGGGCCCACACCGTCACGGACAGACCCGCGATGGCGATCGTCGCACCGATCAGGCCCATGTAGCCGAACATCGGCTTGCGGGAGAAGACCGGGATGACCTCGGAGATGATGCCGAAGAACGGCAGCGCGATGATGTACACCTCTGGATGGCCGAAGAACCAGAAGAGGTGTTGCCACAGCAGGGCGCCGCCATTGGCCGCGTCGAAGACGTGCGCACCGAATTTACGGTCCGCCTCCAGGGCGAACAGCGCAGCCGCGAGGACCGGGAAGGCGAGCAGGACCAGCACCGCGGTCAGCAGCACGTTCCACACGAAGATCGGCATGCGGAACATGGTCATGCCGGGTGCGCGCATGCAGATGATGGTGGTGATGAAGTTGACCGAGCCGAGGATCGTGCCGAAGCCGGAGAAGGCCAGACCCATGATCCACAGGTCGCCGCCGATGCCCGGCGAGTTGACCGCGCTGGACAGCGGGGAGTACGCGAACCAGCCGAAGTCGGCCGCGCCCGACGGGGTGAGGAAGCCGCCCACCGCGATCAGCGAGCCGAACAGGTACAGCCAGTAGGCGAACATGTTCAGCCGCGGGAACGCCACGTCGGGCGCGCCGATCTGCAACGGCACGATCCAGTTCGTGAAACCGGCGAACAGCGGCGTCGCGAACATCAGCAGCATGATCGTGCCGTGCATCGTGAACGCCTGGTTGAACTGCTCGTTCGACATGATCTGCAGACCAGGCCGGGCGAGTTCGGCGCGCATCAGCAGCGCCATCACGCCGCCGATCAGGAAGAACGCGAACGACGTGACGAGGTACAGCGTTCCGATCGTCTTGTGGTCAGTGGTCGTCAGCCACTTGATCACGACGTTGCCGGGCTGCTTGCGCCGGACCGGCAGCTCGTCCGCGTAGTGGGACTCTGCCGCGGCACCCTGGGGTTCGTTGAGGATGCTCACAGGTTGTTCGTCTCCCGGTTCTTCTCGTGGCTCGTCTGCGCGATGCCGGCGGGAACGTAACCGGTCTGCCCCTTCTTGGCGAGGTCCTGGAGGTGCTTCTCGTAGCGGTCCGGGGAGACGACCTTCACGTTGAACAGCATCCGGGAGTGGTCGACGCCGCAGAGCTCGGCGCACTTGCCGAGGAAGGTGCCCTGCTTGTTGGGGGTCACCTGGAAGGCATTGGTGTGGCCCGGGATGACGTCCATCTTCATCAGGAACGGCACCACCCAGAAGGAGTGGATGACGTCACGCGAGGTGAGGATGAAGCGGACGGTCTTGCCCTCGGGCAGCCACAGGGTCGGGCCCGGGTTGCCGGTCTGCGGGTTCTTCGTGGCCGGCGTACCGACGTCGTAGACACCGCCGGCGTTCGCCGGGAACTCGTTCTTGAACCGGTCCGGAATGGCGGCCAGGTTCTTGTCGGTCTTCGCGTTACCGGTGGAACCGCCGACGGGCGCGATGTAGTTGAAGCCCCAGCTCCACTGGAAGCCGACGACGTTCACCGTGACGTCGGGCTTCTTGTCGGTGAGACTGAGCAGCTTCGACTCGTCGCGGGCCGTGAAGTAGAACAGCACCGAGACGATGACGAGCGGAACCACGGTGTACAGCGCCTCGATCGGCATGTTGTACCGGGTCTGCGGGGGAACCTCGACCTTGGTGCGACTGCGCCGGTGGAACATCGCGCTCCACAGGATCAGGCCCCACACCAGCACGCCGGTGGCCAGCGCGGCAGCCCAGGACCCCTGCCACAGCGAGAGGATCCGCGGAGCCTCTTCCGTGGTCGGGGTGGGCATACCAAGGCGGGGGAAGTCTTCCCAGTTGTACGAGCAACCGGTGGCTGTCGCCAGGACCAGGCCCGCAGTCATTGCCTGCAGCAGCTTCCGCCGCATCGGGCGCCGCGGCGAGCGGTCGGAGCCGTTGGGACTCACGTAGCGCCTTCCCGAGAGTCTCGCCCGCGCGTATTGGCTGCGGCCTTCTCGCTGGTCGGTCGCCGCCCTGCGTCGGGCAGGGGTTTGGATGTTTATGCGGACCAAACCCTAGCCGACGCCCTCCGGGGGGTCGCGGGGAGGGGTGCCTAGTCACTCCGTGGGTTCGCTGGATTGGCGGCTGCGGGTAGGTGGGGGCTGGTCGCGCAGTTCCCCGCGCCCCTTGAGGTCTGCTGCACTCCCCCAAGTCTTACCGTTGCCGTGTGTCCTACTTTGACGCTGCATCTGCTGCTCCTCTCCATCCCGTCGCTCGTCAGGCGCTGTTGGCCTCGTTGGATGAGGGGTGGGCCGACCCTGCACGCCTGTATCGGGAGGGTCGGCGGGCTCGGATGTTGCTGGATGCTGCGCGGGAGGCAGCTGCCGAGGCCGTGGGGTGTCGGGCCGACGAGTTGGTTTTCACCTCGTCCGGGACCCGGGCCGTGCATGCAGGAATCGCGGGGGCGTTGGCCGGGCGTCACCGGATTGGACGTCACCTGATCGTGTCGGCAATCGAACACTCTTCGGTGCTCCATGCGGCTGACGCGCACGAGGCCGGCGGCGGGAGCGTCACGCAGATCGAGGTGGACCGGCAGGGCAGGGTGACACCGGCGGCATACGCCGCAGCCCTCCGCCCCGACACCGCTCTGGCATGCCTCCAGTCCGCCAACCACGAGGTCGGCACCGTGCAGCCGGTGGCGGAGGTGGCCACGGTGTGCCGGGAGGCCGGGGTGCCGTTGTTCGTGGATGCGGCGCAGTCGTTGGGGTGGGGGTCGGTCGAAGGGGACTGGTCCGTGTTGGCCGCCAGTGCGCACAAATGGGGCGGGCCCTCGGGGGTCGGGCTGCTCGTCGTGCGGAAAGGGGTGCGGTTCGCTGCCCAAGGGCCTGCGGACGAGCGGGAGTCCGGGCGGGCGGCCGGGTTCGAGAACCTGCCCGCCATCGTCGCGGCCGCGGCCTCGCTGCGAGCCGTGCGGGCGGAGGCGGAGCAAGAGGCGGTACGACTGCGGGAGCTGACGGAGCGGATCCGGGTGCGGGTGGCCCGGTCGGTGCCGGACGTGGAGGTGGTCGGGGATCCGGAGCGGCGGCTGCCGGGGATCGTCACCTTCTCCTGTCTCTATGTCGACGGGGAGACATTGCTGCATGAGCTGGACCGGGAGGGTTTCTCCGTTTCCTCCGGGTCGTCCTGCACCAGCAGCACGCTGACGCCCAGCCATGTGCTGAAGGCGATGGGTGTGCTGAGTGAGGGGAATGTGCGGGTTTCGCTGCCGACGGGGACGGCGGAGGAGGACGTCGAGCGGTTCCTGGCGGTGCTGCCGGGGGCAGTGGCAGGGGTGCGGGAGAAGCTGGGGGCGCCGGTTCCGGCGGCGAGCGTGCAGCAGGACGTCCTGGTCGTCGACGCCCTCGGCAAGCGCTGCCCGATCCCCGTCATCGAGCTGGCCAAGGTCATCGGGGACGTGCCGGTGGGCGGCACGGTGCGGGTCCTGTCCGACGACGAGGCGGCTCGGCTGGACATCCCGGCATGGTGCGAGATGCGGGGACAGGAGTACGTGGGTGAGGAGCCGGCGGACCGGGGCTCGGCCTATACGGTCCGCCGGGTGTCGTAAACCCTCGGAGCGTTACGCCAGGTGCTTCTGGACCTCCGCGGCGGCCTCATCGCCGTACGCCTTGGTGAAGCGGTCCATGAAGTGGGCGCGGCGCAGCTGGTACTCCTGGGTGCCGACCGTCTCGATGACCAGGGTGGCGAGCATGCAGCCGACCTGGGCGGCGCGCTCCAGGCTGACGCCCCAGGCGAGGCCGGAGAGGAAGCCGGCGCGGAAGGCGTCGCCGACACCCGTGGGGTCGGCCTTGCGCTCCTCCTCGGCACAGCCGACCTCGATCGGGTCCTCGCCGTCCCGCTCGATACGGACGCCGCGGGCGCCGAGGGTGGTGACGCGGTGGCCGACCTTGGCGAGGATCTCGGTGTCGGACCAGCCGGTCTTGGACTCGATGAGTCCCTTCTCGTACTCGTTCGAGAAGAGGTAGGTGGCGCCCTCCAGCAGTATCCGGATCTCGTCGCCGTTCATCCGGGCGATCTGCTGGGAGAAGTCGGCGGCGAAGGGGATCTGCCGGGAGCGGCACTCCTCGGTGTGGCGGAGCATCGCCTCGGGGTCGTCGGCGCCGATCAGGACCAGGTCGAGGCCGCCGACGCGGTCCGCGACGGTCTTCAGCTCGATCTGGCGGGCCTCGCTCATCGCGCCCGTGTAGAAGGAGCCGATCTGGTTGTGGTCGGCGTCCGTGGTGCACACGAAGCGCGCGGTGTGCAGGGTCTCGGAGATACGGACCGAGTCGGTGTCGACGCCGTGCCGGTCCAGCCAGGCGCGGTACTCGTCGAAGTCGAAGCCGGCGGCGCCGACCAGGATCGGGGTCGTGCCGAGCTGACCCATGCCGAAGGCGATGTTCGCGCCGACGCCGCCCCGGCGTACGTCGAGGTTGTCGACCAGGAAGGAGAGCGAGACCGTGTGCAGCTGGTCCGCGACGAGCTGGTCGGCGAAACGGCCGGGGAAGGTCATGAGGTGGTCGGTGGCGATGGAGCCGGTGACTGCGATGCGCACGGCGGGGACTCTCCTGTGGGAGACGGGAGGGCGGGTTGACAGTTCACGCTACCGGGTCGTAGCCGGGCTCTGAAGTGGCCAAAACTACCTGATAGTAGATCTTTCTTCGTGGGCTTCCGCGTGCATACGGTTCCGGTATGACGAACCTGAAGGTCCATGCCCCGGTCCCGGTCGACCTGGAAGGCGACCTTGCGTCGCTGCGCGGCGACTGCGCCCGGATGGTCCCCCACTGGGCCGCTCCCGACCGCATCACTTCCCAGCCGGTCTCCCCGTCACTCATCCACGGCGTGACCGTGCCGCCGAAGTCGGCCCGTCTGCTGGACTCGATGTCGGACTACGGCGACTGAGTACGGCTCTGCACTCCCGTACGGCCCGGTAGCCCGGGTCCGCGCATTCGAAGGGAACCGCGCGCTCCCCCGCTGCGTCCCATCGCCGTCCCCCGTGAAGGGGATGTGCGATACGACCCTCCAGCAGCCCGTTTTGACAGGGCCGGGTCAGGGTCACAGGACAGCTGTGCAGCCGAAGGAGCGATGCGGTGAACACCGAGCGACCCGACAACGACGCCCCGTACGAGGACGGGGCCGCCGGCGCCGCCGGTTCTGCCGGTTCCGCCGAGGGGCAGGGTGCCGTGGGCGCCGAGGCTCCGGGCGCCACGGAGAGCGATGCGGACGCTCCTGGGACGGAAGCGGGCGCGGAGAGCACCGGTGGGGAGGGGGAGGCCCCCGAGGTCGAGGAGACCACTGAGGTCGAGGAGACCCCCGTGGTCGACTTGACCCCCGTGGCCGAGGAGACCGAGGTCGTCGAGGCCTCGGCGGCCGACGGGGGCGACCCCGAGGTTCCCGACGCCACCCCCGATCCGGACGCCGAGCAGCCCCGGCCCGCCCGCCGCCGCTCCCCCGTGCTCATCGCCTCCGTCGCCGCTGCCGTGCTGCTGGTGGGAGGCGGCGGGGCGTACCTCGCCGCTTCCGCCTCCGGCGGGTCCGGTGGCCGTACCGACTCCGGGGCCTCCGGCGACGGCACCACTCCCCCGCCGCTTGCGCTCGACGGTTACTCCGAGGGTGGTACGAACGGGATCGCGCCCGGGGAGCCCAACCCGTACGGCGTGAAGTACAAGGCCGACGGCGCCCTGCCCGACGGGCCGGACGCGGCGCCCGTGTACCGGGCGGCCGGCGAGGTCACCAAGGACGAGGTGGCGCGGCTGGCCAAGGCCCTCGGGCTGGAGGGGACGCCGGTGGCGCAGGGGCAGGCCTGGCAGGTCGGGCCGGGCAAGGACGGATCCGGGCCGAGCCTCGTGGTGGACAAGCAGGCGCCGGGTACGTGGACGTTCCACCGGTACGCGGCCGGCACCGACGCCTGTCAGAGCGTCACCGCGTGTACGAAGGATCCCGCGAACCCGGCCGGCGCCACGGTGAGCGAGGCGGCCGCGAAGAAGGCCGCGGCGCCGGTGCTGAAGGCGGTCGGCCAGGACGACGCGAAGGTGGACGCGAGCCAGGTCATGGGCGCCCAGCGGGTCGTGAACGCGAATCCCCTGGTCGGCGGGTTGCCCACGTACGGCTGGGCGACCGGGCTGACCGTCGGCTCCCAGGGCGAAGTGGTCGGTGGCAGCGGGCAGTTGAAGGCGCCGGTGAAGGGCGACACATATCCCGTGCTGGGCGCGCAGAAGACGCTGGACCTGATGAACTCGGCGCCCACGACCGACCACCGCATGGGCATCGGCGGCTGCGCCAGCCCCGTACCGCTGAAGGACCGGCTGGAGGCGCCGTGCGGGCAGTCGACGTCCGGGGCGAGCGCGTCGCCGGCGCAGCAGACCGTCACCGTCGACGGCGCGGTCTTCGGGCTGGCCGTGCATGCGGTGAACGGACGGCAGGCGCTGGTGCCGTCCTGGCTGTTCCAGGTGAAGGGCGCGGGCGCTCAGAACGGCTTCACGGTGACGTATCCGGCCGTCGACCCGCAGTACCTGGCCTCGAACTCGCCCTCCGGGGAGCCCACCCCGTCGGCGAGCGCGCCGAGCGACGGGCCGACCTCGGCGCCGGCCACCCGTGACGTCAAAGTGGACTTCTACACGGCCGACGGCAAGGAGCTGACCGTGGGCTTCACGGGCGGTGTGTGCGCCGACTACGAGGCGACGGCGAGCGAGAGCTCCGACAAGGTGACCGTGAAGGTGACCGAGACGCCGTGGAAGGGCAAGATCTGCATCATGATCGCCAAGGCGATCGACAAGACGGTCCGACTGGACCAACCGCTGGGCGACCGGAAGGTCGTGGGCACCGACGGCAAGGAGATTCTGCTGCCGAACCCGGGGCAGGGGATGCTGGGAAGGACGGCCGGGGTGCAGTAGGCCGCCGGATGCGCGAAGGCGGCGGCCCTGTCGGAGGGGGCCGCCGCCTTCGGTCTGTTCAGTTGTCCAGCAAGCCGAGAGGGCTTAGCTGAAGGAGTCGCCGCAGGCGCAGGAGCCCGTCGCGTTCGGGTTGTCGATCGTGAAGCCCTGCTTCTCGATGGTGTCGACGAAGTCGATGGACGCGCCGCCCAGGTACGGGGCGCTCATACGGTCGGTGACGACCTTGACGCCGCCGAAGTCCTTGACCACGTCTCCGTCGAGGGAGCGCTCGTCGAAGAAGAGCTGGTAGCGCAGGCCCGAGCAGCCGCCGGGCTGAACGGCGACACGCAGGGCCAGGTCGTCACGGCCTTCCTGGTCGAGCAGGGCCTTGACCTTCGCCGCGGCGGCGTCGGACAGGATGATGCCGTCGGTGACGGTGCTGGTCTCGTCCGATACGGACATCTACATCTCTCCCGGGTTGTACGGAGACTGCTTGCCGACGGTTGCAACCGCCGGGGCCGCGGATTCATTCCGGGCCGAGCAACTTGTCTTTTCGCCTGTTCTTCTCGCCTGTCCTTTCATGCTCGCACACGCGCGGCGCAGCGAACAGCGGCTCAGGCGTCGCCCGGCGGCCACCCGCCGTTGTGGCACCGGGATTCATGTCACATCGACGTTATGACCATCGTCAAACTGACGTGAACCGGGTTATGATAGATAACGTCAGTTCGACGAAAAGCACTCCCGCAGAGAATATCCGCAGAACAGAAAGGGTGCGTGTCGTGACCACCGCCCAGACCCCGGAGCTCGACGTACAGCCGACTCCTCTTGCCCTGCTGCTCCTCGGCCGTGAGGCCGACCCGAAGAGCGAGCGCGGGGTCGAGTGTCCCGGTGACCTGCCCTCGCCGTCCGATCCGGACCTGGTGGCACGTGCCCGCGCGGCCAAGGAGAAGCTCGGCGACAAGGTCTTCGTGCTCGGCCACCACTACCAGCGCGACGAAGTCATCCAGTTCGCCGACGTCACGGGTGACTCCTTCAAGCTGGCCCGGGACGCGGCGGCGCGTCCGGAGGCCGAGTACATCGTGTTCTGTGGTGTGCACTTCATGGCCGAGTCGGCGGACATCCTGACGGCCGACGACCAGAAGGTGGTCCTGCCCGACCTCGCCGCCGGCTGCTCGATGGCCGACATGGCGACGGCCGAGCAGGTCGCCGAGTGCTGGGACGTGCTGACCGAGGCCGGCATAGCCGAGCAGGTCGTGCCCGTCTCGTACATGAACTCCTCCGCGGACATCAAGGCGTTCACGGGCAAGCACGGCGGCACGATCTGCACCTCGTCCAATGCAAAGAAGGCCCTGGACTGGGCCTTCGAGCAGGGCGAGAAGGTGCTGTTCCTGCCCGACCAGCACCTGGGCCGCAACACCGCCGTCCGCGACATGGGCATGTCCCTCGAGGACTGCGTCGTCTACAACCCGCACAAGCCGAACGGCGGGCTGACCGCGGACCAGCTGCGCGCCGCGAAGATGATCCTGTGGCGCGGCCACTGCTCGGTGCACGGCCGGTTCTCGCTGGACTCGGTGAACGACGTGCGCGAGCGCATTCCGGGCGTGAATGTGCTGGTCCACCCGGAGTGCAAGCACGAGGTCGTGGCCGCGGCCGACTACGTCGGCTCGACGGAGTACATCATCAAGGCCCTGGAGGCGGCGCCCGCCGGTTCCAAGTGGGCCATCGGCACGGAGCTCAATCTCGTACGACGGCTCGCCAACCGTTTCGCGCCCGAGGACAAGGAGATCGTCTTCCTCGACAAGACGGTCTGCTTCTGCTCGACCATGAACCGCATCGACCTGCCGCACCTGGTCTGGGCGCTGGAGTCGCTGGCCGAGGGCAACCTGGTCAACCGGATCGAGGTCGACAAGGAGACCGAGGCGTTCGCGAAGCTGGCGCTGGAGCGCATGCTGGCGCTGCCGTAGCCGTATGCCCCGCTGTCACCCCGATGCGGACTTCCGCTCGGGGTGCGCGGGGTCGAGGGAGAAGACCGTGCCGTCCGGCGTGCTCACGACCAGTGCGCCGCCGTACAGCAGCACCTTCGACTTGGTCACGTCGCCGCTCGCGAGCTGGTCGGCGTGTGCGCCGGTTTCCCGCAGCAGCTTGCCCGTGCGGGTGTCGAGCGCCGCGACCCGGCCGCTGGTGCTGGCCAGGTAGAGGGTGCGGGTGCGGGGGTCGTACGTGGGCTGTCCCGAGCCCTCGACGCCGGTCCGGGTCTGCCACAGCTGTTTGCCGGTCAGCGGGGACACGGCGGTCACCTGGCCGTTGGCCCCGGTGATCCACAGGGTGTCGGCGGCCAGCCGCACCGAGCCGTCGTACGTCTTTGCCAGCTTCGTCGTGGTGACGGCGCCGGTGTCCGGGTCGAGCAGCCAGATCTCGCCGAACTTCAGCTCCTCGGGGCGCACCGGGCCGCTGTCGCCGCCGACCACGAAGGCCAGTCGGCCGCCGACGGTGCCGAGCAGGCCGCTCGCGTTCGGGGTGTTCAGACGCCGGAGCACCGCTCCGTTGGTTTTGTTCAGCTCCAGGAGTACGGCGTCCTTGCTCTCGTCGTCCGGGAAGCAGTGCGCGTACAGGCGGGAGCCTTCCGTCGCGAACTGGCAGTAGTCGCCGGAGGGAAGCTGCGTGGTCCAGTGGTCGGTGCCGGTGCGCGGGGAACGGGCCGTCACCAGTCGGCCGCTGGTGTCGGGGGTCAGGACGAGGTCGCCGGACACGATCTGGTCGACGGTCACGTTGTTCCGCCGGCGGGCCCACAGCTGCTCGCCGCTCTGGGTGTCGAGGGCGACGATGCTGGTCTTCGTGCCTCCGTCGGCCCCGTAGACGTCGTGCTGGAGGAGCATCGCGTCGTCCCGCAGCCCGAGGAGTTCGAAGTTGTCCCGCGCCGAGTCCGCGCCCTCGGCGGAGGTCGCGAGGGCGGAGCGCCACACGGTCTTACCGGTACGGCCGTCCAGGCGGACCGGGAGGATGTTGTTGCCCGCGCAGTAGACCGCGTTCTCGTACGTCTGGCAGGTGGCGTCGCCCGCGTCTGCCCCGTCCTTCGTCAGCGGGTTGACCTCGCCCCGCGCTGCCGTCTTGAACATCGTCGTCTGCCAGGGCTGCCAGCCGGTGGGCACGGCCGCCCAGCGGGAGTCCGCGGGCGCGGCGGAACTCGCCGCCGGGGCATCGTCCGGGAAGCCCGGCCCGAACCGTATGTACCACCCCGTCCCCAGGGCCAGTACGCCCATCGTGCAGGCCACCGCCAGCCATGGGCGGACCCTGCGGCCTCGCGTGCGCCCGGACCGAGTGGCCTTTCCGGGGGCCGCGTGGCCGGTCCCGGCGTAGGTCTCCTCAAAGCTCCCCAGGTCGGCCAGGCGGAGGGTCGTGGTGTCCGGGTCCATGGGGTCGGGCTCGGGCAGGGCCTCGGCGAACTCCTTGGCCAGTACGTCCAGTTGGGGCCGGTCGGCGGCGTCCTTGACCAGACAGCGCTCCAGGACCGCGCGCAACGGCCCCGGTACGCCGTCCAGTCCGGGCGCCTCGTGGACGACCCGGAAGGCGGTCAGGTACGGGCTGTCGGCGTCGAAGGGGCCGCGTCCGGTGGCCGAGAAGACCAGGAGCGCGGCGAGCGAGAAGACGTCCGAGGCGGGTCCGACCGTGCGGGCGTCGGTGAACTGTTCCGGTGACATGAAGGGCGGGGTGCCGATCATCTGGCCGGTCTCGGTGAGGGTTTGATGGTTCTCGGCGGCGCGGGATATGCCGAAGTCGATGACGCGGGGACCGTCCTCGGCCATCAGGACGTTGGCGGGCTTGAGGTCCCGGTGCACCACTCCGGCCCGGTGGATGTCCTGCAGCGCCTCCACCAACCCCAGGGCCAGCCGCCGCAGTTCGGTGCCCTTGAGGGCGCCGTGGTCGCGGATCCGTTCGGCGAGGGAGCTGCCCGGGACGTACTGGGTCGCCATCCAGGGCCGTATCGCCTCCGGGTCGGCGTCCACCACGGGCGCGGTGAAGGCACCGCTGACCTTGCGGACGGACTCGATCTCCTGCCGGAAGCGGGCGCGGAAGACCTTGTCCTCCGCGTACTGGGCGTGCACCACTTTGACGGCGACGTCACGCCCGGAGCGGGATCTGCCCCAGTAGACGACGCCCATGCCTCCGGAGCCCAGCCGGTCGACCAGCTTGTACCCGCCGACCGATTTCGGGTCGTCCTTGTGCAGTGGCACCGCCCGGATTCCTTCCGCTGCAGAGCAGTTCGAGCCCACAGGATACGTACGGGGCATCCGCGGCCGGTGGGACACCTGCGCGGTCCGGTCCAGCCCGTCGTGGCCGACACGCCACTGCTGGCACCCCTTGAACTCGCTCGCATAGCATGATCGTTCACTTGTGCGATGAGCAATGAGAATCTGCGACCTCCACGAAATCTACGAAGGGGCTGACGTGAGCGCCGATGCCTTGCGGCTGCGACTGGCGGATCTGGCAGCGACCGGGCAGGGCGATCTGCGGGCGGTGGTCGGGGAGTTCCGGCGCAGTGAGGTGCTGGTGCCGGTGATGGACGGCTCGCTGGTGTCGGCCGAAGCGGGCGGCATCCGATGGCTGTTCGCATTCACCGATGACGCGGCGCTGGCGCGGTTCGCCGCTGCGCGTGGTGAGGCGGTGCCCGAGCGGGTGGCGGTGCACGGGGCGCTGCTCCTGGATCAGGTGGTGCCGGAGGTGGGCGGGCCGGTGGGGATCGCGGTGGATGCGGGCAGTGCGGCGGGCATGGTGCTGCCTCCGGTGACGGGGATCGTGCCGGACGCGGTGGCCGTGGACGCGGCGGGGGCGGAGATATGAGCGGCGGCGGGGGCTATCAGGTTGATCCGGAGGCGCTGGAGCGGATCACCCGCGGCATCAACCAGGCGATGGACGAGCTGAAGGACTTCGGCTTCGACATCGAGGCGAATCTGGGGCGCGGTTTCGGCGATCTGGAACTGGAAGGCCTGGAGGTCGGGGATGCGGGCTTGGATCAGATCTTCGCCGACTTCTGCGAGCGGTGGGGCTGGGGGGTGCGCTCGCTGATGCAGGACGCCAACGGGTTCGCGCGGCGGCTGAATCTGTCGGCGGGGCTGTACCACGAGCAGGAGCAGTACGCGTCGAACACGCTGAAGGGGGTGTGGAGCGCGGCGGCGGGCGACCCCTATCTGACCCCGGAGCAGGTCGAGCAGCGCTCCTGGTCGGAGACGTTCAAGGACAACGCCGTCTCCCAGATCGCGGACGCGGATTACAGCGCGGCGTCGTTCACCGAGGGCGGGGAGGCGGCCGTGCAGGCCTGGTCGCAGGCGGAGGAGGACGTCCAGACGTCGACGGTGACCCCGGACGCGCTGTTCGATCCGCGTACGGACTGGCAGTGGGGCGGCCCGCCGCAGCCCGGGAGCGAATCGTTCCAGCCCAAGGCCGACACGTCCGGCGAGGCTGAGCGCTGATGGGTCTGGGGGATTGGGTCGACAAGGCCGGTGACGGCCTGGAGAGCGCTGCCGAGAGCGTGAACAAGGGCGTCGGCAAGGCCGTCAACTGGACCGCGGACCAGGGAGCGGACGTCCTGTCGGCGGTCGGCGCGGACGGTCTGGCCGAGGGGGTGCGTGACCTCGGTGAGGGCATCAACAACCGGCTGGGCGGCGAGGTCGCCGAGCGCTCGCTGGGCGAGAGCGAGGATCCCAGGGAGCTGGTGCACGGCAGTGCGGGGGCGCTGGAGGCACGGGCGAGACATCTGCAGAAGTTCTCCCAGGCGTTCGAGAACGTCGGCCAGGGCATGCGGTCGCTGGACGCCGGCGAGTGGCAGGGCGAGGCCGGGGATGCCTTCCGTGCGAAGTTCGAGGTGCATCCCAAGCAGTGGCTGACGGCCGCCGATGCGTGCGAGGCGGCGGCCAAGGCGCTGGACGCGTACGCGGGCACGGTGCGCTGGGCGCAGGATCAGGCGCAGCTGGCGATCGACGCCTACCGCCACGCGCAGGAGGTCAGCAGGCAGGCGGCGGATGAGCACGAAGCCAGGGTGCAGGCGTACGGCCGGGCGGCCGAGCAGTACGACGCGAAGCTCCTGGCGGGCCAGGACCCCGGCCCGAAACCGGCCGAGCCGGGCGCCTTCACCGACCCTGGGACACCGGGCCGGCAGGAGGCGGAGGACATCCTGGACCACGCACGCCGCCAGCGCACCGATGCCGCCCGCGATGCCCAGAGCCGGATCGCCGACGCGCTGGAACTGGCCCCGCCGAAGCCGGAGTTCACCGACCGCCTCGGCGCCGACGCCAAGGACGGCTTCGTGGGCATGCAGCTGAACTCGGTCCATGTCGCGGGCGGTTTCCTCAGGGGCGGCGCGGACATGCTGAAGCTGGCCCGCACGGCCAACCCGCTGGACGTCTACAACCTCACCCACCCCGGTGAGTGGATGAAGAACTCCAACATGGTGCTGGCCGGGCTGGTGGGCACCGCCGCCCATCCCGAACGCCTGCCCATGTCGCTGCTGGGCACCGGCTGGAAGAGCGACCCGGGCGACGCAGCCGGATATCTCATCTCGAACCTGATCGGCGGCAAGGGCGCGGGCGGCGTGGCCCGGGCGGCGGCCGGTGATGCCGCCCGGGTGGCGGTTCGCGATGCGGCGCGAGCGGCCGCGAAGGACGCCGCGGAGCAAGGGGCGCGCCAGAGCGTCGGCGAACAGCTCAAGGGCTTCGCCAGGCAGGTCCGGTGCAAGTTGTTCGGCGACCCCGTCGACATGGCCACCGGCCGTATGGTGCTGCCGCAGACGGACGTGACCCTGCCCGCCAAGCTGCCCCTGGTCTTCACCCGGCAGTTCGAGTCCTGGTACCGGGCGGGCCGCTGGTTCGGCCCGAGCTGGGCGTCCACCGCCGACCAGCGCCTGGAGATCGACGCCGAGGGCGTCATCTTCATCCGCGACAACGGCTCACTGCTGGCCTACCCGCACCCGGCACCGGGCGTCCCGACGCTGCCGCTGGAGGGCGGCCGCCACCCCCTGACCGTCGACGCCTACGGCGACTACACCATCACCGACCCCGACTCCGGTCTGGCCTGGTACTTCGCAGGCCCGGGCGGCGACGGCAACGGCATCGCCCTGCTGGCACAGATCACCGACCGTTCCGGACAGTGGCTCACCTTCGAGTACGACGACGAAGCCGCCCCCACCGGGATCGTGCACTCGGCCGGCTACCACCTCAAGATCGAGACGGCCGGAAAGCGGATCACGGCCCTGCACCTGGCCGACGCCAGCGCAGAGGGTGGTGACGTCGAGCTGGTGCGCTTCGCCTACGACGAGCACGGCCACCTGGCCGCGGTGACGAACTCGTCCGGCACCCCGACCCGTTTCACCAACGACTCCGCCGGCCGCATCACCGCCTGGACGGACACGAACAACTCGTCGTACCACTATGTCTACGACGACGAGGGCCGCTGCACCTCCCAGTCGGGCGAAGCGGGCCACCTGCGCAACACGTTCGCCTACGGCGACGTGGACCCGGACACCGGCCACCGGCTCATCACGGCGACCAACTCCCTGGGCCACAGCACCCGTTACCAGGTCAACGGCGATCTGCAGGTGGTGGCGGAGACCGGCCCCGACGGCGCAACGACCCACACGACGTACGACCGCTACGACCGCCCACTGACAGTCACCGACCCCTTGGGCCGGACACTGAGCTACGCCTACGACGGGGCGGGCCGCATGGTGATGGCCGTTCGCCCGGACGGTCGCTACACCAGCATCGGCTACGACGACCAGGGCCTGCCGATCTCCATATCCGGCGCCGACGGCACGCGCACAAGCCAGCAGTTCGACGAGTTCGGCAACCGCACGCAGGTGACCGACGCCACCGGGGCGACAACCCGCTTCGCATACGACGCCCTCGGCCACCTCTCAGCAATAACGGACGCGACGGGCGCAACGACGGCGGTCCGCTGCAGCCCCGCGGGCCTCCCTCTGGAGATCACGAACCCCCTGGGCGCCGTGACCCGCTACGAACGAGACACCTTCGGCCGCCCCGTCACCATCACGGACCCGACCGGTGCGGTGACCCGCCTGGAGTGGACGGTCGAGGGCCGCCTGGCACGCCGTACAGCCGCCGACGGCACCACGGAATCCTGGACGTACGACGGCGAGGGCAACTGCACCACCCACACCGACGCCATGGGTGCCGTCTCCTGCTACGAATACACCCACTTCGACCTGATGTCGGCCCGCACCGGCCCGGACGGCGTGCGCTACACCTTCGACCACGACACGGAACTCCACCTGACGAAGGTCACCAACCCGCAGGGCCTGACCTGGAGTTACGAGTACGACGCGACCGGACGCCTGATCGCGGAGACGGACTTCGACGACCGCGCGGTCACGTACGAGCACGACACGGCCGGCCAACTGACCGCCAGCACCACGGCCTCCGGCCAGACCATCCGCTTCGAACGAGACGTCCTGGGCCGTGTGATGCGGAAGGACGCGGCCGGAGCGGTCACGACGTACGCGTACGACGCGACAGGCGGCCTGGCCCGGGCGACCAGCCCGGACGCGGTCTTGGAGTTGCGGCGGGACGAGACGGGCCGCCTGCTGTCGGAGACGGTCAACGGCCGCTCGCTCACGTACACCTACGACGTCCTCGGCCGCCGCACCGGCCGCACCACACCGACCGGCGCGACCAGCACCTGGACCTACGACGCAGCCGGCAACCGCACCGAACTGACGACCTGCGGCCACACCCTCACCTTCACGCACGACGCGGCGGGCCGCGAAACCACCCGTCACCTCGGCGAGAATCTGACCCTGACCAACGTCTTCGACCCCCTGGGCCGCCTGACGAAACAGGAACTCATCGGTCCAGCCGACAGACGCGTCCAGCACCGCGCCTATACGTACCGCGCGGACGGCAACCTGACCGGCATCGACGACCACTTGAACGGCCCCCGCCGCTTCGAACTGGACCCCGCCGGGAGGGTCACCGCAGTCCAGGCCGCCAACTGGACCGAGACCTACGCCTACGACGCAGCAGGCAACCAGACCCAGGCCACCTGGCCGACCTCCATGCCGGGCCAGGAGGCAACCGGCGACCGCACCTACACAGGCACCCGCATCACCAGCGCGGGCAACGTCCGCTACGAACACGACGAAGCCGGCCGCATCACCCTGCGCCAGAAAACCCGCCTGTCCCGCAAACCGGACACCTGGCGCTACACCTGGGACGCCGAAGACCGCCTCAGGTCGGTGGTCACTCCCGACGGCACGACGTG
This sequence comes from Streptomyces sp. NPDC001401, assembly GCF_042895385.1. Lineage (NCBI taxonomy): Bacteria > Bacillati > Actinomycetota > Actinomycetes > Kitasatosporales > Streptomycetaceae > Streptomyces > Streptomyces sp. NPDC001401. The sequence continues at coordinate 541,114 of NZ_JBIAWI010000001.1, forward strand.
GCGCTACCGCTACGACCCCCTGGGCCGCCGAATCGCCAAACAGCGCCTCGCCACGGACGGCGAAACGGTCCTGGAACAGGTGGACTTCACCTGGGACGGCACCACCCTGTGCGAACAAACCACGCACACTCCCGGCACCACCCAGCCCGCTGTCACCCTCACCTGGGACCACCAAGGCATACGCCCCCTGACCCAAACCGAACGCAAGACGACCGCGGCTGACGCGTCGCAGGAGGAGATCGACTCCCGCTTCTACGCCATCGTCACCGACCTCATCGGCACCCCCACCGAACTCGTCGACGAACACGGCGACATCGCCTGGCGCACCCGCACCACCCTCTGGGGCACCACCACCTGGAACCGCACCGCCACCGCCTACACCCCTCTGCGCTTCCCAGGCCAGTACCACGACCCCGAAACGGGCCTGCGCTACAACTACTTCCGCCACTACGACCCGGAGACGGCGCGATATGCCAGTCCGGATCCGTTGGGCCTTTCCCCCGCCCCCAACCCCGCTACCTACGTCCACAACCCCCACGTCTGGTCCGACCCCCTAGGGCTTTCTCCGTGTCACGAATTCCATACAGTGCAAAGCCGAGAGGACGCCGCGCGCCTGCGCAGCGGCGGAGAGCCCTGGCCCACGGAGGACATCAGAGGTCAATATGGGGAGGGCGTCTACTCATGGGGTTCTGAGGAAGAGGCGCTGAGGTACGCGGAACGCCTCCGCAGCCGAGGGGCCGATGTGGAAATTCTTAAGTTTAAAATCACGGGCAGCGACTTCGATGGACTACGCAAGGGAGATATTGTCAGCATGTCTCCAGGTGACGCCGAGGCCTTCGTGGATCGTCACAGCAGGCTGTATGGCGCCGGAGAACCCCATGACTATGATTACATACGGGGGCATACCGGAATGGGAAATGAGCACTTTTTCAGCAGGAGAGTTTTCCATCTGCTCGAAATTCTGAACTAAGGGGTATCCGTTGATGAAGACATTCCGCTACAGAAAGCGCAGCCCGCTCGGCGGGCTGGCCGCCGACATCACCGCCGAGGCCAACACATCCGGGACCGTCCCGCGGTGGGCTGTGCAGATCAGCAGGAAGCTTTGGCTGGTGCTGCCGGATTCTCCCCTGCACTGGCGCGACGTTGCATGGATGATGTACGGCCTGTCTCTGCATTCGGAGAGCCTGAACACGCTGCACCCGCAGGGCCTCACCGTGCGGGTACAGAATCTCTCATTCCCAGCGAGCGACTATGTTCCCGAGGTAGCTGCTTTCGCCATGGAGGGATGGGTGCGAGAGAATTTTAATCTGAGCCCTTCAGACATCAGCGTCGAATATGATATCGCCAATTCCGGCTACACTTTCTCCTGGAGTGACAGGATGCCATTCTCTGACGAGGCGTCGGGCATTACTGTTTACCATAAACATTGAGACGCCACTCATGGGACGGAGCGCAACTAAGAGTGTGCAACTTCGCCTGACAAAAAGGGCGAAGGCTGGGGCAACCCACCCGCAGACGGGACATCGCTAGTCAGGGCCGTCTACCAGTGGCGCCGCGCAACCGTCGCTGGTGCAGCTCGCAGGCATCCTCACCTCCAGCGCCGCCGCCACCGCGGCCGTCTTGGTCCGATGGCCGCCCAGGCGTTTGGCTGTTTCCAGGATTTCGTCGTCGATATCGATGTGGGTGAGTGACACCGCGACCTCCTGGATGTACATGGCGCCCCTTCAAGGGAGGTCAATATTGACATCACTCCTGCATCGCCGGCTGGTCAGACGGAAGGGGCACCCCGCGACATACGAGGTGCCCCTTGTCGTCCGTACGGCTGTCAGACCTGCGCGGGCTCCGGGTCACCGGACTCGATGTCCGTGTCCGGTGTCGCCTGGGGCGGGACGCCGGCATTCTGCGCCCTCTTCACCGCCCGCTTCTTAGCCCGCCGCTCCTTGCGAAGCTCCAGCATCGCGTACAGCGTCGGGACAAGGAGGAGAGTCAAGAGCGTCGACGTGATCAGGCCGCCGATCACGACCACCGCCAGGGGCTGGGCGATGAAGCCGCCCTCGCCCGTGACGCCCAGGGCCATGGGGAGGAGGGCGAAGATCGTCGCCAGCGCCGTCATCAAGATCGGCCGCAACCGGTGGCGGCCGCCTTCCACCACGGCCTCCACGACGCCGTAACCCTGCTTGCGGTACTGGTTGATCAGATCGATCAGCACGATCGCGTTCGTCACCACGATGCCGATCAGCATCAGCATGCCGATCATCGCGGGGACGCCCATCGGGGTGCCGGTGGCGATCAGGAGGCCGATCGCGCCGGTCGCCGCGAAGGGGATGGAGACCAGCAGGATCAGGGGCTGGGCCAGGGAGCGGAAGGTCGCCACCAGCAGCATGAAGACGATCGCGATCGCCGCCAGCATGGCCAGGCCCAGGTTCTTGAACGCGCTGTCCTGGTCGGACGTGACACCGCCGATCTCGGCCGTGGCGCCCGCCGGGAGCTTCAGGGCCTTGATCTTGGACTGCAGCTTGGTGCTCACCGCGCCCGTGTTGTCACCCGTCGGCTTTGCGGTGATGGTGGCGGCTCGTTGGCCGTCGATGCGGGTCATGGACACCGGGGCGTCGACCAGCTGCACCGTTGCGATGTCGGCCAGTTTCACCGGGCCGAGCTGCAACTTCTTCAGCTGGTCCAACGTCGTCGCCGGCTTCGCCGACTTGATGACGACGTCGCGCTCGGTGTCGTCCAGGATCGCCTTGGCGGCCGTGGTGCCCTTGACTGCTTGGGCTACCGCCGCGCCGAGGGTCTGGTCGTTGAAACCGGCCGCCGCGGCGCGGGAGTTGGCCTTCACCGAGATGCGCGGCACGCTCTGCGAGAGGTCACTGGTGACGTCCGTGACGTGGTCGAGGCCCGCGACCGCGGCGCGTACCTGCTCCGAGGCCTTGCGCAGGACTGCCCCGTCGGCCGCCTTCACGACCACGCTCAGGTCCTGGTTGCCGAATCCGTCACCGGCCGAGACCGTGGTCGTACCGATGCCGGAGAGCTTCTTCAGGCCCGACTCGATGTCGTCCTGGACCTGCGTGGCCGACGCGTCGTCCTTCAGCATCACCTGGTACGACGCGTGGTTGGTGTCCGTGCTGCCGCCGAAGGCCGCCATGAAGCCGGACGAGCCGACCGTCACCTGGTAGTCCTTGACGCCCTTCACCGAGGCGAGCAGTTGCTCTACCTTCTTCGCCTGCTCGTCGGTCGCCGCCAGGCTGGTGCCGGGCTTCAACTCCTGCTTGACGGTGAGGACTTCCTGCTCGCCCTGGTCGAAGAAGTTCGTCTTGAGGAGGGGCGCCATACCGAAGGTGCCCACCAGGATCACGACCGCCAGCAGCACGCTGGTCAGACGGCGGCGGGTGGCGAAGCGCAGGACAGGGACGTAGAAGCGCTGGAGACGGCTGCTCGCCTCCTTCTGCTCCGCCTTGCGGCGGGCCTCTTCCGCATCGTCCGGCGTGCCCTTCGGGGCTCGCAGGAACCAGTACGACAGGACCGGTACGACCGTCAGGGAGACGAGGAGCGACGCCAGCAGGGCCGCCGTCACCGTCAGGCTGAACGGGCCGAACAGCTGGCCCACCATGCCGCCGACCAGGCCGATCGGCAGGAAGACGGCGACCGTGGTGAGGGTCGAGGACGTCACCGCGCCGGCCACCTCGCGGACGGCGTTCAGGATCGCTGCCTGGCGCTCCTCGCCGTAGCCGAGGTGGCGCTTGATGTTCTCCAGGACGACGATCGAGTCGTCCACGACCCGGCCGATGGCTATGGTCAGGGCGCCGAGCGTCAGCATGTTGAGGGACAGGTCCCTGGTCCACAGCACGATCAGGGCCAGGACGACCGAGAGCGGGATGCTCACCGCCGTGACGAGGGTCGAGCGGATCGAGGCCAGGAAGACCAGGATGACCAGGACCGCGAAGAGCAGGCCGAGGCTGCCCTCCGTGGTCAGGCCGCTGATGGCCTTGGAGACCGCCGGGCCCTGGTCGCTGACGACCGTGATCTTCGTGCCGGAGCCCAAGTCCCCCCGGAGGTCCGGGAGTTTGTCCTTGACCGCCTTCGAGATGGCGACCGCGCTGCCGTCGTGGTCCATGGTGACCGTGACGGCGAGGGAGGGCTTGCCGTCGGTGCGCGTGATGGAGTCGGCGGTGGCCTGCTGCTGCTTGACGGTGGCCACGTCACCCAGGCGGACCGGCTTCTTCGCCGCAGCCGTAGTGCCCTCGCCCGTGACCATCAGGTCCTCGATCTGGGCGAGCGAGGTGAAGCCGCCGCCGACCTGGACGGTGCGGTTGTGGCCGCTCTCGTCGAAGGAGCCGGCCGGGACGGTCGCGCCGCCCGCCTCCAGGGCCTGGCTCAACGAGGCACCGCTGAGGCCCGCCTTCGCCAGCTTCTTGTCGTCCGGCGTGACGGTGACCTGCAGGTCCCGTACGCCGTCGACCGTGACCTGGCCAACGCCGTCGATGTCCTTCAGGTTCGGTACGACGGTCTTGTCGAGCTGGTCGGCGAGGGCCTGCTGGTCCTTGCCGGAGGTGACGGCGAGGACGACGGTGGGGATGTCGTCGGTCGAGCCGGCGACGACCTGCGGGTCGACGCCGTCCGGGAGCTGGGTGCGGGCCCGGTTGACGGCCTGCTGGACATCGGCGACGAGCTGCTTGGTGTCGTTGCCGTAGTCGAAGGACGCCATGAGGACGGCGTTGCCCTCACTGGCGGTGGAGGTGACGCCCGAAATGCCGTCCACGGCCTGGAGGTTGTTCTCGATGGGCTCCACGACCTGCTTCTCGACCACGTCCGGAGACGCGCCCTGATAGGGCGCCAGGACGGACACGACGGGCAGTTCGATGGAGGGCAGCAGCTGCTGCTTGAGCTGGGGTATCGCAATCGCCCCGAAGGCGATCGCGATGATGGACATCAGCCCGATCAGGGCCCGTTGCGCGAGGCTGAATCTCGACAGCCAGGACATGGATGAGGGGTCTCTTTCTTCTGTGAGCGGCAGAAGTTCACACGCCGACGCACATGTGAGCGCCCGCCCCTACACACTGAGCCATCGGCACTCGGTGATCCGTAGGCCCCAGGTCCAGTTCCTTATACGGCGCATACTCCGGGCGCAGTACGGCCGGGTTGAGGTCACTCCACCCTTGGACGTACCAGCCCGGACTCGTAAGCGATCACGACCAGCTGCGCCCGGTCGCGGGCGCCCAGTTTGGCCATGGCCCGGTTGACGTGGGTCTTCACGGTGAGCGGGCTGACCTCGAGGCGTTCGGCGATCTCGTCGTTGGAGTGGCCGCCGGCGACCTGGACGAGGACCTCGCGCTCGCGGACGGTGAGCGCCTCGAGGCGTTCGGTGCGGGCGGGGTCGCGGCCGTCGTCCGCGTCGCCCTGGGCGAGGAAGCGGGCGATCAGGCCCTTGGTGGCGGCCGGGGAGAGCAGCGCCTCGCCGCCGGCCGCGATCCGGATCGCGTTGAGCAGTTCGTCCGGTTCGCTGCCCTTGCCGAGGAAGCCGGAGGCGCCGGCCCGCAGGGACTGCACGACGTAGTCGTCGACCTCGAAGGTGGTGAGGATGACGATGCGGACATGGGCGAGGCTGGGGTCGGTGCTGATCATGCGGGTGGCGGCGAGGCCGTCGGTGCCGGGCATGCGGATGTCCATCAGCACGACGTCGGCCCGCTCCTCCTTGGCCAGCCGTACCGCCTCCGCACCGTCGGACGCCTCGCCGACGACCTGCATGTCGGGCTCGGAGTCGACGAGTACGCGGAAGGCGCTGCGCAGCAGGGCCTGGTCGTCGGCGAGCAGGACGCGGATGGTCATGCACTTACCCCCGGGGTGGCCGTACGGGTCTTGACCGGCAGGATCGCATGGACGCGGAAGCCGCCGCCGTAGCGGGGGCCGGTGGTGAGGGTGCCGCGCACCGCGGTGACGCGCTCGCGCATGCCGAGCAGGCCGTGGCCGCCGCCGTTGTCGGGTTCGCTGTCGGGGGCGGAGTCCTCGCCGGTGCCGTTGTCGAGGACCGTGACCTCGATGTTCGGGCCGACACGGACGACGCTGACCTCGGCCTTCGCCTCCGTACCGGCGTGTTTCTGGACGTTGGTGAGGGCTTCCTGGATGACGCGGTAGGCGGCCAGGTCGACGGCGGCGGGGAGGGTGGTGCCGTTGTCAGCGCGGGCGACCTCGACATGCAGGCCGGCGCTGCGGAACGTGCCGACGAGTTCGTCGAGGCGGTCGAGGCCGGGGGCGGGTTCGGTGGGGGCCTCCGGGTCGCCGGACTGGCGCAACAGGCCGACGGTGGCGCGGAGTTCGTTCAGCGCGGAGCGGCTGGCCTCGCGGACGTGGGCGAGGGCTTCCTTGGCCTGGTCGGGGCGCTTGTCCATGACGTGCGCGGCGACGCCCGCCTGGACGTTGACCAGGGCGATGTGGTGGGCGACGACGTCGTGCAGGTCGCGGGCGATGCGGAGGCGCTCTTCGGCGACCCGGCGGCGGGCCTCCTCCTCGCGGGTGCGTTCGGCCCGCTCGGCGCGTTCGCGGATGGCCTGGACGACGGCGCGGCGGCTGCGGACGGCATCGCCGGCGGTGGCGCCGATGCCGGTCCAGGCGAAGACGCCGAGGTTCTCCTGGGCGTACCAGGGGAGCGGGCCGAAGAGCATGGAGGCGCCGGTGAGGACCGTCATGGTGAGCAGGCCCAGGCGCCAGGTGGTGGGGCGGTCGGTGGTGGCGGCGACGGTGTAGAGGGCGATGACCGCGGACATGGCGACGGGAGCCCGGGGGTCACCGACGACGCACTCGACGAGGGCGACGGTGCCGGTGAGGGCGAGGACCGTTCTGGGGGCGCGGCGGCGGAAGACCAGGGCGAGAGCGCCGAGGACCATGAGTACGAGGGCAAGGGCGTCGGGGGTGCGGACGCCCCAGGTGACGCCGTTCTTCCCGTGCGGGTCGACGAAGGAGCCGGCCACCATGCAGGCGAGTACGCCGGCCGCCAGGGTCGCGTCCAGCGCGAGGGGGTGCGCCGTCAGCCGGCATCTGGTGCGTTCTAGCTTGCCGCTCACGTTTGAACAGTACGGGGCGGTTGTCCCGGCCGGAACTGGTGGTGGCCGTACTTGCCGTGCCGCCCCCTGGGGGCTGCCGCCCCCAGCCCCCCGCTTCGGCCCTTAAAGGGCCTCGTCCTCAAACGCCGGACAGGCTGGGATGCCTACCCGGGAATCAAACCGTCGTCGCTCAGCAGGTCCCGGACCTCCTCCAGGGTCGCGTCCGCCGACGGCAGGATCAGCTCCGACGGTTCCAGGGAGTCGTCCGGCAACGGGTCGCCCAGTTCCCTGACCTTGGCCAGGAGGGCCCCGAGGGTGTGGTGGAAGCCGGGGCCGTCGCCCTTCTCCATTTCCTGGAGGAGTTCGTCGTCCAGCTTGTTGAGTTCGGTGAGGTGGCTGTCGGCCAGCCTCACCTGCCCCTCCCCCATGATCCTTACGATCATGTCGCCCATGTAGGCCTCCTAGGCGTGGCCCCTGCTGCTTGTCACTGCTTGTCGAAGCGAGGGGTGTCCTGCGGCTGCTGCTGGGACTGCGACTGGCCGGTGCCGCCTTCGATCGCCTGCTGGGGCGACCCTCCGGCGAGCTCAGCCTTCATGCGCTGCAGTTCCAGCTCTACATCCGTACCACCGGAGATCCGGTCCAGCTCGGCCTGGATTTCGTCCTTGTGCATGCCGGACTGGTCGTCCAGGGCGCCCGAGGCGAGCAGTTCGTCGATGGCGCCCGCCCTGGCCTGGAGCTGCGCCGTCTTGTCCTCGGCGCGCTGGATGGCCAGGCCCACGTCGCCCATTTCCTCCGAGATGCCGGAGAAGGCCTCGCCGATGCGGGTCTGGGCCTGGGCGGCCGTGTACGTCGCCTTGATCGTCTCCTTCTTGGTGCGGAAGGCGTCGACCTTCGCCTGCAGCCGCTGGGCCGCCAGGGTGAGCTTCTCCTCCTCGCCCTGGAGCGTGGCGTGCTGCGTCTCGAGGTCGGTGACCTGCTGCTGGAGGGCGGCACGGCGGGACAGCGCCTCGCGGGCCAGGTCCTCACGGCCCAGCGCGAGCGCCTTGCGGCCCTGGTCCTCCAGCTTGGTGGACTGCGACTGCAGCTGGTTCAGCTGAAGCTCCAGGCGCTTGCGGGACGTCGCCACGTCGGCCACGCCTCGGCGCACCTTCTGGAGCAGCTCCAGCTGCTTCTGGTACGAGTAATCGAGGGTTTCGCGCGGGTCCTCGGCCCGGTCAAGGGCCTTGTTCGCCTTCGCGCGGAAGATCATCCCCATACGCTTCATGACACCGCTCATGGGCTTCGCGCGCCCCCTTCTGACGGACTTCCAGCTCCAGCTCTGCGACAGAACCCACAGTACGGGCCCTGCATCCATTGACGCACTGTTCGGGGACGGATGCGCTCATCCCCAAGGACGACTGCAACCGCTCCCGCTCCGGCGTAGGGAGTAGGTGTCCCCCCAAGGAGACCCCCGTGGACTCCGGGGCCGGAAGCACGTGCAACGTCCCCTCTGTCCCTTACATGACGACTGGTGTTGCCGGATCGTTCCCCGCGGGGCTGGGGTCCAACCCCGGGCACCCCGTACCCTTGGGTTTTGTGTTCCGTAGCCGTGCCAAGGATGAGAAGGCCGCAGTCGCCGACAAGGCGTCGCTGACCGACTCCAAGCAGCCCCGTGACCCGCAGGCCAAGAAGGGTCGGCCCACGCCCAAGCGCAGTGAGGCCCAGTCCCAGCGCCGCAGCGTCGCCAACACCACGATGACGCGCAAGGACGCCTCCAAGCGCCAGCGCGAGGAGCGCCGTGCGCAGCTCGAGCGGCAGCGCCAGGCGCTGGCCGGCGGCGACGAGCGGTATCTGCCCGCCCGCGACAAGGGGCCGGTGCGGAAGTTCGCGCGCGACTGGATCGACTCCCGCTTCAACGTGGCGGAGTTCTTCCTGCCGATGGCGGTGGTCATCCTCGTGCTGAGCATGGTGCGGGTGGGCTCACTGCAGAGCATTGCGCTGCTGCTGTGGCTCGTCGTGATCGTGCTGATCGTGCTCGACGCGATCGTCAGCGCCTTCCGGCTGAGGAAGGCGCTCGCCGAGCGCTTCCCGGACCAGAACACCAAGGGCGCCACCCGGTACGCCCTGATGCGCTCCCTCCAGATGCGCCGGCTCCGGCTGCCGAAGCCGCAGGTCAAGCGCGGAGAGCGGCCCTGAGCACGACGTCGTTCTCCGGGGGTGCGGCGGATTCCTGGCTGGCCAAGGTGGGCGGTCTGCGTGATGTCGTACGGCAGGAGCTGGTGGCCCGGCAGCTCGACGAGCAGATAGCCGGGCGGTTCCCGGTCGGACAGCGGCTGCGGGTGCTCGATGTGGGCATGGGCCAGGGCACGCAGGCCCTGAGGCTGGCCCGGGCCGGGCACCAGGTGACCGGGCTTGAGCAGGACTCCACCATGGTCGCGGCCGCGCGGGAGGCCCTTGCCGGTGAGCCCGAGGGCATCCGCGAGCGGGTGCGGATCATCGAGGGCGACGGCCGGGACACCGGGGTGCACTTCCTGCCGGGCAGCTTCGACGTGGTGCTGTGCCACGGGGTGCTGATGTACGTGGAGGAGCCGGATCCGCTGCTGGCCGGGCTGGCCCGGATGCTCGCCCACGGCGGGCTGCTGTCGCTGCTCGTACGCAACGGCGACGCGCTGGCGATGCGGCCGGGACTGTCCGGGGACTGGGCCGGTGCGCTGGGCGCCTTCGACACGGTGTCCTACACGAACAGGCTGGGGCTCGACGTACGGGCCGACCGGCTTCAGACGCTGACCGCGACCCTCGCCGGGATCGCCGCGCCACTGCACGCCTGGTACGGAGTGCGGGTGTTCACGGACACCGCGGCGGACGGGGCGGAGATCCCCGCCGACGTGGAGACCTTGCTCGCGGTCGAGGAGCGGGCCGGGCGGACGGATCCCTACCGCGGGGTGGCGGCGTTGCTGCATCTGTGCGGGGTGCGCGGCTGAGCGCCGCGGGCTGTACTGATTTGCGGCTGCGCCGCGGGGCCGCCGTTTTCGCTGTGGGCTCGTCGTGGCTGGTCGCGCCCCGCCGCGGAGCCGCTGATGTCACGGCCCCGCGCCCCTTCGGGGCGCTGGCGAACCGCACGGACTTCGCTGAGGGCGCCCAGCACAAACCGCAGCCCGTTCGGGTGCATACCGCAAGCCGGATATTCACCCCGAAGTGAGACTCGGGGCATGGACATTGCCCGTACCCGTGTCTTCCGGCTGCTCGTTCCCGTCGCCGCGCTCTGCTTTTCGCTCGCGCTCGTCTCTGGCTGCTCGGGCGAAGGTTCCTCCGGGCAGCAGGAGAGGTCGACCGCGCAGGCCGCACAGGCCGCGCAGACCGTCGCGCCCATGTCGGGCAACGACCTGCAGAGCGCCTACCAGAAGGTGATCAAGAACGTTCTGCCGTCGGTCGTGCAGATCCAGGCCGGCAGCGATCTGGGCTCGGGGATCGTGTACGACGACAAGGGGCGCATCGTCACCAACGCGCATGTCGTCGGGGACTCGAAGACCTTCAAGGTGACGACCGCCAACAGCGAGGACGCGCTGACCGCCGGGCTCGTCTACTCCTACCCGGACCAGGACCTCGCCGTCATCAAGCTGGACAGGGTGCCGAGCGGGCTGAAGGCGGCCGCCTTCGCGGACTCCTCGAAGGTGGCGGTCGGGCAGATCGTGCTGGCGATGGGCTCGCCGCTCGGGCTGTCGTCCAGCGTGACGCAGGGCATCGTGTCGGCGACCGGGCGGACCGTGAGCGAGGGCCGTACCGGCGGGGGCACGGGCGCGACCATCGCCAACATGGTGCAGACGTCCGCGGCCATCAACCCGGGCAACAGCGGCGGCGCCCTCGTCAACCTCGACGGACAGGTCATCGGGATTCCGACGCTGGCCGCCACCGACCCCGCCCTCGGGAACAGTGCGGCGCCCGGCATCGGGTTCGCGATCCCCTCGTCGATGGTGAAGACGATCGCCGGCCAGATCATCAAGAGCGGCAAGGTCACCGACTCGGGGCGGGCCGCGCTCGGCATCACGGGCCGTACGGTCGTCGACGGCAGCTACCGGGCCGCCGGGGTCGCAGTGGTCGCCGTGAAAAGCGGCGGGGCGGCCCAGAAGGCCGGCATCCGGCCCGGGGACGTCATCACCGAACTGGGCGACGCGGACATCACCACCATCACATCTCTGTCCGAGGCTCTGGCGGCTCAGCAGCCGGGTGACAGGACGTCGGTGACGCTCACCCGCAACGGGAGTCAGCAGAAGGTCGATGTGACGCTGGGCGAGCAGTGAGAAGGGGGCGGCCGGATCGCGGCCGCCCCCTTGCTTCCGTACCCTCTACGTCCGTACCGCCTATGCCTCTTCGGCGTGCAGGCTCATCGGCCCGTAGATCTCCGCGGAGTCCTCGAACAGCCGCACCTGGTCGGCGCCGCCGTCCTGCAGGGCCTTCCAGTGCTCCCCGATCCAGGACTCGGCGTCCCCCTGCGTGGTGAACTCCTCGGGCTGGACCGCCGGCTGGACCTCCGCCCCGTCGGTCTTCTCGAACCGCCACGTCCATGACGCCATGTACGCCTCCCGTGTCTGAACACCTGCAAGCCAGAAGGCGGATCTTGGTCCGCCTCCTGTCCGAAGCCTAGTCGGACGGGCAGCACCTGCGCAGACACGCGAAAATCACTTCCGTGGAACTGACTCTGCTCGGCACCGGTGCCCCCGCGGGCCTGCCCCGCCCCGACTGTCCCTGCGCCGTCTGCGCGACCGCGCTCGGCGCGGATGCCCGCGCGGCGACCGCGGTGCTCGTGGACGGAACCCTGCTGCTCGATCTGACGCCGGGCGCGGCGTTCGCGGCGGCGCGGGCCGGGCATTCGCTCGGCGGCGTACGGCAGGTGCTGTTGTCGCACCCGCACGACGGGCCCGTGGTCGAGGTGCCGGCGGGGCTGCCGCAGCCCGGGCGGGTGCCGGACGGGCGGGAGTTGGCGCTGCTGACGGGGCATCGGGTGCGGGCGGTGGCGATGGACGGGCCGGGCACGGGGTACGCGGTGACCGGGCCGAACGGGCAGCGGCTGCTGTATCTGCCGCCGGGGGGTGCGCCGGCCGGGCTGGGGAACAACGGGGCCAACGGCGCTGTGGTATGTGACATGGTACTGGCCGATGTCGTGGGGCGGCCGGACGCGCTGGCCAAGCTGCGGGCGGTCGGCATCCTCGGCCCGACCACGGATGTCGTCGCCGTACATCTCGACCATGACGTGCCGCCGGGGCCCGAGTTGCGGCGGCGGCTCGCGGCCGCGGGGGCGCGGGCCGTGCCGGACGGGGCGACGCTGACCGTGGGGGTGTACGAGGACGTGCCCGATGTGCCGCGGCGGACGCTGGTGCTGGGCGGGGCGCGGTCCGGGAAATCGGTGGAGGCCGAGCGGCGTCTGGAGGCCTTTCCGGATGTGCTGTACGTGGCGACGGGCGGCTCGCGGAACGGGGACACGGAGTGGGCGTCCCGGGTGGCCGTCCACCGGGAGCGGCGGCCGGGGTCCTGGCGGACGACCGAGACCTGCGATCTGGTCCCGTTGCTGGCGGTCGACGGGCCGCCGCTGCTCATCGACTGTCTGTCGCTGTGGCTGACGGACGCGATGGACTCCGTCGGGGCGTGGGACGACGCCCAGTGGGCCGACGGCGGGGAACGTGCCCTGCGGGAGCGGGTGCGGGAGCTGACGGACGCGGTGCGGGCGACCCGGCGGACCGTGGTCGCCGTATCCAATGAAGTCGGCTCGGGGATCGTGCCGGCCACCGCTTCCGGGCGCCGGTACCGCGACGAACTCGGGCGGCTGAACGCGGCGTTCGCCGGGGAGTGCGAGCAGGTGCTGCTGGTGGTGGCGGGGCAGGCGCTGGTGCTACGAGGCTGAACTTGCCCGTCGTCCGATACGGCGCGCCACGATCCGGCGCGTGTACGGGAACTGGCCGAGCAGGTGACGGCTCGTCTCGACGGTCGTGCAGCCGTGGAAGTCGAGTTGGGTGCGCAGGGCGCGCGACTGTGAAGGGGGAGCGTCCACGAGCAGGAGGCCGCCGCGGCGGACGAGCGTGAGGGCGGCGCGGAGTTCGGCGCGGTGGTCCGGGACGGGTGAGCGGTGCCGCATGAGCGTGACGACGTCGTAGCGGGAGCGCAGGAGCGTGGTGATGTGAGGGTCCGTCACATCACCCACGAAGGCCTCCTCGATGCGCTCGGCATGGCGGGCGTACGACACGCGCGGGGTGGGGTCGAGGCCGTCGAAGGAGGTGTAGGGGAAGAACTCGCGTGCCGTCTCGGGGAAGTGGGCGTCGCCCGTGCCCACGTCCAGCCAGCTCTCCGGTTCGGGAAGGAGCCGCAGGATCGTGCGCGCCGTCGAACGGTGGTGCCGTTGCAGGCGTGTCATGGCGGCTCCCGGAGGCATAGGACAATCCGCATCAAAACGGAACGTATGGGATCACTGCCCCGGGAGCAAAGACGTCACGCGCGCGTGGTGACCATGTGGCGCTGTTCCGTTCGACCGGTGCCGGTACTGTTCGGCGAATGAGCTCGCTTAATCTCGACGACTTCACCGATCTGATCGAGCGCCCCGACGGCGGGGTGCGGCGCGACGCCGAGGCGCGCAGGGAGCGTCAGATCGTGCCGCCCGGGGCGCTGGGCCGCCTCGACGACCTGGGTGAGTGGCTGTCGGCGGCACAGTCCGCCGTGCCGGTGCGGCCGATCGAACGGCCCCGGGTGGTGCTCTTCGCCGGTGACCACGGAGTCGCCGAACTGGGCGTCTCGGCAGGGCCCGCGGGCGGTGCCCAGCAGTTGGTGCGGGAGGTCCTGGAGGGCGGCCGTCCGGTGTCGGTGCTGGCCCGGCGGCTCGGCGTGCCGGTGCGGATCGTCGACATGGCGCTGGACTGCGACCCCGAGTCGCTGCCCGACGAGGTCGTACGGCACCGGGTGCGGCGCGGCAGCGGACGTATCGACCGCGAGGACGCGCTGACCGCCGAGGAGGCGGAGGCCGCGTTCCGCGCCGGCGTCGCGGTGGCCGACGAGGAGGCCGACTCCGGTACGGATCTGGTGGTGCTCGGCGATGTGAGCGTGGGCGGGACGACCGCGGCCGGCGTGCTGATCGCCGCACTGTGCGGGACCGACGCCTCCGTCGTCACCGGGCGCGGCGGGCTCGCCATCGACGACCTGGCATGGATGCGCAAGTGCGCGGCGATCCGGGACGCGCTGCGCCGGGCCCGGCCCGTGCTGGGCGACCAGCTGCAGCTGCTGGCCACCGTGGGCGGGGCCGACCTCGCCGCGATCACGGGCTTCCTGCTGCAGAGCGCGGTGCGGAAGATGCCGGTGATCCTGGACGGGGTCGTGACGGCCGCCTGCGCCCTGGTGGGGCAGCGGATCGCGTTCCGGGCGCCGGACTGGTGGCTGGCCGCGCACGACAGCGGGGAGCCGGGGCAGGCGAAGGCGCTGGACCGGATGGCGCTGGAGCCGCTGCTCTCGCACGGGGTGACCGTGGGCGAGGGTGCGGGGGCGCTGCTGGCGCTGCCTCTGGTGCAGGCCGCGGCGGCACTGGCCGCGGAGCTGCCGGAGAAGCCGCAGGTCTCCGAGGTACCTGAGAAGGAGGAACCTGAGGAGGGACCTTCCGAGGAGGCCGACACGGAGGTCGACACCAAGGAGGAGACCGAGTAGGCCTCAGGAGGGGCCTAAAGTCGACAGAACCGCAGACCAAAGATGGATGGGTTCATCAAGGCATCGCCCATATGATCCTCACTCATGGGAGATGCCCGAATTGCCTCGCGGCGAGCCGCCGCATTCGCCGTCTGGTATTTGCGGGCCGTCGCGTTCGTCAATTTCCTCAGTGCCGTCTGGGTCTCTCTGGGGCAGGACGTGCGGCGGCACAACCAGGAGAACTTCTTCACCCCGTATCTGCTGACCGCGGGCTTCGCCTCCGGGGTGTTCACGGCGTTCCTCGCCATCACCATGCGGCGCCGCAAGCGCGCCGCATGGATCCTCAACCTCGCCCTGGCCGGCTCGTTCCTTGCACTGTTCGCCTTTGCGATGGCGTTCCCGGAGATCCGGCAATACGTCCAGAACTGGATCTCGCTCGCCCTCACGGCCCTCTTCGTCGTCGCCCTGCTGGCCGGGCGGCGGGAGTTCTACGCCAAGGGCGACCGCTCGAACCCGAAGCTCGCCGCCGCCGTCGCGGTGGGCGGCACACTGCTCGCCTCGCTGCTGGCCGCGCTGCTGGTGACGGTCACCAACCAGGCGCCGGACGCGGCCAGTTCGACGTTCCTCGAGCGCTGGCGCTACGGCACCCTCCGCCTCGTCTCCGTCGCCGTCGACGAGTCCCGCTTCCCCGGCATCGACGCGCCGAACTGGGTCAACGTCGCCATCAACGTGCTCAGCACGATCCTCGTCCTCGCCGTCTTCTACGCCGCCTTCCGCTCCCGGCGGGCCGTGGACCCGCTCACCGAGGACGACGAGAAGCAGCTGCGGGAGCTGCTGGAGCGGCAGGGCGAGCGGGACTCGCTCGGGTACTTCGCGCTGCGGCGGGAGAAGAGCGTCGTGTGGTCGCCGACCGGCAAGGCGGCCGTCGCGTACCGGGTCGTCGGGGGCGTCTCGCTGGCGTCCGGTGATCCCATCGGCGACCCGGAGGCCTGGCCCGGCGCCATCGAGCCGTGGCTCGCCGAGGCGCGCGCACACGGGTGGATCCCGGCCGTGATGGGGGCGAGCGAGGAGGCGGGGACCGTGTACGCGCGGCACGGCCTGGACGCCCTGGAGCTCGGCGACGAGGCCCTGGTGGAGGTCGCGGACTTCACCCTCGAAGGGCGCGCCATGCGCACCGTGCGGCAGGCCTACAACCGGGTGAAGCGGGCCGGGTACACGGTACGCATCCGGCGGCACGAGGACATCCCGGCCGACGAGATGGCGTATCTGCTGAAGCGGGCGGACGACTGGCGCGACGGGGCCACCGAGCGCGGGTTCAGCATGGCGCTGGGGCGGCTCGGGGACCCGGAGGACGGGCGGTGCGTGATGCTCGAATGCTCCGACGGCAAGGGCGAGTTGAGGGCGCTGCTCTCCTTTGTGCCGTGGGGGCCGCACGGGCTCTCCCTCGACCTCATGCGGCGCGACCGCGACTCCGACAACGGCCTCATGGAGTTCATGGTCATCGAGCTCCTGCGCCGCGCCGGCGAGATCAGGATCACGCAGGTCTCACTCAACTTCGCGATGTTCCGTTCGGTCTTCGAACGTGGCGCGCGCCTTGGCGCCGGGCCGGTGCTGAGGCTGTGGCGCTCGCTGCTGAGCTTCTTCTCGCGCTGGTGGCAGATCGAGTCGCTGTACCGCGCCAACGCCAAGTACCGGCCCATCTGGGAGCCGCGGTTCCTGCTCTTCGAGAAGAGCGCGGACCTGCCGCGCATCGGCATCGCGTCCGCGCGGGCCGAGGGGTTCCTGGAGGCGCCGGGACTGCCGAAGTGGCTGCACCGCAAGCACCTGGAGACGCACAGATGAGGACCGCCGGATGAACAGGCTCGCCCGCTGGGCCCGTGCCGAATGGGGACTCCTGTACGTCACGGTGCGCGAGCCGCTGGTGAAGCGGCGCTGGCGGGCGATCCCGATGACTCTCGGGGCGGTGGTGCTGACGGCGGTCATACAGCTCGTGCAGAACCAGTCGTGGGGCTATCAGTTCGTGCAGAACATCGGGGCCGTGCGCGCCGAGGACCCGCTGTGGCTGTCGCTGCTGCGCACTCCCCTGTCGCTGTTCGTCCCGGCCCTCGACCTCCCGGTCTGGGGCGCGCTCGCGCAGATCCTCTTCGTCTTCGGCATCGCGGAGATCTGCCTCGGCCGGTGGCGCACGCTCGTCATCGCCTACGCCGCCACGCTCGCCGGGACCCTGTACGCCCGCCTGGGCATCTGGCTGGGCTTCGACAACGCGTTCGGGCTGCCCTCCTCGGACGCCCAGGTCGTGGACACCGGCCCGTCGGCGGCGGTGGTGGGCCTCGCGGTGTTCCTCGGGTGGCGTTACGGCGCGTACGTCACGGCGTGCGCGGTGACCGCGGCGATGGCGGTCGAAGTGCTGCTGAAGGGCAACCTGGCAGGCAAGGAGCACATGGCGGCGATCGCGGTGGTGGGGGTGCTGTGCTTCATCTCGGCGCTGCGGCACCGTCACCGGCCGCTGGCGCGGTTCGGCTCGGGGAAGGGATTTCCGCCGGCGAGATCTTGACATTCGCGGCAGGGGCGGCCCAGCGGCATCCGTTGTCGTCTGTTCCGCTGCGGTTCCCCGCGCCCCAAAGGGGCGCGGGGCTGTATCGATGTGCGGCTCCGCCGCGCGGGCGCGACCAGCCACGATGGCGCCGCAGACGATCGACGGCACATCGCCATCGCCGCACAGCCCGCGCCGCGGAAACCTCAGCGGCCAAGGACGCGGTCCGGCGCCGGATCGGGCTTGCCGCCGAGCAGATCCTGAAATCTGCGGCGGGGCCCTGCCCACCGGCGGTCGTGGTGGTAGGCCCGCAGGGTGGCCTTGGCCCGGGCGCGCGGGCGGCGGCGGTAGAAGCGCCTGGCCCAGGGCGAGCCGGGGCGGGCGAGGCGGACCAGGCCGATCAGGCCGATGAACGGGACGATCACGCTGAAGATCGCCATCCGCGCCTTGCCCTTGCTGAGGACGGCCAGCGAGAACAGGAAGTTGACCACGACGGTCGAGATCACGCTGCCCCGGTCGTGCAGCTCCGTCTGGCTCATGTCGTTGACGCCGAACGGCGAGAACCCCGAGAGCACCAGCCCCACCAGGGCCGCCGTGAGGACGACGACCTCGACGCTCTTGCGGCCCTCCTCACTCCAGTACACGTCGTCGAGGTGCAGGATCAGCGCGAACTCGTCGAGGACCAGTCCCGCGCCCATGCCGAACAGGACCGCGAAGACGGCCGAGCCGAACCCGTACCGGCTGCTGGCCACCGCCCCGAAGCCGCCGACAATGGTGAGGACGACGCCGGGCACGACGTGATGGATGTGCAGCCCGCCCGCCTTGACGTTGCCGAAGGGCCCCTTGCCGGCCCGGATGAGACGGGTGACGACCCGGGTGATCAGGAACGTCAGAACAAATGCGGTGAGGGCGAGCAGCAGCGGCAGCTTGCCGGGCTCGATGATGTTGCGCTGCAGCCAATGTCCCATATGCGCACTTTAGCCACGGTCCCCGCACCTGCCCTCCCGACCGCCGGGTAACCTGCGCCGGTGCCCGAACCCTCCAAGACCCCCTGGCCGGACGGCCTTCGCTTCGCCTTCGGCACCCTCACCGTGCTCCCGGTGAAGGTGACCCGCTGGGACCGGGACGCCGCTCGCGGCGGCATGCTCTGCGCCCCGCTCGCCGGGCTGGTCGTCGGCGGGTGCGCGGCCCTGGCCGGCGTGGTGCTGCTGGCGCTGGGCGCGGGTGCGCTGCTCGCCGCCGTCGCCTCCGCCGCCGTACCCGCCGCCCTCACCCGCGGTCTGCACCTGGACGGGCTCGCGGACACCGCGGACGGGCTCGGCAGCGGCAAGCCCGCCGAGGACGCGCTGCGGATCATGAAGCAGTCGGACATCGGGCCGTTCGGGGTGATCACGCTCGTCTTCGTCCTGCTCGCGCAGGTGGCCGCGCTGGCTCAGGCGTACGGCGACTCGTGGGGCCGGGGCGCGCTCGCCGCCGTCGTCTCGGCGACGGCCGCCCGGCTGGCGCTCACCCTGGCCGCGCGGACGGGGGTACCGGCCGCCCGGCCCGAGGGGCTGGGGGCGGCGGTCGCGGGCGTGGTGCCGGTACGAGCGGCGGTGGTCGCGGCGGCCGTGGTGACCGGGGCGGCCGCCGCCGCGGGTGCGCTCGTCGGGACGTACGACGTGATCCGTGCGGCGGCCGCGGTCATCGCTTCCCTCGCCGTCGCCGAACTCCTGCTCCGCCACTGCACGCGCCGCTTCGGCGGGGTCACCGGCGATGTGTTCGGGGGGCTGGCAGAGACGGCTGCGACGGTGTCGCTCGTGGTGTTGTCACTGGGGCAGTAGTCTCTTCCGCCGTACACGGACAAGTGATCGTGATCGGGGGATGTTCGTGCCGAAGCTTCGTCGTGCCGTGGCCTGGTTCATCGACTTCGCGCTGGTGCTGACGCTGGCGTCCCTGCTCGGCGTCCTGACCTTCCACCGGATAGCCGCGCTGGTCACCGACGTCCCCGGCCTCGCCATCCACGGCGGCTTCGACCTGCTGACCTCGCGCGGCAATGTCGTCGGCGCGTCGGAGCAGCTCGGGCTGTCGCTGTGGGACAAGGCGGTCCTCGACGTCGAGGAGGCCTTCGGGGTGCTGATCGTGGCGACGTTCCTCTACCAGTGGGGCTGTCTCGCCCTCGCCGGACGGACCGTCGGCAAGGGGCTGCTCGGGCTCAAGGTCACCCCGAGCGCCCCCCGCCGGACCGCGGTGCGCGCCGCGGTCACCACGGCCGCCGACATCGCCGTCTACGCGGTGGCCTGCATGCTGCTGATCGAGGGCCACTTCGTGCTGTCGGTGCTGGTGTGGGCGGTGGCCGTCGTCGTCTTTCTCCTCAACGCGCTGCCGGTCCTCTCCCCCACCCGCCGCTCCCTCGCCGACCGGCTGGCCGGCACGGCGGTCACCGCACTCGGGGTCAGCACGCCCGGCGCCACACCCCCAGTTCGTACTTTTTGAGCATCGAGCTGAGCTTCAGCCGGCGCGACTGTGCGCAGAAGCGGCTGGTCGGCAGCTCGTACTCGACGTGGAAGACCGCCTTGTCCGCCTTGATGAAGGGCTTCATCGCGGCGCATTCGCCGTACTGGGCGCACTGCTCGTTGACCGCGAAGTCGAAGTCCCGCACCAGTGCCGGGATTTGGTCCAGGTCGTTCTTCAGGCCGACCGCCATGCCCCGGTCGTGGGCCAGCTTCGCGATCAGGCGGTTGTAGCGGAGCTGGTCGGCGGCCTTGAGGGGGAAGCCGGTGCGGTTCTTGTAGCCGTCCATGTTGTCGGGCTCCACCGCGTCGAAGCCCTTCTTGCGGCACATGTCGAAGCGGGCCCCCATCAGGGGCTTCAGGACGTCGGTGCGGCGGATGTCCAGCCAGCGCTCGCCCTTCCAGCCGTTGCCCTTGCCGAGCACCGACCTGGGGAACTTCTTCGCATCGGGGCGCCAGTCCTCCCAGGCGCCGGTGGAGATGTAGCAGATGACCTTGCGGCCCTTGCCGTGCAGGGCGGTGACCGTCGCCTTGGGCTGGTCGAAGCCGTCGATGTCGTAGACCGGCGCATCGACGGAGGTGTCGACGCGGCCGCTGAGCTGCCACTGCCAGGCCACGCCGGGGCGCGGCTGCCAGCGTTCGCCGGACGGCTCGGAGTCGGGCACGGTGCTGCAGCCCGCCAGGAGCAGAAGCAGGGTGAGCAGGAGGGTCGGGCGTCTCAACGTGCGGGCTCCAGGATGTGAGGAAACGTTCCTCACGGATGATCTCCGATGCCGCGGGGCAGCGGTGACGGGGATCGAGAAATGGCCGCAACGCCACCCGCAGGTGAACGGCCGCAGGAATGAGCGAACGCGTACACGCGCGTAGGCTCATCCCGAGTGTTCGCCGTACCGGGGAAGGCCCCGCTGAGACCGCACCCTGAGGCCGGTTCTAGGGTCGGCTGTCGGGCCCGGTCGACCCACACGATCGACCACAGCAACTTCACATTGGAAGCGAGAATTCACCACCGTGACTGCTCTCACTCTCAGCACCGCCGCGGCGCCCGGTCTTCGGGCCGACGCGATCGTGATCGGTGTGGCCAAGGGCGCGAAGGGCCCGGTCGTCGCACCGGGCGCCGAGGCCGTGGACAAGGCCTACGACGGCAGGCTGGCCGGCGTCCTGGAAACTCTCGGTGCCTCCGGCGCCGAGGGCGAGGTGACGAAGCTGCCGTCGCCGTCCGGCTTCAAGGCCCCGCTCGTGGTGGCGGTGGGCCTGGGCGCGGAGCCCGAGAAGGACTCCGGATATGACGGCGAGGCGCTGCGCAAGGCCGCCGGTGCCGCGGCCCGTACCCTCGCCGGCGCCAAGAAGGCCGCCTTCGCACTGCCCGTAGGGGACGCCGCCGACGTCGGCGCGATCGGCGAGGGCGTGCTGCTCGGCGCGTACTCCTTCGACGCCTACAAGGGCACCGCTCCTTCGGAAAACGCCGCCAAGGCCAAGAACGGCAAGGCGCCGCTCGCCGAGGCGTCCCTGCTGGGCGCCAAGCCCCGCGACAAGGAGCACAAGGCCGCCGTCGAGCGCGCCACCGCCGTCGCCGAGGAGCTCAACCGCGCCCGCGACCTGATCAACACCCCGCCGAACGACCTCGACCCGGAGGCGTTCGCCGCCGTCGCGACGGCCGCGGCCAAGGAGCACGGCATCAAGGTACAGGTGCTCGACGTGAAGGCCCTGGAGAAGGGCGGCTACGGCGGCATCCTCGGCGTCGGCGCCGGTTCGGCGGCGGGTCCGCGGCTGGTGAAGCTGTCGTACACCTCCGCCAAGGCGAAGAAGCACCTCGCGCTCGTCGGCAAGGGCATCACTTACGACTCGGGCGGCATCTCGCTCAAGCCGGCGGGCCACAACGAGACGATGAAGTGCGACATGAGCGGTGCGGCGGCGGTCTTCGCCGCCGTGGTCGCCGCCGCGCGCCTCGGCCTCGAGGTCAACGTGACCGGGTGGCTGGCGCTGGCGGAGAACATGCCGTCGGGTTCCGCGACCCGTCCCGGTGACGTGCTGCGCATGTACAGCGGCAAGACGGTCGAGGTCCTCAACACCGACGCCGAGGGCCGCCTGGTTCTTGCCGACGCCCTGTGGGCCGCCTCCCAGGAGAAGCCGGACGCCATCGTGGACGTCGCGACCCTCACCGGCGCGATGATGCTGGCGCTGGGCAGCCGGACGTTCGGGATCATGGCCAACGACGACGCGTTCCGCTCCGCGGTGCACGAGGCCGCCGAGGAGGTCGGCGAGCCGGCCTGGCCGATGCCGCTGCCGGAGCACCTGCGCAAGGGCATGGACTCCCCCACCGCCGACATCGCGAACATGGGTGAGCGGATGGGCGGCGGCCTGGTCGCCGGTCTCTTCCTGCGCGAGTTCGTCGGCGAGGGGATCACCTGGGCGCACCTCGACATCGCGGGGCCGGCCTTCAACGAAGGCGGACCGTTCGGGTACACGCCGAAGGGTGGTACGGGAACGGCCGTGCGGACGCTGGTGCGGCTCGCGGAACTCACGGCCGCGGGCGACCTGGGCTGAGGTCTGCACCGAGTCAGGGGGCTCCGCACGCGGGTAGGGCGGAGCCCCCTTTTCCATGCGCTCTTTCCCGCGCTCAACTGAACGTGGGACGTCTCACACACCGGCCCGGCGTCTCGTTCACCCTCGACAGGTGCGAAGATGGGGCTCGGCAGGACAGGGCCCCCACCACAGGGCCGAAGAAAGAGCGGCCGGACACCAGCCGCCGACCGGTCACGGACGACCGGCGTGGCGCACATGCATGGAGGACGTGACGTGGCGAACGACGCCAGCACCGTTTTCGACCTAGTGATCCTCGGCGGTGGTAGTGGCGGTTACGCCGCGGCCCTGCGCGGGGCGCAGCTGGGCCTGGACGTCGCCCTGATCGAGAAGGACAAGGTCGGCGGTACCTGCCTGCACCGGGGGTGCATCCCCACCAAGGCCCTGCTGCACGCGGGCGAGATCGCCGACCAGGCCCGCGAGAGCGAGCAGTTCGGCGTCAAGGCCACCTTCGAGGGCATCGACGTACCGGCTGTCCACAAGTACAAGGACGGCGTGATCTCCGGCCTGTACAAGGGTCTGCAGGGTCTCATCGCATCCCGCAAGGTGACGTACATCGAGGGTGAGGGCCGTCTCTCCTCCCCCACCTCCGTCGACGTGAACGGCCGGCGCGTCCAGGGCCGCCACGTGCTCCTCGCGACCGGCTCCGTGCCGAAGTCGCTGCCGGGCCTGGAGATCGACGGCAACCGCATCATCTCCTCGGACCACGCCCTCGTCCTGGACCGCGTGCCGAAGTCGGCGATCATCCTCGGCGGCGGCGTCATCGGCGTCGAGTTCGCCTCCGCCTGGAAGTCCTTCGGGTCGGACGTCACCGTCATCGAGGGCCTCAAGCACCTCGTCCCGGTCGAGGACGAGAACTCCTCCAAGCTTCTTGAGCGCGCGTTCCGCAAGCGCGGCATCAAGTTCAACCTGGGCACCTTCTTCTCGAAGGCCGAGTACACCGCCGACGGCGTCAAGGTCACCCTCGCCGACGGCAAGGAGTTCGAGGCCGAGGTGCTGCTGGTCGCGGTCGGCCGCGGCCCGGTCTCGCAGGGTCTCGGTTACGAGGAGCAGGGCGTCGCGATCGACCGCGGCTACGTCCTCGTCGACGAGTACATGCGGACCAACGTCCCGACCATCTCCGCCGTCGGTGACCTGGTCCCGACGCTCCAGCTCGCGCACGTCGGCTTCGCCGAGGGCATCCTGGTGGCGGAGCGTCTGGCCGGTCTGAAGACCGTCCCGATCGACTACGACGGTGTGCCGCGGGTGACGTACTGCCACCCCGAGGTCGCCTCCGTGGGGATCACCGAGGCCAAGGCCAAGGAGATCTACGGTGCGGACAAGGTCGTCGCTCTGAAGTACAACCTCGCGGGCAACGGCAAGAGCAAGATCCTGCAGACCGCGGGCGAGATCAAGCTCGTCCAGGTCAAGGACGGTGCCGTGGTCGGCGTCCACATGGTCGGCGACCGCATGGGCGAGCAGGTCGGCGAGGCCCAGCTGATCTACAACTGGGAAGCGCTGCCCGCCGAGGTCGCCCAGCTCATCCACGCCCACCCGACGCAGAACGAGGCGCTCGGCGAGGCCCACCTGGCCCTGGCCGGCAAGCCGCTGCACTCGCACGACTGACCCTCGGTCGACGCAAGCGACGACTCAGACTTCCGCAATTCGTAAGGAGCAACCGAAACCATGGCGGTTTCCGTAACCCTTCCGGCGCTCGGCGAGAGCGTCACCGAGGGCACTGTCACCCGCTGGCTGAAGGCCGAGGGAGAGCGCGTCGAGGCCGACGAGCCGCTGCTCGAGGTGTCGACCGACAAGGTCGACACCGAGATCCCCTCGCCCGCCGCCGGTGTCCTCGCCTCCATCAAGGTCGCCGAGGACGAGACGGTCGAGGTCGGCGCCGAGCTGGCCGTGATCGACGACGGCACGGGCGCGCCTGCCGCCGCCCCGGCCCCCGCCGCTGCCGAGGCTCCGGCTCCGGCTCCCGTCGCGGAGGCTCCGGCCGCCCCGGCGCCGGTCGCCGAGGCCCCGGCCCCCGCGCCTGCCGCCGCCCCCGCCGCTCCGGCCGGTGCCGCGTCCGGCACGGACGTGGTCCTCCCGGCGCTCGGCGAGTCCGTCACCGAGGGCACCGTCACCCGCTGGCTGAAGTCGGTCGGCGACTCCGTCGAGGCCGACGAGCCGCTGCTCGAGGTCTCCACGGACAAGGTCGACACCGAGATCCCGGCGCCCACCTCCGGTGTGCTGCTGGAGATCACGGTCGCCGAGGACGAGACCGCCGAGGTCGGCGCCAAGCTCGCTGTCATCGGCGCCCCGGGTGCCGCTCCTGCGGCTGCCCCGGCCCCGGCTGCTCCGGCTCCGGCGCCTGTCGCCGCTGCCCCGGCTCCGGCTGCCCCGGCCGCCCCCGTGGCTCCGCCCGCCCCGGCTCCGGCGCCTGCCGCTCCGGCTCCTGCGCCCGCCCCGGTCGCCGCTGCTCCGGCCCCCGCGCCGGTCGCTCCGGCCCCGGTCACCCCGGCTCCGGCTGCTCCGGCTCCCGCCGCGCAGGCCACCGACGAGGGCGCCTACGTCACCCCGCTGGTGCGCAAGCTCGCCGCCGAGAACGGCGTCGACCTGGCCGGCGTCAAGGGCACCGGCGTCGGCGGCCGTATCCGCAAGCAGGACGTCATCGCCGCCGCCGAGGCCTCGAAGGCCGCCGCCGCTGCTCCGGCCCCTGCCGCTGCCGCTCCGGCCGCCGCGAAGAAGGCGCCGACCCTGGAGGCCTCTCCCCTCCGTGGCCAGACCGTCAAGATGCCGCGCATCCGCAAGGTCATCGGCGACAACATGGTCAAGGCGCTGCACGAGCAGGCGCAGCTGTCGTCGGTCGTCGAGGTCGACGTCACGCGTCTGATGAAGCTGCGCGCCCGGGCGAAGGACTCCTTCGCGGCCCGCGAGGGCGTCAAGCTCTCCCCGATGCCGTTCTTCGTCAAGGCCG
This sequence comes from Streptomyces sp. NPDC001401, assembly GCF_042895385.1. Classification (NCBI taxonomy): domain Bacteria; kingdom Bacillati; phylum Actinomycetota; class Actinomycetes; order Kitasatosporales; family Streptomycetaceae; genus Streptomyces; species Streptomyces sp. NPDC001401. The sequence continues at coordinate 566,332 of NZ_JBIAWI010000001.1, forward strand.
CGGCCCAGGCGCTGAAGGCGCACGCGCCCATCAACGCCAAGATCAACGAGGCCGAGGGGACCATCACCTACTTCGACACCGAGAACATCGGTATCGCGGTGGACTCCGAGAAGGGCCTGATGACCCCGGTCATCAAGCACGCCGGTGACCTCAACATCGCCGGTATCGCCAAGGCCACGGCCGACCTGGCGGGCAAGGTCCGCGCCAACAAGATCACCCCGGACGAGCTGTCCGGCGCGACCTTCACCATCTCCAACACCGGTTCGCGCGGTGCGCTCTTCGACACGATCATCGTGCCGCCGGGCCAGGTCGCGATCCTCGGCATCGGTGCCACGGTCAAGCGCCCGGCGGTCATCGAGACCGAGGAGGGCACGGTCATCGGCGTCCGCGACATGACCTACCTGACCCTCTCCTACGACCACCGTCTGGTGGACGGCGCCGACGCGGCCCGCTACCTGACCGCGGTCAAGGCGATCCTGGAGGCGGGCGAGTTCGAGGTCGAGCTCGGCCTGTAAGGCTCGTTTCCCGTACGACGGTGCCCCCGTCCGGAATCTCCGGACGGGGGCACCGTCGTATGCGCTACCGGGGCGTCAGCGTGCGGTCGCTCCAGTCCCACAGCGTCTCCACCCACACGTTGGGGATGTCCAGATGCGGCGCGTACGTCAGGTCCCGCGTCCGGTAGGCGTGCAGGACGTCGTACGTGGCGTCGAGGCAGTCCCGGGAGGTCAGTTCGCCGGTCTTCCGGTCGAAGCCGACGAGGAAGCCGCGGCTCTCGACGGTGCGGATCATCGCCCAGGCGTTGTTCACGTCGCTGGTCGAGGAGGAGACGCAGCGGTAACGGCTGTAAGGGTGCGTGGACTTGCCCGGGTAGTGGGTGTCGTGTGACATATCACTGAGCATGCGGGCGTACGAGCCCTGCGCATGCCAGGCGCCGATGTAGCCGCCCGGCGGCGTGTACAGCTTGTTCGTCGGGTTCTCGACGGCGCCGTAGACCCACCGGTTCGTGCCGGTGACCCGGAAGCCCCAGCCGACGTGCCCGAACTTCTGTGCCCCGTCCGGCTTGACGAAGACGCAGGCCCCGCCGGGTCCGGCGGGCTGCTTAGCGGACGCGAGCGAACCCGCCATGCCCTGGATCTCCGTACCGCTGCTCCCGGACGGCCCGCCGGCCGCCGCCTTGCTGGGCGCGTCCGATGCCGCCGTGGGCATCTGCCGGCACCCCGTCACACCTATGACCGCGACCGCGGCCGCCGCCGCGACCGTCCAGCCGAGCCTGCCGCGCCGTACCCCTGTGTTCATACCGTCGTCCCCCTGATGGTGCAGGGGCGCCCCGCTCGGGTACCCCTTGCCGACCGCGACGGCATGGGCGGCTCGGGGGTTCTCGCCGTGACACGGCGGTGACGACTCCGCGGCGGGTCCGGTACGGGTCTTTACAGGCGGCGGTGGTCTGCGGGGCGTGTAAGTCTCGTCTCACCTGCATGAAAGCGCCCCCGTGCGCCCCTCCCCAAGGCGCCTGCGGCCTTATTGTCTAAACGTCAAACGCCCCAGGGGCCGATGGGCGGCCCCTCCCTAAGGAGCCCTCATGACCGCGCCCGTCGTCCACTCGCTGCGCGAACAGATCCGCGAGCACATCGTGGAGGGGATCGTCAGCGGGCGCTGGAAGCCGGGCGAGCGGATCGTGGAGCGACGGATCGCGACCGAGCTGGAGGTCAGCCAGACGCCGGTGCGGGAGGCGCTGCGCGAGCTGGAGTCGCTGCGGCTGATCGAGTCGGCGCCGAACAAGGGCGTACGGGTACGGAACCTGACGGCGGCCGACCTGGAGGAGAGCTACCCGGTCCGGGCCGGCCTGGAGGCGATCGCGGCGGAGCTGGCGGCCGAGAGGCTGGCAGAGGACTGCTCGGCGCTGGAGCCGCACGTCGTCGCCCTGTACGAGGCCGACCGCAACGCCGACGGCACGGGCCAGGTGCGGCACACGGTCGCCTTCCACCGCGAACTGGTCCGCGCGGCGGGCAACTCCGTACTGCTGCACACCTGGGAGGGCCTGGGCATCGAGGTGTTCACGGCACTGTCGATCCGCTGGCTGGGGACGGTTCAGCAGTCGTACGCGGAGGAGCACGAGGAGCTCGTTCAGGCGTTCCGGCGCCGGGACCCTCGTATCGCCGAGTTGGTGAAGGCGCACGTGCTGGGCTGCGCGCCGCGCGCCTGAGCCCTGAGCGAGGAGGCGCTCAAACGTGCCTCCGACCTGCGAAAACCTTCGAAAATCACGGCACCCGGTGCCTGCCCGAAAGGCACCCCGTGCCTACTTTCTCGCGATCAAGATATTTTGCCCGCAACCCTTTGATCGATCATCGATCAGGGAGTTAGAGTCGCCGACGGGCCTTCACAAGGGCCCTCGCCCTGTCCTGCCAAAGACAAAGGGCACCCCCGATCCCCTTACCGATGAGGGAACCCCCTTCGACTGAGGAAGGCGGCGACATGACCGACCCCAACGCCATCCAGCCGAGCGAGCTCGACCAGCTCCCGGACCGGGACCCCGAGGAGACCGCCGAATGGCAGGCCTCCCTGGACGCGGTCGCCAAGGCGGCGGGCCCGCACCGTGCCGCGTATCTGATGCGCCGCACGCTGGAGCGCGCGGAGGGCAACGGCATCGCGCTGCCCAAGCTGCTCGAGACCGACTACGTCAACACCATCCCCACCGCCGCCGAGCCGGGTGTGCCCGGTGACGAGGAGATGGAGCGCCGTATCACCGCGTGGAACCGCTGGAACGCGGCCGCGATGGTGTCCCGGGGCAGCAAATACGGCGTCGGCGGCCACATCGCCACCTTCGCCTCCGCGGCCTGGCTGTACGAGACCGGCTTCAACCACTTCTTCAAGGGCAAGGAGGCCGACGGCTCGGGCGACCAGCTCTATATCCAGGGCCACGCCTCCCCCGGCATCTACGCCCGCGCCTTCCTGGACGGCCGCCTGACCGAGGCCCACCTCGACAACTTCCGCCAGGAAGCGGGCGGGAGCGGTCTCCCGTCGTACCCGCACCCGCGGCGCCTGCCCTGGCTCTGGGAGTTCCCGACCGTCTCCATGGGCCTCGGCCCGCTGTCGGCGATCTACCAGGCCCGCTTCAACCGCTACCTCACCAACCGCGGCATCAAGGACGTCTCCTCGTCCCACGTGTGGGCGTTCCTCGGCGACGGCGAGATGGACGAGCCGGAGTCGACGGCGGCACTCGCACTCGCGAGCCGCGAGGGCCTGGACAATCTCACCTTCGTCATCAACTGCAACCTGCAGCGCCTCGACGGCCCGGTCCGCGCGAACTTCAAGATCGTGCAGGAGCTGGAGGCCCAGTTCCGCGGCGCCGGCTGGAACGTCGTGAAGTCGCTGTGGGGCTCCGCCTGGGACGAGCTGTTCCAGCTCGACACCACGGGCGCGCTCGTACGCCGCCTGCGTGAGGTACCCGACGCCCAGGTGCAGACGTACCAGACGCGCGACGCGGCCTATATCCGCGAGGACTTCTTCGGCAAGGACCCGGCGCTCGTCGAGATGGCGAAGCTGCTGAGCGACGACAAGATCCTCGAGTGCTTCCACCTCTCGCGCGGTGGCCACGAGGCCCGCAAGGTCTACGCCGCCTACAAGGCCGCGCTCGACCACAAGGGCGCCCCGACCGTCATCCTGGCCCAGACCGTCAAGGGCTTCACCCTCGGTGAGGGCTTCGCGTCGAAGAACGCCAACCACCAGATGAAGAAGCTGACGGTGGACGAGTTCAAGAAGATGCGTGACCTTCTTGAACTGCCCATCTCCGACAGCCAGTTCGTCGACGGCCAGGTGCCCTACGGCCACCCCGGCGCCGACTCCCCCGAGGTCCGCTACCTCCAGGAGCGCCGCGCGGCTCTCGGCGGCCCCGCCCCGGCCCGCCGTACGCACGCGCTCGCGCCGCTGCCCGCCCCCGCCGAGAAGGCCTTCGCCTCCTTCGACAAGGGCTCCGGCTCCCAGAACGTGGCGACGACGATGGCCTTCGTCCGCCTCATCAAGGACCTGGTCCGCGACAAGGAGACCGGCAAGCGCTGGGTGCCGATCGTCCCGGACGAGGCACGCACCTTCGGCATGGAGTCGCTGTTCCCGTCCCTCGGGATCTACTCCCCCAAGGGCCAGACGTACGAGCCGGTCGACCGCGACCAGCTGATGTACTACAAGGAGGCCAAGAACGGCCAGATCCTCAACGAGGGGATCACCGAGGCCGGTTCGATGGCCGACTTCATCGCCGCGTCCACCGCGTACTCCACGCACGGCGAAGCGATGATCCCGTTCTACATCTTCTACTCGATGTTCGGCTGGCAGCGCACGGCCGACCAGATGTGGCAGCTCGGCGACCAGCTCGGCCGCGGCTTCCTCGTCGGCGCCACGGCCGGCCGTACCACGCTGACGGGCGAGGGCCTGCAGCACGCCGACGGCCACTCGCCGGTGATCGCCGCGACCAACCCGGCGGCGCTGACGTACGACCCGGCGTTCGCATACGAGGTGGCGACGATCGTCAAGGACGGTCTGCGCCGGATGTACGGCGAGTCGGCGCCGGGCGAGGACCCGAACGTCTTCTACTACCTCACCGTCTACAACGAGCCGCTCCCGCAGCCCGCGAAGCCGGCCGGCCTGGGCATCGACGAGGGCATCGTCAAGGGCCTGTACCGCTTCAACACGGCGGAGTCGGCGGGCCTTTCACCGGTGGCCAACGCGCCGCGGATCCAGCTGCTGGGCTCCGGCACGGCGATCCACTGGGTGCTCGAGGCGCAGAAGCTGCTCGCCGAGGAGTGGGGCGTGGCCGCGGATGTCTGGTCGGCGACCTCCTGGACGGAGCTGCGCCGTGACGCCCTGGAGGCCGACGCGGCCCTGCTGCGCGGCGAGGAGCGTGTCCCGTACGTCCGTCAGGCGCTGCACGGCGCCGAGGGCCCGGTCCTCGCGGTCTCCGACTACATGCGCCAGGTCCCGGACCAGATCGCGCAGTGGGTCGAGCAGGACTACTCCTCGCTCGGTGCCGACGGCTTCGGTCTGTCGGACACCCGTGAGGCGGCCCGCCGCCACTTCGGCGTCGACGCCCAGTCGATCGTCGTCGCGACCCTGGCCCAGCTCGCCAGGCGCGGCGAGGTCAAGGCGACGGCGGTGAAGGAAGCGCGGGAGAAGTACGGGCTGTAAGCAAGCCGTTGCGGCGGGCAGGAGGGCGCACACGCCTTCCTGCCCGCCGTTTGCGTTTTTCGGCCAGTTGCCCCTGGTCCTGCCGACGCGTCCGGGTTGGACGGTCTGGTCGACATGTTCCGCCTCCAGTACCTTGTGCTGATTCCTGAGGAAAAGGTGGTGGGGGCCTTGACCGAAGAGCAGCCGCATACGCCCCGGGTGATGACCCGGTTGCAGCTGGACAACGCGGCCCGGCATGTCCTGAGGACGGCCAGGGAGGCGCAGGCGATGGTGCGGGGTGAGTACGGGACAGAGGACATCGAGGGGATCCTCGCCGAGTTGCTCCTGGACTTCGCGGCGCTGACGGGCCGCCCCGACCTGCGCCGGCCCGCCGTCCGGACGCCCGACCAGGCGGAGGAACTGATCCGGCTCGCGATGGAGGCGGCTGTCTTCGTCCGGGCACACAACTGGCACGCGTCCGACCTGCAGGCGATCCTGCACGAGGCGGGGGCACCACAGGAGGGGCCCCGTGCCGGTGAACGCCTCGTGGAGGAGTTCCTGGACGGCCTGGGCACGCTCACACTGGCCAGGTCCGACGACGGCGCCAACTGGGAGTTCCGGTTGCTCAAGGAGGCGGCAGCCGGGGACGAAAGCCTGACGACGGCCGTGAAAGTGGCGCGCTACCTCCTGGACCCGTCGTTTCTGATGCTCTTCGGGGACACCACGGAGCTGCTCGGGGAAGCCGTCTACACGACGAACGTCAAGCGATTCACCGAGTGCGTGGCCGGCATCGAGGCGCTCACCAGCCCATCGGAATCCGATGTGCTGCGGGAGCTCGGTCTGGAGACTGAGGAGCCGGATGATGCCGCCTCCGTCGAAGACCGCGGCCTGACTGCACACCCACGCCCGCGCCGTACCCGAAGGCGGGTGGTGAACGGACTGCCGGACGAGCAGAAGCCGGACGTCCCTCGCCCGAAACCGGAAGCCCCTGGCCCGGACTCGCCCGGAGAGCTTCGCAGACGGCCGGACGAAGGGCTGTCGCTGGATCTGTAGGCGCCGCCGGGCGTCGCCCTCGGCCCTGCTCTGTCAGTGGCCCCCTGCATCATGTCGGTATGCGCGCTGCCCGCCTCATCAAGATGGTGCTGCTCCTCCAGGGCCGGCCCTCCATGACCGCCGCCGAGCTGGCGCGCGAGTTGGAGGTGTCCGAGCGGACGGTGACGCGGGATGCGCAGGCGCTGTCGGAGGCCGGGGTTCCGGTGTACGCGGACCGCGGCCGGGCAGGCGGTTACCGGCTCATCGGCGGGTATCGCACCCGGCTGACCGGGCTGGCGCGCAGTGAGGCCGAGGCGCTGTTCCTGTCCGGTGTGCCGGGGGCGCTGCGGGAGATGGGGCTGGAGGACGCGGCCTCCGCGGCCCGGCTGAAGGTGTCGGCGGCTCTCCTGCCCTCCCTGCAGGACGCCTCCCGTACGGCAGCGCAGCGCTTCCACCTGGACGCGCCGAACTGGTTCACGGAGCCGAAGGCACCCGCGCTGCTGCCCGCCTTCGCGGACGCGGTGTGGGACGACCGGCGGGTCACGGCCCGCTACCGCAGGGGGGACGGCGAGGTCGAGCGGGAGCTGGAGCCGTACGGGCTCGTGCTCAAGGCCGGGGTCTGGTACCTGTGCGCGCGGGTCGCCGAACCGGACCGTGGGTCGTACCGCGTCTACCGCATCGACCGGTTCACGGCGGTGGACGTCTGGGCGGAGCGCTTCTCACGGGACGAGGAGTTCGGCCTTCCCGCCTTCTGGGAGGAGCAGGCCGAGCAGTTCGCGCGGTCGATCCTGCGGGCCGAGGTGGTCGTACGGCTGTCGGCGGACGGCGTCCGAGGGCTTCCGTACGCCGTCGATCCGGCTTCCGCACGGGAGGCATTGGCGGCCGCGGGGTCCCCGGACGAGGACGGATGGCTGACGGTGACGCTCCCCGTGGAGTCCGAGCAGGTCGCCCACGGGCAGCTCACGGGGCTCGGCCCGGAGGTGGAGGTGCTGGCGCCGGAGAGCCTGCGCAGGCGTTTCGCGGACGATGCGGCACGGCTGGCCGCGTTGTACGACCGGCTGAACGGGACATAACAATCCGCCGCACTCCACGTGCGCCCCACCCGCCCAGGGCCGATGCTGGACCCGTGATGGAAGAGTCGGAGTTCTGGGAGCTGGTGGACGCCGCCCGCGAGGCCGCCGAGGGCGACCCCGAGGAGCAGGCGGACCTGCTCGTGGAGCGGCTTCTGGAGCTCGACCCGGAGACGGTCCTGGACTTCTCCCGTCACTTCGAGTCCCGCTACAACCGGGCGTACAGCTGGGATCTGTGGGGTGCCGCCTGGGTCCTGCTCGACGGGGCGAGCGACGACGCCTTCGACTTCTTCCGGTGCTGGCTGATCGGGCAGGGGCGGGAGGTCTACGAGGGAGCCGTGCACCACCCGGACTCCATGGCCGACCTCCTGGACGACTTCGACGAGGAGATCGACGGGGACGGGGAGGAACTGGGCTACGCGGCGGACGAGGCCTACGAGCAGCTCACCGGGACCGTCGCCCCCGACCTGGGCATCCCGGCCGCGGCCTCCGAGCCGGAGGGCACACCGATCGACTTCGAGAACGAGCGGGTGCTGGCGGAGCGCTACCCCAAGCTGTGGGAGCGGTTCCGGGAGTGACGTTCACATCCGTGCAATGAGGGGGACCATGGCTCGAATCCCGTACCCGGAGCGGCCGTCCGACGCCGTCGCCCGGCTGCCCGTGCCGCTCAACGCCTTCCGCATGCTCTCGCACGCGCCGCCGCTGACCGGCCCGACGATCGAGCTGGGCCTGGCCGTGCTGCGTGAGTCGACCCTTCCGGTCCGGTTGCGCGAGCTGGTCGTGATGGCGGTCGCGACCGGTACGCAGTGCGAGTACGAGTCCGTCCAGCACCACCCGATCGCCCTGGACGCGGGGGCGACGCCCGCCCAACTGGCGGCGATCGCCGAACGGCGCACCGCCGGGCGGGAGTTCGACGACCCGGAGTCGGCGGCGGTGACCGCGGCGTTCGAGCTCGCGTCCCGGCACACCCTGTCCGAGGGCACGCTGGCGGCTCTCCGCGCCTGCTTCACCGACCGGCAGGTGATCGAGATCGTCACCACGACCGGCTACTACGTCATGCTGGCGGGCCTCATGAACGGACTCGGCGTGGATGTCGACCCGTCCGGTGAGCAGTTCCTGGGACTCGTCAACGGCGATCCCGACTGAGGATCAGGCCGTCCGCCGGCGCCCGGTGTCCGACGGGATGTACGCCTGCGCCTGGTCGGCCTTCACCGCGTGGTACATCGGCGCGGCGTTGGCCTGGTCGAGCGCGGACGCAGTGACGGCGGCCGGGCCCAGGACGACGGCTGCGGCCGCGCAGAGCGCCGCCCAGGGACCGCGGGCGGTCCGGGGCCGGCCCTCGGTCTTGTGCGTGGTGCTGTCGTGACTGTTCACTTCTTCCCCACCTCCAGTCAGTGCGTGTGCATGACGATAGGGAGAGCGCCTCAGGAAGATCCGTGAGGCGGCTGAGAGAAACCTGTGAGGCCATGACCAGCCCGTACGTAAGGGAGATCACGCGCGAGGAACACCTTGCCCACCTGCGGCAGTACCCCGACGCGAGCCACCTGCAGATCCCCGAGTGGGGCGATGTGAAGCCCGACTGGCAGGCGGAGAGCGTCGGTTGGTTCGAGGGCAGAGCGATGGTCGCGGCGGCCCTCGTGCTGTACCGGCCGCTGCCCGGCACCCGGCGCTGCCTCGCCTACGTCCCCGACGGGCCCGCGGTCGACTGGCACAACCCTCGCCTGGAACGCCTGCTGGACCCGCTCGTCGCCCACGTCGAGGAGCGCGGGGCGTTCTCGCTCCGGATCGGACCGCCCCTCGTCGTGCGCCACTGGGAGGCGGCCGGAGTGGCGGCGGGCATCGCCGACCCCGACGTACGCCATCTGCACGATCTGCCGGCGGACGGCCTCGACGGGTACGCGCTGGACGTCGCGGAGCGGCTGGGGCGGCTCGGGTGGCGGCGGTGCGAGGAGGACGAGGGCAGCGGCTTCGGGCTGGGCCAGCCGCGCTACGGCTGCCACATACCGCTCGCAGGACGCTCGGTGGACGATCTGCGCGGGGCGCTGGCACCGCACTGGGAGCAGTCGCTGCGTACGTCCGAGCTGGCGGGCGTGCGCGTCGGCTGGGGTGCGGCCGCCGACCTGCCCGAGTTCCACCGCCTGTACACCGCGACGGCCGCCCGCGACGGCTTCAAGTCCCGCCCGCTGGACTACTTCCGGCGCATGTGGAAGGCGCTGAACGCCGAGGACGACGACCGGCTGCGGCTGTATCTCGCCGAGTACGACGGCGAGGTGCTCTCCGCGGCGCTCATGATCAACGTCGGCTCCCGCGCCTGGCACTCGTACGCCGCGTCCGGCCGCCGGGGGCGCGAACTGCGGCCCAGCAGCGCGCTGTTGTGGCGGATGCTGTGCGACGCGCGGGCGGCGGGGGCCGAGACGTACGACCTGCGCTCAGTCACCCCGGTCCTGACCGAGGACCGTCTGCTGAACCGGCTCCGTTTCAAGACGGGCGCGGGCGGCCGGGCGGTGGAGTACCTCGGGGAGTGGAAGCTGCCGGTGGGCAGCCAGGGCAAGGTGCTGCAGCGGGCGTTGGGGGCGTATCTCGGGCGCAGGTGAGGACGCGTACCTGCGCCCCCGTGCCACTACGGCGTCCGGCCCTGCAGCCGCGCCGCCAGCTGTCTGATCCCGGGAAGGCCGGCGATGAGGGCCATGCCGGGACAGTTGGTCATGTACGCGTCCTTGTGGCCGGCGAGGGCGGGGAGGGTGGCGGTGGTGCCGGACCGGTAGCGGCTGAGGCTGTTGCTGGAGACCAGGCGCGCCTCGGCCCGCGGGTCGATGTCGGCGAGTCCGAGTTTCCAGGCGGCGAGGGCGGCTATCGCGTCGGTCATGGCCTTCGGGACGGTGACGCCCGCGGTGAAGGTGCCCAGGGCGGCGATGCCGGCCGTGCGGTGGTTGAAGCCCTGGGTGTGGGCGCCGGTGACGGGGCGGTCGACGCCGCCCGCGCGGCCCTCGTAGATGGTGCCGCAGCGGTCGACGAGGAAGTTGTAGCCGATGTCGTCCCACTGGCGGGCGCCGGTCTGGCCCGCGTAGAGGTAGCGGATGATGCGGGGCGCGTCGGCGCAGTCGTAGCCGTTGGGCGAGTCGGTGTGGTGGACGAAGACGGCGACGACCTTGTCGTCGTAGCGCGGGGGCGGCTGGGCGTGCCGGGCGAGGGAGTCCAGCCAGGCCGACCGGGGCACGATGTGCGGCCTGGCCGCGGTGTGCCGCGCGGCGGGGCGGGCCGCGACCGGCGGCCGGGGCTTCGCGGCCGGATGCCCGATGCCGTCCGCGCACAGGACCAGTCCGAGGGCGGCGGCCAGTCCGGGCAGGCAGGCGAGCAGCACACGCGGGGCGCGGGGCCGTATCGATGTGCGGCTCCGCCGCGCGGGCGCGCCCCGCACGTGCCGTGGTCCTCGCGATCTTCGGACACGCATGCCCCCACTCTCGGCCGGATCCGCTCCGTCCGCGATGTGTGCTGTGCCACCCGGTGGAACCATCGTCCTGGTCCGAGACGTTTCTCCTGGTGCACGCATGCGTGGCCGGATCGGGGCTCCACGCGTGCGTGCCTGATCCGCGTGGCTGATCACTGAGCCCGTCCCGCGCGTAATAAGGGTGCTGAGAGAAAGGCGGCTCCGTGGACCTGCTCGACATCCTGCTGTTGCTGGTGGTGGTGGCTTACGCGGCATCGGGCTACCGGCGCGGACTGGTGGCCGGCTGTGTCTCGCTCGCCGGGTTCGTCGGCGGCGCGGTGCTCGGCGTGTGGATCCTGCCGTGGATGATGGACCTGGTGACCGCGGGGACGACCCGGGCGACGGTGACCGCGGTGCTGACCGTGCTGCTCCCGGCCGTGGTGGGGCACGAGCTGGCGGGGCGCCTCGCGCTGCGGCTGCGCCGGGAGCTGGACCAGGGGCCGCTCAGGGTGGCCGACGGGGTCGGCGGAGCCGTGGCCAACTCGATCGCCGTGCTGATCGTGGCGTGGGTCGCCGCGAGTGTCCTGGGCGCCTCCTCGTCGCCGCTGGTCACGACCGCGATCCGGGACTCGGCGCTGCTCGGTGCCGTACAGGACTCCATGCCGGACACCACGCCCACCTGGTTCTCCCGGGCCACCTCGGCGCTCACCCAGGCGGGCTTCCCGCAGGTCTTCAACCCGTTCGAGAACGAGTCGACGGCCCAGGTCGCCAAGCCCACCGGCGACAGCGTCACGGCGAGCGCCACGAACGCGGCCAAGCGCAGCACGGTGAAGATCGAGGGCGTCTCCGGCAACCAGGGGCGCGAGGGCAGCGGGTTCGTGTACGCGCGCGACCATGTGATGACCAACGCGCACGTGGTGGCCGGCATCGACGACCCGAGCGTGCGCATCGGCGGCGTCGGGCGGTCGTACGAGTCACGGGTGGTGCTCTTCGACCCCGACAAGGACGTGGCAGTGCTGTACGTGCCCGGGCTGGCCGCGCCGGTCCTGAAGTTCGACGACGGCGCCGCACGCGGTGACTCGGCGGTCGTGGCCGGCTATCCGCAGGACGGCGACCTCAACCTCCAGGCGGCGACGGTCGCGAACCGGGTCCGGGCGACCGGCCAGAACATCTACAGCGACGCCACCGTGACCCGCGAGATCTACTCGATCCGCTCGACCGTCCGCCCCGGCAACTCCGGCGGCCCGCTGCTGACGACCGGCGGCCGGGTCTACGGCGTCGTCTTCGCCCGCTCGACGTCCGACAACGAGACGGGCTACGTCCTGACGGCGGCCGAGGTCGCCTCCGACGCCGAGCGCGCGGCGAACGCGACGGCGGCGGTGGACACGGGCGACCTGGTCACGTCATGACGCGGGTCAGAGGCTGCACCCCATGAGCACGTCGTCGACGTACTCGCCCGCCAGCAGGAACTCGCCGGGCAGGATCCCCTCGACGGCGAATCCCTCGGCCTCGTAGAGCTTGCGCGCCGGGGTGTTGTGCCCGAGCACGCGCAGGGTGAGACGGCGCGCCCCGTGCCGCCGCGCCTCGTCCCGCACGGCCCGCAGCAGCGCCCGCCCGACTCCGGCGCCGCGCGCCTCCTCGGCGACGGCGAGCCCCTGGATCTGACGGACATGGGAGTTGCACGCGAGGGGCGTCGGATGGCCGAGCCGGACGTAGCCGACGACCACGCCGTCGAGCTCGGCGACCAGATGGTCCCGGGGCCCGAACCGCTCGTTGTAGAAGGGCTCGTACGGCGGCTGGGGACGCGGCTGCACGCTGTGCAACGGGGACCAGGTGACACGGTCGAGAAGGCCCAGCGCCTCCTCGTCGTCGAGGGTTGCGTGGCGTATGTACGGAACGGGCATGACCGCCACCCTACGGCGGCCATGGGAGAAACCCGACCGGGGACATGGCACCGGCTCGTGCGCCCCCGCAGCGCAGAATGAAGGGCATGGAACGTTCCCGAATCGCGGTGGCCGGTGCGTCCGGGCTCATCGGTGGCGCCTTGGTGCGGTCCCTGACCGCCGACGGGCACGAGGTGGTGCGGCTGGTGCGCCGGGCGCCCCGGTCGAGGGACGAGGTCCGGTGGGACCCGGAGGGCGGGAGCGTGGACACGGCGGGGCTCGCCGGGTGCGACGCCGTGGTCAACTTCGCGGGCGCCGGCGTGGGCGACCGCCGCTGGACGGACGCGTACAAGACGCGGATCCGGTGCAGCCGGGTGCTCGGCACCGCGGCGCTGGCCGAGGCGATCGCCGCGCTGGACGAGAAGCCGCGGGTGTTCGTGAACGGCAGCGCGATGGGTTACTACGGCGAGACCGGCGACCGGGCGGTCGACGAGAGCGCGCCGCCCGGGACCGGGTTCCTGCCCGAGCTGTGCGTGGAGTGGGAGGGCGCCGCGGCACCCGCGCAGGAGGCAGGCGTACGGACCGTGTTCACCCGGACGGGTCTGGTGGTGGCCCGCGGCGGTGGCGCCTGGGGCAGGCTGTTCCCGCTGTTCAGGGCGGGCCTCGGCGGACGTATGGGCGACGGCCGTCAGTACTGGTCGTACATCGCGCTGCACGACGAGGTGGCCGCGATCCGCCATCTCATCGACACCGACGGCCTGTCCGGGCCGTTCAACCTCACTGCCCCGAACCCGCTGACGAACCGTGAGATCACCGCGGCCATGGGACGGGTGCTGCACCGGCCGACGCTGTTCACCGTGCCCGCGCCCGTGCTGCGGACCGTGCTCGGCGAGATGGCCGGGGACGTGCTCGGCAGCGCGCGGGTGGTGCCGAAGCGGCTGCTGGAGTCCGGCTTCACGTTCGCCTTCCCGGACATCGAGGGAGCACTCAAGGCCGCACTCTGACCGTATGCGACCGTCGTGCGACCGTGCTCTGTTCATGCGCGACTGTCCTTGACCGATCACAGCCCTAACCTCGACCCGAACTCGGGTATTCCCAGAGCCTGTTGGGGGCATGACGTCTCCACCGCCCGCGCAACCTCGAGGAGGGGCACGTGCTTGAGCCCGCGTACCAGGCGGACGTCGTGATCGTGGGAGCCGGGGTCGCCGGGCTCTCCGCGGCGCACCGGCTGACCAGCGCAGGAGTGACGACCGCGGTCCTGGAGGCCGCCCCTTGCGTGGGGGGCCGCATGTCGACGGAGAAGGTCGACGGGTTCCGGCTCGACCGGATCGGCCAGCTGCTGTCCACGGCGTATCCCGAGCTACGGCTGACCCCCGGGCTGGACGCGCTGGTGCTGCGCCCCTTCGCGCCGGGCGTCCTGCTGCACAGCGACGGACGCCACCACCGCGCGGGCGCTCAGCCGGGCGCAGGGGGCGCAAGGGGCGCACTCCATGCAGTACGCGCCCTGGCGAGCGCCCCCACCAAGAGCGCCCCCCGGGCCACCGCCCCACTCGGCACCGCCGTGGACCAGGCCCGCCTGGCCACCGCACTGTCCCGGCTCGCCACGACACCCGTCGAACGCCTGCTGTCCCGCCCGGAGTTGCCCGCCGCTCAGTCCCTCGCCGCGCGCGGCGCCCCCGCCCGCACGATCGACAGCTTCCTGCGCCCGCTGCTCGCCGCCCTGCTGTGCGACCCGGACCTGACCACCTCCAGCCGGTGCGCCGACCTCGCCCTGCGCGCCTTCGCATGCGGGCGCCTGTGTCTGCCCGAGGGCGGCGCCGAAATGCTCCCGGAGCTGCTCGCACGAGCGCTGCCTCCGGGTACGGTCCACACCGGCGTCCGCGTCACCTCGGTCTCGACCAGCGCGGTCACGACCGCCGAACACGGCGAGATCCACTGCAGGGCCGTACTCCTGGCGACGGACGCACGCGCCGCAGCCGGCTTACTGCCCGGCCTGCGCGTACCGGACTTCCACCCCCTCACCGTCCTGCACCACACAACGGACGAGCCCCCGACAACAGGCGCGTCCCTCCTCCTGGACGCCGACCGCAGCGGCCCGGTCGCCCACACGGCGGTCGTCAGCGCAGTAGACCCCAGCCGCGCCCCCGCAGGCCGCGCCCTCATCTCTTCCACGGTCCTCGGCCCACCCCCACCGGAACTGGACACCGCCGTACGCATGCACCTCTCCCGCCTCTACGGCACCTCGACCACCCGCTGGGAAACCCTCACCGTCCACCACACCCCCGAGGCAGTCCCCGCCATGCGCCCCCCACACGACCTACGCCGCCCCGTAAGGCTGTTGGCGGGCCTGTACGTCTGCGGCGACCACCGCGACACCAGCACGGTCCAGGGCGCCCTGCACTCGGCCCACCGCGCCGCAACGGCAATCCTGACGGACCTCGGGGCGGCGGGTTCGATGCACAGGGCAGACCCCCTCCCCACAACAAAGGCTGCCTGAAGCGGCTTTTGCCTTTAGGGGCGCGGGGAACTGCGCGACCAGCCACGACGACGCCGCACCAGACATCCGACGGTCGGAGTTACGGCGAACAACTACCCCAGTGCCGCGACCTTGTCGCGATACCCCCGCACAGGCGCCGCATCCTTGTACGGCTCCAACCGCCGCTCAAAGTCCCGCACATACTCAACCGCCCGCACCGACCGCATCTCAGCCGCAGCCCCCGCCGCCTCCGCCCCCAACGCACAGGCCTGATCAAGCTCCCCCAGGCCCAGGCGGGCGGAGGCAAGAACCACCCGGCAGAACAACCGACTCCGCGCATACGCAGGCGCACGCAACTGCAGCGACCGCTCCGCATGCTGCGCAGCCGCACGGAACTGCTGCAGATCCCGATGGGCATGCCCGAACTCGTCGGCAAGCTGCGCCTCGTCGAAGAACCGCGCCCAGTACGGGACTTCATCGCCAGGACGTGCCGCCTCAAGGGCGCGCTCCGCCCGCACCAGCGAGGCGGTGCAGTTGCGCACCTCGCCGAGCACCCCGTGTCCGCGCGCCTCGGCCGAGTGCAGCAGCGCCTGCACGACGGGCGGGGCATTGGTCCCGACCCCCTGCTGGGCCACCCGCGCGAGCTGGACGGCCTCCCGCCCGTGCCCGAGATAGACAGCCTGCCGGCTCATGGTGACGAGCACGTAAGAGCCGTACGCCCGGTCCCCCGCCGCTTGGGAGAGCCGCAGCGCCTGCACGAAGTACCGCTGGGCAAGCCCGTGCGCGGCGATGTCGTACGACGTCCAGCCCGCGAGCCTGGTCAGGTCGGCGGCCGCACCGAACAGCCGGCGTCCCGTCTGCTCGCCGTAGGTGCCGCGCAGCATCGGCTCGCACTCGTGCTCCAGGTAGCGCACGAGGGCCTGGCGGGCGTGGCCGCCGCCGTACTTGTCGTCGAGGGTGCGGAACAGCTCGCCGACGGAGCGGAGTGCGGCGATGTCACCGGCGGTGACCTTCTGGCCGGGGCCGCGTTCGGCCTGGCCGCGCTGGCGGGGCACCACCGGGCGGCCCTGGACGGGGACGCGGGCGGGCTGTTCACCGCGGGCGACCTTGTCGTCGGCACGGCCGATCAGCCAGTCGCGGCTGGGCACGACCAGACCGGCGGGCGTGAACGCGATCTTGCGGAGCTCGGCGTGCGAACCGGAGTCCTTGCGCCACAGGCCGCCGACGATGTCGACGGCCTCCTCGGGGGCCGCGGCGAACTCGAGCCCGGCGTACACCGGCGCACAGGCGTCGAGGCCCAGGTCCTGGGCGGTGAGGCGGCGGCCGAGGCGGCGGGTGAACACCTCGGCGATGAGGGCAGGAGTGGTGCCGCGGGGCTGCTGACCACGCAGCCACCTGGTCACGGACGTCTTGTCGTATCTCAGATCAAGCCCGTGTTCGAGGCCGAGCTGGTCGACTCGACGGGCGAGACCCGCGTTGGAGAACCCGGCTTCTGCGATGAGCGCGGCGAGCTGACGGTTGGGAGTGCGCTGCGCGGGTCGTTCCGTCATCTGCGGTGCGGTCTCCTGCCTTTCGGGCCCCCAGGGACCACTGGCGGCCCTGCTGTGCCCGGATTGCCTGTGAGCAGCCCTTATGGCCTCTGTGAACGGCGCGAATGTAGCGGAGAGTGAGCGAGTGGTAGCACACTTCGCCATTCGTTCATCCGATCGTGTGAGGATTGGCCGCGGGGCTGACGCAAGACGGTCGGTCGTACAGTGGCGTAGGCGCGTTTCGTGCCTTACGACCTTCTAGGGAGGCGCTTGCCGTGAGTGAGCTGCGGTTCGTCCGCATGGGATTCGGTGCCGAGGCCGTCGACTACCAGGCGGCGTGGGACGAGCAACGCCGGGTGCACGCGGCGCGCTTCGCCGACGAGATCCCCGACACCGTGCTGCTGCTCGAACACCCTCCGGTGTATACGGCAGGACGGCGCACGGCGGACAACGAGCGGCCCCTGGACGGCACCCCCGTCATCGACGTGGACCGCGGCGGCAAGATCACCTGGCACGGCCCGGGCCAGCTGGTGGGCTACCCCATCCAGAAGCTCCCGCGCCCGGTGGACGTGGTGGCCCATGTCCGGCGCCTGGAGGACGCCCTGATCCGCACGTGCGCGGAGTTCGGGGTGGAGACCAGCCGGGTCGAGGGCCGCAGCGGCGTCTGGATCCTCGGCGACCCGGTCGAGCAGCGCCCGGCACTCGGCGGCCTCTCCCTCGACTTCGACCCCCGTCTGCACGACGAGGAGTTCGACCCGCGCATGAACGGCCCCGAGTACGCCCCCTCCAACGCCGGCCAGCGCCGCGAGGACCGCAAGATCGCGGCGATCGGCATCCGCGTGGCCAAGGGCGTCACGATGCACGGCTTCGCACTGAACGTGAACCCGGACAACAAGTGGTTCGACCGCATCATCCCGTGCGGGATCCGGGACGCGGGCGTCGCCTCCCTGGCCGGTGAACTCGGCCGGGACGTGACGATCGCCGAGGTGCTGCCGGTCGCGGAGCGGCACTTGCAGGACGTACTGGAGAACGCGGAACTGAAGCCGCGCCTCATTGAGAACGCGCCGGCATAACTCAGCCCGTCCGGCGTTTGAGGGCGAGGCCGTTCAGGCCGAAGCGGGGGTCTGGGGGCGGAGCCCCCAGAGGGCCAGCACCGACGCCGGGCTTTCAAATCAACGGGCGTACCCTTGAGGTCGCCGAGGAATCAATCGCTAGGGAGCCCATCGTGTCCGCAGTCGCACCCGACGGACGCAAGATGCTGCGCCTGGAGGTCCGCAACAGCCAGACCCCCATCGAGCGCAAGCCCGAGTGGATCAAGACCCGGGCGAAAATGGGTCCCGAGTACACGAAGATGCAGAACCTCGTGAAGAGCGAGGGCCTGCACACGGTCTGCCAGGAAGCCGGCTGCCCCAACATCTACGAGTGCTGGGAGGACCGCGAGGCGACCTTCCTCATCGGCGGCGACCAGTGCACCCGGCGCTGCGACTTCTGCCAGATCGACACCGGCAAGCCCGAGGCGCTGGACCGTGACGAGCCGCGCCGCGTCGGTGAGTCCGTGGTCACCATGGACCTGAACTACGCCACCATCACCGGCGTCGCCCGCGACGACCTGGAGGACGGCGGAGCCTGGCTGTACGCGGAGACGGTCCGCCAGATCCACGCGCAGACGGCGGAGCGCGAGGCCGGGCGGACGAAGGTGGAGCTGCTCGCCCCCGACTTCAACGCCGTACCCGAGCAGCTCGAAGAGGTCTTCTCCTCCCGCCCCGAGGTCTTCGCGCACAACGTCGAGACCGTGCCCCGGATCTTCAAGCGCATCCGCCCCGGCTTCCGCTACGAGCGCTCGCTGAAGGTCATCACGGCCGCCCGCGACTACGGGCTCGTCACCAAGTCGAACCTCATCCTCGGCATGGGCGAGACCCGCGAGGAGGTCAGCGACGCACTCCGGCAGCTGCACGAGGCCGGCTGCGAGCTGGTCACCATCACGCAGTACCTGCGCCCCTCCGTGCGCCACCACCCCGTCGAGCGCTGGGTCAAGCCGCACGAGTTCGTGGAGCTGAAGGAGGAGGCCGAGCAGATCGGCTTCTCGGGGGTCATGTCCGGTCCGCTGGTGCGCTCCTCGTACCGCGCGGGGCGCCTGTACCAGATGGCCGTGGAGAAGCGAGGCGCGTACGTCGCCTCGCAGGCCGTCTGACGATTGCACCGGCCGCCTCCGATGGCACGGAGTGCCACCTCTCCGTGTGAATCTGAGCACAAGAAACTACTCGCTGGTAACGGCCGATTCGACGCGGTCCTGACAGTCCTCGCAGCTGAGGGCACCGTCAGGGCCGCGTCAGCGTTTTCGCCCACCGCATCAAGGCTTCATTGGTGTTTGACCGGTCGGTCACGCCCTGGTAACACCAATCAGTGACGCTGGACTCACGCCACGTACACCCACACCAAGCGCCCGTACCCGAGGGGGGACCTCCACCATGCAGGCCGCGCCGGTTCGCGCCACCGCAATCCCGTCGTTCACCACTGCACTGCGTGCAGTCGAGTCGCTGCTCATGAGCAGCGGTCAGCGCACCGCCCGCCGCAACGCCTGGACCTCCGTCCTGGAGGACCGCCGCCGCGCCAAGGACCGGGTCGAGGCCCAGCGCGTCATGGAACAGACCCTCGTCGCCCGCCCCTGAACCCGTCCCTCAGGGCACTGCCGTCGTACGGCGCTGCCGGGGCCACGTAGACTTCGTGGCATGGCGAGGAAGGAACCTGCAGCGGACGCTGCGAACCCCGGGCGACTGAAGCAGATCGCTCTGACCTACAAGATGACCCGCAAGGCCGACAAGAAGATCGGTCTTGTACTCGCGGCTGTCGGCATCAGTGTCTTGGGTGTCTTCCTCGCGATCGGTTTCTTGATCGGTCACCCCATCTATCTCGGCATCCTGGGCCTGTTCCTCGCCTTCCTCACGGCGGCGATCGTGTTCGGGCGCCGGGCCGAGCGGGCGGCCTTCGGGCAGATGGAGGGCCAGCCGGGCGCAGCCGCGGCGGTGCTCGACAACGTCGGCCGGGGCTGGACGACGACGCCCGCGGTGGCCATGAACCGCAGCCAGGACGTGGTGCACCGGGCCGTCGGCAAGGCCGGCATCGTCCTGGTCGCCGAGGGCAACCCGAACCGGGTGAAGAGCCTGCTGGCCGCCGAGAAGAAGAAGATGAACCGCATCGTCGCGGACGTACCGGTGCACGACATCATGGTCGGCACGGGCGACGGCCAGGTCGAGCTGAAGAAGCTCCGGACCACGATGCTCAAGCTTCCGCGTGTGCTGACCGGTCCGCAGGTGACGGCCACCAATGACCGGCTGCGCGCCATGGGCGACCTGATGAGCAACATGCCGCTGCCGAAGGGGCCGATGCCGAAGGGCATGAAGCTGCCGAAGGGCGGGCCGAAGGCCCGTTGATTCCCCCTCCTACGAGAAAGGGGCGCCCAGATCTGATCGATCTGGGCGCCCCTTTCTCGTAGAGCGTCAGACGCGGACCTCGACCGTGCGTGCCAGCCGGTCGTGCAGGCCCCTGCCGTCGCGGTCCCAGATCAGAGCCGGGATCGCGATGCACAGAAGGGCCGTGCGGAGGACGGCGCGCAGGGGGCTGGGGCGGCCGGTGTCCAGGGCGACCACCCGGAGGCCGAAGAGGCGCTTACCGGGGGTGAAGCCGATCGTGCCGACCGTCAGGACGCCGAGCAGGAAGAAGATGAGCAGGGCCCAGTTGCCGGTCGCCTGGTCGTAGCCGTGTGTGATCAGGCCGTATGCGATCAAGAGGCACAGGCCCCAGTCGACGGCCAGGGCGCCGAACCGGCGGCCCGGGCGGGCGATCGAGCCGGGCCCCTCCTCGGGCAGACCGAGCTGCTCGCCGCGGTATCCGAAGTCGATACCGGCTTCCTCTGCGGCCGCGCGGGGGCCCGAGAGCCACGAGCCGATTGCATCCCTGTTGTCCACCCGTCCACCGTACTGCGCCCGTTTCGCGATACGGACGGGTGGGGTCAACCGGGCCGGGTCCGGTTAACTTGTGCGAAACAAATGGGTCACGCCCGAGAAATCACGCGTCCCTAGTGTCGAGGACAGCGTGTGCCACCGCACTGGCCGCACGAACGAACTACCACCCCGGCAGGACGGTCGGGAGTAGGAGGAGCTGGATGTTCCAGAACGCCGACGAGGCCAAGAAGTTCATCGCGGACGAGGACGTCAAGTTCATCGACGTCCGCTTCTGCGACCTGCCTGGCGTGATGCAGCACTTCACGGTGCCGGCAGAGGCCTTCGACCCGGCCGAGGAGCTCGCCTTCGACGGCTCCTCGATCCGCGGCTTCCAGGCCATCCACGAGTCCGACATGGCGCTCCGCGCCGACCTGTCCACCGCGCGCGTCGACCCCTTCCGCCGCGACAAGACGGTCAACATCAACTTCTTCATCCACGACCCGATCACGGGCGAGCAGTACTCCCGTGACCCGCGCAACGTGGCGAAGAAGGCGGAGGCCTACCTGGCGTCCACCGGTATCGCCGACACCGCGTACTTCGGCCCCGAGGCCGAGTTCTACGTCTTCGACAGCGTGCGCTTCCAGACCTCCGCGAACGAGGCCTTCTACCACATCGACTCCGAGGCCGGCGCCTGGAACACCGGTGCCCTCGAGGACAACCGTGGTTACAAGGTCCGCTACAAGGGCGGCTACTTCCCGACCCCGCCGGTCGACCACTTCGCCGACCTGCGTGCGGAGATCTCCCTGGAGCTAGCCGCGTCCGGCCTCCAGGTCGAGCGCCAGCACCACGAGGTGGGCACCGCCGGCCAGGCCGAGATCAACTACAAGTTCAACACGCTGCTCGCCGCCGCCGACGACCTCCAGCTCTTCAAGTACATCGTGAAGAACGTGGCCTGGCGCAACGGCAAGACCGCGACCTTCATGCCGAAGCCGATCTTCGGCGACAACGGCTCGGGCATGCACGTGCACCAGTCGCTGTGGGCCAACGGCGACCCGCTGTTCTACGACGAGGCCGGTTACGCGGGTCTGTCGGACACCGCCCGCTTCTACATCGGCGGCATCCTCAAGCACGCCCCGTCGCTGCTCGCCTTCACCAACCCGACGGTGAACTCCTACCACCGTCTGGTCCCGGGCTTCGAGGCGCCGGTCAACCTGGTGTACTCGCAGCGCAACCGCTCCGCGGCCATGCGTATCCCGATCACGGGCTCCAACCCGAAGGCCAAGCGCGTCGAGTTCCGTGCGCCCGACTCCTCCGGCAACCCGTACCTGGCCTTCTCGGCGCTGCTGCTCGCGGGCCTGGACGGCATCAAGAACAAGATCGAGCCGGCCGAGCCGATCGACAAGGACCTCTACGAGCTGGCCCCCGAGGAGCACGCGGGCGTCCCGCAGGTCCCGACCTCGCTCCCGGCGGTCCTGGACCGTCTCGAGTCCGACCACGAGTTCCTGCTCGCCGGTGACGTCTTCACGTCCGACCTGATCGAGACGTGGATCGACTACAAGCGCGCGAACGAGATCGCTCCGCTGCAGCTGCGTCCGCACCCGCACGAGTTCGAGCTCTACTTCGACGTGTGATCGACGCCTGCCCCAGGCACTGCGCCCGCGCCCCCGCTGTCGTACCGACAGCGGGGGCGCGGGCGTATGTTCTATTCTGCCGATGACACGACACGGGGGTGGACGGGATGCCGGAACACGAACACGACGACCACGAGCGCGAGTTCGACCTGAGGTGGGCGGACGACGCCGAGCACAAGGAGCCCTCGGCGCGGGCCCGGATGCTGGCCGCGCGGTGGAAGGAGAACCCGCCCGGGCCGCAGCCGTTCCGTGCGGATCCCGAGCCGGCGGCGCCGCGCCGGTCCTCGTGGGTGTCGACGGCCATCGTGCTGGGCAGCGTCGCCGCGATCATCCTGCTGCTGGGGTACGCGCAGTTCCGGGCGCCGTACTAGCAGCTTTGCCGAGCTGTGGCCGTTCACAGGGACACACAGGGACGTTTTGCAGCTCCTAGGGCCGATCGGAACCACCTCATGGGCCCGGCCGGGTGCACACTTGCAGTGGGACGAGTGCCTGACTGCGGGGTGAGGCAGATGCAGAGCCGCTTCCGGAGCGACCGGCGGTTGACCGTGCGGATGACGGTCACGATGTTCCTGCTCGGGTTGCTGTACGTGGCGTTCGTCGCCGCGTTGATCGTGTTGCTGAAGTCGTGGCTGCTGGTCGTGGTACTGGTGGCGGCGATGTTCGTCGCGCAGTTCTGGTTCTCCGACCGGATCGCGATGTTCGCCATGCGCGGGCGGGTCGTGGAGCGCGAGGAGTATCCCGAGCTGCATGCCGTCGTGGACCGGCTGTGTGCCATCGCCGACATGCCCAAGCCCGTCGTCGCCGTGTCCGAGATGGACATGCCGAACGCCTTCGCGACCGGGCGCAATCCCGACCATGCGGTGGTGTGTGTGACGACCGGGCTGCTGCGGCGGCTGGAGCCCGCGGAGCTGGAGGGCGTGCTCGCGCACGAGCTGTCGCATGTGGCGCACAAGGATGTCGCCGTGATCACGATCGCGTCGTTCCTCGGCGTGATCGCGGGGCTGATCGTGCGGTTCGCCTTCTACAGCCAGCTGTTCGGCGGGGGACGGCGGGATCAGAACACCGCTGCCGTCTTCGCCGCGGTGATGGCTGTGTCGGCAGCCGTGTACGCGATCAGCTTCCTGCTGATCAGGGCGCTGTCCCGGTACCGGGAGCTGGCCGCGGACCGGGCGGCGGCGCTGCTCACCGGGCGGCCCTCGGCGCTGGCCTCCGCGCTGACCAAGGTCTCCGGCGACATCGCCAGGATCCCGACCAAGGACCTGCGGACGGCGCAGGCCTTCAACGCCTTCTACTTCACCCCGGCGACCGGCAAGGAGCCCGGCATCGAGCGGTACTTCTCCACGCACCCGAGCCTGGAGCAGCGGCTCGACCAACTGGGGCGGATCTCCGCCGAGTTGGGTGAGGCGACAACTCCCGGAAAGGGGTGACATGGGGCTCCTGGACATTCTGCTCGGCCGTACAAAACCGGTCCTGCCCGATCTCGACCGGCTCTTCGCGCTGCCGTCGGCGGCCGTGACCCTCGAGGCCGCGGCCGGTTTCACGCCGACCGGCACCGGCGCGGTGTGCTTCGCCACGGTCGAGGGCTCGGCCTTCGAGCAGACGCACCGGGAGGTCCAGGCCCTGCTGGACGCGGACGCCGACCGGGACGGCCCTCCGGTGGAGCTCAAGCAGGACGAGTTCGGCTACTCCTGGCTGCTCTCCCGCCGCTCCCCCGAGCAGTTGTCCGAGCTGGTCAACGATCTGCACGCGGTGAACAGCTCGATGGAGGTCAACGGCTTCGGGCCGCAGCTGCTGTGCTCCCTGGCCGGTTTCCAGGGCGAGGGGGGCAGGCGGCTCGCGCTGGTCTATCTCTACAAGCGCGGCACGTTCTACCCGTTCGCGCCGCTGCCCGGCGGTGGGCAGCGGCGCGACAACGCGCTGGAACTGCAGGTGAAGGCGGCGCTCGCCGACGACCTGCGGATGGAGCAGGACCTGAGCCGCTGGTTCCCGGTGTGGGGCGCGCCGGGACTGTGACCGGCGGCGCCTACCAGCGGTTCAGGTCGTCTCAGTTGCTCTTCTCGCGCTCCTGGCGGCGCGACTCCAGGGGGCGCTCGCGGCGGTAGCGGCGGTCCCACTTCGCCTGCTTGTCACGGCGGTCGCGGTAGGCCTTGTACGTGGTCGGCATGGACCCCGACGAGGATCCCCCCGACGACGGGGGCTGCGAGGCAGAGCCGCCGCCGGCGCCGCTGCGCCCGTACTGCAGGTACAGGAAGAGCACGGCGACCGCGGCCAGCCACCAGACGTGGTTTCCGATTCCTAAGAGCACCAGGACGGCGGTCCCGGCTATGACGATGGTGCCCATGACGGGCCTCCGTGTGGCGTGGATGAATGAGCGGTGATGGTGTGTCGTCCCGACGGGGCGCTGGGGGATGGGCGTCCGTCCGTCGGTGCGTAGAGAGTAGCCCCGAGTCCGCAGGGTGATGCCTGTCCTGCGGAAAGCGGTGGTGGGCAGCTCCGCAACGTGTGTCCAGAGTACGGACGCGATCACTCACCGTGCATCTGATTTTCCGCGCCCCGTCTACTCCGCGGGCACCTCCAGTCGCCGCTCCACCACCTCGCGGGCCACCTCCGTCAGGCGGCGGCGATGCGAGCGGGCGTGGGAGCGCAGCAGGCGGAAGGCTTCGTCGACCGAGATCGAGAGGCGGGCGGCGAGCGTGCCCTTGGCCTGTTCGATGACGATACGGCTGGTCAGGGCATGCCCCAGCTGCTCGGCCAGGGCGCGGCTCTGGTACAGCCGGCGCGCCCGCTCCAGGGTCCAGCCGGCCACGTCGGTGAGGGCCTGGCCCAGCTCCAGGAGTTCGGGGCGCAGCTGTGTGCCGCCGGGCCCCAGCAGCACCAGGGCGCCCAGGGTGTCGTCGCCGACGTGCAGGGGCAGGGCGGCGGCCCGTCCGTAGCCCAGCTCCACGGCCCGGGCCGTGTAGCGCGGCCAGTCCCGGCGGGCTCGCTCACCGTCAAGGGCGGTGTCCGACACCGGGCGCCCGGTGCGGCGGGCTTCCAGGCCCGGGCCCTCGCCCCAGTCCGCGGCGTCGCGCGCCAGCAGCATCAGTTCCTCGCCGGTGCCGGCCACCTGGGTCGGGGTGCGCTCGTCGGGGGCGTACAGCACGATCACGGAGCAGTCGTCGAGCAGCACGGATCCGTGGGCCGCGAGGTCCGCGAGGAGTCCTGTCGGATCGGCAGGGTCGGTGACCACGCTCGCGGCGAGGTCGACGAACGCGTTCGCCAGCTGTTGCTGTGACGCGGTCCTGGTCATGAGCTTTCCTCACCTCTCGGACCTCGGCCTCTCGGACATAGGTCTCGGTTACCCCGCCTCAGCCGAGGCGTAGCTCACCGCGCAGGATTCGCTCTGCCACGGCGTGTGCCGAAGTGCCCTCGGTGAAGGCACGTGCCTTGATCAGTTCCAGTGCGTCGGCCACCGGGCAGTCGAGTTGCACGGAAACCATGCCCGCGGCCTGGTGCACCATGGCGCGCAGGTCGGTGCCGCCGTACAGCTCGGGGTCGCCTTCCGGGTTGAGGATCATGGTGCGGGTCAGGACGTCGGCGACCTCGGCGAAGGTGTCCGAGCCGGCGAGGCGCGGCGCCGGATCGAAGATCGTGAGGGCGCCGACGCAGGTACCCGACATGCTCAGCGGTACGGCCGTCACCTCATCGATGCCGAGCTCGGTCACCGCAGGTCCGTAGCCGGGCCAGCGGTCGGTCAGCGCCGAGCCGACCGCCGTCACCGCACGGGCCTGGCTGGTCGCGTCCCGGGCCGGGCCCTCGCCGAGCAGGAACTCCAGCTCCTGAGCGGCACGGGACGGTTCGTCGGAAGCGGCCAGGGAGAGCTGGTCGAAGGTCGCTCCGACCAGCGTCAGGGCGGCGCTCCTGGTGCCGCAGGCCGCCGCGACGCCCGTCATGAACAGGGGCCGCGGAGTGTTCGTCGCGCCGGCCCAGCCCGCGAGCCGTATCGCGTAGTCCTCGTGGAGCCGGGCCGCGGCCGTGTGACAGGCTGCCGTGGAACGGTGGACGGCGGCCATCCGCAGGTGGACGTCCCTGCCCACTTCGGTGGCCGCACCTTTGGCGAGGGCCTCGTGCTGATCGGCGCTGCTCGTCTCGTGCGCGGAACGGGCGCGCGCCGCAGCGGCTCTGCGCTCCGCGGAAGCCGTGGGGTCCGAGGACCCGCCTCCGGTGGCCATACCGGAAGCCTACGCCCCGGCCTGTCACCGGGAGCTGTTGTTCCGGCCTTCTTCCATGAGGAGCACGACGCCGCCGTTGCGGGCGTCGAAGGGGCTGCACTGCACCAGGCATGTGATGGCCCGGCCCAGCCGGTTGACGGCTGCCACGGGCACCTGCTCTGTTCGCACTCCGGTATCGACGCAGCGCTGGATGGTCTCGCGCAGCTTCTCGGTGGGCAGCCCGAAGTCGAGACTGTAGAAGGGCTGGTCGAGGACCTCGTCGGGGCGCAGGCCCCACAGGTCGACGGCGCCGCGGTTCCAGCTCTTGACCTTCAGGCCCTGGTCGAGGACGACGACTCCGGCGGCGATGGAGGTCAGCACGGCCTCCAGGAAGGTGCGGGCCTCATCCAGCTCCTCGCTGCGGACCCGCATCTCCTCGTTCATGGTCTCCAGTTCCTCGTTGCCCGACTGGAGTTCCTCGTTGGTCGTCTCCAACTCCTCGTTCGTGGACTGGAGTTCCTCGTTCGTGGTTTCCAGTTCCTCAATGCTGGACTGGAGTTCCTCGTTGGTCGTCTCCAACTCCTCATTTGTGGACTGGAGTTCCTCGTACGCGGTCTCCAGATCCTCGCGTACGCGCTTGATCTCGGCCTTGAGCTGGGTGGTGACCGTGACGTCGCTGAAGGTGATGTTGGTGGCGGCGGTCAGTCCGTCGAAACCGTTCAGGGGCTGGACGAGGATGTCGAAGTACTGGACGTCGTCGCCGGTCCGGCGCTCGGCGCCGTTGACGCGCAGGGTGCGACGCTCGTGCGTGGCCTGTTCGATCAGGGAGCGCAGTTCCACGGGGCGGTAGGAGATCTCCAGGTCCTGGAAGGGGCGCCCGATGTCGTTGGCGGTGAGGCCGAACTGCACGCGCGCGTGGCTGTTGATGAGCAGGACGGAGCCGTCGGAGTCGACGGCCACGGCGGCGCTCGGGCTCGCGTCGAGGATGAGGTCGCGCAGCTGCCGGTGGCGGGCCACCGAGTGGAGTTCGCCGCTCATACCCGTCCTGATCTTCACCGGAGCGGGCTGATACGGCGGCGCGGCCTCGCCCGGCCGGCGCCGGAACACCCGCTGTCGCATGCT
This sequence comes from Streptomyces sp. NPDC001401, assembly GCF_042895385.1. NCBI lineage: Bacteria > Bacillati > Actinomycetota > Actinomycetes > Kitasatosporales > Streptomycetaceae > Streptomyces > Streptomyces sp. NPDC001401. Next base: position 593,787 of record NZ_JBIAWI010000001.1, read on the forward strand.
CATGACCGAGAACCGTTCGGCGTCGTTGAGCAGCATCTCGGCCTTGCCGAGGAAGAGGAAGCCGCCCTCGCCGAGCGCGAAGTGGAAGCGGTCGACGATCTGCGTCTGCGCCTCGACGTTGAAGTACATCAGCGTGTTGCGGCAGACGAGCAGGTCGAGGCGGGAGATCGGGGCGTCGCGGGTGATGTCGTGACGGCCGAAGATGACCCGGCGGCGCAGGTCGGGGCGGAACCCGAAACGGGCGCCGTTCTGCTCGAAGTACTTGTCGCGCAGGTCGGGCTCGAGCGACGCGAGCGCCTTCGCCGCGTACAGGCCGGACCGGGCGTCGCGCAGCGCCTCGTCGTCCACGTCCGTGCCGTAGATCTTCACCCGCTCCAGGGTCTCGTCAAGGCCCAGCGCCTCGGCGAACATGATCGCCAGCGAGTAGGCCTCCTCGCCGCTGGAGCAGCCCGCGCTCCAGACCCTGATCTCCTCGTCGGACCCGCCCCGGGCAAGCAGTTCGGGCAGCACCTCACGCTGCAGGAAGGTCCAGGCGTCCGGGTCGCGGAAGAACGACGTGACGTTGATCAGGATGGTGTTGAACAGGGCGTTGAATTCATCCGCATTCGCCTCCAGGCGGTCGCGGTAGTCGCCGTACGTCAGCACCTGTACGTCCGCCATGCGCTTGCGGATACGGCGGCCCAGCGAGGACCGCTTGTAGCCGGTGAAGTCGAAGCCGCGGGCGTCCCGGAGAAAACCGAGGAGTTCCTCCAGTTCCTCGTCGGTCTCCAGGTCCGGCTGTCCGTCACCCATAGCTGCCGCCACTTCTCTGCTACTGCCTCTTGGTCTCGACCAACCCGCGGATCACCGCGGCGATCTCCTCCAGAGGTAGCACGAAGTCCACTGTGCCCGTACCCACCGCCGCCTCCGGCATGCCACTGAACTCCGCTGTGGCCGGATCCTGCACGATCACGGTGCCGCCCCGCGACTTGACCGCGTCCACACCCATCGCACCGTCCCGCCCGGTCCCGGTGAGCACGCAGGCGATGGCCCGTGGCCCGTACGCCCCCGCGACCGACTCGAACAGCAGGTCGGCGGAGGGCCGGACGAAGTGGACCAACTCGCTGTCGGTGAGGGCGAGCCTGCCGCCGGGGCGGACGAGCAGGTGCCGGTCGGGGGGCGCGATGTAGACCGTGCCGGGCCGGGTCCGCTCGTGGTCCGCCGCGAGCTTCACCGGCAGCGGCGTACGGCGGCCCAGGACCTCCGCGATGACGGTGCGGTGGCGGGGGTCCAGGTGCTGGACGACCAGGACCGGCACCGGCAGGTCGGCGTCCAGGGCGCCGAGCACGGTGACCAGGCCGGTGATACCGCCGGCCGAGGAGGCGACGGCGACGGCCTCGAAGCCGTCGGCGGGAGGGGCGGTGGCAGGCTCCACTCGCTCAGCGTAGGCCCGGAAGTCACACTTCGGGTGCCGCCGCGACCACACCGGCGGCGACCGCGGCGCCCAGGGCCGCGTGGTCCCGCACCGTCTGGTCGGCGTAGCCGAGGGCGAAGTCGGTGACGGCCTGCTCGAAGGTGTCGGCGCCGCCCAGATAGGCGGCGATGGCGATACGGTCGCCGGAGCGGGCGTGGGCGCGGGCCAGGGCGGTGCCGCACAGCCGGGCGTAGCCGAGGAGGTCGGCCGGGCTCATCCCCGCCACATCCGCGGAGCCCTTCATGTCGCGCAGCTGCCGCCAGTAGAAGGCCCGCCCCTGCGGCCCGCTCATCCACCCCAGGAAGATGTCACTCGCCGCCTGCAGCAGCCGCTGACCTGCGACGACGCGATGCCCGGGATGGACGTACGGCCCGGTCGGCAGATGTTCCTCCAGTACGGACCTGCGCGCCTCCTTGATCTGCAGGAACAGGGGGTCGCCCTGGTCCCGCCCGGCGAGCAGCACGACGAAGCAGCGCATGCCGACGCTGCCGACGCCGACGACCTTGCGGGCGGCGTCCACGAAGCGGTAGCGGTCCAGGAGCAGACGGCGCTCCTCGGAGAGGGTGGAACGGTAATCGCTGAAGATCTTGCGCAGGGAGGCCATGTCGGAGGCGCCCGCGGGTTCGAGAAGCGGCGGGTCGTGGATGATCCGGCGGCGCCCGTCGACCACCTCCGTGAGCTTGCCGACGGCCTGCAGGCTGGTGCGGCGGCGGGCCCGGGTGAGGCTGTACTCGACCTGTCCGCGACGGCGGGCGGAGCGGACGAGGGGCAGCAGGCTCTCGGCGTCGATGCGCTCGTACCAGACGGCGAGCTCGCCGTGCCGGGCCAGCCGCCGCATCGCGGTCCGGTACGCGGCCACTGCCTCCAGCGTGGCGCGGCGCACCTTCGCGTCGGCGTGCCCGTTCGCACGGCCGGCCACGGCGACGGAGGCGGCCAGCCGTTCGACGTCCCACTCGAAGGGGCCGGGGAACGTCTCGTCGAAGTCGTTGAGATCGAAGAGAAGGGCCCGCTCCGGGGAGGCGTACAGGCCGAAGTTGAGCAGGTGGGCGTCGCCGCACAGCTGCACGGTCAGCCCGGTGTGCGGCCGGGCCGCGAGGTCGGCGGCCATCACGGCGGCGGCGCCGCGCAGGAACGCGAACGGCGACGCGGCCATCCGCCCGTACCGGATCGGCAGCAGCTCCGGCAGCCGGTCACGGCCCTGCCGCTCCAGTACGGCAACGGGATCGGGCCGGTCGACGGGCGGGATCCAGTGGCCGTGGGCGGAACGGGGCATGCGTTTGCGAGCGGCCTTGCCGACCTCGGCACGGGCCACGGGCGTGGTCATCGCTTCCACCGACCCGTGCCGCAACTGCCCATGACGCCTCCCGCTGCCGACCGTGCCCGACTGGGCGGCCCGGTTCCACCGCCTCGAATCCCCCGCCCGGCTCCCACCGCCTCTTGCTCGCAGTGAAGGCGCGCGAGTGAGGACGCGCATGCCGGGGGCAGCGATCGGGTGACGGGCGCGTCGGGGGCATGTCCGGCGGGCCGGGCTGGTGGGGAAGGGCGCGCCTTGCAGGCGGGGCCCGCGGGGGCGTCGGGGCTGTTCGGCGGGTCGGGCGATGCGGGCGCGGCCCTGGCACGCCGGTCGGGCGACGGCAGGGCAGGGCGCCTTGCGGGCGGGCGAGCGGGTCCGCGGGAGATCTCGCTCGGCGGTCCGTTGTCAGTGGGGTCCTGCAAGATGGGGTCACGGGTGGTGTGACGGGGAGGTCGGGATGGTCGATGAGGTGCGGTACGTCGGGGTCGCGGAGCGGCGGGCGCGGCTTGCGCTGCGGCAGCGGCTGGCTCCGGTGGCGCGGGCGGGGAGCCCGGAGGAGGTCGCAGGCACGCTGGTCGCGCTGCACGGGTCGGATCCGGCGACGGTGCATCTGGCCGTGGGCGCGCGGCTCGCGGACGCGGCGAAGACGGTGCCGGAGACCGAGCGGGCGCTGTACCGGGACCGGTCGCTGGTGCGTATGCACGGCATGCGGCACACCGTGTTCGTGTTCCCGACGGACCTGACCGCCGTCGTGCACGCCTCGACCGGGCTCACGGTCGCCGGACGCGAACGGGCCTCGCTGCTCAAGGACATGGCGAAGGCCGGGGCACCGGACGCGGCCTGGCTGAAGGACGTCGAGGAGTCCGCGCTCGCCGCCCTGGAGCGGCGCGGGCAGGCCACCGCGGCCGAACTCGCCGAGGACGAACCGCGGTTGAGAGAACAGTGGGTGTACGCGGCCGGGAAGAGCTACGAGGGCATGCACACCGTCTCGACCCGGCTGCTGAGGGTGCTGGGCGTGGAGGGCAAGGTCGTACGGGGGCGGCCGCTCGGCTCGTGGACGTCCAGCCAGTTCCGCTGGGCCGTGGCGCCGCCGCACCCCGAACTCGACGTGGCCGAGGCGCAGTCGGCGCTGCTCGGCCGCTGGCTCGCGGTGTGCGGACCGGCCACGGAGGCCGACCTGAAGTGGTGGACGGGCTGGAAGGTCACGGACGTACGGCGTGCGCTGGCCGCGATCGGCGCGCAGGCGGTGTCGCTGGACGAAGGCACGGGGTACGTCGTCGACGGTGACGTCGAGCCGGTGGCCGGGCCCGACCGGCCGTGGGCCGCGCTGTTGCCCGCGCTGGATCCGACGGCGATGGGCTGGCGGGAGCGGGACTGGTATCTCGCACCGGAGTTGCGCCCGCCGCTGTTCGACTACAGCGGGAACGTGGGGCCGACGGTGTGGTGGAACGGCCGGGTGGTCGGCGGGTGGGCCCAGCGCCCCGACGGCGAGATCGCCTGGCGGCTGCTCGACACGGACGGTGTGGGGCGGGAGGCGGAGGCGGCGATCGCGGTGGAGGCGGAGCGGCTGCGGGCGTGGATAGGGGCGACCAAGGTGACGCCACGGTTCAGGACGCCGCTGGAGAAGGAGTTGGCGGGGGTAGTTTGAGTTGGCGGGGCCATTTTCAGCGCCGGTCCGGCACCTCAGCCCGTCCGGCGTTTGAGGACGAGGCCCCTTAAGGGCCGAAGCGGGGGTATGGGGGCGGCAGCCCCCATACGACGGCAACGACAACGCCGGGCGCCGCACAAGAGACGGCACCCGGCGCCACGCTCACCGCGTATACCGCATGAGCGCCCGCACCATGTGGCACGTCGTGTCCGACGGCGGATGGACCCCGATCACCTCCGCCGTGCTCCGTATTGTCTCGTTGCGGGCCTGGTTCGGCATGTACACCCCCAAGTCGAGCAGCGCGATGGCTAGCCGCATCGCCTTCAGGCGGCGGTTGTGGGTGACGTACCACTCGCGCGGCCGGCCCGGCGGCAGCGGACGCTTCTCGACGGGGTCGTACGGCAGGTCGAGCAGGACGGGGTGCTTGGCGGTGGACTGGGTCGGCTTCGGCTTCAGTGCGGCAGCGGGCACAGGCATCCTCCTGTCGCGGTGAGGGCGTTGGAACGGGGGCTTCGGCTACCCCCCAACACCCTCGAACACTTCTTCTAGTGTACCGCCCGGCACTGACAATCGCCCCTGGCCACAAGGCCTTTCGGGGACTCCCAGGGGTACCGTGGGCCACATGGAAATCTGGATCAACCCGGCCTGTTCGAAGTGCCGCAGCGCCATCAGCCTGCTCGACGCCGAGGGCGCCGACTACACCGTCCGCCGCTACCTGGAGGACGTACCGAGCGAGGACGAGATCAGGGACGTACTCGACCGTCTCGGCCTCGAGCCCTGGGACATCACGCGCACTCAGGAGGCCGCCGCCAAGGAGCTCGGCCTCAAGGAGTGGGCGCGGGACGAGACTTCGCGCGACCGGTGGATCAAGGCCCTGTCCGAGCACCCCAAGCTGATCCAGCGCCCGATCATCACGGCGGAGGACGGCACGGCGGTGGTCGGGCGGTCGGAGGAGGCCGTGCGGGATGCCCTCTCCCGGTAACACCCGTGTGACGTACGTTACTTCAGTGACTCCTGTAACCGCTGAGTAACCTCGTTCGGTATCTCGTACATAGCGGCGTACGCTCCCCTACCTCTCAGGAGGCGCGCATGTCGCGTAGGAGAAGTCTCGGTACGAAGAAGAAGATCGCGCTGCTGGTGAGCGCGGCGGCGGTGGCGGGAGGCGGGGCCTTCGTCATGGCGAGCACCTCGAACGCCGCGCAGAGTCCGGGGCCCAAGACCCTGTCCGCCGCGGACTCGAACGTGTGCCAGGGCCTCGCCACCGCCCTCGGCAACAACCAGAAGTTCATCGACGGGCAGAAGGCCAGTCCCGACGCCCAGTCCGCGGCGCGGATCGCCAACCGCGAGGCGGTCATCGCGCAGATCAAGGTCCAGCAGAAGGCGTCCGGTTGCGCCGTTGGGGAGTCGGCTCAGGACTCCCAGGCGACGCAGCCGGCGCAGAACGGTGCCGGACAGCAGGCGGGGGGCGCGCAGCAGTCCGCGCAGCCCTCGCAGGCGGCCTCGGCACCCGCGGGAAACGCGAACGGGAACGCCGGTGGCGCTGCCGCCTCGGGTCAGCAGGTGTGCAACGGCTCCACCGTCACTCTCTCCGGCGAGGGCGGCGCGCCTGCCGCCTCCAGCAACCAGTTCCCGGCGGGGACGACGCTGAAGGTCACCAACCTGGACAACAACAAGTCCACGACGGTGAAGGTCACTTCGGTCTCCGGCAGTTGCGCCCTGCTCAACAACGCGGCCTTCGAACAGGTCCGGGAGCCCGGCAAGTTCCTGATCCGCCATGCACTGATCGAGAAGGTGGGGTGAGGCTCAAGGGCTCAAGAACTCCGTGAGGCGGCGGGCCAGTTCGGGGGGTGCGGCCTGCGGCAGCGCGTGGTGCGAGACGTAGGGGACCACGTCCGTTACCGCGCACGGCAGCAGCGCACCCGCCCGCGCCGCCACCTCGTACGTGTCATGTGTCCTGCTGTTCCCGGCCAGGAGCAGCAGGACCGGCATGTTCAGCCCGCGCAGTGCGTCCGGCGCCGGGCGCGGACCGGTCACCGGCTTCGAGACGGAGGGGAAGCCGGCGGCCGCCTCCTGGAGGCGGAGCCAGTCGGGGTCGAGGGGTGCTCCCCCGGTCTCCCATTCCAGGAAGGCACGGACGCGGCGGGGCGTCGGCCGCAGCAGCATCAGCAGGGCGTGCAGGAGATACGCCGGCCGGTAGCCGGCGAAGCACTGGGTGGGGTCGAGGAGGAAGAGGCGCCGCACGCGTGCGCGTGCGTGCACCGCGTAGTGCAGGGCGATCCAGCCTCCGTAGGAGTGTCCGCCCATGTCCGTCTGGACCAGGCCGAGGTCGTCGAGGACCGCGTCCAGCCAGGCCACCAGGTCGGCGACCGTGCGGGGGTGACGGTCGCCGGCCGGGGTGTTGCGGCCGGGGGCGCCGATCAGGTCGACGGCGAAGACGCGGTGAGTGCGGGCGAGTTCGGCGGCCTGGGCGTACCAGGACGCGGAGGTGGCTCCTCCACCGCCGGGCAGGAGGACGACCGGGGGGCCGTGGAGCGGGCCGCAGACGTTGACATGCGTCGCGCCGAAGGGCGTCGGCACGGTCACCGCCTCCCGCTCGGCGGGCCACTTGGCCATGACCTTGTCGTACGCGGCGAGGAAGCCGTCCATGTCGTAGGCGCTGCGAGCACACATCGCAACCTCCGTTATTATCTCGTTGAGCGAGATACTCGGTCAGCGAGATACTAGTCGGAGGCAGCTCGTGCCGAACCCTCAGGGCCCCGAGATGGAGGTCGTCCACCTGCTGCGCGCGGCGACCGTCGAACTCGCCCTGCACAGCGCCCGGTTCGCATCCCGCAACGACATGCATCCCACGGACGTCCGCGCCCTGATCGCCCTCATGGACGCCTCCCGCGCGGGTGAGGAGACGACGGCGGGACGGCTCGGGGCCGCGCTCGGACTCAACTCGGCGGGGACCACCGCGCTGGTCGACCGGCTGGAGCGGGCCGGGCATGTACGGCGGGTCCGTGACGCACGGGACCGGCGCAAGGTGGTGATCGAGGTGGACGAGCGGGCGGTCGAGCTCGGGTGGTCCTTCTTCGGGCCGCTGATCGAGCGGACGGTGGAGCTGCTGCAGGGGTACGACGAGCGGGAGGTGGCCGCGATCAAGGGGTTCCTCACCGGGGTGCGGGACGCGGCCGGCGGCTGACCGTCCGGTCTCCTGCGCAACCCCATCGCATACGAGCCGCCGCACGACAGCCCGTCCGGGTCCGCCGGCCGCGTCGACCTGTCGACTTGCTGTGCCCCACCCGCCCTCACACCGTGAATCGCGCCACACGAACGCCAGGTAACGCGGGGTTCACATTCGAGCAATGGCCGGGAAATCGCCTGTTGACAGGCTCGCGGGCATCCACCGCGGCGCCCCAGTGCCGCAGCGCCGCAGCACCCGCAAGTGCGTAGACACATCCCCGAAGGAAGTGGCCCGTGACCTTCAAGGCTGAGTACATCTGGATCGACGGCACCCAGCCGACCGCCAAGCTCCGTTCCAAGACGAAGATCCTCGCGGACGACGCCAAGGGTGCCGAGCTGCCGATCTGGGGCTTCGACGGGTCCTCCACGAACCAGGCCGAGGGGCACTCCTCGGACCGTGTCCTCAAGCCGGTCTTCTCCTGCCCGGACCCGATCCGCGGCGGCGACGACCTCCTCGTCCTGTGCGAGGTCCTCAACATCGACATGACGCCGCACGAGTCCAACACCCGTGCCGCGCTGACCGAGGTCGCCGAGAAGTTCGCCGCTCAGGAGCCGATCTTCGGCATCGAGCAGGAGTACACGTTCTTCCAGGACGGCTACCCGCTGGGCTTCCCCAAGGGCGGCTTCCCGGCCCCGCAGGGCGGCTACTACTGCGGTGTCGGCGCCGACGAGATCTTCGGCCGTGACATCGTCGAGGCCCACCTCGAGAACTGCCTCGCCGCCGGTCTCGCCATCTCCGGCATCAACGCCGAGGTCATGCCCGGCCAGTGGGAGTTCCAGGTCGGTCCGGTCTCCCCGCTGGAGGTCTCCGACCACCTGTGGGTCGCCCGCTGGCTGCTCTACCGCACCGCCGAGGACTTCGGTGTCGCCGCGACGCTGGACCCGAAGCCGGTGAAGGGCGACTGGAACGGCGCGGGTGCGCACACCAACTTCTCCACCAAGGCGATGCGCGAGGGCTACGACGCGATCATCACCGCCGCCGAGTCGCTCGGTGAGGGCTCCAAGCCGCTCGACCACGTCAAGAACTACGGCGCCGGCATCGACGACCGCCTGACCGGTCTGCACGAGACCGCCCCGTGGAACGAGTACTCGTACGGTGTCTCCAACCGTGGCGCCTCGGTCCGTATCCCGTGGCAGGTCGAGAAGGACGGCAAGGGCTACATCGAGGACCGCCGTCCGAACGCCAACGTCGACCCGTACGTGGTGACGCGTCTGCTGGTCGACACGTGCTGCTCCGCGCTGGAGAAGGCCGGCCAGGTCTGAGTTCCGGTTCCTCGGAAGGGGCGTTCACCGTTCGCGGTGGGCGCCTCTTTCGCGTTGTCGTGATCGTGTTGTCGGCAACTTCACTCCGCGGAAGCGTCCAAGCAGTGAGAGAAGGCTCCTCGTCAGGGCCGGTGTCTGCTTCAATGGGCCCATGGCCAGCTTCCAGAACCACACCGCGACGGGTCGCCATGACCTCGAGCCGTTCTGGCCTTCCCGTCAGCACCACGACTTCGACCGGGTGTGTTGTCGCGCGATGAACGCGCCGGCCCTCTAAAGCCGTACCCACCCATTCGGCCTTCCGCCGGCGCGAAACGGCGTACGTCCCTCGACGAACCTCTCGCGCGAAAGAGCTGACCTCTCATGGCGAACATTCGTTCTCTGCCCACCGCCACGCTCGACACCCCCTCCCTGAACGGCTCACGCCACCGGCTGCGCGCCGTGGGCCGGGACGAGGTGATCGACGTCTCGGAGTTCCTGCCCCCGGGCGCCACCTGGCTGCCCGCACCCCCGCACACCCTGCCCACGTTGCCGGGACAGCCCCCGATGGTCGGATACCTCGTCCTGATCCCGGCCGACCGCCCGCACCTCGCCGAGACCCCCGCACCCGACGGCGCCGGCAACCCCCTCGTCCTGATCGACTCCGTGCAGCGCACCGCCGAGGTGGACGGGCGCGAACTCGACCTCACCTACCTGGAGTTCGAGCTGCTCGCGCATCTCGTCGCGCATCCGCACCGGGTGCACACCCGCGACCAGCTGGTCACCACGGTGTGGGGGTACGGGCACGTGGGCGACGGCCGCACCGTCGACGTCCACATCGCCCGCCTGCGCCGCAAGCTGGGCGCCGAGCACCGCGGGACGATCCAGACGGTGCGGCGGGTCGGGTACAAGTACGCGCCGCCGACGGGCCGTTGATCGGCCGCTGGTTGATCGGCCGCTGGTTGATCGGCCGCTGGTTGATCGACCATTGACGGCCGGGTCTTCTGCTGATGGCAGATTGCCGTTCCGTCCCGCGGGCCGACCGGGCAGGCTCAACGGCATGAGACTTCTGGTGCTGGGTGGGACGGAGTTCGCGGGACGGGCCGTCGTGGAGGCGGCCCTGGGGCGCGGCTGGGAGGTGACCGTCCTCAACCGGGGGCGACACCGACTCCCGGACGGTGTACGGGCGTTGCGGGGCGACCGCACCGCGCCCGACGGGCTCGCCGCCATCGCCGAGGGCGAGTGGGATGTCGTCGTCGACACCTGGTCGGCGGCGCCCCGGGCCGTACACGAGTCGGCGCGGCTGCTGCGGGGTCGCGCCGGGCGGTATGTGTACGTGTCGAGCTGCTCGGTGTATGCGTGGCCCTCTCCGGCCGGGTACACCGAGGACGCGCCGCTGGTCGAGGGCGCCGAGCCCGACGCCGACAAGACCGACTACGCACGCGACAAGCGGGGTGCGGAGATCGCCGCGGTCGAGGCCTTCGGTGCGGACCGCTCCGTGCTCGTACGGGCCGGGCTGATCCTCGGCCCGTACGAGAACATCGGGCGGTTGCCGTGGTGGCTGGGGCGGATCGCGCGGGGTGGGCCCGTGCTGGCGCCGGGGCCGCGGGAGCTGCCGCTGCAGTACATCGATGTGCGGGACATGGCCGAGTGGATTCTCGGGGCTGCCGAGCGGGAGTTGAGCGGGCCGTACAACCTGGTCAGCCCGCAGGGGCACGCGACGATGGGCAGCCTGCTCGATGCGTGCGTGGAGGTCACCGGCTCGGCGGCCGAGCTGCGGTGGACCGCGCCCGAGGTGATCCTCGACGCGGGCATCGAGCCGTGGATGCAGTTGCCGGTGTGGGTGCCGGCGGGGAGCGATATGCATGATTCGCTGCACAGCGGGGATGTTTCGCGGGCGGTGGGGACGGGGCTGACCTGCCGGCCGGTCGAGGAGACCGTTGCCGACACCTGGGAGTGGCTGCAGGGCATCGGTGGCACGGCACCGCAACGGCCGGACCGGCCCCTGTTGGGACTGGATCCGGCGGTGGAGGCGAAGGTGTTGGGGTTGTGATCTGAAAAACACGCCCCGGGGGTGTACCTGGCACCACCCCCCGACCCGGGGGCTCGGCCCCGTGACCCCCCGTGTCCGCTCGGTCAGACTGCTGGCATGAACACCAACACGAAGAATGGCTCTCTTGCCACGAGGGCCCGGGCCGTCGCGCTTGCGGCGGGGCGGGGGTTCGTGCTGGCTCTGGTGACCCTTCCCGGAGCGGTCCTCGGGTTCACGCTGTCGCTTGTGTCCATCGCGCTCGTCCCGATCGGCGTCGGGGTCGTCACCACGCCGTGGGTGCTGACCCGGGTGCGGGCCTTCGCCGACAGGCGGCGGGTGCTCGCGGCGCAGTGGTGCGGGGTGCAGATCCCGTCGGCGTACCGGCCGATACCCGAGGGTGCCAACCCCTGGGCGCGGACGTACGCCCTGCTGCGCGACCCGGCGGTCTGGCGGGATCTGCGCTGGCTGCAGGTGGACATGACGGCGGGGTTCGTCACCGCGCTGCTGCCGGCGGTGCTGTTCTTCTACCCGCTCGAAGGGTTCGCGGTCGCGGCCGGGCTGTGGCGGCCGCTCTCCGAGTCCGGCGGGTACTGGTACGGCTTTGTGCACGTCACCGACCAGGGCTCGGCGCTCGGCGCCGGTGCTCTGGCCGTTGCGCTCCTCGCCCTGACCCCGTTCGCCCCGCGGCTGCTGACCGCCCACTTCCGGCTCACCCGGGCCGTTCTCGGCGCGAGTCAGGGCGAGTTGGCCGAGCGTGTCCGGGTCCTGACCGAGACCCGCCGCGACGCCGTCGACACCTCCGCCGCCGAACTGCGCCGTATCGAGCGGGACCTGCACGACGGGGCGCAGGCCCGGCTGGTGGCCATGGGCATGGATCTGGGCACCATCGAGATGCTTCTCGACAAGGACCCGGAGAAAGCCAGGCAGCTCCTCGCCCAGACCCGGCAGTCCTCCGTCGACGCGCTCGCCGAGCTGCGTGACCTGGTGCGCGGCATCCATCCGCCGGTGCTGGCGGAACGCGGACTCGGAGACGCGGTAAGGGCGTTGGCGCTGCGGCTGCCGCTGCCCACCGAGGTGAACGTCGAGCTGGAGGGCCGTGCGGACGCACCGGTGGAGTCGGCCGCGTACTTCGCGGTCAGCGAGGTGCTCACCAACGCGGTGAAGCACTCCGGCGCCGACCGCATCTGGATCGATCTGCACCACGGCGAGGGACGGCTGCGCGTCACCGTCACCGACAACGGCAAGGGCGGCGCCACGATCGGAGCCGGTTCCGGACTCTCCGGCATCGAGCGGCGCCTGGGTACATTCGACGGCGTCCTGGCCGTCAGCAGCCCAGCGGGCGGTCCCACCATGGTCACCATGGAGATCCCTTGCGCGTTGTCCTAGCCGAAGACCTCTTCCTGCTGCGCGACGGCCTGGTCCGGCTCCTCGAGGCCCACGACTTCGAGATCGCCGCGGCCGTCGAGTCCGGCCCCGAGCTCGCCCAGGCGCTGGCCGAGCTGGAGCCGGACGTCGCCGTGGTCGACGTACGCCTGCCGCCGACGCACACCGACGAGGGGCTGCAGTGCGCGCTGCAGGCCCGCCGGGACAGACCCGGGCTTCCGGTGCTGGTGCTCTCGCAGCACGTGGAGCAGTTGTACGCGCGCGAGCTGCTCGCCGACGGGAGCGGCGGGGTCGGGTATCTGCTGAAGGACCGGGTGTTCGACGCGGAGCAGTTCGTGGATGCCGTGCGGAGGGTCGCGGCCGGGGGAACGGCCATGGATCCTCAGGTGATCCAGCAGCTGCTGTCCCGGCGGGCCGCCGACGACCGTCCGCTCGGGCGGCTGACGCCCCGTGAGCGTGAGGTGCTGGAGCTGATGGCGCAGGGCCGCTCCAACGCGGCGATCGCCGGGCAGCTGGTGGTCACAGAACGGGCCATTGCCAAGCACACCTCCAACATCTTCACCAAACTGGACCTGGAGGTGTCGGACGACGACAATCGTCGCGTTCTGGCGGTCCTCGCCTATCTGGACCAGGACCGGTAAGCGGTTGCTGATTCTCCGTAACTTGCGCTGCTCAAGCGGCTGTTGAGATCCGGTGGCCGCTCAATCCTCTGATTTGTTTGTGGGGCTGCTGAACACCCCTGGGACCGCGTCCGTATGAGATGGAGCCGCTTCACTCCTGTCGGGCGCCTCGATGCCCCGCCAAGCCCGCAAGGAAGTCAGAGGAGTTCCATGGGACGCAACAATCGAAAACGCCGTACGCCGCTGGCCACCAAGGCCATAGCCGCATCGGCGGCTCTAGCGCTCGGTGGGGGCGGGCTGATCTGGGCGAACTTCTACGCCTCGGCGCACGAGTCGAACAACTGGGGATCGAACCAGACCAAGGCCGCCACCGGCCAGGTCGCCACGATCGCCTGCCCCGACGTCCAGCAGAAGCTGACGAACGTGCCGGCCAGGGCCCAGCAGGGCGTGGCGACCGAGCTGGCGAACCTCGACAAGCAGATCACCGAGGCCTACGCCCGGCTCGCCTCCACGCGCCAGGCGCAGACGCAGGACGCCAGCTTCGTGCAGAACGCGATCGTCGGCCCCCTCAAGGAGAAGCGGTCCGCGACCCTCGACCGGATCCGGATCGACATCCAGCGAGTGGGCGGCCAGGTCGACGCGGCCGGGCTGAGCGCGCTCGCCGCCTGTACGACGCAGACCGCCAACCAGACCAACGCCGGTGGCCAGCAGCAGAACGGCGGTCAGCAGCAGAACGGTGGCCAGCAGCAGGGCGGCCAGAACAACGGCGGCCAGGCCTCTGCCAACCCGAGTGCGAGCGCCGGTGCCGGTCAGAACATCGGCGGTCAGGCCGGCAACGGCCCCGTGGCGGCCGACTTCGTGGACATCACCAAGGTCCAGCCGAACGTCGCCGCGAAGCCGCAGAAGAACGGCAACGCCTCGACCGGCACCTTCATCACCCGCTGCGGTGTGAACGCGAACAAGAACCACAACACCGACAACGTCATCGTGGCGCCCGGCGTGACCAACGGCGCGCACCACCTGCACGACTACGTCGGCAACCAGAAGGTCGACGCGTTCGCCAACAACAACACGCTGATCGCGGACCAGACCAGCTGCCAGAACCAGAGCGACCTGTCGGCGTACTACTGGCCGGTGGTCCGTATCCAGGACGGCACGCAGGACTTCGACCAGAACGCGGACGGCGGCGGCAAGGAAGGCAACGTCGGCAAGATCCTGACGCCGGTCCAGGCGCAGATCAAGTACGTCGGCAGCCCGACCAGCAAGGTCACGGCGATGCCGCAGTTCCTGCGCATCATCACCGGTGACGCCAAGACCACCACCAACGGTCTGGCGAACGCCAACGCGCACTGGAGCTGCACCGGCTTCGAGAACAAGGTCCAGCTGACGACGCAGTACCCGATCTGCCCGCAGGGCAGCAACGTGGTCCGCACGTTCGCCTTCCAGTCCTGCTGGGACGGCAAGAACATCGACAGCGCCAACCACCGCACGCACGTCGCGTTCGCCGACGCGGCCGGCAACTGCGCCAACGGCTTCAAGGCCATCCCGCAGCTGACGATGCGCCTGGTGTACAAGATCAACCCGCCGACCCTGCAGAACGGTCAGGTGAAGAACGCCTACGCGGTGGACGGCTTCCCCGAGCAGCTGCACAAGTCGGCCACCGACCACGACGACTTCATCGCGGTCTTCAAGAACAACCTGGCGAACAAGATCGCCAACTGCATCAACGCCGGACAGAAGTGCCAGTGACACACTGAGCCGGTGACCCACCGAAGAAGGCCGGTGGCGGGATCTCCCGCCACCGGCCTTCTGGTGTGTGTACGACGGTGCGTGTACGACAGTGTGTGCCGTACGAGGTGTTCAGCCGCCGTGGCCGCTGTGCGCGCTGTGGTTGGTGCCGATCTCCTCGTTACCGCCCAGCGTGCCCTGCAGCGCCTTGACCACCTTGTCCTCGCCGACGGCGACCCACTTGCGGCCGACGAGGTAGAAACCGCCGTAGTCCTTCGCGTCGTTGATCCACTCGCGCTGGCCGCGGTCGGTGGCGAAGGTCGCGAAGACGTACTTGCCGTCGGAGGTCTTGCAGATGGCCTGGCGGACCTCGTCGGAGTCGATCTGCATGTCCGGCTTGCACTTCACCTTGGCCGCCAGGCTCTCCAGGCTGCCGGTGGCGGCGGTCGGCACCTTGGCGGCCGCGTCGCTGTTTCCGGTTCCGCAGCCCGCCAGCGCCAGGACGGCCGCGCCTGTGGCCACGGCGAGCATCGGTCGGGTCAACCTCATCTGTTCCTCCGGGTCGCTTTCCTGGCCCTTGGGCCCGTCCCCTTCGATACGGCTGTGAATGCCGGCGTGCTCAAAAATACGGCCGTCTCCCGTGCACACGTGTGCGAGGGTGGTCCGGTGAATCAAGACTGGGAAGATCGCGTGACCGCCGCCTGGGCCACCCTCGACGAGTATCCGGAGGAGAAGGCGGCCGATTTCCGGGCCGTGATCGACGCTCTGGCCGCCGAGTTGCCCGACGGCAGCCCGCTCGGCCTCTTCGAGCAGGCCTCCGCCTGGGACTCGACCGGCCACTCGGACAAGGCCGAGCCGCTGTACCGGGAGGCGCTGGAGCGCGGGCTGAGCGAGGCCAGCCAGTACAAGGGCCGCAGGGCCAAGATCCAGATGTCGAGTTCGCTGCGGAACATCGGCCGGGCCGAGGAGGGCGTCAAGCTGCTGACACCCGAACTGGACGCCCCCTCCGACGAGTTGGACGACGCGGTACGGGCGTGTCTGGCGCTGTGCCTGTCCAGCCTCGGCCGGGACCGCGAGGGACTCTCCCTGGTTCTGGGCGCCCTGGCACCCCATCTCCCCCGCTACCAGCGCTCGATGGGGAACTATGCCCGGGCGCTCGTCGAGCCCGAGGGGTAAGTCACGCAGGTGGCGGTGACTATCCGACGATTCGCTCGTTTTGCTGAACGTGCAGTCACAGGATGTCGCCCCGCGCCCCGCACCGTCCCCTTCCGACCTGGCCGTCGACGTCGAGCAGGCCGAGGCCGCGCTCGTCGAGCACTACCCGCGGCTGGTCAGGATCGCCTACCTGGTGCTGCCGCCGAGCCTCGGCCGCAACCGGCGCGTGGTGACCGCACACGCCCTCACCCAGCGCGCCCTGCCCAGGGGCCGCACGCAGGCGCCCGCGATCCCGGCCCGGTCGACGGGCCGTGACGGCGACCCCGGGTACGCCTTCGTCCGCCTCCAGGTGCTGCGTACGGCACTGGAGGCGGGCCGGCCGCTGAAGCGCACGGCGCTCCCCAAGCGGTCCCAGCTGCCGCCGCTGCTTCCCCAGGTGTGGGGCCTGCGTCTCTTCCCGCGCTCGGGCGGCGCCGACGAACTCGCCCTGGACCAGCGCCTGTCCGCCCTGTCCGGCCCCGCCCGCGCCGCCTACGTCCTGCGCGGCCTGGAGAAGCTCCCCGACGGCGACGTATGCAAGGTGCTGACCGCCGCCGGCTGCGAGGAGCCCCAGGAAGCGCTCCGGGAGGCCGCCGACATCCCCGAGCAGTACGCGCTGCTCGACTCCCCCGAGTTCGACCCCTGCTCACTGCACGCCCGGCCCACCGATCTGATGCGGCGCAGACAGCACACCAAGGCCGCGCTCGCCGCCGCCGCGGCGGTCGCCGTGTGCGGGGTGCTGCTCGGCCTGCCCGGCGACGGCTGGGCCCCCGACGGCGCCGCCGCGCCCGCGTATGCGCAGAACCCGGCCGCCGAAGCCGCCCTCGACCCGGCCAAACTGCTGCGGGTCGCCCCCACCGCCTGGGAGGCCGCCGCGCGCACCGACTTCTCCGTCTGGCCGGCCCGCGGCGACCTCACCGGCGACAAGGCCCTGCTGCGCCGCGCCCTCGCCGTCTGGGCCCGCCCCGGCGAGAGCGTCCAGGTCTCCGCGACCCCCGGCACCCCGTCCGGCGGCCCGTCCGGCCCGCCCCAGCTCCTGTACGCCGGGACCATCGACAGCGCACGCGTGGTGATGCTCTACGACGGTCTGCGCATCGCCCGGTACGCCGAGCCGAGGAACAGCACGAAGGGCGCCGCCCTCGACTTCGCCCGGGTCGACGGCGCCGACCGGTCGGAGGCGAACGCACTGGTCCTGGACCGCGCCGACGGCAACGTCCGCTATCTGACGGCACCTTGGGTGAAGCAGGCCGCCGAGCGTGACCTGCTCAAGCCGCGCACCGGCACAACGGCCCTCGCCCTGACCGACGGCGTCACAGCACCGCTGGCCAGTCCCGCCGCCCAGACCGGCGACTGCGCATCATGGAAGGTGCTGCAGCTGACGGTCCCCCAGTCTCAACTTCGTTCGACCGGGGGCGCCCCCATCAACGGCACCCGCCTGAGCACCGACCTCGGCGAGCTCATCCCCGCCCACCTCACCATCGGACGCCCCGGCGCCACCCACGAGGTCACCGGCCCGCAGGCGCTGCGCACCTGGGCGCCGTACGCCTGCTCGCTGGGCTCGATGCGCTCGGCGGGTGTGCGCACGGTCAACGCCTGGGCGTACGGCCGCCAGCCGCTGCCCGACGGAAGCGGTTCGGCGGACTGGCTGTGCACGCGGGCCGACACCTGGCGGGGCGGCGGGACGCGAGTGCTGGCGCAGTTCCACACACCGGGCGGGACGTACGGGGCGGTCGCGGCGAAGGCGGAGAACGTGCCGGCGTGCGGGGAGAAGGACCCGCATGTGCTCGCCGGGGTGCTGTGGAAGTCGGAGGCGGGGAACTGGTACCTGCTCGCGGCAGGCAGCCAGGGGACGTCGTCGATCACCACGACGGGAGGAGTCAGCACCTCCGCCCAGGGCAGCCTGCTGGCCGTACGGGCCAGGCAGGGGGTTCGGGCCGAGCTGGCGGGGACCCTGGAGGACGGCCGGCCGATCAGCGGACTGCGCTAGCTGACGCCGGCGTCAACAAGTGGCTGCAGAAGGGTTTCCCTCGGACTTACCCGTCAGTACATTGACGCCATGTCTAACACGCAGGCCTCGGAGCGGGTCGCCCTCAAGGCGCGGAAGGTGTCCTTCTCGTGGGAGGAGACGCCACTGCACTGGGTGCCTGGGGATCCGTTCACCACGCACACCATCAATGTGCTGCATCTGCTGCTGCCCGCCGGTGAGCGGTGGTTCGTGCACGTCTACAAGCAGGTGCTGCCGTACATCCGGGACGACCGGCTGCGCGAGGACGTCATCGGGTTCATCGGGCAGGAGGCGATGCACTCGCAGGCCCACGACGAGGTCCTGCCGCACCTGAAGGAGCTCGGGCTCGATCCGACGCCGTACACCGCACAGGTCGACTGGTTCTTCGAGAAGCTGCTCGGCGACCGGACACTGCCGCCCGGCAGGGCGCGCAAGTGGTGGCTGATGGAGCGGGTCGCGATCATCGCGGCGATCGAGCACTACACCGCGTTCCTCGGCAACTGGGTCCTCAATGCGGAGGAGCTGGACCGGCGGGGCGCCGACCCCACCATGCTGGACCTGCTGCGCTGGCACGGCGCCGAGGAGGTCGAGCACCGGTCCGTCGCCTTCGACCTGTTCATGCATGTCGACGGCGGCTACCGGCGGCGCGTGCGCACCTGGGCCACCGCGTTCGCGGCGATCGTGTTCCTGTGGCAGCGCGGGGCGCGCTTCTTCATGGAGAACGATCCGACGCTGATCGACGGCCACGCGAGCTTCAAGGACTTCTACGTGCGCGGCAGGCGGGGCACCCTGCCCACGACCGGCGACATGATCAAGTCCATCCCGCGATACCTCAGCCGCTCCTACCACCCCTCCCAGGAGGGCTCCACCGAACAGGCCGTCGCCTATCTCGCCTCCTCCCCCGCCGCGGTCGCGGCCCTCGCGGCGGAGAAGGGAGCCGCGTGATGCCGAAGCTGCGCACGGTCGTGGTCGTCGCGGGCGCCGCGGTGCTGGTCAGGCGGGCGATGCGGCGCCGCATCCAGACCTCGCCGCTGTGGCCGATGCCCGCCCTGGAGAACCCGACCTCGGGCCGGCCCCGGTCGCGGGCGCTCAGGCTGCTGGTCGCCTCGCGCGAGACGGTCGCCGACGGCGTCGTACAACTGCGCCTGGAAGGAAGGGACTTGCCGCGCTGGGAGCCCGGGGCGCATCTCGACCTCGTGCTGCCTTCGGGGCTGGTGCGGCAGTACTCGCTGTGCGGCGACCCGGAGGACACCTCGTCGTACACCATCGCCACGCGGCTGATCGAGGACGGGCGGGGCGGCTCGCGCGAGGTGCACGAGCAGGTGCGGGAGGGGATGGAGCTGGAGGTGCGCGGGCCGCGGAACCGCTTCCCGCTGATCGAGGCTCCTTCGTACGTCTTCGTCGTGGGCGGCATCGGGATCACTCCCGTGCTGCCGATGCTGCGGGCACTCGGGGAGGGCACGGAGTGGCGGCTGGTGTACGGCGGGCGGACGCGGGCCTCGATGCCGTTCCTGGAGGAGATCGAGAAGCTGGGCGGCGACCGGGTGACCGTCGTCGCCGAGGACGAGGACGGACTGCCGAATCTCGACGGCCTGTTGGCGGACACGGCCGAGGGCGCCGCCGTGTACTGCTGCGGGCCGGAGGGGCTCATCGCGGCGGTGGAGGAGCGGTTCCCGCAGGTCCGCCTCGAACGGTTCACACCCCGTACGTCGGCCGACGGCAACAGCACCTTCGAGGTCGAACTCCGGCGCACCGGACGGACGTTGACCGTCCCGGCCGACTCGACCGTGCTGGCCGCCGTGCGCGCGCAGTTGCCGGACACCGCCTACTCCTGCGAGCAGGGCTTCTGCGGAACCTGCCAACAGCGGGTCCTGGAGGGCGAGGTGGAGCACCGGGACGAACTGCTGACGGACGCCGAGCGTGCCGACTCGATGCTGATCTGCGTTTCGCGGGCACGAAGTGAGCGTCTCGTGCTTGATATGTGAACACCCGTGGCCGGTCCGGTCCGTTCTGGGCCGGATCCGATCGGTAAGGTGTTCGCATGACTACCGGGGTACGCCGCAGAATGGGAGTGGAAGAGCGGCGGCAGCAGTTGATCGGCGTCGCCCTCGAACTGTTCAGCCAACGCTCTCCCGACGACGTCTCCATCGACGAGATAGCCTCCGCCGCGGGCATCTCGCGTCCGCTGGTGTACCACTACTTCCCCGGCAAACTCAGCCTGTACGAGGCCGCGTTGAGGCGTGCGGCGGACGATCTGGCGGGCCGGTTCAAGGAGCCGCAGGAGGGCCCGCTGGGCGCGCGGCTACTGCGGGCGATGCGCCGGTTCTTCGACTTCGTCGACGACCACGGGCCCGGTTTCTCGGCACTGATGCGCGGCGGCCCGGCCGTCGGCTCGTCGGCGACCAACGCGCTCATCGACTCCGTACGGCAGGCCGCGTACGAACAGATCCTGTCGCATCTGGACGTCCAGGATCCGCCCGCACGCCTGGAACTGGTCGTACGCTCCTGGATCTCCCTCGCCGAGTCGACCGCCCTGCTCTGGCTCGACGGCCGCCGCATCCCACGCACCGAGCTCGAGTCTCAGCTCGTCCACGACTTCGCCGCCCTGGCCGCCGTGAGCGCCGCCTACGACGAGGAAATGGGCGCACTGATACGCCGCATACTCAAGGACGAACCTCCGGACGGCCCGTTTGCGGACCTGGTCGCCCGGTTGCTCTCACTGGCGTCCTGAGGAGCGCCCTTTAGGGGCGCGGGGAACTGCGCGACCAGCCACAACGGATCCGCAGACGAACCTTCAGCGTTCAAACTTCCGGTACGACGCATCAAGGTCCCGCACCTCCGCAGAGGCATGCAGGACAGCGTGGCCATCGTCCTCGACGTGCTGCTTCAGCAGCCCCAGCACGGCCTCGGTGAGCTTCGCCTTCGTCTCGTCGGTGCGGCCGGCGAGCAGTCCGATCATGACGTGGACCACGGCGTGCCCCTGGTCCAGCGGGTCCTCGTAGCCGAACGCGGTGACCTCCGACGCGCGGAACTGCGTCTTGCAGGCCTCCGGCTTGGCGGCCGCGATCTCGACGAGCGCGGTGTGCAGGTCGTGGGCGAAGGCCTCCCGGTCGAAGCTGATCGCCTTCGAGTGGTCGACGGTGATCTGCGGCATGAGCACTCCTGTTCCAGGACGGCAGCGACGGGCTCAGCCTAATTCCTCAGCTGGAGGGCGAGCATCGCGATGTCGTCCTCGCGGTCGTGCCCGAAGCAGGCCAGCAGGGTGTCGCACAGGGCGTCCAGGCCGGGCAGGGCGCCGACGGCCGCCGAGCGGAGCTGCTCCATCGAGAGGGTCAGGTCCATGCCCCGGGTCTCGATCAGGCCGTCGGTGACCATGAGGAGCCGGTCGGCGGGCTCCAGGAACAGCTCGGTGGGCGGCGGGTGGGGCAGGCCCAGGCCGAGCAGCGGGCCGTCGGCCTTGGCGTACTCGGCGTCGCCGGTGGTGCGCAGGATCAGCGGCGGTATGTGGCCCGCGTTGGCGATCCGGGTGCGTCCGGTCTCGGGGTCGATCAGGACCAGGCAGACGGTCGCCGTGACTTCGGGGTGGTAGTGCTGCAGCATCCGGTCGAGGCGCTCGGCGAGCACGGCCGGGTCGCTCTCCTCCACGCAGTAGGCGCGCAGCGCGTGCCGGATCTCGACCATGACGGTGGCCGCCTCCAGAGAGTGCCCGACGACGTCGCCGACCGCGGTGAGCACACCCTCGCCGGTGCGCACGGCCGCGTAGAAGTCGCCGCCGATCTCGGTCTCCCGGGACGCGGGCACATAGCGGACCCCGACGTCGATGCCGGGCAGTTCGGGCAGCCGGTGCGGCTGGGGCAGGAAGCTGTGCTGGAGGGTGAGAGCGACATGCCGCTCGACCTGGTACATCAGCAGCGGCTCGGCGGCGAGCGCGGTGGCCTGCGCCAGCTGGGCCAGCAGGGCCTCGCCCTCGGGGCTGACCCGGCGCACCCCGCGGGTGGGCGTGGCCAGACACACGGGGGCCTGGCCGTCCTGGGTGAGGACCAGCGCCAGCCGGGCGTCGTGCTGCATGCCGGGCCGGAAGAACCCGGCGGGCCACAGCGGCGCGGGCACCGTGGTGATCTGCACCCCGGCCTGCCCGCGGGTGAGCCGCCGCAGCAGACCGGCCACGGTCCGGTGGGCGCCCGCGTCCGGCAGGGCGAGGGAGGTGCGGTCCCGGGAGATACCGCGGTACAGCTCGTCGTCCGGGCCGAGGACGAAGACGGCGGCGGGACCGCCGATGAGCCGCGCGGTGCCGTCGGCGGCGGCGTCGGCGAGTTCCTGCAGGGAGCGCGCCGACTGGATGGTCACGATCGCCTGGGACAGCAGTGTCAGCCGCCGTACCAGCGCCTGGTCGTCGGCCCGCAGCCTGGCGGTGCGCACCGCGGCCCGGATCACCGCCTCGATCTCCTCGGGCTCGGCGGGCACCGTCAGGTACGTCTCGGCGCCGGCATCCAGCCACTGGCAGCGGTCGCCCGGGGGCACGGCGGCGGCCGAGAAGTGCACTACGGGAAGGCCCGCCATGTGCGGCCGCTCCTTGAGCCGCCGGCACAGTTCGAAGCCGCTCATGTCCGGCAGGTCGACGTCGACGAGGGCCACGTCGGGCAGGATGCCCTTGCGCAGCCGTACGTCGAGTTCGACGAGCGCCTGCTGGCCGGTGGCGACCGGTACGACCTGGTGTCCGGCCCGGCGCAGCACGGTCCCCATCGCGTACCGGCTGGCCGCGACGTCGTCCACGACCAGCACGGTCGTGTCTGTCAGCTTGCCGTTGAGGTCCATCTTTCAGCCCTTGGACAACGCCGATGGGGCAGACCGGGGTTCGCGGTCTGCCCCACCAAAGTAATGCCCCTATCAGGAGATCCGGGAGAATATTGCGACACTGCGCCCCGGAACGGCGAACGTGCCCGATTCCCGCTCATAGGAAGAGGACTTGACGATAGGGTCGGCGCCCGCCGCCTGCACCGGGTGCAGGCGGTAGCCGGTACCGGCCAGGGACTCGACGCGCTGCTCCTGCCGGCCCGGCGTCGCATTGAATACGACGACCAGGTCACCGAGCTGCATGGTGATCACGCCGGGCGTCTCGTCCTTCCCGGACAGCGGGAAGGACAGCTTGGACTGCACCTGGTCGGCCGTGTCCAGCGAGAACGCCTTCTCGGCCGTACGGATCTTCAGCAGGTCCTGGTAGGCGCCCGATGCACCCTCGATCTGCGGGCAGGCCACCTTCACCGCCCCCAACAGGGGCTTGGCGTACGACCACTTGGACTGGTTGTCGGCCGCCATCGGCAGCCCCCGCCCGAAGCCGTTGCCGTCCGCGCAGTTCCAGTGGATGGCGTTGAACCAGTCGCCGCTGTCGAACGAGTTGCGGTCCAGGGACTTGGAACGCAGCAGGTCGGAGCCCGCCTGCGAGAGGGACGGCCCCTGCGAGAGGGTGGCCGTCGCCATCGCGAGGACCTGCATCCGGGCCCGGTCCGCCGCACTCGTCGAGGCGGGCAGCTTGTAGGTGAGGGCGTCGAAGAGGGACTCGTTGTCGTGCGCGTCGGCATACGCGACGGCGTCGCCGGGCGCGTCCGCGTAACCGGCCGGCTGACCGTTGTAGTCCACCTCCGCGCCGGTGACCTCCTTGCCGTCGGTGTCGGTGAAGCGGTACTTGGCGAGGTTGCCGGACAGACCCACCTTGATCAGGTCCTGGTAGTGCAGCAGACGGGCCTTCTGCTCGGCCGAAGTCCCATTGGCGGCGGACGAGTTGGGGTCGGTGTACAGCCCGGACGCGAAGCCCTGGACCCCGGGGTCGGAGTCGAAGGGGCTGCCGCCGCGCACGGCGTCCCGCGCCCGGTCGGAGAAGGTCGCGATCCCGGTCCCCGACATGTTCTTCTGCGTAGCCTGTACGAAGCGGGCGTCGTCGGCGACCTCGCCGAAGTTCCAGCCCTCTCCGTACATGATGATCTTCTTGCCGTCGACGCCGTCCTTCGCGAGGGTCAGCGCGTCGAGGGCCTTGCGGACCGCGAGGATGTTGGCCTTCGGCTGGTGTCCCATCAGGTCGAAGCGGAACCCGTCGACCTTGTACTCCTTGGCCCAGGTGACGACCGAGTCGACGACCAGCTTGCCCATCATGGAGTTCTCGGTGGCCGTGTTCGCACAGCACGTGCTGTTCGCCACCGAGCCGTCCGCGAGGAGCCGCTGGTAGTAGCCGGGCACCACCTTGTCGAGAACGCTGGTGTCCGCCTGACCGGCGGCCGCCGTGTGGTTGTAGACGACGTCCATGACGACCCGAAGACCGTCCTCGTTCAGCCCCTTCACCATCCTGCGGAACTCGACCGTACGGCCCGTCCCGTCCGGGTCGCTCGCGTACGAGCCCTCGGGGACCGTGTAGTGGAACGGGTCGTAGCCCCAGTTGTAGGCGTCCTTGGCGGCGATCTTCGCGACGCACTCCTGCTGCTTGTCGGAGTCGGCCGCGTAGGAGGCGAGGTCGCAGTCCGTCGTCGCCTGGTCCGCCTTCTTCTCGGGGACGGTCGCGAAGTCGAAGGCGGGCAGCAGATGGACGTACGACGTCCCCGACTTCGCCAGCCGGCGCAGATGCTTCGAGCCGTCGCTGTTCTTGTCGGTGAAGGCGAGGTAGGTGCCCTGATCCTTCGCAGGTACGGTCTTGTCCGCGACGGAGAAGTCCCGGATGTGCAGCTCCTGGATCTGGGCGTCCTTCAGCGGTACGGCCTTGGGCTTGGTGTACGTCGACCAGCCGCCCGGCGCCAGGGACTTGTCGTCGAGGTCGGCGACGAGGCTGCGCCCGGAGTCCGCGGTGAGGGCGAGGGAGTAGGGGTCGGTGACCTTGTTGGTGACGACCTTCTGCACGGTCGGCGCCCACACCTTGACGACGTACCGGTAGGGCTTGCCCTTCCAGGACGCCGGGCCGGTGACGGACCAGACTCCGGTGGAGTCGTCACGCTTCATCTTCTTGACCGAGCCGTCGAGCTCCAGTGACACGCTCTGCGCGGTCGGGGCCCAGACGGCAAGCGTGGGACGGCCGTTGTGGAACGTCGGCCCCAGGCCGGCCTTGGTCGCACTCGCGTACACGTCGTCGAGTACGCCGGCGATCTGGACGCCGGTCGCCGCCAGCACGGCGCCGTTCGCGGCTCGCTGGGAGGCGACGATCTGTCCGTCGAGGGCCTCGCGCACCCGGTCGCGGTCGCGCGGGTCGACGGACCAGGCGGCATAGTCCTTCAGATGCGGGAACTTCGCCTTCTGGGCGTCGGTGAGCGTGGTCTTCTCCAGCCGCAGCCAGCGCTCGTCGTCGCTGGTCAGCGCGCCGTCCTTCACGGCGATCGAGCCGTCGTGGGAGTACAGCAGCTGGGTGGAGGCGGCGGCGTCGGAGCCGTTGAAGGCGACGGTGTCGCGGTCGATCCAGATCGCCTTTGAGGTGGTCAGGTCCAGGGCCGCGGCGGAACCAGCGGGCTGCGGCAGCAGGTACTTCTCCTGGCCGTTCAACAGCCACACCTCGTAGCCGCCCGCCTTGAGATCGAGCGACTGGTCGGCCGGGAGGTCCTTCTCGTCGCCCTTGTGGATGATGTAACTGAGGCTGGTGGCACCGGCGCCCAGCGGCACCTCGAAGACCGCACCATACGCGTCAGTCTTCACCGGCTTCAGCGGGCTCGACCAGTCCGTGGGGTTCGCGGCGCCCGTCCAGACGTGCAGTCCCCAGCCGTCGTAGTTCCCGTCGGCACGGTGGTAGTGGATGACCGCCTTGGTCTTGTCCTGCGCCGGGTAGTCGGGGCGCGTGGTCTGCACGGCCTCCTTGCCCTGCTCGATCCAGACCTCGCCGGTCTTGGTGACGTCGATCGTGCGGTCGGCGGAGACGTCCTTGTTGCCGTCCTTGTCGACGACCAGGAAGCCGACGCTGGAGGCGCCCGGCTTCAGCTTGACGTAGGCGAAGGCGCCGTACGCGTCCCGTCCGACGAAGGGGTGCCCGGCCGGCCAGGTGGTCGACTCGCCGTCGGCGAGGTCGCCCCAGGCGTACAGGCCCCAGTTGTCGTAGTCGCCGTCGGTGCGCTTGTAGTGGACGACCGCGTAGTCGCGGGAGGAGGCGGTGGGGGTGTCCTCGGCGGGCGGGGTGCCGGCGGTACTCTGTGCGGTCGCGCTTGACGTCCGTCCGGCGGAATCGATGACAACTGCCTTGTAGCGCAAGGCAGTTCCGGCCGGTACGTCCTTTCCGATGGCCTGCGTGACCTTGTACGGGGCGTGGTCGGCGGAGCCGAGGACCTGCCACTTGCCGTTGCCGACCTGGGCGGCGAAGACCACGCGGTTGAGCTGGCCGCCGTCGACGTCCGCGGAGATCTCCACCGTGCCGGTGACTCCCGCGTCGGGGGCCTTGAGGGTGAGGGTCGGTGCGGTGGTCGGCTTGGCGAGCTTGCCGTCCGCCTTGAAGACGACGGCGGACCCGGCCGGGACGGTGACGGTGACCTTCTTGTCGGCGTCGGAGGTGACATCGGCCGAAGTCCCGTAGATACCGCGGAACTTCATGCCCGCCGAGCCGGTCGCGAAGGTCGCCGTCTTCGCCTCGTCGGCGTTGTTGAGGGCGACGACGTACTCCTGGCCGGTCTTGGCGTCGGTGCGGGAGAAGGCGTAGATGCCCGAGCCGTCGGCCCCGTACCGCTGAGTCTGGACGCCGTCCGTGAGGGCGGGGTTGTCCTTGCGCAGCTTGCTGAGAGCAGAGATCTGCTTGTAGAGCGGGGCAGTTGTGTCGTACGAGTCGCTCGCGTGCGTGCGGTCGGTGCCGATCTCGTCGTCGTCGAGATAGTCGGCGACCTTCGAGGCGAACATCGTCTGGCGGGCGTCCTTGTCGCCGCCGGAGCCGGTGAAGCCCTGCTCGTCGCCGTAGTAGACGACCGGGTTGCCGCGGCTGAGGAACATCAGCTCGTTGGCGAGCTTGTCCTTGCCCAGCAGCTCGGCGTCGTTGGCCTTCGGGTTGTCCTGCTTCAGGAAGTACCCGATACGGCCCATGTCGTGGTTGCCGGTGAAGGTGACCTGCTCGTACGCGTTGGCCTTGTCGGTCGTGTACTTGTAGTCGTCACCGAAGACCGATGCCAGCTTCTGTGCGCTGCCGCCCTGGGAGGCGTAGGTGCGGGCCGCGTCCTGGAAGGGGAAGTCGAGGGTGGCGTCGAGGCGGCCCTGGGTGACGTACGGCGAAGTGATCGAGGTGTCGGCGGAGTAGACCTCGCCGAACATGAAGAAGTTCTTGCGCCCCTGCTTGGCCGCGTATGCGTCGAGCGCGGTCGCCCACTGGGTCCAGAAGTCCATGTCGACGTGCTTGACGGTGTCGATCCGGAAGCCGTCGATGTCGAAGTCGCGCACCCAGCGCTCGTAGATCTTCTCCATGCCCTGCACGACCTCGGGACGTTCGGTCCACAGGT
This sequence comes from Streptomyces sp. NPDC001401, assembly GCF_042895385.1. Lineage (NCBI taxonomy): Bacteria > Bacillati > Actinomycetota > Actinomycetes > Kitasatosporales > Streptomycetaceae > Streptomyces > Streptomyces sp. NPDC001401. The sequence continues at coordinate 621,045 of NZ_JBIAWI010000001.1, forward strand.
CGTCGAGGCCGCCGAAGTCGCCGTAGGTGGCGTTCTCTCCGGCGAAGGTGGAGTCACCGCGGTTGTGGTACATCGTCGGGTCGTTGAGCCAGGAGGGGACCTTGGCGTTCTTGCCCGCGGCGGCGACGGTCGGGGTGCGGGGGAAGGAGTCGGTGTCGACGGCGGGGAACTTCTTGCTGCCGTCCGCGTAGTCGGCGTCGTCGAAGGGCCGGCCGTCCTTGGTCAGGTAGGGGAAGGCGCCCTTGGAGAGGTAGTCGTAGGACTTCTCCTTGTAGTCGACGACATCCGCGGTGTGGTTGGTGATGACGTCGAAGAAGACCTTCATGCCCTTGGCGTGGGCCTTGGAGATGAGGGTTTCCAGGTCCTTGTTGGTCCCGAAGTGCGGGTCGACCTGGGTGAAGTCGGTGATCCAGTAGCCGTGGTAGCCGGCGGAGGCGTTGCTCCCCGTTCCCTGGACGGGACGGTTCTTGAAGATCGGGGCCATCCAGATGGCGGTGGTGCCGAGGCCCTTGATGTAGTCGAGCTTCTTGGTCAGGCCCTTGAGGTCGCCGCCCTGGTAGAAGCCCTTGTCGGTGGGGTCGTAGCCGGTGGACAGGCGCGAACCGGTCAGCCCTCCCTCGTCATTGGAGGTGTCGCCATTGGCGAAACGGTCCGGCATGACGAAGTAGAACTGCTCGCGGGTGTCGTCGTGCCGGGCGGGAGCGGCGGCGAGCTTGGCGTCGGAGGGCGGCGGGGGCGGGGAGTCCGCATGCGCCGCGAGCGGCTGGATCAGGGCTGCGGCGAGCGCGGCGACGGTGACGGCCGCGACCCGTCTGGCATGGGCGGTACGGCGCGTCGGGGGCGCCGGCCATCTCGGTATCACAGGCGTGAACTCCTTGCGAGTACGGCTGGAACGGGTCCGACCCCTGCACCGCGGCGACGACTCCGAGTTCCGGTTCGGCTTCGTCGCCGGGCGCCCGCGCGACCGTATCGCTAACGAAAGGTTTACAGCAAGAGTCTTGAAACTCATAGCAAGAACTTTCACGAGCAACCTTGACGCGCCCTCCCAACGGCCCCACTCTCACCACTGGTTGACCACTGGTTGAAACCCAAACACCTTTCATCGGAGCCGCACATGACCAGACACCGACCTCCGGGTGTCTTCCGGCGCACGGCCAGTGCCGTGGCCGCCGGCGCGCTGGCGCTCGCGGGCGCGGTTGCACTGCCCGCCGCCTCCGCGCACGCGGACACCACCGCAAAGGGCGACGTGATCGCGAACCTGTGGGAGTGGAACTGGGACTCCATCGCCTCGGAGTGCACGAACGTGCTGGGCCCGGCGGGCTACGGCGCCGTCCAGGTCGCCCCGCCCGCCGAGTCGCTCAAACAGACCAACTACTACTGGTGGGACGTCTATCAGCCCTACTCCTACAACCTGAACAGCCGCTTCGGTACGGCGGCCAAGTTCGCGTCGATGATCACCGCTTGCCACAACGCCGGCATCAAGGTCTACACGGACGCGGTGATCAACCACACCGCCGCCCAGACCGGCACCGGCTACAACGGCACGACGATCACCAGCAAGTACGACACCCCGGAGTGGGACCGGAGCGACTATCACGACTCCAGCAGCTGCCCGACCTCCGACCTCACCATCCAGGACTACTCGAACCTCACCCAGGTCCAGAACTGCGAACTGCTGGGCCTGCCCGACCTGAAGACCGGCACGGACCACGTCCGCACGGGCCTCGCCGACTACCTCAACTCCCAGCTGGCACTGGGCGTGGACGGCTTCCGCGTCGACGCGGCCAAGCACATCCCCGAGACCGACCTCGCGGCGATCGAGTCGAAGCTGACGAACACGACGTCGGGGACGGCGCCGTACGTCTTCCAGGAGATCTACCCGGGCTCGACTCCGCAGCCGAGCGACTACTACTCCTCCGGCGACGTCCTCGACTTCACGTACGCGAGCAAGTTGAAGTCGGCGTTCCAGGGGAACGTCTCCGACCTGGAGTCCCTGTCGTCGTCCGGCATCCTCCCGGCCGCCAACTCGGTGTCCTTCGTGACCAACCACGACACCGAGCGCAACGGCCTGCACATGTCCTACAAGGACGGCGACACCTACAAGCTCGCCAACCTCTTCCAGCTCGCCTACAAGTGGTCGACCCCGACGGTCTACGCCAGCTGGGAGTGGACCCAGAGCGACCAGGCGCCGCCGAACTCCTCCGGCTTCGTCACGAACACCGACTGCTCCAGCGGCTCCTGGTACTGCCTGGACCGTGACACGGCGGTTGTCGGGATGGTGGCGTGGCACAACGCCGTCGACACGGCGGCGGTCTCCAACTGGCAGACCAAGTCGTCGAGCGTGATCGGTTTCGGCCGCTCGGGCGCGGGCTTCTTCGCGCTCAACAACGGTTCCTCGTCCGCCACTTACAGCTTCACGACCGGAATGGCCGACGGGACGTACAGCAACGTCATCGACGGCGGCGCGACCAAGGTGACCGTGTCGGGCGGCAGCGCGTCCCTCACCGTCCCCGCGAAGAGCGCGGTCGCCTTCTACAACTCCTCCTACACCTGCACGGTCGGCTGCGACGACACGGGCGGCGGCTCGTCGGGCTCGACGGTGAGCGCGACCTTCCACGAGTACGCGTCGACGACGAGCGGCACGAATGTGTACGTGGTGGGGTCCATCTCGGCGCTGGGCAGCTGGGACACGTCGAAGGCGATCCAGCTGTCGTCGTCCGGGTACCCGATCTGGTCGGGCGAGGTGAGCGTACCGACCAACACGTCCTTCACCTTCAAGTACCTCAAGAAAGACTCATCCGGAAACGTGACTTGGGAGTCGAACGCCAACAGGTCGGCCACCACGACGACTTCGGCAATCACCTTGAACAACTCCTGGAACGTGGCCAACGCCGACGCCACCGACGTCACCTTCAACGAGTACGCGACGACCGACTACGGCACCAACGTCTACGTCGTCGGCTCCGTCGCCTCCCTCGGCTCCTGGAACACGAGCGACGCGATCCCTCTGTCGTCCGCGTCCTACCCGACCTGGAGCAAGCTGGTCATCGTCCCCAAGAGCACGGCCTTCGAGTACAAGTTCCTGAAAAAGGACAGCTCCGGGAACGTGACCTGGGAGTCGGGGAGCAACCGTTCCTACACAACGGGCACGTCGTCCGGCTACACCACCAGTGATAGCTGGAAGTAGCCAAACGGCTCCCGGCGAACGGGCTGTCATCGAGGCGTCCTCGGTGACAGCCCGTTCCCTTTTTCGCGACTCGAAACCGTGACCGATCTCGACGAGCGTCGTTGATCCGGTCGTATGAAAGCCGACACTGGACGCAAGTACCGCCTGTACCCCACCCGCGGGCAGGAGGAGGTCCTTACCAAGTGGGGTCACTCAGCACGGGCCTTGTGGAACCTGGCATTGGAACAGCGTCAGTACGTTTACAAGCAGCGAGGCGTGACCATGCGGGCCGTGGAGCAATGCCTGCATCTCACAGCTGCGAGGGGCGAGATCGACTGGCTCGCAGAGCTTCCGGCAGCCGCGGGGCAGCAGGTGCTACGTCACCTGGACCGGGCATTCGACAACTTCTTCAACCCTTCACACCCAGCCACGTATCCGAAGTTCAAGAAGCGCGGCCATCAGCTGAAGGTGTCCTTCCCAGGATAGAACGTCAAGGTACGCAAACTCAGTCGCCGCTGGGCGGAGGTACGCCTGCTCAAGATCGGCTGGGTGCGATTCCGTCTCTCCCGCGCCCTGGGTGGAACTCTTCGCAATGCCACGATCAGCAAGGACGGCACCGGCTGGCACGTCTCGTTCGGCGTAGCCACGGGAATCAAGCCCGTGCCACGACTCGACAAGCCGGGATGCGGGGTGGACTTCGGCGTTGCGGCCTCCGCCTTCGTCTCCACCGAAGACAAGCCCAGGCGAATGCCGGAGACGCTCACCAAAGCGGAGAAGGCCCGGCTCAAGCATCTTGAGCAGAAGAAGGCTCGGCAACTCACCTACGCCAAGAAGCATCAAGGCGGCCGCTACAGCAAGCGACTGGGCCGGACCATCGAGCAAATCGCGAAGCTCAAGTCCCGTCAGGCCAACCGACGGCGAGACTTCACGCACAAGCTCACCACCGACCTCGCCAAGAACCACGGCTACGTCGGCATCGAAGACCTGCGCGTGAACAACATGACCAAGAGCGCCAAAGGAACCGTTGATCGCCCAGGCGTGAACGTCAAGGCCAAGACTGCACTGAATCGCGCGATCCTGGACAACTGCCCTGGCAAACGACGTCGACAGCTTGAGTACAAATGCCCCAAGTACGGGTCGGAACTGCGGCTGGTTCCTGCCTTTCACAGCTCCAACACCTGCGGGAATCCCGACTGCGGAAAGGTCGATCCGGAGTCACGGCCGGGATGTGGCCGGCTGTTCGTCTGCGTGCACTGTGGGCACGAGGACGACGCCGACCACAACGCTGCCGTCGAGATTCACGCCCGAGCCCGCCGGACGGGTGGCTCGGTCACCAACAGCACGCGCAGGCGCCAATCGGCGCCGAGTCCCGGGGAGCCCCGGAGGCGGTTGCGTGAAGCCCAGCCCGCCGTCCAGGGTGGCAACGGGAATCGCGGCCGGTGAACGGCAGCGAGAATCGTCAATGCAATGTGCAGAACAGCTAACAGCTCGACTTCCCCGAATAGATCGCCAGCGCAGTATTGGCACCCAAGGTGGCGGTGAACTGACCACTGGAGTTCACCGCCACCTGCGTGCTGCTCTGAACGTCGCAGTAGGTACCGGCGGGCAGCGAGGTCTGGTACGTACGGGTCAAGGTCGAGGACTCGTGGTTGATGGCCACGTACCCCGTGCTGCCCCGCCCGAAGCCGATCGCGTTGTTGCCGTTGTCCCACCAGTTGGTCACCGACTGGCCGCGGGTCGCGTTGCGGAAGGCGACCATGCGGATGATCTCCGGCCAGGCGTGCTGGCACTTCCAGCCGTCCTGCCAGCAGGCGTTGACCGTGCCGCCGTTGGGCGGGCCCGCGTCCGCGTCGGACCACTCGTAGCCGGAGTTGATGTCCGGGGCGCCGTAGGGATAGGCGAGCATGAAGACGTTGGCGAGGGTGTAGTTCGCCCCGTTCTTGTAGTTCAACGTGCTGCCGTTGCGCTCGGTGTCGTGGTTGTCGACGAAGACACCGGCGACCGAGCTGTTCATGTAGCCCCAGCCCTCGCCGTAGTTCTTCAGGTAAGCGAGGTTCTCGTTGTTGAAGACCCGCTTGAGGTCGTACGCGTAACGGAACTCCTGCACATCCCCGTTGCCGGTGTACTCGGTCGGCTGGACGGCCTCTCCGGCGCCGTAGATGACCTCCTGCTTCCAGTACACGCTCGAATTGCTCAGCCGGGACTTGATGTTCGCGAGGTCGGTCGCCGGGATGTGCTTGGCCGCGTCGATGCGGAAGCCGTCGGCGCCGTATCCGAGGAGGCTGTTCATGTAGCCGGCGATGGTGGCGCGGACGTACTCCTCGCCCGTGTCCAGGTCAGCGAGGCCGACGAGTTCGCAGTTCTGGACGTTGGCGCGGTTGGTGTAGTCGCTGACCGTGGACGTGCAGTCGTCCATGTCGGCCGAGGAGTACAGGCCCGGGTAGTTGTACTTCGTGTACGACGAGCCGCCCGTGCCGGTGCCGCTGCCCGCGGACATGTGGTTGATGACCGTGTCGACGACGACCTTCACACCGGCCGAATGACAGGTGTTGATCATGTTCTTGAAGGCCGTTGCGTCCCCGAGCCTGCCTGCGATCTTGTAGCTCACCGGCTGGTACGAGGTCCACCACTGCGAGCCCTGTATGTGCTCGGCGGGTGGGCTGACCTGGACGTAGCCGTAGCCCGCGGGGCCCAGGGTGTTGGTGCACTCCTTGGCGACGGAGGCGAAGTTCCACTCGAAGAGGACGGCAGTGACATCCTTGGTGCCGGGCGGGGAGGCGTGCGCGGAGGACGGGGTCATGACAAGGGCGGCCGCTGTGAGGGCGACGGTCGCCGAGAGGGTTCTGCGGGCCATGTGGGGGCTCCTTCACCGTTGAAGGTCCTTGCTGAAACTTTCCAGCAAACTTGCGGTGACGGAGATGTTAAAGGCCCGCCGCCTGAAAAGGCAGCGGGCCGTGTGAAGTTGATGCAAGAACTTTCAGGCGGTGGTGAACCACACCGTCGTGTCCGCCGGCACCTTCGTCTCGCCGTCCGCCTCGGTCACCTCGCCGCTGGTGAGCAGGACGCGGCCGTACGCCGGAGTCGTCACCGACTCGCCGCTCGTGTTCGCGACGCACACGAACTCCCCGCGCCGGAAGGCGAGTACGCCCTCGGGGGCGCGCAGCCACTCGACGGAGTCGCCCGCACCGAGGTCGGGCTGTTCGCGGCGGACGGCGAGGGCGGAGCGGTACAGCTCAAGGGTCGAGCCGGGCACGCCGGTCTGCGCTTCCACGCTCAACTCGCCCCAGCCCTCCGGCTGCGGCAGCCAGCTCCCGCCGTCCCCGAAGCCGTACGACGATCCGTCCCGCGTCCAGGGGATCGGCACCCGGCAGCCGTCGCGAAAGCCGTCCTGGCCGGCGCCGCGGAAGTACGCGGGGTCCTGGCGGACTTCGTCCGGGAGGTCGACGACGTCCGGGAGGCCGAGTTCCTCGCCCTGGTAGACGTATGCCGATCCCGGCAGCGCGAGCATCAGCAGCGTCGCCGCGCGCGCCCGGCGCAGGCCGAGTTCGCGGTCGCCGGCCAGGCGGATCTGGGTGCCGAGGCCGGGCTCGTTGGCGAAGCGGGTGGCGTGGCGGGTGACGTCGTGGTTGGAGAGCACCCACGTGGCGGGGGCACCCACCGGGCGCATCGCATCCAGCGTCCGGTCGACGACCTTGCGGAGTTCGTCCGCGTTCCAATCCGTCGACAGGTACTGGAAGTTGAAGGCCTGGTGGAGCTCGTCCGGGCGGACGTAGTTGGCGGTGCGCTCCACGGTCGGCGTCCACGCCTCGGCCACGAAGATGCGCTCGCCGGAGTACTCGTCGAGGATGCGGCGCCACTGGCGGTAGATCTCGTGCACGCCGTCCTGGTCGAAGAACGGCATGACATCGTTGCCCAGCAGCTTGAGTTGCTCGTGGGAGCCGAGGTCGGGCAGGCCCTCCGCCTTCACCAGGCCGTGGGCCACGTCGATGCGGAAGCCGTCGACGCCCATGTCGAGCCAGAAGCGCAGGATCGAGCGGAACTCGTCGCCCACCGCCGGGTGTTCCCAGTTGAAGTCGGGCTGCTCGGGGGCGAAGAGGTGGAGGTACCACTCGCCGTCCGGCACCCTGGTCCAGGCCGGGCCGCCGAAGATCGACTCCCAGTCGTTGGGCGGGAGTTCGCCGTCCTCGCCCTTGCCGGGGCGGAAGTGGTAGCGGTCGCGCAGGGGCGATCCGGGGCCTTCCCGCAGCGCCCGCTTGAACCACTCGTGCTGGTCGGAGGAGTGGTTGGGGACGAGGTCGACGATGATCCTGAGGCCCAGGTCGCGGGCGTCGCGGATCAGTGCGTCGGCGTCGAGGAGGTTGCCGAACATGGCGTCCACGGCCCGGTAGTCGGCGACGTCGTAGCCGGCGTCGGCCTGCGGGGAGGCGTAGAAGGGGCTGAGCCACACGGCGTCCACGCCGAGGTCGCGCAGATACGGGAGTCGGGAGCGTACGCCTTCCAGATCGCCCATGCCGTCGCCGTTGCTGTCGGCGAAGCTGCGCGGATAGACCTGGTAGATCACCGCGTCCCGCCACCAGTCGCGGCGTCTGGCGACGGTGGCCGTGGCGGTCGTCGGGGCCGGGTCGACTGCGGAGTGCTGCTGGCTCATGGCGTCCTATACGTAACGGAGTCATCGGGTCAGAGGTGGATACGGCGGCGGGGTGACGAGGCGGCCGCGGTCACAGCGGGGTCGGATGGTGACCGCGGCCGCCTCGGGTCTAAGGGGGGCTTGGGGGGGGCAACGCCCCCCAAAGGGGCGCGGGGAACTGCGCGACCAGCCACGACGGCGCCGCACACAACGACGACCCCTCGCGGCCAAACCGGCGGTCAGCCCTTCGTGCCGCCCGCGGTAAGACCGGTCACCAAGTTCTTCTGCACGAGATAGAAGAACGCGGAAACAGGTATCGCGATCAGTACCGCCGTCGCGGCCATCAGGTTGCGCTGGGCGTCATGCTCACTCACAAAGGTCTGCAGACCGACCGCGAAGGTGTACTTCGTGTCGGACAACATGAACGTCGAGGCGAACGCGACCTCGCCGAAGGCCGTGAGGAAGCTGTAGAAGGCCGCGACCGCCAGGCCCGGCTTGGCGAGCGGCAGGATCAGTCGCGCGAACGTGCCGAAGGGGGTCAGCCCGTCGACGCGTCCGGCCTCGTCGATCTCGAACGGGATCGTGTCGAAGTAGCCCTTCAGCAGCCAGGCGCAGTAGGGCACCGCGGTCGAGCAGTAGACGAGGATGAGCCCAAGGTAGCTGTCGATGAGCTGCAGGTCCGACAGGATCTGGTACATCGGCACCATGAGTACGGCTACCGGGAACATCTGGGTGACCAGTAGCACCCACATGAACTTCCGGTAGCCCGGGAAGCGCATGCGGGAGACCGCGTAGCCGGTGGTGGCGGCGATCAGCACGCCGATGACCGTCGTACCCAGCGACACGATCAGCGAGCTCTTCAGCCAGTCGAAGAACTCCGTGTGCTGCAGCACGAAGGAGTAGTTGGCGAAGGAGATCTTGGCCCAGATGCCGCCGGGGTGCAGGTAGTCGTCCTTGTCCGGGCCCAGGGAGAGGTAGATCAGCCAGGCGACCGGGAAGAAGGCGATCAGGCTCGCAACGGTCAGGATGCCGTGCGAGACGAGGGACGCCGTACGGCTGCGCTCGCCGCGGCCGCGCACCTTGCCGGGGCCGGCCTGCGCGGCGCTCTGACCGGCCGCCGCGGCGGAGGTCTCAACAGTGGTCGTGCTCATGGGGACTCCTGCCTCAGATCGCGAGCTGCTGCTCATTGCGGTTCAGCCAGCGGCGGTAGAAGGAGGTGAAGACGATCAGGATGGCCAGCAGCAGGATGCCGTAGGCGGCGGACTGTGCGAAGTCGCGCGGCTGCTGTCCGAAGCCGAGGTAGTAGGCCCAGGTGACGAGGATCTGCGCGTCGGGGGCGGTGTTGCCGAACAGCAGGAAGATCACGGCGAACTGGTTGAAGGTCCAGATGATGCCGAGCAGTACGACGGTGGAGCTGACGGACCTCAGACCCGGCAGGGTGACATAGCGGAAGCGCTGCCAGGCGGTGGCGCCGTCCATCTCGGCGGCCTCGTAGAGGGAGGCGTCGATGGACTGCAGTCCGCCGAGCAGGGAGACCATCATGAACGGCACACCGCACCAGGTGTTGACCATGATCGCGGCGAACCGCTGCCAGAAGGTGTCCTCGAGCCAGTCCGGTGTCGGCAGGTGCAGCGCGTCGAGCGCCAGATTGACGATGCCGCCGTCGGCGAGCATGAACCGCCAGCCGAAGACGGTGACGAAGGTCGGCACGGCCCACGGCAGGATGAGGACCAGCCGGTAGAAGGTGCGGCCGCGCAGCTTCTGGTTGAGCAGCAGCGCGAGGCCGAGACCGATCGTGTAGTGCAGGGCGACACAGAGTGCCGTCCAGACGATCGTCCAGATGAAGTGGGACCAGAAGCGGTCGTAGGCAGTCGGGCCGAACAGGATGTCCTTGTAGTTGTCGAGCCCGATGAACTTGTAGGTGGCGTCGATGTGGTTGACGCCGATCGTGCGCGCGGTGTTGAGGCTGTTGGCGTCCGTGAGCGTCAGGTACAGGCCGTAGACCAGCGGGTACAGGACGAGGACGCCGAGCACTACGGCCACGGGCGTGATCATGGCGTACGCGTACCAGTTCTTCTGGTAGCTGCGCTTCAGGCGTTGGCCCAGCCCGGGCCGCGGCGCGCGGTCACCGTGGCGTTTGCCGGTGGCGCGGTCGATGGCGACTGTCATGTTCGACACCTTCTGGAAGTTCTGCGGCTCTGAGAAGTGGCTGGGCACAGGCCGGTGACCGCCGGGTCCGTCCCCCCATGAAATGGCGGGCCCGACGGTCACTCGGGGCTTACTTGCTGAAGTCCGGCACCAGCTTGGCCATGGCGAGTTCGGCGTTGCTCAGGCCCTTGTCGAGGGACTCCTTGCCGCCGGCGATGGAGGTCAGCTCGGTGTCCAGCGGGGTCCACAGGGAGCTGTACTCGGGCAGTGCCGGGCGCGGCTGGGCGGCGGGCAGGACCGTCTGGAAGCCGGCGATGCCCGGGTCGGCCTTGACCGCGGCGGTGTAGGCGTCGTCGCGGGTCGGCAGCGTGGAGTTCTTCAGGGCGATCTCCGTCTGGGACTTCGCGGAGGTCATGAAGTTGACGAACTTGAGGGCCGCCTTCTGGTGGGCGGAGTCCGAACCGGCGTACACCGACAGGTTGTGGCCGCCGGTCGGGGCGCCCGCCTTGCCGGTGGAGCCGGCCGGGACGGTGGCGATGCCGAGGTTGGACTTGTCCTTGAAGGCCGAGCCCTTGTAGAAGTTCGTGATCTCCCAGGGGCCCTGGATGATCGAGGCGACCTTGCCGTTGACGAACGCGTCCTGGATGTGGGAGTAGGCGTCGGCGGTGGTGTCGGCCTTGTGCAGGCCCTGGCCCTTGAAGAGGCTCAGCCAGGTGCCGTAGGCCTTCTTCGCGGCATCCGAGTTCACGGTGATCTTCTTGGCGGAGGCGTCGACGGTGTCGGTGCCCTCGCCGTAGAGGAAGGTCTGCGCGTAGTAGGACTGGGTGGAGCCCCAGTAGCCGTAGACCTTGGCCTTGGAGTCGATCTTGGCGGCGTCGGCCTTGAGCTCGTCCCAGGTCTTGGGGGCCTCGGTGATGCCGGCCTTCTTGAAGATCGCCTTGTTGTAGACGAGGGCGAGGGTGTCGGTGACCAGCGGGACGCCGTAGGTCTTGCCGTCGTACTTGGCCTGCTCGATCAGGTTGGAGCGGAACTTGCTCTGGTCCGCGAGGGCCTCGGTGCCGTCCAGCGGCAGGAAGTAGCTCTTCTTGGCGAAGGCGGGGGTCCAGCCGACCTCGGAGCGCAGCACGTCCGGGGCGCCCTTGGAGCCGGCGGCCGTGTCGAACTTGTTCTGCGCCTCGCTGAAGGGGACGTTGACGTAGTTGACCTTGATGTTCTTGTTGGCGGCCTCGAACTCCTTGACCAAGGCCTTGTACGTCGGCGCCTCATTGGTGGCGTTGGAGGTGTCCCACCAGGTGATGGTGACCGGGCCGCTGCTCTTGTCGCTGCCGCTGTCACTTCCGCCGCAGGCCGTCGCCGCGAGGGCGAAGGACGCCACCAGCGCGGTGGCCGCTATGCCACGCCGCATGAGTTCTCCTTGAGGGTGAAAGCCCGTGTGATGCAAGGGCGGCCCCGTCTGCCGCTCCCGCCGTCTTGCCGACTGCGCCGTTGCGGCCGCCGGGCGTCGCCGAACGTAACAGCGTTGAAAGCTGCGCGAAAGGTCTTGCAGCAAAAAATTGCAAGGCGGCGCGAGAGTTACCCACCCGTGACCTCTCCTCGACCCCCGCGCAACCGAGTATTGAAGCCGCTGAGCGGGCCGTGCGAGTGTTGTGCAAGACTCTGCAAGCTCTTGCCGTACCAGGCGCCCACCAGAACACGAGGGACCGCGATGACGCAGCAACCCGCTCGGGGCCGTGCAACCGCTCGCGCCCGGCGCCCGATTGGTGTGCAAAGTGACAGTCGGCCGGTACAGTCCACCCCTGTGACCACACGGCTGGCAGACATCGCTGCTCAGGCGGGGGTGAGCGAAGCGACCGTCAGCCGCGTCCTCAACGGCAAGCCGGGCGTCGCCGCCACCACCCGCCAGTCCGTGCTCGCCGCACTGGACGTGCTCGGCTACGAGCGTCCCGTACGCCTGCGGCAGCGCAGCGAGGGCCTGGTGGGCCTGATCACCCCGGAGCTGGAGAACCCGATATTCCCGGCGCTGGCCCAGGTGATCGGCCAGGCCCTGACCCGGCAGGGCTACACCCCGGTGCTCGCCACCCAGACCCCGGGCGGATCCACCGAGGACGAGCTGACGGAGATGCTCGTCGACCGCGGGGTCGCCGGCATCATCTACGTCTCCGGACTGCACGCCGACACCACCGCCGACATGGAGCGCTACGAGCGACTGCGCGCGCAGGGCGTGCCGTACGTCCTGGTGGACGGCTTCTCGCCGAAGGTGCAGGCACCGTTCATCTCCCCCGACGACCGCGCGGCGATGACGCTGGCGGTCACGCACCTGGTGTCGCTGGGGCATTTGAGGATCGGTCTCGCCCTCGGCCCCAAGCGGTTCGTGCCGGTGCAGCGCAAGATCGAGGGCTTCGTGCGCGCGATGCAGGACCAGACCGGCCTGAGCGCGCAGACGATCGAGACGGAGCTCGTCCAGCACTCGCTCTACACCCTGGAGGGCGGCCAGGCCGCCGCCACCGCGCTGATCGGCCGTGACTGCACGGCGGTGGTGTGCGCGAGCGACATGATGGCGCTCGGCGCGATACGCGCGGCCCGTCAGCTCGGCCTGGAAGTCCCGCGGGACGTCTCGGTGGTGGGCTTCGACGACTCCCCCTTGATCGCCTTCACCGACCCGCCGCTGACCACGATCCGCAAGCCGGTCCCGGCGATGGGCCAAGCCGCGGTACGTACGTTGCTGGAGGAGATCGGCGGGACGCCTGCGCCCCACAGTGAGTTCGTGTTCATGCCGGAACTGGTGGTGCGTGGATCGACCGCTTCGGCGCCTGGGGACCGGAATCGTCCTTAGGGCGGAGAATTCTCGAATTCGTGCAGTGCGTCGGGAGTAGGCGCGCACGTCTGTGTGTTGTAGAACATGCGGCCCGAACCCGACCGCGGGATGATCGGTCGCAGAAGGCATTTCTGGCAGACTTTGTGCCCATGGGTGACTCGACGGTGACCAGTCTGGACGACCGTGAGCAGACGCAGACGGCCGTTCTCGACTCCCCCACGGCCGCAAACGGGCCGGGTCTCCTGCGCCGGCTGCGCACCCCGCGTCGTCCCCGTCTCTGGTTCGAGATCGTTCTGATCGCGGTGAGTTACTGGACCTACTCACTGATCCGCAACGCGGTTCCGGAACAGCGCGGCCAGGCGCTGCGCAACGCCGACTGGCTGTGGCGGATGGAGCACCACCTCGGCATCGCGGTCGAGGAGTCGGTCAACCACGCGGTGAACTCGGCGACTTGGCTGATCGTCGGCATGAACTACTACTACGCGACGCTGCACTTCGTGGTCACGCTGGGTGTCCTTGTGTGGCTCTACCGTAGTCATCCGGGCCGCTATGCGGCGACGCGTCTGGTGCTGTTCGCGACGACGGGTGTGGCTCTGGTCGGTTACTACCTGTATCCGCTGGCGCCGCCGAGGCTGATGCACGGCAGCACCTTCATCGACACGGTCATGGTCCACCAGACCTGGGGGTCGATGGCCTCCGGCGATCTGAAGCACATGTCGAACCAGTACGCCGCGATGCCGTCCATGCACATCGGCTGGTCCGTGTGGTGCGGGCTGACGATCTTTGCGCTGGCCAAGGTGCCGTGGGTCAGGGTGCTGGGTCTTCTTTATCCTTTGGCGACGCTGACGGTGATTGTCGCCACCGCGAACCACTTCTGGCTCGATGCGGTGGGTGGGTTGCTGTGCCTCGCGTTCGGGTTCGCGGTGGCTCGGGTCTGGTACGGGGCGTTGCCGTATGCGTTGCCGCGCGGCGCTCCGCGGGTTGTGCCGCGGTAGGTCGTTGTTTGTCTGCGGCGCCGTTGTGGCTGGTCGCGCAGTTCCCCGCGCCCCTTGGGGGGGAGTCGCCGCAGCGTTCTCAGCGCGGGCCGGCTGCCTTTTCAGCCCGTCCGGCGTTTGAGGACGAGGCCTTTCGGGCCGAAGCGGGGGTCTGGGGGCGCAGCCCCCAGGGACGTGCACCCCCACCGGCCTACGCCCCGTAGAACAACACCTCAACCACGGCCCTCGCCCGCCGCGCCGTACGGCGATACGCATCCAGCATGTCCCCGACATGCCCGTCCCCGTACCCCAAGTACCGCCCCACGGCGGCCAGTTCACGCCCGTCCGACGGGAAGGTGTCCCCCGCACGGCCGCGCACCAGCATCACGGCGTTGCGCACGCGTGTGGCCAGTACCCACGCCTCGTCCAGGATCGAGGCGTCCTCCGCCGAGATCAGCTCGGCGGCGCACGCCGCGGCCAGCGCCTCCCGGGTGCGGGTCGTGCGCAGACCCGGCTCGGCCCAGCCGTGCTGCAGCTGCAGCAGCTGCACGGTCCATTCGACGTCGGACAAGCCGCCGGGCCCGAGCTTGGTGTGCAGCTTGGGGTCGGCGCCGCGCGGCAGCCGCTCGGACTCCATGCGGGCCTTCAGGCGCCGGATCTCCCGTACGGCGTCGTCTCCGAGCCCCTCCGCCGGGTACCGCAGCGGATCGACCAGCTCGATGAAGGACCGCCCCAGCTCCTCGTCCCCGGCGACCGGCTCGGCCCGCAGCAGCGCCTGCGACTCCCAGACCAAGGACCAGCGGCGGTAGTAGGCCTCGTACGACTTCAGCGTCCGTACGAGCGGTCCGGACTTGCCCTCGGGGCGCAGGTCCGCGTCGATCAGCAGGGGCGGGTCCGCGCTGGGGATCTGCAGCAGGCGGCGCATCTCGGAGACGACCCGGTTCGCAGCCTCCGAAGCCTCCTGCTCGGCCACGCCCTCCCGCGGCTCGTGCACGAAGATCACGTCCGCGTCGGAGCCGTAGCCCAGTTCGTGCCCGCCGAAGCGGCCCATGCCGATGACGGCGAACCGGGTCGGCAGCGTGTCGCCCCAGCCCTCCCGCACCACCGCACGCAGCGTCCCGGCGAGCGTCGCCGCCGTCAGGTCGGACACCGCGCCACCGACCAGGTCCACCAGCGCGCCCTGGTCGGCCTCGGCGGGCTGGGTCTCGGTGCCGTAGGAGCCGACGATGTCGGCGGCGGCCGTACGGAAGAGCTCGCGGCGGCGGACGCCGCGGGCCGCGGTGACCGCCTGCTGCGCGTTCTCCGCGCGGCCGACGGCGGCCAGGATCTCCTGCTCCAGGTGGGCCCGCTCGCGCGGCTCCAGTCCCCCGCCGTCCCCGTCGCCGAGCAGGGCCACCGCCTCCGGGGCGCGCATCAGCAGGTCGGGGGCGAGGCGCCCGGCGGACAGCACGCGCGCGAGGTTCTCGGCCGCCGCGCCCTCGTCCCGCAGCAGCCGCAGATACCAGGGGGTCTTGCCGAGCGCGTCGGACACCTTGCGGAAGTTGAGCAGGCCCGCGTCCGGGTCGGCGGAGTCCGCGAACCAGCCGAGGAGCACGGGCAGCAGGGTCCGCTGGATGGCGGCCTTTCTCGTCACCCCGGAGGCCAGCGCCTCCAGGTGGCGCAGGGCGGCGGCCGGGTCGCCGTAGCCGAGCGCGACCAGCCGCTCCCGGGCCGCCTCGGGGCTCAACCGGGCCTCGCCGGGGGCGAGTTGGGCGACCGCGTCGAGCAGCGGGCGGTAGAAGAGCTTCTCGTGCAGGCGGCGTACGACCGCCGCGTGCCGCCGCCATTCGCGGTTCAGCTCGGCGACCGGGTCGGCGCGCAGGCCGAGCGATCGCCCGATGCGCCGCTGGTCGGCCTCGTCCTCGGGGACGAGGTGGGTGCGGCGCAGGCGGTAGAGCTGGATCCGGTGCTCCATGGAGCGCAGGAAGCGGTACGCCTCGTCGAGCTGCACGGCGTCGGTGCGCCCCACGTACCCGCCCGCCGCCAGCTCGTGCAACGCATCCAGGGTCGTGCCGCTGCGCAGCGCCGCGTCCGCCCGCCCGTGCACCAGCTGCAGCAGCTGTACGGCGAATTCGACGTCCCGGAGGCCTCCGGGGCCGAGCTTCAGCTCGCGGTCGATCTCGGCGGCGGGGATGTTCTCGACGACCCGGCGGCGCATCTTCTGGACGTCGGCGACGAAGTTCTCGCGCTCGGCGGCCTTCCAGACGAGGGGTTCGAGGGCGGCGACGTACTCCTCGCCGAGCTCGATGTCGCCGGCCACCGGGCGGGCCTTGAGCAGGGCCTGGAACTCCCAGGTCTTGGCCCAGCGCTGGTAGTAGGCGAGGTGGCTGGAGAGCGTGCGGACCAGCGGGCCGTTTCTGCCCTCGGGGCGCAGATTGGCGTCGACGGGCCAGATGGACCCCTCGACGGTGGTCTCCGAGCAGATCCGCATCATGTGCGAGGCGAGCCTGGTGGCGGATCGCAGGGCCTTGCCCTCGTCGGCCCCTTCGACGGCCTCGCCGACGAAGATCACGTCGACGTCGGACACGTAGTTCAGCTCATGGCCCCCGCACTTGCCCATCGCGATGACCGCGAGCCGGCACAGCGCGGCGTCCTCCGGCGCGGCGGCACGGGCGATGGCGAGGGCGGCGCGCAGGGTGGCGGTGGCGAGGTCGGCGAGCTCGGCGGCGGTCTCGGCGAGGTCGGTGGTGCCGCACACGTCGCGGGCGGCGATGGACAGCAGGCAGCGCCGGTAGGCCACACGGAGGGAGACGGGGTCGGTGGCCTCCGCGAGTCCCCGCTCGAACTCCTCCACCCCCGGGTGCAGGTCCCGCGGCTCGTAGGTGACCAGTGCCTCCCAGTCGCGCGGGTGCCGGGTCAGGTGGTCGGCGAGGGCGGCGGACGCGCCGAGCACGCCGAGCAGCCGGTCGCGCAGCGGCTTGGCCGCTATCAGCGTGTCGAGCAGTTCGCGGCGCGCGGTGGGGCCGGGCTGGGCCTCGAGGAGCCGTACCAGACCGAGCAGCGCCAGGTCCGGGTCGGCGGTCGCACCCAGCGCGTCGAGCAGCACCGGGTCGTCGCGCACGGGCATGAGCTCCACGCTGTCCAGGAGCCGCTCGGCGCCCGAGGGATCGGTGAAGCCGTGCCGCAGCAGCCGCGTGAAGGTACTGCTCCTGCGCCCGGGCACCGTCATCCCCGTCCTCCCGTCGGATCAAGGTCGTACTTGGCCCGAGCCTAACCGCAGACACTGACAGAAGCGCCGGGGCGGGATGGCGCCGCTTTCGGCTTCTCGGTGGCGCCCGGCACCGTTTTCGGCTTCGGTATGGGGGAGCCGTTCAGCCAGACACGGTGGCGATCCGCCCGACGTACGACAGATTCGCCCGACGTACGACACAAGGAGTCGTTCCATGGACATGAGCCTCGAAGTGATCCTGCTGCCGGTCTCCGACGTGGACCGGGCCAAGGAGTTCTACCGGGACAAGGTCGGCTTCCATGTGGACCTCGACGGCGAGGTGATGGAGGGGGTGCGGATCGTGCAGCTCACCCCGCCCGGGTCCGGGTGTTCGATCGCGCTGGTCGACGGGCTGCAGGTGCCCACGGGGACGCCGCAGCCGGGGACGTATCACGGGATGCAGCTGTGCGTGACGGACGCCAAGGCCGCGTACGAGGAGCTGACCGCGCGCGGGCTCGAGGTCAGCGAGCCGCAGCAGTTCGCGCCGCAGGACGGTGCCACGTTCATGTACTTCAAGGACCCGGACGGCAACGGCTGGGCGATCCAGGAGTACCGGCGCCGGGCGACGGAGCCGCTGCACAAGGTGCTGGCCGACCTGGCCGCCCGGCAGTAGTTCACCCGATCTTCATCCTCCGGGTTGGGTGAGGTGGGACGCGGGCATCTTGACGTGAGCATGCTCTGTCCGCACCGCCGCCCCCGTCCTTCCCCCCACCGGAGGTTGATGTGCCCGGCAGCAGTTCTGCCCGTGCCGTTCATTCGACGTCTCGCCGCAGCCGTACGGCCGTGGCGTCCGTGCTCGCCTTCACAGCCACGGCCATCGGGCTGTGGACCGGCCTCGGCGGCTCCTCGTCCGCCGCGTCCGGGGTGCCGACCCCGGACCATGTGGTCGTCGTGGTCATGGAGAACCACGCGTACAGCCAGGTGATCGGCTCTTCCAACGCCCCGTACATCAACTCGCTCAAGACCGGCGGCGCGAGCCTCACCCAGTCCTACGCCGAGACCCACCCGAGCCAGCCCAACTACTACGCGCTGTTCTCGGGCTCCACCCAGGGCGTCACCGACGACAGCTGTGTCACCCCGGGCTTCTCCTCGGCCGACAACCTCGCCTCCGAGCTGATCGACGCCGGCCGGACCTGGGCCAGCTACAACGAGTCACTGCCCAGCGAGGGCGACACGACCTGCAGCGACGGCGACTACGCGCAGAAGCACAATCCGTGGTTCGGCTTCAGCAACGTACCGACGTCGTCCGCGAAGACCTTCGACGACTTCCCGACGGACTACTCCACCCTCCCCGACGTCTCCTTCGTCACCCCCGACCTGTGCAGCGACATGCACGACTGCTCGGTGTCGACCGGCGACACCTGGATCAAGAACAACCTCGGCGCCTACGCCACCTGGGCGTCCACCCACAACAGCCTCCTCGTCATCACCTTCGACGAGGACAACCGGCTGTCCGGCAACCGCATCCCGACGGTCCTGTACGGCCAGCCGGTGACGACGGGCTCCAGCAGCTCCACCACCTACGACCACTACGACCTGCTCCGCACCCTGGAGGACTCCCAGGGCCTGACGGCCCACGCGGGCAACGCGGCCTCGGCGTCCGACATCACGGGGGTCTGGGCCTCCTGAGGTGTACGCGGCGGACAGCCGCGCAGGCTCTCCAGCTGCGCCGGCGTCCGCGGACGGCGCCGCCCGGCCCACCGCGGCCGGGCGGCCCTCGCGTGACCTCGGGGACCATCGTCTACGGCCTGCCGGGCGACTACGGCGCCGACCTCTACACGGTCCTGGCCGACGGCAAGGTAAAGCCGCGGCGCATCAGCACCGCGGCAGAGTCCCCTGCGTACTTCCCATAGCGGCGTATGCCACGAAGTGGGCCGAACTCGACCCCACCGGGTCGTGACCCACGACGGCCCGGCAGCCCCCGCCGCCAAAAGAAGAAAGAACCAGGAAAAGAACCAACCAAACCCGCCCCCACCCCCGGCACCGCCCGCTCACCCGTACGAGTGATCAACGCCAACTCGGCTGGCGATCAAGGAATTTGGTGAGGCAGGGTCGGCCGAGACACACCACGTGTGATCATCCAGTCGCGTAACCGCACAACAGCACCCACACATGCGACGGCCCCCGCCGGGACGGCAATCCCAATGCGAGGGCCTGACCACCGAGGAAGTAGGGCTTCCCGATGGCTGAGCAGCACTTTAGCGCGCCCACGCGCGCAAAGTTCGCCCGTTCCCACCGTTCACCCCACCGCTCCAGGAACGGAGTTGGTCACGTGGCCGCGCGCCACCCCGAGCAGTTCACCGTGGTCGGAAACCACCTCGCCCAACACCCTGAAATGTCCCTGACTGCGATCGGTCTCGCGACCCACATCCAGTCGCTGCCTGAAGGGACGCCGGTCGGCATCAAGGCGCTCGCGGCGAAGTTCCCCGAAGGGGAGACCCGTATTGCCGCCGCTCTGCGCGAACTGGAGGCGCACGGCTATCTGGCCCGGATCAAGGAACGCACGCCTTCCGGCCACATCGTGACCCGCACCATCTCTTACAACAATCCCCGCCTCAACCCAGCCGTCGCCGGACAGCCCGCCCCGGCCGCAGGCCCCCGCCGCGAACCGGCGCCCGAGCCCGAGGAGCCGGAACCAGCCGGGCCCGCAGCCGAGTCACCACCCACGACCACGCCACAGCCGCTCGCAGCCGAACGCGCCACCTCGGCCGGAACCGAGCATCCACACCCCGGAGGCCGCCCGAAATCCGACCGCGCCCCACTCCCAAAGCCCCGAGTCCCCGTCGAGGCCTCGCCATACGAGCACACGGCCGGCGCCCTGCTGGCAGCCCTCCGCTGCGACGACCCCCGCCTCGTCCTCTCGCCACGCGACATCGACCGCCTCACTCCGGCTGTCTGCACCTGGCTGGAGCGCGCCGTCGACCCTGCAGCCGTAAAGCGCGCCCTGACCGCTTCCCTCCCCCGCCCCCTGAACAACCCGGCCGGGCTCCTGGCCCACCGCCTCACGGAACTGCTTCCGCCACCCCTGCCCGCAACGCCAGTCGGTCCCACGCGGCCACCACGCCCGACCCCGTTCCAGACCTGCGACGGCTGCGAGCGAGCCTTCCGCGCCACCGAGCCGGGAATGTGTCGCGACTGCACCCCGCTCGTCACCGCCGCATAGCACCCAGCGGACCGACATGCGACCGACCCCGCCGAACCACGCCCGCACCAGGGTGGTACACATCCTGTACCTTGGAGATATGGCCCTGAAACGCACCAACGTCTACGCCGACGACAGCGACCTCGCCCTCATCAAGGACGCCGCCGCCCGTCTGGGCGTCTCCGAGGCCGAGATGATCCGCGAGGGCATTCACCGCATCGCCCTGGCGCACCGGATCTGGGACGAGCCGTTTGTCTCCGACGAGGAGACCTTCGACCTCGGTGGGCCGATCACCGAGGACGACGTCCGTACGGCTGTGTCCGAGGGCTATGAGGCGCGAGAACGCAGGAACGGGGGACACGCGGCGTGATCGCCGTAGCCGACACCTCCGGAATCCTCACACTCTTCAACCGCTCCGATCCCGACCACCAGGCCGCCAGAAAGGCGGCCGACCAGTGCGGCTTCCTCGTCGCCACGCCCATGGCGCTGACCGAGGTGCACCAGGTGGCCACCAGCCGGGCCGGGCGCGCCGCGGCTGACGCGATCCTCCGCTCGCTGACCGCACGAGTACGGCAGATGAGGCTGGTCCTGGCCCCACCCACGCCGGAGATCCTCGACGCCGCACTCACCGTACGAGCGCGGTACGCAACCCTCGACCTCGACCTCGTGGACGCACTGAACGTGGCCCTGGCCGCCCAGTACGGCACGGACGCCATCCTCACCCGCGACCTCCGCGACTTCCGAACCGTCCGACCACTGGGCGGCAGCCACACCCACTTCCGAATCCTCCCCGACGACCTCTGACTGTCACCACCCCACGGCGGACGGCGAAGTCGCCCTGGCCTCCGCCGCGTGCCCACAGCACGGCAGGTCCTTCCGCAGCTCGAACGCTCTCGCCTCGGAGCGGTATCCCTCCACTCCTGACGCTTGTTGCGCAGGAAGTGACGTCGCCCCGGAGCGACCTCGTACGATCGACGTTGGCGCAGCGCTGACCTGCAGCCGAACGGCCATCATTGGTCGTTGTTGGTCGCTGTGGGCCGCCCTTCGACGGCCCACGGACGGCCCGAGGGCGGCCCGTTGCACAGTGCTGGCAGATTCACAGCGGGCTCCGTTCACCCCATCCAGCCTGCGTCTTCTCCTGAACCTGCCACTGTTGGTGGACGTCTGGGGGAAGCAGCCGCTCGGCGGGCGCCACCACGGCGCCCTCGGCAGCCGTCACGGTCATGCCGTCTCCTTCTTCTTCCCAAGCGAGATCCGAGTGCCAGGCGGGGACGTGAGCGGACGCACGTCCCGCAGGCCCGCTTGCGGGTACACCGCATCGCCCAGGGTGCTCACCGCGTGGTCCTCGAAGACCTGGACGTCATACACGTAGGCGTCCTGGCCATCTCGCACGATGGTGCTCGCCTTGGCGTGTGATCGACCAGTCATGTCCCGGTAGTCGATGAGCAGTTGGGCCCGCTCCGGGAAGGCGACCTCTTCGAACCTGAGGCTTGCGGCCTCCCCCGGGGCGAGCGCACCGAGCGACCAGTTCACAGGGCGGTCCGCTCCGGGCTGCCCGGCCCGTTCCAACTGGACCCGCACGTGGAGGGCCGGCCCCCGGCCGCTATTCCAGACGCGGACGCGCAGGATTGCGTGCCTGCCGGTCCCGAAGTAGTTGGTTGAGCGATCTCGTTGGGCCTGCCCTCTCTGCCAATCCCCGGCGGGCAGCACCACAGGGCGCCATTGGGCCCGTTGGTCCGCGGCGGTCTCCCGGGCGAGTTGCCGGGTGCTCCAGGCGAGCCAGACGGTTACGGCGGCCAGGCCGAGGGTGCCGAGGGCGACGAGCATGTCCCAGCCGGAGGCCCAGGGGCCGGTCTCGGCGGCGGCTAGCGGAGTGGTTCCCACGGCCTGTCTCCTCTCAGATCCAGTTGCTCCAGTTCTCCACCGCTTGATGGGCCGGTGTCCAGGTGTTCTCCACGGCGGCATTCAACCGTTGCTGCACCAGCCCCGCCAACGCATTCCCCCGTCGCTGAGCGCCAATTGAGATGACTTGTTAGAGGCCAGGTTCGCCGGCGGGCTGTCAGCCCTCCACGGCAAGAAGCGCCCCATCTTGCCTGAGGTCCAGCCTTGGGTGGTAACCCGTTTGGTCGGGGGCTGTGACCTGGGGGTTCACTGCTGGCGGCGGTGGCCCGTCTGTGACTGTCGGTCGCCGTTGAGTGCCCTCGGGCGGCCTCGCACGGCCCAGAGACGGCCCAGCTTGGCAGCAAGGCAGAGGCGCCTCCTTTTGTCAGTGCGTGCAGCTATGGTGCGTCCGCCATCAAGGGCAACGCACTCGGGAGGGGCTTTGGGAGCCAAGACAGGACTGCTGGTGTACGCCGACGGCGACGTGCCGGAGCTGCTGCGACATGTGGGCGCGGCAGACCTTGCTCGGACGACCAGCATGATGCGGCAGCTCTACCCCGGCCGGGAGATCGAGGAGTGCGAGGGCTCGAATCTCTGGGACGGCGTCTACCCGCCGAAGGGAACGGCATACGCAGCCAGGTGGCCGGGCGTGGAGGTCATCGGTGATCAGAGGGTGATGATCGACGCCCCCTCCCAGCTCCCGGGACACCTCGTCGCGGCGAGTGCCGGCCGACGGCTTGTCCTGCACGCCATGCACAGCGTCGTGGACTGGCTGGCGTTCGCCGTATGGGAGGACGGGCGCCTCGTCCGCTCCTTGAGCCTGTCCCCGGACAGCGGCATCATCGAGAACATCGGCGAACCACTCCCCTTTGAGCTGCCCTACTGGGCCGGAGACCGCCCGGCCGACATCGTCCCGTGGCCCGGCGAGGAGGAAGAGCCATACTCCCTGCCCTTTCACCCCTTGGATCTGGGCGAAGACGCGCTGCGGGCACTCTGCGGCTTCATCCAGGAGGGCCGTCCCGAGCCGGATGACGTCGACGCGGACGCCATCGAGCTGTACGGATTCCATGTGCGAGACGCCCACGGGCCTGATCCTGCAGAACAGGAAGCAGAGCTGCGCAGGGCCGTGGAAGCGATGGATCCACCGCGCTTCTACACACTGGACCCTGATGGCTCACTCATCGAGCGCGACAGCCTATAGCTCACGACCTCTTCGTCCCGAAGCAATTTGGGGTGCCCACTGTCCTTGGGCTGCTGTGCCTGTCACCTGCACGGATGTCCGCTGACGTCCACGGTTGTTCGCGGGTGTGCGCCGTGGTTGTCACGCAGTTAGACACTCACCGGGGAGACAGGTGCGTGTTCGCTTAGCCCTGCCAACGCCTCCCATGTCCGCCTTGCACGAGGTGCCGCGTCGTTCGGGTTGGCCGTAATGACGGCCGTCCTACTGCCGGTCAGATGACGTCGGCCTGCCCCTGATGCGGCTGTTCCAACTGTTGTTCCCGCTTGCGCTGCTCCATCCGGAGCGTCTCCACGTTCTCCGCGAACCGCTCCAGGTTCACCGCCGCGTCCGCATCCGCGTACGGCGCAATCCCCAAATCGAAGGCCGTGGCGTGCTGCTCTACCTGGTCTGCGGTCTGCTGAAGGTTGTATGCCCGCTCACGGAATTTGAAATAGCCCGTCACTGCGGTGGCGAACGCCAGGAACGACCCCAGCACGATCAGGATCGTCTTACCCGGCTGCGGGGTATCCCAGAAAGCCGTAGTCGCCGTGGTCCCCACCGAAGCGAAGAACACCCCCCACTGAAACCAGTTGTGAATACGCCGGTAGAACCGTGTATCGCGCCGCAAGCGATCTATCACCCGGGGTATGTGCTCCCGGTAGCCGTCCCGCCGTTCCATCGTCGGGCGTGTCTTTGAGGCGTTGAGGGTCCACCGGTCATGGATGATCTCCAGATCCCTACGGAGCAGGAACACCGACCTGACACCGTGTTCCTCGTCCTTCACCCGCAGGAAGAAGCCGACCAGGAACACCACCACCAGGACCAGCATCACCGCGATGGTCACGATGTTGAACGTGCGCAGGTCCGGCACGTCTTCCGGCCACAGGTTTCCCCACCCGACCACTGCCAGAACCAGCGGCATCACCACAAGCGGCACCAGCCGGAGCCACCGCGACAGAAGAGCCCTGCGGATACGGCGTTCCGCAGTCGCGACGTCCCGCCGGTAGGTGATAACGCTGTTCGCGTACTCGTACTGTCTAGCGGGCTCTAGACTCCATCCATACTCTGGTTTTGGCTCATTGAGGAATTCAATGACCTCTTCAACTAGTTCGCCCCAGGTGGAATTCGAGTCTGCGGTGAACACGCTCCCAAGTAGCACGTAAGGTTTGTATCGGTCGGGTGACTCATAATTTCGGTGGAAGATGTATGCGCCGTCACTGGCGTATCTGACCTGTCGGGCTATTTGGACGTTTATGGTCCACTTGAGTTCTTCCCTATCGGTCTTCCAGGCGGCGGAGAGGATCGCGGCTACGCCCTCCCAGGTCAACACGAATTCCTCTGGGAGGGGGGTGTGTATGTCGGCCTCGGACAGCCGCTGACCTTCGTATGCGAGGTGATGCAGGACATCACCCACCCACGGCTGGTAACTGTCGGTGGTCTCGGGTTCAGGTTCGCGCGGCACGTCGGTAAGGCCGGACATCGCGGAGTGGCTCCCGGTCAAGGATGGCGGTGTGTGGTCGACGGCACGCTACCGCCGCCCTGCCTTCCACCAGTCGGTAACCCGCCTGCTAGGAAGTGGAGTTGACCACATCCGCTCCTAAGAAAGGATCTCAGACCTCGGCGAAACACGGTTCTGCCGGATCAAGAGCTGCCCCGGTGGGAGCACTCTGCTTCCCGGATTGCAGGCTGATGGGTCGCCGATCTTCAAGCTGAGGTCGGCGTAAGGGTTTTGGGCGGGAGCTGCTTTGGGGCGAGTGATCTTGGCCCCTTAAGCTTCCGGCGAGTCGGGCAGTCTGTGGACCTGCCCGTTAAAGCACGATGTCGGGGCCAAGATCTTAGAGGCTCGCCCCAAAGTGGCTGCCTAAAGCCGTGGAGCCGACCGCCCCAGCCACAGCGGGTTTCCCCTCCTTCGCGCGCCGCCGGGCGCGGCCGGCCGGTGGCGAAGACAAGGAGGCCGTCCGCGCCGCAGAGGCGGCGCGCGCCCGCGCCGTGCGCGGACCTTGATGCAGTAGGGCAAGTTCTACCGCGCAAGTTCGCAGCGGTTTTCAAGGCCGTTGCGGAACTCGGGGGCACAGGTGCCCTGACCAGCACGAACAGCTTTTGCGGTGCAAGCTGCAAGCGCGTTGGCCCACGCATAGCCCACCTAAGCCCGCTCCTCACCCGCCGGGCCCACAGCCAAGCCGACCCCTCAAGATCATCTGATTCCCGTCCGCGTCTCATCCTGATCTTGGAGAGCGCGAGACGCCCCTCCGTCTCGACATGGACGCACATGTAAGCGCCGCCAATGCCACCCACTGGCGGGTAGCGAAGAGATGGAGCGCGGCGTTGACCCTCGGGGCGCACAGAGGCGCGAACCACCCGAAGTTCGCCGAACAGGTAGTCAGCCACGCATACGGACTCCTACAGTGAGACGCTCATCACATCTAGGGGGTTGCGTGGCTGCACGTGGTTCAAACTTCAACATCGGTGGCGAGCAGGCGGAGGCAGATCCTCTATTGATGGAAGCCTTCTACCGATCTGACGATTTCGAGACCATCGCATCCAAAGACGACTCACGCTGCTTCCTGATCGCGCGTACTGGCAGCGGAAAGTCGGCAGTCCTCCAGCGCCTGGAAGAGGAAAATCCGACCCACGTTGTACGCATCGCCCCGGAAGATCTCTCTTTGAACTACATTACCAATCTCCGGGTGATGCACTACCTTGACGAGCTCAATGTTAGCCTCGACCCCCTATTTATTGCACTCTGGAAACATGTGCTCCTCGTCGAACTCATCAGGCATCGGTACAAGGTTGACTCTTACGACGCAAAGAAGAACTTTCTCCTTACGCTGCGGGAAAAAATCAAGCGCGACCCAGGAAAAAAGGCGGCACTAGACTACTTGGAACAATTTCAGGATCGCTTTTGGGTTGAGGCCGACGAGCGAGTCCGGGAAATAACTGAACGTTTCGAAGAGCGGATTCAGAACGAAGCAAAAGGCACGATTGGACTGCCAGGCACATCCCCCCTCAATGCCACGGCAACCCTAACTGGTGGAAGTATTGACAATTTCTCCACAGAGACTCGTCGTGAACTTACAGCGAGGTTCCAAAGAATCGTCAATGAAACCCAGATGGCACGCTTAAACAAAATGCTCAAGGTGTTGGATGAGGACATCCTCGACAGTAAACAAAACTTCACCTTTGTAGTCATTGACGACCTTGATCGTGACTGGGTTGACGAGAAGATCACTAACTCATTGATTCGCTGCCTATTCAGGGCAGTCCTAGATCTCCAGCGGGTGCAAAACCTGAAGGTGATCGTGGCCCTGCGGACCAACATCTTCGAGAATCTTGACTTCGGACACAGAAGTGGAGGCCAAGAAGAGAAGTTCCGGTCTCTCGCGATGCACATGCGGTGGAGTCCTGGCGAGTTACGAGATCTAGTGAACGATCGATTCCGGGTAGCTGCAGCCAAGCGCGGGATGCGGGAATCTTCACTCTCGTCTATCCTTCCACGTACGAACGCAACGCGCGGCGATGCCTTCGACTATATGCTCGACCGAACCTTGATGCGCCCACGAGACATCATCGCCTTTGTGAATGAATCGCTTACTGCATCAATGGGCAGTCAAAATATCTCGTGGGAGCACATCAAAACAGCCGAAGACGGATATTCGTACAAACGACTGCTTGCGCTGCGCGACGAGTGGAAAATGACTTACCCAGACATTGACCACGTATTCTCGCGGTTCGCTGGGTCAGTCATCCCCATGTCCCACGATGAATTCACGCATCGGATTGAGAACGTCGCCCTCCTGCCGGCAGAAAGTTGGTTCAGGGGACGGGACTGGCTATCCGAGCTTACTGGTGGAATGTGGGACAACCCGGCTGGGACTTGGGCAGACTGGTACGGTCCATTGGTTAGGATGCTTTACAATATTGGGTTTATCGGCTGCATTGCTGGACATGCCGCCACGGTTCGTTACGTCAGAACATTTCCCGAGTTCGCAGAACGTGCGAGCAACCTGGAAACGACTGTGGGATTCACCATCCATCCCGCCTTCCAAGCTGCCCTTGATGTGCGCCTGGACGGACTACGAGGCCCACACTCTTAAAGGTGCAGTTTGCCTGGCAGGCTTGTTATGTCCAGTTCAAGGTTCGCCGCGAGGGCTTCCTGATCGATCAACGCCATGCCGGGTCCCTACCGTATCTAGGTCCTGATCACGATCAGAAACACTGCAACGCTCATAGATGAGATACCAAACAGCTCCGCCGCAATTGCTGCCAGGAGTAGTTTCCCCTTGCGGCTTACTGCTCGGAGAACTAGCGCCCATGTGTTGAGCTGTTCTCTGGCTATCTCCTGCTTCGCTAGTGCATCTTCCGCATCCCAGTAGGGCCAGGTGATCATTTGAAGCAAGGAGGCGGGTTCAATCTCATGACCCCTGTTGGGCATGTTGGCAATCACGCCAAGTGCCGCAGCCGCGACAAAGCCAGAGAGGGAAATGAGTAAGAATGTTCGAATTGAAGTGGGTTTCACTGCCACCCGTGGAGCAACTGCTGTCACGAAGGCCAATTGGAGGGTCACGAGAGTGCCGCTGGTTGTTATCACCGCGACGGCTCGCCCCTCGATACCGACTCGTCGCTGCCGAAGAGACTCAAGCTCTCGGCCGATGAATTGAGCGATGATCTCCCCGGCAGCCACTGTGCCTAGCTCAGCTCACGTCACCTGATCCGAGGCCGCCCGTCACCTCGGTAGTGTTGGTACTGTCGATGTCGCCGGTATTGCTACCAATCACCTTCACATGAGTCATCTTCGGATAGTCGAATCGACTAACGGCTGGTTCCGAAAGGAAACTGGAAGTCCTCTGAAATCCCATTCCTCCAGAAATTCCCTTTTCCCCGTTGAACCATTTGACATCGCCCTGACTTACTTCGGCATAGGGGTCGACCTTAGCCGTCTCCGCTTCGGGTGACGCGGCTTGAGCGGTACCGCCCAGCAGTCCTTGGTACTCGCGCTGTCCCCCGCGAGGCTTCTTTTTCTTATTGTTGCTCTTCTTCCCCATTGGAGAGCCATCCTCTCTAGCGCTGTCACCATAGTTCAGCGACTCGACGCTTGATCGGTAGCCATCGCCCTCAGGCTGTGACGGGACTGTGACGGTGTGTGTAGACGCGCTGCTCGGGTCGCTGCGCTAAAACGTGCCCTTGGGACTCTGCTTGGGGATGTGGATAACCCTCCTCTGCCCGGATGCTGAGCTATGGGACGGCCCATAGGCTGGTTGTGCTCGGGGTCATCGCGGAGGTCGGTTATGCCCCGAACCATCTGGTCAGGCGCTATCAGCTTCGGCCTGGTCACTTCTCTGAACTGGCGCGTCTTCAAGCTCCGCTGACTCTGCGGACTGGCCTGCGGCAGGAGCGACGTGGATGAGGACGCTCGGCGGACACGCCCTGCCGATACGCAGAGCCACTTCTCTCTTCACCCACGACGCTGATGCCTTCACCGGCTAAGGGACGGGCGACTGCGGAACATGCCGGTTGCCATGCCAGTCCGGAGCCTCCCGTCCCCGCTCAACCACCGGGCAATCAGGCGGCCCGCACCGAACGCTGGCGCGGCCCCAGGACCAGCGGACACAGTCGCTCCGGGTCACCAGTCCAACGCACCTTCGGCGCCTCAAGGCTGCCGCGTCGGTCGGTTACGAGCCGGTCATTCCCCGACGCCGTGGGCGAGGAGGCTCTCGGCGGTCTCCGCGATGGTGTCCTCGATGGGACGAGCCCGCCATCCGAGGAGCTTCTCCGCCTTGGAGCTTGTGGCGTCGAGATCCCGGCCGAGCTGGTGCTTGAGCAGGCGCAGTTCCGGGTTCACGATGCCCAGTGTGCGGGCGACCCACACGGGCAGTTCACGGGTCGGGGCCTTCGCGGCGCGCTCACCGAGGCGGTCGTGCAGGATGCGTGCGATGTCGATGACGCGCAGGCTGTGCCCGGCGATGGCCAGGAAGCGTTCGCCGGCGGCTGCCGGATCGGTCATCGCGCGCAGGTGCAGGTCCGCGACGTCGCGCACGTCGACGAAGCCCATCCCGAAGGGAGGGCACGCGGGAACCTGTCCTTCGAGCATTCTGCGGACGAGACGCAGAGATGGCGGGTCGTCCAGGCCGAGCAGGGGTCCAAGGACCCCCACGGGATGAACCGCCGTCAGTTCCAGGCCACCGCCTTCGTCCTGGATGAACTGCCAGGCGGCGCGTTCGGCGAGTGTTTTGGACCGCTGGTAGGGCGGGATGTCGCTATCGACGTCTGTCCAGTCCTCCTCGGTGAAGGGGGTCGAGCGCGGGGGGTGCCCGATCCCGATGGCGCCGAAGGCGCTGGTCAGGACGACCCGGCGCACACCGGCGTTGCGGGCTGCGCGCAGCACCCGCAGGACACCCTCGCGCGCGGGGACCACCAGGTCGTCGTCGTTCGTCGGCGTGTGGCGCAGGGTCGGCGAGGCGACGTGGAGGACGAAGTCGCAGTCGGCGACAGCAGCGTCCCAGCTCTCGGAGTGTTCGAGGTCGGCGCGCACGACGGTGAGCCGGTCGTCGTCGAACGGTGTGGCCGCGTGCAGCCAGGAGCGCAGCGCCGGCTCGCGCCGCAGGTCGCGGACCGTGGTGCGGACGGTGTGCCCGGCATCCAGCAGGGCCTGGACGCACCAGCTCCCGATGAATCCGGTTCCTCCGGTGACCAGTACTCGTGTCATCTGTCTCTCCTTCAGCTCTCGGCTCGTGCGGTAAGGGGTGCCGGCGGGTGCGTCGCACGGTGGCGCTGGGTGGCGGCCACGCTGCTTCCGAGGAGGGCGTGGCCGATCATGATCGGGTAGATGACGGCGCGCTCGAACAGGCCGATGTTCCACATCCAGCCGGTGAACACATCGGTCATGAAGAGGGGGAATGCGATCAGTCCAGCGGTGCCGAGCGCGGTGCTCGCGATCGAGCGGCCCCTGGTGAGACCGATGCGGGTTCCGCCGGTTCCGACGGCGATCGCCATGATGTTGCCGGCGAGCATGACGCCCTGCGCGCCGACGGTGTGGAAGGCGATCAGGCCGTTGTCGACGTTGGCGTTGGAGCCCTGGAAGATGCCGACGAGCGAGACTCCGACACCGGCGAGGACGGCGAGGCTCACGATGACGATGGGGCGGGCGCCCTTGCGCGGGTCGAACACGAGAAACGTGCCGACGATCAGGAGGGTGCCGTAGATCACCCAGCCGGTGTCCATGACGGCACCGAGGGGGGAGTTGGCGACCTGCCCGAACGCGGTCTGCGGAGGGCCGGTCAGGCCGAGGTGGCTGACCCAGTTGTACAGGGGCGAGTACGGCGGGTCCTGCCATGCGGCGGCGGTGATGAACTCGGCGACCCAGGACACGAGCGGGCCGACAAGGATGAGGAGGGCTCCGGCGCGGGCAGCGGCGCCGGAGCGGACGATGGGGTTCATGCGAGAGCCATGCCGGGAACGCGCTTGCGGATGGCCTCCATCTCGGCCTCGTCGGATACGCCCTGCCAGTCGTGGCGGGGGGTGTACGGGGCCTCCAGGGCGCGCACATCCTCGTCGCTCAGTGCGATGTCGAGAGAGGCCACGGCCTCGTCGATTTGCCGGATCGAGCCGGCGCCGACCAGGGGTGCGGTGACGACCGGCTGGCGGCGCAGCCAGGCGAGCGCCACCTGTGCGCGGCTGACGCCGTGCGCGTCCGCGACCTGTCCGACCGCGTCGATGATGGCGTGGTTGGACGCCTCCTGCTCGGGCGAGTAGAGGGTGTCCGCGTACGCGCCGTCCGTCTCGGAGCGCGCCGTCGAGCGGGCATCGTCCCACGCGCGGGCGAGACGGCCGCGGGCCAGCGGCGACCAGATGATCGTGCCGACGCCCTCGTCCAGGCACAGCGGGATCATCTCCCGCTCCTCCTCGCGGGCGAGCAGGTTGTAGTGGTCCTGCATCGACACGAACCGTGCCCAGCCGTTCTGCTTCTGCAGGTGCAGCGCCTTCGCGAACTCCCAGGCGTGCATGGACGAGGCGCCGAGGTAGCGCACCTTGCCGGCCTTGACGAGGTCGCTGAGTGCCTCCAGCGTCTCCTCCCACGGGGTGGCGTGGTCGTTGCGGTGGATCTGGTAGAGGTCGATGTAGTCCGTGCCGAGGCGGCGCAGCGAGTGGTCGACCTCGGTCATGATCGCCTTGCGCGACAGGCCGCGGCCGTTCGGTCCCAGCCGCATCGGGTGGCGCAGCTTCGTGGCGATCACCACGGCATCGCGGTCGGCGAAGTCCTTGAGCGCGCGGCCGAGGATCTCCTCGCTGGAGCCGTTGGAGTACATGTTCGCGGTGTCGAAGAAGTTGATCCCCACCTCCAGTGCGTGCCTGATGAGCGGGCGCGCGTCCTCCTCGCCCTTCGACCAGACGGGGTGCCCGCGGTCGGGGTCGCCGTAGGTCATCGCACCGATCGCGATCGGGGACACGTCGAGGCCGGTCATGCCGAGCTTGATGTAATGCATGACGCTCCTTAAAGTATGTGGAGAGCTCTCCACATAACGTAGTGGAGAACTCTCCACTTAGCAACGTGAGGTCCCGTGGTCCGTTCAGACGCCCGTGAGAACAGGGCACGCATCCTCGCCGCCGCACGCGAAGCGCTCACCGCGGACGGCAGCACGTCGATGAACCAGATCGCCCAGCGCGCCGGAGTCGGCGCGGGCACCCTTTACCGCAACTTCCCCACGCGCGAGGCGCTCGTCCTGGCCGTCAACCAGGACGAGGTGGCACGCATCACCGGCACCGTGCCCGACCTACTGGCCCAGATGCCGCCATTGGAAGCCCTCCGACACTGGACGATGGACCTCGTCGAGGCCATGCGGCGAAAGCACGGCCTCGGCGACGCACTCACCCCGGGCGTGCACCAGGCGATCAGCGAGCAGAGTTACGGGCCGGTCATCGCCGCGATCACAGAACTCCTCGACGCCGGCAAGAAGGACGGAAGCATCCGTGTGGACGCCACACCTGGGGACTTCCTCCAGCTGACCGGCGCATTGTGGCGTGCCGCGTCCAGCCCCGTGGACCGGGCCCCCCACATGCTCGCGCTCATCCTCGACGGACTCCGCACGCACCGGTAGTGGAGGGCCTCACGGCTGCAGGGGTGCGCTGCCGTGCCGGCCGGCGATGTCGGGGAAGGTCGGGATGCCGAGGTCCACGGCGGTGCTGCGGCGGGCTTGTTCGGCATCCAACTGGGCGAGCTTGTCCTGGGCTCCCGCAAGGCTGACTTCAAGTCCTTCCAGCTCGCCAAGCCAGCCCTCGCGTTCGGCCTCGATGATGCGGGCGAGGAGGTTGTCGCGGATCTCGACCAGGCGGCCGCGCTGGTCGGGTTCGGGACAGCGCAACCGAGGACCACAGCATCCGCTTCCACCAGTACCACCTGGAGGACATGGGTCGGGTGCGGGTGAAGAAGGTGTGCGATCTGGAGGACCGTGAGGTCTCTCAGGATGAGATCGGCAAGGGCTACGAGTGGGTGAAGAAGAGCAGGGACGCGGACGAGGTGATCATCCCGATCGCGGACGAGGAACTGCGGCAGCTCCCCTTGCCGACCCCGCGGGCGATCGAGATCGGCGGCTTCGTGCCGCTGGCGTCCATCGACCCTCTCCGCATCGGCGATGGCTACTACCTGCAGCCGAGCGGTCAGGTCGCGGCCAAGCCGTACAAGCTGTTGGTCCAGGCGCTTGGCCGCTCCGCCAAGGTGACAGCACGCCGCTGCCGTCGAGCAACGCTGGATGGTTGTCCTAGACAGCCTGAGCCGACAGTGAAGGTGCCGATAGCGCGTTGCGGATTCGTTGTGACGGCCCATAGACGGCCCAGAGCCCGCGAGACGCAGCAGGGCCGACGGTCCGCGACCGTCGGCCCTACCAGCCATCAGCGGGAAGAACCGCCCTGACCT
The DNA here is from genome assembly GCF_042895385.1 of Streptomyces sp. NPDC001401. Classification (NCBI taxonomy): domain Bacteria; kingdom Bacillati; phylum Actinomycetota; class Actinomycetes; order Kitasatosporales; family Streptomycetaceae; genus Streptomyces; species Streptomyces sp. NPDC001401. Next base: position 654,171 of record NZ_JBIAWI010000001.1, read on the forward strand.
GCCCCTACAGCACCGGCAGGTTCTTCCGCAGCTCGAACGCCGTCACCTCGGAGCGGTACTCCTCCCACTCCTGCCGCTTGTTGCGCAGGAAGAAATCGAAGACGTGCTCGCCCAGGGTGTCGGCGACCAGGTCGCTGCGCTCCATCAGGGTCAGGGCCTCGCCGAGGTTCTGCGGGAGGGGTTCGATGCCCATGGCGCGGCGCTCGGCGTCCGAGAGGGCCCAGACGTCGTCCTCGGCGCCCGGCGGGAGCTCGTAGCCCTCCTCGATGCCCTTCAGGCCGGCGGCCAGGAGCACCGCGTACGCCAGGTACGGGTTCGCGCCCGAGTCCAGCGAGCGGACCTCGACCCGCGCGGAGCCGGTCTTGCCGGGCTTGTACATCGGGACGCGGACCAGGGCCGAGCGGTTGTTGTGGCCCCAGCAGATGTACGAGGGGGCCTCGCCGCCGGCGCCGGCCGTGCGCTCCGAGCCACCCCAGATGCGCTTGTAGGAGTTCACCCACTGGTTGGTGACCGCGGAGGTCTCCGCCGCGTGCTTCAGCAGGCCCGCGATGAAGGAGCGGCCGACCTTGGAGAGCTGGTACTCCGAGCCGGACTCGTAGAACGCGTTGCGGTCGCCCTCGAAGAGGGAGAGGTGCGTGTGCATGCCGGATCCCGGGTGTTCCGAGAACGGCTTCGGCATGAACGTCGCCTGGACGCCCTGCTCCAGCGCCACCTGCTTCATGACCAGGCGGAAGGTCATGATGTTGTCCGCCGTGGACAGCGCGTCGGCGTAGCGGAGGTCGATCTCCTGCTGGCCGGGTGCGCCCTCGTGGTGGGAGAACTCGACCGAGATGCCCATCGACTCCAGCATGGTGATCGCCTGGCGGCGGAAGTCCATGCCGATGTTCTGGGGGGTGTGGTCGAAGTAGCCCGAGTTGTCGGCCGGGGTCGGGCGCGTGCCGTCCAGCGGGCGGTCCTTCAGCAGGAAGAACTCGATCTCCGGGTGGGTGTAGAAGGTGAAGCCCAGGTCGGAGCCGCGGGTCAGGGCGCGCTTGAGGACGTAGCGCGGGTCGGCGAAGGACGGGGAGCCGTCCGGCATGAGGATGTCGCAGAACATGCGGGCGGTGCCGGGGGCCTCGGCGCGCCAGGGCAGGATCTGGAAGGTCGACGGGTCCGGCTTGGCGATCATGTCGGACTCGTAGACCCGGGCGAAGCCCTCGATCGCCGAGCCGTCGAAGCCGATGCCCTCGTCGAAGGCCTGCTCGAGCTCGGCCGGGGCCACGGCGACGGACTTGAGGAAGCCCAGCACGTCCGTGAACCACAGCCGTACGAACCGGATGTCGCGCTCCTCCAGTGTCCGGAGCACGAACTCCTGCTGCTTGTCCATCTTCCGCTTCCCCATCCTTGCTGGTCAGGCCGCCTGTCTCCCTGTCCCACAGGAGGCGGTCGGGCACCTGAGCATCACACCACAACAGCATTTCGTGCGCGTTGCCGACCATGATCGGCCGACCGACCTCGGTCTGAACGCCTCACCAACAGCGGGTGTACTGCTCACCGCCCATCTTGCCTGCTCGGACCGACATCCGTAATGGGAGACCCGTCAGAAGGCAATGAGCGCCTTCGCAGGGCCCGGCTTTCCCGTGCCCCGTCTGCAAAACGTCACCGGTCTCCCACTACGATCAGGCGACCCGCCCGACACTTTTTCTCCCACCCCCCACCCGATTCCCCCAGAAGGACACTTCCATGGCCACCGCCAAGAAGAGCAACAGCGCGGCACGCAAGGCGCGAATAGAGGAGATGCGGCGTGCCGAGCAGGCCCGCGAGCGGCGCAACCGGATCCTGACGATCGGCGCGAGCGTGCTGGTCGTCGCCGGTCTGGTGGTCGGCGGTGTCTTCGTCGTGAAGTCGCAGGACGGCAAGAAGAACGACTCTGCGAGCGACTCGAAGTCCTCGGGAGACGGCCCGGGGCACTTCGTGACCGGCAAGGACGGTGTGCGGACCTGGACGGGCAAGCTGGCCCGCACCCATGTCGCCGGGACCGTGAAGTACCCGATGCACCCGCCGGTCGGCGGCAACCACAACCAGGTCTGGCTGAACTGCAACGGCAACGTCTACACCAAGGCCGTGCACGACGAGAACGCCGTGCACGCGCTGGAGCACGGCGCGGTCTGGGTGACGTACACCGACAAGGCGAAGAAGTCCGACGTGGACACGCTGGCGGCGAAGGTGAAGCAGACGCCGTACTCGCTGATGAGCCCGTACCAGAACCAGACCTCCCCGATCGAGCTGTCGGCGTGGGGGCACCAGCTGAGCGTGACGAGCGCCGACGACCCGAAGGTCGCCAAGTTCTTCGAGACGTATGTGCAGGGCAAGCAGACCCCGGAGCCGGGTGCCTCGTGCACCGGCGGGACGATGTGACGTGAAGAAGCACATCGGCTGGATCGCGGGTACCGCGGCGGCGGCGCTCGTCGCGGCGGGTGCGATCACCTACGCGGTCGCCGAGGACGGCGGGTCGGACGCGAGCACGAGCACGCCGTCCGCCGACTCCGCGGACGCCGGGTTCGCGCGGGACATGGCGGTGCATCATCAGCAGGCCGTCGAGATGTCGTACATCGTGCGCGACCGCACGAAGAACGCGGACGTGCGGCGGCTTGCATACGACATCGCGCAGACGCAGGCCAACCAGCGCGGCATGCTGCTGGGCTGGCTGGACCTGTGGGGGCTGCCGAAGGTGTCGGCGGATCCGCCGATGACCTGGATGGGCATGGGCGACATGGCCTCCGGCAAGGACGGCGCGCTGATGCCCGGCATGGCGACCAACACGGAGCTGAAGAAACTCGGCACGCTCAGCGGCAAGCAGGCCGAGGTCTTCTATCTGCAGCTGATGACGGACCATCACAAGGGTGGCATCCACATGGCCGAGGGCTGTGTCGCCAAGTGCAAGGTGGGAGTGGAGAAGAGTCTTGCGCAGGGCATGGTCGACGCTCAGCAGTCGGAGATTCAACTGATGGCGGACATGCTCAGGGCGCGGGGGGCGAAAGCGCGTTCCTAGCAGCTCTCGTAACACTGCCGTAAGGACGAAAGCCTCAAATCGCCCTGCCTGACCGTTCCTTGGGCTTCTCTTGGCTTTAGCATTCCCCTGGCATGAACGGTTCATCGAAAGAGTGGCCCCCATCGCTTGATCCAATGCCCGCGCTTCCGCCGCGGCGCGGCTTGTCTACGCGGATCACTGCGACGACCGACCACACATGCGAAGAACCGCATCGCAGGGGGTTCTATGAGATCCAACCGCGCCAAACTGCGCCTCGTGAGCATGGCAGCAACTCTGCCCATGGTCGCGGGTGCGCTGGCGCTCGGCATACCCGCGGCGCACGCCGCGGACAATCCCGGCCGGGACGCACTCGCGGGCACCAAGCCCGTGTGGGCGACGGCCAAGGCGGACAAGGGCGCTGCCTCCGACAGCTCCCAGGTCTCCGCCCGGGTCTACTTCGCGGGCAAGGACGCGGCGGGCCTCGCCGCGTACGCGAAGGCCGTGTCCGACCCGAGCTCGGCCGCGTACGGCAAGTACCTGAGCGCCAAGCAGGCTGCGGCCCGCTACGGCGCGACCAAGGCCCAGGTGGCCGCGGTCAAGTCGTGGCTCAGGTCCGCGGGCCTGAAGGTCACGGGCGTCACGCAGCACTACGTCTCCGTCACCGGTGACGTGGCCGCCGCCGAGAAGGCGTTCGGCACCCAGCTGCACAACTACACCAAGGGGTCGAAGACCTACCGGGCGCCGGCGAAGACCGCCTCCGCTCCGGACAGCCTGAAGGGCGCCGTCCTGACCGTCACCGGCCTGGACAACGCGCCGCACAAGGCGACCCACGACGATCAACTGCCGCCGCCGGAGACCGTGTTCCGCAACTCCGGGCCGTTCTCCTCGTACTACGGCTCGAACATCGCGAGCACGCTGCCGGACGCGTACGGCTCGAAGATCCCGTACGCAGTCCAGGGCTACACCGGCAAGCAGCTGCGCGCCGCCTACGGTGCGGGCAAGTACACCGGCAAGGGTGTCCGCGTCGCCATCACGGACGCGTACGCCTCGCCGTCCATCGCCTTCGACGCGCAGACGTACGCGGGCAAGCACGGCGACGCCAAGTGGTCGACCGGGCAGCTGCACCAGGTGCTGCCCAAGAAGTACACGAACACCAAGGACTGCTCCGCCGCCGGCTGGTACGGCGAGGAGACCCTGGACGTCGAGGCCGTGCACGCGGTCGCGCCGGCCGCGGACGTCACGTACGTGGGCGCAGCCTCCTGCCTGGACAACGACCTGCTGGACTCGCTGAGCAAGGTGGTCGACAACCACCTCGCCGACATCGTGTCCAACTCGTGGGGCGACATCGAGGCCAACCAGACGCCGGACCTCGCTGCCGCCTACGACCAGGTGTTCCAGTTCGGTGCGGTCGAGGGCATCGGCTTCTACTTCTCCTCCGGTGACAACGGCGACGAGGTCGCCAACACCGGTACGAAGCAGGTCGACACCCCGGCCAACTCGGCGTGGGTGACGGCGGTCGGCGGTACCTCGCTGGCGGTCGGCAAGAACGACACCTACCAGTGGGAGACCGGCTGGGGTACCGAGAAGGCTCTGCTGTCCGCGGACGGCAAGAGCTGGACCAACTTCCCCGGCGCGTTCACCTCGGGTGCGGGTGGTGGCACCAGCAAGACGGTCGCCGCGCCCTACTACCAGAAGGGCATCGTCCCGAACGCGCTCGCCACGGCCAACAACGCCGCCGGCAACCGCGTCGTCCCGGACATCTCGGCGATCGCCGACCCGAACACCGGCTTCAAGGTCGGCCAGACGCAGACCCTGCCGGACGGGACGCTGGGCTACGACGAGTACCGCATCGGCGGCACCTCGCTCGCCGCTCCGGTGATCGCGGCCGTCCAGGCCCTGGCCCAGGAGGCACGGGGCGGCAAGGCCATCGGCTTCGCCAACCCGGAGATCTACGCCCGCTACGGCAAGGGTGTCTACCACGACGTCATCGACAAGCCGACGGGCAAGGACCTGGCGGTGGCACGCGTCGACTTCGTCAACGGCTACGACGCCACCGGCGGCCTGGCCACCTCGGTCCGCAGCCTCGGCAAGGACAGCTCGCTGTCCGCGGTGAAGGGTTACGACGACGTCACCGGCGTGGGCTCGCCCGCGACCGGGTACGTGGACTCGTACCACAAGCCCTGAGGCACGACCGGTAACAGCACCTGAGGGGGCGCGGGATGTGTTCATCCCGCGCCCCTTCGGCGTGCCCGGGGTCGCACACCACCCCCGCACCACCCATCGCGTCGCTCTGACGATTACACTGACGCTCGTGCCTGCCTTGAACTTCTGGTCGATCTATCAGCACGGCTTCGCACGCGTCGCAGCGTGTACGGGCCACACCGTCATCGCCGACCCGCATGCCAACGCCGAAGCGGTCCTGCGCCATGCACGCCGGTGCGCCGAGGAGGGGGTCGCCGTCGCCGTCTTCCCGGAGATGGTGCTGTGCGGCTACTCGATCGAGGACCTGCTGCTGCAGGACGCGCTGCTCGACCAGGTCGAGGAGGCGCTCGGGGAGGTGGTGGCCGGGTCGGCGGAACTGCTGCCGGTGCTGGTCGTCGGGGCCCCACTGCGGCACCGCAACCGGATCTACAACTGCGCGGTGATCGTGCACCGCGGCCGCGTCCTCGGTGTCGTACCGAAGTCGTATCCGCCGAACTACCGGGAGTTCTACGAGCGTCGGCAGATCGCCGACGGTGCGGATGAACGCGGCGGGTCGATCCGCGTCGGCGGCGAGGCGGTCCCCTTCGGCGTGGATCTGCTGTTCGCGGCGGACGACGTCCCCGGGCTCGTGCTGCACGCGGAGATCTGCGAGGACATGTGGGTGCCGGTGCCGCCCAGCGCGGAGGCGGCGCTCGCCGGAGCGACGCTCCTGGTCAACCTCTCCGGCAGCCCGATCACGGTCGGGCGGGCCGAGGACCGCAAGCTGCTGTGCCGCTCGGCGTCCGCCCGCTGCCTGGCCGCGTACGTCTACGCGGCGGCCGGGCTCGGCGAGTCGACCACCGACCTGTCCTGGGACGGCCAGGCCATGGTCTACGAGAACGGCGTGCTGCTCGCGGAGACCGAGCGGTTCCCGCTCGGCGACGAGTACGCGGTGGCCGACGTGGACCTCGACCTGCTGCGGCAGGAGCGGGCGCGGATGGGCACGTTCGACGACAACCGCCGTACGCACCGGGCGCGGACGAGTGACTTCCGGACGGTCGGGTTCGAGCTCGATCCGCCGGTCACTGATTTGGGGCTGCGTCGTCGCCTGGAGCGTTTCCCGTTCGTGCCGGCCGATGCCGAGCGGCTCGCGCTGGACTGCTTCGAGGCGTACAACATCCAGGTCGAGGGGCTTCAGCAGCGGCTGGCGTCCATCGGCGGGCCGAAGGTCGTCATCGGGGTGTCCGGTGGCCTCGACTCCACGCATGCGCTGATCGTCGCCGCGCGGGCGATGGACCGGGCGGGGCGCCCGCGCAGCGACATCCTGGCCTGGACGCTGCCCGGTTTCGCCACGAGTGACCACACGAAGGACAACGCGCATGCGTTGATGCGGTCTCTGGGTGTCACTGCGGCCGAGCTGGACATCACGCCGACGGCACGGCTGATGTTGCAGGAGATGGACCATCCGTTCGCGTCCGGTGAGCCGGTGTACGACGTCACCTTCGAGAACGTGCAGGCGGGTCTGCGGACGGACTATCTGTTCCGGCTGGCCAACCAGCGGGGCGGGATCGTGCTCGGCACGGGCGATCTGTCGGAGCTGGCGCTCGGCTGGTCCACGTACGGCGTGGGCGACCAGATGAGCCACTACAACGTCAACTCGGGTGTACCGAAGACGCTGATCCAGCACCTGATCCGGTGGGTCATCAGCAGCGGGCAGTTCGACGAGGAGACCGGGAAGATCCTGGCCGCGATTCTCGACACCGAGATCAGCCCGGAGCTGGTGCCGGGCGAGGAGATGCAGTCCACCGAGTCCAAGATCGGGCCGTACGCGCTGCACGACTTCACGCTCTTCCATGTGCTGCGGTACGGCTTCCGGCCGTCGAAGATCGCCTTCCTGGCGTGGCATGCGTGGCAGGACGTGGAGGGTGGGGCCTGGCCTCCCGGGTTCCCCGAGGCCAAGCGGGTGGCCTACGACCTGCCGGAGATCCGGCGCTGGCTGGAGGTGTTCTGCCGACGGTTCTTCGCGTTCGCGCAGTTCAAGCGGTCGGCGATGCCTAATGGGCCGAAGGTCTCGGCCGGGGGTTCGCTGTCGCCGCGGGGTGACTGGCGGGCGCCGTCGGACAGCTCGGCACGGGCCTGGTTGCGGGACCTTGAGCGCTTCGACCTTTGAGTAGTTAAAGCCCCGGGGGCTTAGCCCCCGGGCTCAGTTCAGCCCTTGAGCGAGGAGACGAAGGGCGCCCAGGCGGCGGCGGTGAGGATGAGGGCGGGGCCTTGGGGGGCCTTGGAGTCTCGGACGGGGACGAGTCCGGGGATGTTGTGGGCGACTTCGACGCAGGCGTCCTCGAAGTCGCTGCTGTAGATCGACTTGCGCCAGAGGGCGGCGCCTGGGAAGTCCTCAGCAACTTCGAGACAGTGCCCGCCATCACCATTGCTGTAGCTGCTCTTGCGCCACGTCACAGGGCCCAAGTCACGCAGGTTGCTTGCCATTTCGATAGTCCTCTGCTGCTTGCTCGATCAGCTTCAGGGACGCCTCGGACGGCAGCGCGGCGGCCCTGAGGCGTCCATACGCCTTGGCATACTGCCTCACGAGCCCGGGGTCATCGATCAGCTGGCCGCTGTACATTCCCTCGGTGTACATGACCGGCGGGGCGTCGGCGAAGGTCATGAACCTTGCAGTGCCCATCATGAAGGGATGCGCACCCGAGTTCCGCGGAAGGATCTGCGGAAATGACCGGCGCCTGCGGGCAACCTCCGCGATGTGGGCAAGCTGGTCGGCCATATCGTCAGGCGCAATGATCGGGTTCCGCAGAAGCGACTCGTGCAGCACGAGCCAGGTCTCGGGTGCCCGCTCGTCCTCGAAGAGCCATGCGCGTTCCCGTCGAGCCGCGACCTTCGCTGCCACCTCCGCCTCGGTGTGCGTTGGGTGGGCTGCCAGGACAACAGCTCTGATGTACGGCTCCAGTTGTAGCGGTCCCGGAATCAGGGATGGATCCCACTCCTCGATCTCCTGCGCACGCTTCTCCATCTCCAGGACGTCGACAAAGTACTCGGCGTGAGCCCCCTTGCGCGCCTTCCGCACGTCCTCGCAGTGCCGCTCGAAAAACCCGTCAGTCCCCAGCACCCGATCCGCATGCCGAGCCAGATCGATCGGCATCCTCCGCTCCCCGCGCTCGATGTCGCTGAGGAACGTCTTGCCGTAGAAGCTGCCCTCGAGCAGCGCCTCCAACGACAGCCCGGCGGCCTCCCTCTTCCACCTCAACTCCTTGCCGTAGAACGTCGGGACGCTCATCGAGCCGTCAATGTCCTTGCGTCGTGCCATCGTTCACCTTCCGCTGTCCCGCTCGCGAACGCGAAACCCCTTTCACGGTAGCGATCTCAACGACAACCTGTGAGGAGTTCGTCACGCAACGCACAGGAAGAGGAAGGCCCCACCCCATGCCCGACCACTCCCCCACGGCCTACGACGTGCCCCTCTGCGTGGAGGAACTCCGCACCTCCCTGGCCCTGCACGGCATCACGTTGCCCTCCCTGCGCGTGGACCTCCCGAGCTTCGCCGGTACGCACACACCGCCCGCCGGCCTCATCGCACTCGGGAACTGCAACACCGCGACGGCCCAGGCGCTGGCCACCGCTCTCCGGAAGACGGCAGCCGAGCAGTGACGTTCGAACTCAACCTGCTCGCGACCCCGAAGGCCGTACCGGAGCTGCGCCACCACCTCCGCACCCACGACTTCGAAGTCCGCCTGTGCGCAACGGAGTTGCTGACGAACGTCATCGACCACCTCGGCGAGGGCACACCCGTGACCGTCCGCGTCACCGGCACGGACCTCGGTCACACCCGTGTCGAGGTCACCGATCCGGACCCTCGCGCGCTGCCCACCCTCCTGTCCGCCTCTAAAGAGGCCGAGTCCGGCCGCGGCCTGATGCTGGTCGACGTACTCGCCCAGCGTTGGGGCGTCGATCAGGGAGCGGACCGCAAGACGGTCTGGTGCGAGCTGGCCGCACCGGGGCGGTAGTCGGTCAGCCACCCCCGCACACAGAAACCCCACAGAAACACCTGTACCAACACTTCTGTGTGTGTCTACAGTGATGCCGCGCGCCGACGGAGCCTGACCACTTCGTAGGCGCACATCAGTCAGCGACCGGGGGAACGCCGTCGCTCACGGGGAGGGTTGCACCGCCATGCCGTCGCAGTGGCCAGCCATGTGCGTAAGCCCGTCCAGGGACCTGCACTTCTGAAGTTCCAGTGAGCCCTTGAAATCCACTGCTCTGCGGAGCAGCGGCCGACCATCCGGCGCATACACGTTCTGAAGAAGAAAGTGATGCTCCGTTGCCTTTCCGATCACGAAGATCCTTCACACCAACCGTTGGAAAGACAGGGCTGGTTGCCCGAATCCTCGTTCTGCTGACCGCAGTCGCGGTCGTCGTCGGCCTTGCTGTGCGACCCGACCTCGCCGGTCTCTCGGACCACGATGACGCAAGCCTCGTAGGGGATTCCTACGACGGCTACGACACCAAGGCCGCTGAACAGCTGCGCGCGGACCAGTGCGTGGCGGTTGATGCCCTGCGCAAGGGCGGGCCGAACCTGTTCGGCCTGGCTCAGGGCGCCATCGGGCTGCCGTCCGATCAGCTCCATCAGAAGCTGAACCGGGACCTGAACGACGTCAGGACCCCGCTGCATCTGGCCTTCGATGCCGATGAGGACAACAGCGGCCAATGGCAGAAGAAGGTCGGAGACCAAGGACAGGCATGGACCAGCGCCGTCAGCGGCCTGGACTCATACCCCGGCGCGCCGCAGGACGCGAACAAGATCTACGACAAGATCGGGCTGCTTCCGTGGATCTACCAGACATGGGGCCGGGGCATCGATCTGTTCTCGCCCTTCTACGAACCGTCGCCCACTGCCGACGACAGCACGAAGGCTGCCGCGGTCGCGATCGGTGACCAGCTGTACGCCAGCGGGGGGACGCCGCAGGAGCAGCAGGCGTGGGCGCTGTGGAAGAAGAACTCCGGGAAGATCGAACCCAACCAGTTGTTCGTTCCCAGGGTGTTCGCCGATGACGCCCGCATCTTCCTGTCCTCGGGCGGCTTCCCCCGCACCGCTCCGACCCCGGACACCCCGGAGTTCCGCGTCGCGGTCGAGGACCTGAAGTCCCGCTTCGGCGCGTGCGCGTGGCACGACCCGATCGACCCGGACCGGGTCCTCGGCAAGGAAGTGGCCCAGGCGTCCGCCGAGTGGCAGCAGGAGATCGCTTCCCAGGCCACGCAGCGCCAGCAGATCCTGGCCTCCAACGTCACCGCCACGAAGGCGTTGCAGGACGGCACCTTCGCCCTGGGCAAGATCCTGGGCCAGTCGTGGATCGCGGACTACTCCACCCGCTGGCTGGACCACTACACCGAGGGCGGCCTCAACTGGATAGGTGACGCCCCGCTGGAGATCCAGGTGCCGGGGGCCGCCGGCAAGTGCCTTGAGGTCCAGGGAGCTGCCAAGACCAACGGCTCCCCGGTCCAGATCAACAGCTGCAACAACAGCAGCGCCCAGAGGTGGCAGTTGTGGGGTGTCTACGACGGCCACTACACCCTGCTGAACGTCAACGCGCAGAAATGCCTGGAGGTGCTGAACGGCGCCAACGCCAACGGCACGAAGATCCAGATCCGGGACTGCGGCAGCAGCAAGGCCCAGCAGTGGACGTTCAACGTCCGCGCCGCGGACGAGCTGCGCAACATCGCCACAGACAAGTGTCTGAACCTGGCCACGTTCGACAACGGCAAGGATGCCCTGCTCAACGCGTGCAACGGCTCCACCGCGCAGAAGCTCCGCATCGTCCCCAAGGGCCACACCGGCACCGCGCCGGCGAAGGCCGACGTGGACAAGGCCAAGGCGAACGTCACGAGTGCGCAGGCGGAGGCGAAGAAGCAGCTCGCCGCCGTCCAGGCACAGCTCGCCACGGCGCAGAAGGCCGCCACGACGTCGGACTCGGCCATCCAGGCCGCCTATGGCATCGCCGACACCAACGGCGCACCCAGGGGTCGCGGTCTGCTGGTCGGCCAGCAGAAGGACCAGGTGACCAAGGGTTCGGTCGCTGCTCTGCAGGCAATGGAGAAGGCCGCCGAGACCGCCGAGGCCGCCACCCGCGCCTCCGCCGGCGACACCCAGACCATCACACAGCGTGCCCTGGCCCAAGCCGCCCAGTCGAAGGCCGAGTTCCGCAAGGAGGCCGCCAAGGCGGCCGAGTGGCAGGCGAAGGCAGCCGCCGATGCGGCAAAGATCCACCGGGACAACGCGAAGAAGGACAAGGAGACCGCGGAGGCCAAGCTCACCGACGCCCTCAAGGCCGAGGGCGACGCCAAGGCAGCCGCCGCCGACGCACACGCCAAGCGGCTCGCCGCCGAGGCCGAGGAGAAGACGGCCAAGGCGGAGAAGGAGACCGCCGCAGCCAAGCAGGCCGAGGCCGCCGAGCACAAGAAGAACGCCGAGACCCAGGCGACCGCCGCGAAGGACGCCAAGGACAAGGCCGAGGCCGCCGAGAAGACCGCCGAAGGCAAGCGCGACGACGCGGTCAAGGCCCGCGACGACGCCAAGGACAAACGCGACGACGCCTGGGACGCCGAGCAGAAGGCCGCCGCCGCCCGCGCCAAGGCCGACGCCAAGGACGCCTACGCCGACTCCCTCGACTCCGATGACGCAGCGGACGCCGCCCGCACCGCCGCCAACGAGGCGGACGAACACGCCGACGACGCAGAAGCAGCAGCGACCAAGGCCCGTTCCGAGGCGGACGCGGCAACGAAGGCCGCAGCCGACGCCGACGCCGCGGCCACCCGCGCCGAGGCAGCCGCCAAACGGGCCCGCTCCGACGCGGACGCCGCGCAGGCGGACAAGCTGAAGGCGGACGCGGCGGTGAAGACCGCGACCAGCGCCGCAGCCGACGCCATCAAGGCATCCCAGGACGCAGCCACCGAAGCCAGGACCGCGGTGAAGCTGGCCGACGAGGCCGAGCAGCACGCCAAGGACGCCAAGACCCAGGCGGACGCCGCCAACAAGGAGGCCGGCAACGCCCTCGTCGCCTCCGCGAAGGCCGCGGGCTACGCCCACATCACCGCGCAGGCGGCCGTGGACGCGGGGGAAGCGGCCAAGCAGGTCGCCGACCCGGCCAACGACGCGATCCAGCTCGGATCCCCCTACGTCGACACCGACTCGGTGGCCGGCCTGGTGGTACTGACGGGGCAGGCGTCGAAGTCCATCGCCGACCAGCAGCAGGCCGTCGCCGACGCGCACGCCAAGAACGCCGCAGCCGAGGCCCAGGCGGCGAAGAACCTCGCCGACCAGGCCAAGGGTGACGCCAAGGAGGCCTACCAACACGCGGCCAACGCCGCCCAGTACGCCGCCGACGCCCGCACCTACTCCAAGGAGGCCCTCGGCTACGCGGCCGACGCCGCGAAGGCCGCCGCAGCAGCTTCCGCGTCCCTGGCCCGCACCATCGACTACGACAACCAGGCAGCCACCGACGCCGCAGCCGCCGACAAGGCCGCCGGCAACGCCGAGGGCTACGCCAAGGACGCCCGCGACAGCGCCGACGCCGCCGCACTCGACGCCGCAGCCGCCCGCACCGCCGCCACCCAGGCCGAACAGGACGCCAAGGACGCCCGCTCCGCCGCCGACCGCGCCGACGCGGCGGCAACCGAGGCCGAACAGGCCGCCAAGGACGCCGACAAGTACGCCAAGGAGGCCCAGGACGCGGCCGACCGGGCGGAAAGGGAGGAGGCCAACAAGGAGGCGTCCAAGGGGTCCGGTACAGGAATTCCCGGTGTGTTCGCCGTGCCGGACGAGTCCACCGTCCAGATCGTCAGCTCCAAGCAGATCGGCACCTGCCCCGGGATGCCGGATGCAGCCTTCCAGGGCTGCAACGCGACGTACGACCTTGTCGTCACCTACGAGGCCGACTTCTACCTGTGCACCGACGACCAGGCCCAGGCCACGGCCGACGGGTGCCCGAAGCCGGCGTGGCAGTTCCTCCAGCGGGCAACGCTGAAGAACGTCAAAATCGACGGCTGGACGCACCACTTCTCCGGCAAGGACATCGTCCGTGCCGGATGGCAGAGCCTCTTCGGCGACGTCCCCGGATCGATCCTGTTCTCCTTCTTCGCCGAAGACCTGATGGACTGCTGGCACGGCGACAAGTCCGCCTGCGCCTGGAGCCTCGCCACATATGTCCCGGTCGAAGGCCTCCTCGACCCGATCGTTCGTGCCGTCAAGGCCCTTGATGCCGCCGCCAGAACCGGAATCGGCTTTGAGGACGCCTACAAGGCGCTCCGCTCCCTCGACGGGCTCTCCGAGGCGGCCATCGTCAGCATCGGTAACAAGGCGCTCGACCTGCTGAAGAAGGGCTGTGCAGGCAAGGCCGTCCGCAGCGGTGTCGCTCGCGCAGGAGGCAGTGGTGGCTACTGCACATGGCTGGAGCTCGGCGGTCCCGGCACATGGATGGCGGAAACCGAGAACATGACGCAGGCTGACCGCGCCTACGAACAACTGGTGACCAACGGTGTCCCCTCAGGCATTTCCTACAAGGTCCCGGCGGACTGGAGGAAAAGCGGATACGTCAAGTTCGACGGCTATCAGAACGGCACTCTCATCGACGCCAAGAACCAGGCGCTGAACGACAGGATGTTCACATCCGACGGCAAGCTCCAGAAATGGGTCACCGAACCGGTCAAACAGGCGAAGGACCAGGCCCGGGCAGCAGGCGACGTGCCGATCATCTGGTATGTCTCTGACGAGAGGACCGCAACGGCCTTCAAGTACATGATGATCGACAACGACATCAAGGGCATCACGGTCATCTACCGAATCGGCCCCAAGTGACAAACCCCGGGGTGTCTCCCACGTGCATGCGGGAGACACCCCGGGGCCATCACCCCAGTGACGAAAGCGATTTCGTGTGAGCTACAGCCCTACGATCTACAAATTCGTGGAAGGCAGTGACGAGCCCGTCCCCTTGGACATGCACGTGGTCCAAGCCGTCCTCAGCCCCTACGACGTGGGCGACCCTGACCTCACCGTGATGGACGACGGACGTCTGCAGTACTGGGTCCGGGCCGCGGACGGCAGTGAGGCCGAGATCTTCGTCGACCGGACCGGCATCCTGGTGGAGCGTCCGCACTCCGGTCCCGGTGTGTTCGCCATCGTGGCGGAACTCACGGCACGGCTGGCAGCGGTGATCTTCGATCCGAGCCAGGGCACGTTCTTCTGCGGCTCCGAAGCACATGCGCACCTTCCCACGGACATGCGGCAAGAAGCCGTATTGATCGACATGACCGGTGAAGCGATCGAGGCCGCGCTGATCGGCCGGAGCACCCAGAACTGACCGGCGCGGACTTCTCCATCGACTTCTTCAAGGCGGACCGGCGCTTCGTCGACCACGGGGTGAATCCCTACCTGCGCACGCCGGGACTGCCGGTGGTCGACTTCGCGCTGGGTATGTACACCGGAGGCCTCTACGTCCATTTGGTGGGTGATGAACCGCGTCGAGCACATCGCACCTGACCTGGCCTGGCCTGTCAGCGAGTGTCCGAGCCGAAGTACGCCGCGGCGATGCGCACGGCCCAGGAGGCCAACTCCCCACAGCGCCCAAGCCGCTGAGGTCGAGGACGGCGACTGAGCGGCGACCAGCCGTCCAGGAGATCCGGCCATCGGCCGCGACCCGTCTACGCCGGGCGCCGTCCTCAGTGGTGCAGCGCCTCCGCCTCCTGCGGGACGTGGGAGGCAACCACGCGCTGCCGCCCTGCCAAAGGGACCCGGCGCCGGTCCACCGTGTACGCCAGCCCCGCCACCGCCAGGCCGAGCGACGCCAGTGCCGCACCGGCAACCGCAGGCGACGTAACCCCGAAGCCCGCCGCCAGCGCCAATCCCCCGATCCAGGCGCCGCCGGCATTCGCCAGGTTGAACGCCGCCTGGTTGGCGGAGGAGGCGAGGGAGGGAGCCGCCGCGGCCTTCTCCATGACCATCAGCTGCAGCGGCGACCCGGTGATGAAGGCCGCCGCGCCGAGCAGGATCACCGCGAGGGCCGCGCTCCACTGCGCCGACATCAGCAGCGGGAACAGGCCGAGGACCACAACCAGGGACACCAGCCCCCCGAACAGCGTCCCCCGCAGCGAGTGGTCCGCGAGGCGCCCGCCCACCAGGTTGCCCGCCGTCGCACCCACGCCGAACAGCGCCAGCAGCCCCGTCACGCTGCCCTCGGCGTACCCGGCGGAGTCCGTGAGCATCGGCGTGATGTAGCTGTACGCGGCGAACAGCGCGCCGAAGCCGGCGACCGTGGTGCCGAGCGCCAGCCAGACCGGCACGGACCGCAGGGCGGCCAGTTCGCCGCGCAGGCCCGTTGCCGGGGCGGCGTGGGTGTGGTCGTGCGGGATCAGGGCCGCCAGAGAGGCGATCGCCGCCAGTCCGATCGCGCTGACGCCGAGGAAGGTGGCCCGCCAGCCCAGGTGCTGGCCCATCAGCGTGGCGACCGGAACACCGGCGATGTTGGCGATCGTGAGGCCGAGGAACATCAGCGAGACGGAGCGGGCCTTGCGCTCCGGAGCGACCATGTTCGTGGCGACGACGGCGCCGACGCCGAAGAAGGCGCCGTGCGGCAGACCGCTCAGGAAGCGGGCGGCCAGCAGGGAGTCGTAGCCGGGGGCGAACGCGGAGAGCGCGTTGCCCGCCACGAACAGGGCCATCAGGCCGATCAGCACCGTGCGGCGGGACATCCGGGCGGTGACCGCGGCCAGCAGCGGGGCGCCGATGACGACGCCCAGCGCGTACGCCGAGACCAGGTGCCCGGCGGTGGGGACGGAGACATGCAGGTCGTCCGCGACGTCGGGCAGCAGGCCCATCATCACGAACTCGGTGGTGCCGATTCCGAAAGCGCCGACGGCCAGAGCGAGCAGGGCCAGAGGCATGGAGGGGCCTGTGCCTTTCAAAGGGAGAGCGGAGTTCCGTACCAGTTTAAGTTCAGTTGCGGAACAAAGCCTCTCAGGCCCAGTATTCCGGGAGGTTAAGAGCTGGTGTCGAGGCTCACACGGGCCGCGATCGGAAGGTGGTCGCTGCCGGTCCTGGGCAGGGTCCACGAGCTCACCGGCTCGATGCCCTGGACCATGATCTGGTCGATCCGCGCCATCGGGAACGAGGCCGGCCAGCTGAACCCGAAGCCGCTGCCCGCCGCACCCTGTGTGGAGCGCATCTGGGAGGTGACGCCGTTGAGGGAGTGGTCGTTCATGGTGCCGTTCAGGTCGCCGAGCAGCACCTTCCGCTGCAGCGGCTCGTGGGCGATGGCCTCGCCCAGCGCGCCCGCGCTCCTGTCGCGCTGCCGGGCCGTGAACCCGGCCTCCAGCTTCACGCGCACCGACGGCATGTGGGCGACGTAGAACGCCACCTGCCCCTCGGGCGTGGTCACCGTGGCGCGCATGGCGCGCGTCCAGCCCAGCTTGATGTCGACGGCCTTGACACCGGTCATGGGGTACTTGCTCCACAGGCCGACGGTGCCCTGCACCGAGTGGTACCTGTACGTCGACGCCAGCGCCTTCTCGTAGACCGGGACCGCCGTCGCGGTCAGCTCCTCCAGGGCCACCACGTCCGCGCCGGACGCGGCCACGTCACGGGCCGTACCCGAGGGGTCGGAGTTGTCGGCGTTGACGTTGTGCGTGGCGACGGTGAGGTCGCCGCCGGCGCCGGTCTTGTCGGTGAGCAGCCCGCCGAAGAGGTTCAGCCACACGATCGACGGGAGCAGTACGGCGATCAGCGCGGTGGCCGACCTGCGCACCAGCGCCAGCAGGAGCAGCACCGGGATCAGCAGACCCAGCCAGGGCAGGAAGGTCTCGGTGAGACTGCCCAGGTTGCCGATGCGGTTCGGGATGCGGGCGTGCAGCAGCATGACCAGGGCGAGGAGCACCGCGAGCGCGGCGACGACGACGCCGCGGCGCCAGATTCTCGGGTCGCCGCGCCATCCGGAGAACAGGCGGTTCATCAGGCGCCGGAGCCGGTCTCCCCGGTGCTCGGGCCCCGAGCCGCCGTTGTCCGTCTCCGTCAAGTACGCCTGCTGAGCCATACCGCGTCGCCTCACTGCCTGCCGTGCATCCCGTCCGTCCCCCTGGCACAAAACCCTAGGGGATGATCGGTTCCGATCCTGCCGTCCCATGACGGCCGTACGGGCACGAGGACGACGAACCCGGCACGGGGAGTTCCGAATGCGACCCGGGAAAGCGCCCTCTGTGACGCAACGCGCACATTAGAGCTAGGTAGTTGAGGATTTGACGGGTCGAAGCCCTTCGAGCAGCGTGTCCACGATCCGTTCCGACAGGCCTTCGGAGAGGTCGGTCTCCACGTCCGCCTCCGGACGCATGACGGTACGCAGCAGCATCGGGCCCACGAACAGGTCGTTCACCAGCTCTACGTCGACGTCCTCGCGGAGTTCGCCGTTCTCCTGGCCGCGGCGCAGGATCTCGATCTGCAGTCTGCGCCGCGGCCGGACGACGGAGGCGTGGTAGGCGGCCCAGACCTTCGGGCTGCTCTTCATCTGGGCGAACACGTTGTGCAGGAGCACCGAGGTACGGGTCATGACGCCGCGCTGCCGCAACTGCTCCAGGAGGGCCACGAGGTCGTCGCGCATGGAGGTGCCGGGCAGTTCGGGGAACGGGGGCTCGGCGGCGCGTACGACGTCGACGAAGAGTTCCTCCTTGCCGCTCCAGCGGCGGTAGAGGGTGGCCTTGCCGACGCCGGCCGTACGGGCGATGCGCTCGATGGAGAGTTCGGCGAGCGGGACCCCGTCCTCCAGGAGCTTCATCACGCCCTCTATGACGGCGCGTTCGACCGCCTCACTGCGGGGGCGTCCCCGTGCGGGCACCCCCGGTGCGGCGGCTGGGCTGTCGGCGAGGCTCACTGTCTGCGTCCCTTTCCTCGTACTGGAACGATTCTCCCTGGTGCCCCCCGGTGCGGCGGAAGGTGTTATTCCGCCGCTGCCACCAACTCCTGCTCCTCCTCGCCCTTCTGACGGACCGGCGGCTTCCCGGGCAGGAACAGGAACGCCACCAGCGCGCCGAGGATCGCGACGACCGTGCCGCACAGCGCGGTGACGTGCATGGCGTGCAGGAAGGCGTCGTTGGCCGGGTCGACCAGGGCCTTGCCCCGCGGGCCGAGCTTCGCGGCGACGCCGAGTGTGGCCTCGATGGACTCGCCGGCCGTGTCCCTGAGGCCGGCCGGGAGGAGACCCAGCTTGTCCTCGATGCCGGTGCGGTACGCCGTCG
The DNA here is from genome assembly GCF_042895385.1 of Streptomyces sp. NPDC001401. Classification (NCBI taxonomy): domain Bacteria; kingdom Bacillati; phylum Actinomycetota; class Actinomycetes; order Kitasatosporales; family Streptomycetaceae; genus Streptomyces; species Streptomyces sp. NPDC001401. The sequence goes on from NZ_JBIAWI010000001.1 coordinate 672,643, forward strand.
ACAGGACCGAGCCGAGGACGGCGATGCCGAGGGCGCCGCCGACCTGGCGGAAGGTGTTGCTCAGCGCGGACGCGGAGCCGGCCTTCTCGCGCGGCAGGGTCTGCATGATGACGACGCTGGTCGGGGTCATGACGTGTGCCATGCCGGCGCCCATGAGGAAGAACACGACCTCCAGGACCCAGATCGGGGTGTCCGCCTCGAAGCCCGCGAAGGCGGCGAGCGTCCCCGCGAGCAGCAGCAGTCCGGCCCCGGTGGTGGCCTTGTTGCCGAACCGGTCGACGACCAGCCGGGCCCGCGGCGCGAAGATCATCTGCGCGGCGGCCAGCGGCAGCATCAGCAGACCGGACTGCAGCGGCGAGTAGCCGCGCACGCTCTGGGTGTAGAAGACCGCGAAGAAGGTCACGCCCATCAGCGCGAAGAAGACCAGCGCGATGGCGGCCATGGCGGCCGAGAACACCTTGTTCTTGAAGTACGTGACGTCCAGGGACGGGTGGTCGCTGCGCTTCTCGAAGACGACGAACGCGGCGAGTACGACGAGGCCGGCACCGATCGTCGACAGCACCTTGGCGTCGGTGAAGTCGGCGAGCTCGCCGCCCTTGATGATGCCGTAGACGAGCAGGACCAGGCCGACGACGGACAGGACGACGCCGACGGGGTCGACACGGCCCGGCTGCGGGTCGCGGGAGTCGGGGACCAGCCACAGCATCAGCGCGAGGGCGAGCAGCACGATCGGCACGTTGATGAGGAAGACCGAGCCCCACCAGAAGTGGTCGAGGAGGACGCCTCCGGTGATCGGGCCGATGGCGATGGCGAGGCCGACGCCGCCGGCCCAGATGCCGATGGCCTTGGGCTGCTCCTCGCGCTCGAAGACGTTCATGAGGACCGCGAGGGTGGCCGGCATGACGAAGGCGGCGCCGAGGGCCATCAGCGCGCGGAAGGCGATGAGCTGGGTCGGCGAGCCGGACTCGGCGGCGAGCGCGGAGCCGACGCCGAACACGACGAGACCGCCGAGCAGCACCTTCTTGCGGCCCACCCGGTCGCCGATGAGACCCGCGGTGAACAGCAGGCCCGCGAAGACGAGGGTGTAGGCGTTGATCGCCCACTCCAGCTCGCTCTGCGTGGCGCCCAGCCCGGTGGGGGCCGGGGTCGAGATCGTCTTGATGGCGACATTCAGGATCGAGTTGTCGAGCACCACGATCAGCAGGCTGAGCATCAGGACGCCGAGGATCGCCCAGCGGCGCCGGTGCACCGCCTCGGGTATCCGGGGGGCGGGAACGGGTGGAGTCGTCATACCGACCAGGCTAGGGGAATTCCGATACGAGACCGACCCGTATCGTAAATGTTTTTACTCAGTCCTTACGTGTGCTACGTGACCGATCTCCCGCGCCCCGCTCTGGTCGCGAGTGGCACGAAGTGCCACCATGGAGGTGATCCGGGGACGCCGTCAGGGTGCCTCGAGATGACTGAAGGAGCCGTTGCAATGACGCAGCTTTCGGCTGCCCAGACTGTCCAGAACAGCCCCTCCGACGGCAGCAAGGCGCTGTACGGGGGGAAGGGCACACGCCGTATCACCGTTCGCGACATCGCTCTCGCCAAGGAACGCGGCGAGAAGTGGCCCATGCTCACCGCCTACGACGCGATGACCGCGTCCGTCTTCGACGAGGCCGGGATCCCGGTGATCCTCGTCGGCGACTCGGCGGGCAACTGCCACCTCGGGTACGAGACGACCGTGCCCGTCACCATGGACGAGATGACGATGCTGTCGGCCGCGGTCGTGCGCGGCACGCAGCGCGCCCTCATCGTCGGCGACCTCCCCTTCGGCTCCTACCAGGAGGGCCCGGTGCAGGCGCTGCGCTCGGCGACCCGGCTGGTCAAGGACGCCGGCGTCGGGGCGGTCAAGCTGGAGGGCGGCGAGCGGTCGCACGAGCAGATCCGGCTGCTGGTGGAGTCCGGCATCCCGGTCATGGCCCACATCGGGCTCACCCCGCAGTCCGTCAACGCCATGGGCTACCGGGTGCAGGGGCGCGGCGAGGAGGCCGCCCAGCAGCTGCTGCGGGACGCGAAGGCCGTGCAGGACGCGGGTGCGTTCGCGGTGGTGCTGGAGCTCGTGCCTGCTGAGCTGGCGGCCGAGGTCACGCGCGTGCTGCACATCCCGACCGTCGGTATCGGCGCCGGGCCGGAGACGGACGCGCAGGTGCTGGTGTGGACCGACATGCTGGGGCTGACCGGCGGTCGCGTGCCGAAGTTCGTCAAGAAGTACGCGAACCTGCGTGAGGTCATGGGCAACGCGGTCAAGGAGTTTGCGGAGGACGTCGTCGGCGGGACGTTCCCGGCCGAGGAGAACTCCGTCCACTAGAGCCACAGTGGCACAGAGGCAGCCCGCCGATCTTCCCCCGTCGGCGGGCTGCTGCTTTGTTTTCTCGCCCCCGCCGCCCCTACCCGTCCCGTCCCTGGGGGCTGCGCCCCCAGACCCCCGCTTTCGGCCTGAACGGCCTCGTCCTCAAATGCCGGACAGGCTGAAACTGCCGGTGTCGGTGACTTGTCAGTGGGTGTCGGTGAGCTGTCGGTCGTTTGTCGGTGGGCGCTGGCACCGTTCTCGGCATGACGCGAATCGACAAGAACCCCAGCGACGGCGGTATCGCCGTCACCGTGCGGGGGCTGGTCAAGCACTACGGCGAGACCAAGGCGCTGGACGGCGTCGACCTGGATGTGCGCGAGGGCACCGTGATGGGTGTGCTCGGGCCGAACGGCGCCGGCAAGACCACCCTCGTACGGATCCTGTCCACCCTGCTCGCCCCCACGTCGGGGCAGGCGACCGTCGCCGGCTACGACGTCCTGCGGCAGCCCCGGCAGCTGCGCCGGGTGATAGGCCTCACCGGGCAGTATGCGTCGGTGGACGAGAAGCTGCCCGGCTGGGAGAACCTCTACATGATCGGGCGGCTGCTCGACCTGCCGCGCAAGGAGGCACGCGCGCGTGCCGACGAGCTGCTTGAGCGGTTCTCGCTGACGGATGCCGCCAAACGGCCCGCGAGTACGTACTCCGGCGGTATGCGGCGGCGGCTCGACCTGGCGGCCTCGATGATCGGGCGGCCCGAGGTGCTGTTCCTGGACGAGCCCACCACCGGACTCGACCCGCGCACCCGCAACGAGGTGTGGGACGAGGTCAAGGCCATGGTCGGCGAGGGCGTGACCGTGCTGCTCACCACCCAGTACATGGAGGAGGCCGAGCAGCTCGCCACCGAGCTGACCGTCGTGGACCGCGGCAAGGTCATCGCGGGCGGTGCGATCGACGAGCTGAAGGCCAAGGTGGGAGGACGGACGCTGCGGGTACGGCCCACCGATCCGCAGCATCTGCGGCCGCTCGCCTCCACCCTCGACGACCTCGGCATCACCGGGCTCGCCACCACGACCGTCGACACCGAGAGCGGTTCCGTGCTCGTCCCGATCCTCAGCGACGAACAGCTGACCGCGGTGGCCGGCGTGGTCATCGCCCAGGGCATCACGATCAGCTCCATCACCACCGAACTGCCCAGCCTGGACGAGGTGTTCCTGTCCCTCACCGGCCACCGCGCCAGTGCCCCGCAGGACGCCGCACCCACCGACACCACCCTCGAGGAGGTCGCCGTATGAGCGCGGCAACCGCCACCGCTCCGGCCGTCGATGCGCACATCTCCCTGCGCGGCCACCTGCGCCACACCGGCGCCCTGATCCGCCGCAACCTGCTGTGGATCAAGCAGGACCCCGAGTCGATGTTCGACGCGCTGCTGATGCCGATCATCTTCACCCTGCTGTTCGTGTACGTCTTCGGCGGCTCGATCGGACAGGCGCTGGGCGGCGGACAGCACGGGTACGTCCAGTACGTGATCCCGGGCATGATCGCGATGATGAGCATGTCGATGTCCCAGGGCGTCGGCACCGGGTTCAGCCAGGACTTCAACTCCGGTGTCATGGACCGCTTCCGGTCGCTGCCGATCGGGCGCGGCTCGGTGCTGTTCGCGAAGATCTCGGTGGAGCTGGGGCGGATGCTCTTCGCGACCACCGTGCTGATGATCGTCGCCGTGCTGGTCGGCTTCGACATCAAGCACTGGGGCGGTCTGTTCGCGGCCGTGGGCCTGTCCGCCGTGTTCGCCTCGTCGATCATGTGGGTGTTCCTCACCCTGGGCGTGGTCCTGAAGAACGCGCAGTCCGTGCAGGCGATGGGCTTCCTGGTGCTGTTCCCGCTGCAGTTCGGCTCGTCGATCTTCGCGCCGACGAAGAACATGCCGGGCTGGCTGCAGACCTTCACCGACTACAACCCGCTGTCCACGCTGGCGGACGCCTCGCGCGGGCTGATGGTGGGCGGCCCGGTCGCGCACGACCTGTGGGTGACGCTCGGCTGGTCCGTGGCGATCACGGCGGTGGCGGCGCCGTACGCGATCCACAAGTTCCGCACCAAGAGCTGACGTTCAGGCTCTACGGCACTTCGGTCCGCGTCAGACCAGGGCGGCGGCCTCCTCCGGGGAGAGGCCGCCGCCCTCCGCGTGGGCGGCCTCGTACGCCTCGTCGCCGAGGGCGGCGCGCGCGTGCCGTTCGGCCCGGACGTACACCTCACGCTCCATGGACGTGGCGAAATGGCCGGCCGGCAGCAGCATGCGCGCGGCCCCGATGCAGCGGGCGGCGTCCCGGGCCCGGCTGCCGCCGTCGGCCCCGGCGAGGCCGATCGCGGCGAGGGCCAGGTACAGGGGCCGCATGTGCGGGGCGATGGCCTCGGACAGCGGGTCGCGGGCCCGTTGCAAGGCCTGCCGGGCCTTGTCCAGGGAGAACTCGTAGTTGCCGTCGACCGCCTCCACAAAGGCCTCCGAGCCGAGGATGAACGCGTCGAAGACGATGAAGTGGGCGATCCTGAACTCCTCGCGCAGCCGCCGCAGTTGCTCGCGCGCCTCCGCCATCCGGCCGGTCATGGCGAGCCGCCCGGCGAGGAACATCCGGGCGGCGGGCATGGCCTCGTTGCCCGAGCCGTCCTTCCGCTCGATCACCTCGCGCAGCAGCCGCTCGCCGCGCTCCGTCTCGCCCGACTCCAGCAGCGCGCTGCCGAGCCGGGCGCCCAGCACGGCCACCTGGGCGCGGGCGCCGAGCCGTTCGGCCTGTTCCGTCGCCGCCTCGTAGTCGGCGGCGGCCGCCGCGTACTCGCCGATCCGTTCACGGGCCTCGCCGCGGGCGGACAACGCCTCGGCGGTACCCCACAGGTCGCCGATCCGCCGGTAGATCTCCAGCGACTCGTCGGCGTCGCGCTGCGCGTCGCCCGCCCAGTCGCTGCGGTTGGCGAGCAGGTTCGCACGCATCTGCAGAGTGGCGGCGAGTTCCCAGTCCATGCCGGGGGTGGCGCGGCAGGTGCCGACGCTCGCGTCGAGGATCCCGGGCAGCCGGTCCACGCTGCCGGTCAGCATCACGGCGTAGAACCAGAGCAGGCCGGGGGTGCGGCAGGTCTGCGGGAGGCCGGGTGCGTACACCTCGGTTATGGTGCGCAGCTTCTCCTTCGCCTGCGGGGACTCCCAGGCCTCCAACTCGGTGTCCATGCAGGCGAGATGGGCGAGATGGACACCGCGCCGGGCCTCGGCGAGGAGTTCGCCGGACAGCGGGGGCGGGACGTCGGTGCAGCGCTGCCAGACCGGGGCGGCGGGTTGGGCGGGGGCGGCGAAGGGGTCGGGGCCGAGGGCCATGACCTCGGCGCACCAGTTGCGGGCCTCGATGCGCGCGTCACGCATCTGCCAGTACCAGGCCAGCGACAGGATGAGGCAGATGGCCTCCTGTTCGTCGCGCTCGGCGACGGCGTGCCGCAGGGCGGTGCGCAGGTTCTCGTACTCGCGCTCCAGCAGCTCGATGGCGGCGAACTGGCCCGGGCCGCGCAGCAACGGGTCGGTGGTGCGGGCGAGTTCGCGGTAGTACGTCAGGTGGGCGCGCTCGGTCTCCGGGCGCCGTCCGGTCTCGTCCAGGCGCTCGCCGGCGTACTCGCCGACGGTCTCGAGAAGCCGGTAGCGCATGCCTCCGTCCCCCGAAGGGGCGGCCACGACAAGGGACTTGTCGACGAGCGAACCGAGGGCCTCCAGCGCTCCGGACCCGCAGACGGCCTCGGCGGCGGTGAGATCACAGCCGCCCGCGAAGACGGAAAGCCGCCGCAGGACCTCCCGCTCGCCCTCGTCGAGCAGCTCCCAGGACCAGTCGACGACCGCGCGCAGGGTCTGCTGGCGGGGCAGGACGGTACGGCTGCCGGACGTGAGCAGCCGGAAGCGGTCGTCGAGCCGGTCGGCTATCTGGCGGGGCGTCAGCATACGGAGCCGGGCGGCGGCGAGTTCGATCGCGAGGGGGAGCCCGTCCAGCCGCCGGCAGATCTCGGCGCACGCCTCGGGGTCCTCGTCGACCCGGAACCCGGCCCTGGCCGCCGCGCCCCGGTCGGCGAGCAGCCGCAGCGCGACCGGCTCGGGCAGCGGCTCCACGGGCCGCAGCAACTCCCCCGGCACACCGAGGGGTTCACGGCTGGTGGCGAGCACCGTCAGCTGCGGGCAGCGCTCGAGCAGCTCCTCCACCAGCCGGGCGGCGGCCTCGACGACATGCTCGCAGTTGTCGAGGACGATCAGCATGCGCCGCCGGCCGCAGTGCTCGGCGAGCCGCTCGAGGGGATCGTCGTGCCGCTCGGCCCCGGCCGCCCGCATCGCCTCGGCCCCGGCGCCGTACAGCACGGTCTCCCGGGCGCCGACAGCGGTAAGTACGGCTTCCGGTACGGCGTCCGGGTCGTCGACGGGCGCGAGCTCGGCCAGCCACACCCCGTCCCGGGCCGCGTACCGCACGGTCTCGGCGGCCTCCTGCGACAGCCGGGTCTTCCCTGCCCCGCCGGGGCCGAGCAGCGTGACCAGCCGGGCCGCCGCGAGATCCCCGCGGATGGCCTCGATGTCGGCCTCCCGGCCGACGAAGGAGGTGAGGCGGGCGCGGAGGTTGCCGGGGAGCTGGGGGGCGGGGGCAACCGCCGCGAGGGCGATCGGGGCGTGCCCGGCCGCTCCGGCGGCGAGCGGGGCGCGGGCGCCCTCCCCAGGAGCGCCCGGAGCACGGACAGCCGCCCCGGGGTCGGGCTGAGCTCCGGCATCCCGCCCGGTAGCCGTCGAAGGTCCGGTGCCGGCCGGACCGCGGACGCCCACCCCGGAACCAGGCGAAGCCTCAGCCGGTCCCTCGAAAGCCGCCGGGCCGTGGGCGCCGCCGGGTCGCGAACCCGATGCCGCGCTGCCGCCGACGGTACCGGCCGGACCGCGGACGCCCACCCCGGAACCAGACGAAGCCTCAGCCGGTCCCCCGAAAGCCGCCGGGCCGTGGGCGCCGCCGGGGCGCGAAGCCGGTGCCGTGCCGTCGCCGACGGTGCCGAGCGTATGGGCCGATCGCCCGCCGAAGTCCGCCCCGTAGCCGTCGGCGGCCCCGCTGGGAGCGTCCCCGCGCCCGCGCGCGCCACGGGCGTCCGGGTGGAGCAACTCCCCGTACAGATCCCTCAGTTCGGCCCCCGGGTCCGCTCCCAAGCGGTCCGCCAGCAGCCGCCGTACGTCCTCGAACGCGGCAAGTGCCTGAGCCGTGCGGCCCGCGTCGCGCAGGGCGCGCAGGCGCAGGGCCTGGAGGGGCTCGTCCAGGGGGTGGGTGTCGCACAGGGCGGTCAGCTCGGGCAGGGACTGCTCGGCGTGGCCCAGGGCGAGAGCGGCGGTGTGGCGGGTGCGCAGGGCGTCGAGGCGGCGGGTGTCCCAGCGGGCCGCCTCCGCGGTGCGGTCGGGGAGGTCGGCCAGGGCGGGCCCGCGCCACAGGCCGAGGGCGTCGTCGAGAACGACGGCCGCCTTGGCCGGGTCGCCGTCGGCCAACGCGCGCGTGCCCTCGCCGGTAAGCCGCTCGAAGCGGTGCAGGTCGACGTCGTCGGGCCGGGCGGCGAGCCGGTAGCCGCCCTCGGCGGAGGCGACGGCGTCCGCGCCGAGCGCCCGCCTCAGCCTGCCGACCAGCGCCTGCAGCGCACCCGGCGCATCGGCGGGCGGGTCACCGTCCCACACCTCGTCGACCAGGACGCCGCCGGGCACGGTGCGCCCGGCGCGCAGGGCCAGCACGGTCAACAGAGCACGCAGCCGCGCCCCGCCGACCGGGACGAGGGTGCCGTCGGGGCGGAGCGCCTGAGTGGTGCCGAGGATGCGATAGCGCACGGGGTCCATTGTCTCTGTTGACGTCGGGGCCGGTCACGGGGTTCGGGATGGCGGGGTGGCGTGACCGGCGGCGGGGAGGAAGCGGCGAGCGTTGTTCAGCCGGCCGCCGGTGTCGCTTGTAGCTCCGGGTCGCCCTCCGCCACCTCCAGCGTCACCACCACCCCCGCCTCCATGAACCGCCTCCCCTTCTCCCCTCGCTCCCCGTCGGCGAACCACTTCGGGCACTCGTCCACCGACCGGAACCGCCGCGCCCCGGTCCCGCGCACCGGCTCCCAGGAGCGCGAGCCCGGTGGCATCTCCGCGTACTCCTGGCTCACCACCCGGACCGCCCGTACCCGGCCGCTCACCTCGGGCCACTCGTCCCCGTGCGCCTCCACCGAGAGGAGGCCGACCAGGCGGACCCGGTCCCCCGGACCGACGTCGGCGCCGGACTCGCCGCCCAGTGCCACGGTGAGTCCGGTCTCCTCCCGCAGGACCCGCACCGAGCCGTCCTCGTCGTCACCCTCAGGCAGATCCCCGACCGGCCCCACGACCTTGGAGAGCTCCTCGTGCCAGCCACCGCCGAGCATCCCGTCCGCGTCCGTGAACAGCAGCTGCCAGCTCACCTCGTCCCCCACCGAGAACGGAGTACCGCAGCACTCCATCTGCCAGCCCGCGTAGTACACATGCCAAAGACCCATGTCCCCCACCTTCCCTGGAACCCGGGACCCGGCGCGAGACGTTTTCCCCGTACGCCCGGTACCGTCGGGCAGTCCCACCGCGCGCACGCACAGTCCAGGGAGCCCCATGACCACCGCCACCACCAGCCGCAGCGACCGGAGGATCAGCCCCGTCTTCGTCGGGATCCTGGCCGTCACGGCGGTCACGGGATGGGCCACCTGGACCGGGTTCGCCGCTCAGCCGGGCCTGGCCGTGTTCCTGTTCGTGACGGCGGCCTGGATCGTCTCCCTGTGTCTGCACGAGTACGCACACGCGCGTACCGCCCTGCACAGCGGCGACATCTCGGTCGGCGCGAAGGGCTATCTCACGCTGAACCCCATGAAGTACACGCATGCGCTGCTGAGCATCGTGCTCCCGGTGCTGTTCGTGATCATGGGCGGCATCGGTCTGCCCGGCGGCGCCGTCTTCATCGAGCGGGGGCGGATCAAGGGCCGCTGGCGGCACAGTCTCATCTCGGCGGCCGGCCCGCTGACGAACGTCCTGTTCGCGGCCGTGTGCACCGCCCCGTTCTGGCTGCATGCGCTGGACGGTGTGCCGCGCGACTTCCAGTTCGCGCTGGCCTTCCTCGCCCTGCTCCAGGTCACGGCCGCCATCCTGAACTTCCTGCCGGTGCCCGGCCTGGACGGCTACGGCGTCATCGAGCCCTGGCTGTCGTACAAGATCAAGCGGCAGGTGGAACCCTTCGCACCCTTCGGCCTGCTCTTCGTCTTCGCGCTGCTGTGGGTGCCGTCGATCAACACCGTGTTCTTCGACGTCATCGACTCGATCCTGCGGAGCCTGGGGATCGGCGACTTCTCCACGTACTGCGGCCAGGAGCTCTACCGCTTCTGGCAGGGCACGAACGAGTTCTGCTCGGTCAGCCCGTGACGGAGGACCGGCGCTCGGCCCGGCCCCGCTTGACGTAGTACCAGCACATGTTGCTGGACAGCCCCGCCAGCAGCACCCACACGATCCCCAGCCAGCTGCCCTGCGCGAAGGAGACCACGGCAGCGGCCACGGCGAGCACACAGACGATCAGGGCATAGAGGCCAAGGCGGGGCATTTCAGTCGGCTCCTGTCGGGGGGACACTGCGGGAACTGCTCGTACTGCGGGTACTGCTTGCTCCGACCAGTGTCCCCCATCCCCTCACACGTCCGTGACGCGGAGCCCGGCGTGCGCCTTGTACCGCCGGTTCACCGAGATCAGGTTGGCGACCAGCGACTCGACCTGGTGGGCGTTGCGCAGCCGGCCGGCGAAGATGCCGCGCATGCCGGGGATGCGGCCGGCCAGCGCCTGCACGATCTCGACGTCGGCCCGCTCCTCCCCCAGCACCATCACGTCGGTGTCGATCTCGTCGATCTCCGGGTCCTGGAGAAGGACCGCCGACAGGTGGTGGAAAGCGGCGGTGACCCGGGAGTCCGGCAGCAGGGCGGCGGCCTGCTCGGCCGCGCTGCCCTCCTCGGGCTTGATCGCGTAGGCGCCCTTCTTGTCGAAGCCGAGCGGGTTGACGCAGTCGACGACGAGCTTGCCGGCCAGTTCCTCGCGCAGGGACTCGATGGTCTTGCCGTGTCCGTCCCAGGGCACGGCGACGATCACGATGTCGCTGCGGCGTGCGGTCTCGGCATTGTCGTGGCCCTCGACGCCGTGGCCGAGCTCGTCGGCGGCGGCCTGCGCACGCTCGGCCGCACGCGAGCCGATGATCACCTTCTGGCCGGCCTTGGCCAGCCGGTAGGCCAGGCCCTTGCCCTGCGGCCCGGTCCCGCCGAGGACGCCGACGACGAGCCCGGAGACGTCGGGGAGGTCCCAGGGGTCCTTGGCGGGGGCCTTCGCGGGGGTCTGTGCAGCACTGTCGGTAGAGGTCATGGGCCGACTTTACGTCCGCCCCGACCGGCCCTGTCCGTCAGGTGAGCCGCGTCACGGGCAGCCGCCTCAGCACGATCCGCTCGTAGGCGCCGAAGTCCCCGGTCTCGTAGAGGATTCCGACGGTCGAGGCGTCGATCCGGACGAGGTCGGAGTAGGCGGCGGGCAGGCCGTCCATCGCGTACACCGGGCGCCAGGTCGTGCCGTTGTTCGTCGAGGCGCGGATGGTCATCAGGGCGCGGGCGTCGGGGTGGGCGGGGCCGGAGAAGAGGAGGACGTCCGGGTCGCGGAGCTGGAGGAGGCTGCCCTCGCACACCGGGCCGTCCAGGCCGGCCTGGGGGCGGAAGGGCATGCGCAGGGTCTTGCCGCCGTCCTGGGAGTGGGCGTCGGCGCGGTTGCCCGGGGACGGGGAGTCGTTGCGCGTGTTGAAGTAGACGCTGCCGTCGGGGAGTTCGGCGGCGGTGGTCTCGTTGGCGTTGATGTAGCCGTCGGTGTTGTCGTCGACGTAGCCGATGGACCAGGTCTCGCCGCGGTCGTCGCTGAGCAGGCAGTGGCCGCCGTTGTACCGGGCCTCGGTGCCGAGGTCGGTGCCGGTGGGCGGGAGGCTGTGGTTGGCGGGGACGACGATCCGGCCGGTGTTGAGCTGGATCGCGTGGCCGGGGGTGGTGGCGTACCAGCGCCAGCCCGGCTTCTTCACCGACTTGGTGATCTCGGTCGGCTTGGACCAGGTGAGGCCGTCGTCGTCGCTGTGCTGAACCCATACCCGGCGGCCGTCGGCGTCCTTCACCTTGCCGAGCCGGATCGTCTCCTCGGAGGCGGAGGCGGCGTTGCGGACATGGACGAGGAGGACACGGCCGGTGTCGAGGACCACCGGGGCGGGGTTGCCTGCGAGGTCGGTGCCGTTGTTGGCGGCGACCTGCAGCGGGCCCCAGGTGCGGCCCCCGTCCGTGGAGCGCTTGAGCACGATGTCGATGTGCCCGTGGTCGCTCGCCGACCTGACCCGGCCCTCGCAGAAGGCGAGGAGAGTGCCCTTGGCGGTGACGACCACCGCCGGGATCCGGTAACTCGCGTATCCCTCACGGCCGGCACGGAAGGGAACGGTGGCTTCGGTCATTCGCGCACTGTCACCAAGCCGGGCGAATTCATGGTGAACGCCGGGTCACGAGTGGCCGACTGGTGCAGGATGCGGAGGCATGGACGCCGTACGTGTCGCGTTGCTGCGTGAAGTGCTCGCCGGGACCGAGTGGTTGGGGGCCGCGCGGCGGTTCGCGGGGGCGCTGCGCGGGTCGGTGGTGTCGCACGGCGGGGGGCTGCTGCTGGTGGGCACGCAGGAGTACGAGCCGTGGCATCTGGCGGCCCATCTGGTGGACGAGGCCGCGTGGTCGGGGACGCCGGAGCTGACGCCGACACTCGTACGGCATGGCGCGCGCCCCTCGGATCCGGCGCATCTGGCCGTCGGGCTTGGCCGGTTGGCGGCGGCGCGGCGGGGCGAGACGCTGCTGGTGGTGTCGCCCGCCGGGCCGGACTGCCGCCTTCTGGAGCGGGTGCACGATGCGCGGCGGGGTGGGGCGACGGTGTTGGCGCTCGGGCCCGGTGAGGGTGAAATCGCCTCGATGGCCCATGAGTCGCTGGCTGTGCCGGAGGGTTCCGAACTGGACCTGGACACCGTGCAGCATCTGGTCAGCGCGGCGGCCGGGGAGAATGCGCTGCCTGCGCCGAGGGGGAATCGGCGGCTGAGGGACCGCCTGTATCGGCTGGCGGAACAACTGACTGCGCCGCCGCCTGCTCGCTGGTGATCCGTGGTCCGCCTGGGAGTTTCGCCCCCGCCGCCCCTACCCGTCCCGACCCGGGGGCCAGCCCCCGGACCCCCGCTCCTCAAACGCCGGAGGGGCTGATTTTTTCAGCCCGTCCGGCGTTTGAGGACGAGGCCGTTCAGGCCGAAGCGGGGGTCTGGGGGCGGCAGCCCCCAGGGACGGGACGGGTAGGGGCGGCGGGGGCGAAAAACGGTTGCCCGCGGTGGTGGCCCCCGCCGACCATGGCCCTTCGTGACCGACGACGACTGCGAACCCCCCTCCCGCCTACGCGCGCTCCTCCCGGACCTCGCCCCCTGGCGGGCCTCCGTCGACTTCCGGCGGCTGTGGGTGTCGGGGACGATCTCGAACTTCGGGAGCTTTCTGACGTTCGTCGCGTTGCCGGTCCAGTTGAAGGAGCTCACCGGGTCGGCGGCAGCGGTCGGTGCGATCGGTGCCGTGGAGCTGCTGCCGCTGCTGGTGTTCGGGCTGTACGGGGGCGCGCTCGCCGACGCCCTGGACAAGCGGAAGCTGATCGTGTGGACGGAGGCCGGGCAGGGGCTGCTCAGCGCGGCGCTGCTGGCCAACGCCCTGCTCCCGCACCCCGCCGTCTGGCCGCTGTACGTCGTCGCCGCGCTGTCCTCCGCGCTCGTCTCCGTGCAGCGGCCGGCGATCGACTCGCTGTGGCCGCGGATCGTGGCCCACGAGCACATGCCCGCCGCGGCCGCTCTCAACTCCCTGCGCTGGACGGTCGGCGGCGTCGCGGGCCCGGCGGTCGCGGGCGTGGTCGTGGCGTACGCGGGGCTCGGCTGGGCGTACGGCGCGGATCTCGCGACCTTCGTCGTCTCGGTGGTCCTCATCGTCCGTATCGCTGCCTCGCCCGCCGCCCACGAGGCGGCGAAGCCGTCGCTCAAGGCGATCGCGGAGGGCGCCCGTTACGCCTGGGGCCGCAAGGAACTCCTCGGCACCTACGCCGTCGACCTCGCCGCGATGTTCCTGGCGATGCCGCTCGCCGTACTGCCCTTCCTCGCGGACGACTTGGACGCCGACTGGGCGCTGGGCCTGATGTACGCGGCGGTCCCGTTCGGGTCGATGCTGGTCGGTCTGACCGGCGGCTGGACCTCACGTGTGCACCGGCACGGGCGGATGGTGGTCCTGTCGGCCGCGCTGTGGGGCCTGGCGATCGCGGCCGCCGGCGTCGTCGGCGACGTATGGCTCGTTCTGCTGTTCCTGACCGTGGCCGGCGGCTGCGACATGGTCAGCGGGATCTTCCGCGGGGCCATGTGGAACCAGACGATCCCGGACGAGCTGCGCGGTCGCCTCGCCGGGATCGAGCTGCTGTCGTACTCGGTCGGGCCGACCGTCGGCCAGGTCAGGTCCGGCGGTTTCGCCGCGTGGTGGGGGGTGCGGGCGTCCGTCTGGTCGGGCGGCCTGCTGTGCGCGGGCGCGGTGGGGCTGCTGGCGCTGAGCCTGCCGAAGCTGATGACGTACGACGTGCGCACGAACGAGCACGCGGTACGGCTGCGCGATCAGCGGACGGCAGCGGCAGCCGCACCGGCCCGGGCTCAGGCCTGATCAGTCGTCGTCAGGGGTTGTGGCGGGTGCGTCGTGCCACTTGGGGTCGTTCTCCCACTCGAGGTTGCGCTCGCGCGCCGTCTCCATCGCGTGCTCGGCCTCCTGACGGGAGGCGTACGGCCCGAAACGGTCCTTGGCGGGGCACTCCGGCCCCTCCTCGACCTTCTTGTGTTCCAGGCAGTAGTACCACTCGCCGGGTTTGCCGACCGTGCGCTTCTTGAACAAGGCCATGACCTGCTCCTCTCGCCTCCGACATGTTCCCCCATGCCCGCTGGTTAGACTCGCTGGCATGTCTGGCCAGTCGCTGCTCGTACCAGGGGAGCTGTCCCCCACCCGTTCCGTACCCGGAAACATCCGCCGTCCCGAGTACGTCGGCAAGCCCGCTCCGACGCCGTACACCGGTCCGGAGGTGCAGACGCCCGAGACGATCGAGGCGATGCGGGTCGCCGGCCGGATCGCCGCGCAGGCGATGGCGGAAGCGGCGAAGCTCATCGTGCCCGGGGTCACCACCGACGAACTGGACAAGGTGGCGCACGACTACATGTGCGACCACGGCGCCTACCCGTCGACACTCGGCTACCGCAGCTTCCCCAAGTCCCTGTGCACCTCGGTCAACGAGGTGATCTGCCACGGCATTCCGGACTCGACGGTGCTGCGCGACGGCGACATCGTCAATCTCGACGTGACGGCGTACATCGGCGGCGTGCACGGCGACAACAACGCGACGTACCTGGTCGGGGACGTCGACGAGGAGTCGCGACTGCTGGTGGAGCGGACCCGCGAGTCCCTGAACCGCGCGATCAAGGCGGTCAAGCCGGGCCGGCAGATCAACATCATCGGCCGGGTCATCGAGTCGTACGCGAAGAGGTTCGGCTACGGGGTGGTGCGGGACTTCACCGGTCACGGCATCAACTCGTCCTTCCACTCCGGCCTGATCATTCCGCACTACGACAGCCCGCACGCGACGACGGTCATCCAGCCCGGGATGACGTTCACGATCGAGCCGATGCTGACGCTCGGGACGCACGAGTACGACATGTGGGACGACGGATGGACGGTCGTCACGAAGGACCGGAAGCGGACGGCCCAGTTCGAGCACACGCTGGTGGTGACGGAGTCGGGAGCGGAGATCCTCACGCTGCCCTAGCGATCCACACGCCCAGCGATCTTCGAGACCCGCCCTCCTGCCGGGGCGGGTCTTTTCTTGTACGCTTTTACCGACAGCGTGTCGGCAACTTTACCGACGAGGAGTCGGGAAGATTGTTGACTTAGGTAAGCCTTACCTTAGAAGATGGGGCTCATGGACTCCTTCTCGACCGTCATCCGCACCGCCTCCCACGAGCAGCACACGGAGGCGGAGACCTCGACGTTCATGAGTGACCTGCTGGGCGGGCGGCTGGGCGTGGCCGCGTACGCGCGCTACACCGAGCAACTGTGGTTCGTGTACGAGGCGTTGGAGGCCGGAGCCGAGCGGCTGGCGTCCGACCCGGTGGCCGGGCCCTTCATCCGGCCGGAGCTGTTCCGGCTGGCGGCACTGGAGCGGGACCTGGCGCATCTGCGGGGTGCCGGGTGGCGGGCGGGACTGAGCGCGCTGCCGGCGACGCGGGCGTACGCGGCCCGGGTGCGGGAGTGCGCCGAGCAGTGGCCCGGCGGCTACATCGCGCACCACTACACCCGGTATCTGGGGGACCTCTCCGGCGGGCAGATCATCCGGGGCAGCGCGGAAAAGACGTGGGGCTTCGAGCGGAAGGGCGACGGGGTCCGCTTCTACGTGTTCGAGGGGATCGGCAACCCGGCGGCATTCAAGAGGGACTACCGGGAACTGCTGGATGCGGTGCGGGCCGACGACCTGGAGAAGCAGCGGATCGTCGCCGAATGCAAGCGGGCGTTCACGCTGAACACGGCTGTCTTCCGGGCGCTGGGCGAGGAGTTCCCGCTGAGCGCCTAGCGTTCCGGCTGGCGTTCCAGATACACGCGGCCGCCGATCTCGACCCATCCGTACGGCTGGGGAGCCGTGAGGATCTGGGAGCCCGCGCCCTGCGTGATGTTGAGCGCCCGGCCGAGCCGGTCGGTGAGCAGCAACGCCGCCGCGCCCGTGGCCTCGTCCTCGTCGATGCCGTCGTCGCGGCCGGGGAAGCCGCGGGCGCGGATGCGGCCGGCGGGCTCGTCCTCCCAGGCCCAGGCGTAGATCCACTCCCCCTTCGGCGGGACGGGCAGGTCGTCGACCTCGGCGGCCGTGGCGTACTGGCGGAACGTGCGCGGCGGGGCCCACTCCGCGCGGGCCTCGATCCAGCAGAACTCGCCGTCCTGGCGGGCCCCGACCACACCGGCCTGCGTGACCAGTTCGGGCACGTCGAGGAGCCAGGCCGCGCCGACGCAGGGGTAGCCGGCGAAGGGCAGGCGCAGGGTCGGGGTGTAGATGTCGATGACCCCGCGCTCGGGGTCGTCGACGAACACGGTCTCGCTGAACCCGAGCTTCGCGGCGAACGCCTGCCGCTCCGCCCGGTCGGGCATGACGGATCCCTCGCGGACGACACCGAGTTCGTTGCCGTAACCGCCGTTCGGGGCGCAGAAGACGCGGAGCACGTCGTAGTCGGTCACGGGGGCATTGAAACATTGTCAAGGGGATGCGGTCGCGGTCGTGTTGCACGGCCTGGGGCTCGCCGCCGCCCGCGCGCACCGGGGCGCGACTCCGTGCGCCGGTCGTGTCGCGACCGGCGGCCCGACGGCCGCGACCTTCATCCCTTGAATTTCCCTTGACCATTTCTTGGGGTCCGTTTTTAGCCACCGTAATCGGCCCGTGCCCATACGCCGTCCATGAGAGCTGAATCACCGCATGGGTGGGTATCACGCAGGCAAGCCTTAGATAAGTTAGGCGAGCCTCACCATGCCTGTGTGAGGCCTGACACGCGATTTTTCGCCAGTACTCGAGCCGTTACTTGAGCCTCTTGGAGCCCGGATGCGAGCCGCCAGACTCTCCGTCGTCACCGCCGTTGCCACCGCGGCGGCGCTGACCGCCGTCACGGGGTGCACGGAGAAGAGCAAGGGCGACGGTGACGCCGCGATCCAGGTGACCGCTGCCGACTCCAAGTGCGACACGTCCACCAAGTCGGTGCCGGCCGGACAGGTCACCCTGAAGATCGAGAACAAGGGTTCCAAGGCGACCGAGGTCGAGATCCTCTTCCCGGACGACCGGATCGTCTCCGAGAAGGAGAACATCGGGTCCGGTACGAAGTACACGCTGACCGCCGAGGTGAAGGCGGGCGAGTACGAGATCGCCTGCCGGCCCGGGATGAAGGGGCACGGTGTCCGGCAGAAGCTGACCGTCGCCGGTTCCGGCGCCGTCGCCAAGCGGAACCCCAAGCTGGACAAGGCCGTTGCCGACTACCGCGAGTGGGCGCAGGAGCAGGCCGACGCGACGCTCCCGAAGGTCGAGGTCTTCGCCAAGGCCGTCAAGGCAGGCGACCTCAAGGCCGCCCAGGACGCCTACGCCCCGTCCCGTGTCGGCTGGGAGCGCACCGAGCCGATCGCCGAGTCGTTCGGTGACATCGACCCGAAGACCGACACCCGCGCCGACGGCCTGGAGAAGGGCCAGAAGTGGACCGGCTGGCACGCGCTGGAGAAGGCGCTGTGGCAGGACAAGAAGATCGGCGCCGCGCAGAAGACCCTCGCCGACCAGCTGGTCACCGACCTGAAGGACTGGCAGAAGCGGGTCGGCAAGGCCGTGATCACCCCGACCTCCATGGCCAACGGCGCCAAGGAGCTGCTCGACGAGGTCGCCACCGGCAAGGTCACCGGCGAGGAGGACCGCTACTCGCACACGGACCTGAGTGACTTCAAGGCCAACGTCGAGGGCGCGCAGCAGGCGTACGAGCTGCTCAAGCCGGTCGCCCAGAAGAACGACAAGGCGCTGGCCACCGAGCTCGACAAGCAGTTCGCGGCGCTGAACACGCTGCTCGACAAGTACCGCACGGACAAGACCTCTGACGGCTTCGTGTCGTACGACAAGGTCACCGAGGACCAGCGCAAGGAGCTCTCGGACGCGGTGAACGCGCTCGCGGAGCCGCTGTCCAAGCTCGCCGCCGCAGTCGTGAAGTAGGGGAGGGACGACACCATGACGGACACCCAGGAAGCCGCCACCACCGAGGCAGGCAACTCCAAGGTCCCCTCCCGGCGTTCGCTGATCGGCTGGGGCGGTGCCGGGCTCGCGCTCGGTGCCGCCGCGGCCGGCGGTGCGGTCGCGATGACCCGCGTCGGCAACGACGTGGATCCGACCGCCGCCGAGACCGGAGCCGCGGTCGCCTTCCACGGCGCCAACCAGGCCGGCATCGCCACGCCCGTGCAGGACAGGCTGCACTTCGCCGCGTTCGACGTGCAGACGGACGACCGTGCGCAGTTCATCCAGATGCTGAAGGACTGGACGGCGGCCGCGCGCCGGATGACAGGCGGGAAGGCCGTCGGGGAGGGCGCGTACGGCGGTCTCGCCGAGGCCCCGCCGGACGACACCGGTGAGGCGCTGGGCCTCAAGCCCTCGCGGCTGACGCTGACGATCGGCTTCGGTCCGTCCCTGTTCGAGAAGTTCGGCCTGAAGGACCAGCGGCCCGAGGCCCTCGTCGACCTGCCGCAGTTCCCGAACGAGAACCTCGACAAGAACCGCAGCAACGGCGACCTGTGCATCCAGGCCTGTGCCGACGACCCGCAGGTCGCCGTGCACGCGATCCGCAACCTGGCCCGCATCGGCTTCGGCAAGGTGACCATCCGCTGGTCCCAGCTCGGCTTCGGCAAGACGTCCTCGACGACCCCGGACGCGCAGACCCCGCGCAACCTGATGGGCTTCAAGGACGGCACCCGCAACATCGCGGGGACGGAGACCGACCGTCTGAAGAAGTTCGTGTGGGTCGGCGAGAAGGACGGGCCGGACTGGATGACCGGCGGTTCGTACCTGGTCGCCCGGCGCATCCGGATGCACATCGAGACCTGGGACCGCACCCCGCTCCAGGAGCAGGAGGACATCTTCGGCCGGGACAAGGGCGAGGGCGCCCCGGTCGGCAAGGCCAAGGAGCACGACAAGCCGTTCCTGAAGGCCATGAAGCCCGACGCGCACGTGCGGCTCGCGCACCCCGACTCCAACAACGGGATCACGATCCTGCGCCGGGGCTACTCCTTCACCGACGGCACCGACGGTCTCGGCCGCCTCGAGGCGGGCCTGTTCTTCCTCGCCTACCAGCGGGACGTGCGCGAGGGCTTCATCCCGCTGCAGCGCAACCTGTCGGCGAAGGATGCGCTCAACGAGTACATCCAGCACGTGGGTTCGGCGGTGTTCGCCGTTCCGCCCGGCGTCCGTGACAAGGACGACTGGTGGGGCAGCACGCTGTTCTCCAAGGAGGCGTAGCCCGTGTTCTCCAACTATCTGATCGGTCTGCGCGAGGGGCTCGAAGCCAGCCTGGTCGTCTGCATCCTGATCGCCTACCTGGTCAAGACGGGCCGCCGGGACGCCATCCGGCCGATCTGGATCGGTATCTCCGTCGCCGTCCTGATCGCAATGGGCTTCGGCTGCGCGCTCGAATTCGGCTCCCAGGAGCTGACGTTCGAGGCGCAGGAGGCGCTCGGCGGCTCGCTGTCCGTCGTCGCCGTCGGCCTGGTGACCTGGATGGTCTTCTGGATGCGGCGCACCGCCCGGCACCTCAAGTCGGAGCTGCACGGCAAGCTGGACGCGGCCCTCGCCATGGGCACGGGTGCCCTGGTCGCCACCGCGTTCCTCGCCGTCGGCCGGGAGGGCCTGGAGACCGCCCTGTTCGTGTGGGCGTCGGTCCACGCGGCCAGCGACGGCACCCCGCGCCCCCTGATCGGCGTCGCCCTGGGCCTGGCGACCGCGGTCTTCCTGGGCTGGCTGTTCTACCGCGGCGCCCTGAAGATCAACCTTGCGAAGTTCTTCACCTGGACCGGCGGCATGCTGGTCGTCGTGGCCGCGGGCGTGCTGGCGTACGGCTTCCACGACCTGCAGGAAGCCGACTGGATCCCGGGCCTGACGCATCTGGCCTTCGACATCAGCAACACCATCCCGCCGGACAGCTGGTACGGCACCCTCCTCAAGGGCGTCTTCAACTTCCAGCCGGACCCGACCGTCCTCCAGGTCACGGTGTGGCTGCTGTACCTGATCCCGACACTCGCGCTGTTCTTCGCCCCGGTAGGGTTCGCCTCCGGGAAGGGGAAGGTGAAGACACCTGATGAGCAGGGATCGCGGCCCTCGAAGGCTCCGCAGGCTTGAGCGAAGCG
Organism: Streptomyces sp. NPDC001401; assembly: GCF_042895385.1. Taxonomy (NCBI): domain Bacteria; kingdom Bacillati; phylum Actinomycetota; class Actinomycetes; order Kitasatosporales; family Streptomycetaceae; genus Streptomyces; species Streptomyces sp. NPDC001401. The sequence goes on from NZ_JBIAWI010000001.1 coordinate 693,042, forward strand.
CACTGATTGCGGCCTCGGTGACCGCTTTGTCGTTGACGGCGAGCGGTTGCGTGGTGGTGCACGGGGAGCGCGAGGTGCTCCCCTCCACCACCCGCGCCGAGGCGGCCAAGGCGCTCGAGCAGTTCACGTCCGCGTACAACAAGGCGGACAAGGCGTACGACAGTTCGCTCGACGCCGACCATGTCACCGGCGCCCTGGGCGACATCGACGCGGCCCGTCTCAAGGCCGGTCATGCGCTCAGCGCGTCCGGCAATCCGGCGCACACGCCGCTGAAGCTGACCGACGTGACGTACACGATTCCCAAGAAGGCGGGCTGGCCCCGCTGGTTCGTCGCGGAGGCGCAGGGCAACAAGGGCGGCACCCTGCACTGGCTGCTGGTGTTCACCCGCGACGGTCTGGGCCGGCCGTTCAAGGTGGCGTACCTGACGCTCATCCGCCCGGGCACGCTGCCGAAGGTGAAGAAGGACGCCGCCGGCTGGGCCGAGGCCGTACCGGCGAACTCCACCGAATTCGCCGTCCCGCCCGCGGACTTGAGCAAGAACTACGCGACGTACCTGAAGAACGGCGGGAAGACCTTCGCCGCGGGTGAGCACACCGACAAGTGGCGCGCGAAGCGCAAGAAGGAGGAGAAGAAGCCGGGCCTCGTCACGCAGTTCATCGACGAGCCGCTGATCAGCGGCGACTACGCCCCGCTGGCGCTGCGCACGGCGGACGGCGGTGCGCTGGTGTTCTTCACCAACCGCCGCTACGAGAAGCAGACCGCCTTCGAGGGCACCGCGATCCCCACGCAGACCGCGAGCGTACGGGCGCTGACGACCGGTGAGATCAAGCAGTCGCTGACGCTGGAGTACATGTCCAACGGGGTGGCCCTGGACCCGAAGCAGGGCTCGGGCAGCGGGCAGGTGTCGGTCCTGTCCCGGCTGGAGGGACTGACCTCCGCGCAGGGGTCCTAGCAGCTCACCGTCGGAGGGGCCAGGCCGCGGTCGCGTGGTCGGGCTCCTCGTCGGCGTGGCGGGCGCCGGCGTCCGTGAGGATCTCGAGCAGGCTCAGCGGGTCCGGCAGCGGGTGCTCGAGGCCGCGTACCCAGTGCACGGTCTGGCCGTCGCCGGGCAGCCGGGCGGGCGGTACGAGGACGTAGGAGCCGCGGCAGTGCCAGCGCAGGCCGGGGTGCTCGTCCACCGTCTCGGGGTGGCAGTCCAGCTCGCACGGCCACCACTCGTCCTCGTCCTCGGGTGTGCCGCGGGTGAGGGTGAAGAAGAGCAGCCGGCCGTCGTCGCTCTCGGCGACGGGCCCGACCTCGATGCCGGAGGCGAGCAGCCGCTCCAGTGCCTCCCGCCCGGCCTCCAGGGGCAGGTCGAGGACGTCGTGCACCATGCCGGTCGCGGTGATGAAGTTGGCCTGCGGCTGATGCCGGGCCCAGCGCTCGATCTGCGCGCGGTCGGTGGTGGACTGCGTCTGCCAGGCGAACGACACCGGGTGCCGGGCCGGCGTGGGACAGCCCACGCGGTCGCAGGAGCACCGGTAGCCGGGGGCGGGATGGGCAGCGGGGGCGAGCGGCAGGCCCACTCCGGCGGCGGCGAGCAGCAGGGCCTCACGGCCGCCGTGATCGGCGCCGGTCTCCTTCGGGCGGCGGCCACGCAGCCACTGGGAGAGTTTGCCCTGCCTACCGGTCCGGCCGCCCAACTCCGCGCTCATCTATCACCCTCGCCTTGCTGTCGTGCGGAACAGCATGCCCTATGGTCCCACCGACCCGTGCTCCGGGGTACCAGAAGGGACATCCGGGGTACGAGGGGCAAGACCGTTCAGGGCGTACTCGACGAGGGTGTCGGTGTAGTCGTACGAGATCGGGCCCGTGTGCTGCAGCCAGCGCTGGGCGAGAGGTGAGACGAACAGCTCCAGGGCGATGCGCGGGTCGACCTCGGGGCGGACCTGGCCGGCCTCCTGTGCGGAGCGCAGCCGGGCGACGTACAGCTGGAGCGAGGGTTCGAGGAGCTTGGCCACGGACTCCCGGCCGAGCTCCTCGTTGACCAGACCCTCGGCGGCCAGGGCTCGGGAGGGGACCTCGAATCGGGGGTCCTTCAGCTGGTCGACGGTGACCCTCAGCACGGCCTTGAGGTCGGCTGCGAGGTCGCCGGTGTCCGGGATGGCGTACGGCTCCTGGCCCGCCTCCCGCGCCGCCTGCGCACTGAGGTCGAGAAACGCCTCCAGCAGGACGTCCGCCTTCGACCCCCACCACCGGTAGATCGTCTGCTTGCCGACGCCGGCCCGGGCGGCGATGCCCTCGATGGTCGTCCTCGGGTAGCCGACCTCGCCGACCAGCGCGAGGGCGGCGTCGTAGATCGCGCGACGGGACCTCTCGCTGCGGCGGGTGGCGTCGGGGGCGGGCTTCTTGACCATGGACCGACGGTACCGGCTCGTGGTTTGTGCGGTTCGTGGTTCTACGGCTGGGCGGTGTACGGCGGCCAGGGGTCTCCCCAGTCCGCGTCCCGGGCCTCCTTGTACAGGTCGCCGTGGCGTTTGGTGACCGTGGTGCGGCTGAGGGACGGTTCGGTCTCGCACAGGTCGAGGAGCACCTGGCCCTTGCGGATCTGGGGCTTGCGTACGACACGGGAGGGGGCCGGGGCGACCGGGAAGCGGGCGGCGGCGACGTAACTGAACTTCTCGTCCTCGTACGGCAGGGAGCCGCCCTTGACCTGGCGGTGCAGGGAGGAGCGGCTGACCCGGGCCGAGAAGTGGCACCAGTCCTCGCCCGGGACGATCGGGCAGCCGGCGCTGTGCGGGCAGGGCGCGGCGATGTGGAAGCCGGCGGCGATCAGACGGTCGCGGGCCTCGATGACGCGGGTGTAGCCGGCGGGAGTGCCGGCCTCGACGATCACCACGGCCTGGGCGGCGGCCGCGGCGGCCTCGACGAGGGCGGCGCGGTCGGCGGCGGTCAGCTCGTTGAGGACGTAGGAGACGGTGAGGAGGTCCGTGTCGTCGAGGGTGAGTGCGGCGCCGATGCGGGCGCGTTGCCAACTGGCTTGTTCCAGGGCGGGGTTGGCGGCGGCGAGTTCCTTGCCGAGGGCCAGGGCGGGTTCGGCCCAGTCGAGGACGGTGACGCTGCGGTTGCCGGGCCAGGTGGCGGTGACGGCCCACGTCGCGGCACCGGTGCCGCCGCCGACGTCGGTGTGGCTGCCGGGTGCCCAGTCCGGGACTGCCTCGGCGAACGCCTCCAGTGCCGAGTGCACCGCTTCGAAGGTCGCGGGCATCCGGTATGCGGCGTAGGCGGCTACGTCTGCGCGGTCGCGGAGGATGGGGGCGTCGGTCGGGGTTGCCCCGCGGTAGTTGGCGATGAGGCGGTCGACGGCTTGGGCGGCCTGCTTGGGCGGGAGGCCGTCGAGGAGGGCGGCGAGGCTGCTGCGCAGGGCTTCGGCCGGGGGTGCGGGGTCGTTCACCCGGCGATTCTATTTCGCCCCCGCCGACCCTACCCGTCCCGTCCCCCGGGGGCTCCGCCCCCGGACCCCCGATCGGCCTGAACGGCCTCGTCCTCAAACGCCGGACGGGCTGGAAGATGCCGGCCGGGGTTTGATCTTTTCAGCCTGTCCGGCGTTTGAGGACGAGGCCCCTTAAGGGCCGAAGCGGGGGTCTGGGGGCGGCAGCCCCCAGGGGACGGGAATGGGTAGGGGCGGCGGGGGCGAAGGATCAGGCTCCGGACGGGCTGCGATAGACCGCTCTCGCCAGGCGGGTCGCCGCCGCTGCCCTGGGGCGGCTATTGGCGTCCCGCCGTCGCGGATGCACCGTGTTGGCCAGCAGCACCAGGAACGTGTCCGTGACCGGATCCAGTACCAGCGACGTCCCCGTGAAGCCCGTGTGCCCGGCCGCTCCCCGTCCCGCCAGCTCCCCCATGAACCACGGCTGGTCCACGGCGAAGCCGAGCCCCGGCGGGGTCAGCAGGAGTTCCACGAAGTCGGCGCCGAGGATGCGGGCGGGGCCGTAGGAGCCCCCGGCGAGCAGGGTGCGGCAGAACACCGCCAGGTCCCCCGCGGTCGAGAACATGCCCGCGTGGCCCGCGATGCCGCCGAGCGCCCACGCGTTCTCGTCGTGGACCACACCACGCACCATGCCCCGGTCCGCCTTGGCCCACGGCCGCCGCTGGTCCTCCGTCGCCGCCGCGCCGGGGCAGGGGCCGAAGTCGGTCGACAGCATGCCCAGCGGGCGGGTGATCCCGTCGTGGATCAGGACGTCGAGGGTGCGGCCGGTGATCCGTTCCAGGACGAACTGGAGCAGGAGGAAGTTGAGGTCGGAGTAGGTGTAGGTGCCGGGCACTCCGATCGGCACCTCCGCCCGTAGCTTCGCCAGTCGCTCGGCGTCGTCGGCGCAGTCGTAGAGCGGGAGTTCGGGGCGCAGGCCGGAGGTGTGGGTGAGCAGTTGCCGTACGGTGACGTCGTGCCGGGCGGCCCCGCGGAACTCGGGGAGGTATGCGCCGACCCGGGCGTCGATGCCGAGCGTGCCGCGCTCGATCTGCTGCACGGCGGCGACCGCGGTGAACAGCTTGGTGAGGGAGGCCAGGTCGACGGGTGTGTCGACGGTCATCGGGACCCGTGCCGAGGGCGGAAGTTCGATGCCGCGGTCCGTGTCGGGGTCGTAGGCCGAGTACCTGACGGCCCAGCCCGCCGCCTCCTCGACGGCGATCACCGGACCGCGCCCGGCGACCACGACGGTGCCCGCGGCCCAGGGGTGTTCGCCGGTGCTGAGGTCGTGGACCTCTCGGACGAGGTGGCGGAGTTCGCCGGGGTCGAGTCCGGCCCGCTCGGGGCTGTCCCTGCGCAGTCTCGGTGCGCTCAGCTCCCCGCTCCTTCCGCACTCGTACGCCCGTTCCAGGGTCGGCACATTCCCACGAAGCAGGCCAGTGCCACCAGCGCTGCGGCCAGTTGGACGACGGCCATCGGGACGGCGGTGTGCTCTCCGGCGATCCCGACGAGCGGGGAGGCGACGGCGCCGATGAGGAACGAGGAGGTGCCGAGCAGCGCGGACGCCGAGCCGGCTGCGTGCTTGGTGCGCATCAGGGCGAGGGCCTGGGCGTTGGGCAGGGTCATCCCCATCGCGGACATCAGGACGAAGAGGGCCGCGGCGACGGGTGCCAGGCCGACCGTGCCGAAGACTCCGGTGGACATGAGCAGAAGGGCCGTCGCGGCGGTGATGACGACGGCCAGGCCCGCGCCCAGTGCCCGGTCCAGGCGGACCCTTCCGACCAGCAGCTTCCCGTTGATCTGGCCTACGGCCACCAGCCCCACCGAGTTCAGGCCGAACAGCAGGCTGAACGTCTGCGGGGAGGCGCCGTAGATCTCCTGGATCACGAACGGCGAGGCGGATATGTAGGCGAACAGGGCCGCGAACGCGAAGCCGCCGGAGAGCATGAAACCGGTGAAGGGCAGGTCGGCGAGCAGGCGGCGCATGGTGTGCAGGGCCTCGCCCACTCCCCCGCCGTGCCGCTCCCGCACCGGAAGGGTCTCGGGCAGCTTCGCCCAGACGAGCCCGGTCAGCGCCGTCCCGACGACCGTGAGCACCACGAAGACGCCCCGCCAGTCCGTCACCCGCAGGATCTGCCCGCCGATCAACGGCGCGACGATCGGGGCGACCCCGCCGATCAGCATGAGGGTGGAGAAGAAGCGGGCCATCGCCACGCCGTCGTACAGGTCGCGCACCACGGCGCGTGCGATGACGATCCCCGCCGCGCCCGCCAGCCCCTGTGCGAGCCGGAAGGCGACCAGGGACTCGACGGTGGGCGCGAAGGCGCACAGGACGGTGGAGACGACGTAGGCGACGAGGCCGGTCAGCAGCGGGCGGCGGCGCCCCCACCGGTCGCTCATCGGGCCGGCCACCAGCTGTCCGAGCGCCATCCCGAGCAGACAGGCGGTGAGCGTGAGCTGGACGGTGGCCGCGGGTGCGTGCAGGGACTTCGTGACCTCCGGGAGCGAGGGGAGGTACATGTCCATCGCCAGCGGGGGTGTCGCGGTGAGTCCGCCGAGGATCAGGGTGACGAGCAGTCCGGTACGGGGAACGGTACGGGCGGCGGCCGGTTCCGCTTCCGGTCCGGCCGCCTGTTCTATACGCGGTGTCGACGCCCCCTGCTCGGGCATGAGCCCCTCCCTCTCCGAGTGCTGCGCCCCCTATGGTCTCAGCTCGCACACAGTGCCGAACGTCACCTGGTGATCCGGACTCTCGCCTACGCTGCGGGCCCATGAATGCCATGGAGACTGAGAAGCAGGAGACCGAGAAGCAGGGGGCCGGCAGGCAATCGAAGATCGCGGTGGTGACCGGCGCCGGCTCCGGCATCGGGCGGGCGGTCGCCGTGGAACTGCTGGGTGCGGGCTGGTCGGTGGCGCTGGCGGGGCGGCGCCCCGGGACGCTGGAGGAGACGGCGGCGCTGGTGCCCGGCGGCGCCTCGCTCGCCGTACGCACCGACGTCTCGCAGCCGGACGACGTTGCCGCGCTGTTCGCCGCCGCGGTGGAGCGGTTCGGGCGGGTGGATCTGCTGTTCAACAACGCGGGGACGTTCGGCCCGGGCGGGGTGCCGGTCGAGGAGCTGCCGTACGACGCGTGGCGGCATGTGGTGGACACCAACCTCAACGGGGCGTTCCTGTGTGCGCAGGCGGCCTACCGGCAGATGAAGGAACAGGACCCGCAGGGCGGACGGATCATCAACAACGGGTCGATCTCGGCGCATACGCCTCGGCCGCACTCCGTCGCCTACACGGCGACCAAGCACGCGCTGACCGGACTGACCAAGTCGCTCTCGCTGGACGGGCGGCCGTACAACATCGCGGTCGGGCAGATCGACATCGGCAACGCGGCGACCGACATGACCGCGCGGATGCAGACCGGAGCGCTGCAGGCAAGCGGCGAGATCGCTCCCGAGCCGGTGATGGACGTCGCCGATGTGGCGCGCACCGTGCGGCACATGGCGGAGCTGCCGCTGGAGGCAAACGTGCAGTTCGCGACGGTGTTGGCGACCGCGATGCCCTACGTCGGCCGCGGCTGACCGCCCCGGCAGGCCCTCGGCTCATCCGCCTGGTCCCTCCTGGTTCATCAACTTGCACAAGCGGAATTCGACCTTCCGGGTCATTGCGGCCGGTCGTGGACCTATGCTCAAATCTCCTCCACAAGAGCTTCACATTTGGGGGAGCGTAGTTCCGTAGACCAAACCGAGGGGGGATACGGCAGCCGTTCCACGGCATCGGGTGGGGGTGGATCTCGCGTGGGACCGCGAGGTACGCACCGATACGTGGAACGGCTGCCGTGTACGTCAGTTGGCGTGCTTGCCGCCACGCTTCCCGCGCCTGCGCAGCGCCCAGACGCCGCCCGCCAGCAGGGCGACCGTGCCGCCCGCGCCCTCCAGCAGGCGCCAGGCCGAGGGGCCGCCGGATGCCGAGCCCGGAGCGCCGGCCGCCGCCTGGACCGTCTTCCGTGTGGGTGTCGCCCTCGCCCCGCCCTCGCTGATCGGCTGCACCAGCGTGCCCACCGGTTCGGCCGAACCCCCGTGCGTGAAGCCCCAGTCGAGCAGCGCGGCCGTCTCCTCGTAGACGGCGTTGTAGCCGCTCTTGGGGTGCATCACGGTGGCCAGCAGGGTCCGGCCGCCGCGGGTGGCGGCCCCGGTGAAGGTGTTGCCGGCGTTGCTGGTGAAACCGTTCTTGACGCCGATCAGCCCGTCGTACGTCTTCAGGCCCCACGCGCCCGTGAGCAGTCGGTCGGTGTTCTGGATCTGGAAGGTCTTCTTGCCGCCGGCCGGGAAGTTCGCGATCTTCGTGTGGCAGTACTCGCGGAAGTCGGCGTTCTTCAGTCCGTGCCGGGCGAAGAGGGTGAGGTCGTAGGCGGAGGACAGCTGGCCCTTGTGGTCGAAGCCGTCGGGGCTGACCACATGGGTGTCCAGGGCCTGCAGGTCATCGGCCTTGGCCTGCATCTCGGCGACCGTCTTCGCCACTCCCCCGTTCATATGGGCGAGCACATGCACGGCGTCGTTGCCGGAGCGCAGGAAGACGCCCTGCCACAGCTGCTCGACGGTGTACGTGATCCCGGGCTTGACGCCGACCAGGCTGGAGCCGGACGGGATGTCGGCCAGGTCGGCGTCGGTCACCTTGTACCGCTCGGTCCGGTGGAACTTGTTCAGCACCGTGTCGGCGAACAGCATCTTCAGCGTGGAGGCGGGCGGGAGGCGCCGGTGCGCGGCGAACGAGGCGAGCACCTCTCCGCTCTCGCAATCGGCGACGAGCCAGGCACTTGCGGTGAGCTTTCCGGGCAGACCTGTGGCGCCGCTCACCTGAATTCCCTTGCGGGCCAGTCGCTCACCGCCGACGACGGTGTCGACGGCGGATGCGGGAGTCGCCGCGGCAAGCGGAATGGCGGCTGCGGCGAGGCCGAGAGCGGCACGTCGGGAGAGCGGAGAAGAACCGTGCATCCCGGGACGGTAACACCCACCCAACAGGCGTTTCCTGGCAGTACGCCGTCTACGGCATAGGAATTGCCTGTCTTACGGAATTCTGACCCGGCATCCCACTTTCTCAGCTCTGACACATCCTTTACTCAGTCCGGCTCAAAGGTTTCTCCCTAGCTTGTGGCAGCGCCCACAGCGGGCGCCAAGAACCTTCGAGGAACGGGATGTTTGGCATCTATCTCAAGCGCGAACTGGGCCGCAGAAAGAAGGCGGCCCTGGTCATCGCACTGGGTCTGGCGCTCGGAATCGCCCTGGTCATCACCGTCAACTCGGTGTCGGCCGGTATGACACAGGCTCAGGACAAGGTCCTCAAGTCGCTCTACGGCCTCGGCACCGACATGACGGTGACCAAGGCGCAGTCGGCTCCCAAGGCGGGCAGCTCGCAGGGCCCGAACTTCAAGTTCGACGCCAAGCAGAGCAGCAGCACCAAGCAGAGCTCGGACCGGGTGATGACACAGGGTGGTCAGGCCCTGTCGTCCTCGCTGGTCACCAAGGTCGCCTCGCAGCAGGGTGTGTCCGCCGCGGTCGGCACGATCGCCCTGAACGTCACCAAGGTCGACGGCTCCTTCACCCAGGGCAAGGCGAAGTCCTCGACGTCAAGCTCGGGATCCAGCTCCCAGCAGCAGGGCGGCCCCGGCGGCAGCACCGGCAACAGCGGCGGCGGGCAGCCGCAGGTCCAGGGCGGCGGCGCCTCCTTCAACGTCAACTCCTACTCGGTGGCCGGCATCGACGTCACCGACCAGGAGCTCGGCCCGCTGGCCACCTCGAAGATCACCTCGGGCAGGACGTTCACGGCCTCGCAGACCAATGCGAAGGTCGCCGTGGTCAGCAAGTCGTATGCCAAATCGAAGAAGTACAAGGTCGGTTCGACCTTCAAGATCAACGGCACCAAGTTCACCATCATCGGCATCGCGACCCCCGACAGCAGCGAGTCCAGCACGGACGTCTTCGTCCCGCTGAAGCAGGCGCAGACGCTCGGCGACTCCAAGAACAAGGTCACCACGATCTACGTCAAGGCGACCGACTCCAAGCAGATCGCCACCGTCAAGAAGACGATCCAGAGCAACATCTCCGGTACGACGGTCACCACCTCCGCCGACCTGGCGTCCACCGTCTCCGGCTCGCTGTCCACCGCCTCCAACCTGGCCACCAGCGTCGGCAAGTGGCTGTCGATCGCGGTGCTGGCCGCCGCGTTCCTGGTGGCCGCGCTGCTGACCTCCTCGGCCGTGTCCCGCCGGGTGCGCGAGTTCGGCACCCTCAAGGCGCTCGGCTGGCCGAGCCGCAACGTGACCCGGCAGGTCGTCGGCGAGTCCATGGTCAACGGTCTGCTCGGCGGCGCCCTCGGCATCGGCCTGGGCCTCGCGGCGGCCTACGCGGTCACCGCGATCAGCCCGAAGCTGACCGCGCAGCTCGGCAACACCGGCGGCGCCGGTGGTGGCGGTATGGGCGGCGGCCCCGGCGGCGGCGGTCCGGGGCAGCAGGCCACCTCCAGCACCATGCAGATCGCGCTCTCCGCCCCCGTCTCCCTGACCACCATCGCGCTCGCGGTGGGCCTGGCGGTCACCGGCGGTCTGATCGCCGGCGCCATGGGCGGCTGGCGCGCCTCCCGGATGCGCCCGGCCGACGCCCTGCGCAGCGTCTCGTAACACCCCCTCCGAGCTGGGGCGCCGCCTTCGACAATCCCCCCGGGAGGCGGCGCCCCACCCCATACATTTCCTATGGAGAACCCATGTACAGACTCACCGGCGTCACCAAGCGCTACACGCGGGGCAAGGAGACGGTGGAGGCGCTGCGCGGCATCGACCTCACCATCGAGGACGGCGACCAGCTCGTCATCCAGGGCCCCACAGGCGGCGGCAAGTCCACGCTGCTGCAGATGATCGGCGGCCTGGACCGCCCGACCGAGGGCAGTGTCGAGCTGGACGGCGTCGACCTCGCGCGGATCAGCGAGGCGAAGCTGACCCGGCTGCGCGCCGAAAAGATCGGCATCATCTTCCAGTCGTTCAACCTCATCCCGACACTGACCGCCCAGGAGAACGTCGAGACGGCCCTGGTCCCCCTCGGCGTCAAGCCCGCCGAACGCCGCGAACGCGCGGCCGAGGCGCTGCGCTCGGTCGGCCTCGGCGAGCGCCTCGGCCATGTCCCGACCGAGCTGTCCGGCGGCCAGCAGCAGCGCGTCGCCATCGCCCGCGCGCTGGTCAAGAAGCCGAAGGTGCTGCTCGCCGACGAGCCCACCGGCAACCTCGACGAGGGCACCCGCGACGACATCATGGCCCTGCTGGAGGGCCTGTGGCGCGAGCACGGACTGACGTTCATCATGGTCACCCACGACTCGTCCATCGCCCGCCGCGCCCCACGCCTGGCGACCATCAAGGCGGGGCAGCTGACGCTGACGGAACAGAGCGGCGAGCAGTACGCACAGCAGCAGGCATACGGCGGCCAAGTCGCCTACTGACCGCACCTCACGGGCCCGGGGCCTGTCCTGGTGGGGCCGTTCACCGCCCGAGTATCCGGTCGATCTCGGCCAACTGCCCGGCGGTGAGCGGCCCCTTGGCGATCGCGCCGGCGTTCTGCTCGGCCTGGGCGACGGAACGGAAGCCGGGGATGGGGATCGCCCGCGGGCTGCGCGCCCACAGCCAGGCGAGGGCGCCCTGGGCGGGGGTGCGGCCGTCGCTGGTCAGGATCTCCCGGAGGGAGTCGACACGGGCGTACCACTCCTCGTCGACGCCCGTCCCGCCGACGAAGCCGCCGAGCCACGCGGGCGGCCTGCTGCGCACGTCCCCCGCTTCGAGCGCCTGTCCGGGCTTGCGCCTGCCACCGAGCAACCCCATCGCCAGCGGGCTGCGGTTGATGCTCGCGAGGCCCGACTCCTCGCACAGGGCGAACATCTCGGGGGTGTCCTCGAGGACGTTCACGGAGTGCTGTACGGCAGCACAGTGCGGCCCTTCGGCGAACACGGCGGCCCGCGCCGGGTCGTCGGTGCTCCACGCGTACGCCCGGATCAGCCCCTCTCGCACGAACTCCTCGCAGGTTTCGCGCAGTTGGGCGGCATGCTCGGGGTCGAGGTCGCTGAGGTGCAGCTGGTACAGGTCGACGTGGTCGGTGCCCAGCCGCTCCAGCGATGCCGTCAGCGCGCGGCGGGCGTACTCCGGGGAGTCGTCGCTGCCGGTGAGGGTGCGGGTCTCCTCGTCGAAGACGTTGCCCCACTTGGTGGCGACCACGACATCGTCCCGGTGCTTGCCGAGGGCGCGCGCGAGAATCCGCTCGCTGTGCCCGGCGCCGTAGGTGTCCGCGGTGTCGAAGAAGGTGACGCCGAGATCGAGGGCGCGGCGGATCGCCCGTACGGACTCCTCGTCGTCGACCTTGCCCCACCCCAGCGGCTGCCCGTCGGCGCCCTGCCACTCACCACCGATGGCCCAGCACCCGAACCCGAGCGCGCTGACCTCGATCCCGCTGCGGCCGAGTGTCCTGTTCGTCGTCTCCATGCCCGCAGACACTAGGAGTTGGAGCGCACACGAACACAAGCGGTCGTACGACTGCTACGCCTGACCGGTTGCTACGCCTGACCGGTTGCCACGCCCGTGCCCGGTTGCTACGCCTGTCCGGTCTCGAAGCGGGAGATCCTGCCGTCGTCCTCGATCGTGAAGTTCCAGCGGGTGCGCATCTCGCCCCAGGTGTCGTTGCGGTAGTGGGCGAGGAGGGCGCGGCCGCCCTGGGACTCGTTGTCGACGTCCAGGTGACCGTTGGAGGTGAAGATCTCCCGGTCGATCCACTCGTTGAGGTCGCGGTCGGAGCCGTCGTCCGCCATCGTCGCGTTCTCCGTGAGGAGGGCCAGGAAGGCGTCGCGGTCGTGGGCGTTGACTGCGGTGACGAACGCGCGGACGGCCGGATCGCTGAGTTTGGCTGGCTGAATCGTCATGCCAGCAGAGTCACACCGCCCGCCGGGACCCGCCACCCGAACGGCTGCGCGGACGGGTCCGCGAGGCGTGAGAAGTGGGACGGTGGACACGCGGAGGGGAGTGTTCCTGTTGTCCGGCCCCATTGTCTGTGTTCTCTGTCCCGGGAGAAATCATGAGCTCTTACGACCGGCGTGATCTGGGCCTGCTGCTGCTCCGGCTGGGTACCGGCGGCGTGCTGGTGGCGCACGGCGCGCAGAAGCTGTTCGGCTGGTTCGGCGGACACGGCATCGAGGGGACCGGCCAGTTCATGGAGTCGGTGGGCTATGCGCCGGGCAAGGCGAGCGCGACGGCGGCGGGCCTCGCGGAGACCGGCGGCGGCACGCTGATGGCGCTGGGCCTGGCGACCCCGGCGGCGGGTGCGGCGGCGGCCGGCGCGATGGCCGGGGCGGCCGCGGTGCACGCCCCCAACGGCTTCTTCGCCCAGGAGGGCGGCTACGAGTACGCGGCCACCCTCGCCCTGGCCGCCACCGGCCTCGCGGTCGCCGGCCCCGGCCGTCTCTCCCTCGACCATGCGCTCGGCCATGTCTTCGACCGCGGCTGGATGGTCCCGACGGCACTCGGCGTGACGGCGGCGGCCACGGCGCTGGTCGTGGGCGCGCGGAACAAGCGGCTGCGGGACAGGAAGCCGGACGAGCAGGAGGCCCTGTTCGCGGAGGAGGAGGCGCTGTTCAGGGAGTGACCCGGGCGGGCAGGCTGGGCCCATGACTGATCAGGCCCCGCTCCCCGAGACCCCGAATCTCCCCGAGGCCCCGACTCTCCCTGAGAGCCCGGCCTCACCCGACCTCCGGGCAGTACCCGACCTCTGGGCGGCCATCGACGACCTGTGGACCTGGCTCGACGCGAACCGTCCGCACAGCGGCCGGGAGGGCATGCTCCTGCGCATGCTCAAGCTGTCGGAGGAGGTCGGCGAGGTGGCGGAGGCGGTGATCGGCGCCACGGGCCAGAACCCGCGCAAGGGAGTCACCCACACATGGGAGGACGTCCAGGGCGAGCTCTGCGATGTCGTCATCACGGCTCTGGTGGCCCTGCGCACGCTGACGCCGGACACCCGGGAGGTGTTCACCGGGCATCTGGCGAAGGTCACGGCACGTTCTCTCGGGGGCTGACACGTCCCCGGCACGCCGCCCGACAACTGGTGTGCCCGGAACGGGAATTGGGCTCGCACCGGTTGCCCCGCGCGGGCCCGGGTCCTGGATACTGGCGCCGTGGCCGGCGGGCCACGGCACACCGGACCAGGTGGCAGGTTGCAGGGGGCAGGGGGCTGACATGGTGGCGACGTCGTACTGGCCGGGCGAGTCCGGCGAGGAGCTGCTGGACGAGACCGTCGGATCGTTGCTGCGCCGCGCCGCCGGGCAAGCGCCTGACACCGTCGCCCTGGTCGAGGGCGTGCCGGAGCCCGCCGAGCGGCGCCGGTGGACGTACGCCGAGCTGCTCGACGAGTCCGAGCGCGCGGCGCGGGCCCTGCTCGGCCGCTTCTCGCCGGGAGAGCGGGTGGCCGTGTGGGCGAACAACATCCCGGAGTGGGTGATCCTCGAACTCGCCGCCGCTCTGGCGGGCATCACGCTCGTCACGGTCAACCCGGCGCTGCGCGAGGCGGAGTTGCGCCATGTGCTCGGCCATTCCCGGGCGGCCGGCGTCTTCCTGCGCCGCGAGTACCGCGGCAACCCAATGGCCCGCACCCTGGCCGACATCCGCAAGGACCTGCCCGACCTGCACACGAGCGTCCTGTTCGAGGACTGGGCGGAGTTCTGCGCCGAGGGCTCCCCCGGCCGGGCGCTGCCCGAGGTCGACGCCTCGGCGCCGGCCCAGATTCAGTACACCTCGGGCACCACCGGCCTGCCGAAGGGCGTGGTCCTGCACCATCGCGGCATCACCAACAACGCGCGCATCTCCTACGTCCGCACCTTCGGACTGTGCCCGGGCGAGGCCCAGCTCAACCCGATGCCGCTCTTCCACACGGCGGGCTGTGTGCTGGCCACACTCGCGACGATCGACAGCCTCGGCACCCACGTCCTGCCCCCGTACTTCGACCCGGGCCTGATGCTCGAACTCACCGAGTCCGAAAGCTGCGTGGCGATGGGAGGCGTACCGACGATGCTCATCGCCATGCTCGAACACCCGGCGCTCCCCCGCACCGACCTCTCGTCACTGCGCTACATGCTCTCCGGCGGCGCATCCGTCCCACCCGAGCTGGTCCGCCGGGTCGAGCAGGCCTTCGGCGTACCGATGTCCATCATCTACGCCCAGACCGAGGCCTCCCCCGGCATCACCATCACCCGGCCCGACGACACTCCCGACGACCGCGCCCACACGGTCGGCCGGCCCCTGCCGCGGGCCGAGGTGAAGATCGTGGACGCTGCGGGCGCCGTCGTACCGACGGGGGTCACCGGCGAGCTCTGCACCCGCGGCTACCACGTCATGACCGGCTACCTCGACGCCCCGGACGCGACCGCTGCCGCCATCGACGCCGACGGCTGGCTGCACACCGGCGACCTCGCCTCGATGGACGCCCGCGGCTACTGCCGTATCGACGGCCGCCTGAAGGACATGATCATCCGCGGCGGCGAGAACATCTACCCGCGCGAGATCGAGCAGGTGCTGGCCGAGCATCCCGCCGTAGCCGAGGCCGCGGTGGTGGGCGTACCCGATCCGGTCTGGGGCGAACGGGTCGCCGCGTTCATCCGCCTCGACCCGAAAGGCGAGACGGTGGGCGAGAAGGAACTCTTCGACCACGTCCGCGCCCACCTGGCCCCGCACAAGACGCCCCGCACCTGGGTGTTCGTGGACGGCTTCCCGCTGACCGGTTCCGGCAAGATCCGCAAGAACGTGCTGCGGGAGGACTACGTGGCGGGCCGGCTGCCCATGTGATGTTCCGTGTGCCGCGAGCTATGTGATGCTCTGTGCCGCGAGGGCAAGCCGGCGATGGGTGCGGACCATCATGAGGCGGGCCATGAAGGGATGCACCCTCTTCACCACGCCCCAATACAGCCTGGAGCGCCACGCGTTGGTCTGCACGGAGCTGCACAGGACGACGTACTCGGCGTCGACGACGATCGACGCCCAGGCATCCAGCCCACCCGCGCTGACCTCCATGAGCACCTCGCC
Source organism: Streptomyces sp. NPDC001401 (assembly GCF_042895385.1). Taxonomy (NCBI): domain Bacteria; kingdom Bacillati; phylum Actinomycetota; class Actinomycetes; order Kitasatosporales; family Streptomycetaceae; genus Streptomyces; species Streptomyces sp. NPDC001401. The sequence goes on from NZ_JBIAWI010000001.1 coordinate 708,576, forward strand.
GCCCTCCCGCGCGACGACCGGAAAGGCGTCGCGCAGGATGCCCGTCCAGGCGGCCGGATCACGCGGCATCCCGGGCCGCAGTTCCATGGCGTACGCGTCCTGATAGTCGGGCCGTTCCAGGGCTGCCCTGATCAGCCGAGCGCCTTCGGGAAACCCCACCGCCACGGGCCTGTCCTTGCGCATCGCGCACCTCCATACGCTGGCGTATGGAAACCATACGGTAGCGTATGGACATGGTGCAACGGCAGCGGACGACGGCACGCCGGCAGTCCAAGAAACCCAGGCTCACCGCCCGAGACTGGGCGGAGGCCGCCCTCACCGCCATCCGGGAGGGCGGCGGCCTCGCAGCGGTGGCAGTCGAACCGCTCGCCACCCGCCTCGGCACCACAAAGGGCAGCTTCTACTGGCACTTCGCCAACCGCGAGGCCCTGATCGAGGCGGCACTCGCCCGCTGGGTCGAGGCGAACACGGACGAGATCATCGCGGCGGTGGAGACGGAGCCGGACCCGGAGCATCGCCTGCGCGCCCTGTTCAAGCGCGTCACCAAGCCGGGCGCGGCCGACCCCCTCGAGCTCTCGCTCCTGGCCAGCACGGACCACCCTCAGGTCGCGGCCGCACTCCGGCAGGTAACCGAGCGCCGTATCGGCTACCTGACCGGCCTCTTCGCCGACGTGGGCTTTGCGGAGGACGAAGCGCGAGAGCGGGGCTTGATGGCGTACAGCTTCTACCTGGGACACAGCCAGTTGGGGCATGCGGTGCCGACTGTGCTGCCTTCGCCGGAGGAGTTTCCGGGATATCTGGAGGGGGCGGTGGAGACGCTGCTGCGGCGGGACTGACGGCCGCACTACGGCTCAGCTGCGCAGCAGCACCGCCTTTTCTCAGCCAGGCCGACGCATCGACACACACCTAGTCGGTGTAGTGATAGCGCGCCTTGAGGATCTTGACCTCTTTGTCGTCGGCTCGGTAGACGAGGCGGTGTTCGTCGTCGATGCGTCGCGACCAGTAGCCGGACAGGTCTCCCTTGAGAGGTTCGGGCTTGCCGATACCGTTGAACGGATCACGCTGAATCTCGCCGATGAGACGAACGACGCGGCGCACCATTTTTCGATCGGTCTCCAGCCAGTGCTGAAAGTCGTCCCAGGCGCCCGGGTCGAAGTTGACGTCCCTCACTCGTCGCCGACCAGCCCTTGGAGCTCGTCGAGGGTCTTGGTCACGCCCGTCTGACCCGCACGGTCGCGAGCGACGGCTTCCATGAGACGGCGGGCATTGGCCGGCGACCGCAGGAGGTAGATGGTCTCCTGCCAGGCGTCGTAGTCCTCGGCGGACATGAGTATGGCGTCGCCGTGCTTGGAGTGGATGCGCACGGGCGCGTGGTCGTCGTTGACCTTCTTGATCAGAGGAAAGAGTTCCTTGCGCGCCTCGCTGGCGGTGAGGGCCATGACATACATCCTCTCCAAGACTGGTACGGAAAATCGTACCTGAGTGGTACTGAAATACGTACCGCTCTCCGTCCAGCGTCGAGGGCCCTGGCGCACGCTGCGGCCTGAGACCGAAAACGAAGGCAGCCGCCGCCCGAGTCGCCTGCGGCGCACGGCTCGGCCTCGCCGACCAGGTGCTCTCCGAGGACCCCGAGGCGCTGGCCACTGGCCACTGACCACGAGAAACAGCGTGCATTGCTGGTGCTCGACATCGCCTCCGGTCATCTCGCCGGCGGACGCGTCGAGGCAGCGTTCGCCCTCGCCTCTCGCGCGCTGAGCATTGGGCTCAAGTACAGGTCGGGGCGGATCCCGACCAGACCATAGGTCCAGGTCAGAGCCCCGATGGCAGACGAGTCGGGCTATACGCCGGGTTCTGTCACCCAACCACCTCGCGGTGGCCGGGGAGACGGCCATCCATCTAGGACCGGTGTTGCCACCGGCCTCGTGCGGTCTACCCGGGGACTCGGGCGGGCAGCCCTCGAACGTCTCCGCAGGAGCGCCGAGACGCTCCCTTTTGACCTTGCTCCGGGTGGGGTTTACCTAGCTGCCCAGGTCACCCTGGGCACTGGTGGTCTCTTACACCGCCGTTTCACCCTTACCGAGGGCCAAGACCCCCGGCGGTTTGTTTTCTGTGGCACTGTCCCGCGGGTTACCCCGGGTGGCCGTTAGCCACCACCCTGCCCTGTGGAGCCCGGACGTTCCTCGGGAAGCCCCTCAAGGGGACTCCACGCGGCCGTCCGCCCGGCTCGTCTGCCGTGTCGACCATGTTACCGGGCGGGCCGGACGAGCCGGACCAGTCGCCGTCGCCAGGACCGACCCCGCCAGGATGAGGGTGAACGCGATCGCGATGCCGAGAGTGAAGGGCTCGTCCAGGAAGAGGGCTCCCGCTGCCACCGCGATCGCCGGGTTGACGTACGTGAAGACCGTCGCGCGAGTCGGGCCGATCTCCTTGATCAGTTCCAGGAAGGCTACGAACGCCAGCGCCGTGCAGATCACGCCCAGGCCGATCAGGGCTGTCAGGACCGAGGCCGAAGGGACCGAGGAAGGCCATGTCGCCGCCGCGGCCGGCGCGTAGACCAGGGCCGCCAGCGCCAGGCACGGTGCCGTCAGCTGCAATGTCGGGACGTCCTTCAGCCACCGCGCCGCTATCAGCGGTGCCGTCGAGTAACCCAGCACCGTCAGCATGACCTCCCCGAGGGAACGGGCATCGCCGCCGGTCAGGTGCGGGACGGTCAGGACGCCTACGCCCGCCAGGCCCAGCCCGAGGCCCGTCATCCGCCGTACGCCCAGCCGCTCCGTGTCCCCGAAGAAGCGGGCCAGCGCCACACCCACGATCGGGACGCCCGCGATCAGCAGGCCCGCCGTGGAGCTCGACAGGTGGCGTTCCGCGTCCGTGAGCGTGAACCACGGGCCGATGATCTCTATGCACGCGAAGGCCAGCATCGGGAGCCAGTGCGTACGGACCGTGCGGATCAGGCCGCCCTGACGTATCGCGAAGGGGAGCAAGAGGAGCGCGCCCAGGGCGCAGCGTGTGAACACCACCATGGACGGGGAGAGGGGAGCGTCCACCGCCACCTTGATCATCAGGTAGGGGATGCCCCAGACGACTCCCATCAGGGAGAACAGGAACCAGCCGCGTGCAGTCATACGGCGAGTCTCGGCCGATTCCCTACCTGGTGTCTTGAACGCTGTTGCGGTATGCCGCCGGGGTCACCCCGAGGACCCGGCGGAACCAGCGGGTGAGGTGTGCCTGGTCGGCGAAGCCCACCAGGGGGGCCACCTCGGCCGGGCGGAGGCCGGTCTCGAGGAGTCCGCGGGCCTTGGTGACCCGGTGCTGGGCGAGCCAGGCGTACGGCGGTATGCCCATCGTCGTACGGAAGGCTCGGAGGAGCTGGTAGCGGGACAGGCCGAGGTCGGTGGCCAGGTCGGACAGGGAGGGCGGTTCCAGCAGTTCGTCGGCCAGGCGGTCGCGGACCAGGCGGGCGACGTGGTCGGCGCCCTGCAGGACGTCCGGTGCCGGGCGGGCCGTGGAGTGGCGGCGGGCCAAGGCCGTCAGCAGCCATGGGAGGCGGGACTCCGTCTCCAACGGGTCTGGGCAGACACTGAGTTCGGTGTGGGCGAGGCGGAGGGCGGTGACCAGCTCGGGGTCGTCGATCACGGGTTCGCGGAAGTGCGGGGCGCCGCCGCAGGTGCCGTCGGCGAGGAGGGCCGGGGCGGCGTACAGGGCGCGGTAGGCGTAGCCGTCGGTGGCGGTTTCGGGGCCGCCGGTGTGCACCTCGCCGGGGTCGAGGACGACGATCGAGCCGGGGCCGGTGCGGACCCGGCCGCCGCGGTAGTCGATGACCTCGGAGCCGCCGACGCAGACGCCGATGGTGTACTCGGCGTGCGCGTGGGGGGCGTAGACATGCTGCTGGAAGCGGGCGGTCAGGAGGTCGAGGGGCGGGCCGCAGCGGCCGAGGCGCGCGCGGGTCCACAGTGCCTGCTCGCTCACCGGGGCCCCTTTCCGTAGTCCTACGGCGGACAACACGTTCTGGCCCCTTTTCCATCCCCGGCCGGCCACGGCGGCTACGGCTGCATCCGCTCCAGTGCGTCGAAGGCCGCATCCATCCGCGCCCGGTGGTCGTCGATCAGCTCGGCCGCCGGGTCCCCGGCGAGCAGGCGGCGTGCGGTGGTGACGAAGACCGAGCGGTAGGCGGCGACGGTCAGCGCCGCGAGGAGGTGCGGGTCGGCTACGGAGGCCTCCGCGAGGGCCTCGGCCAGGGCCGTCTCCAGCTCCTCCGTGCCTTCGCGGGCGCGGGCCCGCAGGGCGGGCGACTCGATGACGACCCGCCAGAAGGCCGGGAAGCGGTCACTCACCCCGGCCAACGGGTGGCCCTGGTCTAGGAGTTCGAGTGCCATGCGGCGGAGTGCGGCCAGCGGGGTCTCGTCGGGGCGGCGCCCGCGGACTGCGGCGGCGAAGGTCTCGGCGGCCTCGGGGATGCGGTCGAGGTAGAGGTCCTCCTTGCGCGGAAAGTAGTTGAAGACGGTCATGGCGGAGACGTCCGCGGCCCGGGCGACTTCCGCCACGGTCACCGCATCGAAGCCGCGCTCCTGGAACAGTCCCGTCGCGATGTCGGAGATCCGCTGCCGGGTCTCTCGCTTCTTGCGCTCACGCAGCGGCAGTTCCGCGTCCGTCTGTCCCTTGCTCTGTTCCTCGGTCTGTTCCTCGGTCACGAGAAAATTGTAGCGAACAAAAAGTTTTAGTGACTACACTCCATGGCCATGAAGACCATGAAGACGACGAACACTGGAACGACGTACGACGTTGTGGTCGCCGGCGCCGGGCCCGTCGGGCTGCTGCTCGGCTGTGAGCTGCGGCTGGGCGGGGCGCGGGTGCTGGTCGTGGAGAGGCTGGCCGAGGTGGACGAGACGATCAAGGCGGGCGCGATCAACCTGCCCTCCGCCGAGGCGTTGTACCGCCGAGGCTTACTGCCCGCCTTGGCCGCGGTGCAGGAGGAGGCGATGAGCGGCTTCCGGAAGTTCTTGCGGGCGCGGGGCGAGGACGAGAACGCACCGCCGCCACCGAGGTTCGCCGGGCACTTCGCCGGCATCTGGCTGCACGGCGAGCTGCTCGACGAGACCGACCCCGACTTCGCCGGTTCGGGCCCGGCCGAGCGGGTCGGTTTCGTCCCGCAGGCCACGCTGGAGCGGATCCTCGCCCGGCGTGCGGAGGAGCTCGGGGTGGAGGTGCGCAGGCGGGTCGAGCTGACCGGGTTCGAGGCCGACGAGCAGCAGGTGGTCGTACACCTGACGCGCACCGACGACCCTTCCGTGACCGAGACGGTCGGCGCGGGCTGGCTGGTCGGCTGCGACGGCGGCCGGAGTGTCGTGCGCAAGCTCGCCGGATTCGACTTCCCGGGGACGGACCCGGAGATCACCGGGTATCAGGCGCTCGTCGAGATGACCGGCGCCGAGGGGCTGAAGAGCGGCTGGAACACGACGGACGTGGGGACGTACGTGCACGGGCCGATGCCGGGGCGCATCCTCACCGTGGAGTTCGACGGGCCTCCCGCCGACCGCCAATCCCCCATCAGCGCCCAGGAGTTGGAGGGCAGCCTGCGCCGCGTGACCGGCGTGGACGTCACCGTGACCGAGGTGCACTCGGCGACCCGGTTCACCGACAACTGCCGTCAGGCGAGCAGCTATCGCAAGGGCCGGGTGCTGCTCGCGGGCGACGCCGCGCATGTGCACTCGCCGTTCGGCGGGCAGGGGCTGAACCTCGGCATCGGGGACGCCATGAACCTCGGCTGGAAGCTTGCGGCCGTGGTGCGCGGGCGGGCGCCCGAGGGGCTGCTCGACTCGTACACCGCGGAACGGCATCCGATCGGCGCCTGGGTGCTCGACTGGACGCGGGCCCAGATCGCCCTGATGCGGCCCGAGTCGCATGCGCGTGCCCTGCGCGAGGTGATCACCGAGCTGTCGCGGACGGTCACGGGTACGACGTTCTTCGCGAAGAAGATCTCGGGGGTGTGGCAGCGCTACGACCTGCCCGGCGACCATCCGCTCGTCGGCCGCAGCGCCCCCGACCTGGAACTCGCCGACGGCAGCCGCCTCGCCGACCAACTGCACACCGGCCGGGCTCTGCTCCTCGACCTCGCCGATGACCCCAAGCTCCGGGCGCGTGCGGAGGGAAGCGGCGACCGGCTCACCGTCGTCACCACCAAGGCCGCCGGGCAGCCGGAGCTCGCCGGGATGCTCGTACGGCCGGACGGGTTCGTGGCGTGGGCGGCGGACGAGGGGCAGGACGGCGGGGATGCGCTGGAGGACGCCCTGAAGCAGTGGCTCGGTGCTTGACCCTGCCGCGACGTCAGCCTTTCTACTGTTGCCATGCGGATCGGAGAACTCGCCGCGGCCGTCGGCGTCACCACGCGGACCGTGCGGCACTACCACCATCAGGGCCTGCTGCCGGAGCCCGGGCGGCTGGCCAACGGGTACCGGGACTACACCCTGCGCCACGCGGTCGTGCTCGCCCGCATCCGGCGGCTGACCGAGCTGGGGCTCGGGCTCGCCGAGGTGCGGGACGTGCTCGCCGACGACGCGGGCCGGGACCTCGCCGAGGTGCTGGACGAGCTCGACGAGGACCTGGCCCGGCAGGAGGCGGCGATCAAGGAGCGCCGGGCTCGGCTGCGGGCGCTGCGCGAGTCGGAGAACGGCTTCACTGCCGAGGGGCCCGTCTCGCCCCAACTCGCCTCCCTGCTCGGCGACTTGGCGCATGTCGCGCCCGACTCCCCCATGGCCGCCAAGGACCGCGAGATGCTCGCGCTGCTCGACAGCATGGCGGCCGTGGAGGACCGGGAGCGTCTGATGGGTGTGCTGCGCGACGCTCTCACCTCCCCCGACGGCATCGCACGGACGGTGCGGGCCTACGGCCTCCTCGACGAACTCGCCGACGCGGAACCGTCCGACCCCCGCGTCGAGGAGGCCGCCCGCGCCCTCGCCGAGTGCCTGCCCCGCGACCTGCTCCCGGAGGCGACGATCAACGAGGCGGACAGCTTCATGCGCGCCTTCTATGCCGACTTCACCCCGGCCCAGGCGGAGGCGGTCCGCCGCACCCTCCGCATCCTGACCGAGGAACGGCCATGAGGACGGCGTACGTCCTCGTCCGCCACGAGCTGCGTCTGCTCGCGAGTCTCGCGATGTGGGCGGCCCGGCGCACCCACGGGGCGGACGGCGGGCGGGCGTTCGGGTATGCGCGGGGGCAGGGCGCGATGATGTTCGGTCTCGCGTTCGTGTGCCTGGTCGAGACGGTGACGATGTCGGTGCTGCTACGGGACTACCCGGCCGCCCACCGCACGGTGCTCGTGCTGGACGCGTACACCATCGTCTTCGTCGTAGGGCTGCACGCGGCATCCGTCGTACGGCCGCACGTGCTCACCCCCGACACCCTGCGCATCCGGCGCGCGGCATACGTCGATCTGCGCATACCCCTCGACCGGATCGCGACCGTGCGCCGCGAACTGCGCACCACCCACGAACGCACCGACGCCGAACTCGACCTCCCCGTCGGCGCCCAGACCACCGTCACCCTCCAACTCACCGAGCCGGTACCCCACTTCACCTTCCTCGGCCGCAGGCGTGACATCCGCCTCGTCCGCTTCCACGCCGACGACGCCGACACCCTCGTACAGGCCCTCGTACGGGCGATCACGCAGGCGCGAAACGCACCTTCGCCGCTGCCGGGTCGGCCTGGGTGAGACGGACCCGGAGTCGCTCGCCCAGGGGCAGGTGTTCGCCCTCGATGCGGCCGATGATCGCCGGGGACTCCAACTGGACGGTGCCGAGGGTGGGTTGGTGCTCCTCGACCTCCACCACGCAGCCGTCGAACACCTCGCCCACCCGGTCCTTGAGCAGTGCCGCCTCCACGATGTCGACGCACTCGCGCTCGACCGTGCCCGCGCGCCGGCTGCCGTCGGCCATCTCGTGCGGCAGTGTGTCCAGCGCGGCCAGTACCCAGTCGGGCGGGGGCTCGCCCGCCGCGGCTGCCAGGCAGAGCTCGGAGGCGTACCGGTCGGCCAACCGCCGCAGCGGGGCCGTGCAGTGGGCGTAGGGCGCGGCCACGGCGGCGTGCGTGGTGATGGCCGGGAGGTTGCCGTCCCGGAAGACGGTGTAGCCGGCTCCGCGCAGCAGCGTCGTGCACTCCTGGAGGAAGGCCGCGTGGTGCGGGCGGTGCGGGTCGAGGGAGCGGATGAGGCGGGCGTACGAGACGTGGTGCGGCCAGTCGATGTGCAGGGCGTGCGCGGTGCGGCGCAGGCGGCCGACGGCGCCGTCCGGGGCGGCCGGGAGGGTGCGCAGGACGCCGGTGCCGGCCGCCAGCATGAGATCCGCGGCTGCCATCCCCGTCAGCAGGGAGATCTGGGCGTTCCAGCCGTCCGCGGGGAGTGGGGCGCGGTAGCTGAGTTCGTACGCGTGGTTGCGCTCGACTATCTCCTGCTCGGGCACGTTCAGCGAGATGCCGCCCCGTTCCACCTCCAGCCGCTCCCGGGCCTGGCCGATCTCCTTGAGCAGCGCGAGCGGCTCCTCGGCCGTCTTGTCGTCGATCTGCCGTTGTACGCCCTCGTAATCGAGTTTGGCCCTGCTGCGGACGAGGGCGCGGCGGACGTCGACGGCGAGCGTATGGCCGTCCGCGTCGAGGTCGATCGTCCAGAGGGCGGCCGGGCGTACCTGGTCGGGCAGCAGACTCGCGGCGCCCTCGCTCAGCAGGGCCGGGTGCAGCGGGATCCGCTCGTCCGGGAAGTACAGGGTGGTCACCCGCCGGTGGGTTTCGGCATCCAGCGCCACCCCGGGTACGACGAAAGCCGCGACGTCCGCGATTGCGTACTGCACCCGGTAGCCGGTGCCCTGTCTCGACAGGTGCATCGCCTGGTCGAGGTCGGTGGAGGCGGGCGGGTCGATGGTGAAGAAGGGGATGTCTGTGGCGTCGTGGGGGTGGGCGGGGAGGGCCGGGGTCTTCGCTGCCCGCTCGGCCTCTGCCAGCGCCTCTGGCGGGTAGCTCTCGGGGACGCCTAGTTCGGTGCGCAGCGCGGTGAGGGCGGCCCGGAGGGGGGCTTCGGGGGCGCCGGTCACGCGGATGTGGCGGCGGGGCATACAGCGAGGGTAGGCGCATCGGGCCCCGTACGCTGTCCGGGAGCTCAACCGAAGGAGATCACCCGTGCTCGTCCTGCTGCCGCCCTCCGAAGGCAAGGCATCCTCCGGCCGTGGCGCCCCGTTGAAGCTGGAGTCGCTCTCGCTCCCGGGGCTGACTCCCGCCCGTGAGGCCGTACTCGGCGAACTGGTCGAGCTGTGTGCCGGGGACGAGGAGAAGGCGCGTGAGGTGCTCGGGCTGAGTGAGGGGCTGCGGGGCGAGGTCGCCAAGAACGCCGGGTTGCGGACCGTCGGGGCGCGGCCCGCAGGGGAGATCTACACGGGGGTTCTGTACGACGCCCTCGACCTGGCTTCCCTCGATGCGGCCGCGAAGAAGCGGGCGGCGCGGTCACTGCTCGTCTTCTCCGGGTTGTGGGGTGCGGTCCGGGTGACCGACAAGATCCCCTCCTACCGGTGCTCGATGGGCGTGAAGCTGCCCGGGATCGGGGCGCTGGGTGCGTACTGGCGGACGCCGATGGCCGCCGTCCTGCCCGAGGCCGCCGGGGACGGGCTGGTGCTGGACCTGCGGTCCTCCGCGTACGCGGCCGCTTGGAAGCCGAAGGGCGAGGTCGCCGGGCGTACGGCGAGCGTGCGGGTGCTGCATGCGCCCACCCGGAAGGTGGTCAGCCACTTCAACAAGGCGACGAAGGGGCGGATCGTACGGAGTCTGCTGGCGGCGGGCGCGGCACCCAAGGGTCCGGCGGAGCTGGTGGAGACGCTGCGCGAGCTCGGTTACGTGGTGGAGGTGGAGCCTCCGGCGGGGGCCGGGAAGGCGTGGATGCTGGACGTGTTGGTGGACGAGATCCACTGACCGACTCTCGACTGCGTTGCAGCATGCGCAATGCGCTTTGCGCATGCTGCACGGCGCGGGCACGATGACGGCATGGCTGCCTCATCGCTCCTTGACCTTGCCCCCGTCGTGCCCGTCGTCGTCATCGAGGACGCCGCCGACGCCGTGCCGCTGGCGCGGGCCCTGGTCGCCGGCGGGCTGCCCGCCATCGAGGTCACGCTGCGGACGCCGGCCGCGCTGGACGCGATCCGGGCGATCGCCGGTGCGGTGCCGGACGCGGTGGTCGGGGCGGGGACCGTGATCACGTCGGAGCAGGTGACGGAGTCGGTGGCCGCCGGGGCACGCTTCCTGGTCAGCCCGGGCTGGACGGACGTATTGCTGGAGGCGATGCGGGCGTCCGGGGTGCCGTTCCTGCCGGGGGTGTCCACCACCTCGGAGGTGGTGGCGCTGCTGGAGCGCGGGGTGCGGGACATGAAGTTCTTCCCGGCGCAGGCGGCGGGCGGCACGGCCTATCTGAAGTCGCTGGCCGGACCGCTGCCGCAGGCGCGGTTCTGTCCGACCGGGGGCATCGGCCCGGCCAACGCTCCCGACTACCTGGTGCTCCCCAACGTCGGCTGCGTGGGCGGCACTTGGATGCTCCCGGCGGACGCCCTCGCGGCCCGCGACTGGGGGCGGATCGAGTCGCTGGCCCGCGAGGCGGCGGGGCTCAAACAGGCTGTCAGCGCAGGTGGGACGTGTCGTTGAAGAGCCGTACGCTCGCGTTGCCGTCCGCGTAGTAGGCCACCGCGGACAGTGCGGCCGCCGAGAGTTCCATGCGGAACAGGGACTCGGGCGGGGCGCCCAGAGCCAGGCGTACGAACGTCTTGATCGGCGTGACGTGGGAGACCAGCAGGACCGTGCGGCCCGCGTACGCCGCCACCAGCTTTTCCCGGGTGGCTTCGATACGGGTCGCGGTCGCCGCGAAGCTCTCGCCGCCGCCCGAGGGCTGGGCCTCCGGGTCGGCCAGCCAGGTGTTCAGGTCGTCGGGGTAGCGCTCGCGGACCTCGGCGAACGTCAGCCCCTCCCAGGCGCCGAAGTCGGTCTCGCGCAGTCCGTCGTCGATGCTCACCTCGAGGCCGAGGTGGGCGGCGACGATACCGGCGGTCTCACGGGTGCGGGCGAGGGGCGACGCGACGATCGCCTGGATCGTGCCGCGCCGGGCCAGCGCGGCCCCGGCGCGCTCGGCCTGCTCCCGGCCGACGTCGGACAGGGACGGGTTGGTGCCGCCACTGCCCGAGAAACGCTTCTGCGGAGTCAGCGGGGTCTCGCCGTGCCGCAGCAGTACGAAGGTCGCGGGCGCGCCCATGTCGGCGGGGGCCCAGCCGGGGGTGGCGACGGCCGTCGCGGCCCGCACATCGGCGTCGGCCTTCGCGGCTTCGCCGGACGGCTCAGGAGCCGCAGCCCTCGCGGCGGACGCCTCCAGCTCCGCCGTCGAAGCCGACGGCGACCACTGCTCCCCCCGCTTCCCCGCGTCCATCGCCTCGTTCGCCAGTCGGTCCGCGTGCTTGTTCTGCTCCCGCGGGATCCACTCGTACGTCACCCGGTCCGGCGGGAAGACGCGGGCCGCCACCGCCGCCAGGGGCTTCATGTCGGGGTGCTTGATCTTCCAGCGGCCCGACATCTGCTCGACGACCAGCTTGGAGTCCATACGGACGTGGACCTTGGCGGAGGGGTCCAGCTCATGGGCGGCGCGCAGGCCCGCCAGCAGGCCCCGGTACTCGGCGACGTTGTTGGTCGCGACGCCGATGTACTCCGCGGCCTCCACCAGGGTCTCCCCCGTCGCCGCGTCGAGCACGACGGATCCGTAGCCCGCGGGTCCCGGGTTGCCCCGCGAACCGCCGTCGGCCTCGACGATGAACTCCCGCACGGTACAGGCTCCTAGAGGCCGGACTCGGCCGTACGCACCAGGATGCGACGGCAGTTCTCGCAGCGCACCACGGTGTCGGGGGCGGCCGCGCGGATCTCGTTGATGTCGGTGATGGCCAGCTCCTGGCGGCAGCCCTGGCAGGTGCGCTGGTACAGCTTGGCCGCACCGATGCCGCCCTGCTGCTCGCGCAGCTTGTCGTAGAGCTTGAGCAGATCCGCGGGGATCGTGCCCGCGATGACCTCGCGCTCCTTCGTCACCGTCGCCACCTCCCCGTCGATCTCCTCGAAGGCGGCCTCCCGGCGGGCGGTCGCGTCGTCGATCTTCGACTGGACGGAGGAGACGCGCTCGGTGAGCTCGGCGAGGCGCTCCTGCACGGACTCGATGCGCTCCATGACCTCCAGGACGATGTCCTCGAGGTCACCCTGCCGCTTGGCCAGGGAGGCGATCTCGCGCTGCAGGTTCTCCAGGTCCTTGGGGGAGGTGACGGCACCGGAGTCCAGGCGCTTCTGGTCGCGGGCGGCGCGCTGGCGCACCTGGTCCACGTCCTGCTCGGCCTTGGTCTGCTCGCGGGCGGTGTCGCTCTCCTCGGTCTGCGCGGCCACCAGCAGGTCGCGCAGCTGGGTGTGGTCCTTGGTCAGCGACTCGATCTCGGCGTGCTCGGGCAGCGACCTCCGCTTGTGCGCGAGCTGCTGCAGGCGTACGTCGAGGGACTGGACGTCGAGGAGTCGGATCTGGTCGGCGGGCGCGGCGTTCAGTTGGGGGCTCCCAGTGGTTCAGATGTGGCGGAGGATGCCGCGTGGGCGGTCCAGGGGTCGGTGACCGTCTTCGAGACGTGGACGCGCAGGTCCCATCCCTTGCGGTCGGAGATCTCGTCGAGCTGGGTTGCGGCCAGCTCGCACCAGGGCCATTCGGTGGCCCAGTGCGCCGCGTCGAGCAGCGCGACGGGGCTTTGGGCGACGGCCTCGGACGCCGGGTGGTGGCGCAGGTCCGCCGTGAGGAACGCGTCTACGCCGGCTGCGCGTACGTCGTCGAAGAGGCTGTCGCCGGAGCCGCCGCTCACGGCGACGGTGCGGACGATCGCCTCGGGGTCGCCGGCGACGCGGATGCCCTGCGCGGTGGCGGGCAGCCGCTCGGCGGCGCGGGCCGCGAACTCGCTCAGGGGCAGCGGATGGTCCAGCTCGCAGATGCGGCCGAGGCCGCGGCGGCCGGACGGATCGGCCGGGTCCGGCACCAGGGGGCGTACGACGCGAAGGTCCAGCGCGCCGGCGAGCGCGTCCGAGACGCCCGGGTCCGCCGTGTCCGCGTTGGTGTGGGCGACGTGCAGCGCGATGTCGTTCTTGATCAGCGTGTGCACGACGCGGCCCTTGAAGTGCGTGGCCGCGACCGTCGTCGTACCGCGAAGGTAGAGCGGGTGGTGGGTGACCAGCAGGTCGGCGCCCAGCTTCACCGCCTCGTCGACGATCTCCTGCACGGGGTCGACCGCGAACAGGACCCGGGTGACCTCCTGGTCGGGGTCGCCCACGACGGTGCCGACCGCGTCCCAGGACTCGGCCCGCTCGGCGGGCCACAGGTTCTCCAACGCGGCGATGACTTCAGACAGACGGGGCACGGACAAAAGGCTACCTGGCTGATCTGTGCCGCTGAACCGATGTCCGGAGTCGGTTGGAGCGGGACCGGTGCCCCGGGGCTCGCTCCCGGCCCCCTTCAGCACACCCGCCCCCGTTTCCTCAGGCGAATCGTTCCTCGGCCACCCTTATGTGTGAAGCAGGAGCCTCGTGGTCCCACGTGTGTGCGTGCGAAAACTAGCTTCGTCGCCGGAGGTGACCAGACCATGACGGCGTGTGCGATCGAGCCCGAGGCTGCCGCCGAGGACGGTGCCCCGCAGGCGGGCTGCACCATCACCGCGGACGGCGCCTATGCCGCCCGCCTCGCGCTGGACGGCGGCTCCTGGTTCCCGGAGCGCTGGACGCTGGACGGCCCCGAGCCGTACGCCGTGCCGCTGCCCGGCAACCAGCCCGAGGAGCCCGGCACCGAGGTGCAGCCGATGGGCGACGGGCGGGTCCTCATCCGCCGGCGGGCGGAGGGACGGCATGTCTTCTCCTTGCTGTATCCGACCGGACCGGGCACCGGCGAGCTGCTGATCGGCGCGGTCGAGTGCCCGGACGAGGGCGCCCGGCTGCGGCTGCTGCCGCCCGCACCCGGCGGCGAGAAGGCGTACGCCCTGGCCGTAGGGCGGCGTTCCAGCACGGTGTGGCTGGTGGCGGGCGGCGCCTTCGGACCGGAGCACGTGGCGGAGATCCCGGGGCGCTGCTCGGGCGGGGTGTGGCTGGACCGCACGGGGCGGATGCTGGCGCTGGACCGTGAGACCGGCGGCCGGACCAAGGCGGTCGTGGTCGACCTGGAGCGGGCCGGCGAGGTCTCGCCGCTTCTGCAGATCGCCGACGGCAGCGACGACCGGCTGCTGCTCGCCGACCCGGACAGCGGTCTGCTGCTGATCCGCTCGGACGCGCCCTCGCCGGGCGAGGACCGGCTGGGCTGGGGCGTGCTGGGCAGCACGCTGCCGGTGCGTTTCCCGGAGTGCCTACGGCTCCCGGACTGTGCCGTCGCGCCCTTCGCCGTCCAGCCGGGGCAGGTGCTGATGCCGGAGAGCTGCGGGGTGGCGCTGCGCATCGACGGGCCCGTCGGCAGCTGGGTGGGCCTGTGGCGGCCGGACCGGCGGCGGCTGCACCATCTCCCCGCGCCGGACGGGTGGTTGGCGGGCGCGGGGATCTGGACCGGGGACGGGGTGCTCCAACTGCCGTACGCCACGGCCGAGGTGCCGTGTGGCGTGGCGCGGGTGGCGGCGCCCTCGGGGGAGACGGGGGAACCGGGGGATGGAGGGGGATCGGGGGGCATGGGCCCGGAGGATCCGGTCCGGCCGGATCCTCCGGAGCCCGTCGCACCGCGTCCTGTGCCGTTGCAGCAAGCGCCCTTGGGACGTCTTGTAACGAAGTAGTGCCGATGGGCGTGCCCGTCTGGATTCGCACGGAGGGTGGCCGGTTAAACTCGCCCGGCTGTTAGAAAGATCATGTTGACGGGGTGAATCCTTCCGATGAGCGACGCAAGCACCATGCAGCCGCTGTCCGCCGAGGCCCAGGAAGACGCCGGTCACGGCCGGCACCGGGGTCCGGGTTCGGTTCAGGGCGGTGACACGGCCCCTCGCGGCCGGCACCGCAAGCCGGCCGAGGACAGCGAAGCGGCTGCCTGAGGGTACGCGAGGAAGGGGCCCGCACGTCGGCTGACGTGCGGGCCCCTTCCGTATCTCTACCCGTATCTCTACGCCCGCTTGAGGCCCAGCACTTCCGCCGCGCCGAACGTCTCTCCCGCCGGCCGGTCCGCGTAGTGCGGAGTGAGTACGGCGTCCAGCTCGTCGTAGGTGAAGGTGTCCTGCTTGCTGTCGAACTTGGCCTGCACCCGGGGCCGTTCGACGATCGCCACCATGCCGCCGTGCACGACCAGCAGCTGGCCATTGACGCGGGCCGCGGCGGGCGAGGCCAAGTAGCCGACGAGCGGGGCGACATGCTCGGGGGCGAGCGGGTCGAGGCCGTCGGCCGGCTGCTCGAAGCCGGCGAAGACGTCCTCGGTCATCCGGGTGCGGGCGCGCGGGCAGATCGCGTTGGCCGTGACGCCGTACTTGGCGAGGGCTAGGGCCGTGGAGGTGGTCAGGCCGACGATTCCGCCTTTCGCCGCCGCGTAGTTGGGCTGCCCGGCGGACCCGGCGAGGAACGCCTCCGACGAGGTGTTCACGATCCGCCCGTACACCGGAGCGCCCGCCGCCTTGGACCGCTCGCGCCAGTGCGCGGCCGCGAAACGGGTCGTGTTGAAGTGGCCCTTGAGGTGGACCCGGATCACCGAGTCCCACTCGCCCTCGGTCATGGAGAAGACCATACGGTCGCGCAGGATGCCCGCGTTGTTGACCAGAATGTCCAGCTTGCCGAACTCCGTGACCGCCAACTCGACGAGTTCTGCGGCCTGTTGGAAGTCGGCGACGTCCCCGGTGTGGGCGAGCGCCCTGCCGCCCGCCGCTCGGATCTCGGCAGCGACCTGTTCGGCGGGGCCCGCGGAGGCTTCCCCCGAGCCGTCCCGGCCCGGCTGCCCGAAGTCGTTGACGACGACGGCAGCGCCGAGCCGGGCGAGTTCGAGCGCCTCGGCCCGGCCCAGGCCGCGACCGGCACCGGTCACGACGGCGGACAGCCCCTCGAGTGGCAGTGACACAGGCACCCCCGTCAGATCTCGATGCACGTACGCAGCGCCGTGCCGGTCCGCATCTGGTCCAGCGCCTCGTTGATGTCGGCCAGCGGCACCCGGTGTGTGATCAGGCCCTCCAGGTCGACGCGGCCCGCCCGCCACAGGGCGATGGTCCGCTCGTAGGAGCGCAGGACGTCGCCGCCGCCGTACATCGACGGCAGGATCCGCTTCTCGTCGAAGAACAGCTCGAACATGTTGAGCTGCAGGAAGTCGTCCAGGGCGCCCGCGCCGACGACGACGAGCGTGCCGCCGCGCCGGGTGTTCTCGTATGCGGTGCGGGCGGTGGCCGACCTGCCGACGACCTCGAAGACGTAGTCGAAGCCCTCGCCGCCGGTGACGTTCTGTTTGGCGTCGGGCAGTTCGTCCGGTGAAACCGCCTTCGTGGCGCCGAACTTGAGGGCGGACTCGCGGCGCGAGGCGACCGGGTCGACGGCGACGATCTCGGCGGCGCCCTTGAGCCGAGCCCCCTGGATCGCGGAGATGCCGACGCCTCCGCATCCGATGACGGCGACCGACGAACCGGCCTCCACATCGGCCGTGTTGAGCGCGGCGCCGAGCCCGGTGGTGACGCCGCAGCCGATCAGCGCGGCGATGTCGAAGGGCACGTCGTCCGGGATCGGCACCGCGCAGCCCGCATCCACGACGACTTCCTCGGCGAAGGTGCCGGTGCCCGCGAAGCCGAAGACGTCACCGCCGGGGCGCCGGAAGTTGGGGGTGCCCGCGTTCATGAACCCGGCCAGGCACAGCTCGGTCTGCCCGCGCTTGCAGGCCGGACAGGCGCCGCAGGCCGGCAGCCAGCAGACCACGACCCGGTCGCCCGGCTTCAAGTTGCTCACGCCTTCGCCGACTTCGACGATCTCACCCGCGCCCTCATGGCCGGGCACGAACGGCGCCGGCTGGGGCAGCACCCCGCTCATCGCGGACAGGTCCGAGTGGCACAGCCCGGTGGCCCGCACCCGGATCCTCACCTTGCCGGGCCCGAAGCCCGTCGCCTCGACGTCCTCGAAGACCTCGAGTTTGTCCTGGCCGATCTCGTGCAGTACGGCTGCCCGCATGGTGCGGCTCCCCTCAACGGCGGTATGGCTCAGGAGTGTTCGACGATCGTGTCGGCGAGGACGGGCGCGTCGTCCCGCTCGAGGGCGCTGACCGCGACCCTGGTGGAGTCCTCGGAGTGCCACATACGGATGCGCAGGGTCTCGCCGGGATACACGACCCCGGCGAACCGGGTGGCATACGACCGCACCCGCGTCACGTCGCCGCCGAGCAGCGTGTCGACGACCGCCTTGAGCGTCATGCCGTACGTGCACAGCCCGTGCAGGATGGGCCGTTCGAAGCCGGCGGTCTTGGCGAAGTCGGGGTCGGCGTGCAGCGGGTTCCAGTCGCCGGAGAGGCGGTAGAGCAGGGCCTGGTCCTCGCGAATTGGACGCTCGACGGTGCGGTCGGGCTCACCGGCGGGCGGTTCGAGACGCGCCGACGGTCCGCGGTCGCCGCCCCAGCCACCTTCCCCTCGTACGAAGATCTGGGCGTCGTTGGTCCACAGGGGGCCGTCGGCGTCGGCGACCTCGGTGCGCATGACGAGGACGGCCGCCTTGCCCTTGTCGTAGACGGCGGCGATGCGGCCGGTGGCGGTCGCGGTGCCCTCGACGGGGATCGGGCGGTGGAGGGTCAGCGCCTGGCCACCGTGCAGGACGCGGGCGAGGTCGACGTCTACGCCGGGCATGGACAGGCCGCTGATCACCCCGGGTGAGCCGGAGCCCGCGACGGTGGCGAAGCTCGGCAGGACGTGCAGCCGGGACTCCAGGGTGTAGCGCAGCTCGTCGGGATCGGTCGCCGGGCTGTGTTTATCTGGATTTGCGGCGGCTCCGATGCCGAGGTGGTAGAGCTGGACGTCCTTGCGGTCCCAGGTGATCTCGCCGGAACGGGGTTCGGCGGCGAGGGCCTTCGCTGCATCGATGGGCATACGGCTCCTGATGGCTCGGATGGCTCAAGACCTCGGCGCGGCCGTCCGCACCGTCGGCCGCGGCCGAGGTCGCCACGAGTGCCGATCTAGAACGCGTTCCAGTCCGGCGCCCTCTGTATAGCCCAGCGCTCCGCACTTGTGAAGGCTCCTGACGCTGTGTCAGTTCAGTGTCTCGGGGTCGGCTCGGCGGGTGCCGGGCACCCGTGACATTTGTCCTGCCCGAGTCCGTACATGCGCATCTGCCGGACGGACGCCCCGGATTCGTAGCGTCGTAGGCATGACACAGACGGAATGCGCCGCCGTGTTCTTCACGGGGGCAATCAAGACCTTCGGCACCGTACGTGCCGTCGACGGCATCGACCTGAGCATCGCGGCCGGCGAGACGGTCGCCCTCCTCGGACGCAACGGCGCCGGCAAGTCCACCACGATCTCCCTGCTGCTCGGCCTGGACGAACCCGACAAGGGCACCGTCGAGCTCTTCGGCGCTCCCCCGGAGGCGTCGGTGCGCGCCGGGCGGGTCGGCGCCATGCTGCAGGAGGGGCGGGCGGTGCCCAGGGTCACCGTGCGGGAACTGGTGTCCTTCGTGGCCCGCCGCTACCCGAACCCGATGCCCGTCGCACGGGCCCTGCAACTGGCCGGGATCACCGAGCTGGCGGGGCGACGGGTGGACCGGCTCTCCGGCGGCCAGACCCAGCGCGTGCGATTCGCGGTGGCGCTGGCCGGGAACCCCTCGGTGATCGTCCTGGACGAGCCCACCGCCGCTCTGGATGTGGAGGCGCGGCAGGCGTTCTGGAGGTCGATGCGGTCGTACGCCCGTCTCGGCCACACCGTGCTGTTCTCCACCCACCATCTGGAGGAGGCGGACGCCCATGCCGACCGCATCCTCGTCATCGACCGGGGCCGGATCGTCGCGGACGGCACCGGTGAGCAGCTCAAACGGTCGGTGGGCGGCAGCCTGGTCGCCTTCGACCTGGCGGGGCGGGGCACGGAGGGTCTGGAGCTGCTGCCCGGTGTGCGGTCGGTGGAGGTGCGCGGGGACCGGGCACGGTTGCGCACCGACGACCCGGACGCGACGGTGGTCGCACTGGCGGAACTGAGCGCGATACGCGGCCTGGAGGTCGCCCCCGCGTCGCTCGACGATGCGTTCCTGGCCCTCACCGCACGCGTGACGGAGGCGGCGTGATGCTGGACTATCTGCGGCTCGAAGTGCGCCGGACCCTGCGCGACGCGGGATTCGTGATCGGCGGGATCGCGATGCCGGTGCTGATGTATCTGCTGTTCACCAACCTCGGTTCGGACGGCGGGAGTTGGAAGACGGGCGCGATGGTCGGCATGGCGGGCTACGGCGCCGTCGGCTGCGCCCTCAACACCGGCGGCGGGGTCGCCGAGGACCGGGCGATCGGCTGGCTGCGGCAGCTGAGGGTGACCCCGATGACCCCGCATCAGGTCGTCGTCGGCCGGACGCTGACCGGCTCGGTGACGGTACTGCCGGCCATCCTCGCGGTGCTCGCCGCGGGCGGCCTGGTCAACGGCGTACGGCTGGAGGCCTGGCAGTGGGCGGCGGTCGCGGCGCTGCTGTGGCTGGGCTCGGTGCCCTTCACCCTGCTGGGCCTGGGCAACGGCTACCGGCTGACTGGGCAGACCACGGGCGTGACGAACATGGCGTGCAACCTGGGCCTGGCGGTCCTCGGCGGCCTGTGGTTCCCGGTGACCCTGTTCCCGGACTGGCTGCGCACCCTGTCGGCGTACACGCCCACCTACCGGTTCGCCGAGCTCGGCACGTCGGCGGCCGAGGGCCGCGCCCCGGCGCTCGGCGCGATCACGGTCCTGACCCTCTGGTTGCTGGCCTTCGGTTCGTACGCTGTGCTGTCGTACCGACGGTCCGGACGGACCGTCTGAACGGGGGAACGAGGGACATGTCCTGGATGCAAGGAATCACCTGTCAGCTGGACGAGTGGCGTGCCGCACGCGCCCGGTGGCGGGGCGAACTGGAGCGGTTCAAAGAGGCGCGCCGCAGGGGCGAGAAGCCGGAGCACCCGGGCCCGCCGCCGACCGGCTTCGCGCTGCTGCCCTGGCTGCTGATGGGGATGGGCTCCTTCTCCAACCTGCTCCAGGGCAAGACTCCCAACCCCGTGATCGGCGGCCTGGGTCTGCTCGCCTTCAACTCCCTCTACATCTATGTGACGTTCCGCGCCTTCGACAGGCAAAGGCGCGAGGAGACGTCCACCCGGGTCGCCCTGCTGCTGATGTTCCTGCTGACCACGGGTCTGGCCCTCGGGTACGGCGGCAACTGGCTGATGTTCTTCCCGCTGCTGGGCCTTGCGACCGGCGCGGTCGTGCGCGGGCCGTGGCTGGGCAAAACCGGGCTCCTGCTGGCCGGGTTCGCCGCTGCCGTCTCCGCCGTCCGCGACGGATCGGACGCGGTGAACATCGGCTACGGCACCTTCCTGTCGACGATGGTCACCGCCGCGATCCTGTCCCTGTCCGAGGCGGTGCGCGAACTGCAGGCGGCCCGCGAGAAACTGGCGCACCAGGCGGTCGAGAAGGAACGCCTGCGCTTCTCCCGCGACCTGCACGACCTGCTCGGTCACACGATGTCGGTGATCGTGGTGAAGTCGGAGGCGGCCCGGCGGCTGGCCCCGCGGAACATGGACGCCGCCCTGGACCAGATCACCGACATCGAAGCCGTCGGCCGCCAGGCGCTCACCGAGATCCGTGAGGCCGTGACCGGCTACCGCGAGGGCAGCCTCGCCACCGAACTGGACCGGGCCCGCTCGGTCCTGTCCGCGGCGGCGGTCGAGCCGGTGGTGGTCCGCTCGGGCGCGCCCCTCGCCCCGCAGACCGAGGCGCTGCTGGGCTGGGTGGTGCGGGAGGCGGTCACGAACGTGCTGCGGCATGCCGGCGCCACGCGCTGCGAGATCACCGTGCAGAGCACATCCGAGCGCGTGAGCCTCACGGTGGCCGACAACGGCGAGGGCCTGCCGCCCTCTCCGTCGTCACCCTCCTTGCCGGGCATCGGCGGCACCGGTCTCAAGGGACTGACCGAACGCCTCGCGGCGGCCGGCGGCTCCTTGCGGGCCGGCCCGTCGCCGCGAGGCGGTTTCACGGTCACCGCCGAACTCCCCGTGGAGGCCGGCGATGCGTGCGAACCCGTGGCGGCTACGGCGCCCAGGGCGAGCTGACGACCCAGCTCACGTCGTCCGTCCAGGACGTGGAGCTGTCCCAGGTGTTGGAGCCGCCGTTGCTCGCTATGTAGACGTTGTGGTTGTAGTGGCGGATGAACTTGGCCGGGTAGTTGTACGAGGCGAACGAGGTCCCGGTGCCGCTCTTGCCGGTCGTCGGGCAGAAGGTGGCGTCGGATCTGAACTGCGCGGTGCCGTCCATGGGTTGGCGCAGCAGCTGGTAGTTGTAGTGCCGCAGGAAGTCACCGGGGTAGTTGCGCGACTCGAAGGAGACGCAGGAGCTGCTGGCCAGGCCCCGGCGGACGATCCAGGTGGCGTCGTTCTTGTCGAGCGTCGAACTGCTTGAGGTGATCGACGAGATGACCGCCGCGTTGTTCTGGTGGCGTATGTAGTCGCCGGTGCAGCACGAGGTCGTCGCCCGCAGCGAGATCTCCGAACCCGGGGTCAGTGAACCGGTGGAGCCGGTCGCGCCGCCGTAACCGACGGAGACGATGTTCGCCTGCACCGAGTTGTCGGCGGCGTCCGTCGGGATGCCCGAGGTCATGACGCCCTCGAAGAAGGACCCGATGGAGCCGTTGCTGTTGTCGCCGCCGGTGCCGAGGACGATCGCGCCCTCCTGGTGCATGGGCGAGTAGCCGCTGCCCGTGGTGGGTTCACCGCCGGAATAGGTGGTGGTGAGGCTGCCGGATTGCGCATTGCCGTACTTCAGCGCGAAATGGTCCTGACCGTTGTTCTTCAGCAAAGCGGTCACGAACGGCGTCGCCCCGGTGCCGGTGTTCGACGTGTTCTTGCTGTAGCCGGCGTCCGACTGGAACAGGCCGTTCTCCAGGTCGGCCTGCACCCAGGGGCCGCCGCCGTAGCACGGCGAGAACCAGCACTCGGTGCCGAAGTTGATGGCGTCCATGTGGCCGTTGCCGGTGTCCTTGTTGTTCGTCTCGGCGTTGCCGTAGTCGAAGCAGCAGCGGCCGTTCACGTGGGTGCCGGAGGTCACCATGTACATCCCCTCGGCCTGTCCGTTGACGGCGACGCCCGAGGTGGAGTTGTCCCGGTAGCCCATGCCGGCCGATATCTCCAGGCCGTAGACCTGGTGCCCGCCGACGGTCACCGGCAGGGCGTCGGCGGGCGAGCCGACGTCGGCCGCGCCGGCCCCGCCGGCCCCCTCGATCGTCAGGTCGTTGTGGCGTGACGACTGGTCGTAGATCTTGGTGATGATGCAGGTGGTGCCGGAACAGAAGGAGTCCTGGGCGGCCGCGTTGGCGTACCCTCCGGCGGACAGCAGCCCGATGTTCGCCGTGGCGCTGTCCGAGGCCCGCTGTACCTGGTAGAGCGAGCCGTTGTACGACGAGTAGAGCGCCCTGACGAGGCTGTGCGCAGCGACGCAGGGGGTGCCCGCGGCGGCGTAGATGTCGCAGGGCAGCGAACTCGCGGCCTGTGCCTGCGGCACGCCGACGGCGAGCGCAAGGACGGTGACGAGCGCGGACAGCGCGGCCAGGGTCGCGGTTCTGAGTCTGGAGAACAAGGTGGAGCCTCCTTCATGTCCGACATGCCGAACGTTGTTCGACTGAAATACCGAACCATTTCAACGATCGAAATGCCGAACAATTGCGGGTGGGGGTGCAGGCACAGAAATTGCAAAGGCGAACTCCCAATGCAGAGGCGATTGTTGGGCCGAACCCGGAGGCCGTCAAGACTCGCGGAACGGAACAATGACAAGTCTTTAGACGAGTTCTTAATCGGGCCCCGGTCCCGTCCGCGCCCTACTCTTGACCCGTGGACGAGATGCCCCGGGATCACCGGCCTTCGAAGAGCGTGCGGGTCCTGCTGGCCGAGGACCAGGGAATGATGCGGGGCGCGCTCGCCCTGCTGCTCGGTCTGGAGGAGGACCTGGAGGTCGTCGCTCAGGTCGCGGCGGGCGACGTCATCGTGGACGCCGCACTGACCCACCGGCCCGACGTGGCCCTGCTGGACATCGAACTGCCGGGCATGAGCGGCCTGGACGCGGCGGCCGAACTGCGCGAGCAGGTCCCGGACTGCCGGGTGTTGATCCTCACCACGTTCGGGCGGCCCGGCTATCTGCGTCGCGCGATGGAGGCCGGCGCGGCCGGCTTCCTCGTGAAGGACGGCCCCGTGGAGGAGTTGGCCGCCGCGATCCGCCGGGTGCTGACCGGCGAGACCGTGATCGACCCTGCGCTTGCCGCCGCCGCGCTCAGCGCCGGGCCCAGCCCGCTCACCGCCCGCGAGTGCGACGTCCTCAAGGCGTCCGTGGACGGTGCGACGGTCGCCGACATCGCCGCCAAGCTGCACCTGTCCGAGTCGACGGTCCGCAACTATCTCTCGTCCGCCATCGGCAAGACGGGCACCCGCAACCGCATGGAGGCGATGCGGGAGGCTCGTCAGCAGGGGTGGCTGTGACCCCTTACCCGGTCACCTCCGCCTTGTCGTAGCTCGTGCCCTTCGGCGCCAGGCACACGAACCAGTTGTCGGAGGAACCTTCGGCGGAGTGGATGCCCTGCGGGAGGACGCGGTTGACGTAGGTGTCTGCCGAAACCCTGTGCAGGACCGTGCTCGTACCGTCCTTCCAGGTGCAGGTGACCTGCTGGACCGTCTTGGCGATCCGGCCGATCACGAGACGCGCGGGCTCGGAGCTGGACTTCAACCCGCTCGCCCCGGAAACCAGGTCCGTGCCCGTCTGCTTCTCCCCCTTGGGGAGCGTCTGGTGGATCACCAACGAGCTCCTGTCCCCGTAACGCTTGTACACGAAGTAGGCGCTCTTGCCGATCAGGTCGGATGCCTTGCGGAGGTCTCCGGGGAATTCCCCGGAGTAGGTCATGGCGGTCAGCTGGGTCTGCGCCTCCTCGGCGTTGCGCGGCGCGGCCCACACGTCGACGGAGACCTCCCAGTACTTGCCGTTCTCGGTCCCGCTCGCCAGGAGCGTCGACCCCGGCTCGGTGAGCCGCGGCGTCACGCTCGTCGGCGGGTGCGTGGCCACCTGCGCTCCCCGATGCCCGTCCCCGTCACCCGGCAGCCCCGCAAGCGCCAGCGTCCCCGTCGAGCCGACGATCGCCAGTGCCGCCGCCGTGGCCACCGCCCAGCGCCGGGCCCTGCGGCGCCGTCCACCGCGGATCACCGCCTGGGTGGGGGCTATACCGATCTCGACCCCGTCCGCGGCCTCGGCCAGCAGGAGGGCGATGTCGGTGTTCGTCATGTCGTGGTTCGTCTCCCGGTCCGCACTCATCACTTGCGCCCTCCCCCATTGCTCACCATGTCCGCCAGTCCTGGTATGGCGCGGAGTTTCGCGATCCCCTTGGCCGCGTTGCTCTTCACCGAGCCGACGCTGCAGCCCATCGCCTCCGCCGTCTGTGTCTCGGTGAGGTCCTCCCAGTACCGCAGGACCACCGCCTCCCGCTGCCGCACGGGCAGCTGGGCGAGCGCCTTCAGCAGGACGCCCCGGTCGTCGGCCTGGGCGATGCGGTCACCCGTGTCGGCGACCTCGCGCGCCAGCCCCGAGTCGTCCTTCGGCGCCAGGAACTCCCGTAGTTTTCTGCGGTGTTTGCGCGCATGCGCGTTGATCATCACGCGCCGTACATACGCCTCCGGGTCGTCCGCCGAGCCGACGCGGCGCCAGGCCACGTAGACCTGCTCGAGCGTCGACTGGACCAGGTCCTCCGCGGCGTGCTGTTCCCCCGTGAGGAGAAATGCCGTGCGCAGCAGCCGCGGCCAGCGGCCGGTGACAAAGCTCTGGAACTCCTTGTCCCGAGCTTCCTTGCGATCCCCCATGGGCACCTCCTAGATGTCTAAAGGAGTCCATGGGCAGCCCGGATCGTTGCCTCACTCCCCCGACTACTTCGCCGGCTTCGCCGACTTCGCGGAAATTCTGCGCGGCAGCCACACCAGCATCAGCACCGCCCCCGCGAGCAGCACCCCGGTCCCCGTCCGGAACACCAGCGCGTACCCCTCCGTGAGCGCCCCCGGAGCATCGCTCCCCACCGTCCGCGTCGCCGCGATCGTCGACATCACCGCGAGCCCCAGCGAACCGCCCATCGTGCGCGAGGTGTTGACCAGCCCCGACACCAGCCCGGCCTCCCCGGGAGCCGCCCCGGACGTGGCGAGCGCGGCCAGCGGGGTCGCCGTGAGACCCGCCCCCAGCATCATCAGGATCCCCGGGAACATGATCTCCGTCAGATAGTTGCCCTCCGGCGTCATCATCGACTGCCAGCCGAAGCCCGCCGCCGCCACGACCGTCCCGACCACGGCCACCCTGCGCGCGC
Source organism: Streptomyces sp. NPDC001401 (assembly GCF_042895385.1). Classification (NCBI taxonomy): domain Bacteria; kingdom Bacillati; phylum Actinomycetota; class Actinomycetes; order Kitasatosporales; family Streptomycetaceae; genus Streptomyces; species Streptomyces sp. NPDC001401. The sequence continues at coordinate 734,106 of NZ_JBIAWI010000001.1, forward strand.
CGAACGCCGGCATGAAACGAGGCGCCGACTTGGACCCGAGGAGCACCGCCAGGGAACTCGGCACCAGCGCCAGCCCGGCCTCCAGCGGGGTGTAGCCGAGCACGTTCTGCGCGTACAGGGTCATGAAGAACCACATGCAGAACATCGCGGACCCGTTCACGAACATCGCCGCGTTGGCCGACGACACGGCCCGCACCCGGAACAGCCCGAGCGGCATCAGCGGCGCCGCCGTACGCGCCTCCACGACCAGGAACAGCGCGATCAGCGCAAGCCCGGCGGCCAGCGGCACGACCGTGGCCGCCGCCGCCCACCCCTCCGCCTCCGTCTGCGAGATCCCGTACGCGAGGGTCGCGAGCCCCGCCGTGACCAGCAGCGCACCCGGCAGATCGAGCCGCCGCCCGCCCCCGTTCCGGCTCTCCACCAGCCACCGCACCGACCCGGCCAGCACCACCGCCCCGATCGGCACGTTGATCAGCAGCACCCACCGCCAGGACAGCCCGTCCACCAGCGCCCCGCCGACCAGCCCGCCGGCCGCTCCACCACCGGCGCCCACCGCGGTCCAGGTCGCTATGGCCCGTGCCCGCGCGGCCCCCTCCGGGACGGCAGAGGTGAGGATGGTGAGCGTCGAGGGCGCAAGCACCGCCGCCCCCAGCCCCTGCACGGCCCGCGCCACCAGCAGCTGACCGCCCTCCTGCGCGAGCCCGCCGCCCAGCGAGGCCACCGTGAACAGCCCGAGCCCGACGAGAAACATCCGCTTGCGGCCGTACAGATCCCCGGCCCGCCCGCCGAGCAGCATGAACCCGGCGAAGGCGATCGCGTACGCGTTCACCACCCACTGCAGCCCCTGCGCGCTCAGCCCCAGGTCGGCCCGCATCGACGGCAGCGCCACATTGACCACAGACACATCGAGCACGACCAGGAACTGCCCGGCGCAGGCGAGCGCCACGACCAGCCAGGTGGGAGGTGCGGTACGGCGGGACGGGGTCCGGGTGACGTCAGCGGCTTCCAGCATGTCTGTCATGCTCTCAACCGGGTTACGCCCCTTGCATCGGGATTTCGCCCCACGGGGTCCTCCTTCGCAGGACCTACACCGCCCGCACGAGCGTCACCACCGCAGCCCCGCCCAGCCCGATGTTGTGCGCAAGCCCGACCTGCGCCCCCGGCACCTGCCGCTCCCCCGCCTCCCCCCTCAACTGCCACACCAGCTCGGCCACTTGGGCAATCCCGGTCGCCCCCAACGGATGCCCCTTGGAGATCAGCCCACCGGACGGGTTCACCACCCACCGCCCGCCGTAGGTGGTCGCTCCCGACTCCACCAGCTTCCCGGACTCCCCCTCCCCGCACATCCCGAGGGCTTCGTACGTCAGCAGCTCATTGACCGAGAAGCAGTCGTGCAGTTCCACGACGTCCACGTCGCCGATCCCGAGCCCGGCCCGCTCGTACACCTGCCGCGCCGCCTCCCTCGACATCGGCTGCCCCACGACGTCGATACACGACCCCGACGCAAAGGACTCCTCCGTGTCGGTCGTCATCGCCTGCGCGACGATCTCAACCGCCTTCCCGCCCAACTCCCGCCGTTCCACGAACCGTTCGGAGACGACGACCGCGGCCGCCGCCCCGTCCGACGTCGGCGAGCACTGCAGCTTGGTCAGCGGCCGGTGGACCGTGCGTGCGGCGAGGATGTCGTCCACCTCGTACACGTCCCGGAACTGCGCGTACGGATTGTGCGCCGAGTGCTGGTGGTTCTTGGCGGCCACGGCGGCGAGCTGCGCCTCGGTCGTGCCGTACCGCTCCATGTGCTCACGGGCCGCGTCGCCGAAGATCTGGGCGGTGGGCGGGGTCATCTCGAAGCCGTGGCGGGCGGCCATGATGCCGTAGTGCCGGGCGACCGGCGAGGTCGAGAAGTCCCCGCCATCCGCTCCTCCCCCGAGCGCGCCCTTCTTCATCTTCTCGAAGCCCAGCGCCAGTACGCAGTCGGCGGCCCCGCCCTCGACCAGTTGCCGGGCCAGCATCAGGGCGGTCGAGCCGGTCGCGCAGTTGTTGTTGACGTTGTACACGGGCACACCGGTGAGACCCAGCTCATACACCGCGCGCTGACCGGCGGTCGAGGGCTGGAAGCAGTAGCCGACGGGAACCTGTTCCACGTCCCGGTACGAGACCCCGGCATCCGCGAGAGCGGCGCTCCCCGCCTCCCGCACCATGTCCCAGTACTGCCACTCACGGGTCTCGGGCTTCTCGAACCGGGTCATTCCGACCCCGACGACGTATGCCTTCATGGCCCTCACTGACTTCATGGCGCGCGAGACTAGAACACGTTCCACCAACTCGCCAGACCTGACGATTGATCAGATTCCCATGACCGGGTCAAGAATTCATTAGAGACCCGAAGCAACGGAATAGTTGCCTGTGCATACGAGGTTTACCCAGCACTTATCTCGCACAGCTCTTCACTTTGTACGGCCTGGAGGCCTCACTCAATGACGCACACGACGACCGAACAGCCCGCCCGGCGGGCGAGCGGGGCCGTGGTCCCGGTACTCGCCTTCGCGGGCATCGTTGTCGCGGTGATGCAGACCCTGCTCGTCCCGGTCATCAAGGACCTGCCGCAGCTGCTGGACACCGCACCCAGCAACGCCACCTGGGTCCTGACCTCGACACTGCTCTCGGGCGCCGTGGCCACCCCGATCATGGGCCGCCTCGGCGACCTCTACGGCAAGCGGCGCATGCTGATACTCAGCCTCGCCGTCATGGTGGCAGGCGCCCTGGTCAGCGCCCTCACCAGCACCCTGCTCCCGATGATCGCCGGCCGTACGCTCCAGGGCTTCGCCATGGGCGCCATCCCGCTCGGCATCGGCCTGATGCGCGACATGCTGCCCCGCGAGAAGCTCGGCTCGGCGATGGCCCTGATGAGCTCCTCGATCGGCGTCGGCGGCGGCCTCGCACTGCCCCTCGCGGCCCTGGTCGCCCAGCACGCCGACTGGCACGCCCTCTTCTACGGCGCCGCAGGCCTCGGCGCCCTCTCGATCCTCCTCACCCTCCTCGTCGTACCGGAGTCCCCGATGCGCGCCGAGGGCTCCTTCGACCTGCTCGGCGCACTCGGCCTCTCGGCGGGTCTGGTCCTCTTCCTTCTCCCCATCACCAAGGGCAGCGACTGGGGCTGGACCTCCGGCACCACGCTCGGCCTGTTCGCCGCGTCGGCCGTCGTCCTGGTCCTGTGGGGCGTGTTCGAGCTGCGCTCCAAGGCCCCGCTGGTCGACCTGCGCACCACGGCCCGCCCGGCCGTCCTCTTCACCAACCTCGCCTCGATCATGGTCGGCGTCTCCTTCTACGTCGTCTCCCTCGTCCTTCCCCAGCTGCTCCAGCTCCCGAAGGCGACCGGCTACGGCCTCGGCCAGTCAATGGTCGTCGCGGGCCTGCTGGTGGCCCCGCTGGGCCTGACGATGATGTTCACGGCGCCGGTCTACGCCCGCCTCTCGGCGAAGTACGGCCCGAAGTTCACCCTGATCCTCGGCATGCTGATCATCGCGATCGGCTACGGCGCGGGGCTGGGCCTGATGAGCGCGGCCTGGCAGAGCCTCGTCATCGCGGTGGTGCTGGGCGCGGGCATCGGCCTCGCGTACTCGTCCCTTCCCGCGCTGATCGTGGGCGCCGTCCCAGCCTCCGAGACGGGCGCAGCGAACGGCCTCAACACGCTGATGCGTTCCATCGGTACGTCCGTGTCGAGCGCCGTCATCGGCATGGTGCTGGCCAACACCGCGAACAACGTCGGCGGGGTCGAGATCCCGACCATGCACGGCTTCCGGGTCTCGTTCCTGATCGCGACCGGTGCGGTTGCCGTCGGCCTGCTGATGGCCCTGTTCCTGCCGAAGCCGAACCGTGCGGCGCAGCTGCGTGCGAGCAGTGAGGAGGACGACGCCGTCGTGGAGAGCGCCGAGGAGGTTCTGCGCGGGTTCCGCGGCCGCGTCCTGGACGCCGAGGGCACCCCGGTCGCCCGCGCCAAGGTCACGCTGATCGACCGCCGGGGCCGCCAGGCGGGCGCGACGCTGTCCGACGAGGACGGCAGCTATGCACTGGCCGTGCCGGCGCAGGGGGCGTATGTGCTGGCCGCACGGGCCTCCGGGCATGGGCCGCTTGCGTCGTCCGCGACCCACCACGGCGAGGAGGGGGCGGTCGAGTTGGACCTGCCGCTGCCGGGGGAGACGGTCAGCGCGTAGCGCCTAGCGGGGTGCCTCGGGATGTCGTCTGGCGTGTGCGGGTGTGTCGTGGCTTGTCGCGCAGTTCCCCGCGCCCCTGAAAAGCCTTGCCGCACCCCCTGTCGAATCATCGGCCGGGGGTGCGGCAACATGGGCGCCCGGACTCACGTACGACCGAAAGGACCCCATGGCCGCGGCACCCAAGCCCGAGATCCTGGCCGCGTTCGAGGCCGCCAAGGGGTTCATGCCCGTGGACGAGGGGCTGGCGCTCTACGCCGCCGCCGTCGAAGCAGGCGCGCTCGGGCTGCCCCTGCTGGAAGTCGGTACGTACTGTGGCCGCTCCGCGATCCTGCTCGCCGACGCGGCCCGCGAGACCGGCGTCACCGCGCTGACCCTCGACCACCACCGCGGCAGCGAGGAGCAGCAGCCGGGCTGGGACTACCACGACCCGGAGACGGTCGACCCGGAGATCGGCCTGATGGACACGTTGCCGACCTTCCGGCGGACGCTGCACCGCGCGGGGCTGGAGGAGCACGTGGTGGCGCTGGTCGGCCGCTCGCCGCAGATCGCCAAGTTCTGGCGCACTCCCCTCGGCCTGGTCTTCATCGACGGCGGCCACACCGACGAGCACGCCACCGCCGACTACGAGGGCTGGGCCCCCCATGTGGCCGAAGGCGGCCTGCTCCTCATCCACGACGTCTTCCCGGACCCGAAGGACGAGTTCACCGGCCAGGCCCCGTACCGCGTCTACCTCCGGGCCCTCGACTCCGGCGCCTTCACGGAGGTCTCGGTGACCGACTCGCTGCGCGTGCTGCGGCGAACGGGAGCGGGGATCTGAGGGCCCGGTTAGAGTCGCAGACGTGTCGTACGTAGGCCCGGACTTCGATCCTCCCCAGCCCCGCCGTCCCCGGCGCAGCCCCCTGACCGTGGCGGTCGCCGCGCTCGTGCCGGGCGCGCTGCTGGGGTGGCTGGTGTACGAGGCAGTGGGCGGGAGCGGGGACGGCGGCGGGGCGAGCCGGGCGACCGTACGGTCGTCCGCGACGGCGACGTCCAGCGCGCCCGCCTCCTCCCCCTCCGGCGACGCCAAGAACCCGAGCAGTCCGGCGCCCACCCTCGCCTCCCCCACCTCTTCGGCGCCCGCCGCGTCCGGCCCCCTCAAGGGCAAGGTCGTCGTCATCGACCCGGGCCACAACCCGGGCAACTTCCAGCACGCGGCCGAGATCAACCGCAAGGTGGACATCGGTACGAACCTCAAGGAGTGCGACACCACGGGCACGTCCACCAACTCGGGCTACACGGAAGCCCAGTTCACGCTGGACGTGTCCCATCGGCTGAAGGCGCTCCTCGAGAAGCAGGGCGCCACGGTGGTGTTGACCCACGACGGCAACTCCCCCGCCTGGGGACCGTGCGTGGACAAGCGGGCGCAGATCGGCAACAAGGCCCACGCCGACGCCGCGATCTCCATCCACGCGGACGGCTCCGCAGCCGGCAACCGCGGCTTCCACGTCATCCTTCCCGGCTCCGTCCACGCGGGCGCCGCCGACACCCGCCCCATCGTCGCCTCCTCCGCCGACCTCGGCGAGCGCATCGCGGGCAACTTCGTCCGCGTCACGGGTGAACCGCCCTCCAACTACGTCGGCGGCGGCACCGGCCTCGTCACGCGTAAGGACCTGGGCGGTCTCAATCTGTCAACGGTTCCCAAGGTGTTCATCGAGTGCGGGAACATGCGCGATAGCAAGGACGCGGCACTGCTCACCAGCGGAGCCTGGCGACAGAAGGCGGCACAAGGAATCTCTGAAGGAATCGTGAGTTTCCTGCACGGTTCGTGATCGGCGGGCTGATCCCGGCGGACGCCTTGGTCGGACGGACGATAGTGTCTACCGACGACGAGACGACTTACGAAGGACCTGAAGTGAATATCCGCTCCCTCACTCGAGGCGACGGCGTGGTGATCGGAGCAGCGGTGTTGCTCTTCATCGCGTCGTTCCTCGACATCTACTCCGATAAGGGCGCCTCTGGTGTCGACCTGCCGAACGCCTGGGGCAGCGGACCGCTCCTGCTGGGTGTCATCCTGGCAGGCCTCATCGGCGCCGCACTCATCGTCGTCGCCCGCGGGCTGCCGCAGGTGCCCAAGGTCGCCGGTCTCGACCTCGGCCAGTTCGGCGTCGCTTTCACCGTCTTCGCGGCCTGGGGTGCGCTCGGCAACGTCTTCGACCCGGCCGGCGGCCTGAACAACGTAGGTGAGGGCACCTCCGGCCCCGACGCCGGCATCGGCCTGATCCTCGCGCTCGTCGCCACCCTGATCATGGCCGGCGCCGCCATCGCCACCCCCCTCGTCCCCGCCCTCCAGGCGGCGTTGATCCCCGCCCCCAAGCCCGCCGCCCCCCAGCCCTACGGCGCCCAGCCCCCCGGTGGCTACGGCTACCCGGGTGCCCAGCAGCCGCAGTACGGCGGGCAGCCGCAGGCGGGGCAGCCCTACGGCGCGCAGCCGGGGCAGCCGCAGCAGGCGCAGGCTCCGCAGCCGCCGGCCGGGGACTTCTCGCCGTTCTGGTTCGCCGTTCCGGTGCCGCGGCCGCTGTTCGCGGAGGACGGTTCGCCCACGCCGATCGCCGAACTCGCACCGGGCACCTGGTACCTGGCCGTCGAGCAGCGCGGTCCGGGTCTGGTCGCCCAGACGCAGGACGGCCGCCGCGGCGTGCTGCAGGACACCTCCGGGATTCAGCGCGGCTGACACCCGCTTCACGAACGGCCCCTCGCCCTTCCGGGCGGGGGGCCGTTGTCGTACAGTCGCAGCCCGCAGCCCCAAAACTGACTTGCCGTCAGATACCCGGATACCTGATGGAGGCGTCGTGCGACTCGGTCTCGCCCTCGGCTACTGGGGCCGCGGCCCCTCCCCCGACCACGTGCCGCTGGCGCAGGAGGCCGAGCGGCTCGGGTACGACTCCGTGTGGACCGCGGAGTCGTGGGGGTCGGATGTATTCACCCCTCTGACCTGGATTGCAGCGCAGACATCAACGATCAAGCTGGGTACGGCCGTTGCGCAGATGGCGGCCCGGTCGCCCACCACCACCGCGATGCACGCACTCACCCTCGACCATCTCTCCGGCGGGCGCATGATGCTCGGGCTGGGGCTGTCGGGGCCGCAGGTGGTGGAGGGATGGTACGGGCGGCCGTTCCCGAAGTCGCCGCTGACCGCGACCCGGGAGTACGTCGATGTCGTACGGCAGGTTCTGCGGCGGGAGGCGCCGGTCGCGCTCGACGGGGGGTTTCACTCCCATCCGTACAGTGGCGCGGACGGCACTGGTCTCGGCAAGGCCCTCAAGTCCATCACGCACCCCCTCCGTCCCGACCTCCCCATCCTCCTCGGCGCCGAAGGGCCGAAGAACGTCGCGCAGACGACCCGTATCGCCGACGGCTGGCTGCCGCTGTACTGGTCGCCGACCCGTCCGGACGTCTACGGACCGGCACTTGAGGATCTTCCCGAGGGGTTCGTCGTCGCTCCCCTGGCCCGTGTCCAGGTCTGCGACGACGTGGCCGAAGGCCTGCTGCCAGTCAAGACCATGCTCGGCTTCTACATCGGCGGAATGGGGCACGCGGCCCGCAACTTCCACGCCGATCTGATGGCGCGCATGGGGTACGAGGAGGAGGCCCGCCGGATCCAGGAGCTGTTCCTGTCCGGGCGGCGCGAGGAAGCCGTGCTCGCTGTTCCCGATGCCTTCGCCGACGAGATCTCCCTGGTCGGGCCGCGTGAACGGATCGCCGAGCGGCTGGAGTTGTGGCGGAGGGGGCCGGTGACGGATCTGCTGGCCCTCTCACCGGACCGCGAGTCGCTGCGGGTGCTGGCCGAGCTGAACTCCTGAGGGAACCCGTTCGGGTTTCATATAGCATCCGGCGGCAATCCGGAGAGTATGTCTCGATACAGCAGCGGCAATCGGGCCGGGGCGGTCGTAGCGATCGTCGCCGACATCATGGCCCTCATCCTGGGCCTGTGGATCCTGATGTACCTGTTGGACGCCAACCGTGCCAACGACCTGGTGCAGTTCGTCCACAACGCGGCGAACTGGCTGGCCGGCTGGTCGCGCGACCTGTTCACCTTCGACAAGGCCTGGGCCCGCGTGATCGCAGGCTACGGCCTGGCAGCGGTGGTCTACCTGTTCATCGGCCACGCGATCGCCGGACGGATGACGCGACACTGATCACCCGGCTGCGCCCGGAGGCGGCCGGTCAGGCGCAGCAGTCCGGATCCAGCCCCCTCGGCAGCTGCTCCCCGCCGAACACCGTGCAGGTCGCCTCGTGGCCGCCGAGGGCGGCGACCGCCAGCAGCAGCGATCCCGCGGTCCAGGTGGTCAGCTCGCGCGGCCAGATCGCCTCGTCCTCGAAGACGTAGCCCGTCCAGTACAGGCCGGTCTCGGCGTCCCGCAGGTGCTGGATCGACTGGAGGATGTCCAGCGCGCGGTCCGACTCGCCCATCGCCCAGAGGGTGAGGGCGAGTTCGGCGGACTCGCCTCCTGTGACCCACGGGTTGGGGACGACGCAGCGGACGCCGAGGCCGGGAACGACGAAGCGCTCCCAGCCTTCCTCCATGCGGGACTTGGCTTCCGTGCCCGTCAACGCACCGCCCAGCACCGGGTAGTACCAGTCCATCGAGTAGCGGTCCTTGTCGAGGAACCGCTCGGGGTGGCGACGGATCGCGTGCCTCAGGGCTCCGACCGCCAACTCCCAGTCCGGCTGCGGCTCTTCGCGCTGTTCGGCGACGGCGAGCGCGCAGCGCAGCGCGTGGTGGACGGAGGAGGAGCCGGTCAGCAGCGCGTCCGTCGTGAAGCTGCCGTCGTCCTCGCCCTTCCAGCCGATCTGGCCGCCCGGCTGCTGGAGCCGCAGCACGTACTCGATCGCCGAGTAGACGGCCGGCCACATGCGGTCCAGGAATGTGTCGTCACCCGTCGACAGGTAGTGGTGCCACACGCCGACCGCGATGTAGGCGACGAAGTTGGTCTCGCGTCCGCGGTCGGTGACGTCCGCGAAGTCACCGTCGGCGTAGGCCGCGTACCAGGAGCCGTCCTCGTTCTGGTGCCGTGCGAGCCACTCGTACGCCCGCTCGGCGGCCTCGTGCTCGCCCGCCGCGTCCAGCGCCATCGCGGCCTCGGTGTGGTCCCAGGGGTCCAGGTGGTGTCCCCGGAACCACGGGATCGCGCCGTCCTCCCGCTGCACGGCGAGGATGCCGCGGACGGTCGCGGCAGCCTGCTCGGCGGTGAGGACCCCGGGCAGGACGAGGTGTTCTGTCCGGGGGGTCGTCACTTGGCGTCCGCCCCGGCCTCGTTGAGCTTCGGCAGGTGGGGCTTGGTCGCGTACGCCACGAAGCTCTTGCCGATCAGGGGGTTGAGGGCCTGCTCGGCGACCCTGGTCGCCAGCGGCTTCTTCATGATGTCCCAGACCAGCAGCTTGTGGTACGCCTTCACCGGCAGCGCCTTGTCGTTGTCGACGCCGAACGCGCACTTCAGCCACCAGTACGGCGAGTGCAGCGCGTGCGCGTGGTGCGTGCCGTACGGCTTCAGCCCCGCCTCGCGGATCTTCGCGAGCAGCTCGTCCGCCTTGTAGATGCGGATGTGGCCGCCCTCGACCTCGTGGTACGCGTCGGACAGCGCCCAGCAGACCTTCTCGGGGCCGTAGCGCGGGACGGTGATCGCGATGCGGCCGCCGGGCTTCAGCACCCGGACCATCTCGGCGAGTACGCCCTTGTCGTCCGGGATGTGTTCCATCACCTCGGAGATGATCACGACGTCGAAGGACTCGTCGGGGAAGGGGAGCGCCAGGGCGTCGCCCTCCATGGCGGTCGCGGTGGCGCCTGCCGGGGCCTCGCCCGCCTCCTTCATCGCCGCGAACCACTTCGCGACCTCGCGGATCTCCTCGCCGTTCTGGTCGAGCGCCACGACCTGGGCGCCGCGCCGGTAGCACTCGAACGCGTGCCGGCCGGCCCCGCATCCGAGGTCCAGGACGCGGTCGCCCGGGGCGAGCGGGAACCGGGAGAAGTCGACGGTCAGCACGTGGCCCTGCTTTCGCGATCGGATGCAACATCTACAACTGCTGCGGCGTCTACAGCTGGTTCGGCGTCTACAAGTGGTGCGGCCTCGGAGCGGCCGGGATGCGTGGTCGCGGAGCGGCCGATGGCCTCGCGGTACCTGGCCACGGTTCCCTCGGCGGCCCGGGCCCAGGTGAAGTGCCGCAGCACCCGCTCACGTCCGGCGCGGCCGAGCCGCACCCGCAGCTCGGGGTCGCCCAGCAGGCGGCTCAGACCGGCCGCAAGTGCCCCCGGGTCACCCGGCGGCACTGCCAGGCACGTCTCGCCGTCGCGGCCCGCGACCTCGGGGATCGCCCCTCCTGTCGTCGCGACCAGCGGCGTACCCGTCGCCATCGCCTCGGCCGCCGGGAGGGAGAAGCCCTCGTACAGGGACGGCACGCACGCGACCTCCGCCGAGCGGACCAGGTCGACCAGTTCGGCGTCCGAGATGCCCTTCACGAACTCGACGGCGCCCTCGAGGCCGTAGCGCTCGATCGCCCCTGCCACCGGGCCCTCGGTGGGCCGTTTGCCGACGACCACGAGGTGTGCGTCGGGGTGCTCGGTGCGCACCTTCGCCAGCGCCTCCACCAGGAACACCAGGCCCTTGAGCGGGACGTCCGCGCTGGACGTCGTCACGATCCGGCCCGGGACGACGGGCACCGACGGGTCGGGCGAGAACAGGTTCGTGTCGGCGCCGATGTGGACCACGTGGATACGGTCGTCCCGTACGCCGAGGTGGTCGACGATCTCCTGGCGGGAGGTGCCGGAGACGGTGAGGACCGAGGGCAGCCGGCGGGCGACGCGCTTCTGCATGCGGGTGAAGGCGTACCAGCGCCGTTTGCCCCACCGCTGCTGCCAGTTCTCGGCGGCGTCCAGCTCCAACTGCCGGTCCACGGTGATGGGATGGTGAATGGTGGTCACCAGAGGGGCACCCACGTCCCCCAACAACCCGTACCCGAGCGTCTGGTTGTCGTGCACGACGTCGAACTCGCCGCGTCTGGCCCGCAGATGGCGGCGGGCGCGCAGCGAGAACGTCAGCGGCTCCGGGAAGCCGCCGGTCCACATGGTCGCGACTTCCAGCGCGTCGATCCAGTCGCGGTACTCGTCGCGCTTCGGGGTGCGGAAGGGGTCCGGCGAGCGGTAGAGGTCGAGGCTCGGCAGCTCGGTGAGGCTCAGCCGGCCGGCGTAGTCCTCGCCCTCGTCGAGGACGGGGTACGGCTGGGAGCCGATGACCTCGACGCGGTGGCCGAGGCGGGCCAGCTCGCGCGAGAGGTGGCGGACGTAGACGCCCTGTCCGCCGCAGAACGGGTTCCCTTTATAGGTGAGGAGCGCGATGTGGAGCGGTCGCTCGCCGTCGGCGGCGAGGTCCTCCTGGGGACCCGCCTGACTGGCCTCAGCGGTCACTCTGGGCCCCCTTCTGCGTGCACTGTCCCGCGAGATTACGCCGGGACGCTAATCTAGAACAAGTTTCAGACTTGATCGTCCAGGAGGCTCTGAATCTACCGGCAGGTAGGGGCACTGTGAGCAGTGGATCAGGTGATTCACGCCACGGCGGACGCCCTGCCGCGCCAGGTCCGATCACCGGGGCCGGACCTGGCCCTCACCGACTGTCACGGAACCACGGAACGGGACCCATGCCTGCGGAAGCCAAGGTGGCCAAGGTGGAAGCCAGTACCTCGCAGCCCGCCTCCCCGCCGCTCACCGAGCGGCAGGAGGCCCGACGCCGGCGCATCCTGCACGCGAGCGCGCAGCTGGCCAGCCGGGGCGGTTTCGACGCGGTGCAGATGCGTGAGGTCGCCGAGTCCTCGCAGGTGGCCCTTGGCACCCTCTACCGCTACTTCCCGTCCAAGATCCATCTGCTGGTCGCCACGATGCAGGACCAGTTGGAGCACATGCACGGCACGCTGCGGAAGAAGCCGCCACAGGGCGAGACGGCGGCCGAGCGCGTCGCCGAGACCCTGATGCGCGCCTTCCGCGCCCTGCAGCGTGAGCCGCACCTCGCCGACGCCATGGTCCGCGCCCTGACCTTCGCCGACCGCAGCGTCTCGCCCGAGGTCGACCAGGTCTCCCGCCAGACCACCGTGATCATCCTGGACGCGATGGGCCTGGAGAATCCGTCCCCCGAGCAGCTGTCCGCGGTCCGCGTCATCGAGCACACCTGGCACTCGGCCCTGATCACCTGGCTCTCGGGCCGGGCGTCGATCGCCCAGGTGAAGATCGACATCGAGACGGTGTGCCGACTGATCGACCTGACAACGCCGGAAGCGCGGGCCTAGGCACACAAAAGACCTGGGCACACATAGGACCTGGGCACACAAAAGACCTACGAGACGGGTTCCCTGCGCCGGTATTACCCGGATCAGGTAGTGGAGGTCGCCTTCCAGTCGCAGATCTCTCGATCTACGGCCTTCCGGCCTCTCAGCCCGGACCGTCGACGTCGGCCCCAGCGGACTGACTGCTTCACGCCAAAGTCGGCTACTCCGGTTCGGACTCCCTCACTCGCCCCGTAGGCCAATACCAGAATAGAACGCCTAAGGGAAGATGAACCCCCCGAAAGGGAGATTTTTTTCGGGCAGGCGCCAGTCCTACTCCTCCGGCGGAAACACAGGCTCCCCGCTCCCCAGCAGGGTGATCACGATCGCCTCCACCGGGCAGTTCTCGGCGGCCTCCAGGATGCGTTCGTTGGCGTCGGTCTCCGGCTCGGCGGGGTGGGACTGCATGGCGGAGTCGAGGCGGAAGGCGCCCGTGGCGCGGTGGACGCACTGGGCGGAGCCGATGCAGACGGAGCGGTCGACCTCGACGTGCCAGCGGTCGCCCATGGCCGCTCAGCCCTCCCAGCCGGCCGGGAGATGGATCATCTTGTGTTCGAGGTACTCGCCGTAGCCCTCGGGGCCGAACTCCCGCCCCAGGCCCGAGTTCTTGTAGCCGCCGAACGGGCCGAGCATGTCCAGGCTGAAGGTGTTGACGGAGTACGTGCCCGTACGGACCTGCCGTGCCACCTCGATGCCGTGTGCCACGTCCGCCGTCCACACGCTGCCGCTCAGCCCGTAGTCCGAGTCGTTCGCGATCTTCAGGGCGTCGGACTCGTCGCCGTACGGGAGCAGGCAGATCACCGGGCCGAAGATCTCTTCCCTCGCTATCCGCATCGAGTTGTCGACGTCGCCGAAGAGCGTCGGCTCGACGTACCAGCCGCGGTCCAGGCCCGGCGGGCGGCCGCCGCCGGTGAGGATCTTGGCGCCCTCCTCCTGGCCGATGCGGATGTAGTCGAGGTTGCGGCGCTGCTGGCGCTGCGCGACCAGCGGGCCGACCTGGGTCGCCGGGTCCAGCGGGTCGCCGACGACCAGGGCGCTCGCCGCCGCCGCGAAGGCCTCCGCGAACTCGTCGTAACGCGAGCGCGGCAGGAGGATGCGGGTCTGGGCCACGCACGCCTGGCCGTTGTTCATCCAGGCCGCCGGAACCACACCCGCGACGGTGGTCGCCACGTCCGCGTCCGGCAGGACGACCGCCGCCGACTTGCCGCCCAACTCCAGTGTCACGCGGGTGAGATTGCGGGAAGCCACCTCCATCACACGCTTGCCCGCCGCCACCGATCCGGTGAAGGCGACCTTGTCGATCCCCGGGTGCCCGACCAGGTACTCACTGACCTCGCGGTCCGCGGGGAGGATCGACAGCACACCCTCCGGCAGCCCGGCCTCGCGTGTGATGTCGGCCAGAATGTACGCGTCCAGCGGCGACTCGGGCGACGGCTTGAGCACCACCGTGCAGCCGGTGAGCAGCGCGGGCGCGAGTTTGGCGGCGGCCACGAACTGCGGGACGTTCCAGGGCACGACGGCCGCCACGACCCCGACCGGCTCCCGCCGCACCAGGATCTTCCCGAGCACACCGTCGCGCGTCTCCTCGTAAGTGAAGTTCCGCGCGACCGTGATCGCCGCGTCCCACACCATCATCGCGCCGAGGGCCTGCGCGAGGACGCTCCAGGAGTACGGCGACCCGTTCTCGGACGAGATCACGCGGGCGATCTCCTCGTGCCGTACGGCGATCGCGTCCTTGATCCGGGTGACGACCTCGATCCGCTCGTCGAGGGTCATCCGCGGCCAGGGCCCCTCGTCGAAGGCGCGGCGCGCGACGGCGACGGCGCGGTCGACATCCTCCCGCGAGGCGTGCGGCACCCGCCCGATGACCTCCTCGGTATGCGGGGAGATCACCTCGATGACGTCTTTGCCGAGGGGGTCGGTCAACTCCCCGCCGATGAACAGCTGTCCGTGTTCCACGAGCTCGGTCATGGCCGACTGCCTCCCCGGGAGCTGACTCTGACGGTTCATCAGATACGGGAACTGATACCAGTTCCACCGGGAGGAGTCCACAGGCCTCACAGCACCCCGGAAGGGTGACTTGGGCTCCCATCGAAACCCGTTCTAGTTATAGTGACTGGAACGCGGCGACAGGGGAGTCCATGACACAGGTCACCGACCACGGCGGCGGCGTGCGGTCCGTCCGAGTCCCCATTCCGGACAATCCACTTGGGTACACGCTCGTGTACGTCGTCGACACCGACCGCGGGCCGGTGCTGGTCGACACCGGCTGGGACGACCCCGCGTCCTGGGACACCCTCGCCGACGGGCTGGCCGCGTGCGGGACCTCGCCCGCCGAGGTACATGGGGTGGTGATCACCCATCACCACCCCGACCACCACGGCCTGTCCGGCAAGGTTCGGGAGGCGTCCGGGGCCTGGATCGCCATGCATGCCGCGGACACCGCGATCGTGCGGCGCACCCGGGAGACCCGGCCCGGGCGCTGGTTCGCGTACATGACCGCCAAGCTCGTCGCAGCCGGTGCCCCCGAGGAGCATGTGGCGCCGCTGCGGGACGCAGCCCCCCGCACCACCCTGCCGGGCTTCTCCCCCGCCCTGCCCGACCGGGAGATCGTCCCCGGTGAGCTCCTGGACCTGCCGGGGCGACGGCTGCGCGCGATCTGGACGCCGGGGCACACCCCCGGCCACGTCTGCCTGCACCTGGAGGAGGAGCACCCCTCCCTGCTCCCGGGTCACGGACGGCTGTTCTCCGGCGATCACCTGCTCCCCGGGATCACCCCGCACATCGGTCTCTACGAGGATCCCGACGACGCCACGATCACCGACCCCCTCGGCGACTACCTCGACTCCCTCGAACGCGTCGGCCGGCTCGCCCCCGCCGAGGTGCTCCCCGCCCACCAGCACGTGTTCGCCGACGCCCCCGCACGCGTACGGGAGCTGCTCGCCCACCACGAGGAACGGCTCGCCGGGCTCCGGTCCCTCCTGGTCGAGCCCCTCACGCCCTGGCAGGTCGCCGAGCGGATGGAGTGGAACCGGCCCTGGGCCCAAATCCCGTACGGCTCAAGGAACATCGCGGTCTCGGAGGCCGAGGCGCATCTGCGGCGGCTGGTGAAGCTGGGGCGGGCGGAGGCGGTGGCGGGGAGCGATCCGGTGACGTACGTGGCGGTGTAATTCGCTCGTGGGCCCTGGGTGCCCACTGGTACCCAATGACCATGGACCCGTTGCAGCAACTCCTCGCCGAACGCGCCTGTGAACGTCTGATCCTCGACTTCGTCCACCGGCTCGACCTCGGGGAGCCGGGTTCCGTGGCCGAGTTGTTCACCGAGGACGGCTGGTGGGAGTGGCCGCCTCCGGGGGACGGGCGGCGGTCCGAGGGGCGGGAGGCGCTGCGGAAGTACTTCGGCTCACGGCCGGCTGACAAGCTCTCGCGGCGGGTCATGTCCAACATCCGGGTCACCGTGACGTCCGAGGACATCGCAGAGGCCACCTCGTACTTCACGACGTACCGCATCGAAGGCTGGTCCGGCGACATGGTGCCCGCCGGCCCGCCCGTCCAGGTCGGCCACTACCAGGACACGTTCCGTCGTGTCGACGGACGGTGGCTGCTCGCCTCGCGGACCCTGCACCTCCCCTTCGGCGGCCCGACCCCGCGCCAGGACCGCGGCGCTCTCGACCGCTAGCGCAGGAACGTACGGATCAACTCCTCGGCCTCCCCGAGGAGTTCGACCTCCCGTCGGCTCATCGTCGGGTTGGCCGCGCGTCGGCGCCGGGCCTCCGTCAGGCCTGCCTCGGTGAGGTGGGAGGGGTCGGCGAGCAGGGCGGTCAGCATGGCGCGGGCGCTGTCGGCGATCGGTTCGTCGTCGACGGCGACCTGGGCCAGGATCATGGCGGAGATGGCCCAGTCGAGGCCCGGGTGGCCCTCCTCCGCGTTGGACCAGTCGATCACGTGCGGACCGTCGGGCGTGAGCATCACGTTGTCCGGATGCAGGTCGAGGTGGAGGACCCGGCAGTCGGGATCGGCGGAGTCGCGGGTGGGGACGGCGTGCAGGCGCCGCAGCAGGTCGGCCACGGTCGCGCCCGCCTCGTCGGCGCCCAGCGAACCATCCAGGCACGCCTGAAGCATCGTCGGCCCGGACAGCCGCTCCATCACCAGGTCGGTGCGTGTGGAGTCGGCGAGCCGCACGCGGGGCACGGGGTAGCCGTGGGCACGCACGTGTTCCATCACGACACCCTCGGCGGCCGCGTCGCCCCATCCGTGCCGGTCGCGGCGCAGCACCCACGCCTCGTCGATCTCGTACACGTCGTTGACCCGGCCCGTGCCGAGCAGTTTCCCCGTCGTCATGACCCTCCCCGTTGTCATGATCCGAACGTACCGGCCGGCGCCTCACAGGCGGCTCTCAGCGTGTTCCTACGGGCCGGTAGAGTGGCCGGGTCGTCATCACACCGTACGGGGGGAAGCCGGTGCAATTCCGGCGCTGACCCCGCAACCGTGAACCGCCCGTAAGGCGGTCAGCCGGACTGCCCCGCTCGGTCGTGACCGGCTCACGTGCGTCGGCAGCCCGTCGGCGCGCGGCACCGTCGAGGCATACGGAGCCGAGCCGCCCGGGGTCTCCCGTGCTGCCCGCTCCCGCAGGGAGAGGCACCCGCCGATCATGAACGTCGTCCGCCGCAGCGTCGCGGCTCTGGCCGCCGCCACCGCCGTACTGGGTGCCGCCGTCCCCGCTGTCGCCGCGTCCCCCGCCCCGTCGATACCCGACGGGTTGTACGGCACCTCCGACCCGAAGTACGACGGCGTCTGGCGCCAGTCGCTGGCGCTGCTCGCGCAGGACACCGTGGGCGTGAAGCCGGCGGCGAAGGCGGTGGACTGGCTGGCGGGACAGCAGTGCGCGAACGGTGCGTTCGCGGCGTTCCGCGCCGATGCCGCGAGGGCCTGCGATGCCAAGCTCGCGGTCGACACGAACAGTACGGCCGCCGCCGTCCACGCCCTCGCCGCGCTCGGCGGACACCGGACCGCCACCGGCAAGGCGGTCTCCTGGCTGAAGTCCGTGCAGAACAAGGACGGCGGCTGGGGCTACTTGCCGGGCGGGGCGAGCGACGCGAACTCGACGTCCGTCGTCATCGGCGCGCTGACCGCCGTTGGCGAAAAGCCGGGCGGGGTTGTGAAGGACGGCAAGTCTCCCTACGACGCCCTGCTGAAGCTCGCCCTCCCCTGTAACGGGGACGGCGCGGGTGCCTTCGCCTTCCAGCCGGACAAGAAGGGCAAGTTGGCCGCCAACGCGGACGCGACGGCGGCGGCGGTCGTGGGCGCGCTCGGCAAGGGGCTGGCCGGGGACGCCGCGAAGCCGACCGACACCGATCTGACGTGCAAGAACGCCACCGCTCCCGAGCAGGCGGCGCGCAACGGTGCCGGATATCTCGTCAAGGCCCTGGCCAAGGACAAGCACCTGACGTCGGTGCTGGCCGGCGCCAAACCCCAGCCCGACTACGGCAACACGGCCGACGCGGTCCTCGCCCTCGCGACCGCGGGCCACGGCGACAAGGCGGCCGACGCCATGCGCTGGCTGGAGACCAACTCCGGGGCATGGGCCCGGCAGGCCGGACCGGCCGCGTATGCGCAGCTGATCCTCGCCGCGAACGCGGCGACCTTCGACTACAACGACTTCGGCGGCCAGGACCTGGTCAAGCTCCTCAACGCGACCGGTCCGAAGCCGGCCGCCCTCCCGACGTCCGGCGCCTACCCCAGCGAGTCCTCGCAGAGCGCAGAGGACCACTCCGCCAAGAAGGGCTCCGGGTTCGGCGTCTGGTGGATCGTCGGTGTGGGACTCGTCGGCGGCATCGGGGTCGGGTTCCTGATCAGCGGCCGTAAGAAGAAGGCACAGCCGTGATCCGCCGCGCTGTCCTCCTGTTGGCGGTGCTGTTCCTCACCCTTGCCGGCGGCCAGGCGCAGGCCGCCGGTTACCGCTACTGGTCCTTCTGGGACTACGACAACGGCCGCTGGACGTACGCCACCCAGGGCCCCGCCACCGCCCGCCCCTCCGACGGCGACGTCCAGGGCTTCCGCTTCTCGGTGAGCGAGGACTCGGCCGACTCGGCGAAGCCGCGCGGCCAGGCGTCGTTCCCGGTGATCTGCTCGCGGACGCCGGCGCAGGACGGCAAGAAGCGCGTGGCGCTCGTCATCGACTTCGGTACGGCGGCGGACGCCCCGTCCGGCGAGACACCGCCGACCCGCCGTACGGTCTGCGCGCGGGTGTCTGCCGACGGCACGACGGCGGATGCACTGGCGTCGGTGGCGAAGCCGCTGCGGTACGACACGAACGCGCTGTTGTGTGCGATCGGGGGGTATCCGGAGAAGGGGTGCGGGGAGCAGGTCGCGGCGGGAAAGAAGCCGACGGCTGCGGGGAAGAAGGGGGACGGGGGCCCTGCGGTCGGGTTGTTCGTGGGAGCGGGGGCGGTTGCGCTGCTGGGCGCGGCAGCCGTGTGGCAGGCACGGCGACGCAGGCATGCGTAGCCGAGCACCTCACCCGCCGCAGCCTGCGGGCAGTCGTGCCGCTGGGGCGGCTCCCGCCCCAAGGAGAGGCGGCACCCCGTCGCGCCGGGCTGCGCACCCCACCCACCCGCACCCCCACCGCCTTGCACAACTCCACCCCGGCGCATGGTGGCTATGGTCCCTGGGCCTCGGCACCGCAGCCACCCGCACCACCAACCCCCTCCTCCTCTCCCTCCTCATCGCGACGTCCGCCTACGTGGTCGCCACCTGCCGCCCCCGAACCCCCTGGTCCCACTCCTACTCCGCCTTCCTCAAACTCGCCCTCGCCGTCCTCCTCATCCGTCTCGTCTTCGCGGTGGCTCTGGGCTCCCCCATCCCCGGTACACACGTGATCGCCACCCTCCCCGAACTCCCGCTCCCCCACTGGGCGCAGGGCATCCGTCTGGGCGGCAGGGTCACCGCCGAATCACTCCTCTTCGCGTTCTACGACGGCCTGAAGCTGGCCACGCTGCTCATCTGCGTGGGCGCCGCGAACGCCCTGGCCAACCCCGCCCGCCTTCTCAAGTCCCTCCCGGGCGCCCTGTACGAGACCGGCGTCGCGGTGGTGGTCGCCCTCACCTTCGCCCCGAACCTCATCGCCGACGTGCAACGCCTGCGCGCCGCCCGCCGCCTGCGCGGCCGCCCGGACGACGGCGTGCGAGGCCTGCTGCAGGTCGGACTCCCGGTCCTGGAGGGCGCGTTGGAGCGTTCCGTCGCCCTGGCCGCCGCGATGGACGCCCGCGGCTACGGCCGCAGCGCCGAGGTCCCGCCCGCCGTACGCCGCACCACCGCCGCCCTCACCCTCGGCGGCCTGCTCGGCGTCTGCGCGGGGACGTACGGACTGCTCACCGCCGAAGGCGGCACGTACGGTCTGCCCCTGCTGCTCGCCGGGCTCGCCGCGGCCCTCGCCGGTCTCCGCCTGGGCGGCCGCCGCAGCCTGCGCACGCGTTACCGCCCCGACCGGTGGGATGCCCGCGCCTGGCTGGTCGCGGGTTCCGGCGCCGCGGTCGCCACGCTGCTCACCCTCGCCGCCGACGCCGACCCGGCGGCCCTGCACCCCGGTGTCGTCCCGCTCGTCGCCCCCACGCTCCCCCTGTGGCCGGCGGCGGCCGTACTCCTCGCCCTGCTGCCCGCCCTCATCGCCCCCAAGGAGCCGTCGTGATCCGCTTCGAGGATGTCTCCGTGACGTACGACGGGGCGGCCGAACCCACCGTGCGGGGCGTGGACTTCGAGGTCCCGGAAGGCGAACTCGTCCTCCTGGTCGGCCCGTCGGGAGTCGGCAAGTCGACCGTCCTCGGTGCCGTCAGCGGCCTCGTCCCGCACTTCACGGGCGGCACCCTGCGGGGCCGCGTCACGGTGGCGGGCCGCGACACCCGTACGCACAAGCCGCGCGAACTCGCCGACGTCGTGGGCACGGTGGGCCAGGACCCGCTCTCCCACTTCGTCACGGACACGGTCGAGGACGAACTCGCCTACGGAATGGAGTCGTTGGGGCTGGCGCCGGACGTGATGCGCCGCCGCGTCGAGGAGACCCTCGACCTCCTCGGCCTGGCCGATCTCCGCAACCGCCCCATCGCCACCCTCTCCGGCGGCCAGCAGCAGCGCGTCGCCATCGGCTCCGTCCTCACCCCGCACCCCAAGGTCCTGGTCCTCGACGAACCGACCTCGGCCCTCGACCCGGCGGCAGCAGAGGAAGTCCTGGCCGTCCTCCAACGCCTGGTCCACGACCTCGGCACCACGGTCCTCATGGCAGAACACCGCCTGGAACGGGTCATCCAGTACGCGGACCAGGTAGCCGTCCTGCCGGCTCCAGGAGCACCACTACAACTGGGCACCCCGGCCGACATGATGGCGGTATCGCCGGTGTATCCACCGGTGGTGGACTTGGGCCGACTGGCAGGCTGGTCTCCGCTGCCATTGACGGTACGAGACGCGAGACGACGGGCAGTTGGGCTGCGCGAACAACTGGCGGAGCCTGCGGGCAGTCGTGCCGCTAGGGCGGCTCCCGACCCAAAGAGAGGCGGCGCCCCGCAAGCGCGGGCAAGCGAACCCGCCCCTACCTCAATCCCCACCCGCCGTTGGCCGTCCTTCTTCCGCAAGCACACAGCCCCCTCCGTCACTGCATCGCCAACTCCCGCACTCCCGGCTGAAGTTCGCGCCCTATCCGTCCGCCGAGCCCGAATCGAAGCCCTCCGCCACATAACCCTCACCGTCACCCCCGGCGAAACCCTCGCCCTAATGGGCCGCAACGGCGCCGGCAAGTCCACCCTCCTCAACACCCTCGTCGGCCTGACAGAACCCACCACCGGATCAGTCCGAGTCGGCGGCATCACCCCCCACCGCACACCACCCCCCACCCTCGTACGCCACGTAGGCCTGGTCCCCCAGGAACCCCGCGACCTCCTCTACGCCGACACGGTCGCCGCCGAGTGCGCGGCGGCCGACCGGGACGCGCAGGCCGCCCCCGGCACCTGCCGTGCCCTGCTCTCGGACCTCCTCCCCGGCATCACCGACGACACCCACCCCCGCGACCTCTCCGAGGGCCAACGCCTCACCCTGGCCCTCGCCGTCGTCCTCACCGCCCGCCCGCCGCTGCTGCTCCTCGACGAACCGACCCGCGGCCTGGACTACGCGGCGAAGGCCCGGCTCGTGGCCCTGCTGCGCGAGCTGGCAGCGGGCGGACACGCGATCATCCTGGCCACGCACGACGTGGAGCTGGCCGCCGAGCTCGCCCACCGGGTGGTTCTGCTGGCCGACGGCGAGGTGATCGCCGACGGGCCGACGGCCGAGGTGGTCGTCTCGTCCCCCTCCTTCGCCCCGCAGGTCACCAAGATCCTGGCCCCGCAGGAGTGGCTCACGGTCGCGCAGGTGAGGGAGGCACTCGGATGACCCTTCCGCACCCTCTGACCCCTCCGACCCCTCCGCCGCCTCCGACCCCTCAAGTCCGCCCCGTCCGGCTCGGCCCGCGTTCCGTCGCTGCCCTCGCCCTCGTCAGCGCCGTAGGCATCGTCGGTTTCGGCTGGCCCTTCCTCGCCCCGCCGTCCTCTCGGCTGAGCGCCCACGCACAGGACGCGCCCTGGCTCTTCGCGGGTCTGCTGGTGCTGCTGGTCGCCGTCGTGGCCGCGACCGTTGCCGAGTCCGGGCTCGGCCCGAAGGCGGTCGCCATGCTCGGGGTGCTCGCGGCGACCGGCGCCGCCCTGCGCCCGCTCGGCGCCGGGACCGCGGGCATCGAGCCGATGTTCTTCCTGATGGTGCTGAGCGGACGCGTGCTCGGCCCGGGCTTCGGCTTCACCCTGGGCTCGCTCACCATGTTCGCGTCCGCGCTGCTCACGGGCGGGGTGGGCCCGTGGATGCCGTTCCAGATGCTGGCGATGGGCTGGTTCACGATGGGAGCCGGGCTGCTGCCGGGGCCGGACCGCCTGCGCGGCCGCGGCGAACTCGCTCTCCTCGCCGTCTACGGTTTCCTCGCCGCCTTCGCCTACGGCACGATCATGAACCTGGCCGGCTGGCCCTTCATGGGTGCGCTCGCCTCGGGCATCGCCTTCGACCCGCAGGCCGCCGTCCCCGCCAACCTGGCCCGTTTCCTCGCGTACTGCGCGGCCACCTCGCTGGGCTGGGACCTGGGCCGGGCCGTCGTCACCGTCGTACTGACGCTCACGCTCGGCCCGGCGGTGCTCAGGGCACTACGCAGAGCCACCCGCCGAGCGGCGTTCGAGACCGCGGTCACATTCGAGCCCCACTGACCGGTGAAGCACCCCACATGACCCAGATCACCGACTATCTACCCTAGTAGTGCAAATCGGACGCCATGTCCACGCCATAACCGCCCCTGACCTGCACTTTGAGAGCCAGGTCACACGAGCCCCGCCCCTCCCACATACGACCACAACTAGCAAATAGGGTCATTGCGGACCCCTTCCGAGCCTGCTTCTCTGGATGACGTCGCACGGCGCCGACGTGCCCTCAGGGCCGCGGCGCCGACGCATGCCCCCCGGGTTTCCCGGGACTGCGTGCGACTCAGTGCGACTCCCCGTCCCCGAAGAAAAAGGTTCCTCGTGCTCGTCTCCCGCATCGCCCGCCGCATCGCGTCCCCGAAGAAGGCCCTCGCCTCCGCCGCCGTGGCTGCCGCCACCGCCGGCATGGTGCTGACCGCGGCACCCGCTCACGCCGCGACCGCCGACTCGGCCGCCAGTGCCCAGGCGATCGCGCACAAGATGATCCCGAGCGCGGCGCAGTACAACGCCTTCAGCAAGATCGTCGAGCACGAGAGCGGCTGGAACGTCACCGCCACCAACTCCTCCTCCGGCGCCTACGGGCTGGTCCAGGCCCTCCCGGGCTCGAAGATGGCCTCCGCCGGCTCGGACTGGAAGACCAATGCCAAGACCCAGATCAAGTGGGGCCTGGACTACATGAACTCCCGCTACGGCAGCCCGACCGCCGCCTGGGCGTTCTGGCAGGCCAACGGCTGGTACTAATCAGCCACCCGGTCGAAGAACCGCACCACATGGGGCGCCGACACCGCGAACGAACCGAAGTGGTCCACGGCCCCCTGATCCACCACCCGCACCCTCGCCCCCTCACCGGCGAGGGTGCGGGCGCATGTGCGGGCATTGCCGATGGGGACGTCGGTGTCGTTGTCCCCGGCGTACAGCCGCACCGGCACCTCCGGCTTCCAGTCGCAGGTGTGGTCGGCCGAGCGCATCGCGTCCAGCACGGGCCCGGCCGGATGCTGCAGGCGCTCGTGGAAGACGGGCGTGAGCAGCTGTTTCACGCTGGGCGCGAGGCCCTTGACCACGTCGTCCTCCTCGTGGCTCCCGTCGAAGAGGCCCTCGACGCGGCTCGCGTACGGGGCGCGGAAGACCTCGGCCGGGTCGTCGTAGAAGTGATGCAGTCTGTTCTGTGCGATGAGCCAGTAGGAGATGTACAGGACGCCGCTGGTGTCGTTGACCCGCCCGTCGAACAGGGCCGGCACCTCCTGGCCCTCCAGGTCGTACGGCCCGCTCACGGGGGCCAGCGCCTTCAGCCGGAAGTGCTGGTCCGCGCCTGACTGGAGCGCCTTGCCGAGCGCCATCGCGACCTGGCCGCCCTGCGAGAAACCGGTCGCGTAAACGTCCCCGGTGAGCGGGCGGCCGAGCCGGTCCGCGGCCGTGCGGGCGGCGCGCAGCATGTCGACGGAGGCCGTCACGGACGAGGCGGTGTCCATATACGGGTGCGGACCCGGGCCTGCGCCGAGGCCGAGATAGTCGGGGGCGGCCACCGCACGTCCGGCGCTCGCGTTCAGATACGACGGGACCCGTCCGAAGTCCTCGCCCGCGGAGGGCGCGTAGCTGCGCTTGACCATGGTCCCGTGGGTGTCGGAGACCAGGTCGAGCCGGTGGGCCCCGCCCCTGGGGAGCGTGAGGAGGCCGGTCGCGGTTGTCGGTTTGCCGTACGGATCCACCGTCCGGTACGTCAGCCGGTACGCCCGGACGCCGTACCGCACCGAGCCGGTTGCGATGTCCCGCCCGGCCAGGAACTCCCTGACCCCTCCGGCGTCGTGGTCGGCGACCGGGGTGATGGAGACGAGGCTGCCGCGATGGCCGGTGTGCGGCCTCTCCGCCGCCGCGGCGACCGGTGCGGCGGCGAGCCCGGCGAGCAGCAGGGCGGCCGCTCCGGCGAGTCCTCGCCGCGTCCGCCAACTGGCCCGTGTTTTATGGCATTTGCGCGCTTCATCACTCATATCACTCATGCCGTAGACGCTATGTACGAGACGATCGCGCCGACATCCGAGCGTCCCCCGGGTCCATGGTGGACTTGAGTACACCGCGTCCGTACCGCCCGCCGGAGAGGTCATGGCCGAACAGAGCACAGACACGCAGGCCGCAGCCGACCCCGAGGCGCGCGGACTGCGTCTGGTGGCCGTCCTGTTGGGGCTGACCGTGGTCAGCGGGCTGATCGACGCGGTGAGTTATCTGGGCCTCGGGCACGTCTTCACCGCGAACATGACCGGCAACGTGGTGGTGCTGGGCTTCGCCGCCGCAGGGGCGCCCGGCTTCTCGGTGCCGCACACGGCGACTTCGCTGGGCTGCTTCCTGCTGGGTGCGGTGGCCGGAGGGCGGGTCGCGCGACGGCTGGGCAAGGGCTCGCGCCGTACCTGGATGCGCCTCACCCTCGCCGCAGAAGCAGTCCTGGTCGGCGCGTCCGCCGTGGTCGCCTTCGCCGCCCCGCACGCCACCGCCACCGTCTACACCCTGATCGCCCTCACGGCCTTCGCGATGGGCCTGCGCAACGCCACGGTCCGCAAGCTCGGCATCCCCGACCTGACCACGACGGTCCTGACGATGACCCTCACCGGCCTCGCCTCCGACTCCCGCGCCGGCGGCGGCTCGGGCCACCACTCCCCGCGCCGCTCGGCCTCCGTCGTGGCGATGGCCGCCGGGGCCTGGCTGGGTGCCTGGCTGGTGCTCCATCACGGCCTGGGCATTCCCCTGCTGGTGGCGGCGGGGGCGGCGGGGGTGCTGGCGGTGGTGGCTTCGGGGCGCGAGTAGGAGAGGCGAATCAGGTCGAGCAGGGGATGCGTATCAGGTGAGGTCGGCCGGGATCCGGTGGTCCGGCCGCCCGTCCTTGGCCAGGACCGAATGGTCGTGGGCCACCGCTCGGTACAGCCGCATTCCGGAGTCGCCCCGTACGTCATCGGCCGTCCAGACCCGGCCGCCGTGCAGCACCGAGCGACGGGAGAAGACCTCGATCGCCCGCTCGACCGCCGGGCCGTCCACGCGTTCGGCGGCGGCGGACATGTACGCGCCCTGGCCCGTCCCGATCGCCGCCGACGAGTCGAAGACCGCGATCCCCACCTCGGGCCGCACCGCGATGTTGCGCGAGTGCACGGCCTCCGGGGACGAGACCCACAGGAACTCCCGGTACTCCACATGCGCGAAGTAGACCGGAGAACTCCACGGCCGCCCGTCCCCGTCAGCGGTGGCGAGCACCATGTACAGGCCGGCGTCGACGATGCCGCGCACTATCTCACCGGGCTCACCGGGATTCATGATCAGCGGCTCCTGCGGTAGGTGAGGGGGAAGTCCAGTTCCCACTCGGCCTTGTCGCCGCTCGCCTTCTCCCAGACGCCGCGGATGGTGTCGCCGTCCTCGCTCAGCTGTCCGGTGTACCGCTGCCGGAAGTCCAGCGGCGAGAAGTCCGCCACCTCGCGCAGCAGCCGCCACAACCCGCCGGCGAAGCTCATCGCATAGACCCGTACGACACCCCGTGAGTCGTAGTAGTGGTACGTGCAGCCGGTCTCGGCGTCGACCACGATGAGGGCCATGCTGTCCGGTACGGGGTTCGGGGCCTCGGTGCGCTGGACCAGGAACTGCCCGTCCAGGGTCCACTCGAACACGCTGCGCCCGTTCATCGGCGGCTGACCGGGCAACTCGGCCTCGACGACCCACTCGCCGACCAGGGCCTCCAGCTGCTTCAGCGTCTCCTGCCGTGCAATGGCATCCATCGCCTGCTCCTCACTGTCACTGCGGGTACCCCTCACTGTCACCGATGGAGACCGCGGCTACAGGTGGAGCTCATCGGTCGGCGAGTCGCAGCCGGGCCGTGCACAGACCGCTCTCCTCGGGCCGCCGCGTCCGGTTTCCCACCGTCCCGCCCGCCGAGGAGTCCTGCGGCGCACCGATCTCGAACCCCAGGCTCCGCAGAAACCCCAGCCCCGGCTCCCAGTTCCCCGGGCAGGTGGCGGCCACCTTCCGCATCCCCCGCCCGGCCACCTCCTCGATCAGGCGGCCCGCGACGTTCGTACCGATTCCCTCGCGCCGGGCCTCCGGGGCGACAAGAAACACGCCCACCGAACAGCTCTCGGCATCGGGATGGCGGTCCACGACATCGACCAGACCGACGACGCTCGCACCCCGGCACATCACCAGCAGCCGCTTCTGGTCGAAGTCCGCACCCTCGGGAAGCGCGTAGTACAGGCTCTGCACATCGCCCGGGAGGGCCGGATTGCCCGTCGCGGCGACGAAGTAGTCCTCGCAGGACGCGAACAGAGCGGCCACACCCGGCTCGTCCTCCGGGCGCATCTCACGCACCGTCGTCCCGTCCACGGTCTCACCGCCTCACGTCAGACACTCGAACCACTCCGTCCTACCACCACCGGCCGCCGGACCCACGCCCCATTTGTCGGCGACCGCATCCAGGAGTACGAGCTCGTTTGACAGCACCAACAGGCCGATCAAGAGTGCATTCCATGTCATAACGGACATGGATGGGAGTCAGGAATGCACTTGCTCATCGGTCGCGGGCATCGCACCGCCATCATTCCCGCACTGGCCGCGGGACTCGCCGTGGCTCTGATGCCGGCAACCCCCGCCGCGGCGGCCTCCACCGGCACGGTCACCCGCTCCGGTGGGACCGTCACCTTCGTACCGCTCTCGGGCGCGGCCAACCGGGTGACCTTCTACGTCGCGGGCGACCTCACCCACCTGCGGGTCTCCGATCCGGCCGGGATCACCGCAGGCGCCGGCTGCACCCAGACCAGCGCGACCACGGCGACCTGCGGAACGATCGCCGCCATCACCGGCATCCACGCCGACGGCGGCGACGGGGACGACCGGCTCTCGGCCGAGCATCTCAACATCCCCGCCACCTTCGACGGCGGGCCCGGCCAGGACATCCTCGTCGGCGGCACCGCGGACGACCATCTGTCGGACCCCGACGGCTGGCCCGCGCACCCGATCCGGGCCACCTTCCGCGGCGGCGCCGGAAACGACACGATCATCAGCCGCAACGGCGGCTACGACCGCGTCGAATGCGAGGGCGGCCTCAACGACACCGTCACCGCGGACCTCGCGAACCTGGACCGGGTCACGAACACCTGCGAGACGATCAACCGCGGCTGAAGTCCGAGCACGCCGGCCGGCCGTTCCCACGGACGCGTTCCCATGAACGCGTTCCCATCGACGACTACAGCCGCTGAATGATCGTCCCGGTGGCCAGTCCGCCCCCGGCGCACATGGTCACCAGGGCGAACTCCTTGCCGCTGCGCTCCAGTTCATGGAGCGCAGTGGTGATCAGCCGCGCCCCCGTCGCCCCCACCGGATGCCCGAGGGCAATCGCACCGCCGTTGACATTGACCTTCTCCAGGTCCTGCTCGAAGACCTGAGCCCAGCTCAACACCACTGACGCGAACGCCTCGTTGATCTCGACGACGTCGATGTCCTTCAGCGACATCCCGGCCTTGCCCAGCACCGCGCGCGTGGCGTCGATCGGGCCGTCGAGGTGGAAGTGCGGGTCGGCGCCCACCAGCGCCTGGGCGACGATCCGCGCCCGCGGCTTCAGCCTCAGCGCGCGGGCCATCCTCTTCGACGCCCACATGATCGCCGACGCACCGTCGCTGATCTGCGACGAGTTGCCCGCCGTATGGATCGCCGTCGGCATGACCGGCTTCAGGCCCGCCAGGGCCTCCATCGACGTGTCACGCAGGCCCTCGTCCCGGTCGACGAGCCGCCACATGCCCTGTCCGGCGCGCTGTTCCTGCTCCGTGGTCGGGACCTGGACCGCGAACGTCTCCCGCTTGAAACGCTCCTCGGCCCAGGCCGCGGCGGCCCGTTCCTGCGAGATCAGGCCCAGTGAGTCGACGTTCTCACGCGTCAGCCCCCGATGACGCGCGATCCGTTCCGCCGCCTCGAACTGGTTCGGCAGATCCACGTTCCACTCGTCGGGGAAGGGCTTGCCGGGCCCGTGCTTGGACCCGGACCCGAGCGGCACCCGGGACATCGCCTCGACGCCGCAGCTGATCCCGACGTCGATCACACCCGCGGCGACCATGTTGGCCACCATGTGCGAGGCCTGCTGCGAGGACCCGCACTGGCAGTCGACCGTCGTGGCCGCCGTCTCGTAGGGCAGGCCCATGGTCAGCCAGGCCGTGCGGGCGGGGTTCATGGACTGTTCGCCGGCGTGCGTCACCGTGCCGCCGACGATCTGTTCGACCGCGTCGGCGGGCATGCCGGTGCGGCCGAGGAGTTCACGGTAGGTCTCGCCCAGGAGGTAGGCGGGGTGCAGGTTGGCGAGTTGTCCGCCGCGCCTGCCGATGGGGGTGCGGACGGCTTCGACGATCACGGGTTCCGCGGCCATGGGGGGATCCTCTCCTCCGGTACCCGCGCGGCGCGGGGGCGTCCCGGCCGGCCCCGCCACGCTGAACTAGTACGTGTTCTAGTTCTGCCAGCAGTCTGCTGACAGTGCGTCCACAACCGCAAGGGTCGTGCACGCACTACGGCTCCAATTCGGCTTGCCGTACCTCTTGCACCTTGTAGAACCCGTTACTACCGTCACGGCAAACCTGAAACCTGATGGACCGTCAGAAGACGCTCGGAACTCAGCCGGAGTCGCCCATGCCCTGTCCAGCTCTCCCCGACGGGTTCGACTTCACCGACCCCGACCTGCTGCACCACCGTGTGCCCCTGCCGGAGTTCGCCGAGCTGCGGCTTGCCGAACCGGTCCGCTGGATCCCGCAGCCGGGCAACATCGCCGGCTTCCAGGACGAGGGGTACTGGGCCGTCACCCGGCACGCGGACGTCAAGTACGTCTCCACACACCCCGAGTTGTACTCGTCGTACCTCAACACGGCGATCATCCGCTTCAACGAGCACATCGAGCGCGACGCCATCGACGCGCAGCGGCTGATCCTCCTCAACATGGATCCGCCGGAGCACACCCGGGTCCGCCAGATCGTGCAGCGCGTCTTCACCCCGCGCGCGATACGGGCGTTGGAGGACCGGCTGCGCGAGCGCGCCCACAACATCGCGCAGAACGCCCGCGCACATCCCGGCCCCTTCGACTTCGTGACCGACGTCGCCTGCGAACTGCCCCTGCAGGCGATCGCCGAGCTCATCGGCATCCCGCAGGACGACCGGGCCAAGATCTTCGACTGGTCCAACAAGATGATCTCGTACGACGACCCGGAGTACGCGATCACCGAGGAGGTCGGCGCCGAGTCGGCCACCGAACTCATCGCCTACGCCATGAACATGGCCGCGGACCGGAAGCAGTGCCCGGCGAAGGACATCGTCACGACGCTGGTGTCGGCCGAGGACGAAGGCAATCTCAACTCCGACGAGTTCGGCTTCTTCGTACTGATGCTGGCCGTCGCGGGCAACGAGACGACCCGTAACGCCATCACCCACGGGATGCATGCGTTCCTGACCCATCCCGAGCAGTGGGAGCTGTACAAGCAGGAGCGCCCGGAAAGCGCGGCCGAGGAGATCGTGCGGTGGGCGACCCCCGTCAACTCCTTCCAGCGGACGGCCACTCAGGACACCGAACTGGGCGGGAAGTCGATCAGGAAGGGGGACCGGGTCGGGATCTTCTACGCCTCCGCCAACCATGACCCGGAGGTCTTCACCGACCCCGACGCCTTCGACATCCTCCGCGACCCCAACCCCCACCTCGGCTTCGGCGGCGGAGGCCCGCACTACTGCCTGGGCAAGTCCCTCGCGGTCCTGGAGATCGACCTGATCTTCAACGCGATCGCCGACGCCCTGCCGGGCCTCACCCTGGCCGGCGACCCGTCCCGGCTGCGCTCCGCGTGGATCAACGGCGTGAAGCACCTTCAGGTCCAGGCCGGTTGACGGTTCCGCTTCCGGTACGACGGTCTCGGGCCGGCGGCATCCCGGCGCCGCCGGCCCGTCCGGGCCGAAGCAGAGCCCGAGAGTGCCCGTGACGCTTCGCGAGACGCACGGAATCAATGCCCCGAAGACGCCCGATCGGCCTGCGCGGCCCGGGCGTCGGGCAGGGATTGGTCCTGTGCCGCGGTCGCGGTGGCCGCCCGCGGGCCCGACAGCAGGTACTGCAGCCCGAGGCCCGCCCCGATCACGGCGGCGCCGCCGACCGCGTCGAGGATCCAGTGGTTGCCGGTCCCGATGATCGCGGACACCGTGAACAGCGGATGCAGCAGCCCCAGGGGCTTCATCCACCACTTGGGCGCCAGCACCACGATGACGATGCCGCACCACAGCGCCCACCCGAAGTGCAGGGACGGCATGGCCGCGTACTGGTTGGTGAACGCGGTCAGCGTGCCGTAGTCCGGCTTGGAGAAGTCCTGGACGCCGTGCACCGTGTCGATGAAGCCGAGTCCCGGCATCAGGCGCGGCGGCGCCAGCGGGTACAGCCAGAAGCCGAGCAGACCGATCACGGTGGCCAGGCCCAGCACAGAGCGCGCCCAGCGGTAGTCCACGGGGCGCCGCACGTAGAGCACGGCGAGGATGGTGAGCGGGACCCCGAAGTGGAACGACTCGTAGTAGTAGTCGAGGAAGCTGCGCAGCCAGTCGACCTTCACCACGGCGTGGTTGGCCCAGTGCTCGATGTCGATGGACAGCCACTGCTCGATCCGGTGGATCTGGTGTCCGTGGTGTTCCGCGGTGGCCCGGTCGGCGGTCACCGCGAGCCGGATCTGCTGGTAGGCGGCGTAGGTGACGCGGATCAGGAGGAGTTCGAGGAGCAGGTTCGGGCGGGTGAGGACCCGCCGCAGGAACGGGACGACGGGTACGTGTGCGAAGCGGGCCGGGACCGGGGCGGCGTACTCGGCCGGGACCGGGGAGCTGTAGTACGGCGAGGTACGGGACAGGAACGGCACGACGGTGGCCGCGGCGAGGGCGGCGATCACCACCAGGTCGTCGCGCAGCGTGTTCAGCTGCGGCATGTGCGGCAGCATCATCTTCGCCGGCAGCGTCATCACCAGGACCACGGCGACCGGCCACACGAACCGGTCGGAGGCCCGCTTGCCGACCCGTCCGACGACCGCGAGGAGCACCCACAGCAGCTGGTGCTGCCAGGCGGTCGGCGACACGGCGATCGCCGCGCAGCCGGTGACCGCGACCGCGAGGAGCAGTTGTCCGTCGCGCGCGTAGCGCACGGCGCGGCGCACCCCGAGAACGGCGACCGCCGTGCCCAGCGCGCAGAAGAGGACGATCTCGAGGGGGCCGGCCGGCCCGAGCCGGAGCAGTGCGCCGTGCAGGGACTCGTTGGCGAGGTCGTCGGCCCTGCCGCCGAGACCGGCGCCCGCCATGTGGTGCACCCAGTAGGTGTACGAGTCGTGCGGCATCGCGGCCCACGCCAGCACCGTGCAGACGGCGAAGGTGCCCCCGGCGGACAGCGCGGCGCGGCGGCGTCCGGTGAACCACAGCAGCGGGGCGAAGAGCAGCACGGTGGGCTGGAGGGCGGCGGCGAGACCGATCAGCAGGCCGCTGGTGCGCTCGCCGCGGACGACGAAGCAGCCGACCAGCACCAGCAGGACCGGCATGATGCTGGTCTGCCCGAGCCACAGCGTGTTGCGCACCGGCAGTGAGAGCATCAGCAGGCTGATCGCGAGCGGCGCGGCGAGCAGGGAGGTCCGCCGGCTCACCGGCTGCGGCAGCGCACGGGCCACGATCAGGCCGAGCGCGACCACCAGCAGCAGCGTGCCGAAGGTCCAGCCCCAGCCGAGGGCCTGCTCGGCCGCCCGGGTGAGGGGCTTGAGAACCAGTCCGCCGAACGGTGTGCCGGTGAACCGCGTGGAGTCGTACAGCGATCCCTTCACATGCAGGACGCCGTTGGGACCGACCCAGGTCTCCAGATCCGTCAGCCGCTCACCCCTGGGCGTACGGAGGACGACGGCCATCTGGCGTACGGCGAGTACGGCCGCGACCAGCCACAGGCCCAGGCGGACCACATGCAGGCGTCTGGGACTCCCTCCGACAGCCGTCGCTCCGAGGGTTTCCGCCGGTCGGCCGCTGTGCTCCACGTTCGCCACGCCTGGTAGGCCTCCAGCCCCCCGCTTCTGCCGTACGCCCCCTCTGTGCCGGAATGACCATAATGCGCCCGCAGTGGGCGCGCCTCCGGAGGCGCGCCCGCACCCGTACTGTCAGAAGCCCTGTCCACGGCATCACGGAGGCTTCGGGGAATGGCCTGTTTCCTGCGGAAATGCGCACGCGCACGCTTACTGGCGGTCGTTCTGGCCCTGCTCGGGATTCAGCTGGGGTCACTGGTCGCACCGGCGTACGCGTGCGGCTGTGGCGCGATGATCCCCGAGGCGCAGCAGCGGGTGAGCGTCGGCCGTGAGGAGTCCGTCGTCCGCTGGGACGGCAGCCGGGAACAGATCGTGATGAGCCTGACGGTCGACGGGGACGCCGACCGGGCCGCCTGGGTCATGCCGGTCCCGCACCGCGCGACGGTCGAGCTCGGCGACCCGGCGCTGTTCACCCAGCTCGCCGCCGCCACCGCCCCCGTCCACCGCGACCGCTACCACTTCTGGCCGCAGGACGGCGACTGGCCCCTGGTCACCGGCGACGGCAGCAGCGCGGACGGCCCGCCCGGGGCCGGCGCCGTCGCGCCCGGCGTGGGCGTGGTCGGCCGCCAGAAGCTCGGCCCCTTCGACGTCGCCCGCCTGACCGCCACCGACCCGGCCGCCCTGAACACCTGGCTGGACACCAACGGCTTCGCCATGCCGCCCCGCCTTGAGGACGCCCTCCAGCCGTATGTGAGCCGCCGCTGGGAGTACGTCGCCGTCCGCCTGTCCCCCGACACCGCGAACGCCCCGCTGAACGGCACGCTCGACCCGCTCCACCTCACCTTCGCGTCCGGGCAGCCCGTCTACCCGATGCGCCTGTCCCGCCTCGCCCGCACCCCGCAGTCCCTGGGCCTGTACGTCCTCGCCGCGCACCGCATGGAGACCCGCTCCGCGATCGGCGGCGACCGCCCCCGGGTCACCTACGCCGGACGCGTCAGCGCGAAGTCGGGCCCGCTGGCCGAGCTGGCCGCGGGCACACCGTTCCTGACCGCGATCGGCCAGGAGTTCCCGCGCCCCTCGTCGATCTCCGGCGACCACGTACTGCGCCGGGCCTCCGCGGACACCCCGTTCCAGCAGGTGATCTACGAGGAGCGGCTGCGCAAGGTGGCCGGCATCCCGGCGTGGCTGCTGACGGTCGTCGGCACCTTCACCCTCGCCGTCACGGCCGTGACCGTGTTCGCCGTACGACGCTCCCGGCGCCCGGTGCCGCCTCCGCCGCCCGTGCACGCGCCTCCACCGATCAGCTGAAACCGCCCGTCATGATCTCCCTGAGGGGCACCCGGCCCGCGGCTATATTCATTAGGGCAGCTAGTTAGAAGCGCTAATTAGGCACACGGAAGGCACAGCTGAATGAGCGAGTCGCAGCTCTGGGACCGCGTGGACGACTACTTCACCACCCACCTCTCGCCGGACGACGCAGTCCTGGACGCCGCATTGCGCGACAGTGAGGCGGCCGGGCTCCCATCCATCGCGGTCACCCCGTCCCAAGGCAAGTTCCTGCAGCTCCTCGCCCAGATCCAGGGCTCCCGCACCATCCTGGAGATCGGCACCCTCGGCGGCTACAGCACCATCTGGCTGGCCCGCGCGCTGCCCGAGGACGGCCGCCTGATCTCGCTCGAGTACAGCGCCAAGCACGCCGAGGTCGCCACCCGCAACATCGCGCGCGCGGGCCTCGACCGGATCGTCGAGGTGCGGGTCGGCCCCGCCCTGGAGTCGCTGCCCAAGCTGGCCGACGAGAACCCGGCCCCCTTCGACCTGGTCTTCATCGACGCCGACAAGGTCAACAACCCGCACTACGTGGAGTGGGCCCTCCGCCTCACCAGCGCGGGCAGCCTGATCGTCCTGGACAACGTCGTACGCAGCGGCCAGGTCGCCGACGCGGACAGCAAGTCGCCCGACGTGCTGGGCACCCGCGCCGCCATCGAACTGATCGGCTCGCACCCGCGGTTGAGCGGCACGGCGATCCAGACGGTGGGCAGCAAGGGCTACGACGGCTTCGCACTCGCGCGCGTGCTGGCGTAGCCCTGCTCGTCGGCTTGTCGGCTTGTTGGGCTTCTTGGCTTCTTCGTCAGAACTCGTGGTAGAAGCCGACGTTGACGCTGCGCGGGGCGGTGCGGTCCTGGACGACGATCTCGCCGCTGCCGCCCCTGGGCAGTGCCACCGTGCCGCCGTAGACGAGCGGCTGCGCGTACTCCCCGACGATCAGCCGGACCTCGGAGGACGGGTCGGCCTGCGAGCCGCGCAGCCAGGTCACCTGCCAGGTCCCCTCGGGGCCGCACAGGAACTCCAGGTGGACCCGGGAGATGAACAGCCAGTCGTCGGGCGTCACCAGACGGCACACGGACGTGTCCCGCCCCACCCGCAGCACGGCACCGGGCTCACTGGGTGCGTCGGCCATGAGCATGCCGGCCGTGGCCCCCTCTTCCGCCCCGGAGACGGTGGCCATGGTCAGTTCGAGCACGCGCTGCTCCTCTTGAAGTGTCCTTACACAGCGGCCGCATGATAAATCGCCCGGGCATGCCGCGTCCGGCACAATGAAGTCATGACCGAGCGAAAGCCACCGGGTGTCCCGTTCGAGTCCTGGGTCGACAAACAGATCCGTGACGCCGAGAGGCGCGGCGAGTTCACCCAACTGCCCGGCGCGGGCAAGCCATTGCCCGCGGGCACCGACACCTCGTACGACGAGCTGTGGTGGATCAAGCAGAAGATGGCCCGCGAGGGTCTCTCCGTGCTGCCGCCCACGCTCGCCCTGCGCAAGGAGGCCGAGGACGCGCTCGCGGCGGCGTATGCGGCGCCCTCGGAGCGGATCGCGCGGAAGATCGTCACCGACGTCAACGTCAAGATCCGCGACATGATGTTCAAGCCGCCGCCCGGCCCTCCGCTCGGTATGAAGCCGTACGACGTCGAGGAGGTCGCACGGCAGTGGCGGGAGCGCCGGACGGCGGCCGATGCGGATACGGCCACGGACAGGGACGCGGGTACGGATACTTCGAACGGGTCACCCGTGTAGGGGCCGTTCTGTCAACTCCCCTTCGCCTGACGTCGGTTGATGACCCACGGCAGGTGGCCGCGGGGCCCCATATTCGGTTGCGCGCCCCGCACACCGTCTCCGCACAATGAGCGGGTGACCTGGACGATCGCCCCGGAACCCTTCGATTCCCCCGTCGCCGCAGCCCTTTGGCGGGCGTACTACACGGAGGTCAGCGACCGCTACCACCTTCTGCGCGAGGGTCGGCAGACCGATCCGGCCGAGCTGGAGCGGGAGATCGCGGCTCACACGGGTGCCGAACTCGCGCCGCCGAGCGGGCAGTTGCTGGTCGCGCGGTACGGCGGTGAGCCGGCGGGCAGCGCGGGCGTACGGCTGCTGGACGGCGGGGTCGGCGAGCTCACGCGGGTGTTCGTGTACGAGGGGATGCGCGGCAAGGGCGGGGCTGCGCTCCTCGTCAGCGCCGCCGAGGACGCCGCCCGGACCCTCGGCGCCCGGCAGCTGATCCTCGACACCCGAAGCGACCTCGTCGAGGCCCGCGCCCTGTACGTGCGGCTCGGCTACTCGGAGACCGAGCCGCACAACGACGACAAGTACGCCGAGCACTGGTTCCGCAAGGAGCTGCTCAACTGACGTGCTCCACATGCCCGTTGCGCGGCTGCTCCCGGTCCGAGCCGCACAGTTCGTCGTTGAGTTCCCCGACCAGTTGGACGAGGTCGGTGGGCCGGTCCGGCCCCCACCAGTCGCCGAGCAGCTCCGCAAGCGAGTCCGCCCGCGCCCGCGCGAGCCGTTCGGCCACCTCCAGGCCCTGGTCGGTGAGGACCAGATCGAGGCCTTCGCGGAAGGCCAGCCGCCGCTCCTCGACCTGGCGGGCGGCGGCGATGATGACCTGCATCGGCACCGCGCTGCGCTCGGCGAGCACGCCCGGCTCGGCCCAGCCGTGCTTCTTGATCCGCAGCAGCAGCCAGGCCGCCGCGGGCAGCAGGTCGTAGCCCGCCCGTTCGGTGATCTCCCGGTAGATCTCGCGCCGGCCCTCCCGGGTGCCCAGCACGGACAGCGCGCGGCACACCTCGTCGTACGAGGACCGCTCGACCGGATTGCTCGCAAGGGTCTCCGTCACGTCGGGCGCGGTGACGGAGCCGCGCAGCTTGTCCTCCTTGAGGAACCAGGCCAGCACGAAGCCGAGGAGGGCGACGGGGGCGGCGTACAGGAAGACGTCGGTGATGGCCGACGCGTACGCGTGCAGGGCGGGTCCGCGCAGGTCCGGCGGGAGTGAGCCGATGCCGCGCGGGTCGGACTTGAGAGCGTCCGCGGAGACGCCGGCGGGGAGGCGGGCGCCCCGGAAGGCGTCGGTCAGTTTGTCGCTGAGGCGGCTCGCGAAGACCGTGCCGAAGATCGCCACGCCGAAGGAGGCGCCGATCGAGCGGAAGAAGGTCGCGCCGGAGGTGGCGACGCCGAGGTCCTCGTAGGAGACCGCGTTCTGCACGATGAGGACCAGCACCTGCATGACCAGGCCGAGCCCGAGGCCGAAGACGAAGAAGTAGACGCTCATCTCGGCCGTGGAGCTGTTCTCGTCGAGCTGGTGGAGGAAGAGCAGGCCGAGGGCGGTCACCCCGGTGCCCGCGATCGGGAACACCTTCCAGCGGCCGGTGCGGCTGACGATCTGGCCGGAGGCGGTGGACGACAGCAGCATGCCGAACACCATCGGCAGCATGTGCACGCCGGACATGGTCGGCGTCACGCCCTGGACGACCTGGAGGAAGGTCGGCAGATAGGTCATCGCGCCGAACATGGCGAAGCCGACGATGAAGCTGATGACCGCGGAGAGGGCGAAGGTGCGGATGCGGAACAGCTTGAGCGGGAGGACGGGTTCGGCGGCTCTGCGTTCCACGGCCACGAACGCGACGGCCAGGCCGACGCCCAGCAGGATCAGCCCGACGATCTGTGTCGAGCCCCAGCCCCAGGTCGTACCGCCGAGGGAGGCGACCAGGATCAGACAGGTGGCGACCGCGGCGATGAGGAAGGTGCCGAGGTAGTCGATGACGTGCTGCGCGGCCTTGCGCGGGATGCGCAGGGCGGTCGCGATCACGGCGAGGGCGACGACGCCGACGGGAAGGTTGACGTAGAAGACCCAGCGCCAGCTGAGGTGTTCGGTGAACAGCCCGCCGAGCAGGGGCCCCAGGACACTGGTCGCACCGAACACGGCTCCGAACAGCCCCTGATAGCGGCCGCGTTCACGCGGCGCGACGACATCCCCGACGATCGCCATCGACAGCACCATCAACCCGCCGCCGCCCAGGCCCTGCACCGCCCGGAAC
Organism: Streptomyces sp. NPDC001401; assembly: GCF_042895385.1. Taxonomy (NCBI): domain Bacteria; kingdom Bacillati; phylum Actinomycetota; class Actinomycetes; order Kitasatosporales; family Streptomycetaceae; genus Streptomyces; species Streptomyces sp. NPDC001401. The sequence goes on from NZ_JBIAWI010000001.1 coordinate 772,296, forward strand.
GCGATCAACTGGGGCATGTTCTGCGCCATTCCGCAGAGCGCGGAGCCGATGAGAAAAATCACGATCGCGGTCTGGAACAGCCGCTTCCGCCCGTACTGGTCCCCGAGCTTGCCCCACAGCGGGGTCGCGGCGGTCGAGGCCAGCAGATACGCGGTGACCACCCAGGACAGGTGCTCCAGGCCGCCGAGGTCGCTGACGATGGTGGGCAGCGCGGTCGACACGATGGTCTGGTCGAGGGCCGCGAGCAGCATCCCGAGGAGCAGGGCGCCGATCGACACGAGTACGTTCCCGGACACGTGCTCCTGGGCGGCGCTGCCCCGCTGCGGGGGCCTCGCGGATGCCTGTGCGTCTCGCACATTCCCCGTCATACCGTGCGCATCCCCGGCCATGAAGACCTCCCGCGGCTCTCGTTACACGTCCATGGTGATCGGTGTGACCGGTTATGGCCTGTTGAGTCCTAGTGGAAGCCGATATTCCGGGGGCTACGGGCACGGCGTGGAGATGATCTGGATAACCTCTGAAGTTCGCGAGGGGAGCGTGAAGGGAGGGACGAACGCGTGACAGACCCGAAAGGTCACCAGTGCCCGGAGTGCGGAGCGCCCAGAGGGGCGGACAACACCCCGTCCTGCGGCTGCACTCAACGGGCGTCCGACGCCCTGCGCGACGCCCGTACGGCCGAGCAGGCCGCGGCGGAGGACTTCGACCCGCTGCGGATACGGCCGTATGTCGAGCTGGAGGGTGCGGGGAGTGAGCCCGCTGCACCTCCGCCGGTGCCGGCGGTCGAGGCGACGATGCCGTTGCGGGCGATAGGCACCGAGGTGCCGAGCACCGACGATCTGCGCCTGTTCGAGAGCGCGCACCCGGAAGACACGTACGACGAGGACGGCGAGGACGACGCGGCGCACAGGGTGCGCCGCAGACGCCGCACCGTGCTCCTCGGCGTCGGCGGGGCCTTCGCCACGGTACTGGCGGCGGCCGGGCTGGCAAGCGGGCTGTTCTCCTACGAGGCACCCTCGCGGGACACCGCCCTGCCCGACGACGTACGGGCGAGTGTCCCGGACGCGTTGCCGAGCTCGGAGTCCGCGTCGCCGTCCGGGCACGCCACGTCCGTACGGCCGCCCGCACGGCCGGCCCCGGCGGTCAGCGCGAGCCCGTCGCTCTCGCCGTCCCCGTCGGCGACGAGCGCCTCGCCGAGCCCGTCCCGGTCGCCCGAGCCGACCCGCACCCCGCCGACGGCCACCGCAAGCGGCAGCATCGGCACGACCGACACCCGCCAGACCACACCACCCGTCCTGCGCCGCGGCTCCGATGGCCCCGAGGTCACCGAACTCGAACTACGCCTGACCCAGCTCGGCCTCTACACAAGAAAGGCGAGCGGCCACTACAACGAGGGCGTCGAGGACGCCGTCGGCAGATACCAGTGGGCACGGGGAATCCAGGGGGACGAGCTGGGGGTGTACGGGCCGGAGACACGGTCACAACTGGAATCGGAGACGACGGAGCCGTAAAGCGCCAGTCAGTGCACTTCAGCCCGTCCGGCGTTTGAGAACGAGGCCCCTTCAGGGCCGAAGCGGGGGTCTGGGGGCGGCAGCCCCCAGCACTACCCCACGTACAGCCGGATCCCCCCGCCCGGCGCAGCCTCAACCCGCACCCGCGTCAGATCCCGCACCACCACATCCGGCTCATAAAGGTCGGCCCTCGGCCCGACCCCCACAACCCGCATCCCCGCGGAGCGCCCCGCCTGGATCCCAGCAGCGGAATCCTCGAAGACAATGCAGTCGGCCGGCTCGACGCCCAGTTCGGCCGCCCCCTTGAGAAACCCCTCGGGATCCGGCTTGCTCGCACCGACCGACTCGGCGGTCACCCGCACATCGGGAAGTTCCAGGCCGGCAGCGCCCATCCGGGCCGTGGCGAGGGCCAGGTCGGCCGAGGTCACCAGGGCGTGCGGCAGCCCGTGCAGGGAGGCGAGGAACTCGGGGGCGCCGGGGATCGCGACCACGCCGTCCAGGTCGGCGGTCTCCTCGGCGAGCATGCGCGCGTTGTCGGCGAGGTTCTGCTCCATGGGGCGGTCGGGCAGCAGCAGCGCCATGGAGGCGTGGCCCTGGCGCCCGTGCACCACCTTCATGACCTCGTCGGCGTCCAGCCCGTGCCGCTCGGCCCAGCGCCGCCAGATGCGCTCGACGACGGCGTCGGAGTTCACGAGGGTGCCGTCCATGTCCAGCAGGAGGGCGCGGGCGGTGAGGACGGTGGGCACGGTGGTGACCGTCATCGGCAGCTCCAAGGCGCGAAGGGCTCGAAGAGGGCGTACGGGTGGCGCCCGGAGAGACAAGGCGGCCCCGCCCGCCGGTCAGGGAAAACGGGCGGGAGCCACTTTGTTCCTACACGGTACAAAACCAGGCCGTCATCCGCCACCGCATCCGGCAACAGTTCACCGACCGTTCAGACTCGGCGACCCTTCGGACCCGGCTCAGCCGCTCACGGCCTCCCACAGGCTCCACACGCCGAGCGCCAGCATCAGCAGTGCCGCGACCTTGGTGATGAGAGCCAGCGGCACGCGCTTCATCAGCGCCTTTCCGCCGACGATCCCGAGCCCGGCCACCGCCCACAGCGCCAGCACCGCTCCCAGGCCGACGGAGAGCGGGTCGTCGTAACGGGCCGCGAGGTTCGCCGTCATGATCTGGGTCAGATCCCCGAACTCGGCGACCAGGATGAGCATGAATCCGGCGCCCGCGACCTTCCAGAAGGACTGGTTCTCAGGCTTGCGGATCTCCTCCTCATCCTCGCCCTTCTTCATCAGCAGCACAGCGGCGCCACCCAGGAAGAGGACGCCCGTCAGCGCGTGGACGATCTGCTGCGGAAGCAGGGTGAGCACGCTTCCGGCGGCCACGGCAAGCGCAACATGCAGCGCGAACGCCGTGGCCACGCCCGCGAAGACGTACGAGGCGCGATAGCGGGTGCCCAGCACCAGACCGGCGAGCGCGGTCTTGTCCGGCAGTTCGGCAAGGAAGACGACGCCGAAGACGAGCGCCGTGACGGTGAAGCTGATCAAGGTTCCTCAATCGGTCGGGGCTGCCCCGCCGAGAGTGCGACTGCTGTGCGCGGACACCTCGGCATGGCAGCACACACGGGTGCACTGCTTGCCGAAGGTCTCGCTGGCGAGGTCCACAGGGACCCACCTCCGGGCGCCGGCTCAGACGAGCTGAGCAGTATGTCGACGGTCCGGCGAAGAGCTACTCCCCTTCTGCGCCACCCAGGGTACGCAACAGAAAGTTCGACCGTAAAGCTTGTCGTGTCATGAACACGTCACTAGCTTCTTACCTGACACTCACCTTGCGGCAACACAGCGCGGCGAGCATTCCATCGCCCGCACCCCAACGCCCCCACACCCCCTGGGAGTTCGCATGCCGAAGTTCTACGCGCGTCGACGGCTCAGCATACTCGCGGCTCTTACCGGACTCATAGCTTCCGTCGGACTTTTCAACAGCCCGACCGCGTCCGCCGCGCTCCCCACCCCGGTCAGCGCCGCCACCGCCCGCACCTACCTCGCCTCGCTCACCGTGGCGACCGAGGACCGCACCGGCTACCAGCGGTCCCTGTTCCCGACGTGGGACACCATCAGCGGCACCTGCAACACCCGTGAGTGGATCCTCAAGCGGGACGGTTCGAACGTCGTCACCAACTCCGCCTGCACCGCCACCAGCGGCAGCTGGTACTCGGTCTACGACGGCGCCACCTGGACCGCCGCCTCCGACGTCGACATCGACCACCTCGTGCCGCTCGCCGAGGCCTGGGACTCCGGCGCCAGCCAGTGGACCACGTCCGAGCGCGAGGGCTTCGCCAACGACGTCACCCGCCCGCAGCTCCTCGCCGTCACGGACAACGTCAACCAGTCCAAGGGCGACAAGGACCCGGCCGAGTGGATGCCCCCGGTCAGCTCGTACGCCTGCACCTACGTCCGCGCCTGGGTCCAGGTGAAGTACTACTACGACCTCTCCGTCGACTCGGCGGAGAAGAGCAAGCTGAGCTCGGTCCTCAGCGGCTGCTGATCTCGCGGATGATCCGGCGGATTCTGTAAAGGAACCTCCCCAGCGACCTCCGTCGTTCCGTACCGTACGGGGCGACGGAGGAGGGTGCCGCGTGGCCGAACTGCGCCTGGGTCCACTGCTGAGGTATGCCGACGGCTCGTCCGCGACCGTCTGGGTCGAGGCGAGCCGTCCGTGCACCGCCGAGGTGCGCTGCGCGGACGGCGCCCGCGGTGAGGCCCGCACCTTCCAGGTCGCGGGCCATCACTATGCCCTCGTGCCGGTCACCGGCCTCACGCCGGGCACGACGACGCCGTACGACGTCCTCCTCGACGGCACGCAAGTGTGGCCGCTGCCCGACGCGACCGACCCCTCGCAGAGGTTTCCGCCCTCCGTCATCCGCACCTCGCACGGCGACGACGGCGTCCGTGTCGCCTTCGGCTCCTGCCGCTGGGCCGCCCCGCCCGCCGACGAACACGACCCCGTCGGCCCCGACGCCCTGGACACCCTCGCCGCGCGCATGGCGGCCGACCCGGACGGCGAACGCCCGGACGTGCTGCTGCTGTTGGGCGACCAGGTGTACGCCGACGAGACCTCCGAGGCGACCCGGCGCTGGCTGGCCGCCCGGCGCGACCTGAGCGACCCGCCGGGCAACGAGGTCGCGGACTACGAGGAGTACACCCGCCTCTACTACGAGTCCTGGCTCGACCCCGAGGTGCGCTGGCTGCTGTCCACCGTGCCGAGCTGCATGATCTTCGACGACCACGACGTCATCGACGACTGGAACACCTCCGCCGCCTGGCTCGACGACATGCGGGCCACCCCCTGGTGGCGCGAGCGGCTGCTGAGCGGCCTGATGTCGTACTGGGTGCATCAGCATCTCGGCAATCTGTCGCCGGTCGAGCTCGCCGCCGACCCGCTCTACGCCGCCGTACGCGAACTCCCCGACGGCACCGACGAGTTGCGCGCCTTCGCCTGCAAGGCCGACGGCGACCCGGCCTCGGTGCGCTGGAGCTACCGCCGCGACTTCGGCCGCGTACGCCTGCTGATGGTGGACACCCGGGCGGCCCGCGTCCTGGACGAGGAGAGCCGCGCGATGCTCGACCCGGGGGAGGCGGAGTGGCTGCGCGAGCAGGCCCTGACGGAACGGGGGTCGTACGACCACCTCCTCATCGGCACCTCGCTGCCCTGGCTGCTGCCGCACCTGGTGCACGACGCCGAGGCCTGGAACGCGGCCCTGTGCCGGGGCGAGCGCGGGGCGCGCTGGGCGCGGTTCGGGGAGGATCTGCGGCGGCGGGCGGACCTGGAGCACTGGGCGGCCTTTCCGGCCTCCTTCGCCGCGCTGACCGAGCTGATCGCCGAGGCCGGTTCGGGGGCGGAGGCGCCGGCGACGGTGCTCGTCCTGTCGGGGGACGTGCACCACGCGTACGTGGCCGAACCGGCCTGGCCGTCCGGCGCCCCGGACGCCCGCGTCCTGCAGCTGACCTGCTCCCCGGTCCACAACTCCATCCCCCTGTCCATACGGCTCGGCTTCCGCTTCGGCTGGAGTGCGGCGGCCCGGGCCCTCGGCCGGCGGTTCGCCCGGCACGGGAGGTGCGGGCGGCCGCCGGTCGACTGGCGCAAGAAGGGCGGGCCTTGGTTCGGCAACCAGATCATGACGCTGACGCTGCGGGGCCGTTCGGCGCGGCTGCGGCTGGAGCAGGCGCAGCCGGACAGCGCGCTGAAGACCGTGGAGGAGTCCGCCCTCACCCCCACATGAAGCGGCATATGAGGGACACATGAGTGACAAACGGGGTGACTGAGACCCACGTTGGCTTCTGTGACTCCCGACGGCATGATGAGGCGGACCGTCCGCTTCCAGTGGGCGGTTTGCTGCCAAGCGCCCCACACGCCCGGGAGTCACCCCTTTGTCTGCACCGACCGCGGAAACCCCCACCGTCTCCCTGGCCGTGGTCGGCGCCGGACCGCGCGGCACGAGTGTCCTGGAACGCCTCTGCGCCTCCGTGCCGGAGCTCCTCCCGCCGGGCGCAGGACTGACCGTCCACGTCGTCGACCCCGCACCGCCGGGCCCCGGCAGCGTGTGGCGCACCGCCCAGTCTCCCGAGCTGCTGATGAACACCGTGGCCTGCCAGGTGACCCTGTTCACCGACGACAGCGTGGACTGCTCGGGGCCGGTCCGGCCGGGCCCGAGCCTGTACGAATGGGCGGGCGGCGAGCTGGGTGCGGACGAGTACCCGACCCGCGCCCAGTACGGCCGGTACCTGGAGTGGGTGTTCGCGAAAGTGGTGCGCGAGGCCCCGCCCGCCGTACGCGTCGAGACGCACCGGGCGCGCGCCGTACGGCTGGACGACGCCCCCGACGGCCGCCAGGCCCTCACCCTCGACGACGGCCGCACCCTGACGGGCCTGTCCGCCGTCGTCCTCGCCCAGGGCCACCTCCCGGCCGCCGCGGACGCGGCGCAGCGCCGCCTTGCGGACTACGCCGACCGCCACGGCCTGCTCCACTTCCCGCCCGCCAACCCGGCCGACGTCGACCTCTCCCCCATAGCCCCCGGCGAACCGGTGCTGCTGCGCGGCCTGGGCCTCAACTTCTTCGACCACACGGCCCTGTTGACCACGGGCCGGGGCGGCCGGTTCGTCTCCGGTCGCCGCGGTCTGCGCTATGTCCCCTCCGGACGCGAACCACGCCTCTACGCCGGCTCCCGGCGCGGCATCCCGTACCAGGCGCGCGGCGACAACGCGAAGGGCCCGTACGGCCGGCACACCCCGCTGGTCCTCACCCCGGAGGTGATCGCGGGCTTCCGCAAGCGCGCGGACTCCGGTGAGGCGCCCGACTTCCTCGCCGAGATATGGCCGTTGGTGGCGAAGGAGGTGGAGACGGTCTACTACACGGCGCTGACCGGCAGTCCGGAGTTCGCGGAACACTTCCTCGCCGTGCCCCATCGCGATCCCCAAGAGGCATACGTACTCGACGAGTTCGGGGTCGCGGACGGCGACCACTGGAGCTGGGACCGCATCTCGCGGCCGTATGCGGAAGGGGAGTTCGAGGGCCCCCGGCAGTGGCGGGAGTGGCTGCTGGCGTATCTGCGCGAGGACGCGACGCAGGCCGCCCTGGGCAATGTGGACGGTCCGCTCAAGGCGGCCCTGGACGTGCTGCGCGACCTGCGCAACGAGCTGCGGCTGATCGTCGACCACGGCGGCCTCACCGGCACCTCCCGCCGCGAGCACCTGGATTGCTGGTACACCCCGCTCAACGCCTTCCTCTCCATCGGCCCTCCCCGGCGGCGCATCGAGGAGCTGGCCGCGCTGGTGGAGGCGGGGGTGGTGGAGGTACTCGGGCCCCGGCTGGAGGTGCGGCCCGAGCAGGGGGCTTGGGTGGCACGCTCCCCCGAGGTGCCGGGGTCGTCGGTGCGTGTGACAACCCTCATAGAGGCCCGCCTACCGGAACCGGATCTGCGGCGCACCGCCGACGAACTCCTCGCCCGGCTGCTGAAGACGGGGCAGTGCCGGCCGCATGCCGTCGGCGGTTACGAAACCGGGGGGTTGGACGTAACGGAACGGCCGTACCGTCTGATGGACCGTCAAGGCCGGGCGCATTCAAGGCGGTTCGCCTTCGGGGTGCCCACGGAGGGGGTGCACTGGGTGACGGCGGCGGGCGCTCGGCCCGGAGTGGATTCGGTCACACTTTCGGACGCGGATGCGGTGGCCAGAGCCCTGCTACGTGCGGCTGCGGGCGAAACGGAGCCGGAAGCGGAACCGGATCGATGGCCGAATGTTGAACTTGCAAGCATTGATTAGGTCGACCTAACGTAAATCACTCACTCGGCTCGTCCCCAGACCGGTCCGCCCCGGACCGGCCCGACCGAAGGAGTACCCCCCACATGACTGCTCGTCTCAACAACGCTCAGCCGTACGTCCTCGGGCTGTTCCGCGTCGTCGTCGGCCTGCTCTTCGCCTGCCACGGCGCCGCCTCGCTCTTCGGCGTACTCGGCGGCGTGGCCGGCACCAACGGCGGCACCGTCGAGACCGGCGCCTGGCCGTTCTGGTACGCGGCCGTCATCCAGCTGGTCGGCGGCATCCTCGTACTGCTCGGCCTCGGCACGCGTGCCGCCGCGTTCATAGCCTCCGGCTCGATGGCGTACGCCTACTTCAAGGTGCACCAGCCGAACGCCCTGTGGCCGATGGAGAACGGCGGCGAGGCCTCGGCGATGTTCTGCTGGGCCCTTCTGCTGCTGGTCTTCACCGGCTCCGGCGCCTTCGGCCTGGACCAGCTGTTCGCGAAGCGCTCCACGGCACAGGGCAAGCAGGCGGCGGAGCAGACGCCGGTCGCTGCCTGATCGGGTGCGCTGATCCGGCGCAGTGATCCGCGCACTGATCGGCGCACAGCAGGGCCTTCCCTCGCCGGCGGGGGAAGGCCCTGCGCGTTCAAGGGACCGGCGCCCGGGTGAACGTACTGTGCCGATCACACGCGCCCCCCATGAATCCCCCGTCACAGCCCAGGCGTACGCTGTATGGCTGTTATGGCCGCCCTTGCCGCTCCCTCGCAACGCTCGCGGCACGGTCCGGCCCACGGGGGAGTCACGGGGAGTTCGCGGTGCTGGAGAGTGTGGGGTCGCTGACCGGCAGCCCATGGATCTACGCAATGGTGGCGCTGTCGGTCCTGCTTGATGTGTTCGTGCCCGTTCTGCCGAGCGGGGTACTGGTGATCACGGCCGCCACGGCGGCGGCCGCGGGCTCGGCGACCGGCCAGGTGCCGCACGCGGTCCCCGACATCCTGGCCCTGACGTTCTGCGCTGCCACCGCCTCCGTCCTCGGTGACCTGGTGGCGTACCGGCTGGCCTGGCGCGGCGGCGAACGCCTGGACCGCGCGATCGCCCGCTCACGCCGGCTGACCACCGCGCAGGAACGTCTCGGCGCCGCCCTCGCCCGGGGCGGCGGGGCCCTGGTCATCCTCGCCCGGTTCGCCCCGGCCGGCCGCTCGGTCGTCTCCCTCGGCGCCGGCGCCGCCCACCGCCGCGCCCGCGACTTCCTCCCCTGGTCCGCCCTCGCGGGCCTGACCTGGGCGACGTACAGCGTGGCCCTCGGGTACTACGGCGGCCAGTGGCTGGGCACGACGTGGGTGGCCACGGCGGTGTCGGTGCTGGCGCTGTTCGGCGCGGGGGCGGGCGCGGCGTATGTGATGCGGCGCCCGGCTAAGGCCTCGTAGATCCTGGGCGCTGAACGGGTCCTGGGTCGTCCCTGGACGGGGCCCTGAGCCGGGCGGGCAAAGTCCGCGCCGTGAAGGGCAGCGCCCCAAAGGGGCGCGGGGCTCTGTCAATATGCGGCTCCGCCGCGCGGGCGCGACCAGCCACGACGAAGCCGCAGACGACCGACGGCCTGCGCCCCCGCGGCGGAGCCGCATATGGCGCATCCGGCGGCCCGCTAGGCCGACGCCTTCTGCCCCCGCACCTCAAGACCCGCCAGCAGTTCGGCCGTGGCCTCGGTGATCGCGTCGACGGCTTGGTCGAAGACCTCCCGGTTGTGTGCGGCGGGCGCCCGGAAGCCGGACACCTTCCGCACGAACTGCAGGGCCGCGGCCCTGATCTCTTCCTCCGTCGCCTCTTCGGGCAACGCGGGCGGGCGAAGTGTCTTGATGCTCCGGCACATGGAACCAGTCTCACGCACTTCTGCGGCGCCTGGCATGATCCGTCCCGAGGCGGCCACCGTTCCGGGGCCGACCGACGAAGGGAACAACAGAATCATGGCGAACGAACTCACCGTTGCCGTCCTGGGCCCCGGCGGCATCGGCGGCCTGCTCGCCGGGCTCCTGTCCCGCGCCGGCCACCGCGTGATCTGCCTGGCCGGCGAGGAGACCGCCGCGACGCTGCGCACGGACGGGATCCGCGTCCGCAGCGGCCTGTTCGGTGACTTCACGGCCCGCGTGGACGCGGACACCGTGCTGCGGGAACCGGTCGACGCATGCCTGGTCGCGGTCAAGCACACCGCCCTGGACGCCGCCCTCGACCGCGTCCCGCCCACGGTCCTCGGCGACGCCCTCCTCGTGCCGTTCCTGAACGGCGTCGAGCACCCCGCGGCCCTGCGCGCCCGCTACCGCCCCGACCTGATCGCCCCGGCCGTGATCCGCGTCGAGTCGACCCGGGTCGCGGCGGGAGTGATCGAGCACGGCAGCCCCTTCGCCGAGATCGACCTGACCGGCGAGGGAGTGCCCCGCGACCGGCTCGACTCCCTCGCCCAAGCCCTCGACACCGCCGGTCCGGCCACCCGCGTACTCGACGACGAGACGGCCGCCCTGTGGGCGAAGATGTCGTTCCTGGCGCCGTTCGCTCTCCTCACCACCAGGTACGGCCTCCCGCTCGGCGACGTACGCACCCGGCACCGCGACGAGTTGACGGCCCTGGTGGAGGAGACGGCCGCGGTCAGCCGCGCGAGCGGCGGCCCGGCGGATCCGGCCCAGGCGCTGGCCCGCTACGACGCCTTCCCACCGCAGACCAAGTCGTCGATGCAGCGCGACGCCGAGGCGGGCCGCCCCCTCGAACTGGACGCGATCGGCGGGGCGTTGCTGCGTGCGGCCGAGCGGCACGGGGTGCGTGTGCCGGTGACGGCGCGGGTGGTACGGGAGTTGGCGGGCACCGGCCACTGACGGCCGCGCAGACGCCCGTCCAGCCGGGGCGGAGCGGGACCGTCATATGGACCGCAGGTCCACCCGCCAGTCGTTGGACGTGATCCAGTGCCCCTTCGGGTACTCGAAGTCGACCCGCCCGAGCAGGGTGAACCCGGCCCGTCGGCAGACGGAGTTCGACGGGCCGTTGTCCTCCTTCGGGAAGGCGTGCAGATACCGGTGCTCGCCGGCGTCCCGCGCGGCCTCCGCAACGGCCCGCGCCGCCCGCACGGCCAGCCCCCGCCCCTGGAACTCGGGCAGCACACCCCACCCCGCCTCCCATACCGTGCCGCCCCGCCACTCCCGAGCCCAGAACCCGACCGAGCCCACGGTCTCCCCGCTGCCCGCCAGCGCGACCCGGTACATCTGCCCGGACCCCACCTCCAGGTACCGCCGATGCCGGTCGGCGAGCTTCTCCTCGCTCTCGGGCCCGCCCAAGTGCTCGGTCATCTCGGGGGTGTTGGTCCGCCGCAACAGCCAGAAGTCGCCCTCACCCCAGGGCTCCAGCCGCACCTTCTCCACGTCCGCGAAGTCCATGCCGCCAACCATAGGAGCCGGGTCTGACAGTGAGGATCTGCGTCGCCGCGGCTACCGTCCCCGGCTGCCCGCGCCGACGGGGACGGTCAGGAGAACCAGCCCCAGAGCGAGGACGGCCAGTCCGCACCAGGAGGCGGCCGGCAGGCGTTCACCGAGGACGGTCACGCCCAGGACCGCTGCCACGGCGGGCTCGGCCAGGGTCAGCGACGTGGCCACCGACGCCGGGGTGTGACGCAGTCCGTGCCCGAAGAGCCGGTAGGCCAGGAAGACGGTGAACAGGGCGAGATACACCGCCACCGCCGCACCGCGGGTGGTGGCGAGCCAGTGCATGTCGACGGAGAGGAAAAGCGGCAGGACGAGGAGCCCGGCGGCGCCGAACAGCACACCCATCACCGCATCGGACGGGTGCCCACGGCTGATGAGCCTGCCGCCGATCAGCGAGTAGGCGGCGTACGACAGCCCGGCGCATGCGGCGAGCACGACGCCCGTCAGGTCCATCGGCGCGGCGTGTCCGGTGAGTTCGGGGCCCAGCACCAGAAGGGTGCAGCCCAGCACGGCCGCTGCGGTGGCACTGGTCCAGCGGGCGGTCGGCCGGGCCTGTCCGGTGATCCAGGACAGCAGTCCGGCGAAGACCGGTGCGCTGCCCAACGCGATCACGGTGGCCACCGCCACGCCGGTCCGGGCCACCGCCGGATAGAAGGTGACCGGATACCCGGCCACCGCCAGGGCACCGAGGACGAGCAGCCACCGCTCGGCGCACGTGCAGGCGGCGGGCAGCGAGCCGGCGCCGCGGGAGGTGAGGAACAGCAGGATGCCGCCCAGGGTGAGACCGGCGCAGCCGATGGCCGCCGCCGGTGCGCCGGCCGGTGCCAGGGAACTGGCGGTGCCGGTCGTCCCCCACAGCACGGCCGAGGTGAGGATGGGGGCGGGGCCGCCGAGGAGACCGGTACGGGAAGGGCGCGGGCCGGCGGCGGCCGGGCGCGCGGGAGTCAGAGGGGTCGTGCGGTTCGGCACAGTCGTGATCTTCCGTCGTCGAATGCGTCTGGGACTCGATCCGAAACGGGCGCACGACAAAGGCCCCTGACCGCCCTGCGGGCGTTGGGGCCGGGAATCAAACCGTCAGTGTCTGCGCCCGGTCAGGCGCAGAGGGGCGGCAGAACGACGTGCCAGTAGCTGTTCACCCCGCGATGGTACCTGCCAAGGGACACCCGTCCGCATGAACCCCGGGAAGGAACTCGCATCCCAAATTCGAACAGGCGTAGCATTGCGCCGTGGCTACGACCTATGACTTTCCGAGTGACCTCCTCGCCGGTCAGGAGGAGCTGCATCAGGTCCGGGCGGAGCTGTCGGCCCTGCTCAAGCGGCTGCCCTGGTCGGTCGAGCCCCTGGACGGCTTCAGCGACACGGGCGGCTGGCGCAAGGTGGAGCGCCCCGCCTCCCCCGGCTGGACGGCCGACGAACAGGCCGAGGTGGAGAAGCTCCGGCAGCGCGAGCACGAGCTCGCCGTCTTCGTCAGCACCCATCGCTTCTGGGCGGAGGTCACGACCGGAGAGCGAGTGGACGCCCGCACCAGGCTGAAGCACGCGCGCGAGGCATGACACAAGAGGCATGACACAAGAGGCATGACACAAGAAGACCCCGGCCATGATCGGCCGGGGTCTTCTTCCCGTGTGGGCGCGGACGGTTTCGAACCGCCGACATCCTGCTTGTAAGGCAGGCGCTCTACCCCTGAGCTACGCACCCGAGACGAGTCGACAGCCTACCTTGCCCGAGGCAGTGCCCTGCAAACCCGTATCGCCTGCCCAGGTCCACGTGCCGGGTGTCCGCCCGCACCGGTGACGGCAAAGTCACCCCCGAGACCGCGAACTAACCGGCCCGTGTGTTCGTCCTTAACCGGTGGGAGAATGAAACGAGGCACCGGCCAGGACGGATGAATGCACGGGAGAGGGATGTGACGGCGACACCTTCGCAGCCGTACTCGCCGTTGGTGCCGCGTGCACACCGTCAGGCGCTCAGGGATGTCTGCACCCTCGTCGCCCTGCCCCTCGTCGCCGCGCTCGCGCTGCCCGCCGCGTTCGCCGGCGGCGGCACCCGGCGCTGGTTCGGCGGGCGGGCCGAGAGCCAGCGGGCCGAGGCGCAGGCCGCGAAGGACGCCGCGGCGGCCGCGTTCTACGAACTGGACACGGCCCAGCGCGACCTGCGGATCTCGATCGAGACGATCACGGCGGTCGACGACTCCCCGGCCGCCCGGCGCGCCGTGTCCGACTTCGAGGCGCTGGGGCGGCGCATCGACGAGGCCAGCCATCGCTACATCGAGGCCGTCGACGCACACGACCTCGACCGGGACGACCTGGAGGCGTCGGTCGCGGCACACGCGCGTACCGAGCTCACCAAGGCCAAGGACGACCTCTCGAACGTCAAGCGGGAGCTGGATCGTTTCGGCGACAGCCTCGGGCCGCTGCTCGGCAAGGCGGAGACCCAGCTGGCCCGGCTGGCCCCGGCGGTCGAGCGGGCCCGGCAGGGACTGCTCGCCGCTTCGAACGCCCTCGATGCCGTACGGGCCACGAACCTCAGGGCGGACGACCTCGCGGCCCGGCTGGCCGCCCTCGGCCCCGAACTGACCAAGCTCAACCAGGGCGCCGGACAGCACGGCGTGCCGGAGACCCTGGAGCGGGCCGAGCGCGTGGCGCGGGAGGCCGAGGCCATCCGGGTGGAGGCCGGGCGGCTGCCGGAGAAGGCCGCCGAGATCGACCACCGCCTCGTCTCGCTGCGCACCCGCGCGCAGGCGCTCACCACCCGTGCCGGGCAGGTCGATCCTGTGCTGAGCGAGCTGCGGCGGCGGTTCGTGGCGGCGTGCTGGCAGGACCTGCAGCACGTACCGGAGCAGGCCGCGGAGAACGTACGCCAGGCCGAGCTGAAGCTGAAGGAGGCACAGGCCGCCCGCGACGCCCAACGCTGGCCGGACGCGACCTCCTTGCTGTCGACGGTACGGGCGCTGCTCAACACCACCGACGAGTCCGTGTCTGCGGCACGGGATCGGCTGCAGCGCCTCAACGCCGTACAGAAGGATCCCCAGCAGGAGATCGACCGGACGCGGTTCGCGATCCGGGATGCGCAGAGGCTGGCGATGACGGGCCGGTCGACACCAGATCCTCGGCACGCCCGGCCGCTCGACGACTCCGTGGGCCGCCTGGACCGGGCGATCGCCTCACTACAGGGCCGCCACCCCGACTACTGGCACTTCCTCACGGAGACGGAGGCGGTACGGCAGACGGTGGCGAGGGTGGTCGCCCAGATCCGAGAAGATCGCGGTACTGCAACGCCCTGAATGGGGGCGGGGTCATCTGTTCCCGTCGCTAATCTGGTCGCATGCCTCGTTACGAGTACCGCTGCCGGACGTGCGGCGACACATTTGAACTGAGCCGGCCCATGGCTCAGTCCTCCGACCCTGCGACGTGCCCTGCCGGGCATGGGGACACGGTGAAGCTTTTGTCGACGGTGGCCGTCGGCGGTACGGCGTCCGCCCCGACCGCGGCACCACGAGGGGGCGGCGGCGGGGGCGGATGTTGTGGTGGAGGGTGCTGCGGCTAGGTGGGACCGGTGCGTTGTTGGCTGCGGGTAGTTCGTGGCTGGTCGCGCAGTTCCCCGCGCCCCTCAGGGGGTTGCTGTGCGCGTTGCCTTCAGGAACTCACGTAGGATCCGCTCCCCTGCCAGGACCCCCCGCTCCGGCAATGCGCTGATCTGCGGCGCCGTCCACTCCGCGTCGGCCAGCTCGCCGTGACCAGGGCGCCAGCCCCGGTCTGCCGCCAGCAGGAGGTCGGCGTCGAGCAGTGAGTCGCCGGCGGCCAGGGTGAGGGCCGCGCCCGTACGGCGGGCGACCTCGTGCATCGCCGCGCTCTTGGTCAGCGGCTTCGGGACGGCGTAGATCTTGCGGCCCTGGAGCGAGACCGTCCAGCCGCGGTTCTCCGCCCAGACCGCGAGTTCCTTGACCCACTCCTCGGGCAGCAACTCGCGCTCCACGACCAGGTAGGCGAAGAGGTCCTCGGCGACCCGGTGCTTGCGCACCCACACCGGGTCCGCCGTCGCCAGCAGATGCTCGCGCACCTCGTCCAGCGGGGCGCACTCGTCGGCCAGCCGTGCCGTCACGCGCGCATGCCAGTCGAGGTCGGAGACGCCGTCCACCATCAGATGGCCGCCGTTGGCGCAGATCGCGTACTTCGGCGCCGGGCCCGGCAGGTTGATGCGCTGGTACTGCTTGCGCGTCCGGGTCGTCGTCGGTACGAAGACCGCCGCGTCACCCAGGTCGGTCAGCAGCCCGGCCGCCGTCTCCGTCATGAACGACAGCGGCCTGCTCTCGTGCACCTCGACGCAGAGCAGCCGGGGCGCCCGCGCGTCCGGCATGGTCAGCGCGAGGGCCGCGGAGGAGTAGATGAGCGTACGGTCGAGGTCGCTCGCCACCAGTACCGGCATCAGACCGCCACCGCCTTGCCGTCGGCACCGGTCGCACCGCGCGTGAACCGGGGGTGGATCAACCCCACGCAGGTGTACGGCAGTTCGGTGACCTCCTCGACCGGTACGCCTCGCTGTTCGGCCAGCAGCCGTACGTGGTCCAGGTCGGCGCCCGCCCCCTGCCTCGCCAGGATCTTCCACGGCACCCGGCGCAGCAGCACGCGTGTGGTCTCGCCGACGCCGGGCTTGACGAGGTTCACGTCGTGGATTCCGTACTCCTCGCTGATCCGCTCGACGGCCGCCCAGCCCTCCCAGGTCGGCTCGCGGTCGCCGGACAGCAGCTCCTTGACCTGCGCGGTGACGGCGTCCGCGACCTCGGGGAAGCGGGCGGCGACGGCGTCCAGGAAGTCCACCGAGACATCGGTGCCGGCGAGTTCGCGGTAGAACTTGGCGCCGTGGAAGTCGTGCGGGCCGACCAGGTCCGTGCGCAGCACGGTCCGCGAAATCAGGCCCGAGACTGTCGAGTTGAGACAGGCCGAGGGTATGAGGAAGTCCTCCCGGGTGCCGTACGTCCGCACGCACGAGCCCGGGTCGGCCAGCACCGCGATCTCCGGGTCGAACCCGGAGATGCCGTCGGACGCCTCGAACTCCTTGATGGCGTCGGCGAGTTCGCGGGTGATGGCGCCCTTGCCGGTCCAGCCGTCGACGAAGACGACGTCGGACGGGTCGTGGTGGGCGGCCAGCCAGCGCAGCGCGTTGGCGTCGATACCGCGGCCGCGGACGATCGAGACGGCGTAGTGGGGAAGGTCGAGTCCGTGCCGGAACTGCGCCCAGCGCCGCATCAGCACGCCGACGGGCGTACCGGCGCGGGCGAGCGAGACGAGCACCGGCCGCGGCGACCGCTCGGCCAGCACGATCTCCGTCACGGCGCCGACCGCGAGGGCGAGACGCGCCGCGGACTCCTCGAGCGCCGCGTGGAAGAGCTCCTGGTACTGCTCGCTCGGCTGGTACTCCACCGGCAGCGACTCCGCGTAGTGCGCGCCCCCGCTCTGAATGGCCTCCTCCCGCTCCTCGGTCGGCGCCTCCAGCGTCACGTCCGAGAGGTCCTGCAGCAGCCAGCCGACCTCCTCGGGCGGATACGAGGAGAAGGCGGGGCCGCGGAGGGGCTCGGGCAGCATGGCGGGCCTTTCGGGGACGTACAGGGGCTCGGGGACGTACGATGGCACGACCGCCAGCAGGACCTGCGGGGCGTGGGCGGCCAGCTGGGCCAACAGGCCGTCCGGCGCGTGCAGTTCGGGGGTGTCGGCTGCCGAGTCGACCACGGCGACGACCGCGTCGAAGCCGGCACCGGCGACGTTGTAGGCGTAGCGCTCGCCGGGGCCGTCCGCCGGGTCGTCATGGGCGGGGAAGGCTATGCGGCTGCGTATCGCGTAACCCGGGTCGTCGACCGCGAGGACGGGTGAGCGGGTGGTCGTCGAGTACCTCACCTCGGCGTCGACGACCTGCTCCAACTCCCGGGCGAGGCGCAGGGGCGCGTACATCAGCTCCTCGAAGCCGAGGATGTGCACGCGGTGCGCGTCTTCGGGGAGTGCCTCTGCGAGGCGGGCTGCCATGGCGGGGAGCGCGCGTTCGAGGCGGATGCGGTGCTGGGGGGTGAAGCCGTGCCGGCCACCGTCGGGGAGGCCCCGGGGCCAGCAGAGCTCTACGCGGCTGATGCGGCCGACTGCCGGGTGCGGGTCCGTTGTGGCTGGTCGCGCAGTTCCCCGCGCCCCTGAGGGGGTGCTGCTGAAGTCGGCGTCGCCGGCACCGTTTTTCAGGGGCGCGGGGCTGTGTCGATATGCGGCTCCGCCGCGGGGCGCGACCAGCCCCCACTCACCCGCAGCCGACTCGTACCGCGCAACCAGCTCCTGCCCTTTCTCCAGCACCCCCGCGGGCAAGCGGACCGTCCCGGAAGCGGCCGCCACGAGGTCGACCTCCGCACCGATCTCCCGCGCAAAGTCCTCCAGCCGCCCCAGATCCGCCGCAGACCGCATGTCGACCAGGGCAACGACGACGTACCGCCGCCGCGGGTACCGCTCGTGCAGATCCCGGATGGTGTTCAGGACCGTGTTCCCGGTCGAGAACTCGTCGTCGACCAGGACCAGCGGCCCGTCGCCCACCAGCAGCGCCGGATCCTCCGGCAGCAGCAGGTGAGACGTGGCATGCGAGTGCGACTCCTCGAAGCCGCCCGCCGCCGCCACACCCGCGACCGGGCGGCGGGTGGAGTGCAGATAGGGGGCGAGCCCCACGCCGTCGGCGACCGAGTGGCCAAGACCCGTCGCCGTCTCCGCGTAACCGAGGACGACCGCAGAGGCCGCCTCCTCGGTACCCAGGAGCTCCCGTACCCGGCGCCCGAGCGCGAACCCGTACCCGTACACCACGGACGGCGACTGCGGCACATGCTTGCCGAGCACATTGGAGACGAGCAGATGCGCCCGCTTGGGATTGCGGCGCAGGGCCAGCCCCAGCAGGTCGGTCAGCTTGTCGTCGCCCACGAGTTCGAGCCCGAGCCGCTCGGCGACCCAGGTCCCGGACCAGACCGGGTTGTTCACTGCGTTGTTCATGCGTCCCTAGATGGTGAAGTGGGTTCAGCCGGGGATTCCGGCGGCGAGCAGGTCCACAAAGCTGACGTCCTCGCGGGCGACGCCGAACACCTCGGCCCGCAGCATGGTCCGCTCGGCCCATGCGCGGTGCGGCTTCACCTCGTTCATCTTGTTCGTGTACGCCGACCTCAGTACACCCCCGCCGCCCCGCTCGGGCCGCAGGATGTCCGCGGCGTCGCCGAACTCTTCGTGACTGACCACGGACAGCGCGTGTACGGGCAGTACGTGGGAGGGGTGGATGCAGGTCTTGCCCAGCAGGCCGTTGGCCTGGTCCAGGGAGATCTCCCGCAGCAGCCCGTCCATGGCGTGCTCAATCAGTTTCTCGCGCAGCTCGACGGCCTGCCCCTCGAGGAAGGGGCTGGTCCGCAGCATCGGCTTGAACATGCGCTCCGGGACCCGGAAGTACTCCCACACCGGCCCGGTCACCGTGAACCCGGTGCCGTCGGCCCGGCCCAGCAGGTTCACCACGTCGGAGATCACGGAGGCGACGACATGGACGTCGTACGCCGTCATGTCGGGGGCCCGGCGCAGGCCGTACGAGGAGCAGAAGTCGGTCACACCGAGGCGCAGCGCGAGCACGCGGTCGCGGTACTTGTCGACGGCGCGAGCGATGCCCTCCAGGCTCTCCACCCGCGACTCGCGGTAGAGCAGCTCGGGCGACTCCAGCACCGGCATGGCGAACAGCCGGTGGCCGCTCGCGGTCTCGGCGCTTGCCAGGGCCTCCAGGAAGGGGATCCCGCGCTCCTCGGTGAACTTGGGCATCACGAATCCGGACAGCAGCCGGACGCTCGCCCCGAGCCGCTGCGCAAGATCGGGGATCTGCTCGGGCGTACGGACCCGGACGAACAGCAGCGGGAGTTCGGCTCCGTCCCGCCCGGCCAGGTCGGCGAACTGGCGGACGAGGTTCTCCTCCCCCGCCACCACGTCCGCGTCGTCGATCGAGTCCTCCAGGCACAGCACCATCGAGACCACGCCGAGTCCGGCCTGCTTGACGATGTCGTCGGCAAGCCGCGGCCGGGTGGCCGGACTGTAGAGCGTGGCGCCCAGGGCCGCGGAGAGGACCCGGGCCGGGGAGTCCGTGGTGAACTCGCACGGCTCCTGATGGAAGAGGCGCTGCCGCACCTCCGGGGCAATGTGCCCGAAATGACGCATAGAACTCCCCCGTGACGCCAGGTAAGGCTGTGGATTCGGTAATGGGTGGCCGGTAATAGTACGTAGAGACCCATGTCAGGGGTTCCCGCAGGGCATGAATTTCTGGTAACTCGGCCATGTCGACGGCGATTCGACAAGCCGTCGACACGGCCACCGGGTCCCCCACCCCCGCGTTGTCGTGACCAGGACCGAGAGGGCAGGATGACCGCATGACGCACGCGATGCTGAAGGGGTCGAACGTCCCGCTCGAGGCCACCACGGTGCGCGCCGTGCTGCGCTGGACGCCCGGGCAGGGGGTCCCCGACGTAGACGCTTCGGCGCTGCTCCTCGGCCCCGACGGTCGTGTGCGCTCCGACGAGGACTTCGTCTTCTACAACCAGCCCCGGCACCCCTCCGGGAAGGCAAGGTGGCTCGGCAAGAAGCGCGTCGCCGACGGCCTCACCGACACGATCCAGACAGATCTGGCCGGAGTCGAGGCCGATGTCAGCCGGATTCTCCTGGTCGCATCGGCGGACGACGTCACCTTCGACCGCGTACAGGGACTGCGCATCCTGCTGTACGACGCCATGAGCGCGGCCGACGAGCCGCTGATCCTCTTCGACATCAAGCCCCAGACGGGCAGGGAAACCGTCCTGATCTGCGGCGAGTTGTACCGCCGGGACGAGGTCTGGAAGTTCCGCGCCCTGGGCGAGGGCTACCCGAACGGCCTGAAGGGTCTGGCCACGGAGTTCGGCATCTCGGTGGACGAGTCGGAGGCCACGGAGGAACCCGCCCCCGAGGCCTCCCAGCCGCTTCCCCCGGAACAGCCCACCGCGGTCCCCACCCAGCCGGCATACGGCTACCCCCAACAACCCCCCGCCACCCAACCCGCCTACGGCTACCCCCAGCCCGCAGCAGCAGCCACAGCAGGCGCCCCGTCCGGCTACGGCTACCCGCCACCGGTGACGGCCCCGGCTCCGAACCCGGATTTCCGGCTGCCGCCGCAAGGGCCGCAGTTCATCGGGCGTTAGCTGATACGCCGGTAAGGGGCGCGGGGAACTGCGCGACAAGCCACACACAACCCGCACCCGCCAACGAACACGGCCCCCCGAGCTCGTAGGCAACCGGGGGCTACTTCTCCACCTTGGACTTGTACCCCCGCCCCCACTGCAACCCCCACCCGTACAACCGGTCCAGCTCCGCCTGGAACCCGTACACGAACTTCACCTCACGCCGCACCACCAGCTCCCCCTTCACGTTCTCGATCATCACCACCGCACACGACCGAGCCTGCGGATGCCGCTCATCAAGATGGATCTCGATCCGAGGCCCATTGCTCGGATACAGCGTCACGATCGCGTGCGTACGGTCGAACGCCGGAGTCTGGTCGTAGATGTACACGAACACCAGCAGCCGCTTGATCTCGTCCCGGTGGTCGAGGTTGACGTACATCGTCTCGCCGGACGCCGACCCGAACCGGTCGTCGCCGCTGAGCTTGACGTACGGCGGCGCGTTGACGTCCCCGAAGTAGTTGCCGAGCGGCTGCACGACCCCCTTCGTGCCGTCCTGGAGCTCGTACAGACACGCCAGGTCGAGGTCGACATTGACCATGCTCTGGCCGTGCCCCATGACCTCCGCGGGCTTGAGCGCCTTGAAGGGGTGCCGAAACAGTGAGTCCCGCTGCGAACCGCCGATGTCGGACGTCCGCATCCGCCAGCTCAGGTTGACGCGCAGATGCCCGGTGGCCGCGCCCTGCTTGGTGAGGGATACCTGGTGGTGCCGTTTGGTCAGCTCGATGGAGTTGGTCGCGGCGCTGCCCGAGTCGAAGTCGGCCTCGCGCCCGCGCCAGAGTCCGTCCAAGAAGCCCATTCCCGCCCCCAGATTCACCCGGGTCCCGCTGGACCCGGCTTCACTTGAAAAACCGGCGGGGCGGCCGGAGGCCGGCCGCCCCGCACAGAGCGTTCCTCGCCCTGAGGCGTGTCACACCCCGGACGAGATCTCAGTCTTCTCGTCCGAGCCCGCCGCTTTTCCCTCGGCTTCCGCGAGCGCCTTGTTGCGGCGCACCGAGGACCAGAAGGACCAGGCGATCAGGATGACGCCGACGAGGCCGGTGATGACCTCGTTGATCTGGTACTGGATGGTGACCATGAGGATCACGGCCAGCGCGCCGATCGCGTAGTGCGCGCCGTGCTCCAGGTAGACGTAGTCGTCCAGGGTGCCCTGACGGACCAGGTACACGGTCAGCGACCGGACGTACATGGCGCCGATGCCCAGGCCCAGTGCCATCAGCACGATGTCGTTGGTGATGGCGAACGCGCCGATCACACCGTCGAAGGAGAAGGACGCGTCCAGGACCTCGAGGTAGAGGAACATGAAGAACGCGGCCTGGCCGGCGAGGGCGACCGCCGAGCGCTTCTTGCCGCTGCGCGCGGCCTCTTCCTCCTCCTCGTGCTCCCGCTCCTCCTCTTCCTCGAGCTTGTCCTCGAAGTAGCCGGAGAGACCGCCGACGACCATGTACGTGATCAGACCCGCGATGCCGGAGATCAGCACCGTCTGCGCCTTGTCGATGTGCGCGCCGCCGTGCTGGTGGGCGTGGGTGGCGAAGGTGAACGACGTGATCAGCAGGACGACCAGGGCGATGCAGACCGACAGCATGTCGACCTTGCCGAGCTTGGCCAGCGGCCGCTCGATCCAGCGCAGCCACTGGATGTCCCGGTCCTCGAAGATGAAGTCGAGGAAGATCATCAGCAGGAACATGCCACCGAAGGCGGCGATCGCCGGGTGGGCGTCGGTGACCAGCTGCTGGTACTGGTCCTTGTCGGTCAACGCCAGGTTGACCGCTTCGATGGGACTCTTCTTGGCCGTGACGGCGACGATGACGACCGGGAAGACCAGCCGCATGCCGAAGACCGCGATGACGACACCGACCGTGAGGAAGATCTTCTGCCAGAAGGCATTCATCTTCTTCAGGATTCCGGCGTTGACCACCGCGTTGTCGAACGACAGCGAGATCTCGAGGATGGAGAGGATAGCTACGATGCCGAAGGCCTCCCACCCCCCATAGAGGACACCCAACGCCAGACCGACCGCGGTAACCGCGAACGACCAGCCAAAGGTTTTCAGAAGCACTGGCTACCCAATCCGTATCGGTACGGGTCTCCCCCGCGCCGTACTCGGCTTTACGAAACGTTGACTCCAAAGTCTAGAGCGATGCCGCGCAGCCCCGACGCGTACCCCTGTCCCACCGCCCGGAACTTCCATTCGCCCTGGTAGCGGTAGAGCTCGCCGAAGATCATCGCGGTTTCGGTGGAGGCGTCCTCGCTGAGGTCGTAGCGCGCGAGCTCCTGGCCGTCGGCCTGGTTGACGACGCGGATGAAGGCGTTGCTCACCTGTCCGAAGGTCTGGGCCCGCTCGTCGGCCATGTGGATCGAGACCGGAAAGACGATCTTGTCGCACTGTGCGGGCACCTGGCCGAGGTCGACCAGGATCGACTCGTCGTCGCCCTCGCCCTCACCGGTGAGGTTGTCGCCCGTGTGCTCCACCGAGCCCTCCGGGCTCTTGAGCTGGTTGTAGAAGACGAAGTACTCGTCGCCCAGCACCCGCCCGCCGTTGCACAGCAGGGCACTGGCGTCGAGGTCGAACGGGGCTCCGGTGGTGGAGCGCGCGTCCCAGCCGAGCCCGATCATCACCTGAGTGAGGTTGGGTGCGGCCTTGGACAGGGAGACATTGCCCCCCTTGGCGAGCGTGACGCCCATGATGCTGGTCCTCCCCGATGTGGTGCTTTTTTGGTTGTCCTTCGCTCCCCCGGAGGGGCACCCCAGGCGCCGCACGCAAACGGTGCGGCGCCGGGTGATGTGATGCATGCAGACAGGTCCTGAGACCCGGTGACTTGTCTCAGACGTTCACGCCGAAGTCCTGCGCGATGCCGCGCAGGCCCGAGGCGTAGCCCTGGCCGATGGCGCGGAACTTCCACTCCGCGCCGTGCCGGTACAGCTCACCGAAGACCATGGCGGTCTCCGTCGAGGCGTCCTCGGAGAGGTCGTAGCGTGCGATCTCCGCCTCGCCCGCCTGGTTCACCACGCGGATGAACGCGTTGCGCACCTGGCCGAACGACTGCTGGCGGTTCTCGGCGTCGTAGATCGAGACCGGGAACACGATCTTCTCGACGTCGGCCGGGACGCCCGCGAGGTTGATCTTGATCTGCTCGTCGTCACCCTCGCCTTCACCGGTGATGTTGTCACCGGTGTGCTCGACCGAGCCGTCCGGGCTCTTGAGGTTGTTGAAGAAGACGAAGTTGGCGTCGCTGCCGACCTTGCCGGACGAGTTCAGCAGCAGTGCGCTGGCGTCCAGGTCGAAGTCGGTACCGGTCGTGGTGCGGACGTCCCACCCCAGACCGACGATGACCGCGGTCAGGCCCGGGGCCTCCTTGGTCAGCGATACGTTGCCGCCCTTGCTGAGGCTGACTCCCACGAGTCCTCCATTGGTTTCAGGGGCGGGGAGCCCCGCCGTGCGTTTGATACCGGATCAACGAGTCGATCCTAGTGACGGGTTCCCGCACCACGCATGGCTTGGAGCCGAAGAATCACAGGGTGTCGAGCGCCTTCACGTACTCGTTCAGGTCGCGGGCGTCCGGCAACGCGTTGACGACGGTCCAGCGCACGACGCCCTCCTTGTCGATGACGAAGGTGCCGCGCACCGCGCAGCCCTTGTCCTCGGCGAAGACGCCGTAGGCGCGGGAGACCTCGCCGTGCGGCCAGAAGTCGCTCAGCAGCGGGTACTCGAGGCCCTCCTGCTCGGCGAAGACGCGCAGGGTGTGGATGGAGTCGTTGGAGACGGCGAGCACCTGGGTGTCGCGGTCGGAGAACTTGGGCAGGTTGTCCCGCAGCTCGCACAGCTCGCCGGTGCACACGCCGGTGAAGGCGAAGGGGTAGAAGAGCAGGACGACGTTCTTCTCGCCACGGAAGTCGGAGAGCTTCACGGTGGCGCCGTGGTTGTCCTTGAGCTCGAAGTCGGGGGCCTTGTCGCCGACCTGGATCGCCATGGTCGTGTTTGTCCCTTCGGTGGGGGCTGTTCGGGTGGCATCCACCCTACGCAGCGATCACCGAAGGCCGACGGACGGGCTGAGCGAACTCAGCCCGCCCGGCGTTTGAGGACGAGGCCGTTCACGAGGCCGTTCAGGCCGAAGGGGGGTCCGGGGGCACCGCCCCCAGAATCCGGTCCATCCAGCGGAGCGTCATCGCTTCGACTTGGCCGCCTTGGGCGTCACGAGCCGGCTGCCGCTCCAGTCCTTGCCCACGCTGACGCTCTTGGAGGCGGACAGCCCCGCCGTCGTCGCGGCTTCGGAGATGTCGCTCGGCTCCACATAGCCGTCGCGGCCGGTCTTCGGCGTCAGCAGCAGGATCGAGCCGCCCTCCTCGATGTACGTGGTGGCGTCCACCAGCACATCGGTCAGGTCGCCGTCCTCGTCGCGGAACCAGAGCACCACGGCATCGGCGACGTCGTCGTAGTCCTCGTCCACAAGGTCGGTGCCGATGACCTGCTCAATGGCCTCGCGGAGTTCCTGGTCTACGTCGTCGTCGTAGCCGATCTCCTGGACCACCTGCTCGGGCTGGAACCCCAGCCTCACGGCAGGGCTCGTCTCCGCGTGGTCCGCGGTCGCGCTCACGGGTTGCCTCCTGATCATGTCTTGGTGAATATCTCAGCCACGCGCGTGCGCGAAGCATTGGCCGTAGTCCACACGGGCGGGGCGGATCGCGCAAGTACCCGGCCGTTCAGACCGCCGAAACGGTGACGATCCTGGCCGTGTCACCCCAACTTCAGGCATGCGACTACCGCCGTAAGTGACCTACACCACACCTTTCTGCCCCCTTTGTGGCATTGGGAACCAGCCGGAGCTGACGTAGGTCTCGGTTACCTCTCAGTAGAGATGACGTTTGCTTCCCCGAGGTACACGATGGGGAACGGTGCAGGCGTACCGAAATGCAGCTCAATGCAGCCCTCTGACAGGTAAGGAACAGCGTGGCTTCCGGATCCGATCGCAACCCGATCATCATTGGCGGCCTTCCGAGTCAGGTTCCTGACTTCGATCCCGAGGAGACCCAGGAGTGGCTCGACTCCCTGGACGCCGCCGTCGACGAGCGCGGCCGTGAGCGGGCCCGCTACCTGATGCTGCGACTGATCGAGCGGGCCCGCGAGAAGCGCGTGGCCGTGCCCGAGATGCGCAGCACGGACTACGTCAACACGATCGCGACCAAGGACGAGCCGTTCTTCCCCGGCAACGAGGAGATCGAGCGCAAGGTCCTGAACGCGACCCGCTGGAACGCGGCGGTCATGGTCTCGCGCGCCCAGCGCCCCGGCATCGGCGTAGGCGGCCACATCGCCACCTTCGCGTCCTCCGCCTCGCTCTACGACGTCGGCTTCAACCACTTCTTCCGCGGCAAGGACGAGGGCGACGGCGGCGACCAGGTCTTCTTCCAGGGCCACGCCTCTCCGGGCATCTACGCCCGCGCGTTCCTGCTCGACCGCCTCAGCGAGGAGAACCTCGACGGCTTCCGGCAGGAGAAGTCGAAGGCGCCGCACGGGCTGTCCTCGTACCCGCACCCGCGCTCGATGCCGGACTTCTGGGAGTTCCCGACCGTGTCGATGGGCCTCGGCCCGATCGGTGCGATCTACCAGGCGCGGATGAACCGGTACATGCACGCGCGCGGGATCGCCGACACGAGCAAGTCCCATGTGTGGGCGTTCCTCGGCGACGGCGAGATGGACGAGCCGGAGTCGCTGGGCCAGCTGACCATCGCCGCCCGTGAGGGCCTGGACAACCTGACCTTCGTCGTCAACTGCAACCTGCAGCGCCTCGACGGCCCGGTGCGCGGCAACGGCAAGGTCATCCAGGAGCTGGAGTCGGTCTTCCGCGGCGCCGGCTGGAACGTGATCAAGCTGATCTGGGACCGCTCCTGGGACCCGCTGCTGGCCCAGGACCGCGACGGCCTCCTCGTCAACAGGATGAACACGACGCCGGACGGCCAGTTCCAGACGTATGCCACCGAGTCCGGCGCGTACATCCGCGAGCACTTCTTCGGCGACGACCAGCGGCTGCGCGCGATGGTCGAGGGCATGACCGACGACCAGATCCTGCACCTGGGCCGCGGCGGTCACGACCACAAGAAGATCTTCGCGGCGTTCTCGGCGGCCAAGGCGCACAAGGGCCAGCCGACGGTGATCCTCGCGAAGACGGTCAAGGGCTGGACGCTGGGCCCGAACTTCGAGGGCCGCAACGCCACGCACCAGATGAAGAAGCTGACGGTCGACGACCTCAAGCGCTTCCGCGACCGCCTGCACCTGCCGATCTCCGACAAGGACCTGGAGAGCGGCGTTCCGCCGTACTACCACCCGGGGCGGAACTCGGAAGAGATCCAGTACATGCACGACCAGCGCAAGCAGTGCGGCGGGTACGTCCCGACGCGCGTCGTGCGCTCCGAGCCGCTCGCGCTGCCGGACGACAAGACGTACGCGAGTGTGAAGAAGGGCTCCGGTCAGCAGTCGATCGCCACGACCATGGCCTTCGTGCGACTGCTCAAGGACCTCATGCGGGACAAGGAGATCGGTCGGCGGTTCGTGCTGATCGCGCCGGACGAGTACCGCACGTTCGGCATGGACTCCTTCTTCCCGAGCGCGAAGATCTACAACCCGCTCGGGCAGCAGTACGAGGCGGTCGACCGCGACCTGCTGCTCGCGTACAAGGAGTCGCCGACCGGCCAGATGCTGCACGACGGCATCTCGGAGGCGGGCTGTACGGCCTCGCTGATCGCGGCGGGTTCGGCGTACGCAACGCACGGCGAACCGCTGATCCCGGTCTACGTCTTCTACTCGATGTTCGGTTTCCAGCGCACCGGCGACCAGTTCTGGCAGATGGCCGACCAGCTGGCGCGCGGTTTCGTACTGGGTGCGACCGCCGGCCGTACGACGCTGACCGGTGAGGGTCTGCAGCACGCCGACGGCCACTCGCAGCTGCTCGCCTCGACCAACCCGGGCTGTGTCGCCTACGACCCGGCGTACTCGTACGAGATCGCGCACATCGTGCAGGACGGTCTGCGGCGGATGTACGGCGGGGACGCGGAACACCCGCACGGCGAGGACGTCTTCTACTACCTCACCGTCTACAACGAGCCCATCCAGCACCCGGCCGAGCCGGAGAACGTGGACGTCGAGGGCATCCTCAAGGGCATCCACCGCCTGAGCGAGGGCACTTCGGGTGCGATTCCGGCGCAGATCATGGCGTCCGGTGTGGCCGTGCCGTGGGCGATCGAGGCGCAGAAGATCCTCGCCGCAGAGTGGAACGTCAGGGCCGACGTCTGGTCGGCGACCTCCTGGAACGAGCTGCGGCGCGAGGCCGTGGACGTCGAGCGGCACAACCTGCTGCACCCCGAGGAGGAGCAGCGGGTGCCGTACGTGACGCAGAAGCTGTCGGGTGCGCAGGGGCCCTTTGTGGCCGTGTCCGACTGGATGCGGGCGGTTCCGGACCAGATCGCGCGCTGGGTGCCGGGGACGTACCAGTCGCTGGGCGCGGACGGGTTCGGCTTCGCCGACACCCGGGGCGCTGCCCGCCGCTTCTTCCACATCGACGCGCAGTCGATCGTGGTGGCCGTGCTGACCGAGCTGGCGAAGGAGGGCAAGGTCGACCGGTCGGTGCTGAAGCAGGCGATCGACCGGTACCAGCTGCTCGACGTGTCGGCGGCGGACCCGGGCGCCGCGGGCGGAGACGCGTAGGCGCTCCGCTGGAAGGGCGGATTTAGGCTGCGGGCCGGCGGCGGCTGGTCGCGCCCACTCGGCGGAGCCGCATATCGATGCAGCCCCGCGCCCCTTACGGGGCGCTCAGCCCCCGTCCGTTGTCTTTACGATGCGGGCATGAAGGAACAAACGGCGCAGGGTCGTTGGGAGCAGGTGACCCAGCGGCCCTTGCTGGCGCTGGCCGTGCTGTTCGCCGTCGCGTATGCCGTGCCGATCGTGGACAGCGCGGCGGGACGGTCGCTGACGACCGTGTGCACGACGGTCGAGTGGGTGGTGTGGGGGGCGTTCGCCACCGACTATGTGGTGCGGCTGGGGCTGGCCCGGCGCCGTAGAGAGTTCGTCCGTACGCACTGGATAGACGTGTGCGCGGTGGTGCTGCCGATCCTCCAGCCGCTGCGGCTGCTGCGGATGGTGTCGACGCTGATACTCGTCGGGCGACGGGCGCGAATGGCCTCGCAGATCCAGCTGACGACGTATGTCGCGGGCGCCGTGGTCGGGTTGCTGATGTTCGGGTCGCTGGCCGTGCTGTCGGTGGAGCGGGAGTCGCCGAACGGGAACATCCGGACGCTGGGTGACGCGGTGTGGTGGTCGTTCACAACGATGACGACCGTGGGGTACGGGGATCATGCGCCGACCACCGGGCTGGGGCGGATGATCGCCGTCGGGCTGATGCTGTCCGGGATCGCCCTGCTGGGTGTGGTCACCGCGAACATCGCCGCGTGGTTCATCGCGCGGTTCGAGATGGACGATGTGGAGGAGCGGCGGCAGACGGAGGCGATCGAGGCGTTGACGGAGGAGGTGCGGGCGCTTCGGGCCGAGGTTGCGGCGCTGCGGGAGCCGTCGGTCAGACCGTGACCGAGCCGGGTACCCCCGGTGCGCTCCCTGATCGTCGGACTGCCGGCGCGCTGACCCCCTCCGTCAGCGCGCCGCAGCACCGGTCGCCCTCCACCCAGTACGAACTTGCCTGAGGAACATGCCGTGTTTGAGGGCTTGACCACTGTGGCCTGCGGCGCGCACCGGATGCGAGGAATCTTTAGCGTCTTCACCCTGATAGGCGAAGTCAGTTGAAAACCCGTCAGATGTGGGCCGCGCCCGCACCCGCCTCCGCGTTCTCGCCGCGCTTGGTGAGCAGGGCGACGAAGACCGCCACGACCGCGACTCCGCAGGCGACCAGGGACGCCAGGCTCATGCCGGAGATGAACGTGTCGTGCGCGACGTCCGCGATCTTCGCGGCGATCGCCTCCGGGGTGCCCTTGGCGACCGGGGCCACGCCGACCTGGACGGCCTCGGAGGCCTGGTCCAGCTGGGTCTGCGTGAGCGGCGGGAGCCCGGCGCCCTTCCAGTTGCCCGGGAGGTCGCTGTCGACCTTGGACGCCATCACGGCACCCAGGACGGCCGTACCGAGGCTGCCGCCGATCTGCATCGCCGCCTGCTGGAGGCCGCCGGCGACGCCGGAGAGCTCCATCGGCGCGTTGCCGACGATGACCTCCGTGGCGCCGACCATGACCGGCGCGAGACCGAGGCCGAGGAGGGCGAACCAGAGGGACATGACGGCGCTGCCGGTGTCCGCCTGCAGCGTCGACATGCCGTACATGGCGATCGCGGTGGCCGCCATACCGCCGGCCAGCGGGATGCGCGGGCCCAGCTTGGTGATCAGCGCGCCCGCGAGCGGGGAGCCGACGATCATCATGCCGGTGAGCGGGAGCAGATGCTCGCCGGCCTTGATCGGGCTCATGCCGTGCACGTTCTGGAGGTAGAACGTCACGAAGAACAGGCCGCCCATGAACGCGATGGCCATCAGCACCATCAGCACGACGCCCGCCGACAGCGGGACCGAGCGGAACAGGGTCAGCGGGATCAGCGGCTCCTTGACCTTCGTCTCCCAGAAGGAGAAGAGGGCGAAGCCGACGATCGAGACGGCTATGAACGTCCATGTCTTGCCGTCGCCCCAGCCCCAGGTGGGGGCCTTGATGAGCGCCCAGACCAGGCAGAACATCGCGCCCGAGAGCAGGGCGATGCCCAGGATGTCGAACGAACGCGGCGCGTTCTCGGCGCGGTGGTCCCGCAGGATCAGCAGGCCCAGGACCAGGGCGATCGCGCCGACCGGCACGTTGATGAAGAACACCGACTGCCAGTTGACGTGCTCGACCAGGACGCCGCCGAGGATCGGGCCGCCGGCGGTGGAGGCGCCGATGACCATGCCCCAGATGCCGATGGCCATGTTGAGCTTCTCGGCGGGGAAGGTCGCGCGCAGCAGGCCGAGTGCGGCCGGCATCAGCAGCGCGCCGAACAGGCCCTGGAAGACACGGAAGGTGACGACCGCGGCGATGCTGTTCGACAGGCCGATGGCACCCGAGGCGGCCGCGAAGCCGGTCACGCCGATCAGGAAGGTCTGGCGGTGCCCGAAGCGGTCGCCGAGCTTGCCGGCGGTGATCAGGGAGACCGCGAGGGCGAGGAAGTACCCGTTGGTGATCCACTGGACGTCGGCGAAGCTCGCCTTGAGGTCCTTCTGGATGGCCGGGTTGGCGATGGCCACGATGGTGCCGTCGAGGGCCACCATCATGACCCCGACGGCGACGGTGATGAGGGTGAACCACGGGTGGCCGCGCAGCCCGGAGGCCGGCGGCGCGTCCGACGGGGCTGCCGGCGCCTTGTCCCCCGGCCCCGTCGTGTCGATGGTGGTCTGACTAGTCATGTGTTCGAGGCTAGTGACAGCCGCTGACAATTGACAAACCAATTCACAAGTCAGTAACTGACGCATATGGAAACACTCCGCGAACGCAAGAAGCAGCGCACCCGGGACGCGCTGCTGCGGGCCGCTGTCGAACTGTTCACCACGCGCGGGTACGAGGAAACGACCGTCGACGACATCGCCGAGGCCGTCGATGTCTCGCAGCGCACCTTCTTCCGCTACTTCGCCGGCAAGGAGGAGGCCGCGCTCGCCCTGCAGGAGCTGGCCGTGGCACGGTTCGTCGAGGCCGTACGCGAGCGGCCGGCGGACGAGGCGCCGATGGAGGCGCTGCGCCAGGCGGTCCTGGAGGGCTGGGACACGCTCCACGAGGTCATCGAGGCCGTCGTACCGATCGAGCTGTATCTGCGCATGTACCGGGTGATCGAGTCGACGCCCGTCCTGCTCGCCGCGCATCTGCGGCGCAACGAGGAGACCGAGGACACCATCGCGCGCGTGCTCGCCGAGCGGGAGGGCCTCGACGTGGACGCCGATCCCCGGCCACGTCTGGCGGTGGCGGTCTTCGGCGGGGTGATGCGGGTGACGGAACGGCAGTGGTCCACCGGGGAGGACTTCAGCGTCGAGGCGATGCGCGCGTTGACGATTTCGTACCTCGAACAGGTGGGCCCGGCGCTCACGGAGAGCTGGCGAACACGCTGAGGCACGTATGAGACACGCTGAGGTCATGGGCACGTTTATCGAAACGTGATCCCCATCACTCGGCTCACGCGAGACCCTCTCGTTCTCCTAGTGTGTCCTCCCAGTGACTTCCTTCGACACCTCCCCGCAACTGAACGTCTGGCGCGCGCTGCTCGCTCTGGCCGTCGTGTTCGTAATGCTGGCGACCACCGGATGGACGGCCCTGCGCAGCCATCACGGAGCCACTCCGCTGCAGGCCTCGATCTCCTCCTGGGAGCACGGCCGCATCCACGGGCACCATCTGCCGGACCCAGACGCGTCCCCCGCGCGCCTCACCCGCTTCTTCGGCTCGCTCACTGCTCAGGAGCGCGCCCACCTCGCCCGCCGCTACCCCCTCGCGGTCGGCAACATGAACGGCGCTCCTGTCGCGCTGCGCTACCGCGCCAACCGTCTCGCGCTCGCGGAGCAGCGCAAGGTCGAGCGCGGGCGCATGCACGACAGCCGCCTCTCCCCCATCGGGCAGCAGGACGCCGGCCGCCGTATGCACCGCTACGACTCGCTGCTGCGGCACGGCCGGCAGATCCTCGCCTTCGACCCCGAGGGCTCGGGGCGGGTCGCGGAGGTGATCGGGAACCTGCAGCAGGCCGAGCGTGTGTCGGTCGTCGTCCCCGGCGTCGACACCGACCTGCTCACCTTCCAGAAGACCAACCGCCCGTACTCGGCGCCCGTCGGCATGGCCAAGTCGCTGTACGCGGCGGAGAAGGCGGCGAGCCCGACGACGCGTACGGCCGTGATCGCCTGGGCCGACTACACGGCACCCGCCGGGCTCGGCATCGACTCGGCGACGGCGATGCGTGCGGCGGAGGGTGCGCTGCGGCTGAACGCGATGCTGCGCGGCCTGCCCGGCAGCGCGCCGGTGTCGCTGTTCTGCCACAGCTATGGCTCCGTGGTGTGCGGAATCGCCGCACGCGAAATGCCCCGCCGGGTGGCCGACATAGCGGTGGCCGCCAGCCCCGGCATGCGCGTCGAGAAAGCCTCCCACCTGCGCACCTCCGCCCGGGTGTGGGCGATGCGGGACGCCACGGACTGGGTCCAGGACGTGCCGCACCTGGAGCTCGGCGGGCTGGGCCACGGGGCCGACCCGGTGTCGGCCGCGTTCGGGGCGCGGGTGCTGTCCGCGCAGGGCGCGCAGGGGCACGCCGGTTATTTCGAGCCGGGCACGCAGAGCGTGCTGAACTTCGCGGAGATCGGCGTTGGCGCGTACCAGTCAGTGCACTGTGCGCGTGAGGAGAACGTGTGCCGGGAGGGTTTGTCCGGCACGACCGCGGCCGGACGCGCGTAGAGGCGCAGAAACTGCGGTCTGCGCGGGGTGGAGACGAAGGAGCGGGTCATGCCTACGATGAGCCGCATGGGTGACGTACTGGCCGGATTTCATGCTGCCTGGGAGTTCGAGTCCGACTCTGTGCTCATCCGTTACGAACGAGGGATTCGAACACCCAAGCTCTTCCAGGCACTGGGGGAACGTCGTGTGCCTCTGGAGGCGATCTCCGGGGTGACGCTGTCCCCCGGGAAGCGCGGCACCGTCGTACTGCGGGCCGAGGTGCGGCCCGGAGCCGATCCCTTGCTGGAGGCGGCGGCGGGACAGCTCAAGGAAGGGTGCGATCCGTATCGGCTGGTGCTGCCTGCCGAGCGGGACGCTCTCGCCGAGTACTACGCCGACGAGCTGCGGGCGCAGCTGAAGGGCGACGGCGAGGCGGCCGAGCGGTATCTGGTGGCCGCGCCCGAGGCGCCCCGGCAGTTCAAGGCGTACGACGCGAAGGCGTCCTTCGACGGGAAGACCGTGCACTTCCGGTGGTTCTGGACGGGGGCGTCCTCCGCCAAGTGGAAGGCCGGGGACCAGAGCTTTCCGGTCGGTGAGCTGAGCGGGGTGGAGTGGCGGTCGCCGGAGGTGTTCGAGGGGCACTTGCGGTTGCTGCGGGGGGCTGCGCAGGCGGTGCCGGTGGATCAGGATCCGGCGGCTGTGGTGTTCGGGTTGGGGTATGGGCCCGTGCATGAGTCGTTGCCGTTTGCGGCGGCTGTGCTTGCCGCTGTGCGGGCCCGTGGGACGGCGGCCGCGGTGCCGGCCAGCGCGCCGAGGCGCGATCCGGCCGACATCGCGGAACGTATTCGTCACTTGGGGGAACTGCATCAGGCGGGCCTGGTGACGGATGAGGAGTTCTCCGTCAAGAAGGCGGAACTGTTGGCTGAGCTTTAGCGTCTGCCGGGTTCGGTTTGTTGGCTCGTGCGGGTTGTGGTGGGTTGCTCGCGCAGTTCCCCGCGCCCCTGAAAGCCGCTACTCGCGCCCGGCGGAAGCGAACCGCATGTCCGGGTAACGCGTCCCTGCCACCTTCGCGGCGATCGGCTCCAGCAGGGACAGCTCAGCGTCCGTCAGGACGATCCTCGTCGCCGCCGCGTTCTCCTCCACCCGGTGGCGTTTCGTCGTGCCCGGGATCTGGGCAACCGCGAGGCCGTGTACGGCTGCTCGCTGCTGGACCCAGGCCAAGGCGATCTGAGCCGGCGAGGCACCATGTGCTTCGGCCACCGTGCGGATCGGTTCCAGGAGGGTTGCGTTGGCGGCCGCGTTGTCGCCCTGGAAGCGGGGCATCGTGCGGCGGACGTCGCCGTCGGTCAGGTCCTTCTCCGCGTTGGAGAAGGAGCCGGCGAGGAAGCCGCGGCCCAGCGGGGAGTAGGGGACCAGGGCCACGCCCAGGTCGCGGGCGGCCGGCACCACATTGGTCTCGATGTCCCGGCTGAACAGGGACCACTCCGACTGCACGGCGGCGATCGGGTGCACGGCGTGTGCGGCGCGCAGTTCGTCGGCGGTGACCTCGCTGAGGCCGAGGTGCTTGACCTTGCCCTCGCCGACCAGCTCGGCCATGGCGCCGACGGTCTCCTCGATCGGGACGTTCACATCGCGCCGGTGCATGTAGTAGAGGTCGATGACGTCGACGTCGAGGCGGCGCAGGCTGCCC
Source organism: Streptomyces sp. NPDC001401 (assembly GCF_042895385.1). Taxonomy (NCBI): domain Bacteria; kingdom Bacillati; phylum Actinomycetota; class Actinomycetes; order Kitasatosporales; family Streptomycetaceae; genus Streptomyces; species Streptomyces sp. NPDC001401. The sequence continues at coordinate 806,899 of NZ_JBIAWI010000001.1, forward strand.
TCGACGGCCTGGCGGACGTACGGGGCGTCGCCGCGGATGACCCGCTTGGTGCGGTCGCCCGCCGGGACGCGTACGCCGAACTTGGTCGCGATGACGACCTCGTCCCGGTGCGCCTTGAAGAACGGCGACAGGAAGCGCTCGTTGTCGCCGTCGCCGTAGCCCTCCGCCGTGTCGTACAGCGTGACGCCCAGCTCCAGTGCCCGCTCCAGGGTGGCCCGCGACTCCTCCGCGTCGGAGGGACCGTACGCCCAGCTCATGCCCATGCAGCCGAGGCCCTGTACGCCCACCTCGGGGCCGTCGGCGCCGAGTCGTACGGTCGGGATCCTGCTGTCCGTCATCGCACCTTCTCCGCCTCGTAGGCACGGGCGCGCTCGGCGTCCGCGTAGAAACTGATCTTCCGGTCGAGCACCGCGAGGGTGTCCTGCAGCTCGGCGATCCGGGTCAGCACGTCCCGGCGGGTCTGCTCGAGCAGCTCGAACCGCTCGCCGAACGTGTCGTCGCCCTCGCGCACCAGCTCCGCGTACCGCACCATGTCGGCGACCGGCATGCCGGTGAGCCGGAGCTTGCCGACGAGGTCCAGCCAGTCGAGGTCGCGGTTGCTGTAGCGGCGCTGGCCCGTGTGCGAGCGGTCCACGTGCGGCATCAGGCCGATGCGCTCGTACCAGCGCAGGGTGTGCGCGGTCAGGCCGGTGACCGCGACGACCTCGCTGATCGTGTAACTGTCCTGTCCTTCGGGGCGCCGGTGCGCCTGGGGTGGGGCGCTGCAGCTGTCGGTCCTGGTGGGCGTGGTCTCCATCACCGTCATGACCTCAACGCTATGGCCTTCGAGTGCACTCCAAGCAAGCGGAACCGGTAAGAAATCGGCGGGACATGGCGCGATGGCGGTGACTAGCGTGCGGGTCATGAGTCTTGTACGCCGGGCCGTGCCCGAGGACGCGCAGGAAGTGCTGCGGCTGCGCCAGGTGATGATCGATTCGATGCCGGGGTCGGATCCTGCCACGGACTGGCACGAGGAGTCACTGCCGGGGCTGCGGGAGAGGCTGGGCGAGGCGGACGGGAACTTCGCCGCGTTCGTCGTCGACCATCCGGAGCGGCCGGGGGCGCTGGCGGCGCTGGTGGCCGGGACGATCGACTACCGGATCGGGAAGGCCGGTGATCCGCGCGGGACGGTCGGTTACGTCTTCAGCGTCGCGACCGACCTGGACGCGCGCCGTCGCGGGTATGCGCGCGCGTGCATGGACACACTGCTGGACTGGTTCCGGGAGCGCGGTGCCGCGCGGGTGCACCTGACCGCGTCCGCGGAGGCCGAGCCGCTGTACGTCTCCCTCGGTTTCAAGCCCAAGCCGGACCCTTTGCTGGAGCTCAGGTTGTGAGCGCTTAGGCTCGTCCGCATGTCCTTGCAGAGCCTTGCGCTGATCGAAAACTGGCCGGTTCCCACCGCCGCGGCGGGTGTGGTGCGCGGCGACGGCACGGTCCTCGGCACCCATGGCCCGGCAGGCCACCGCTTCCCGCTCGCCTCGGTCACCAAGCCGCTTGCCGCGTACGCCGCCCTCGTCGCGTACGAGGAGGGAGCGATCGAGCTCGACGAGCCGGCCGGTCCGCCCGGCTCGACGGTCCGCCATCTGCTGGCCCACACCTCGGGGCTCGCGTTCGACGAGCACCGGGTGACCGCGCCGCCCGGGGAGCGGCGGCTGTACTCCAACGCCGGGTTCGAGCAGCTCGGCGACCACATCGCCAAGGCTACGGACATCCCGTTCGGGGAGTATCTGCGGCAGGCGGTGCTGGAGCCGCTCGGCATGACGTCGACGACTCTGGAGGGCTCCCCGGCGAAGGACGGCGTCTCGACGGTCGACGACCTGCTCCGGTTCGCGGCCGAGGTGCAGGCGCCGCGCCTGCTGGACCCCCGTACTGTCGCCGAGGCGATGACGGTCCAGTACCCGGGCACCAAGGGCGTCCTGCCCGGCTACGGCCACCAGAACCCGAACGACTGGGGCCTCGGCTTCGAGATCCGCGACTCCAAGTCCCCGCACTGGACGGGGAGTTCCTCGTCGCCGCGGACCTTCGGGCACTTCGGTCAGTCGGGTACGTTCCTGTGGATCGACCCGGACGCGGGAGTCGCGGGCGTCGCACTGACGGACCGGGCGTTCGGGCCCTGGGCGGTCGAGGTGTGGCCGGTGTTCACGGATGCGGTGCTGGCCGATCTGCTGGGCTGACGTGGGCTTGGACTGAGGCCGAGGCGTTTTCGCTTGCCCGCGCTTGCGGGGTGCCGCCTGCGCCCACCCGTGCCGCCCCAGCGGCACGACTGCCCGCAGGCTACGCGGACATCTCCCAGATCAGCAGCTCCGCCTGCGTCGTCCCGACCGCCTCGAGGTCCTTCGCGTCCGTGATCCGCGCCGCATCCCCCGGCCCCAACTCCTCGCCGTCCAGGCGCACTTCACCGCGTACGACATGGACGTAGACGTATCGCCCGTCCGGCACCGCCGTCCGCTCGCCCGTGCCCAGACGTCGTACGTGGAGCATCGCGCCCGCGTCCGGGACCGCGTACGGCGTGGAGTCCGCGATGCCGTGGACGATCTCGTACGCGGGGTCGCCGCCGGGCTCGCGGGGGGCCAGCCACATCTGGACGAAGGTCAGGGGGGTCGGGCCGTCGTTGCGCTCCACATGCCGTACGCCCGCCGCCGAGCTCAGCCGCTGGACGTCCCCGGGCCGGACCGTCGTCTCGTGGCCGCCGGAGTCACGGTGGGTCAGCTCGCCCTCGATCACCCACGTCACGATCTCGGTGTGGCTGTGCGGGTGCTCGTCGAATCCGGCGCCGGGGGCGAGGCGCTCCTCGTTGCAGGCGATCACCGCGCCGAAGCGGAGGTTGTCGGGGTCGTAGTGGGGGCCGAAGGAGAAGGCGTGCCACGACTCGATGCCGGCTGCCGGGTCGCCCCCTGGATAGCGCTCCGCGGCGCGCCGTACGTCCATCACGCACACCACGGTAAACCTCGGCCTCCACCCGCCGACGCACACTCCCGTCCCGATAAGGCAGTCTTGTTCCCGTGCCCGAACCCGAAACGAGCAAGCCCGAAGCCGCCGCGCCCGGCCTCCACTCGCATGCCGCGACCCTGAAGCGACTGGAGAAGTCGTCCGGTTCTCTCGCCGCGCAGGCCATCGCGCGCATGGACGAGACGCTGCCGTGGTACCGGGCGATGCCCCCGGAGAACCGTTCCTGGATCGGGTTGGTCGCCCAGGCCGGTATCGCCGCCTTCACCGAGTGGTTCCGGCATCCCGATGCCCCGCAAGCCATCTCGACGGATGTGTTCGGAACCGCGCCGCGTGAGCTGACCAGGGCGATCACGCTGCGGCAGACCGTGGAGATGGTGCGCACCACCATCGAGGTCATGGAGTCCGCGATCGACGAGGTGGCGGCTCCCGGTGACGAGAGCGTGCTGCGCGAGGCGCTGCTCGTCTACGCCCGTGAGATCGCCTTCGCCACCGCCCAGGTGTACGCCCAGGCCGCCGAGGCACGCGGTGCCTGGGACGCGCGCCTCGAGTCCCTCGTCGTCAATGCCGTGCTGAGCGGGGAGGCCGACGAGGGGGCGGTCAGCCGGGCCGCCGCCCTGGGGTGGAACGCCCCCGAGCATGTGTGCGTCGTCCTCGGGACCGCTCCCGACGGGGACTCCGAGCTGACCGTCGAGGCGATCCGGCGGGCCGCCCGGCACGCCAAGCTGCAGGTGCTCACCGGGGTGCTCGGGGACCGGCTCGTCGTCATCGCGGGCGGCAGCGACAACCCGATCGCCGTGGCCAAGTCGCTGATCGGGCCGTATGCGGCCGGGCCCGTCGTGGCCGGGCCCGTGGTGGCCGATCTGCTCACCGCGACGCGGTCCGCACAGGCGGCGGCCGCCGGCCTCAAAGCGTGTTCCGCCTGGCAGGACGCCCCGCGGCCGGTACTGGCGGACGATCTGCTGCCGGAGCGCGCGATCGCCGGTGACCCGAGCGCACGCGAGCAGCTGGTGGAGGAGATCTACAGACCGCTGGAGGAGGCCGGGTCGGCGCTTCTGGAGACGCTCTCCGTCTATCTCGAGCAGGCGAGCAGTCTGGAGGGGGCGGCCCGGATGCTCTTCGTTCACCCGAACACCGTGCGCTACCGGCTCCGACGTGTGACTGACGTCACCGGTTGGTCGCCTTCCGATGTACGCTCCGCGTTTACGCTGCGGATCGCGCTGATCCTGGGGCGTCTGGCCGACGGGGATCTCCCCGCCTAGTCTTTTGTCGGGGGTCCACAAAACCCCCTCGTGTTCTTCGTCCCTGTCCTCACGGGCGGCCTTGGCCGTCCACAAGAGAGAGTGTGAGAGTGCTCGTACTCGTCGCTCCCGGCCAGGGCGCCCAGACGCCCGGCTTCCTGACTCCCTGGCTCGAACTGCCCGGCGCCGCCGACCGCGTCGCCGCCTGGTCGGACGCCATCGGACTGGACCTCGCCCACTACGGCACCCAGGCCGACGCGGACGCGATCCGCGACACCGCCGTGGCCCAGCCGCTGCTCGTCGCCGCCGGCATCCTGTCCGCCGCGGCACTCGGTGCCATCACGCCGGGCGCCGTCGCGGGCCACAGCGTCGGCGAGATCACCGCCGCCTCCTTCGCGGGCATCCTGGACGACACCGCCGCGCTGGCCCTCGTACGCAAGCGGGGTCTGGCCATGGCCGACGCCGCCGCGATCACCGAGACCGGTATGTCGGCGCTGCTCGGCGGCGACCCCGAGGTCTCCGTCGCGCACCTGGAGAAGCTGGGCCTGACCCCGGCGAACGTGAACGGCGCGGGCCAGATCGTCGCCGCGGGCACGCTGGAGCAGCTCGCCGCGCTGAACGAGGACAAGCCCGAGGGCGTCCGCAAGGTCGTCCCGCTGAAGGTCGCCGGCGCCTTCCACACGCGCCACATGGCACCCGCGGTCGAGGCGCTGGCGAAGGCCGCCGCCGAACTGACCCCCGCCGACCCGAAGTTCACGTACGTCTCCAACAAGGACGGGCAGACGGTCGCCACCGGCGCCGAGGTGCTGGAGCGCCTGGTCGGCCAGGTCGCCAACCCGGTCCGCTGGGACCTGTGCATGGAGACCTTCAAGGAGCTCGGCGCGACCGCGATCATCGAGGTCTGCCCCGGCGGCACGCTGGTCGGCCTCGCCAAGCGCGCGCTGCCGGGCGTGAAGACCCTCGCGCTCAAGACCCCCGACGACCTCGACGCGGCCCGCGAGCTCATCGCTGAGCACGCCAACGCCTGACCCCAAGGAGCCGTACGAAGATGTCGAAGATCAAGCCCAGCAAGGGCGCCCCGTACGCGCGCATCCTCGGCGTGGGCGGCTACCGCCCGACCCGGGTGGTGCCCAACGAGGTGATCCTCGAGACGATCGACTCCTCCGACGAGTGGATCCGTTCGCGCTCCGGCATCGAGACCCGGCACTGGGCCTCCGACGAGGAGACCGTCGCCGCGATGTCGATCGAGGCGTCCGGCAAGGCGATCGCCGACGCGGGGATCTCCGCCGAGCAGATCGGCGGCGTGATCGTCTCAACCGTCTCGCACTTCAAGCAGACCCCGGCCGTGGCGACGGAGATCGCCGACAAGCTCGGCACGAACAAGGCCGCAGCCTTCGACATCTCGGCGGGCTGCGCCGGCTTCGGCTACGGCCTCACGCTCGCCAAGGGCATGATCGTCGAGGGCTCCGCGGAGTACGTCCTCGTCATCGGCGTGGAGCGGCTGTCCGACCTCACCGACCTGGAGGACCGCGCGACGGCCTTCCTGTTCGGCGACGGCGCGGGCGCGGTCGTGGTCGGCCCCTCCCCGGAACCGGCGATCGGCCCGACCGTGTGGGGCTCCGAGGGCGACAAGTCCGAGACGATCAAGCAGACCGTGCCGTGGACCGACTACCGCGACGGCGAGGTCGCCAAGTTCCCTGCGATCACGCAGGAGGGCCAGGCGGTGTTCCGCTGGGCCGTGTTCGAGATGGCGAAGGTCGCCCAGCAGGCGCTGGACGCGGCCGGGATCACCCCGGACGACCTGGACGTCTTCATTCCCCACCAGGCCAACGAGCGGATCATCGACTCGATGGTGAAGACGCTGAAACTGCCGGAGCACGTCACGGTCGCGCGTGACGTACGTACCACCGGCAACACCTCGGCCGCCTCGATTCCGCTCGCCATGGAGCGGCTTCTGGCGACCGGCGAGGCGAAGAGCGGCGACACCGCGCTCGTCATCGGCTTCGGGGCGGGTCTCGTGTACGCCGCGACGGTCGTTACCCTCCCCTAGGCACTCCGTGCCGGATCATCATCGGATCCGGTGCGGAAAGCACTGCAACACCTGCCGCTGACGCGGCGGGCGCCACACCCTCTGGATTACTACGAAGGAGCGCCTGACATGGCCGCCACTCAGGAAGAGATCGTCGCCGGTCTCGCCGACATCGTGAACGAGATCGCCGGCATCCCGGTTGAGGACGTCCAGCTGGACAAGTCCTTCACCGACGACCTGGACGTCGACTCGCTGTCCATGGTCGAGGTCGTCGTCGCCGCTGAAGAGCGCTTCGACGTCAAGATCCCGGACGAGGATGTCAAGAACCTCAAGACGGTCGGCGACGCGACCAACTACATCCTCAAGCACCAGGCCTGAGCCTTATAGGCCCGGCTGCATTGCCCCGCCACCCGGCGGTGGCGCCGCTGAATCCCGATCCGTTGGAGAAAGAATTCCCGTGAGCCCGACCAATCGCACCGTGGTCGTCACCGGTATCGGCGCAACCACACCGCTGGGTGGCGACGCAGCCTCTACCTGGGAGGGCCTGATCGCCGGCAAGTCCGGCGTGAAGCCCCTGGAGCAGGAGTGGGCCGCCGAGCAGGCGGTCCGCATCGCCGCGCCGGTCGCCGTGGAGCCCTCCGAGGTCATCCCGCGGCCGCAGGCCCGCCGCCTGGACCGCTCGGCGCAGTTCGCGCTGATCGCGGCCAAGGAGGCCTGGGCCGACGCCGGTTTCACCGACAAGGCCGGCGAGGACGCCGCCATCGACCCGGACCGTCTCGGTGCCGTCATCGCCTCCGGCATCGGCGGTGTGACGACCCTGCTCGACCAGTACGACGTGCTCAAGGAGAAGGGCGTCCGCCGCGTCTCCCCGCACACCGTCCCCATGCTGATGCCGAACAGCCCGTCCGCCAACGTGGGCCTGCTCGTGGGCGCCCGTGCGGGCGTGCACACGCCGGTCTCCGCCTGCGCGTCGGGCGCCGAGGCCATCGGCTACGCCATCGAGATGATCCGCACCGGCCGCGCCGACGTCGTCGTCGCGGGTGGCACGGAGGCGGCCATCCACCCGCTCCCCATCGCCGCGTTCGGCAACATGATGGCGATGTCCAAGAACAACGACGACCCGCAGGGCGCCTCGCGGCCCTACGACGTCGCCCGTGACGGCTTCGTCCTCGGCGAGGGCGCCGGCGTCCTCGTCCTGGAGTCCGCCGAGCACGCCGCCAAGCGCGGCGCCCGCGTGTACGCGGAGGCGGTCGGGCAGGGCGTCTCCTCCGACGCCCACGACATCGTGCAGCCCGAGCCGGAGGGCCGCGGCATCGCGCACGCCCTGCAGAACCTGCTGGAGCGCACCGACCTGGACCCGGCCGAGATCGTGCACGTCAACGCGCACGCCACCTCGACGCCGGCCGGTGACGTGGCCGAGTTGAAGGCGCTGCGGAAGGTGTTCGGCGACGAGGCCGACCACATGGCGGTTTCCGCCACCAAGTCGATGACCGGTCACCTGCTGGGTGGTGCAGGCGGTGTCGAGTCCGTCGCGGCGATCCTCGCGCTGTACCACCGGGTTGCTCCGCCGACCATCAACATCGAGAACCTCGACCCGGAGGCGGAGGCGGCGGCGGACATCGTCCGTGGCGAAGCCCGGAAGCTTCCTGTCGAGGGCCGGATTGCCGCTCTGAACGACTCGTTCGGGTTTGGTGGGCACAACGTGGTGCTGGCGTTCCGTACGGTCTGAGTATTTGCCGTTAACGGCGTGTGGCCCGCACCCGGGTTGGGGGCGGGCCACATGTCGTTTGTTTGTCTGCGGGCCGGTGGGGGCTTGTCGCGCCCACGCGGCGGAGCCGCATATCGATACAGCCCCGCGCCCCTAAAAGCCTAAAGCCTTGCCTCACACCACCTGGTGCAGCCAGCGCACCGGGGCGCCCTCACCCGCGTACCGGAAGGGCTCCAACTCGTCGTCCCACGGCTTTCCGAGCAGCTTGGCGATCTCGGCTTCCAGTTCCGTTTCGCCCTGTTGTGAGCGGGACAGGGCGGCGCGCAGGCGGTCCTCCGGGATGAGGATGTCGCCGTGGATGCCGGTGACGGCGTGGAAGATGCCGAGGTCGGGGGTGCAGCTGTAGCGCTCGCCCTCGGCGGTGGGGCAGGGCTCGGCGGTGACCTCGAAGCGCAGGAGGTGCCAGCCGCGCAGCGCCGACGCCAACTTGGACGCCGTGCCCACCTCGCCCTGCCAGGAGAACTCCGAGCGCCAGGTGCCGGGGGCGGCGGGCTGCCGGATCCAGTCGAGGTTGACGCGCGTGCCGAGCACCCCGGCGACGGCCCACTCGACGTGCGGGCACAGCGCGCGCGGCGCGGAGTGCACGTACAGAACCCCACGTGTCGTCACCGGGACCTCCGGGCAGAGCAGGACAATCTGGCGAACTGGCGGACGGTGTGGCCGGGCAGCCACGTTGATGGCGAGGCTACCGTGCGGCGGCGCAAGGAGTGTGACGTACCGTCGGTCCCGATGCGCTGAAACGTCCGCCATTCACCCGGCAGGACGCTTGTACGGGTGTGAACCGTTGCATGGTGCGTGGATCGGGAACTCTCGCGCGTTGTTATGGGGGGACACATCCGTACGTAGCCGGACTGGACCGAGGGGATCGCCGACGTATGCGGAAGCCAAGCCACCGTTCACGGGCCGTACTCGCCGCCGTGGCGGCGACCGTCCTGGGCGTCGCCGGCTGCGACGCCGTGGGTGGCAACTCCGCCGGGCCGACGGGCACCAAGGCGCACAGCGCGAAGCCGGCACCGACCTGGGACGTGAGCCCCCGTTCGATCGCCGCGGTCGGTGACTCCATCACACGCGGCTTCGACGCCTGTACGGTCCTGTCGGACTGCCCCGAGGTGTCCTGGGCGACCGGCAGCAGCGCCAAGGTCGACAGTCTCGCCGTACGGCTGCTGGGCAGGGCGCAGGCGGCGTCGCGCAGCTGGAACTACGCGGTGACCGGGGCGCGGATGGCGGACCTGCCGGGCCAGCTGGCGCAGGCGGTGACGCGCAGGCCGCAGTTGGTGACGGTGATGGCGGGGGCGAACGACGCCTGCCGGGCCAGCACCTCCGCCATGACCTCGGTGGAGAGCTTCCGCGCCGACTTCGAGGACGCGCTGGGCATCCTGCGCAAGTCGCTGCCCAGGACGCAGGTGTACGTGGCGAGCGTGCCGAACCTGAAGCGGCTGTGGTCCCAGGGCCGTACCAACCCGCTGGGCAAGCAGGTGTGGAAGCTCGGCATCTGCCCCTCCATGCTGGGCGACGCGGACGCGCTGGACTCGGCGGCGACGCTGCGGCGGGACACGGTGCAGAAGCGGGTGGAGGCGTACAACAAGGTGCTTCAGGAGGTCTGCGCGAAGGACCGGCGCTGCCGGTTCGACGGGGGCGCGGTGTACGAGTACCGGTTCGGGACCGACCAGTTGAGCCACTGGGACTGGTTCCACCCGAGTGTGAACGGCCAGGCGCGGCTGGCGGAGATCGCGTACCGAGCCGTCACCGCCAAGAAGGCGTGACCTAAAGTTCCGCACATGAACGAACTCTTCGGCACACTTCCCGACGGCACCGCGGTTCACCGCTGGACCCTGGAGCGGGCCGGTGTGCGGGTGCGGATCCTGTCGTACGGCGGGATCGTGCAGTCGGTGGAGCTCCCGGACCGGGACGGACATACCGGGAACGTGGTGCTGGGGTTCGCGGATCTGGACGGCTATCTCAACCACCCGGAGCCGTACTTGGGCGCGCTCATCGGCCGGTACGCCAACCGGATCGCGGGCGGCCGTTTCCCGCTGGACGGGGTGACCTACGCCCTGGAGCCGAACAACGCGCCCAACTCCCTGCACGGCGGCCCGCGCGGCTTCGACAAGCGCGTATGGGACGTGACGCCGGACGGGGAGCACGGGGTGCGCCTGAGCCGGGTGAGCCCGCACGGGGAGGAGGGCTTCCCGGGGCGGCTGGAGGTTTCGGCGACGTACACGCTGGACGCCGACGGTGCGCTGCGGATCGCGTACGAGGCGGTGACGGACGCGCCGACCGTGGTGAACCTGACGAACCACAGCTACTTCAACCTCGGCGGCTCCGGCAACGCGGGCGGCCACGAACTGCGGCTCGCCGCCTCCCGCTTCACCCCGGTCGATTCCGACCTGATCCCGACCGGCGAGCTCGCCGACGTGACGGGCACCCGCTTCGACTTCCGTCAGGCGCGGAAGGTCGGCGCCGGGTACGACCACAACTTCGTGCTCGACGGCGGGGTGACGGATGCCCCCCGGGAGGTCGCCGAACTGTACGACCCGGCGTCCGGCCGGGTCCTGACCGTGGCGACCACCGAACCGGGCCTCCAGCTGTACACCGCCGACCACCTGTCCGCCCCCTTCGCCCCCGGCGACGGCATCGCACTGGAGACCCAGCACTTCCCAGACTCCCCGAACCGCCCGGACTTCCCGAGCACGGTGCTGCGGCCGGGCGGGGTGTTCCGGTCCGAGACGGTGTACGGCTTCGGCGTGCGGTAGAGCGCCCTCAGGGGCCGTGAAACGCACTTGCCCCGGTCCAGGGGTCAGGTCCCGGACCGGGGCTGTTCGTGGGGGGAGGCTTGCCCCCGTCTCAGACGTTAATCGTCGCGGTGAGGCGGCGGTCGGTGATCGAGCGGCTCACCTGGATCTCGTACGAACCCTTCACAAATGACCATGAGTCGGTTGCCTCGTCCCAGACCTCGAAGGCGCGGCGGGGAACGGAGATGACCGCTTCGACGGTCTCGCCGGGGGCCGCCTCGACGCCCGCGAAGCCCGCCAGCCGGCGTGCCGGGCGGTCGGGGCCGGGCTCGGTCGGCGCCAGGTAGACCTGCACGACCTCGCGGCCCGCGCGCTCACCGGAGTTGCGGACGCGGATCCTGGCGGTGGTGCCGTCGACCTCGACGGATTCGTAGGTCCAGTCGGTGTAGCCGAGCCCGTGGCCGAAGGGGTAGGAGGGGGTGCGGCCCTGCTTCTCCCAGGCCCGGTAGCCGATGAAGACGTCCTCGGTGTACGGGAGTTCGCCGCCCTCGGGCACCACCTGGGTGACCGGGGCGTCGGACAGGGAGCCCCAGGTGGTGGGCAGGCGGCCGCCCGGCTCGTACGCGCCGGTCAGCACGTCCGCGAGGGCCGCGCCGCCCTCCTGGCCGGGGAACCAGCTGAGCAGGACGGCTGCGGCCTCGTCGCGCCACGGGAGCTCGACCGGGGAGCCGGAGTTGACCACCACGACGGTGTTCGGGTTGGCGGCGGCGACGGCGCGGACCAGTTCGTCCTGGCGGCCGGGGAGGGTGAGGTCCTTGCGGTCGAAGCCCTCCGACTCCACGCGGTCGGTGGTGGCGACCACGACCACGGCGGTGTCGGCGGCACGGGCGGCCTCGACGGCCTCGGCGATCAGCTCGTCGGCGTCGCGCTGCGGCTCCTGGTGGGCGAGGGCGAAGGCGACGACCTTGAAGGGGACCTCCTCGGGGAGCGCGAAGACATGGGTGAGGGAGACGTCGACCGGTTCGCCGGCGGTCAGTTCGGGCTGGGCGCGGGGCACCGGGGAGCCGAAGAACGCCTCAAAGGGGTCGCTGTCGTCGGCGGGGCGCTGGACGTCGTCGTAGTACGTGGTGCCGGCGACGGTGAGGGTGAAGTGGCCCGTGCCCTTGATGCCGAAGGTGTGCGGGCCGGTGTCGCGCGGGGTGAAGGTACCGGTCAGCTCGACGGTGTGGAGCCTGTCGTGGGTGACGCCCTCGGGGAGGTCCGAACCCATCCACTGGATCTGGCCGTTGGGCGCGGAGCCCGTGCCGATGACGTTCCCGTCCGCGTCCCGGCACACGGCCCGCAGCTCGAAACCCTTGTCGGCCACGGCGAGTTCGGTGTTGGGGTCGGCGCCGACGGCGTAAGTGAGGGTGCCCTCGGGCAGGGCGGCGGTGAGGCCGTCGAGCGGGGAGACGACACGGGCCGGGAAGACCGTCGCCGAACCCCCGCCGAGGACGCGGGCGTCGCGGGCGGCGGCGCCGATCAAGGCCACCGTGCCCGGCTTGAGAGGCAGGGCGTTGCTGTCGTTCTTCACGAGGACGAAGGCTCGGCGGGCGATCTCGCGGGCCAGTCCGATGCCGTCGACGGTCTCGGGCAGTTCGGTGACGGCCGGCTCGGCGCTCTCCAGGGCGCCGACGCGGGCGGCCAGCCGCAGGACGTTGCGTACCGCCTCGTCGACCACGGTCTCCTCGACCTTGCCGTCCCGTACGGCCTGGGCCAGCGGGGCGCCGTACACGGTCTGCGGGCCGGGCATGGCGACGTCGAGACCGCCCTCGATGGCGTCGACCGTCGACCGGGCGGCCATCCAGTCGGAGACGTTGTAGCCGTCGAAGCCCCATTCGCCGCGCAGGACTTCATTCACGAGATACCGGTGCTCGGTCATCGTCGTGCCGTTGACCGTGTTGTAGGCGGTCATGATGCCCCAGGGGTGGGCGTTCTCGACGATGAGCTCGAAGGGGGCCAGGTAGAGCTCCCGCAGGGCGCGTTGGGAGACGAGGTTGTTCACCGTGAAGCGGTCGGTCTCGGCGTCGTTGGCGACGAAGTGCTTGACCGTGGTGCCGACGCCGCCCGACTGAACGCCTTGCACATACCCGGCACCGATGAGTCCGGTCAGATACGGGTCCTCGCTGTACGCCTCGAAGTGCCGCCCGCCGAGCGGAGAGCGATGCAGATTGACCGTGGGGGCGAGCAGCACGTGCACGCCCTTGCGGCGGGCCTCCTGCGCCAGCAGCGTGCCGGCCCGGCGGGCGAGTTCCGGGTCCCAGGTGGCGGCCAGGGCGGTCGGGGAGGGCAGGGCGATGGACGGGTCGTCGGCGGTCCACCGCACACCGCGCACCCCGATCGGACCGTCGGACATGACGAGGGACTTCAGGCCGATCTCCGGCAGGGCGGGCAGGGACCACATGTCCTGGCCGGACAGCAGCCGGGCCTTGGCGTCCAGGTCCAGCTTGCCGAGCGCCGCGTCGACCGCGGCCTCGCGCGCCCGGTCGGCCGGAGAGGTTCCAGGGGTTCCCGCCATCGCGGTGCCTCCTCATCGAGTCAGGTCGTCCTGGGTCCCATCGTGCACCCGTCACCTGTAACACGGTAGGTTTCGTTATCGGGCCGTAATATTGACTCTACGAGGATGTCGTACGGTGACGCCATGAACGCCAGGGTCAGGAGCGAGGAACGGCGCGCGGAGATCGTGCGGGCGGCGCTGGAGGTGATCGCCGAGCGCGGTTACCGGGGTGCGAGCCTGGCCGCGGTGGCGGAGCGCGTCGGGCTCACCCAGCAGGGGCTGCTGCACTACTTCCCGACCAAGGACGCGCTGCTGGTCGCCGTCCTGAAGGACCGGGACCAGTGGGATGCCGTACCGGCCACGCACTGGCGGGTGGACCTGCTGGCCTCGCTGGTCGAGTACAACGCGATGCGGCCCGGCATCATCCAGACCTTCTCGGCGCTGCTGGGCGAGAGCGTGACGGAGGGGCATCCGGCGCGGGCGTACTTCACCGAGCGGTACCGGCAGGTGCGGGAGAGCATGGCGGCGGTGCTGCGCACCGAGTACGGGGACCGGCTGCCGAACGGGCTCACGCCTGAGCGGACGGCTCCGCTGCTCGTCGCCGTGATGGATGGCTTGCAGTACCAGTGGCTGCTGGACCCGGAGTCGGTGGACATGCCGGGGGCGTTTCGGGACTTTCTCGCGCTGCTGGGCGAGGAGGCGTGAACTCGCCTGCTACTGGCGCCAGACGACGGCGAGGGTCTTGCTGACGGCGCACACGAGGGCGAAGGCGATCGCCCATGCGTACGCCCCGGCGGCGACCAGCGCGGCAACTCCCGCTCCGAACCAGAGGAGTTCGAAGGCGACACGGACCCCGCCGCGGGTCTTGTACGACGCCTTCTGCGAGCCGAACAGCGCCCACAGCACGATCAGTACGGCCGGGGCGCCGAGGCCAAGGAGCCAGACGAGCGGGGTCGCCACGTCCCGCGTGAACCCCCAGCAGCCGACGGCCGCGAGGGCGCCGAGTTCGATGAGGAAGAGGACGCCCAGGTTGAATGCCTTCGCTGTCTTCACGCGCGGCAGTATCACCTGCCGGCCGGCACCGCCGCCACGATTTCGATCTCGACCAGGGCCTGGGGCCGGAACAGCCGGGGCACCTCGAACGTCATGCTGGTGGGCGGCGTCCCGGTGAGGAACTCCCGCCGCACGGAGCCGTATTCCTCGAGCCGACCGATGTCCGTCAGGTACGTACGGATGTTGATGACGTCGGCCAGGGTCGCGCCGTGGGCCTTGAGCAGAGCGTCGATCGTCTCGAAGACACCCCGGGTCTGCTCGGCGAGGGTGGCACCCTCGGCGATCTGGCCGGAGAGGAACAACAGGGCGCTGCCGTCGGCGTGTTCGACGCGGGCGACCTGGGAGTAGTAGGGGCTCAGCGGCTGGGGCGCGGAGGCGGGGTTTCCGATGGTGACCTGCATGCCCTCGACGCTAGGCACGACCGCGGGATGCGACAAGCGAATGTCTAGCATGGCTGCCATGCCGAACACGCATCACGAGCCGGAGCTCTCCACCGTGTGGCTGCGGGTGTTCCTGGAAGTGGCCCGGCACGGGTCGTTCACGGTTGCCGCGAAGTCGCTGGGGTGGACGCAGTCCGCGGTGTCGCGACAGATCGCCGCGCTGGAAGGGGCGTTGGGCGGCGGCCCGCTCTTCGACCGCCTGCCGCGCGGTGTGCGAATGACGGAGGCCGGCCGCGTCCTCGTGCCGCACGCGGAGGCCGTCCTCGAAGCCCTGCACGGCGCCGTGCGCGAACTGGCCGCCCTGCGTGAAGTGGCGGGCGGGCGGCTGCGGTTCGGGGCGTTCGCGACGGCCGACGCGGCGCTGGTGCCGCACGCCCTGGCCGCGTTCCGGGCCCGCCACCCCCGCGTCCGGCTCTCCCGCGAGGAGGGCCTCACGCCCGGCCTCCTGGACCGGCTGGCCGCGGGCCACCTGGACCTGGCGGTCGTCTCGACGACCGGCCGTGCACCCCTGGAGTCGTACGAACTCCACCACCTCCTCGACGAGTCGCTGTACGTCGCCGTCCCCGCCGACCACCCCCTGGCCGGCCGCGAGGGCCCGGTACGGCTCGCTCAACTCGCCGACGCCGACTGGATCTCCGGCAGCTCCCGCCCCGAGGGCACCCTCCTGGACGCGGCCCTGCGCCAGGGCTTCCGCCCGCGCGTGACGCATGTCGTCGGCGAGTGGACCGCCAAGCAGGGGTACGTCGCCGCAGGACTGGGCGTCACCCTGGTCCCGGCCCTGGCCGCCGAGTCCGTACGCCCGGACATCGCACTGCTGCCGGTCCTCGACGAGGGAGCTCCGGCCCGGGCGGTGTACGCGGCGACGGCACGGGGGCAGGCGCCGACACCGGCCGTTGAGGCGTTCGTCGGAGCGCTGCGGGAAGCGGTGGCCCGTATCCCCGGGTAGCTACACGTATTCAGGTGGCCGGAAGCACAACTGACACACGCACACCATGGCGTAGACCACTTCCGTCGGGCGATACTGCGGCCGTCCGCACCACGCTCCCCCACGACGGCGACGGAAGGACCTGAACTCCCTTGAATTCCATACGCGTTCGGATCGGTGTACTCGGACTGGCCCTGGTGGCCGGGTTCGCCGCCCCCACCACGGCGACCGCCGCCGGGACGGTCCCATCCCCCACCGTCGAGGAGCAGCGGCTCGACAAGGCCGTGCCCCAGGAGATCCTCGATCGGTCCGGATTCGACGACGTGGCACCCGGGCTCACCCACGCGCTGGACGGGGCCCGCTCCTACGCGCAGGCCCACCGCATCGTCGTACACGAAGGGTCGGCGCTGTGGCGGCGGGCCGTGGACCGGGCGCAGGGGCGTGGGCCGGCGGGTGGGGATCTGGCACGGGACGACGACCGGCCGTTGTACTGGGCGCGGCTCGGGATGACGCGGGAAGTGCGCACCTGGAACCCGGAGTTCGGGCTGAGCGAGGGGCAACGGGCGGCGCTGATCGATGCGTTGGAGCGCACCTCGCGCGGACAGACGGAAGTGCGTTACCCGCAGCACGGCAAGGGCTTGAGGCGGGTTCTGGTCACCGGCTTCGACCCGTTCACGCTCGACCGGGACATCCGGATCTCCAACCCGTCCGGTGCCACCGCGCTCGCGCTCGACGGCACGGTGATCGAGACGGCGGACGGGCCGGCCCGGGTCGAGACGGTCGTGTTCCCGGTGCGCTGGCAGGATTTCGCCGACGGCACGGTGGAGCGGACGCTGCGGCCGTATCTGAAGAAGGTGGATCTCTTCACGACCGTGAGCCAGGGCCGGGTGGGGCGGTTCGACGTGGAGCGGACCAACGGGGCCTGGCGGGGCGGGTTCCCCGACAACGACAACATCAGCCGGACGGAGACCGTCCCGGTCAGCGATCCCGCCTCACAACCGCAGTGGACGACGACCACTCTGCCGTACAAGGAGATCGTGGCCGCGAACACGGGACGCTTCCCGGTGTACGACCACACGGAGGTGACCGAGATCCCGGCGGGCGGCACCGATCCCGTCGTACGGCCGGACGGGCCGACGGCCGGGTCCACCGCGCGGGCGGGTGGCGGCGGGAACTACCTGTCCAACGAGATCGCCTACCGGGCCACCCTGCTGCGGGACCGTCTCGGGCTGCACGACACCCTGCCCGGCGGCCATGTGCACACACCCGTCCTGCAGTTCGGCACGGGCAACACCGATCCGGCGACCGGGACGGTCACGGACCCGCAGTTCCTGCAGAACAGGCAGGACATCATCACGCAGGTACGAGCGATCCTGACCGTGGCGGTCAATGCCACGGCCGCTGGGTGACGGCTTCCCCTTCGGGCTCCTCGGCGGCGTCGGCACCGTCCTCGTCGGTCTCCTCGCCCAGCAGCTCCCGCGCCAGCAGCGTGGCGCCCGCGACGGCGCCCGGCATCAGGAACACCGCGACGAACGGGACCAGGAAGGCCAGGCCCAGCGGGGTGCCGAAGCCCCAGACCAGGGTCTTGCGGGAGCGGAGCAGGGTGAGGCGGGCGCGCAGTTCGACGCCACGGCGCTGGAGGGCCACCGCGGTGAGTTCCTCGGTGAGGAAGAAGCCGGTGACGAAGAAGCCGATCACCGGGACCACGGTCTGGCCGACGAGCGGGACGAAACCGAGGGCGAAGAGCAGGACGCCCCAGAGCAGTGCGCGTCCGACGATCCGGAGGCTGTCGCGGGCCGAGATCCACAGTTCGTGCCAGAGGGGGAGGCCGGACTCGGGGGCGGTGCCGTCGGGCGACACGTCCGCGTCGACCTTCTCGGAGAGGTTCTCGTAGAAGGGCTGGCCGATCAGCAGCGTCACCGCGGTGAAGGTGAGGACGGCCAGGAGGAGGGCCAGGGCGAAGAGCACGGCGGTGAGGAAGCCGCGGAAGAGGCCTTGCCAGGGGCTGGACCAGGTGTCGGCGAAGGGGGTTGCCCAGGTGACTGCGTCTTCGCCCCGGAGGGCGAGCGCCACCAGGGCGGCGACGTAGAGCACGAGGGTGATCAGGCCCGGCAGCAGTCCGAAGCCGTACTGCTTGCCGTGCCTGGCCACCCATCGTTGGCCTTGCAGAAGGTAAGTGAAGCCCGCCCCGAGATCACGCATGGGGGAACTCTATCGGTGAGGGGGTGGGGGTCTTTCTGGGCTGCGGAGTGCGGGTTGTTTGTGGCTTGTCGCGCAGTTCCCCGCGCCCCTGAAGGGCGCTGCAGCTCACGGCGTTGAGACTGCGACCACGACTCCCCGGTCCGCCGCCGGCGAAACAGCCGCCGACACCCGTACTGCCGCCGCCCGTGCCACCCGTCCCGCTCGGGAGGCCGCGGCCAGCAGCAGGGGCTGGAGTTGTTCCAGGCCGGTCACCAGCAGTTCTTCGCTCGCGACGAGTAGCGGTCGGGCCGCCTTCGTCGTTGCCGCTGCGGCCTCCGCGAGGTCGGCCAGTGGGGGCAGGGCCGCTCGGACGACGCCCGCTCCGGCGGCCGCGGCGCGTTCCGCGAGGGCGACCTGGAGGGGCATCAGCGGGGCCAGGGCCGCGGTCAACGCGTCGGCCACGCGGCGGAGTTCGGGCGAGGACTCGCGCAGGACGTCCGCCGCTGCCCGCAGTACCGGTGTCACCGCGAGCAGCGCCCCGGCGGCCACGCCGGCCGCCGCGGGCAGCAGTGGGGAGGTCGCCTCGACCAGGTCGCCGAGGGCGTCCGCGAACTCCTCGACGGCCGGCTCGACCGCGTCCAGCACCGGCAGGAGGCTGTCGCCGATCGCCGTCAGCAGTGCCTGCGCAGGTTCGCTCACGGGGTGCACGGCGAGCGGCGCGCCGCTGGTGCCCAGCCGGGTCAGGGTGTCGACGATCCGGTAGAACGCCTCCTGCGCCTGCGGCGACGCGCTCGCCTCGGCCAGTTCCGCGGTGGTCTCGCGCAGGACGCGCAGCACCTCCGCGCCCGAGCCGTCCCGTGGGTCGAAGGTGTTCATCGCGATTCTGGTGATGTTCTGGGCCGTGTCCAGGAGCTGGCCGGTGATGTCGGTGGTGTTGCGTGCCATGCGCAGCACGTCGTCCCTGCTGGGGAGCGAGGGGATCGTTGCCATGGGCTCTCCTCGGCTGGAGCCTGTGTGCCGGCGGTCGCCCTCAGGATGCCCCCATCCGGCGGGCCGCGTCGCCCCCTCCCTCCCACCCGGCGATGGGCCATCCGGGCCACCCGTGACGCGAACTCCCTCTTGTTGCGGTTGAGTCGAACAGGTACATCTCGCCGTACCGATCTCAGGAAGCCCCGAGGAGGTACGCGTGCGCACCACGAGAACCGTCCTTGCGAGACCTGCCCTGATCGCCACTCTCGCCCTGACCGGATCGTTCCTGCTCACCCCCTACGCCGCCGACGCCCGCCCCAAGCCGCCACCGGTCCGCGAGGGCTCGCCCCTCGACCACCAGGCCGCCCGGACCCCCGCGAGCACGGCCCGACGAGCCCTCGCCGCCGAAACCCCCGCCCTCGACGCCACCCGCGGCTACCCGCGCCGGCAAACCCTCTCCCCCGACGCCGAGAACCCCGCCGACAAGTCCATCAAGCTCGGCCTCACCCCGTACCACGCCATCGCGCCGGAGCTGAACGCCCTGCAGCGGCTCGGCGACCGGGTGAGCGTCGAGGTCACCGGCCGTTCGGCCGGCGGACACCGGCTCTATCTGGTCACGATCACCGCCCCCGAGACGGCTCGCGAGGCCGGCGCCCAGGAACGGATGCGCGAACTCATCGAGAACGCGCCCGTCACAGCCGCCAAATCGCCTGAAATCACGGCGAGTTACAAAGCCCCCGTCTTCTTCAACAACAACATCCACGGCAACGAGTGGGAGGGCACCGACGCCTCCCTCAAGCTCATCGAGCAGCTCGCGACCGCCAAGGACACCAAGACCAAGGACCTCCTCGCCCACACCCGCCTCTACTTCAACATCACCGCCAATCCGGACGGCCGTATCGCCGGAACCCGCACCAATGCCAACGGCTTCGATCTCAACCGGGACTTCGTGACCGCCTCGCAGCCCGAGGTGCGGGCGATGCGGCAGATCGAGATCGACAAGCAGCCGGCCGTCATGCTCGATCTGCACGGCTATGTCAACGGCACCCTCATCGAGCCGACCACCCCGCCCCACGGCGAGAACTACGAGTACGACCTCTTCCTCAAGAACACCTACGCGAACGCCCTCGGCATGGAGGCCGCCGTCAACGGCCTCGGTTACACCCCCGCGAAGGACGGCGTGGAGCCGGTCCAGATCCCCTTCCGGGACCAGCAGGAGGGCTGGGACGACTGGCCGCCGATCTTCACCCCGCAGTACGCGGCCTTCCACGGCACGGTCGCCGCGCACACGGTGGAGATCCCGATGACCGTGAACAACGAGGCCTACGACACCCTGCCGGTCACCGAGCTGCGCCGCCGTTCCGCGATCAACGTCGACGTCGCGGGCGCGGCCCTGCGCGCGACCCTCGACTTCGTCCGGACCCACCGCACCTCCCTGGTCGCCGACCAGATCGAGGAGTTCCGGCGCGGGGCGACGGGCGCCCGGCAGGTACCGGTCTCGGCCGAGACCGTCCCGGGCGTCCCCGGCATCGGCCCGGAGGACGTCTACACGACGACCTTCCCGCGGGCGTACGTCATCCCCGCGGGCGGCCGGTCCGACACCGCCGCCGCCCGCCTCGTCGACCACCTGGTCGCGAACGACGTCCGCGTCGAGCGCGCGAGCGGCGCCTTCCGGCTCGGCGGACGGTCGTACGCGAGGGGCTCGTACGTCGTCGACATGCATCAGCCCAAGCGGGGACTCGCCAATGTGCTTCTCGCGGACGGGCGGGACATCAGTGGCAAGGTATCGGTCATGTACGACATCTCGGGCTGGAGTCTCGGGCGGCTGTGGGGCGCCACGGTCCGTGCCGTGCCCGGCGGCAGCCTCACCGGCGTACCCCTGCACCGCGTCTCGGCCGCCGCGCCCGTCGGGTACGTCGCCCCGCAGGGCACCCTGCGTCTGCGGCTCGACGACCCCCGGGAGTTCGCGGCCCTCAACTCCCTTCTCCGGCAGGGGGTTTCGGTACGGCAGTCCGGGGACGGAAGCGCGATCGTGCCGTCGTCGGCGCGCGCCCTGGCCACGGTGGCGGCAAAGACTTACGGCGTCGCCTTCGACGCGACGAAGGACACCGGCGGACGCGAGCTGCGTCGCATCCGCGTGGCCGCCGCCGTCACTCCGGGTGAGCTCTTCGCGCTGCGGGAGATGAACTTCGAGGTCACGCCGGTCTCGACGGACGTCCTCAACGCGGGCTTCGACTGGTCCGCGGTGGATGTGCTCTTCGTGTCGGCCGGGCTCGAACGCGACGACCTCACCCCGGCCGCGCGCAGCGCCCTCGACGGCTTCCTGGCCGCCGGTCATGGTTTCGTCGGCCGCGGGAGCGTCGGTGCGGCGCTCGGCTCGGCGGCCGGGCTGCTGGCGGTGAAGCCGGTCGAGGGCAACGGGGACGCCAACGGCGTGGTGCGGGTGGTGAATTCGGGGCCGGTGACGGCCGGTGCCACCGACTACGGGTTCGTCTATGCGCCGGTGTGGTTCACGGATCTCGGTCCCGGGGTGCGGGTGGAGCAGTCGTACGCGACGGGCAGTCCGCTCGTCTCCGGGCACTGGAGGCCGCTCGACGACGGCTCGGGAGGTCCGGCTGCCGCGGCCGGACAGGCCTCGGTCGTCAGTGGCCCGCATGCCGTCCTGTTCGGCACGGAGCCCCTCTTCCGGGACCATCCGAAGGGAGAATTCCCGCAGGTCGGACGGGCATTGATCACCATGGCACACGCGAGCAGCGGCTGAGATCGAGGAGTACGGATGACGCGAGAGATCCACGGCACCGTCGAGGACGGCTTCGAGGTGGTGCGCGAGGAGTTCGCCGCGTTCGCGGCGGGGGAACTGCCCGACTACGAAGGACAGTTGTGCGCGTATGTGCACGGCCGGAAGGTCGTCGACCTGTGGGCCGGGGACGGCAACGACGCCGAGTCCCTCTACGGCGTGTTCTCGTCGACCAAGGGGGCCGCCCACCTGGTCGTCGCGCTCCTCGTCCAGGACGGCACGCTCGAGCTGGACCGCAAAGTGACGTACTACTGGCCGGAGTTCGGAACCGACGGCAAGGCGGCGCTGACGCTGCGGGACCTGCTCGCGCACCGCGCCGGGCTGATCGGGCTCGACGCCGGGTTCAGCGAGGACGAGCTGGCCGACGACCGCGCGATCGCCGAGCGGCTCGCGGACCAGCGGCCGTTCTGGCGGCCGGGCACGGCCTTCGGCTACCACGCGCTCGTCATCGGCGCGCTCGCCGGAGAGGTGGTACGGCGGGCCACGGGCCACACCCTCCAGGAGCTCTACGAGGAGCGGGTGCGGGCGCCGTACGGGCTGGATTTCTTCCTGGGGCTGCCCGAGGAGCTGGAGCCCCGCTTCCGGTCCGTGCAGCCGATGGCCCCGACGGCGACGCAGCAGGCCCTGCTGGATGCGACGCCGAGGGGGCCGCACACGCTCGCCTCGATCGCGTTCAACGCGCATGTGCCCGAGCCGGGGGACCTGGTGGACTACCCCAACTCCCGTACCGTGCGCGCCAAGGGCCCGGCGTCGGCGGGCGGAGTGGCCGCCGCGCGCGGGCTCGCCGGGATGTACGCGGCGGCGATCAGCGAGGTGGCCGGGCGGCCGCCGCTGCTGAAGCCGGACACGGTCGCCGAGGTCGGCCAGATCCACTCGATCGGCTACGACCTGGTGGCCCGCACCCACCGCGCCTTCGGCCTCGGCTTCCAGGCGACGGCCGAGGCCTGGTACCCGTTCCTGGGCGCCGGGACCTTCGGGCACAGCGGGGCGGGCGGCTCACAGGCGTTCGCGGACCCGCGCAGCGGCCTGGCGTACGGCTACACCCGGCGGCGCATGGCCTACCCGGGCGGGGCGGCGCCGGAGAACGAGCGGCTGGTGAAGGCGGTCCACACGGCGGCGCTGGCCCGCTGATCGCGGCATGAGCCGTACGGGCCGTACGAGCCGTACGAGCCGTACGAGCCGTACGAGAGTTACGACAAGAGGCCGCACCCCACGTCCTAGGGTGCGGCCTCTCGTCGTACGCAACGAGCGACGTCAGACGAGCGTCACGGTGATGTTGCCGCGAGTCGCCTTCGAGTACGGGCAGACCTGGTGGGCCTTCTCCAGGAGGCCCTTGGCGGTGTCCGCGTCGACGTTCGGGATCTCGGCCGAGATCTCGACGACGAGGCCGAAGCCGTCGTCGTTCTTGCCGATGCCGACCTTCGCGGTGACCGTCGAGCCGGAGATGTCGGCCTGCTCCTGACGGGCGACGACGCCCAGGGCGCCCTGGAAGCAGGCGCTGTAGCCGGCCGCGAACAGCTGCTCCGGGTTGGTGCCGGCGCCGCTGCCGCCCATCTCCTTGGGCGGGTTCACGACGACGTCGAGCTTGCCGTCGTCGGTGGCGACCCGGCCGTCGCGACCGTTCTCGGCGGTGGCGACGGCGGTGTAGAGGACGTCGGTCTGCTGGATGGACATGCGGTTGTCTTCCTCCTCGGTCCGCCGCGACTCGCGCCCACGATCGACGACGGTTTCGGAAAGAAGTTACCGCATGTCGGAAATCCGGCAACAGCCCTCTTGGGGCGCTCGAAGGGTCAGAGCTTGACGATCATCTTTCCGGTGTTGTCGCCGCGCAGAACCCCGAGGAAGGCCTCCAGGTTGTTCTCGATGCCCTCGACGACGGTCTCGCGGTACTTCAGCTGCCCCGAGGCGACCCAGGGGCCGACCTCCTGGACGAACTGCTGCTGCAGGTCGTAGTGGTCGCCGACGAGGACGCCCTCGATGCGGAGCCGGTTCTGCACGATCTTGACCATGTTGCGCGGACCGGGGGTCGGCTCGGTCGAGTTGTACACCGAGATCATGCCGCAGATCACGGCCCGGCCCTTGAGGTTGAGCGCGCCGATCGCGGCCTCCAGGTGCTCGCCGCCGACGTTGTCGAAGTAGACGTCGATACCGTCCGGGGCGGCCTCCTTGAGCTGCTCCCGGACCGGGCCGTTCTTGTAGTTGAAGGCGGCGTCGAAGCCGTACTCCTCCACGAGGAGCTTGACCTTCTCGTCCGAGCCGGCGGACCCGATGACCCGCGAGGCGCCCTTGAGCTTGGCGATCTGGCCGACCTGGCTGCCGACGGCACCCGCGGCGCCGGACACGAAGACCGCGTCGCCCTCCTTGAAGGCGCCGACACGCAGGAGGCCGGCGTAGGCGGTCAGGCCGGTCATGCCGAGGACACCGAGGTACGTGCTCAGCGGCGCCGCGTCCGGGTCGACCTTGACGGCGGTCTTCGGGTCCAGGACCGCGTACTCGCGCCAGCCGAAGAAGTGCAGCAGGTGGTCGCCCACGGCGATGCCCTCGGCGTTGGACTCGACGACCTCGCCGACCGCACCGCCCTGCATGACCTTGCCGAGCTCGAAGGGCGCGGCGTACGACTTCGCGTCGCTCATACGGCCGCGCATGTACGGGTCGACCGAGAGGTACTTGTTGCGGACCAGCACCTGGCCCTCGCCCGGCGCTCCAACCTCCGTCTCGACCAGGGCGAAGTCCTCGGGCTTCGGCCAGCCGACGGGGCGGCTGAGCAGGTGCCATTCGCGGTTGATCATGACGAGCGCCTTTCAAGCGTGCGGGCAAGACTTCAATACTTCAGCACCGAATACTTCAGTACCTGAAACAACCATGCTCCTGAATATTTCATGTTGTCAAGTAACGGGGTATCCTGGAGTCATGTCCACACCCGAGAAAACCCGCCGCCCCGACGCGCTGACCATGGAGGTCGTCGAGCTCATCGGCGATGTCGTGGCCCGGTTCTACGCGGACTACGAGGACGCGGCGGGCGAGCACACCCTGACCGGGGCGCAGGCGCGGCTGCTGAGTCTGCTGTCGCTGGAGCCGCTGCCGATGCGGAAGCTGGCACAGAAGCTGAAGTGCGAGCCGTCGAATGTCACGGGGATCGTGGACCGGCTGGAGTCGCGGGGGCTGGTGGAGCGGCGGCCCGATCCGGCCGACCGGCGCGTGAAGCTGGCTGCGGCTACGGAGGAGGGGCTGCGGGTCGCTCGGGAGCTGCGGGATGGGTTGCGCTTCGCGCGGGAACCGTTGGCCGGGCTGTCGGAGGAGGAGCGGTTGTCTTTGCGGGATTTGCTTCTGCGGATGTTGGCCGCGTGATGTTTGGCACCCGGGGGTTTGCGGCACCGCGCGGTGGTGCGTGCCGTACTGGGGGCTGCCGCCCCCAGGCCCCCGCTTCGGCCTGAACGGCCTCGTCCTCAAACGCCGGACGGGCTGGAATGCCGTGACCGGGGCTCGAAAGGCACGCCGGGCGGGGTGGGGTGCCCTGACCGGCGGCGAAAAGCGCGCCGGACGGGCCGGAATGGCGTGACCGGCGGCCGAATGTGCGCCCGGTCAACCCGAGCCTCAGGTGCACCACCAGAGGAACTGCTTGCACGTCTTCGACGGTGACGGGTCCGGGGTCGGGTCGGAAGTCGTCGGGTTGGATGTCGGGGTGGGGGTCGACGCCGGGGGCGCCTGGGTGGGGGCCGTCGTCGTGCCCGGGGATGTGGCCTTGGAGGACTCGGTGTCCTTGGAGGGCTTGTCCCCGTCCTTCTTGGACTTCGGGGACTTGGAGGCGGAGGGGGAGGCCGAGGGGGCGCCGGTCGTGGAGCCTGTTGTTCCGTCGCCCGTCTTGTCGCCGACCTGCTTCTTCGTGCCGGCCTCCGCCGATGCCGCGCCGTCCGCCGAGTCGTCCCCGGCGGCGGCCGGCTTGGGGGGGGAGAAGGGTGCGTCCATGCCCAGTTCCGCGAGGCTGAGGCCGCCGGCCGCGAGTACGGCGGCCGCGGTGATCAGCAGGACCCGGCGGCGGCGCCGACGGTGTGCGGCGGCTTTGCGATCGCGGCGGCTGGCAGCGCCCGAGGGGCCCTCGGCGGACCGGCCGCCGCGCCCGCGGCCCCGCGACTGCGCACGTCGGGCGGCGGCACGGCCGACCGGTGCGTCGTCGCCCCGGTCCTCGTCGGGGTCGGCGTCGTCCTCGTCGTCGTACGCGCCCTCGTCGTCATACGTGCCCTCGTCGCCATGGCCGTCGTACGCCACCTCGTACCCGCCCCCGTACGCGGGCACGTCCGCGTGGCCCGCGGAGGCGCGGAGCCCTTCGGCGGATGCGCCGCACCCGGGGCAGGCGAGAGCGCCGTTGAGGTGCCGGCGGCACGGGTGGCAGTAGTCCATGACGCGGGAAGAGTAAGTTCCTCAAAGGTAACGTTCATAGTCACAGCTGTGAAAGTTGTGTAGGGAACTGCCTGTTCCGGCGTGGCGAGTTGAGGACACGTCGGACATCTCCCCGCCGCCTCCCCGGCATCTCCCGGGCATCTCTACCGATCATGCCGAAACCGCCTCCGAAAAGCCTGTCGAAAGCAGTGTCGAAACCGTTATGTGTTCGACCCATTGACACTGCTACCGCCCCGTCCTTACTGTCACGCCAGCATTTCGAACGTGTGACGAAATCTCGAACACGCTCGACCGAGCCGACGCAGCAGACGACGACGCAGCAAGGGGCAACCGCCGTGCGCATCACCGGAATCAGCACACACGTGGTCGGGACGCCGTGGCGCAACCTGACATACGTGCAGGTGCACACCGACGAGGGGATCACGGGAGTCGGCGAGACCCGGATGCTGGGCCACACCGACGCGCTGATCGGCTATCTGCGGGAGGCGGAGGCCAACCACATTCTGGGCTCCGACCCGTTCGCCGTGGAAGACCTCGTACGCCGGATGAAGTACGGCGACTACGGGCGGGCCGGTGAGATCGTGATGTCCGGCATCGCGGTGATCGAGATGGCCTGCTGGGACATCAAGGGCAAGGCCCTCGGGGTGCCCGTGTGGCAGCTGCTGGGCGGCAAGGTGACCGACAAGGTCAAGGCGTACGCCAATGGCTGGTACACGACGGAGAGGACGCCTGAGGCCTATCACAAGGCCGCCCAGGGGGTCATGGAGCGCGGGTACAAGGCGCTGAAGATCGACCCCTTCGGGACCGGGCACTTCGAGCTGGACCACGAGCAGACCCTGTATGCCGTGTCGCTGATCGAGGCGGTGCGGGACGCCATCGGGCCCGACTCCGAGCTGATGCTGGAGATGCACGGCCGGTTCTCCCCCGCCACCGCCGTCCGGCTCGCCCACGAGCTCGCCCCCTTCAAGCCCGCCTGGCTGGAGGAGCCCTGCCCGCCGGAGAACCTGAAGGCGCTGGAGAAGGTCGCCGCCAAGGTCGACATCCCGGTCGCCACCGGTGAGCGGATTCACGATCGCATCGAGTTCCGTGAGCTGTTCGAGAGCCAGGCCGTCGACATCATCCAGCCGGACGTCGGCCATATCGGTGGTATTTGGGAGACCAGGAAGCTGGCCGCCACCGCCGAGACCCATTACGTGCTCGTCGCTCCCCACAACGTGGGCGGGCCGGTGCTGACCGCCGCTTCCCTGCAGGTCGGCTTCACCTCCCCCAACTTCAAGATCCTCGAGCACTTCAACGACTTCGCCGACGCGGAGATCAAGAAGGTGGTGAAGGGCGCCCCGCAGGTCGTGGACGGGTACTTCCATCTGTCGGACGCTCCCGGTCTCGGCGTCGAGCTGGATGTCGACGCGGCCGCCGAGTTCCCCCAGCAGCAGGCCCGGTTCGACCTGTGGGCCGAGGGCTGGGAGCAGCGCAAGCCGAAGGGCAGCAAGTGACCTCCCAAGTCGTCATCGAGGCGCCGGGCGAGCACCGGGTCACCGCGCACGAGCCGCGCCGGCCGGACGCGGGCGAGGCGCTGGTCCGCGTCCACGCGGTGGGCATCTGCGGCAGCGACCGCGAGGTGTACCAGGGCAACCGGCCCGAGGGGTACGTCCGTTACCCGCTCACGCCGGGCCACGAGTGGTCCGGGACGGTCGAGGCCGTGGGCGCCGGGGTGCCTTCGACTCTCGTGGGCCGCAAGGTCGTCGGCGAGGGCTTCCGCAACTGCCAGGTCTGCGATCGTTGTCATGCGGGCGAGACCACGCTGTGCACCGCCGGGTACGAGGAGACCGGGTTCACCCAGCCGGGCGCGATGGCCACCACGCTGACTCTCCCGGCCCGCCTCCTGCACGTCCTGCCGGACGACGCCGACCTGACGGCGGCCGCCCTGCTGGAGCCCGCCGCCTGTATCGCGGCCGCCGCGCTCAAGGCGAACGCGCTGCCGGGCGAGCGGGTCGCGGTGGTCGGCACCGGGACGCTCGGGATGTTCGCCGTTCAGTTCCTGAAGGCGGGCTCGCCGGCCGAGCTGCTGGTCGTGGGGACGCGGCCCGACCGGGCGGAGCTTTCGAGAACTTTCGGTGCGACCGACTTCCGCACGAAGGACCAGGAGCTCCCCGACGACTTCGACGTCGTCATCGAGACCGCCGGGTCCGCGTCCGCCGCGCGCACCGCCGCCTCCCTGCTCAGGCGCGGAGGACGCCTGGTCCTGACCGGCATTCCGGCGCCGGGCGCCGAGGGCCTCGACCCGACCGACCTGGTCGTACGGCAGCTGGAGGTGCACACCGTCTTCGGAGCGCCGCCGGATGCCTGGGCGCACACGGTGCGGGTGTTCGGGGCCGGTCTGCTCGATCCGCTGCCGCTGGTCACGCACGAGCTGCCGCTGGACGAGTTCCCGCAGGCCATCGAGCTCGTCGGGTCCGGTGATCCGAAGGTGGGCAAGGTGCTGCTCCGCCCCTAGACGTACGCCGGTACGGGGGCGACCTGACGGCACCCGTACCGGCGTACAACCAGCCCCCCATGACTTGAGCCGCGAACCTCGTCCGAAATATCGAACACGAAGGACAGCTTGTGACGACCGACGCCTCCGTTACGGCGGCCCGCCGACCCGGTGAGCAGGCGCTCACCGCGCTCGGCCTGGGTGCGCCCGCCCTCGACCCCGCCGACGCCTCGCCGCACACCTTCCCCGGCGGCGGCCGCTGGCGCACCGAGATCCCCTCGTGCGAGGGTCCCGAAGCGCTGGCCGTCATCCTCAAGGAGTCCTCGCGCCTGGACGTGCCGATCCACCGGATCAGCCAGGGCAGCGGCGTGTGGATGCTGACCGACGCCGAGATCACCGAGATGGTCGAGGCGACCGCCGAACGCGACATCGAGCTCTGCCTGTTCACCGGACCGCGCGGCACGTGGGACATCGGCGGGTCCGTGCGCTCCGACTCGCGTGGCGGGGGCCTGCGCGCCCGCGGCCACGACGCGGTCGCCGGCTGCCTCGAAGACGCCGTCCGCGCAACCGAGTTGGGCGTCAAGTGCCTGCTCGTCGCCGACGAGGGCGTGCTGTGGACGCTGCACCGGGCGCGCACCGCCGGGATCATCCCGGCCGACACCACGCTGAAGGTGTCCGCGCTGATCGGGCCGGTCAACCCGGCCAGTTACGCGGTCTACGAGCAGCTCGGCGCCGACTCGCTCAACGTGCCCAGCGATCTGACGCTCGATCACCTCACCGAGATCCGGCGGGTCTCCGCCGCACCCATGGACATGTACATCGAGGCCCCCGACGACCTCGGCGGGTACATCCGGATGTACGAGGTCGCCGAGCTGATCCGGCGCGGCGCGCCGCTCTATCTGAAGTTCGGTCTGAGCAAGGCTCCCGGTATCTATCCGTGGGGCACCCACCTGCGGGACGTGACTCTGGACACCGCGCGGGAGCGGGTGCGGCGCGGGCGGCTCGCTCTTGACCTGCTTGCCCGGCACGGGGCGGATGGCGATATGGCGCCGCTCGGGTCCCGGTTGCCGGGGGCTCTCAACCGCTTCCCCGTCGAAGGTTCTGCTGGATGACCGATGGGGGCTGCGGGTCCGTCGTGGCTGGTCGCGCCCACGCGGCGGAGCCGCAAATGTCCCCGCCCCGCGCCCCTTGCAGGGGCGCTTCAACCGACCTCGCCAAAACATCTCAACGAAGAGAAGAACAGGGACGATCACTATGCGCACTCGTAGAAGCGCCCTCACCCTCATAGCCGGAGCCGCCTCGCTCGCTCTCACGCTGTCCGCCTGCGGTCAGAGCGGTGAGGGCGGCAGCAAGGAGAAGGCGGGCAGCGCCAAGGGCGGCACCATCGGTATCGCGATGCCCACCAAGTCCTCCGAGCGCTGGATCGCCGACGGCAAGAACGTCGTCAAGGACCTTGAGGCCAAGGGCTACAAGACCAAGCTGGTCTACGGCGAGGACGACCCCGACCAGCAGGTCTCGCAGATCGAGAACCTGATCACGCAGGGCGTCAAGGGCCTGATCATCGCGGCCATCGACAACAAGTCGCTGAACAACGTGCTGCAGCAGGCCGCGGACGCCAAGATCCCGGTGATCTCCTACGACCGCCTGATCCTCGGCACGAAGAACGTCGACTACTACGCCTCGTTCGACAACGAGAAGGTCGGCAAGCTCCAGGGCACGTACATCGTGCACAAGCTCGGCCTGGACAGCGGCAAGAAGGGCCCGTTCAACATCGAGCTGTTCGCCGGCTCCAACGACGACAACAACACCAAGTACTTCTTCAACGGCGCGATGAGCGTGCTCCAGCCGTACATCGACAAGAAGCAGCTCGTCGTCAAGTCCGGCCAGACCAAGCTCACCCAGGTCACCACGCTGCGCTGGGACGGTGCCACCGCGCAGAAGCGCATGGAGGACATCCTCACCTCCACGTACGGCAGCGCCAAGGTCGACGCGGTCCTGTCGCCGTACGACGGCATCTCCATCGGCATCATCGCCGCCCTGAAGTCGGACGGTTACGGCTCCGCCAGCAAGCCGCTGCCCGTCATCACCGGCCAGGACGCCGAGCTCGCCTCGGTGAAGTCGATCATCGCGGGCCAGCAGACGCAGACCGTCTACAAGGACATCCGCAAGCTCGCCAAGGTCGCCTCGACCATGGTCGACGACGTCCTCAACGGCAAGAAGCCCGAGATCAACGACACCAAGTCGTACGGCAACGGCGTCAAGACCGTTCCCGCCTACCTGCTGCAGCCGGTGAGCGTCGACAAGACCAACTACACGAAGGAACTGGTCGACACCGGCTACTACACGGCGGACCAGCTGAAGTAGTCCCCCCTGTCGGTGCAGTCGGTGAACAGGCCGGCCATTCCTACGGATTGAAAGGGCACACCATGGCGGGACCCGTCCTGGAAATGCGCTCGATCGTCAAGACCTTTCCCGGGGTCAAAGCGCTGTCGGACGTCACGCTGACCGTCCGTCAGGGCGAGGTCCATGCCATCTGCGGTGAGAACGGCGCCGGGAAGTCCACCTTGATGAAGGTGCTCTCCGGCGTCCATCCGCACGGCACGTACGAGGGCGACATCCTCTTCGAGGGTGAGACCGTCGAGTTCAAGGACATCCGGGCGAGCGAGCAGCACGGCATCGTGATCATCCATCAGGAGCTGGCGCTGGTGCCGTTCCTGTCGATCGCGGAGAACATCTTCCTCGGCAACGAACACGCCTCGGGCGGGTTCATCAACTGGAACGAGACGCTGAAGCACGCCACGGAGCTGCTGCGCCGGGTCGGTCTGACCGACCACCCGGAGACCCGGATCGCCGACATCGGCGTGGGCAAGCAGCAGTTGGTGGAGATCGCCAAGGCGCTGTCGAAGAAGGTGAAGCTGCTCATCCTCGACGAGCCGACCGCGGCGCTGAACGACGAGGACAGCGGCAAACTCCTCGATCTCATCCTGGAGTTGAAGAAGCAGGGCATCACCTCGATCATCATCTCCCACAAGCTGAACGAGATCCGGCGGGTCGCCGACTCGGTGACGATCATCCGCGACGGCAGGTCCATCGAGACCCTGGACGTGAAGTCGGCGGAGACCACCGAGGACCGCATCATCTCCGGCATGGTCGGCCGCGACCTCGACCACCGCTTCCCCGAACGCACTGCGTACGAGGGCGAGTCGGACGCGGCGCCCGCGCTGGAGATCCGCAACTGGACGGTGCACCACCCGATCGACCAGCAGCGCAAGGTCGTCGACGATGTGTCGATCCATGTGCGGCGCGGGGAGATCGTCGGTATCGCGGGCCTGATGGGCGCGGGTCGCACCGAGCTCGCGATGAGCGTGTTCGGGCGCACCTACGGCCGGCACGCGGGCGGCACGGTCTTCAAGGACGGCAAGGAGATCCGCACCAAGACCGTCTCGGAGGCGGTCGACCACGGCATCGCCTACGTCACCGAGGACCGCAAGCACTACGGCCTCAACCTCATCGACACCATCAACCGCAATATCTCGCTGACGGCGCTGCACAAGGTCGCGAGCCGTGGTGTGGTCGACGAGCACGAGGAGCGCAAGGTCGCCGAGCGCTTCCGCAAGTCCATGAACATCAAGGCGCCGACCGTCTTCGAGCCGGTGGGCAAGCTGTCCGGCGGCAACCAGCAGAAGGTCGTCCTCAGCAAGTGGATCTTCGCGGGTCCCGAGGTGCTGATCCTGGACGAGCCCACGCGCGGCATCGACGTGGGCGCCAAGTACGAGATCTACACGGTCATCGACCAGCTGGCCGCAGAGGGCAAGGCGGTCGTCTTCATCTCCTCCGAGCTGCCGGAGCTGCTCGGTATGTGCGACCGCATCTACACCATGGCCGCCGGGCGGCTCACGGGCGAGGTCCCGCGGGCCGAGGCCACGCAGGAAGTGCTGATGCGCCAGATGACGAAGGACAAAGAGGTAACCCGATGAGCACGGATGTGACGGACAAGGTCCCGGCCTCGGCGCCGCCCGGCAAGAGCGGAGGCCCGGCCGCCGACGGCAACCTGCTGCAGCTGATACTCGGCGGCCTGCGCCGCAACATGCGGCAGTACGGCATGCTGATCGCGCTCGGCCTGATCGTGGTCCTGTTCCAGGTGTGGACCGGCGGCGACCTGCTGCTGCCGCGCAACGTCTCCAACCTGGTGCTGCAGAACAGCTACATCCTGATCCTGGCGATCGGCATGATGCTGGTGATCATCGCCGGCCACATCGATCTGTCGGTGGGTTCGCTGACGGCGTTCGTGGGCGCGTTCGCGGCCGTGCTGACGGTGCAGCACGGTGTGGCGTGGCCCGTCGCGCTGGTGCTGTGCCTGCTGGTGGGCGCGCTGGCAGGCTCGGTCCAGGGCTTCCTGATCGCGTATCTCGGCATACCCTCGTTCATCGTGACCCTGGCCGGCATGCTGCTGTTCCGCGGTCTGACGGAGATCTTCCTGCAGGGCCAGACCCTCGGCCCGTTCCCGAACGGTCTGCAGAAGCTCGGCAACGGCTTCCTGCCGGAGGTCGGCCCGCACACCAACTACCACAACCTCACGCTGCTGCTCGGCTTCGTGCTGCTGGCCTTCGTGATCTACCAGGAGATCCGCGACCGCAAGCGCGAGCAGGAGTTCTCGCTGGCCGTGCTGCCGCGCAACGCCTTCCTGCTGAAGCTGGTCGCCATCGCCGCGGCGGTCCTCGCCGTCACGATGCTGCTCGCCAGCTACCAGGGCGCGCCGATCATCCTGATCGTCCTCGGTGTGCTGGTGGTCGGCTACGGCTACGTCATGCGCAACGCGGTCTTCGGCCGTCACATCTACGCGATCGGCGGCAACCTGCCGGCGGCGAAGCTGTCCGGCGTCAAGGACAAGAAGGTCACCTTCCTTGTCTTCCTGAACATGGGCGTGCTCGCGGCCCTGGCGGGTCTGGTGGTAGCCGCCCGTCTGAACGCGGCCTCTCCGAAGGCGGGCCTCAACTTCGAACTCGAGGCGATCGCCTCGTCGTTCATCGGTGGCGCTTCCATGAGCGGCGGTGTGGGTACCGTCCTCGGTGCGATCATCGGTGGTCTCGTCCTCGGCGTGCTGAACAACGGCATGAACCTCCTCAGCGTCGGCACCGACTGGCAGCAGGTCATCAAGGGCCTGGCCCTGTTGGCCGCGGTCGGCTTCGACGTGTGGAACAAGCGCAAGTCAGGTTCGTAAGTCCAGCTGGGCCCCGTCCGAAAGGCGGGGCCCCACCCTTTATGGGAGCCGCACAACATGGAACTGAACAGACGCACAGTCATCGCGGGCGCCGCGGCAGCGGGCATCGCCGCGACCACGCTCGGCACGGGCAGCGCGCAGGCCGCCCCGTCCGCCTCGGGAGGCAAGAAGCCCGTGAAGGAGCTCTTCGGCAAGCTCGCCGACGGCACGAAGGTCTACCGCTGGTCGCTGGAGAACGGCGGCACCCGGCTGAAGGTCCTGAACTGGGGCGGTGTCGTCCAGGGTCTGGAGATCCCCGACCGGCACGGCCGCTACACCAACGTCTCCCTGGGCTTCGACAACATCGAAGACTACGTCGCCAAGACCCCGTACTTCGGCGCCCTGATCGGCCGCTACGGCAACCGCATAGCCAAGGGCCAGTTCACCCTGGACGGCAAGAGCTACCAGCTGTCCGTGAACGACGGCGTCAACAGCCTGCACGGCGGCAAGCAGGGCTTCGACAAGCACATCTGGGACGTCGAGCCGTTCGCCAAGGGCTCCGACGTCGGCCTGGTGCTGCACTACACCAGCATCGACGGCGAGATGGGCTATCCCGGCACCCTCAAGACGAAGGTGACGTACACGCTCACCAAGCACGGCGACTGGGTCATCGACTACGAGGCCACCACCGACAAGGCCACGGTCGTCAACCTCACCAGCCACGTGTACTGGAACCTGGCCGGCGAGGGCAGCGGCACGATCGAGGACCACGAGCTCACGATCGCCGCCGGCCGCTACACGCCCACCGACACGGGCCTGATCCCCACGGGCGAACTGGCGAAGGTCTCCGGCACCCCCTTCGACTTCCGCAAGACCAAGCCGATCGGCCGCGACATCCGCGACGGCCACGTCCAGCAGGTGCAGGCCAAGGGCTACGACCACAACTGGGTCCTGGACAAGGGCATCACCTCCAAGCCCGAGCACGTCGCCACGCTGCGCGACCCGCGCTCCGGCCGCACCCTGAAGATCGCCACCGACCAGCCGGGCCTGCAGTTCTACTCCGGCAACTTCCTCGACGGCACCCTCACCGGCACCGGCGGCCGCACCTACCGCCAGGGTGACGCCCTGTGCCTGGAGACGCAGCACTTCCCGGACTCGCCGAACCACGCGAACTTCCCGTCGACGACGCTGCGGCCCGGGCAGACGTACAAGACGAGGACAGTGCACACCTTCAGCGCGTGACGGTGCACTCGTCCGGTGTGTGACGCCGGGCACCGGAACGGGGACGATGAGCAACGCCTTCCGGTTCCCGAACTCACGCTAGTTTCACATTGGTTGAACAGCGCCACCGCTGTCTCCGTATGAATGGGTGGCCCGTGCTCCCCCGCACGGGCCACCTGAACACGACGGGCCCGGTCGTCCCTGCCGGGCCCGCCTCATACGGAGGTTCCATGGCCGACAACGTCACCTCGCTGTTCCGCAGCAACGCGGCACACAGCCCGTCGATGGCGGCGTTGACGCGTGAGGGCGGCGACGGGACCGGCCCCGTGGACTTCTGCATCCCCTGCAATCCGTACTTCCCCACCCCGGCGATGTTCGACGACATGTCGGCCCGTCTGCGCGACATCGTCACGTACTACCCGAGCAGCGCCGACACGATCACGGCCGAGCTGTGCAACCTGCTCCAGCTTCCGCCGCAGTGCGTGGCGATGGGCAACGGCTCGACCGAACTGATCACCTGGATCGACCACTTGATGGTCCGCGAGTCCCTCGCCATCCCCGTCCCCACCTTCGGCCGCTGGACCGACCAGCCGATGGAGACCGGCAAGCGGGTCGACATGTTCCCGCTGCAGGAGTCCAGCGGCTTCGCCCTGGACCTCGCCAAGTACGCCGAGTTCATCCGGGCCCGCGGCACCCGGGTCGCCGTCATCTGCAACCCGAACAACCCCGACGGCGGCTTTCTGCACCGGCAGGCCCTCGTGCAGTTCATGGACGCGATGGCCGACCTGGACCTGATCGTCATCGACGAGTCGTTCCTGGAATTCGCGGACGCCGAGGCCGAACCGTCCGTCGTCCAGGAGGCGATGATCCGCCCGAACGTCATCGTGCTGCGCAGCCTCGGCAAGAACTTCGGTCTGCACGGCATACGTTTCGGCTACCTGGTCGCCAACCCGGCACTCGCGGGCCGCGTCCGCTCCATGCTCCCGAAGTGGAACCTCAACGCCTTCGCCGAGTACGTCGTGTTCATGCTCAAGGAGCACGGCGCCGAGTACGCGCAGAGCCTCCACCAGGTACGCCGCGACCGCCTGGACATGGCCAGCCAGCTCTCCGCCCTCCCCGGCCTCACCGTCTACCCCTCCCAGGGCAATTTCCTCTTCGTACGCCTCCCCGTGGGCGCCGAAGGCACCGTGGTCCGGGACCGGATGCTCACCGAGCACCGGATCCTGGTCCGCGAATGCGGCAACAAGATCGGTTCGTCCAGCCGCTTCCTGCGACTCGTGGTGCGCCCCCAGGTGGATGTGCGTCGCCTGGTGTCCGGCCTGGAACAGGTGCTCTACGGGACCAGGAGGGGAGCCGCCGTACCCGAGCTGGGCACCGGGACCAGCTACAGCTCGGGTACGGCGGCCGTGGACCGACTGGTCGGCGCGACCAACGGGGCGGGCATGCAGGGCCTTGCCGCTCAGGCCGTCGGTGCCGGCGGCTATCCGGGACTCGCAGCCGCCCCGGCCGCCGGCACCGGCATGCCCATGCCTATGCCGGTACCTGCGGCGCCTCAGCAGGTTCCGGTTCCGCAGCCCATGCCCGTGCCGGCGGCGCCTCAGGAGTTTCCGCAGCCGATGCCCGCAGCGGCCCAGGCGCCGATGCAGCCCGCACCGGCTCCGATGTCGACGCCTGCACCGGCGCCTGTGCCCGGTCCGACACCGCCCGGCGTCCCGGCCCGCGGGGGCCTCACGGCCGCGCAGGTGCGGGGTACCACCGGGCCGGCCCCGGGTCTCACCCCGGCCCCGGCGACGGGGTGGCCGAATGCCCAGAGTTGGCCGAACGCTGCCGGGATGGGGCAAGCAGGCTAATCGTCATAGGGGTGCGGTGAGTGGCCGGGTGCGGGCTCGTTGTGGCTTGTCGCGCAGTTCCCCGCGCCCCTGATAGGGGCGCGGGGAACTGCGCGATCGGCCACGACGCACCCGCAGCCGCCAACGCACCGAGCGCCCCCGCTCAGTGGGCCACAGGCCACCCCGTACTCCAGCTCAGCAGGTTGATGCCCAACTTAGGCGTGCCGTTGTCGTTGCCGTCGTAATAGTGGTAAACGATCACGTCATCGTCGGAGTCGTTCATGATGGACTGGCCGCCAGGCCCGATGATGCTGCCGTGGGACTCCAGCACCGGCGTCCCGCCATTGCTCGTCATCGCGACGCCGCTCTTGTCGTAGTACGGCCCGGTGACGCTGCCGGCACGCCCCACCTTCACCTTGTACGTCGAGCTGGTGCCCTGGCAGCAGACGTCGTACGAGGCGAAGAGGTAGTAGTAGCCGTTCCGCTTCACGATGTACGGCGCCTCGATCGCCTTGGTCCCGGTCGGGCGGGAGGCGATGGAGTAGCGGGTGGTGTTGGAGGCGAGCTGCTTCCCGCTGCTCGGGTCGATCTGGATCATCTTGATCCCCGTCCACCAACTCCCGAACGACAGCCACCACTTGCCGTCGTTGTCCACGAACAGGTTCGGGTCGATGGCGTTGTAGTCGCTGGAGGTGGTGGAGGTGTAGACGACGCCGTAGTCCGACCAGGAGCCGGGCAGACCGGTCGACGAACCGGCCAGTCCGATCGCGGACTTGTTGGAGCCGAAGGTCGAAACGGCGTAGTACATCAGGTACTTGCCACCGTGATACGAGATGTCCGGTGCCCAGGCCTCCGTGGCGTACGACGACCACCAGCCCGGCTTGGTGGAGAAGGCGTCGCCGCCCGCCGTGAACGCGATCCGGTCGGTGGAGGTCTTGTAGGCCAGGCCGCCACCCGTGGAGTACAGCAGGTAGCGGCCGGCGGAGGTGCGGATCATCGTCGGGTCGTGGACGACGACGTCGCCCGTGACCGTCCCGGGGTTGGGGTACGCCGACGCCGTGCCCGGGACCAGGGCGAGCAGGACGGCGGCGGGGACGGCGAGAAGAGCGGTTCTCCTGCGCAGAGTGCGGGAGGTGCGGGAGGTGCGGCTCACGCTGACGCTCCTTGGATGGGGGGTTCGGTTCGAAATACCGATCGCCGATCAGAGCTTCGGACGGGACCGTAGAATCGAACCCCTTGCGCGTCAATGGTCCGCGCAGCCTCAGTGGCGCCTCAACGGTGGAGATTCTGCGCGGTGGTGGCGGCCTTTTCGGTGGCCTCCCGGACGGCCGCGCTGTCCCCGATCGCCAGGGCCAGCTTGAGCTCGCGGACCGCGGCCTCGGCCTCGGCCCTGATGTCGCCCGGCACGGTGTCCTCGTGGTCATTGATGAACTTCTCGGTGGCGTAGACGAGTTGAGCGGCCCGGTCGCGGATCTCGGCGGCCTCGCGGCACTCCCGCTCCCACTCCGCGTAGCGCTCGGCCTCACGCACCATGCGCTCGAGGTCGGCTTTCGGCAGCGCGGAGCCGCCGGAGACCCGCACGCGTTGCTCCTTGCCGGTGCCGAGATCCTTGGCGGAGACGTGCAGGATGCCGTTGCCGTCGATGTCGAAGGCGACCTCGATCTGCGGCTCGCCCGCCTTCGCCGGAGGCAGACCGGTCAGCTCGAGCGTGGCGAGCTTGTTGTTGAACGCCGCGATCTCGCGCTCGCCCTGGTAGACCTGGATCTCCAGTGCCGCCTGGTTGTCCCGTGTCGTGGTGAAGATCTCGGAGCGCTTGGTCGGGATCGTGGTGTTGCGCTCGATGAACTTGGTCATGATGCCGCCCTTGGACTCGACGCCGAGGGACAGCGGAGCGACGTCGAGCAGCAGGAGGTCCCTGACCTCGCCCTTGAGGATGCCCGCCTGCAAGGCGGCGCCAACGGCGACCGGGTCGTCCGAACGGATGCGTTTGCGCTCCTTGCCTTCGGTCAGTTCGTCGACCAGGTGGATGAGGGCGGGCATGCGTGTCGAGCCGCCGACGAGGACGACGTGGTCGATCTCCGAGAGCCTGATGCCGGAATCCTTGATGACGTTGTGGAACGGCGTCTTGCAGCGCTCCAGCAGATCGGCGGTGAGCTGCTGGAACTCGTCCCGGGTGAGCCTCTCGTCCAGGTGCAGCGGCCCCTCGGCGGAGGTCGTGATGTAGGGCAGGGCGATCGTGGTCTCGGTGGTCGAGGAGAGCTCGGCCTTCGCCCTCTCCACGGCCTCGCGCAGGCGCCGCAACGCCAGCCTGTCCTTGGACAGATCGACGCCGTGGCCCTCGGCGAACCGCTTGACCAGGTGGTCGACGATGCGCTGGTCCCAGTCGTCACCGCCGAGTCGGCTGTCGCCGCTGGTGGCCTTCACCTCGACCACGTCGTCGCCGATTCCCACGAGTGACACATCGAAGGTGCCGCCGCCGAAGTGGATGACCATGGCTGTCTCGTCGTCCTTGTCCACGCCGTAGGCGAGAGCGGCGGCGGTCGGCTCGCTGATGATGCGCAGCACGTTCAGCCCTGCGATCTCGCCGGCTTCCTTGGTGGCCTGCCGCTCGGAGTCGTTGAAATAAGCAGGAACGGTGATCACCGCATCGGTGACCCGCTCCCCCAGGTACGACTCGGCGTCCCGCTTCAGCTTCTGCAGGATGAACGCGCTGATCTGCTGCGGCGTGAAGTCCGTGCCGTCGATGCCGATCTTCCAGCCGGTACCCATGTGGCGCTTGACCGAGGAGATGGTGCGGTCCGTATTGGTCACCGCCTGCCGCTTGGCCGCCTCGCCGACCAGCACGTCATGGTTCTTCGTGAAGGCGACGACGGACGGCGTACTCCTGTCGCCCTCCGCGTTGGTGATGACGGTCGGTTCGCCGCCTTCTAGAACACTGACCACAGAATGCGTCGTACCAAGGTCGATCCCGACAGCACGAGCCACCGTGCGCTCCCCCCAGCCGCCGCGGCGACAGCCGCGCGTGAACTTCCCCTCAATGAGGTTTCCCTGACGGATGGTTCGTACACGGCTCTTCAACGGACCTCAGGCCGCGACTCCAAGAGCAAGCAGGGCCCCCACCTCACCCTCCCCTCCACCACCTGGGAAGCCTTCCTTACGCACCTCACCGCCCGCCCAGAAGGGCCAGCCCCAACGGCGTGACCGTGTGAAGCAACACCCTGCCCGCCCTGCACGTGCTGACCAGGCCCGCCTTGCGCAGGATGCCGATGTGGTGGCTGGCGGTGGCCAGGGCAATGCCCGTGTCGTGGGCGAGTTCGGTCGTCGTCACGCCACGGTCGGCGACGGATTCGAGGATCTCGGCGCGGGTGCGGCCGAGGAGGGCGTTCAGGGAACGCAGGCCGGGTGCGGGGCTCAACGCGGCCTCGTGCGCCATCGGGTACACGACGACGCACGGCAGCGTCGGATCCTTGAGCAGCGTGGGCCTGCGCCAGCAGAAGTACGAGGGAAGTACCAGGAGTCCGCGGCCGTCGAGGTGGACGTCGCGGTCGATGCCCAGGCCGGCGAGCTCCAGGATCGGCCGGTGCCAGGTGAGTCCGGGGTGCAGGGAGTTGAGCAGTCCGCCGAGGCCACCGTCGGCCAAGTAGCGGGTGTGCGCGGCGCGTTCGGCGGCGAAGCGGGTGCGGACGCTGTTCCACCAGGGGGCCAGCGCGGTCGCGAAGTAGTGCCGGTGCAGGCGTCCGAGGTGCGTGACGGCGCCCTTGTCGCCGTCGGCGAGGAGCCGGGCCCAGGAGGGCAACCGGTGTCCGTCGCGAGCGAGTTCGGCCAGATCGTGCCCGAGCCGCTGCCGTGGCGTGGACAGCAGGGCGCCGACACCGGCGTCCAGGCCACCCGTGCCGGCGGCCGGGGTGAGGAAGTCCGCCGAGTAGCCGACGGGTGGCGCGAGCCGGAGCAACTCACCGGCTGGGACCGGCAGTTGGCTGCGTACAGTGCGCCGCCAACTGCCGAAGACCAACGACGCGGTGTCCGTCTGCAGCATGTGCATGCTGAGCAGCGCTTCCCACATCGGATCGGGAGCCTGCGCGAGCCGGATCTGGGCGAGGTCGTCGTCGGTGAAGTGAATGCGTACCGCCATGTTTCCCATGCTGCGCGGTCCCGCGCCGCTTGCCATCCTCAGAAATCATGGGGTGACCGGCAAGGAACTTGACGGATCGTCACTTTGCCGAACTGACAGCTCACCAACAGCAGCCCTTTCTACGCTGCCGCGTCCATGACAGACACCTCAGAACCCGCCGGGCCGACCGAGCCCGCCATCGGGCGCAGAACCGTACTCATCGCCACGGGCGCCACGGCCGCGACGCTTGCCGTTGCCGCCGCCGCGCACGAAGCCCCCACCACCGTGAACACGGCCGACACCGCTCCCGTAGCCGCGGCAGCGGTCTGCACCCTCACCAAGGAGATGACCGAAGGTCCCTACTACCTGGACGCAGCGCTCGTCCGCTCCGACATCACGGAGAGCAAGCCGGGCATCCCCCTCAAGCTCGCCCTCACCGTCGTGAACTCCGCCTGCGCCGTCATCCCCAAGGCGCTGGTGGAGATCTGGCACTGCGACGCCCTCGGCGAGTACTCCGGCTACGTCGGCAACAACGGCCACAACGAGACGGACGACGGCACCTTCCTGCGCGGCGGCGTCCTGACGAACTCGTCCGGGGTCGCCAACATCACCACGATCTACCCGGGTTGGTACCGCGGCCGCTGCATCCACATCCACGTCAAGGTGCACACGGGCGTCACGCTGACCTCCGACGGCTCGTTCACCGGCGGCACGGAGCTCCACACCGGCCAGCTCTTCTTCGCCGAGTCGATCACCACCAAGGTCGCCGCCATCTCGCCGTACTCGACCAACACGGTCACCCGCACCACGCTCTCCCAGGACTCGATCTACGACGGCGGAGGCGCCGCATCCGGCCTCCTCACCCTCACCGCCCTGGGCAGCTCGACCTCGTCCGGCTACACCGGCACGCTGACGCTCGGCGTCGACCAGTCCTGACCGCCCCCCGTCCCCCCACACAGGGGTGGCCCGCACCGCGGGCCACCCCTGTTCACACACGTCAGGAGCTCGGACACTCCTTCCACGCCAGGTGGTACACCGTGCTGATGTCCCCGTCCGTCGAGTCCATCGTCATGAAGCTGACCTTGTCGGCGGACGTGGAGCCGGCGGCCACCCGCAGCTCCGTGTTGATGTTGAAGTTGCGTTCAACTCCACAGGGGGCCCAGACCAGTTGGGCCCAGTCGGTGGAGTCCGTGGCCTGCCAGTTGTCGTTGTAGGGGCCGCTGAAGGGGTGGGTCTTCTGCGCCGTGTTCGGGGAGCCCTGGAAGTAGTACGAGGCTCTCTGGGTGCCGCTCGCGCCGGACTGCAGCGAGGCGAAGCCCCGGTAGTCGGCGCTGGCGATGGCGTAGGTGAAGCCCTGCGGGACGTGGACGATCAGGTTGAGCTGGCAGTTCCTGCGGAACGCCGTGGGGTCGGAACTGCCGCCCGCCTGGGCGAGGTAGGCGCTGTAGGTGACCGTGAAGGCCGTGTTGTCCGGGGACACGGCGACCGCGGTGGTGCCCTGCGGGCAGCCCGAGCCGTTCACCGTGGCAACCTTGATGATGATCTTGTCCGGGGGCGGGTCGTCGAACCCGCCCGACGGGTTGTGCGCGGGTATCGCGGTGGTGAGCAGAGCGGCTACCGCGCCGCCCAGAAGGAGTCCACCAGGCATGGTCTCTCCGGATTCTGTGAGTGGGGGGTGGCACACCCCGACCGACCCGGGACCCTTTGAAGAAACCGTGGGGATCCTGTGAAGGCGCGAGGCGATCGAATCGTAGGGAGGCGCCTACGAACCCGTCAGGGCCAACTCAAGCCATTCACAGGTGTGGATTTCACAGGCTCACAGCAGCGGCTCGATGATCTTCGTCAGCCTCGCTTCCGTCACCCCGCCCATCCGTATCGCCGCCACCTTCCCGGACCGGTCGACGACGATCGTGAACGGAATCCCCTGGGTGGTGAGCACGCCCCGCGGCAGCCTCAGCAGCTGCTTTCCGGAGGGGTCGTGCAGCGACCGGTATTCCAGCCGGTACCGCTTCTGGAAGGCGAGGCCCGCGGCCCGGTCGCCGTCGTTGTCGAGACCCAGTATGCGCAGCCCACGGGCGCCGTACTTCTTCTGGATCTTCTTCAGCTCGGGTGCCTCCAACCGGCAGGGGCCGCAGTAGGAGGCCCATGCGTTGATCAGGACGAGCTTGCCCCGGTAGTCGGACAGGCTGACCTTTCCGCCCTCCAGAGAGGGCCCGGAAAGGTCCGGAACAGCGGGTCGCTGTCCTTCCTTCCAGGTCCTGATCAGCGGATCCCCCGGGCTGGTGTCGCTGATCGGCGCCGTGGAGGAGCAGCCGGCGAGGACGGCACAGGCCGCCACCGCCGTCGCCATGAACATGCGTCGGGTCTTCTGCCGCGTCTTCGTCATCGGGCGGCCAGCCCCCCGTGCAACCCGTCCGTCCCCGCCTTGGCGAGCACGACCTCCAGGCTCCCCGACCGCCATACGCACAGCAGCCATGCGGCGGGCAGCTGGAGCGAGAACAGCGCGAGGGTCGCCATGAAGAAGGCCGCGTCCACCGGCGCCCCGTCGCCGGCGACCCAGGACGCAACGCCCCAGCAGACCAGCAACGCGACCAGGTAGACGCTCCCGTCGACCAGCATCACGCGCCAGCGCGGCAGGGGATCCATCAGACGCCGGGCCAGGGTCAGGGACACGGTGGCGGCACCCAGGAAGACCGCCTGCCACGGCTCCTTCACCCAGAACGAGGCCCACATCCCGAAGTCTCCGGAAGCAGCCGACCAGGCCAGGTCGACGGCCGCACCGATCAGCCAGGACACCACGACGACGGTGAGCGCGTAGGAAACCGCGCCACGCCAGGTGACAGTCACGTCACTCCCCCTTTTCGACAGCACACCGCCCAACAGCCGTGCGCCACACGATCATTGTCCTCCCCACGCCCTCGGCGACCGGGGCGGGGGCGGTGCTCTCCGGCCCGACGGCGGTGTCTAACGTTCTGCCATGCCGCCGATACGCCGGACCCGACTCGCCGTGACCCTGGGAGTGTGCGGCCTGGCCGCCGGCGCCGCGCTCACCGCCCATGTCCTCGTGGCCACCGACGCCGACGCCGGCATCACCCCCGCCAAGGCCTCCGGCGCACCGCACTGCCACCGCATCGCCGACAGCGCCCCCGCCTCCCTCGGCGGCTTCTCCCGCCGGGACGGCAGCCTGCCCGGGGTCGCCGTCTGGGGGGACCAGGACATCATCCTGCGCTGCGGAGTGACACCGCCCGGGCTCACCGGCAACCCCTGTTTCGCGGTCGACGGCGTGGACTGGGTCTACGACGAGGCGCAGTCCACCCAC
The DNA here is from genome assembly GCF_042895385.1 of Streptomyces sp. NPDC001401. Classification (NCBI taxonomy): domain Bacteria; kingdom Bacillati; phylum Actinomycetota; class Actinomycetes; order Kitasatosporales; family Streptomycetaceae; genus Streptomyces; species Streptomyces sp. NPDC001401. The sequence continues at coordinate 851,106 of NZ_JBIAWI010000001.1, forward strand.
GGCCGAAAGGTCGTCGTCACCTACGGCCGCAACCCGGCCACCCAGGTCGTCTTCGACAGCCCGGGCCAGACCGACGCGGCCCTGATCGACCTCTCCCGCATCGTCGCCCCCGTCCGGCAGACGTCCCGCTGCCTGGCAGCCCGGTAACCGCTACGGGTTCTCCCAGGCCGTCGGCTCCGCCGCCAGTGCCCGTACCGGCTCCGGCAGGGCGTCCGCCGCGATGTCGGCGATGGTGACGCCCTCGAGGATGCGGCGCACATTGGCCCGCAGCGCGATCCACAGCGGCAGCAGCGGCTGCGCGGACCCCGTGTACTCCAGGCCCGTGGGCCGCTCCCCGCGCACGGACACGATCGGGCCGTCGACGGCCCGGATCACGTCCGCGACGGTGATCTTCGCGGCCTCGCGGGCCAGCCGGTAGCCGCCGCCTCCCCCGCGCCGGCTGTCGACGATGCCGCCGCGCCGCAGGTCGCCGAGGATCCCCTCCAGGAACTTGTGCGGAATGTCCTGCGCGGCGGCGACGGCCTCCGCCTTCACCGGTCCGTCGTTCCCGCGGACCGCGAGTTCAAGAACCGCCCGTACCGCGTAATCCGCCCGTGCCGAGATCCTCATAGGACCATTGTGCTGGGTGCGGCCGTACACAATGATCTAAGCGCTGTCGGTGAAGCCGCTGCGGTTCGACCGCGCCCCGAAAAGGGCGCGGGGCTGTGTCAATATGCGGCTCCGCCGCGGGGCGCGACCAGCCACGACGGCGCCGCAGAAAAAAGACGGCACATCGCGGCACATCCCGCGGAGCGCCACGCACCGCCGACCGACCGTCACGACGGGAGGCTCCCTTGGGGCTCAGCAGACGTACCTTCAGCGCGCTCGCCGGCACCACGGCCCTCGGCCTGGCACTCGGCGGCAGCGGCGCCATGACCTGCGCCTACGCCGCCCAGACCGCTCCGACGGGCCCGCCGCCCGGCACGCCGGGCGCGGACGGGCGACGGCACACGGTCGGCTTCGACCGCTACTCGCTCCTCGTCGACGGCAGACGGCTGGTCGTCTGGTCGGGCGAGATGCACCCCTTCCGGCTGCCGAGCCCCTCCCTGTGGCGCGACGTGCTGCAGAAGATGCGTGCCCACGGCTACAACACGGTCAGCATCTATGTCTCGTGGAACTACCACTCCCCGGCTCCGGGACGGTTCGACTTCACCGGCATCCGCGACCTGGACCTGTTCCTGCGGACGGCGAGCGAGACCGGCCTGTACGTCATCCTGCGCCCCGGCCCCTACATCAACGCCGAGATCGACGGCGGTGGCTTCCCCGGCTGGCTGACGGCCACCGAGGGCAGGGCACGGACCTCCGACCCGACATACCTGTCGCACGTCGACGAGTGGCTGACCCAGGTGAACGCCGTCGTCGCCCGGCACCTGTACACCAAGGGCGGCGGGACAGTCCTGCTCTACCAGATCGAGAACGAGTACGACGCGTACGTCACCGAGCCGACCGGCCGCGACTACATGGCCCACCTGTACCGGAAGGTCCGGGCCGACGGCATCGACGTACCGCTCTTCCACAACGACAAGAGCAGGAACGGGTACTGGATCCCCGGCTCCTTCGACACGGGCGGCGAGAAGGGGCGTTGGCTGTACGGCTTCGACGGCTATCCGTCGCCGACCCTGGCCCCGCCCGACTGGGGGCACTTCGGGGTCGGCGGGGCCAAGGGCGGCGCGACCGCCAGCCCCCAGACCCCTGGTTTTGTACCGGAGTTCGGGGGCGGCTGGTTCGATCCGTGGGGCGGCGCCTGGTTCGACGGCAAGGGGTACGCGGAGTCGCGGCGGCAGCGGGACGCGGCGTACGAACGGCGCTTCTACCTCACCAACCTCGCCAACGGCATCACGCTGCACAGCGTCTACATGACCTTCGGCGGCACCTCCTGGGGCTGGCTGCCCGCGCCGGTCGTCTACACGTCGTACGACTACGGGGCGGCCATCGACGAGGGCCGGCAGCCGACCGACAAGCTCATCCCCATGCACCAGCTGGGGCATCTGCTGCGGCACGTGCCGGACTTCGCCAAACTGGACCGCGCGGCGGATGTCGCGGGGCATGCCGGGGCGGAGGTCACGGCGGACGGCCTGAAGGTGTACCACCTGACCAACCCCGACACCGGCGCCCATGTGTACGTCCTGCGCAACGACGGCGAGGTGCCGGTCGCCTCCGAACTCCCCCTCCACGGCGCCGAACTTCCCGTCCCCGTGGCCGTCCCGGCACAGGACGCGCGGCTGCTGGCCGCCGGGATCAGGCTGGGCCGGCGGAGGCTGCGGTACTCCAACGCCCAGCCCATGCTGGCCCTCACCGCCGGGCGACAGGAGATCGCCGTGCTGACCGGGCGGTCGGGGGAGGCGACGGTGACCGCGCTGGAGTGCGCGAGCAGCCCGACCGTCACGGTGCTGGAAGGGGAGGCCGAGCATGCGTACTCGGACGGGCTGCTGCACATCGAGGCCCAACTCGACGGCCTCACCCGGGTGCTGGTGACCGGCGGCGGAACCTCCACCCCCCTGCTCCTGCTCCTCGCCGACGACGAGACCTCCGTACGGCTGTGGCCCCACGACACCCCCTCCGGCGCGGTGCTGGCGTACGGGCCTGCCCTGCTGCGGACCGCGGCCGTCGAAGGGACGGCGGTCCGGCTGACCGGGGACACGATTCAGGCCGCCGAGCTGGAGGTGTGGGGACCGCGCGGAATCAGCGAAGTCACCTGGAACGGGCGGGAGTTGGCGACACACGCCACCTCCTCCGGCAGCCTGCGCGGCGCGCAGCCGCTGGCCGGTGCCGGGGCGGTCGCGCTGCCCGCGCTGCGCACCGACTGGCGGCGGAAGACGGAGAACCCGGAGTCCGCGCCCGGCTTCGACGACTCCTCCTGGAAGGCCGCCGACAAGACCACCACACACAGCACCACACCGGTCCCCGCCGGACAGCCGGTGCTCTTCGCCGACGACTACGGCTTCCACTACGGCGACGTCTGGTACCGCGGGCACTTCACCGACGCGACCGGCGCCGGGCCCGTGTCGCTCTCCTACAGCACGGGCACGCAGGGGCTGCTGATGGCCTGGCTGGACGGGCGATCCCTGGGCGCGCACCGGATGCCCGTGCCGAACAACAAGACGGTGCGGCAAGGGAGTTGGGCGGCCACGGCGGTCTTCTCCGTACCGGAGCCGCTGCGTACGCCCGGACCGCACGTCCTGTCCGTCCTGGTCCGCCGTATGCAGCACGACCAGGACGGCAGGACGCAGGACACACACAAGGTGGCGCGCGGGCTGACGGCGGTCACCTTCGCGGGGGCCGCCCCGCAGGTGAGCTGGCGGCTGCAGGGCGAGGCGGCGCCCGACCCGGTGCGCGGGCCGCAGAACAACGGCGGGCTGTACGGGGAACGGGACGGCTGGCATCTGCCGGGGTACGGCGACGACGGCTGGGAGCCGGTGCAGCTGCCGCGCGCCGACCGGGGGCAGGGGGTGACCTGGTACCGGACGTCCTTCCGGCTCGCGGTCGACGCCGGCACCGACGCCTCCATCGGGCTGGTCCTGGACGACGACCCGGCCCGCGCCTACCGCGTCCAGATCTTCCTCAACGGCTGGAACATGGGCCAGTACATCAACGACGTGGGCCCGCAGCACACCTTCGCGCTCCCGAACGGGATCCTGCGCACACGTGGCTCCAACACACTCGCCCTGGCCGTCCTGTCCGACGGGGCCACACCATCGGGACCGTCGGACGTACGGCTGACGTTGTTGGGCGCGGCGGCCGGAGGAGTACCGGTGACACCGGTCGCCTCCCCCGGCTGGTCGGCGTCAGGCCCTAGGCCAGCCTGATCACGTTCCAGGACAGCGGTTCCAGTACGGCGGTGAGGGCGCCGTCCGTCAGGGCGGTGCCCTCGACCTCGTGCGGGGCCACCCGCTCGGGGTCGTCGAGGGTGTTCCGCGCGTCCGGGTCGGCGTCCGCGAGGGCGCTGTGCTCGACGACCGACGTCAGGTCCAGGCCGTTCAGGGCGACTTCGAGCGGAAGCGCGTCCGTCCGGCTCCGGTTGACGGCGAAGACGGTGACGGTGCCGTCCTCGGCGCGCACCGCAGTGGCGTGCAGGAGGTCGGCCTCGCCGTACTTCTTCGTCTCGTACGTCGGTGAGTCGACCCGGACGTCGAGGACCTGGCCGCGGCCGTGCTGCGCGGCCTGGGCGAAGGGGAAGAAGGTCGTCTGGCGCCAGGCCGGGCCGCCGGGCTCGGTCATGATCGGGGCGATGACGTTGACGAGCTGGGCGAGACAGGCGACGGTGACGCGGTCCGCGTGCCGCAGCAGGGCGATGAGCAGCGAGCCGAAGACGACGGCGTCGGTGACGCTGTAGCTGTCCTCCAGGAGGCGGGGGGCCTCCGCCCAGTCCCGCGCGCCGGAGTTCTCGATCGCGTGCCACTCCGAGATGTACCAGACGTTCCACTCGTCGAAGGAGAGGTTGATCTTCTTCTTGGACTTCAGCCTGGCGCCCACGTGATCACAGGTGGCGACCACGTTCTCGATGAAGGACTCCATGTCGACGGCGGAGGCCAGGAAGGAGTCGACGTCGCCGTCCTCGGGCTGGTAGTAGGCGTGCAGGGAGATGTAGTCGACGAGGTCGTACGTCTCCTCCAGGACCGTCGCCTCCCACGTGGCGAAGGTCGGCATGGACTGGCTGGAGGAGCCGCAGGCGACGAGTTCGACGCCCGGGTCGATCTGGCGCATCGCGCGGGCGGTCTCGGCGGCGATCCGGCCGTACTCCTGGGCGGTCTTGTGGCCGGTCTGCCAGGGGCCGTCCATCTCGTTGCCCAGGCACCAGAGGTTGATGCCGAAGGGGTCCTTGTCGCCGTGCGCGGCACGGAGGTCGGACAGGGCCGTGCCGGCGGGGTGGTTGGCGTACTCCTGGAGTTCGAGGGCCTCGGCGACGCCCCGGGTACCGAGGTTGAGGGCCATCATGGGCTCCGCCTGGGGGCCGACCTTCTTCAGGAAGGCGATGTACTCGGAGAGGCCGAAGCGGTTGGTCTCGGTGGAGCGCCAGGCGAGGTCGAGGCGGCGGGGGCGGTCCTCGACGGGGCCGACGGAGTCCTCCCACTTGTAGCCGGAGACGAAGTTGCCGCCGGGGTAGCGGATTGCCGTGACGCCGAGTTCACGGACGAGGTCCAGGACGTCCTGGCGCAGGCCCGCCTCGTCCGCGGTGGGGTGGCCGGGTTCGAAGATGCCGGTGTAGACGCAGCGGCCGAGGTGCTCGACGAAGGAACCGAAGAGACGGGGGTTGACCTCGCCGATGGTGAAGGCGGGGTCGAGGGTGAAGCGGGCGGTACTCATTTTTTCCTTTCCAAGGTTCAGATTCGTCTGCGGGTGCGTGGGGGCTGGTCGCGCCCACGCGGCGGAGCCGCAAATGGACACAGCCCCGCGCCCCTAAAAAGCCGCTGGCCAGCCGTCGGGTGTCCAGTTCAGGCGGTTTAGGCCTAGCTTGGGGGTGCCACTGTCGTCTGCGTCGTAGTAGTGGTAGGCCAGCCAGTCCTGGCCGTGGTCCCGGAAGACCGACTCGCCGCCCGGGCCTATGTAGCGGCCGTGAGACGCGAGGAGGAGGTCGCCGCCGCCCTCCAGCATCGGTTTGCCTGTGCTGTCGACGTACGGGCCGGTGACGGAGGCCGATCTGCCCACTCTGATCTTGTACGTGGAGTTCACGCCCTGGCAACAGGCGTCGTACGACGCGAAGAGGTAGTAATAGCGGCCGTGGCGGACGACGTACGCGCCCTCGACGGCGTACGGAGCGTCAGGGCGGGTCGCCAGGTGCTGGACCGTGGCTCCCTCGACCGCCTTGCCCGTCCTGGGGTTCAGTTCGACCATGCGGATGCCCGTCCAGTACGAGCCGAAGGCCATCCACAGTCTGCCGTTCGCCCGGACGATCGCCGGGTCGATGGCGTTCCAGGTGTCCGTGGTGTCGGAGGTGAACGCCTTGCCTTGGTCGGTCCAGGTGCCGGGGAGGCCGGACCGGGAGGTGGCGACTCCGATCGCGGAGTGGTTGGTGCCCCAGGAGGAGACGGCGTAGTAGAGCCAGTAGCGGCCGTCGCGGCGGGAGATGTCCGGGGCCCAGGGGTCGCCGGTGTTGTTGTACTCGTACCACCAGCTCGGCGGGGTGGCGAAGGCGTTGCCTGCGTCGTCCCAGTGGTGCAGGTCCGTCGAGAGGCGGGCGCCGATCACGCCGCCGGTCGAATAGGCCACGTAGCCGCCGGACTTGAGGTGGATGACGGTCGGGTCGTGGATGATCTGCTGACCGGTCAGCGGGAGGGGGTCGGGATAACTCTCGGCTGCCTGCGCCGCGTTGGGGAGGAAAGCCAGGAATGCCGCGACCGCAACGGCCGTCACTGCTCTGCGTACGCTCACTGTCCCGCCAATCCTGTGTGTGCGACGCCCGCCACGATCTGGCGCTGGAAGAAGACGAAGACGACGATCAGCGGCAGGCCCGCCATGAGGCCGCCGGCCATGAGCTGGGCCCACTGGATGCCGTAGGAGTTCATGACGGTCGCGATGCCGTTCGGCATGGTCATCAGGTCGGGGTTGTTGGTCACCATGTACGGCCACAGGAAGTTGTTCCACGAAGCGATGAAGGTGAAGATGCCGACCGCCGCCAACGACGGCCTCGCGAGCGGGACGACGATCGTGAAGAAGACGCGCCAGCGGCCCGCGCCGTCGATGAATGCGGCCTCCTCCAGTTCGCGCGGGACGCCCTGGAAGAACTTGTAGAGGATGTAGACCATGGCGGCGGGCGCGCACTGGGGAAGGATCATGCCCCAGTAGGTGTCGACCATCCCCATCTGCTGGACCGTGGTGAAGAGGGGGACGCCGAGGACGGCGGGCGAGATCATCAGGCCCGACATCACGATGCCCATGAGGACGCTCTTGCCGCGGAACTCGGTGCGGGCGAAGCCGTATCCGGCGAGGGCGCTCACGACCAGCACGACGGTCGTCACACACACCGAGACGACCAGCGAGTTGACGAACCAGTTGGTGATGTTGCCGGTGTCGTAGAGGGCCTTCCACGCCTGGCCCGTCCAGATCTTCGGCAGCCAGTGCGGCGGGATCTCGGCGGCCTCGGCCTCGGACTTGAGCGAGGTGAACAGGGCCGCCGCGATCGGCGCCACGAACACGGCGGAGACGGCGACACCGAGCAGCGTGAGGACGATCTGGCCGGCCGTCCAGGGCTTGCGGGACTTGGTGCGTACGGTCGTCACGGTGCGTACGGTCTGCTCTGCGGTGGTCATCGGCCGCCCTCCTCACGGTTGCGCAGCAGCCACATCCGGGCCAGGGCGACGGCTGCGATGATCACGAAGAAGATGATGGACATCGCGGAGGCGTAGCCCACGCGGTAGCTGGTGAAGCCCTGTTCGAGGGTGTACTGGACGAAGGAGCGGGTGCTGAGCTCCGGTCCCGGGCTGAAGTCCATCATCACGACGGCCTGGTCGAAGAGCTGGAGCGAGGCGAGGACCTGGAGCGCGATGACGAGGCCGGTGATGTTGCGCAGCATCGGCAGCGTGATGTGGACCATGCGGTGCCAGGCGTTCGCGCCGTCCAGCTTGGCGGCCTCGTAGAGGTGGTCGGGGATGCCCTGGAGTGCGGCGAGGTAGAGCAGGAAGGAGAAGCCGACCGTCCACCACAGGGTCTCGATGACGATGGCGAGCATGGCGTACGACTTGTCGGTCAGCCAGGGCGTGTCGATCCCGAGGGTGTGGTTGAACATGCCGATGCCCTGGGTGAACAGCCACTGGAACAGGTTGCCCGCGACGGTCGACGGCAGCAGGAACGGTGCGAAGAAGCAGAGCCGCCACAGCCATTTGCCGCGCTCGATGTTGTGCGCGAGCATCGCGAGCAGGAAGGCGAGGACCGTGATGCAGGGCACGACGAGCAGCGTGAAGTACGCGCTGTGGCCGAGCGCGTCCCACATCATCTGGTCGTGCAGGGCCTCGCGGTAGTTGTCGAGGCCGATGAAGCTCGCGCCCTCGCCGGAGATGTTGGCGTCGGTGAAGCTGAGGTAGACGCCGCGCAGCAGCGGCCAGACGACGAACAGGACGAAGAGCGCCAGGAACGGGGCGATGAACCAGCCGCCGTGCTGGAAGCCCTGCTTGCGGCGTACGGTCGCGGTCGCGGTGGTGGTCCTGGCGGGTGCGCCGGTGAAGACGGTCTGAGCGCTGGTCGTCATGCGACCGCACCTCCCTGCGCGGCGGTCCTGCCGTCCATCGGGTTCTTCGAGACGAGAAGCTTGGCGAGCTCTTTCTTCATCCGCTGGGCGACGGTGGCCGGCTTGGCGGAGCCCATCGTCGAGGAGACGACCATCGGGCCGAGGTCCTGGGCGAGGACGCCGGTGGAGCCCGCGAACCACACCTTCGGCTCGGTGGCCTGGTGGTTCATGGCGCTGACGTACTCGTTCTGCGGGGTGAGCTTCTTGTACGCGCCGGTCGACAGCGTCGGCCGGTACGCGGGGATGTGTCCGCCGGCCGCCCACTGCAGGGCGTGCGTGACGACGTACGCGGCCAGTTCGTGCGCGGCCTCGTTGGTGGCGCCGCCGCGGCCCGACTGGTGCGGCAGTACGAAGGAGTGCGACTCGGCGTGGGTGGCCTGTCTGCCGAAGACGGGCGGCAGCGGGGTCGCGCCGTAGTCCAGCTCGGCGCCGGAGAAGACCGGCACGGACCAGTTGCCCTCCCAGGTGAACGGGGCGCCGTTGATGAACTGTTCGCCGGTCGGGGCGCCCGGGATGACGTACCCGTCGGTGACGTGCTTGCGGAAGAACTCCAGGACCTGGGTGGCCTTGTCGGCGTCGAAGAGGACCTGGGTGCGGGCGTCGTTGAACCACTCGCCGCCGAGCTGGGTGTAGAAGGCGACGAAGAACCACCACTGGAAGTTCTGGTCGTTGGTCCACAGGCCGATGGTCTGCAGGCCCTTCTTCTGGACCTTCTTCGCCTTCTTCAGGACGTCGAACCACTCGTCGGTGGAGGTGACCGGGATCATCAGACCGTCGTCGCCGAGCAGGTCCGCCTTCTTCAGCACGTCCCGGCGGTAGAAGCAGAGCTGGACGTGGATGTCGAGCGGCAGGGCGTAGAGCTTGCCGTCGATGACACCGCGGTTCCAGAGGGCCGGGTTGTAGTCCTGCTGCCGTACGCCGTACTTGGCGAGCAGGTCGATGTCCCACGGGTCGAGGAGCCGGCCCGGCGAGAAGCCGGCGACCCGGCCCATGTGCATGACCGAGAGCTCGGGGGCCCGGTTGCCGGCGGCGGCCATGGCCAGCTTGGTGTAGAAGGGGTTGCCCCACTGGAGGGTGGAGTCCTTAACGGCGATGTCGGGGTGCTCTTTGCGGAAGGCGTCCAGCATCGCGATCATGTTGGCGCCGTCGCCGCCGCTGAAGAGGTTCCAGTAGCGCACCCGGGTGTCCGCGCCGGAGGCCAGTGCGTCCGCGCCGGTGCCGAGTGCGGCGAAGCCGAAGCTGCCTGCGACCGCCAGACCACCTGCCGTGGCCAGAAGTTGCCTGCGATTCAGTTCGGGTCGTCCCATGCCCTGCCCCCCTGCCCTGACTGCTCGGTATCGTGTCTTCGCATTCCCGTTCGGTATTTCGAAATGTGCTCGTAACTTCGAACGGGACCGTAGATAGGAAGCGCTTGCTAGTCAATGGGTTGGGCGGGACTTTCCAGCCAAGGCAGCGGTTCGAGGTTGAACGACGGCGTAGGCTCGGACGGCCTGTTGCGCGGCGTACGAAGGGGGAGCGATGGACATCGCGGGCGCGCGGAGGAAGGCGGCCCGGATCGCCGCTGGGCTGCGGCGCTCGCGGAGGGGTTCCGGGATGCGGAAGCTGACGGACGGCCTCGGGGCGGCCATGCGGGCCAGACCTCGCCCGCCGGCCGATGCGCGTGAGCTGTGCCGGGCGCTGTGCGAGGAGATGAGCGTGCTGCGCGGCGGACGGCCGGTGGAGCTGCGCTTCGAGCGGTTCCCCGACGAGATCGAAGTCACCGGGTTGTGGGTGGAGTTCTCCGACTTCGACCTGGTGATCGTCGAGGATCGGGCCGAGGCGGTGCAGCAACTGGTCATCCTCGGCCATGAGTTGTGGCATCTGCACGCCGGGCACAGCCATCACCATGTGGCGGGGGCGGCGCTGGCCGACCGGCGCAAGTGGAACGCCGTCAAGGACGCGGCGCTTTCGGTGGCCGCGCGCGACGGCTCCCGCGTCGCCGACGAGGCGGAGGCCGACGACTTCGGGCACCGGCTCGCGGCCGCGTTCCGGCCGCTGCTGTCCGGGCCCGACGCCGACGCCCCGCTCGGCCGTATCCAGCGGTCCCTGGGCTACCGCGGGCGCGGGGGAACGGGTCGGTGACCGCGGCCCTCGCCCAACTGGCCTGGTCCCCCGCGGGCTTCGTCAACGAGTTCTACCCCTCCTTCTGGTGGATCCCGGCCGGCGTCCTGACCGCCGCCCTCGCCATCAAACTGCCGACCATCGTCCGCCTCTGGAGCGACCCGCTCCTGCGGGCCGTCGGCGGCGTGCTGCTGATCGCCTGCGCGGTGTTCGTGTTCGTGGCGCCGTCGACGATCGCCCGGGTCAACCGGATCACGGGCGTGCCGAACATCTCGGCGCCGTGGGTGTATTCGCTGCTGACGGCGTTCTGCGGGTCCTGTCTGCTGCTGATCATCGCGTGGCGCAACGGCCTGTCGGACCGCTCGGCGTCGACCGTGCGGGCCGTTCGCTGGGTCGTCGCGGGCTCGCTGGGGGTGATCGCCGCGCTGTGGGTGCTGTTCGCGCTGGCGGACGCGCCGGTGGAACGCCTGCGCGACCTGGACACGTATTACGCCAACACCCCGTACATGCGCGAGATGATCCTGCTGTATCTGCTCGCGCAGGCGGTGGCCACGGTGATCACCTCGGGGCTGATCTGGAACTGGGTGCGCACCGACGGGCTCGACGCCTGGCTGCGCTGGGGCCTGAAGTTCCTCGGTGTCGGCTACGCGGCCCAACTCTCCTTCTACGCCGTCAAGTTGCCCGCGGTGGCGGCTCGCTGGACGGGCCGTGACCTGGACTGGCTGAGCACGGCCGTGGCACCCCCGCTGGCCTGTCTGTCCGCCATCCTGATCGCGGTCGGCTTCATCCTCCCGCACGCGGGCCAGTACCTTGCCGAACGCCGGAGGGTCCGGCTCGCCCACCGCCGGCTGCGGCCCCTGTACCTGCTGATGCGCACGGTCAACGGGAGCGGCGTGTCCTTCGTCCTGCGTGCCACGCCGGAGCTGCGGCTCATTCGGCGGGAGACGTTCATCCGGGACGTGCTGTTGCCGCTGGCGCGGCGTATCGACGAGGGGCGGCGGGAGCGGTTCTACGAGGCTGCGGTCGCCCTCGGTTTCGAACCGAAGCGAGCGAGGGCGCTGGCGTCCGCGGCGGCGATTCAGGATGCGGTGGTGGCTCGGCGGGGGTCGGCCGACGCCGAGGACGGGCACGATCCTGATACGACGGAGTTGTTGCGGGAGATCGGTGCGGTGTCCGAGGCTCTGCGGAAGGCCGAGGAGCTGGAGGCGATTCGGACTCGGGTGGGGGGTGTTCTGCGGCCGGGGGTGCGGAGCTGAGCGGTGTAGGGGCTGACGGCGGGTGGGTGCGCTCGCCCGCGCTTGCGGGGTGCCGCTGCGCCCACCCGTGCCGCCCCAGCGGCACGACTGCCCGCAGCTACGCCAGGGATACGGTGCCGACTGCTCGGGTGGGCGCCGCCCCTAGCGGCACGACTGACCGCAGCTACGCCAGGGATACGGTGCCGACTGCCCGCAGCTACGCCAGAAACGCCGGTTGTGGCAGGCCCTTTCCCGCGCCCGGGACTACCAGCAGGGAACCCGCCACCGGGTGTGGTGTCGTGAGGCCGACTCGGGCTGTTGTGATGTAGAGGTCGGTGAGGTCCGGGCCGGCGAAGGTGCAGGCGGTGACGCGGGGTGTGGGGAGTTCGATCACGCGGTCGAGTTCGCCGTCGGGTGTGTAGCGGCGTACCGCTCCGCCGTCCCACAGGGCCACCCACACACAGCCGTCGGCGTCCACCGTCAGCCCGTCGGGGTAACCGGCGCCGTCCTCGATCTGTGCGAACCGGCGGCGGTCGGTGGCCCGGCCGTTCTCGTGGTGGAAGACGTCGACCTGCCGCGTCGGCGAGTCGACGTAGTACATCAGGCGGCCGTCGGGGCTCCAGCCCGTGCCGTTGCTCACGGCCACGTCGTCGAGGACGACCTCGACCGAACCGTCCCCGGTGATCCGGGAGAGCGTGCCGCCGCCGGCCGCCTCGTCGTAGCGCATGGTGCCGGCCCACAGGGAGCCGTCGGGGGCGACGGCGGCGTCGTTGGCGCGGCGGCCGGGGACGGGTTCGTGGTGCAGCCAGCGGAAGGTGCCGTCGGGGTCGACGAGGCCGACTCCGTCCCGGAGGTTCAGCACCAGCCCGCCGCCGGCCCTCGGCTTCGCCGCGCCCACGTGCTGGTCGGTGACACGGACCGTGCGGCGGCCGGTCACCGGGTCGTACGTGTACACACGCGCGCCCAGGATGTCGATCCAGATCAGCCGCCCGGCGTCCGCGTCCCAGGTCGGCCCCTCGCCCAGGGTCGCCTCGGCGCGTACCGCCACCTCGTACGCCGTCATGCGACGGTCCGGTGGCCAAGGCGCTCCGACAGCTCGACGGCGCCCTTGGCGGCGAGCTGCTCGAGCTCGGCGCGGCGCTCCTCGCTCCATCGGATCATGGGTACGGAGATCGAGAGGGCGGCGACGACCTGCCCGGTACGGTCCCGCACGGGCGCCGCCACACAGCTCACGTCCGGGTTGGACTCGCGGCTCTCGACCGCGATCCCGCGCTGACGGATCTGCGCCAGGGCCTCGCGCAGGGCGGACGGCTCGGTGATGCTGTTGGGAGTCATCGCGACGAGCTCGGCGTCGTCCGGGATACGCGCGGTGAGCTCCTGCTCCGGAAGGGAGGCCAGCAGCATTTTCCCCACGGACGTGCAGTGCGCCGGCAGCCGGCGTCCGGCCGCCGACACCATGCGCACCGCGTGGGTGGAGTCCACCTTGGCGATGTAGATGACGTCGGTACCCTCGAGGATCGCCACGTGCACCGTCTCGTCACAGGTCTCGGCGACGGACCGGGCCACCTGCTGCCCCTCGGCCGCGAGGTCCAGCTGCTCGGCGTACCGGCTGCCGAGCTGGTACGGGCGCACACCGAGGCGGTAGCGTCCCGGCTGTCCGGGCACCTGGACGATGTACGACCGGGCGGCGAGCGTGGTGACCAGCTCGTGCACGGTGGTGCGCGGCAGCTGGAGCTTGCGCACTATGTCGGGGGCGGAGAGCGTCCCGTCCCCGTCGAGGAAGAGCTCAAGAATGTCGAGAGCCCGGGTCACGGCAGGTACAAGGCGTCCCACGACCGGCCCCCTCCCTTGTTATCTGAGGTTGTCTGAGGTTTCATCCTAGGCGGCTGTTCGAAATTTCAACAGACGATCGGCATGACGAACACAGGCTACGCATAGTGCGTTTGCCCGGGCAATGGTTCTGACCGAATGATCGGAGTGCGCGTGGACGTGCTGGTGACCGGGGGCAGCGGGTTCGTCGGTTGTCATCTGGTGGGGCGGCTGCTGGAGCGCGGGTATCACGTGCGCACCACCGTCCGCAGTACCGCGAACACCGCGAAGGTAGCGCCCCTGAAAGCGTTGCAGGACCGCTTCACCGGCCGGCTCGAGCTGTTCGAGGCCGATCTGCTCGTCGACGGCGCCTTCGACGAGGCCATGAAGGGGTGCGAGGTCGTCTTCCATGTCGCCTCGCCCTTCTTCATGCCGGAGAAGATCAAGGACGGCCGGCGGGACATGGTCGAGCCCGCCCTGCTCGGTACCCGCAATGTGATCGCGAGCATCGAGAGGACATCCAGCGTCCGGAGGCTCGTGTTCACGTCCACCGTCGGCGCCATATTCGGCGACTACGCGGACGTACGCGACATGGAGGGGCAGGTCCTGACCGAGGCGTACTTCAACACCACCAGCACGGTCGAGAACAACCCTTACCACTACGCCAAGACCATGGCGGAGCAGGCCGCCCGGGATGCCGAGAAGGGACAGGAGCGGTGGCGCATGGTGGCCGTCAATCCGGGGCTGGTGCTCGGCCCCTCCCTCACGCCCGCCTCCGAATCCGGCAGCCTCTTCCTCCTCGAAGAGCTCTTCAAGGGCTACTTCTTCTACGGCGCCCCCGACTTCAGCTTCACCACGGCCGACGTGCGGGACGTCGCGGACGCGCACATCGCCGCCGCCGAGAAACCGGACGCGCACGGGCGTTACATCGTCGCGGCGGAGCGCATGACGTCCTTCCACGAGATGGCGCGGATCATTCGGGGCCGGTATCCGAAGGATCTACGGCTGCCGCGAACCCGCCTTCCGCACTGGCCCGTTCGTATCCTCGGGCCCGCCTTCGGGCTCACCCAGGACTACATCCGCAAGCATCTCGGCATCCGGTTCCGGGTGGACAACAGCCGTAGCGTGCGGGACTTGGGCATGGTCTACCGGCCCGTCGAGGAGACCCTCATGGACCATTACGAAGCGTGGCGCGAACAACGCAAGAAGTGACGCGGAGCTCTGCCGCCCCTGGCTTCACCGCCGCCCCGGCTCCCCCAGCACCCCCCTCAACCTCTGTGCCCGCAGCACCAGTTCCAGCTCGAAGCGGCGGTCGGGGTTGTCGATCTCGTCGCCCCACAGCTCGCGGATCTGGCGGAGGCGGTAGCGGACGGTCTGGGGATGGACGCCGAGGCGGGCCGCCACCTCCGGTGCCCCGCCTCGCGTCTCCAGCCACGCCAGTAACGTTTCCGCAAGCCGGCGCCCGTGCGCCGGACCGCAGTGCGCGAGGGGGGCCAGACAGCGCAGGGCCAGGTCGTCGATCAGCTCCTCGGGCTGGAGCAGGACCAGGGCCTGAGTGTGTTCCGTGCAGTACAGGACGTCCCCGGCGGGCAGCAGCCCCCGTTCCATCAGGTGTACGGCCGCCTCGGCCCAGCGCAGCGACTTCCCCGCGTCGGACAGGGGTACGGGCGGTCCGATCGCCCCGGACCAGCCGGTCAGCGCCCGGTGCAGCAGTTCGGGGCGGCCGGCCGCGTCGGGCTCGGGGACGACCATGCGGGGCTGCTCGTACTCCATGTCGAGGAGCACGCCCTGTCCCACGGCGGGCGCGACCGCCTCGCGGGCCGGGCGGAGCAGGACGCCGACCGCGACCTTGCGCGGCAGCGGCCAGCCGACCCGGGCGGCGCGTTCGGTCAGCGCGTCGGCCGGATCGCCCCGGTGGTGTTCGGCGAGGAGCAGCTCCATCAGCCGGCGCTGGAGCCGCAGCCGCTCCCCGGCCTGCCTCGCCGCCGCCTCCGCGTAGCCGCGCACCGACTGGTCGACCAGGCCGTCCAGGTACTCGTAACCCGCGTCGACGAGTTCGTACATCGCGGGCGGCGGGATCTCCACCCGCTGGCCGATCTCGGCGAAACGGCGCCAGGCCAGGCGTACGCCCATGCGGTAGATCGCCTGCAGGGAGTCGAGGGAGCGGCCGTGCAGGCCTTCGCCGCGGCCGAACTCCTGGAAGACGCCCGGCGGGACCGACGGCCGGCCCTCCGACTGCTCCAGGTGCTGGACGAAGACCTCTATGGCGCGGCGGATGCCGACCAGGGCCATCGGCTCGCCCGACTCGTCGAGGACGACGGGCAGGTGCGGGTACTCGCGGCGGATCTCGCGCAGGATCTCCTCGGCGAGCGCGGGCGCCTCGGCCATGGCGAGGGCCGCGAACCGGCGGACCTGGAGGCGGGGGACGTCGTGCCAGGCCGAGCGGGTGGTGACGGCCGGTGAGTGAGCGGGCGTCACGGGGTCAACTCCCTTGCCCGGCTTGCTCGTACGTGATCAAGGGGGTGTTGGGCTGGGCGGGCGTCGCGTCGAGCAGCGCGACGATGCCGAGGGCGGCGCCCACGGCAAGTGCGGCGGCGGCCACGACGGTGAGCGCTGCGGCGAGCAGTCTGGACATCGCAGGGTCAGCCTCTCTGTCCGGAGGTCGTCCCACCCCGGTGCCCCACCCCTGCCTGTCCGCCCCAGTCTCGACAAGCATTGACACCCCGTCAAGAGCAGCCTACGGTTCCCGGCCCATAGAGCGGCCCGAACTCCGTCATCCTTCGCCCCTGGAGTGCCCGGATGCGCCGTACAGCCTCCCCCCTTTCGTTGATCCTGCTGGGACTCGGCACGTTTCTGCTGGTCCTGGCGCCGATGCTGGTCTGGTACGTCGAGCCGCGGGCCGCCGTGAACCCGATCGACATCGACACCACAGCCGTTTACAGAGGCACCGGAAGCTACTTCGACACCGACGAGATCGAGACAGTCCACGACAAGCGGATCACCGTCACCCAGCAGGTGCGCGGCAATGTCGCGGACAGCGAGAAGAGCGGGCGGGCGGTGTGGGACGTGACGACGACGGTCGACACGGACAAGTCGCTGCCGGCCGCCGATCCGCACGACGCGCTGGAGTTCTTCCTCAACCGCTGGGTGACGAATCGCCACACCAACCAGCCGGTGCACTGCTGCAAGGAGAACCCGTACTTCGAGGGGGACGCGTATCTGAAGTTCCCCTTCGACGTGGCGCGAAAGTCCTACCAGTGGTGGGACAACTCCCTTGGCTCAACTGTCACTTTGCACTACTCCGGCACCAAGAAGATCCTGGGGTACCGGGGTTACCGCTTCACCGGCACCGTCTCCCCGACGAAGATCGGGACGCGGCTGGTCCCCGGCACCATCGTCGGCCAGAAGAACAAACCGCAGGTCCTGGCCGAGGAGTGGTACTCCAACCACGGCATCGAGCTGGTCGCCGACCAGCGCACCGGCCGGGTGCTCTACGCCCAGGTCGGCCCGCGGCGTACCCTGCGGGCGCCGGGCGCCAAGAAGGACGCGGTGGTGCTGCTGGACAGCCAGAAACTGGCCTTCACCACCGCGACGCAGAAGGACCAGGTGAAGCTGGCCAAGAAGGAGAGTGGCCAGCTGCGCATGGTGGGACAGACGTTGCCGATTACCGCCGCTGTGGCCGGATTCGTACTGGCGGTACTGGGTGGGGTTTTGGTGGTACGAGGACGGAAACATCCTGATTTGCCGGAGACGCCCCAGACTTCCCAGGCTTAGCTCACGATGTGACATGACGTCAGTTCTAATAAGGCGGAAATTTGTCACCCCGGTGAGTAGCCGTGGCGAACGGCTGGGCGAAAACTGTCCAACCCCACCCAAGCACAACGTGTCCACACCCCCCGCCCACGAAGAGCTCAGTCCCCCCACAGCAAGTCCAGAAAGCCACCACTGAGTTCCGCACCCTGAGACGAGTTGGAGCACCCATGCCCCAGCACGTGCCCTCCCCGCTGCGCGCCACGCACCCTTCGGCTCCGCAGCACCCTTCGGCGCTCCCCCCACAACCGCGCCGAATCGTTTTCCTCGCCCACCGGGATCTGGACAATCCGGCGGCCGGCGGCTCGGAGCTGCTGGTCGACCGGCTCGCCGAGGGCCTGACCGCTCTCGGCCACCAGGTCACCCTGATCTGCGGCGGCCCCGCGGCCTTCCGGGACTACCGGGTCGTGTCGGCCGGCGGCGAGTTCGCCCACTACCTGCGTGCCCGTTCCGCCTTCGCCCGTCAGGTCGGCGAGACCGACCTGCTGGTCGAGGTCTGCAACGGCATGCCGTACCTCGCACCCTTCTGGCACCACGGCCCCACCCTGTGCCTGGTCAACCACGTCCACTCCGACCTGTGGAAGATGCGGTTCGGCGGACCCCTCGCGCCGGCCGCGCGGATCGGCCGAAGACTCGAGCAGTGGGCGCTGACCGGTGCGCAGCATCGGAGCCTGCTGGTTGCCGTTTCGCCGTCCACGGCCCATGCGCTGCGGGCGATCGGTGTCTCGCGGGACCGGATCCGCGTCGTCCACAACGGCGTGGAGGAGCCCGGGCCGCGGGACGAGCGGTCGGCCGAGCCGCTGTTCGTGGCGGTGGGCAGACTTGTCGAGTACAAGCGGATCGATCTGCTGCTGAGACTTTGGGAACGGGTGCGGCCCGTGACCGGGGGTCGGCTGGTCATCGTGGGCGATGGGCCCGAACGGGGCCGGCTGGAGCGACTTGCCGGGCCCGGCGTCGAGTTCGCGGGCCATGTTTCCGAGGCGGAGAAGCACCGGTTGCTGTGTGCGGCCTGGCTGTTGCTGCATCCCTCTGCCGTGGAGGGGTGGGGGCTGGTCGTCACCGAGGCCGCCACCCGTGAGACGCCCACGATTGCGTTCGATGTGCCTGGTCTGCGGGATTCCGTCGTGGACGGGGAGACCGGTGTGCTTGCGCACGGGGAGTCTTCGTTTGCGGCTGCCTGGTGCACGCTTGCCCTGTCCGGGCGGCGGCGTGAGGCGATGGGGAAGGCTGCACGTGATCGCGCTGCGCGTTATCGCTGGCATCGGACCGTCAGACAGTTCCGTGCCGTTGCCGCGGAGGCTCTGCGGAGCTGGGCGCCGTGACGCCCAAGCGCCGTGCCGGTGAGGTCGTGTCGCGACTGCGGGATCGTCGGGGCTGGTCGCGCCCACGCGGCGGTAGCCGCAAATCCGACACAGCCCCGCGCCCCTATTCCGCTGACCGGCGCTTCAAAGATCCGTCCTTTCGGCGGTCCCTCGCCCTGTTCCGTGCCTTTCGGCACGAGCAGGACGATCCGGAAGGGTGCTACGAGCTGCTCGCCCGTGACGCGGCCGATCAGATCGAGGCCTACGACGGGCCCGTCATCGGCCGCACCGTCGTGGATGTCGGCGGTGGCGGCGGGTACTTCACCGAGGAGTTCCGCAAGCGGGGTGCGAACGCCTACCTCTTCGAGCCGGACGTACAGGAGCTCGGTGAGAAGCCGCCCGAAGGGGCCGTGATCGCGGACGGGTATCTGTTGCCCCTGTCCGACGGGGTCGCCGACGTGACCTTCTCCTCCAATGTGCTGGAGCATGTCGCCGATCCGGAGACCTTCCTGAGTGAGCTCGCCCGGGTGACGCGGCCCGGTGGGCTGATCTATGTGTCGTTCACCAACTGGCTGTCCCCGTGGGGCGGTCACGAGTGGGCGCCGTGGCACTACTTCGGTGCCGAGCGGGCCCGCGCCCGCTACCTGCGCCGTACCGGAAAGCCCGCCAAGCACACCCTCGGCGAAAACCTGTTCGCCGTGCACATCGGCGCCACCCTGCGGCAGGTGCGCGCCCGCGACGACGTCACGGTCGTCTCGGCGCGCTCCCGCTACTGGCCGTTCCTCGCGGAGACCGTCGTGAAAGCGCCGGGGATACGTGAGGTGGCCACCTGGAATCTTCTCCTCATCCTCCGGCGGTGTCCCCCATGACGACCACGGTCCAGGCCCCTCCTCCGGCAGCCGTTCCCACCACCGCGGCCACCTCGGGTCCGCCGGAGGGCCCGCGGTCGCGGCGCTGGCTGGCGGGGTTCTGGGCCGTGGCGTTCATGCTGTTCCTGGTGGTGCACCCGGGGCGGCAGACCTTCGACACCAAGCTGGGTGTGACGGTCGATCCGGGTGCGTTCTTCTCCGACCTGGGGCAGTTGTGGCACGACCAGGGCAGCTTCGGGGGCATCCAGGACCAGTACGCCGGCTATCTGTGGCCGATGCTGCCGTTCTACTGGCTGGCCCATGCCCTGCACCTGCCGGTGTGGCTGGCCGAACGGCTGTGGCTTTCGGTGATCGTGTCCGTCGCCTTCTGGGGTGCCCTGCGGCTGGCCGAGCGGCTGCGCATCGGAAGTGGTGGCTCGCGGCTGCTTGCGGGTGTCGCGTATGCGCTGTGGCCGGTGTTCACCATCGTCGTCGGTTCCACGTCGGCCGCCGCGCTGCCCGGTGCCTTTCTGCCCTGGGTGCTGCTGCCGCTGACCAACGAGCGGTACACCGCCCGGGTCGCCGCCCTGCGCTCGGCGCTGATCGTGCCGTTCATGGGCGGCGTGAACGGCGCCTCCACGCTGGCCTCGCTGCTGCCGGTCGGGCTGTATCTCCTCTCCCGCCCGCCCGGGCCACGGCAGCGCAAGCTGATCGCCTGGTGGGTGCCGGGCGTGATCGTGGCGACGGCGTGGTGGTGGATCCCGCTGGTCATGCTCGGTGTCTACGGCGAGAACTTCCTTCCGTACGTGGAGACTTCGCAGACCACGACGGCCACCATGTCGGCGACGGAGGCACTGCGCGGGGCCGGCAACTGGGTCGGCTATCTGCATTTCGGGGAGGCTTGGCTGCCGGCCGGGTGGGCGGTCGCCGCGTCGGTGATCGTCGTCGTGTGTTCGGCGCTCGCTGCCGGGCTCGGTCTCGCGGGGCTCGCGAGACGGGACATGCCCGAGCGGCGGTGGCTGGTGCTGACCGTCGTGTCGTGCGTGCTGGTGCTGCTCGCCGGGTACGGCGGCGCGTTCGGCGCTCCCTTCCACGGGGTCGTGCAGGACTGGCTGAACGGCGGGCTGGTCCCCTTCCGGAACATCTACAAGTTCCAGACGGGCCTGGCGCTTGCGCTCGTCCTGGGCCTCGCCCATCTGGTGGGCGTTGCCGCCGAGCCGCGTGGCGCCCGGCCGGTGCGCGGGCGGCGCTTCGCCCCGCTGATCGCGGCGGTCCTGATCCTTCCGGGCCTGATGTGGCCGTATCTCAACGGCTCGATCCTCAACCCCGGGTCCTTCCAGGAGCTTCCCAAGTACTGGAAGACAACGGCCAGTTGGCTGGAGAAGTACTCCCCCGACTCCCGCGCCCTGGTCGTCCCGGCCACCTCGCACGGCATCTACACCTGGGGCTCCCCCATCGACCAGCCCCTCGACGTCCTCGCCAAGTCCCGTTGGGCACAGCGGGACTACGTCCCCTTCGGCACCCCCGGCAACCGGCGTGCGATGGACGCGGTGGAGAACGCACTGGCCTCCGGGAGTGACGTCCCGGGCCTGGCCGACTACCTGAGCCGGGCGGGCGTGTACTACGTCGTCGTGCGCAACGACCTCGACCCCGACCAGATCGGCTCCGTACCGACCACGACGGTGAAGCGGACCCTGGAGCAGTCGGGGTATGTCCGGGTGACGGGCTTCGGGCCGGTCATGACCGGCGGGAAGATCGCGCACGACGCTCCGCTGCAGGTCGAGGGGTTGTATCCGCGGCAGCGGGCGGTCGAGATCTACGAACCCTCGGGCGAGGGAGTCCCGCGACCGGGGCAGGCGCATCTGCTGCCCGTGTCCGACACCGCCGTCGTCTCCGGCGGCCCCGAGGCCCTGTTGCCGCTCGCCTCCGAGCTGCGCGGCCGTGCGACCGTGCTGACCGGCGACAACCACCCCGGGCTCGGCTCCGCGCCGCTCCAGGTGGTCGGCGACGGGCTGCGCCGCGCGGACACCCGGTTCGGGCTGGTCGACGCCAACACCTCGTACACCTACACCAGTTCAGAACGGAACGCGCCGGACGCCGTGCAGGACGCGGGGAAGAGACCGCACCAGATCCTGCCGACCAAGGGGCTCGACCACCAGACGGTGGCCCAGCTGCGGGGCGCCCGCTCGGTGACGGCGTCCTCGTACGGCAACTGGCTCTTCCACCTCCCGCAGTACGACCCGGTGAACGCCTTCGACGGCAACCCGGACACGGCCTGGGCGGAGGGCGCACCCGGCTCGCCGAACGGGCAGTGGCTGCGCATCGGCTTCACCGACGACAAGTACGACATGCCGTCCTCGTTCAAGGTGACCCCGCTGCCGCAGGAGAGCGTGCGGTCGGCGGCGACGAAGGTGAAGGTGGAGACGGAGAAGGGGTCGCGGACCAGTTTCCTGCGGCCGAACGGTCAGACGCAGACCATCAAGGCACCGGCAGGCGCGACGAGTTGGATGAAGCTGACGATCGTCGGCTCGGTGGAGCGCCGCTCGGGTCTGACGGGTGCGGGCTTCTCCGAGATCGCCCTCCCGCACGTCCAGGTGACCCGTCTGCTGCGGCTGCCGACAGACGCGGACAAGGGGGGCGACTCCGACGCCGCCGCCACGCAGATCTCCCTGCACCGCACCCCCGACCCCACCGGCCTCTCCTCGACCGGCACCGAGGCGGGCCTGCACCGGCGCTTCACCACGGCCACGGCAGGGACGTACGAGGTGAAGGCGGGCGCCGTGCCGGTGAACGGCGAGGCACTCGACAAGCTGCTCTACCAGGTCGCCCCGGACCAGCAGAACCGCATCGTCGCCACCGCCGACTCCACGGCGGCCCTCGGCGCGGGTGTGTCGGCGCGCAACCTCACCGACGGTGATCTGACGACGGCGTGGATCGCGGGCGACCGGCCGACGATCCATCTGAGCTGGAGCGGCAAACAGCCGATCGGGGAGATCGTGCTGGCGCCCGCGGGCGGTCTGTCGACCCGTCCCACCCAGGTGGACATCAGCTCCCCCGACGGCTCGACCATCGCCGGCGTCGACGAGAACGGCGTGGTCCGCTTCGACCCGATCACCACCGACCGCCTGGACATCACGATCACCCAGACAGCCCCCCTGACCCTGCACAACCCCGTCGCCGACGAGGACCTGCAACTCCCGGTGGGCCTGACCGAGGCGTACATCCCGGCACTCGACCAGTACCGCACCCCGCAGCCGAGCAGCACCCGCACCTTCTCGCTGCCGTGCGGACAGGGGCCGGACGTGGCGGTGGACGGCAAGCTGTACCAGACCAGCGCGAAGGGGACGGTACGGGACCTGACGGAGCGCCGGACCGTGGATGTGACGCTCTGCCAGCAGGGCCGCAACGACAGCGAGTTGGAGCTCACCGCCGGCACCCACCGCGTCGAGGCCGGGGACGCCGGACCGCTCACCCTGACCGACGTGACCCTGACCCGCGGCACGGTCGCCGAACCCACCGCCACGGAGCGGCAGTTGACGATACGGGACTGGCTGGGCGACCGCCGCGAGGTGGCGGTCGGCTCCGGTGCGGCCACCTACCTCACGACGTACGAGAACTACAACGACGGCTGGAAAGCCACCCTGAACGGCAGGGAACTGACCCCGCTCCGCCTCGACGGCTGGCAGCAGGGCTGGCGGATCCCGGCCGGTGCGGGCGGCACGGTCAAGCTGTCGTACGAACCCGCGACGACCTACGAGGGCGGACTGATCGGCGGCGCGGCGGGCCTGGCGGTCCTGGTCGGGCTGGTCGTCTGGCGCCGCCGCGCACCGAACCCCGACGCGCCGCAGCCGGTACCGCCGCTCCCCGGGCTGTGGCTCGGCACGGTGGCCCTGACGGTGGTGGGCGTGCTGATCGCCGGATGGTTCGCCCTGCTGGTGCCCGCGCTGGCGCTGCTGGCGTATCGCCGGCACTCGGTGCTCGTGCCGGTCGCGTTCGTCGCCCTCGCGGGGGCCGGTATCGCGGCGGCCACGGGGGCCGGGGAGCCGGTGGGCGCGGGCGAGGGGGCGTTCGGGCACACGGCCCAACTGCTCGCGCTGATCGGCCTGTTCGCGGGAGTGGTGAGCGTACGGGAGCCCGACGAGGGGACAGGCACGACGGCGGTACTGCCGCCGGTACCCGGCTCCGGGGCACCGCCCCAACCACTCCCGCAACGGCGCCGGGGCGAAGCCGGCGCACCCGCGCCACTCCCCCACCCCGACGCCGGGCCGACCGTCTCGGCACGCGGCCCCGGCGGGCCCGATCCCGACCCGCCGACCGCGCGGATCCAGTTCCGCAAACCGAAGTTCCGGCCGACCCCGCCCGAGGAGCCACAGCAGCCGGAAGCCGACAGGGGGAGGGATGAACCCACATGACCGCACTCCAACACCCCGCCCGCGCCGACGGCCCGCCCCGACCGCCGGCCCGCATCCCCTTCCCCGTCGTCGACGAGGTCGCCCGCCACTGCCTCCAGGAGGAGGAACCGGAGACGGTTCATATTGAGGTCCACCTGCCGGGGCAATTGGACAGGGACCGGCTGCGCTCGGCCTTCACAGAGGCCCTGCGCCGCCACCCCCGCATCCTGATGCGCGAGGCCTCCGGCCACTGGTACCGACGCCGCTACGAGTGGGAACTGACGGGCGAGCCGGACTTGGAGGTGGTGACCTTCCCGGCGGCGGGCCCGGACGCACTACGGGACGCGAGGACACGAGCCCTGACGACCGCGCCACCGCTGACCTTGTCCCCGCCGATACGGCTGGAGGTGGTGGAGAGGGCGGGACCACCGGAGGGCAGCGAGGCAACAGACGCGGTCGGCCAAACACCCCTGCCCGCGGGAGCCAACCCCGCCACCGCTGGGGACACCGACCCCGCCTCAGCAGCGGCCGCCAACCCCGGCGCAACTGCGGCCGCCGACGCTGCCGCAGCAGCGGGCGCCAGCCCCGCCGCAGCTGCGGCCGCCAACCCCGCCGTAGCAGCGGGCGCCGACACCGCCGCAGCTGCGGGCAGTCGCGCCACTGGCGCTGCGGACGCCCACACCCCCGCAGCTGCGCCCACCCGTGCCGCTGGGGCGGCACGGGTGGGCGCAGCGGCACCCCGCAAGCGCGGGCAAGCGAACCCACCCTCCGCCAGCACCAACTCCGGCACCGCCAAGGGAACGGTCCTGTTCCTCACGATCAACCACACGGCCCTGGACGGCCCCGCGTGCCTCCGCGTCCTAGCCACCGCCGCAGAGATCTACGGCGGCAAGAACAACTCCCCCACCGCACCCCCCATCCGCACCCCCGACACCCCCCAAGCCCCCGAAGACACCCCCTCCAATTGGTCCCCACCCGCCAGGGTGGCCCCCGGCACCCCCGAGCCCTCCCCCGGCAACGGCATGCTCGTCACCGAACTCCCCCTCCCCCACCGCCCCAAGGGCACCCCCTACACGGTGAACGACCAGCTCATGGTCACCACAGCCCTCACCATCGCCCACTGGAACAGAGAACACGGCGCCACCCCCCGCCCCCTCCGCATCACCATGCCCGTGGACGACCGCCCCCGAGACACCACCATGCCCATAGGCAACGGCACCCGCCTGGTAGAAGTCCCCTTCTCTCCAGAGGAGTTGGACGCACACACCCCCACCGACATGCCCGCCCTACTGCGCCGCACGGCAACCCGCACCCGAGCCCTCAAATCCCTCCCCCGCCCCCAACTGGGCCACGGAGCCGCCCTCCTCACAGCGCCCCTCACCCCCGTCGCCTGGCGGGCAGCCCTCACAAGGGGCCTGCGCAGAGCCGCCGCGCCATGGACATCGACAACGCTCCTCAGCAACATCGGCCGCATCCCGTACCCCCTGGACTTCGGCGAGGAGGCAGGCCGCGCGCACGCGGTCTGGTTCTCGGCGCCCGCCCGTATGCCGCGCGGCCTCACCGTCACCACCGCCTCCACCGCGGGCCGCCTCCACCTCGCCCTGCGCTGGTCCCGAGCCCTGCTCAGCCACGGCGACGGCGCCCACCTCCGCGACTTGTTCGAGCACTATCTGCACTCCACGGAGGTGACCCCGTGAACGCGACCACCGCCCCCGAGCACCACCCCGACCTGCGCGAGTTCTACGAGGACCCCTCCGTCCCCGTCGCCTCGGGCACCCCTCGCAGCCTCCGCCAGGCCCGCATGCTGGCCGCCGCCCTGGGCCCGGCCACCGGCACCCCCCGCACCATCCTCGACATCGGCTGCGGCGACGGCACCGCGGCCGCCACCGCGGCCCCCCTCCTCCCCGGCCACCGCATCATCGGCGTCGACTGGTCCCAGGACGCCCTCAAACGGGCCCGCACCCACCTGTCGTACGCCATCCGCGGCGAACTCACCGACGGCGGGCTCCCGTTCAGGACGGCCTCCGCCGACGCCGTGCTGTTCAGCGAGGTCATCGAGCACCTGGTCGACCCGGACGCGGCGCTCGACGAGATCCGCCGCATCCTGCGCCCGGGCGGCCACCTCATGCTCTCCACCCCGAACCTGGCCGCCTGGTACAACCGCGCCCTGCTGCTGGCCGGCGTGCAGCCGGTCTTCTCCGAGGTCAGCCTGCGGGCGATCCACGGCCGGCCGGGCACGGAGGTCGTCGGGCATCTGCGGCTCTACACCGCCCGGGCGCTACGGGAGTTCGTCGCGGCGTCCGGCTTCGAGATCGTGGCCGTCAAAGGCGCCCCCTTCCACGGCGTACCCCGCCCCCTCCGTCCCCTCGACCGGCTGGCCTGCTCCAGACCGTCGCTCGCCTCGATCCTTCTCCTGCACGCGCGAAAGACAAAGACGTAGAGGGGGGCACACCATGTGGTGGGGAGTGGTCGCAGCCCTGGTGGCGAACACGCTGTACAGCCTCGGTTTCGTCCTGGAGAAACGGGCGCTCACCTCCCTTCCCGAGGTGTCGATCCGTCAACCCGCCCGGCTGCTGCGGCTGGTGCTGGGCAGCCCACTGTGGATCGGCGGCTCCCTCGCCCTGGCCTCCGGCTTCGGCGCACAGCTCGTTGTCTACCGCACCCTGCCGATCGCCGCCGCCCAGGGCATCTTCGTCTCCGGCCTGGTGCTGCTCGTCCTGCTGTCGGCCCGGTTGCTGGGCGAGGAGACGACCGGCCGGGAGCGGTACGCGCTCGGCGCGATCCTCGCCGCGCTGCTGATGGTCGTGCTGTCGCTGAAGGAGGCCGGGGCGGGTGCGGACACCGTCAGCCGCAGCGCCCCGTATCCGCTGATCCTGCTGGTGTGCGTGCCGTCGCTGGCGGGCGGGGTGTGGCTGTACGGGGCCGCCGAGCGCCGGACCAAGCACCGCCACCGCGCGCCGACCACGGGTGTGGAGTACGGGGTGGCGGTGGGCCTGCTGTACGGGGTCAGCTCGCTCGCCATCAAGGGCGTGTCGAGCTACCTGACGACAAGTGGGCTGGGTGGCGCGGTGGTCGGCCTGCTCAAGTCCCCGTACCCCTACCTCCTCCTCTTCACCGGCGCGTTCGGCCTGGTCATGTCGCAGGCCGCGCTGCAGCGCTGCCGGGCCTCGCTGATCGTGCCGGTGTGCACGACGGTGACCTGCCTCTACACGGCCGTACTCGGCACCCTCTCCTTCGGCGAGGCACTCCCGCACGACCCGCTGCGGCTCGCCCTGCGCCTGGCGGGCACGGTACTGGCCGTCTCCGTTCTGCTCGCCATGCCCAAGCACGACCAGCCCGCACCTCAGGCTCCGCCCCAACCCCCCATTGCCACCAAGGAGTTGACCCCTCCATGAACCCCGACGACCCGCTGCTGCGGATCCTTGCGTGCCCGCTCGACAAGGGCCCGCTGCACCTCGTCAAACCGGACGGCCCGACGGCTCCCGAGGCCCTGTACAACCCGCGCCTGCACCGCCGTTACCCGATCGTCGACGGCATCCCGCAGCTGCTGCCGTCGTCCGGGGAGCAGGTGACGGACGACGAGCACGAGGCCCTCCTGCTGCGTCTTTCTGGGGGCAGTGACATCAGCGGCGACCGCCGCGGGCCCCAGACCCCCGGGATGGCCCAGTGACAGTGCCCCCACCCCGCACCCTGGCCGCCCGGCTGGCCCCCTTCCTCCCCACCCGCCTGGTGGCCGCCGCCGCCCGGGCGGTCTACCCGCGCTTCGAGCCCGAGCTGGCCCGGCTGGCCGACCTGTGCCCGCCCGGCTGCGGCACCGCCG
Source organism: Streptomyces sp. NPDC001401 (assembly GCF_042895385.1). Taxonomy (NCBI): domain Bacteria; kingdom Bacillati; phylum Actinomycetota; class Actinomycetes; order Kitasatosporales; family Streptomycetaceae; genus Streptomyces; species Streptomyces sp. NPDC001401. The sequence continues at coordinate 878,680 of NZ_JBIAWI010000001.1, forward strand.
TGGACGTCGGCGGCTGGTACGGCCCCTGGACACGGCGTCTGGCCACACGTGCCCGCCAGGTGGTGACCGTGGAACCGGTCCCCCACCTGGCCCGCCTCCTCACCTCGGCCGCCGCGCCGAACGTCCGCGTCGTCCAGGCCGCCGCCTCGGACCGCCCCGGCACCGCCCGCCTGTGGCTCCCCCCGGACGACGCGGGCGACCGGGGCGTGTCCTCCCTGGTCCGCCGCGACATCCACGCCCGGGCCCTGCACGTCCCCTGCGTCACCCTCGACGAACTCGGCCTGCGGGACGTCGATTTCATCAAGATCGACGTGGACGGCAACGAGCTCGCGGTACTGCGCGGCGCCACGGGCCTGCTGGCCCGGGACCGCCCGGCCCTCTTCGTCGAACTGGAGTCCCGAATCCAGCCGATCACACCGGTCATCACCTACCTCTCCCTCCTCCGCTACGACGGCTGGGTGCTGCCCGGCGACACCTGGATCCCGCTGTCCCGCTTCCCCCTGGAGGCCCACCAGGCGACCGTCTCGCACGTCGTCACCCAGGGCCTGCTGGGCCGCGTCCTGCCCTTCCGCAGCCACCCGCGCTACGTCAACTCGGTCCTCTTCCTCCCGGACGGCCGCCGTCCCGGTGTCAGTGGCGTGGGCCACCATGGTTCCCATGCCGTCCGCCAAGCGCCCCGCTAGCCCGTTCACCCCCCTCGACTTCCAGCTGGTCCTGCTGCGCCGCATGGCCGACCACAACCCGGACCTGGTGGAGGACGCCCGCCGCGAACTGGGCGTCTCCATCGCCGACATGAGAGAAGCCAACAAGCGCTGGCAGGCCATGCTCCACTCACCGCGCTCCCGCGCCGCCGCCTCCCGCTACCGCTCGATCCTGGGCACGCCCGAGTCCACGATCACCCGGAAGATCGGCGACCTGGACTGCGAGGCCCTGCTCTGGCCCGTCCCCCTCTGGCCCGACCTGCGCTTCGAGGTCCTCCTCGCCCCGAACGGCGCCGTCTGGAACGAGTGGCTGATCCGCGCCCCGGGAGCCCAGGGACCGGATCTCAAGACCCTCGACGACCTCACTCCGTGGTCCTGCACGGTCGACGAGGTCGCCCGCGCCTTCGCCCCCGCCCGGCCCCTGGAGGGCACGGCGCCCACGCGGTGGGGGCTGGCGTTCACGGCTCCGGACGGGGAAAGCGTACGGCGGCGGGTGGTCGCCGAGTTCACCTGGGGCCTGTTGCAACGGACGGCGATCGACGAATGACCAGCGCCTTGAACGGACGGCGAGGTCAGGCGAAGGACCAGCCGCTCCACCGCTCGACCCGAACGGCGACTGCGGGGCCTTCGGGAGGAGAGTCCTTGTACTGCTCGTACTTGCCGCACAGCGAATCCAACGCGCGGCGCCGCTCCTGCCCGCCCTCCAGCACTTCGCCACGGCCGTCGGCGCGAACCCACCACAGCGTCGACCAGTCCTTGTCGTAGTGGTCCACCAGCACGGTCACCGACGGGTTCTCCCGGATGTCGCGCAAGCGCCGAAGATCCCACGTGCTCTTGGGCTTGTGGTCGACCGCGAAATAGAGGACGTCATCCAGGGCGACGAAGGTGATAGGGACCGCGTGGGGCACCCCGTGAGCGTCGGCTGTCGCCAGCCTGGCGACGGGTGATGCGGCAAAGCGTTCCCGGGCGACGAGCGGCGAGAGCTTCATATCTCCCACCGTAGCGAGGCCCTGGAAGGCCCTGGCCGCCTTACAAAGGTCCCTTTGCAAAGAACCTGTTGCAACGGATCCTTTGCAAGGCTACTTTTGTACGCATGAACGAGCCCCAGGACCCCCAGGTCCGCAGTCTTGACGCCCGCTCCCTGCGCGGGCTCGCACACCCCCTGCGCATGCAGCTGCTGGACGCCCTGCGCTTCGGCGGTCCGGCCACCGCCTCCCAACTCGCTGAAAAACTCGGCGAGTCGAGCGGTGCCACCAGCTACCACCTGCGGCAGCTCGCGACCCACGGCTTCATTGAGGACGCCCCCGAGCACGGCAAGGGGCGGGAGCGGTGGTGGAAGGCGGTCCACAAGGGGCTGCGCTTCGACGACGCACTGCTCACGGACGCCAACCCGGACGTGCGCGGGGCCGCCGACCTGTACCTCCACGAGGTCGCGACCGCCCAGACCCGGGACCTGTCGACCTGGCTCGGCAACCGCCAGGCATGGCCTCAGGAGTGGAACCGCACCTGGGACATGAGCAGCGCGACGCTGCGGCTGACGCCCGAACTCACCCGGGAACTCGTCGAGAAGATGCACGCGCTCGTCGACACCTACCGCGACCGGGCCGCCGACGAGGACGACGACGCCACCGCCCAGGTGCGGATCCACACGCACGCGTTCCCCCTGACCACGGAATGAGAGGCCGCAGCCCGATGCACCCCGAGACCCACCTCGCCCTGCACCACGCCCGCGCCGCCGAACTCCGCGCCGAAGCGGACGCGTACCGTCTCCCCACCACGGCCCGGCACCGCCGGGACCTCCGTACCCGCCTCGGCTGGACCCTCGTGGAGGTCGGCCTGCGGCTGGCGGCCGCACCCAAGGCGGCAGCCGCTGTTTCCTAGTCGTTCCGTCGGGGAGGCTCGCCCGGACAGCCGGCGAAACCACGCGGTCAGAGCAACTGGCGACCGCCCTCCGCCAGGATCGCCCCCGCCACGGCGGATACCGAGCCAGGATGCAGATCGAGAAACAGATTCGGCTCGACCAGCTCCAGCTCCATCAGCCGCGGCTCCCCGTCCGCCCCGTCGACGAGGTCCACGCGCGCGTACAGCAGCTCGGGCGCATCGGGTACGGCTGCCAACGCGCGTTCTGCGACGGCGAGTTCGGCCGGGGTCGGGGTCCACGGCACCAGGTTCGGGTGGGCCACCTTGGCGGCGTCGTACGCCGTGCCCGGGGCCAGCACGGCGCCCTTGCGGCTGGCGTGCAGGAAGCGGCCGCCGAAGAACTGCAGGGCCCGCTCGCCGCTGACGTCGATGCCGGACAGATACGGCTGGACCATCGCGGTCAGCCCCTCCTCGTGCATGCGGGCGAGGTGCCGTACGGCCGTGTCGTGGTCGTCAGGCGTGTAGCGGGCGGCGTACCGGGCGCCCGCGCCCGAGGTCGGCTTGACGACGTACTCGTGGTCGTCGGGGAGGTCGGGGGCGTCGCCGGGTGCGAGGTACCGGGTGGGGACGGCGGGTACTCCCGCATCCGCCAGTTCGCCGAGGTACCGCTTGTCGGTGTTCCAGCGCACGACCGACACTGGATTGGCGAGTCGGGTGACGGACGCGCACTTCTCCGCCCACGCCACGAACTCGTCCGCCCGCCAGCTGTAGTCCCAGGTCGACCGGATGACAACCAGGTCGAACCCGCTCCAGTCGGTGTCGGCGTCGTCCCAGGGCACGGCGACGGCCTCGGCCCCGGCGTCCCGCAGCGCCGCCACCAGCACGGGAAGACCGCGGTCCTTGCTCGGCTTCGTGCCGGGGTCGTAGGTGGCGAGGGCGACACGGACCACGGGGGGCCTCCAGTCTCGTACGTCATACGTCGTTCGATTGCTTCGCAGGCTAATCACGGCGCCCGCAACCGAAGCAACCGAATTGACCTTCCCCTTCGGGGAAGCCCCAGCATCGGTGGCGGGAACACGGAGAGGCCTGCGAGGTGCACATGGAGCACATGAAGCGCATGGACATGCTCACGATCGGTGCCTTCGCGCGGGCCTGCCGGCTCTCGCCGAAAGCCCTTCGCCTCTACGACGAGCTGGAACTGCTGCGCCCCGCCCGGGTCGACCCGCACACCGGCTACCGCTACTACGCCGTCGGGCAGTTGGAGCAGGCCCGGCTGGTGGCGTGGCTGCGGCGGCTGGGCATGCCGCTGGCCCGTATCCGTGCGGTGTGCGCCCTCGAACCGGCGGCAGCCGCCCGGGAGATCCGTGCGTACTGGGCGCGGGTGGAGGCCGAGACGGCGGTACGGCGGGACCTCGCCGCGTTCCTCGTGGACCACCTGACGGAAGACCCGAGGAAGGACACCACCATGCTGGAACTGCGTTACTTCGCCCACTCCGACCGCGGCCTGGTCAGGCCCGCCAACCAGGACACGGCATACGCGGGCACACGCCTGCTGGCAGTGGCCGACGGCTGCGGCCCGGCGGGTGCACTGGTCAGCAGCGCGGCCGTGGAGGCCCTGCGGTTTCTGGACGACACCGAGGAGTTGCCGGCCGGCGGCGTCCTCAATCTCCTGGAGGACGCCGTGCAGGGCGCGACCGAGGCGGTCCGGGATGCGACGGACGGCAGCGACGAGAACGGCACGACCCTGACGGCCCTGCTCTGGACGGGGTCCCGCCTCGCCCTCGTCCACATAGGTGACTCCCGTGCCTACCTGCTGCGCGAGGGGGAGTTGTTCCGCATCACCCACGACCACACGGTGGTCCAGTCGATGATCGACGAGGGCCGCCTGACCGAGGAGGAGGCCGCGGCCCATCCGCAGCGCGCCCTCCTCCTCAAGGCCCTCGGCACCGGAACCCCGGACCTGCGTCTGCAGGACGCCTCCCGTGGGGACCGCTACCTGCTGTGCTCGGACGGTCTGTCGGGCGTCGTCTCCGACGACCGGATCCGCGAACTGCTCGGCTCGGTCGCGGCCCCCGACGAGGCGGTCCGCACGCTGGTCGCCGAGGCGAACTCCGCCGGCGGTCCGGACAACGTCAGCTGTGTGGTGGCGGACGTGGTGGAGCTGGTGGACGGGGCGGAGGGAGTGGAGGCAGCGGCCGGATAGAACTCCCGCGGCCGTCCCTTCTTGTCCCGCAGCCCGGCCAGCAGGCTGCCCGGGTACTCCACGGTCCAGTAGCTCACCGTCGCCACCAGCACCGATGCCGCGAGCACCAGCACCAGCACCATCGGGAAGCCCGCCTGGGTGCGTGGCAGGGCGCCGGAGTCGTACAGGAGCAGCATCACCGGCTCGTGCCAGATGTACAGGCTGAAGCTGACGAGGCCGACGGCGGTGAGCCAGTCGGCGCGCAGCAGGCCGTGCCAGCGGGGGCGCGCGGACGGGCGGATGTGGAGCGTGCAGTGGAGGAGGGCGAACCAGAGGAGCGCGGCCAGGGGGTGGTAGTACGTGTGCCAGATGTTCTCCGGTGAGGAGAAGTACGACAGCGCGTACAGGCCCGCGGCCGCTGCCGCCGCGATCACGCTCGCCGTCCGGGCGCCCATCCGGCCCCGGTCCCCCAGCGCCACGGACAGCACCGCCAGGCCCATGCCCGCCGCGAAGCCGCCGAAGCGGGCCTGGGGGCCGAAGTACACCGGCCAGTCGGTGTGCGGGATGCCGAGGCCGTGGTGGGCGACGGCGATCCAGGCCACCGGTGCCAGGTAGAGCACCGCGCAGCCCGTCGCGCACAGGGCCACCCGGGCACGGCGGGTGCGCAGGCGGCGGCAGGCCCGGATCGCCAGGGGGCCGACGGCGACGAGTGTGACGTAGAACGCGATCTCCAGGGAGAGGGACCAGGTCGGGCCCAGGGTGTAGAAGATGCGTTTCTGGTCGAAGACGTGCGTGAACGTGAGGTGTTCGAGCAGGTCGCGCCAGTCGCCGGGGAGGGCCGGGTTGCGCAGCGACCAGACCAGGAGGACCGCCAGGACGTACAGGGGCAGGATTCTTGTCGCCCGGCGGAACAGGAAGTCCCGGGCCGGGCGGGTGCGGTCCTCGCCGTCGATCGCCGCCCGGGCGTAGGAGAGGGTGAGCAGGTACGCCGACATCACGAAGAACAGGTCGATGACCTCCAGGGAGATCAGTGCGCCCAGGTAGGGGTTGTCGAACGGCGGGTGGGCGCCCTTCGTGTCGTAGACGTAGTACTGCTGCCAGACGTGGAAGACGACCGTGCTGATGGCCGCAAGGCCCCGGTAGCCCTGCAGTTCGAGGTTGCGGGGCCGCGAGACGGCGGCTGCTTTGGGTGGACTGGTCACTGCTGGGCCACCGCCTTCGCCGTCGCCGTCGCCGCTCGGGGTGTGACCCGCCAACGGCGGTCCCCCAGCAGCTCCTTGAGGTGCGACTGCCTGGCCACGATGTTCTTGAAGTGGGTGTAGAAGACGGTCGAGATCAGGGCGTGGCGCCAGAACCAGCCGCGCCTGCGCCGGAGTTCGGGCTCGGCGAGGCGGCCCGCGAAGGCCGTCTGGACCAGTCCGGCCGAGAGCGTGAAGCCGAAGGCGAGCAGGCAGGCCGGTGTGGCCCAGTGGATCCGGTCGGCGCCGCCCGCCCGCAGGACCGAGTGGAGGAGGATCGGGAGGATCTGGAGGGAGAGCCAGGGCTGGACCTCGCGCCAGCCCAACAGGACCACGAATCCCGTCTTCTGACGGAGCGTGAAGGACGGGTTGCGCAGTGCCTGCCACAGATGGCGCAGGGACACCTGCAGCCAGCCCTGCGCCCAGCGCGACCGCTGGTTCCAGAGTGGCTTGAGGCGGGTCGGCGCCAGCTCCCTCGAGATCAGCGTCCGGTCGCTGGCGATCCGCGCGCCCTCGTTCAACGCGCGTAGCGTCGAGTCGATGTCCTCCGTCAGCATGGAGCCGTGCATCCGGATGCGGGCCAGCAGATCGGTGCGCCAGAAGCCGTTGGAGCCGCCGAAGATGCCGAAGCCGTACAGCCGGGACCGTCCGGGGTGGCTGACGGCGTAGATCGCCTCGAACTCGGCGGCCACCTGCCTGGCCACCCAGGAGCTCTCGCCGTTGCGGATGACGCAGTGGCCCTGGACGACGTCGTAGCCGCCCGACAGCCAGTCCCAGGCGTGCCGGAAGGCGTGCGGCGCCGGGTGGTGGTCGGCGTCGAAGATGCCGACGAACTCGCCGCGCACGCGTGAGACGGCCGCGTTGACGTTCTGCGCCTTGGAGGTGGAGCCGGCCACCGGGAGCAGCACGAGCCGCGGGTCGCGGCGCGCGATCTCGCGCAGGGTGTCCTCGACGGGCAGCGGGTGCGGCGTGTTGTACGCGAGGACGATCTCCAGGTCGTTCGGGTAGTCGACGCGCAGGAACGACTCGACGGTGTCGACGATCGTCGCGGCCTCGTTCGGCAGATACGCGGCGATGACCGCACTCGCGGGCGGATACGGCTGCGCGGGCGCGGCGGGCCGGGCGGGCGCGTCGAGCGAGAAGAGGCATTCGAGGAGGATCAGCGTCGCCGACAGCACCAGCCCCGCCACCACGACCCAGTACACCGTGGACGCGATGTCCCAGCCGAGCACGGTGTACGCCTGCTCGTACAGGGCGAACGGCACTCCTACGCCGACCAGCAGCGCAAGCAGCGGGGACAGGGCCAGCAGCAGCGGTCGTACGACGGCCCTGGCGCGGCGGCGGTGGCTGGTCGCCCGCATCCACGGCTCGTAGCGGACGGGCCGCAGGTCGCGGTGGCGCAGCGCCTCGGCGACCGCGTCGGCGGCCCGATCGACCGCGCGGGCATCCGCGTCCGCCAGCGGAACCCAGCCGATCGCCGGAGTCAGCCGTACGTTCTCGTCGGCCACCACGAACCGAGTGCCGGCCACGGCGACCGCGAACTCCTGGAGCGCGCGGCGTGCGGTCTCCTCCTCCACGCCAGGCATGAGGACGAGCAGCCGCCCTTCCTCGTCCCGGCCGAGCCGGTCGCTGCCGTTGCCGAGCCGCTCCGCGACACCGGCGAGCCGTTCCGCGACCTCGCGGCGCACGCGCGGCCCGAAGCGTTCCTCCAGCGCCTCCGCCTCGGCCACGCCGACCACCGCAAGAACGCCGCCCTGGCGGCCGGGGCGGCTTCCGGGGCGGCGCAGTTCGCGGTCGAGTTCGTCGCGGAAGTGGGGCGCGGAGTAGAGGCCGGTGCGCGGGTCCTGGGGCAGCCGGTCGACGGGGACCGGGACGCGGTGGAGCTTGGCGGCGATACGGGCCGACAGTTCGACGGGGTCGGCCGCCTCGGCCAGGCAGTCGTCGGCGCCGCTGTGCAGCAGCCGGGCGACCCCGGCGGACTCGTGGCCGTCGGTGACCATGACGAGCGGGAGCGCCTGCCCCAGGGGGGCGGTGCGTATCTCCCGTACGACGTCGACGGCCTGTTCGACGCCGTTGCCGTCGAGGGCGACGATCGCGTCGGGCGGGGTCTGCGCGACCCGGCGGCCGATCTCGCCGGGGATCGCGTGGGTGACGGCGTAGCCGGTGGACTCGAGGGTGCGGATGAGGTTTTCGCGCCTGGGGCCGGGGGCGCCGACGGCCAGGACGTGGCCGACGTGCCCCTGGGGCGGCGCGTTGTCTGTGGTCGTCTCCTCTGTCGTATCTGCCGGAGGGCAGGCGAGAGCGTTCCGGGGTGCGGGTGAGCACCTCAGTTCGGAGTGCATGTGTAGGGTCCAATCCTGTTCGGATGTGGGGGGAGGACCTGGTTGTCTGTACGTGTGTTGTCCGTACGCATCCGTAGCCTCACCGAGCGCTGTGACATCACACCTGCAGCGGTGTAACACCTTCATTTCGTTTACGTGCACACGACAAGGAGATGGCGTGCTCCCTCTCTTCCCGGCCCTGGAGAGCCCGAGCGATCAGGTCGCCCTCCGGTTCGGCGACCGGTCCCTGACGTATGCCGAGCTCGCCACCGCGACCGGCGCCCTGGCGGCCCGGCTCCCGCGCGGCGGACGGGTGGCGATCTGGGCCACGCCCGCGCTGGAGACCGCGGTGGCCGTGGTGGCGGCACTGCAGGCGGGGGCGGCCGCGGTGCCGCTCAACCCGAAGTCGGGCGAGAAGGAACTCGGGCACATCCTGTCCGACAGCGCGCCGGCGGTGGTGCTGACGGCCCCCGGTGACGAACTTCCCCATCCCGTACGGGACTTGGTGCGCGTCGATGTAGATGTGGATGTGGACGTGACCGGCGCGGGAGGCCCCGCCCCCACCCCCTCCCTCGGCGAGGAGGACCCGGCGCTGATCGTCTACACCTCCGGCACCACCGGCCCGCCCAAGGGCGCCGTCCTCCCCCGCCGGGCGATCGCGACCACGCTGGACGCGCTAGCCGACGCCTGGCAGTGGACCGGTGACGACGTACTCGTGCACGGGCTGCCGCTGTTCCATGTGCACGGTCTGGTGCTGGGCATCCTGGGCCCGCTCCGGCGCGGCGGATCCGTCCGCCACCTGGGGCGGTTCAGCACGGAGGGCGTGGCGCGCGAGCTGAACGACGGCGCGACCATGCTGTTCGGCGTGCCGACGATGTACCACCGGATCGCCCAGGCGCTCGCAACGGAACCGGAGTTGGCGAAGGCCCTCGGCCGCGCGCGGCTGCTGGTCTCGGGTTCCGCCGCCCTCCCCGTCCACGACCACGAGCGCATCACGGCGGCGACCGGACGGCGGGTCGTCGAGCGCTACGGCATGACGGAGACCTTGATGAACACCAGCGTGCGGGCGGACGGCGAGCCGCGTGCGGGCACGGTGGGCGTGCCGCTGCCGGGCGTCGAGCTGCGGCTCGTGGAGGAGGACGGGTCGCCGATCACGTCGTACGACTCCGAGACCGTGGGCGAGATCCAGGTGCGCGGCCCGAACCTGTTCACCGGCTACCTCAACCGGCCCGACGCGACGGAGGCCGCCTTCACGGCCGACGGCTGGTTCCGCACCGGTGACATGGCGGTGCGGGACCCGGATGGCTACGTCCGGATCGTCGGTCGCAAGGCCACCGACCTGATCAAGAGCGGGGGTTACAAGATCGGGGCGGGTGAGATCGAGAACGCACTGCTGGAGCATGCGGGGGTGCGGGAAGCGGCGGTCACCGGGGAGCCGGACGAGGATCTGGGCGAGCGGATCGTGGCGTGGGTGGTGCCGACGGACCCCCAATCACCGCCGGGCGCCGAGGAGTTGGCGGACCATGTGGCCGCCCGCCTCGCCCCGCACAAGCGCCCGCGCGTGGTGCACTACCTCTCGACCCTCCCCCGCAACGACATGGGGAAGATCATGAAGCGGGCGCTGCACCGTGCCTGAGCAACGCCTCTCCGCCCGCGAGATCCTGGCACTGGTCACCGACCCTTCGACCTTCACCGAACTCCCCGCCCCCGCAAGGGAGTCCGGGCCCGACGGTCCCCTCGCCTGGCAGGGCTACGACGCCTCGCGCGCCCGCGCGGCCGAACGCACCGGCGAGACGGAGTCGGTCGTGTGCGGCACCGCGAGCGTCGAGGGAACCCGGGCGGTCCTGATCGCCTTCGAGTTCGGCTTCCTCGGCGGCTCGCTCGGCGAACGCACCGGCGACCGCCTGGAAGCGGCGTACACGCACGCCCGCGCCCACCGCCTCCCGGTCGTCCCGCTGGTGGCCACGGGCGGCAGCCGTATGCAGGAGGGCATGCTCGCCCTGACCCAACTCCAGCGCGTGGCCCGCCAGTCGGCACTCACCCGGGAGGCCGGCCTCCCCCAGATCGCCGTCCTCCGCGACCCGACGACCGGCGGCGGCTGGGCCACCCTCGGCGCAGGCGCCGACGTGATCCTCGCCCTCCCGGGCGCGCAGGTGGGCTTCGCGGGATCACGGGTACGACCGCCGGACGCGGACCCAACGGCGTACACGGCGGAGGCACAGGTGGCAGCGGGGTCGGCGGACGCGGTGGTGCCTGCGGGCGAACTGCGGGAGACGCTCGGGTTGTGGCTACGGCTGCTCACCGTCGTAGCTGCGGGCAGTCGTGCCGCTGGGGCGGCACGGGTGGGCGCAGCGGCACCCCGCAAGCGCGGGCAAGCGACACCTCCCCCGAGCCCCAACCCCGCTGAGCCCGCGCCCGTCCCCGCCGCCCTAGGCACCGGCACCCTCCCCGCCACCGGCTGGGACGCAGTCCAACATGCTCGCTCACCTCAACGCCCGTGCGCAGAGACGTACTTGGCGGCATACTTCACGCACCGTGTCGCCATCAACGGCGACCGCTCCGGCGGCACCGACACAGAGGGCATGCTCTGCGGCTTCGGCGACCACGCGGGACGGACCGTCGCGTACGCCGCCCAGACCGGCACCCCCACCCGCCCGGCGGGCTACCGCACAGCCGCCCGCCTGGTACGGCTGGCCGACCGCCTGGGCATCCCGGTGCTGACCCTGGTCGACACACCGGGCGCGGCCAACGACGCGGAGGCGGAGCGGCAGGGCGCGGGCGCCTCGATCGCGGAGCTGTTCGGCGCGGTGGCGGCCGCCCGCGTACCGGTCACCACGCTGGTGATCGGCGAGGGCGGCTCCGGCGGCGCGCTGGCGCTGGCGGCGCCGGGCAACACCTGGGCCACGCCGGACAGTTACTTCTCGGTGATCGCACCGGAGCTCGCGGCCGCGATCCTCAAGCGCCCGGCCGACCAGGTCGAGGCAACCGCCGACCAACTGCGCATCCGACCGCAGGACTTGGTGGAGCTGGGGGTGATCCGGGGCATCGCCGGCCCGGCGAACCCCTGACATGCCGGCCGGCACACCAAGCCGCAGAACCCGGGACATCACCAAGCACCGTCCGCAACAATGAAGTTCGGCGAGGTCACACAGCACGGGGGAGCGAGCGGCGCCATGGACGGGTTGATGGAGTTCAGGACCGAGGACGGTGCCCGGGTCGTCGTGGAGGGCGTGGAGAGCGAGTCCGGCGCCCGGCTCGTCTCCCGCGGCGGGGGTCCCGTCCAGGCCGCGCGGACCTTCGAGGGCGCCCTGGACGGTGTGCGGGCGGCGGCCGAGTCGGCGCTCAGGGTCTTCAGGGACGGCTCGCTCAAGCCCGACTCCGTGGAGCTCGAGTTCGGGGTGAAGCTCAGCGCGGAGACGGGCGCGGTGATCGCGAAGGGCGCGGCGGAGGGCCATCTGGTGGTGAAACTCCGCTGGTCGCCGGAGCCGTCCCGCCCGGATCCGGAACCGCCGCATCCGGCTCCCGCGGCCCCCGGCCAGTCATGAGCACAGCCGCCTGGCACGCCCGTATCGAGTGCGGGAACGAGGTCGGCGCGGGTTTCCTCGTCTCCGCGCGGCGGGTGCTGACGTGCGCCCATGTCGTCAGGCAGAGCGACGCGGCGGAGGTGACCGTGTCGTTCCCGCAGCGCAAGGAGCTCGGTGCGCTGTCCGCCACCGTGGCGGTACACGGCGGCTGGGAGGGCGCCGCGGCGGACCCCGGTGATCTGGCCGTACTGGAGCTGGACCGCGAAGTGCCGCTGGCCCCGGCCGTGTTCGCACCGCCGGGGACCGAGCACGGCGTCCCCTCGCCGCTGCTGGAGGCGTACGGCTTCCCGGTCGGGTACGACGAGGGCACGCTCGCCCAGTACCGTGCCGTGTCGAGCACGCTGATCGCCGACGAGTGGGTGCAGCTGGAGGCCGCGACGGCGCACGGGCAGCCGCTCGCCGCCGGGTTCAGCGGAGCGGCGGTGACCCTGGGGGACGGCAGGGTCGTCGGCATGGTCTCGGCGATCGCGGGCGCGAAGGACGTACGAGTGGGCCGGATGCTGCCCACCCAGGTGATGGCCCGCTACTGGCCCGAGCTGGGCGAGCTGGTCCCCGCGCCCGAGCACCGGCCGGACGCCATGAAGCGGCTGTACACGCTGGTGCGGCGGGCGGTGGCCGAAGGCACGGACTGCAACCCGGACCGGCTGTACGTCGACGCCGTGGGCCCGTTCGGGCCGCCGCTGCCCGAGGGCGGGTTCGGCTCGCTGTGGCACGCGACCGTGTATGTGCAGTGGGAGGTGCCCGACCCCGGGGCGGCCACCCGGCTCGCCGACCGGCTGGCGGAGCTGCTCGATGTCCCGGACGCCGTCGCCGCCGCGTCCGCGTGGTCCCCGATCCTCGTCGAGATCGACCACAGCGGCGCGGGCGCCGACCAGGTCACCGTGGAGGTGTCCGCGTACCGGGACGGCCGGAGGCGGCGGGTGGGGTCGCACCGGCTGCCGCGCACCGCAGTACGCGCCTATGTCCAGGAGCGCATCGACGAGGCGTTCACCCAGCTCGCCCCGGACGCGGACGAGCTGATCACGTTCGTCCTGCCCCGAGAGTGGCTCAACGAGCCGGTGGCGCAGTGGGAGTGCGGTGCCGACGACTCCACACCGCTGGGTTGCGCCTACCCTCTCGTCGTGATGGACCGGGCCCGGCACCACAGCGGTGGTCTGCGCCACCGGCTGGCGAAGAAGTGGCAGACGCTGGATGCCCGTCGCGGGGCGCGTCTGCACCGCGTCGAGTGCGGCACCCCGGAGCATCCGCCGAGCCTGCGCAAGCGGCTGCGCGACGACGACGCCGAGCTGGCCGGCTTCGGCTTCCCGCCCGCCACCGCACGGCACCACTTCGAGATCGGCCTCAACACCCCCGTCCCGGTGCTGCTGTGGCCGAGGACGGGCTGCGCCGACTCCCGGCACGACGCCCCGTGCACCGGTGCCGCGTTCCTCGACGAGCTCGCCGCCTCCGTCGCCGGTATACCGCCCGCCGAACTCCCGCACCATGTAAGGGCGTTGCGCGAGACCGCGGAGGCGGACGCCGAGCCGGAGCGGCACTGGGCGAAGGACGTACAGCTCCTCTGGGACGATCCGCGCTGCTTTCCCGAGCCCGCCGCCAGCCTCCGCTCCCCCGTCGACTGAGCCGCCCGCCACACCCTCACGGAGAGAAGTCCCATGCCCCTGTGGCCCGTCTACACCGGCACCAACGAGCCGCACGACGGCATCACCGAGCTGCCGCCACCCCCGCCCTGGCGGGCCTTCGACGGCGGACCGGTCCTCGGCCTGCCGGACGCGGGCGACGACGCCGCGGCCACCTCCCCGGACCGCACCCATCGCGCCGAGACGTACCGGGCCACGGAGCAGACTGTCCAGCTGGTCAACGCTGCCCTGTATCTGCGCCGCCCGCTCCTGGTCACCGGTCCGCCCGGCACGGGCAAGTCCTCGCTGGTCTACGCGGTCGCCCGCGAGCTGCGCCTCGGCCCGGTGCTGCGCTGGAACATCACCAGCCGCAGCACCCTGCACGACGCCCTCTACCAGTACGACCCGCTCTCCCGCCTGTACGCGGCCCGGCACACCACGACCCCGGAGACCGGCATCGAGGACCATCTGCGCCTGGGCCCCCTGGGCACCGCCCTCCTCCCCTACGCCCGCCCCCGCGCCCTGCTCATCGACGAGATCGACAAGAGCGACCTGGACCTGCCGAACGACCTGCTGAACGTGCTGGAGGAGGGCCAGTACGAGATCCCGGAGCTGGTCCGCACCGCCCGCAGCACCCCCGAGGCGGAGGTGCTGGTCGACGGCACCGACGAGCGCGTCCCCGTCCGGCGCGGCCGGGTCCGCTGCAAGGCGTTCCCCTTCGTCGTGCTCACCAGCAACGGCGAGCGCGAGTTCCCGCCCGCCTTCCTGCGCCGCTGCGTCACCCTGCGCCTGCGCCAGCCCGACGACAGCCGGCTCGCCGACATCGTCCGCGCCCACTTCGACGAGGAGCCCGACGCGGACGCGCAACGGCTGATCGGCCGGTTCCTGTCCCGGGTGGGCGGCGGCGACCTGGCCACCGACCAGCTCCTCAACGCGATCTACCTGGCCCGCTCCTCCGACCTGCCCGCCGAGAACCTCGACGAGCTCGCCGAGCAGCTCATGCCCTACCTCGGCGAGAGCCCGCAGAGCGATGCCTTCTGAGCCCTCCGGCGCCCCGGAACCCCTCGCCCGCCTGGCCGACGTACTGACCCAGGCGGCCGACGGCACCCGCCCGACCCCGCTCGAACTCGCCGAACTCCTGTGGCTGGCCGGCCACATGGAGCCTGCCGCCGAGCCCGGCCCACCCCCGACGCCGGAGCCTCCCGCCCCGGAAACCCGCCCCACCGAGACCGCAGAACCCCCGCCCCCACCACGACCACACCACCGCGACCCGGCCACCACCCCGCCGTCGCAGCCCCGCCGCGTCCCCCTGCACCTCCCCGGCCCCGGACCGGCGACGAGGCCGCACGCCGCCCTCCTGGCCCCCGCACCCCCGATGCTGCGCCACCCCCTGCCCCTGCAGCGCTCCCTGCGCCCCCTCAAGCGCCGTATCGACGCCCCCGTACGCCTCGAACTGGACGAGCAGGCCACCGCCGACCGCATCGCCCGCCTGGGCGCGGCCCCCGAATGGTGGCTGCCGGTCATGCGCCCCGCCCGGGAACGCTGGCTGCGCCTGAACCTGGTCTACGACGACGGGCCCACGATGCCGGTCTGGCGCCCCCTGATCCATGAACTGCACACGGCGCTGGCCCAGTCGGGCATCTTCCGCACGGTCGTCCTCCACCGCGCCGACCCCGACGGCACGGTCCGCCCCACCACCCCGATACCCACCGACGGCCGCACGGTCACCCTCCTGGTCAGCGACTGTATGGGCCCGCAGTGGCGGGAGGGTCCCGCGGGCAGCCGCTGGTACGGCATGCTGCGCCGCTGGGCCCGGCGGATGCCGCTGGCCGTCGTACAGCCACTGCCCGAGCACCTCTGGCCGGACACCGCCCTGCCGACGGCACCCGGACGGCTGTCCGCTCCGTACCCGGCGGCCCCCACCGCCGCGCTCGCCTTCACGCCGTACGACACGACGGTCGGCTCCGATGGGGACGGCGCCATCGCGCTCCCCGTGCTGGAACCGGGCCCGGAGTGGCTGGCGAACTGGGCGGCGCTGATCGCGACACCGGGAGGAACGGAACACCCCGCCTCGGCCGCGCTGCTGACCGGCCCCCTCCGGGGGGACTGTGACGACCGCACGGATGTCGCCCTCCTCTCCGCCGAGGACCTGGTGCTCCGGTTCCGGGCGACCGCCTCCACGGAGTCCTTCCGGCTGGCCGGGCACCTGGCCCTCGGCCGCCCCGACCTGTCGGTCATGCGGCTGGTCCACGCGGCCCTCGAACCGCGGCCGCGTCCCCAGCACCTCGCCGAGGTGATCCTGAGCGGCATGCTCACGGCACTCCCCAGCTCGCCCGGTTCGTACGCCTTCCGCCCCGGCGTGCGCGATCTGCTGCTGCGCGGCCTGCCCCGGACGGCCCGGGTGCGCACGGCCCAACTGCTCGCCCGGATGGGCGAGTTGATCGACGAGCAGGCCGGGTCGGCGCCCGGGAAGATCCCGGGCGCGGTGCCCGTGGCGAACGGGACACCGACGGCCGTGGACCACGAGCCGTTCGCGACGGTGAGTCCGGAGAGTGCACGGCAGCTGACCGGGGAGGGCAGGGCACAGTTCCCGGTCCCGGAAGGCCTCGGCAGCCGCTACCGGGTGATACGGCGGCTCAAGCCCGCCAAGTCCCTGTGGCTGGCGCAGGACACCGAGGAGAACCGTACGGTGGCGCTGCGCCTGCACGAGCCGGTCACGGATCCCGCCTGGCGCGAGGCGTTCCTCCGGGACGCGGGGCGGCTGCGGGACCTGCACCACCCCAATGTGGTCACCGTCCACGACTTCGGCATCGACGACGACGTTCCGTACATCGTCATGCAGCACTTGGACGGTCTCGCCCTGAACAGCCTTGCGGCGCCCAACGGTTACCGCCTGCCGACGCCGCTGACGGTGTCGATCGGGAGCCAGCTCGCCGACGCCCTATCGGCCATCCACACGGCAGGAATCACGCACGGCGCTCTCGGTATGTCCCGAGTGGTGCTCCTTTCCGACGGAACGGCGAAACTCAGCCTCTTCGAACCGGGGCAGACCTCGGGCCCGCCGGGACGTGCGGAGGATCTGCGGGCACTGTGCGAGCTGCTGCTGCAACTGGCCTCGGGCACGTCACGGCTGACGCCGCCCATCGAGCACAACTGGCTGGGACACGTGCCGTTCGCCGTGCAGGGGACGTACGCACGTGCCTTCAACATGCTGATGGCCCGGTCCCTGTGGACCCAGCAGCAGGGCCTGAAACTGCTCATGGATCCGGAGTTGCGGCCCAGCGCCCGGGAGGCGTACGAGCAGCGCTTCTACTACGTCCTGGGCCCGCTGAGCGTTGAGCTTCCGCACCGGTCTCCCGTTGTCGAGTTGAAGCCGGATGAAGGGGCCATGCTCGCCATGCTGTTGCTCAAGACCGGCCACACCGTGACCCACGACGACCTCAGGGCGGGCATCTGGAACCGCGGCGAAGAGCCGAAGGACGCCATGGCTGCCCTCGGCCGGATCGCGTCCCGGCTGCGGACGGTGCTGGGCCCCGGCGTACTGGCGACCCGCCCCGACGGCTACGCCGTGCACACCAGCGCGGACTACGTGGACCTGGTCCACTGCGACGAGTTGGTGTGGCGGGCCGACGTGCTGCGCACGGAGAACGCCCTCACCGAGGCGCACGAGGCGGTCACCGAAGCCCTGAGCCTGTGGCGCAGCGGCGATCCGCTGGCGGGTGTGCCCGGCCCCGCCGCCAGAACCGCCCGTACCCGCCTCCTCCAGCTCCGCCTCGGCCTGCACCGCACCCGCGCCGAACTCGACCTGGACCTGGGCGAGTTCGAGCGAGCAGCACACGACCTTGCCGAACTCGTCGACGCCCACCCGTCCCGCGAGGACTTCCGCCGCCTGTACCTGATCGCCCTGAAGCGCCAGGGCCGTATCGCCGAAGCCCTGGAGGTGTACGAGGAGTACCGGCTCTCCGGCGGCACCAACCCCGAACTGGTCCTCCTGGGACGGGAACTGCGCGAGGAGTTCGGCGAGACCCCCGACGACGCGCCGGAGCCGGAGTACGAGCCGGGCCCGGACCAGAACACCAGCTTCGGCCTCTTCGCCCCGGACGAGACACCGGAGGGCAGCTTCCACCCGGAGGAACTGCCTTCGCTGCTCTATCCCGACGAGGAGTCCACGCTCCGTACCGGCCATCCCGACGAGGAGTCCGCCGAGTCCTCGCCCGGCCGGGCGGCTTTCGCCGTCTTCGACCTCGCCGACGGCCCCGAGGACCAGGACTCCCTTCCGGCGCTGGGCCGTTGGGTGCTGCGGCTGCTCACGGCGAGCGGAGGACTGCAGGGGACGCGCTACGTGAGCATGCGCGAGAAGGGATACGCCGTGTCCCTGGATTCCAGTGCCGTACAGCCCCTTCTCCGCGCCACCTTGGGTCAGTTGGGGAACAGGCTCGTCGAACTGTTCGACGCTCGGCTGGCCATCAGCTTCCACACCGAAGAGGACGAAGAGCCCGACTGGGCGGCGGCCCGGCAGCTCCTGGACAGGGCCGGTGCGCCCGGCGTCATCACCGTGTCGCCCGCCCTCCGTGCCGAGCTGGGCGAGGCCTCCGACCCGGTGCCCGGCTGGCGGTACCTCCCCCATATGCCGAGCACGTCTCACGACGGCACCCTTCCCCCGTCTCCCGCGCTGGGCCCCTACCCCCTGCCCACCGCACAGCCCCTCCCCAAGCCCCACGGCATGACACGGAACGTCGTCTACGCCCTCCCCGGCGGCGAGCTGAGCCTCACCCGCACCCCGGAGGCCGAGAGCTACTACGAGGTCGACCTCACCATCCACCACGCCGCCCGCGAGGTCCCTCTGCCGAGCTTCGGAGGCGGCACCTTCGTCGCCTCCGTCGAACTGTCCTGGCACGTCGACGACCCGGTCGCCCACGTCCGCGGCGCGACGACGGACGTCCCCGAACGCCTCCTCGCCCACTTCACCGAGGAAGCGCGCCGCATCACCCGCCGCCACCCGGTCACCCGCGCCGGGGCGGCCCAGAGCGCCGTACGCAACGCACTGCACGACTGGCCGGTGCCGGGGCTTTCGGTGGCGTGCTCGATTCGGCTGACGGCGCTCGGCGAGACGCCAGGACCCCCGTACTGACGGGCATAAACCACAGAACGCCCATTCAGCTGCACCCCGACCGGCCCCCCACAAAAGGCGCCACCCGCCTCCGGCACCGCACGATGCCAGTGGGACCCGCTGCCCGGCGGCCCCTCACGGTCTGCGTTTTTCTGGAGGACCCTGCATGACCGCACGTCTGGAGCAGCTGCGGCGCTGCCATTTCGCCGTTGACCTGGGGGCGTCCCGGACCCGCGTCTATGTCAGGGGCGCCGGCCTGGTCGTCGACCAGCCGTCCGTCGCCGCCGTGAACACCCGGACCGGCGCGCTCATCGCCGTGGGCGAGTTCGCCGAGCGGATGAAGGGCCGTACTCCGCACTACATCCGTGTCGTGCGCCCGGTGTCCGGCGGCACCGTCGTCGACATCGAGATGGGGCAGCGCATGCTCCGGGGCCTGCTCGGCGACAAGATCCGACGTGCCCTGCGCCGCAAGCCCTACCTGCGGGCCGCGGTCTGCACCCCGCACGAGGCCGACCCGCTGGCCCGCCGGGCGGCCGTCGAGACGCTCGTCGGGCTGGGTGCACGGCGGGTGGAGCTCGTCGACACGCTCATCGCCGCCGCCGTGGGGTGCGGACTGCCCGTGCAGCAGCCCGAGGCGACCATGATCATGGCGTGCGGGACCGCGACCACCCAGGTGGCGGTGCTCTCGCTCGGGTCGAGCGTGGCCGCCGAACGCATTCCCGTCGGCGGCGAGGCCGTCGACCACGCGATCGTCCAACACCTGCGCCACCAGCACGAGTTGGTGCTCCCCGGCCAGTCCGTACGTCCCCTGCACATCGCCCTGTCCAACATGGGGCTCACCCCTCAGGGGCCGGCCTCGACGGAGATCCGGGGGCGGGACGTCGTCACCGGGCTCGCCCGTTCGGTGCAGGTCGACACCGCCGCCGTGCGCAACGCGATCGAGACCCCGCTGACCGCCGTGCTCGACGGCATCGGACGGGTGCTGCGGGAGTGCCCGCCCGATCTGGTCGCCGACCTCGTAGACCGGGGGATCATGATGGTGGGCGGCAGCGCGCTGCTGCCGGGCCTCGACCAGATGCTGCGGGAGGCCACCGGGATGCCGGTGCACATCGCCGAACAGCCCGACGTGTGTGCCGTGCGGGGCCTGGGCTACATGCTGGAGGGCAGGATCGAGCCGCTGGTGCTCGCCCCGATCGGAGCCTGAGCCGCGGACAGACACCGGCCGTCACCGAAGCGCTGCGATGTCCACGGTCAGTTGCCGTGCGATCCGTCCCGCATCCGCAGTGTCCTTGCGGTCCGCCGCCTCCCTGGCCTTCTTCAAATCTGCTGTGAGAGCTGCCGACTTGGGGGTGTCGCCCCGCTGAAGGACGAGTTCGAGGCCGGTCACGTCCCCGGCGACGGAACCCGCGTCACGCGCCCGGGCGTCGATCCCCGACTGCCGTGCCCACATGCCGAGTCGCGCCCGGTCGACGGTCTGCAGCGGCTCGTAGCGCAGCAGCAGATCCGTCGTGTTCTGCTCGGCCCGCAGCGCCGCCGCCCGGTCCTGCGGCGCCTTGCGCCAGGTGTCCAGGTCCCGTGTCATCTGCCGTACCAGCAGCGCCGGTACGGCGTCGGAGGCGCGGTAGGCGTCCCAGGCTTCGCGCACCGCGCGGACCGTCGCGGGCGCAGGGCCGGCGTGGGCCGTGCGGACCGCCTTGTCGAGCGCGGACAGCCCGGCCGGCACCGGTGCCCGCTTCGCGTCCGTCGGTACGGCGAGCGACACCGCCTCCAGGTCGCCGCCCCCCGCGCCGGTGGAGAACTCGCCGTACCCGGGGGCGAAGACCTTGTCCTCGGTCGTGCCGTCCATGTGCAGCTCGTGCACGGTGATCGCGTTGCTGATCTTCCCGTACGGCCCGTCGACGGTCTGCCCGACGGCCCTGACCGTGACCTGTTCGAAGACGACTCCGGGGTCGTTCTCGGTGCGGTAGACATCGCCCTTGTGCGGGTGGGCGGGCATGATCATCGCGCCGGGGGCGTGCTTGTGGCCGGCCTGCCAGGTGCCCTCCGTGTCCGCGACGACGCCGTCCGCGTAGTTGAAGACGTCCTCGCCGAGGTACCAGACCGAGCCGTCGTCGGCCTGGGCGTAGTAGTCGTCGGCGACCTCTTCGACGCGGCCGGCGGAGAAGGCGACGTACTGCGAGGTCACGGCGTGGATGGTGCGGTCGCCCCAGCTGATGGTCTTCGTGCCGGGGAGGAGGGTGACCTCGGTGCGGAAGGGTTTGCCGGACTCCTGGCCGCCGTAGACGGTCTGGGTGACCTCGGCGGTGGGGTGGGTCGGGTTGGTGATCCGGGTCGGGTGGGTGAAGCGTGGTTGCGCGAGGTCGACCCGGTCGCTCTTCGGTGCGAGCGGCAGGCAGGATGCAGCCGTCTTCCCGGTGCTCTCGTCGACGACGTGGACGCAGTCGCCGTGGTGCGCCTGGTTCCCGGAGCAGGCGCCGGCCAGTAGCACGGCAGCTCCCAGAACGGGCCAGATGGTCTTGTTCCTCATGCCGGCCAGCGTCCCGCGGCACCGCTGAACGGAGGCTGAACACACCTGACGGAGCGTTCAGTTCCGCTCCCCCGACGGCAGGGTCACCACGAACCGCGCCCCGTCCTCCACCCGCACGCTCCCGCCGTGCGCCGCCGCCACCTCGGCGACGATCGCGAGGCCCAGCCCGGCGCCGCCCGCCGCGCGCGAACGGGACTCGTCGAGCCGTACGAACCGCTCGAAGACCCGCTTCCGGTCGGCGGCGGGAATCCCGGGGCCGTCGTCCTCGACGACCAGCCGCACCCGCCCGTCCCCCGTGTCGGCCAGCGTGAACGCCACGCGCGTGCGTGCGTGACGTGCCGCGTTCTCCCCGAGGTTGCGCACCAGGCGGCGCAGCGCGTCCTCGTCCCCGGACACCCGGGCCGCGCCCACCGCGGTGCCGTCGATGCGCAGACCGGTCGCCGAGCGCAGCCGCCGCAGCTCCTCCAGGACGAGGTCGTCGAGGTCCACGGGCCGCCTGGGGGCGGCCGGTGCGCCCTCGTCGGCGCGGGCGAGCAGCAGCAGGTCGTCGACGAGGCGCTGCATGCGTACGGCCTCGTCGTGCACGGTGGCCGCGAGCGCGCCGGCGTCGGTGCGCCCGGGGTGGGCGAGGGCGACCTCGGCGTGCTGGCGGACGGCCGCGACGGGTGAGCGCAGCTCGTGCGAGGCGTCGGAGACGAAGCGGCGCTGGGCCGCCTCGGCGCGGGCCACCCGGCGCAGGGCCAGGCCCACGGCCGCCCAGGTCGCGGCGGCCGCGAGCACCAGCAGCACGGGCAGGCCGATGAGCAGCAGCCGGGTGACCGTCGCGCTGGCCTCCGCGACCCCGGCGGGCGCCCGGCCGTCGAGCACGACGAGCTTGCGGTCGCCGTCCTGTGCGCCGACGGCGGCCACGAGGAAGGGGTCCTCGTCGAGCGGGGTGCGCACGGACGCGCTCCGCCCCGGGCTCAGCCGGGCCAGCGCCGGCTCTCCCCTGACGTTGCCGCTGGCGGCGACCACGTTGCCCGCCGCGTCCACGATCTGCAGGAACTCCTCGGCGGGATCGGTCACGGTCGGCGCGGGCACCCCGCGTCCCGCGTCGATCACCCGGGCCACCTGCTGCGCCCGGGCCCGCGCCGCGTCCCGTACGTCCCCGGAGAGTTCGGAGCGCAGCCCGAGCACCAGCGCCGTGCCGCCCGCGACCAGGGCGATCGCCACGGCCAGCACGGCGATGAGCGTGGCCCGCACGCGCACGGCCCGCAGGCGCCGCTGCTGACGCTGCTCACCCGTCATCGGGCACCAGCCGATACCCGTGCCCCCGCATCGTCAGCAGCGACTGCCTCCCGAAGGGCCGGTCGACCTTGTTGCGCAGCCGTCGTACGTACACCTCGACGATGTTCGGATCGCCCTCGAAGTCGTCGCCCCACACATGGTCGAGGATGGTCCGCTTGGACACCGCCTCGCCGGCCCGGCGCAGCAGGAACTCCAGGACGGCGAACTCGCGCGCGGTGACCTCGACGCCGCGCCCGGCCCGGCTCACGGTGCGGGTCGCGGGGTCGAGTTGCAGGTCACCGGCGGCGAGGACGGCGGGCCGCTCCCGCGCCTTGCGGCGCAGCAGCGCCCGAAGGCGGGCGAGGAGGACGCCGTACGAGACCGGTTTGGTCAGATAGTCGTCGGCGCCGGTGTCGAGGCCCTCGATCTCGTCCCACTCGCCCTCCTTGGCGGTGAGCATGAGGATCGGCGTCCAGTCGCCCTCGCCGCGCAGCGCCCGGCAGACCCGGTAGCCGTTGAGGCGCGGCAGCATGATGTCGAGGACGATCGCGTCGTAAGCGTTCTCCCGGGCCAGCCACAGCCCGTCCACACCGTCGGGCGCGACGTCCACCGCGAAGCCCTCGGCCTCCAGCCCGTCCCTGAGCCCGGCCGCGAACCGCTCCTCGTCCTCGACGACCAGCACGCGCATACCCTCACGCTACGTCCGTACCGGCCGAGCCGGTGGGTGCGAGGTCCAGGTGCGGTCCGGGTGCGGCATCAGTACGGCAGGATCCGTCCCGAAGGTGTCCTGCGGTCGATGGTGGTGTCGCGGGGCGTGGCGGGCCGGCGGCTGACACGGACGCGGGTCTGACGGTTCATGACGCCCTCCTCGGACCTGCTGGCTGACGTGAACCAGCCTGGTCCGCGCGCCACTTGGGCACATCGTTCCCCCGGAGGCACCTGCCATGCCTCCGCAGCACGACCCGGGGCAGGGCTTGCTACTCCCCGGGGAGGAGGACGACCCCTAGAAACCCATGAGATCACTGGGCCCGGGCCGGTTTGAACCAGTCGGGATCGGCCCAGCGTTCGCGTCCGGCCAGGTCCGGGCGGTAGCCGGGGTCCCGTTCCCTGCGCAGCCGGACGCTCCAGTGGAGTACCGCCTGAGGAGGTACGGGACGCGCACGCCTGCCCACGAGGATCCACAGCGGGCCGTTGTGGTGGACGGGGGCGTCGGCGAAGGCCTCGGTCACCGCGGTCGCCTCGGCGTAGGCGCCCGGCCGGAAGTCCAGGTCGTCGCAGACACCGTCGGTGATCCACTTGAGGGTGATGGTGGAGAGCAGGGGTGCGTCCGGGGCGTGGTCGAAGGTGCCGCCGACGTCGCAGTGCACCCCGGCGAACCACACCTCCTCCGCCGTGCTGGTGTCCGTGTCGGGACCGGGGTTCCGCGGCTTGACCAGGAACTCACGGTAGGGGCGCCGCGTCTCGTCGAGGGACACGGCGTGCCGGATGCGGGCGGCGTTGGGCAGGGAGTGGGTGTACGGCCAGCGCAGGTCGCCGAGGCGGAGGAGGCCGGCCGCCTTCACGGTGTCCCAGACGCCCAGGTAGGCCACCGGCAGGGCGTGGTGCGAGACCTGCCGGGGATCGTTGCGCTTCACCTGCGCCCACAGCGGCTCACCCTCGGTGCGCAGGCAGAAGGCGTGCGAGAAGCGGGCGACCTCCTGCTCGCTCTTGTCGATGTCCTGGTTGAAGGCGTATTTCGACACGGCGTACGGCACCAGGTTCTCCGTACCGGGACGCATCAACCCCGGCTTGTTGAGCATCCCGACCAGCGCACGGGCCGTGTAGGCACCGCGGCTGAACCCGAAGACGTACACCGCGTCCCCCGGCTGCCAGTGCTGCATGAGGTACGTGTACGCCTCGGCGAGATTGGCCCTCAGCCCCGTCCCGAAGGCGAGGCCGCCGAGCCGGGAGAGGCCCCGGCCCAGCGGCCCGCGCGCGGTGGCCGACGACATGGTGCCGACCCCGGGGTCGTAGTAGAGCAGCTGCCTCGACGGGTCGCCCGCCTCCAGCATCTCGTACAGCCTGACCACGTTGGTGGGGTTGCGGGCGCCGACCTGGTTGCCCGTGCCGTCCAGGCAGACGACGATCCTGCGCGGCATGACCACTGCCCGCCTAACCGGCCCGCCGGGTGCTGCCGCGGGTGGTGCGGGACCGCGGCCGGCCGGACGCGGTGCGCGCCCCCGGCGCTATCTGCTGCTGGAACGCCTCGAGCGCCATCGGGCTGTCCGGCGGGAGTACGGCCATGACGCGGCGCCGCTGCGCCTTGGCCAGGACGTCTCCGGCCGGTGTGCCGTGCCGGGCGTGGACGATGCGCAGGCGTCCGTCGCCGGAGCCGCGGGCGGCCACGGGGGCGACGCCGGCGTGGGTGCCGTCGGGCAGGGTCACCCACAGGTTGAAGTCGTCGTACCGGATGTAGTCGGCGCCCTTGATCGGCCAGGGGTAGTGGTGCTCGCCGGCTGCCCTGGGCAGGATCCCCTGGTGGTTTCCGCGGGTCAGCGGCACGCAGGCGTTGAACAGCGAGTCGGTCCAGGCCGCGACACCCTCGGCGTCCGTGATCGGGGTCTCGAGCAGCTTGCGGGCCCGCTTGTAGCCGAGGGCCTCGAGGGCGGGGAGGGTCTCGGGGAAGGCGGCGACCAGGTCGGCGGCCTCCTGCCGGAGCCGGTCGACCTTCGCGGGGTCGGCGCAGAACTGCATGCTCCACTCGATGCCGACCCGGGCCCGGAACATCCGCCAGCCCGCGTCCGTCTTCACCCAGAGGCTGCCGCCGTGGTGCATCTCGTACGGCCCCGGCCCGTACGGCCGCTCGGTCTTCCCAAGCTCCTGAAGGATCTTGTTCACGGCCACCTTCGCGGCGCGGAACTCCGCGGACTCGGTGCGTTCCTGGTGCTTGACGAGCTGTATCTCCCAGGGGTGGTCCTCCCGTTCGGTCTTGCCGAAGGTGAGGGAGGGAGGGGTCTTCGTCGCCGTCGCGGATCGGTCGTTGGCCATGGCTGCCTCCTTCTGTCGGCACCTCTGTTCTCATCGTCCTCCCGGGGCTCATTTCTCGCTCTGCGTAACACCTGGACCGTTCAACCGGACCGTTCAACGACGTAACAGCTGACCGTTCAACGATCGTTTTTTGGCCGATAAACGATCGTTGAGAGACGCGGGTGTACCCATAGGCTGCGGGCATGGTGGAGCCACCCACGCACCTCCCCGAGACCCTTCGGCGTCTCGACGCACTCGCCGAAGAGCAGGGCCTGACCCGCTCGGACCTGCTCGCCCCGCGGGAACTGGCGGCCAGGACGGCCCTGCCCGAGCGCACCGTGCGCACCCTGCTCAAGGGCGGCACCGCTCCGGCCGACAAGGTCAACGACCGTGTCTGCGCGCGCATCAGGACCCTCGCGGACGCCCATCTGGCGCGTACGGGCGGCCGTATGTCGGATCTCGCCGCCGACATCCGCGAACGCCTGGGCGTCTCCGACTACTGGGCGCGCCAGGTGTGCGCCGGCAAGAAGGTGCCCAGCGTCGAATTCCTGCACGGCCTGGTGGAGTTCTTCGACGTCGAGGGAGGCGAGGCCTTCTTCACCGCACCCGCCGCCGACGCCCTCGACCGCGTACTGCTGCCCGTCCTGCGGGAGTTGGCGGGAGAGGCCGAACAGCAGGATCCGATACGGGCCCTGATGGACCGTTACGGCGTGAAGGCCACGGACCTGCGGCGCCACGGCGCGATGACGCCGGAGCAGCTGGACCGCCTCCTGGAGGGCGTCATCAGATCGGCCGTCCCGCAGGAGGCAGGCGAGGGGGACACCGCCCGATGACCACCAAGGCGATGAAGTCCCTGCTCGCCGAACTGGGCCGGGAGGCATCGAAGTCGATCGCCCGGCCGGCCGAACCGCGGGCCGTGATGGAGGGGTTCTGCCGGGCCATGAGCGTCCGCGTCGGGCGGCCGATCCAGCTGCTGTTCCGGGCGTTCCCGCCGGACATCCCGGTGTCGGGCCTGCGCCTGGACTGCGGCGACCGTTCCATCATCGTGGTGGAGGAGGGCACCGTCCCCGAGGCCCAACTGGTCATCCTGGGCCATGAGTTGTGGCACGAGGAGCAGGGCGCCTGCGGCGACCACGCCATCGGCCCGGCGGCCGCCCGCGCCCACGGCCGGCCCCCCGAGGCACTGGGGCGGGCCGCGCAGCGGATCCTCGCCTCCGAGGAGGTCCCCCGCGAGGTCTGCCGCACGGTGGCGGCCCGGTCCGCCTCCGCCGACGACCACGAGGTGGACGCGGAGACGTTCGGCCTGCTGTTCGCCCGCGAGGTCCGCACCTGGATGAAGGGGCGATACGCACAGGGCCCGGTGACGCCGGCCACCGTGGAGGGCCGGATCAACCTGTCACTGGGCAGCCGCGGCGGACGCATCCTCTGATGGCGCTGCTGGTGGACCTCCACTTCCACATCCCCTATGCCGTGCCCACCGCACTGCTGGCGACGGCGCTCGTCGTCAAGCTCCCGACGTTCGTGCGCGCCTGGCGCGACCCCGACGTACGGGCGACCACCGTGCTGCTGGCCTCCGCCACGGCCGTCCTGGTCGTCATCACACCGGTCAACATCGAGCGCCTCAACAAGCTGACGGGCGTGCCCAACATCGCGTCGCCCTGGGCCTATTCGTTCCTGACCGCGTTCTGCGCCACCGGCCTGACGATGATCATCCGCTGGCGGGAGGAGCCGTCCGAGCGCCGCCGCCGCAGGATGCGCCGTATCTACTGGGTCTACGCCGGCGTGGTCGTCGCCCTCTGGGTGACATTCCTGCTGGCGCACGCGCCCGAGCCGCGGATCTACGACCTGGACACCTACTACGCCTCGACCCCGTGGATGCGGGAGCACATCCTGCTCTACCTGACCGCGCACATGGTGTCGTGCCTGGTCGCCGCCGCCATGCTCTGGAGGTGGTTCCCGGAGGTCGAAAACCGCTGGCTGAAGTCGGGAGTCGTCCTCCTCCAGCTCGGCTTCGCCTCGGGCCTGCTCTTCGACGCGGCGAAGCTGACGGCGCTCGGCGCCCGCTGGTCGGGCCACGACTGGGACGCGCTCAGCACCAAGGCCGCCCCGCCCTTCGCGCTCCTGGAGGCGGCCCTGGTGGCGCTCGGGTTCCTGGTGCCGCAGGTGGGACCGCTCCTGCAGAGGTGGGTCCGCGACCAGCGCGAGCACCGGCGGCTACGGCCCCTGTGGCGGGCGGTGCGCGTCCTAGGCGCCTCGGCCGCACCGGCCCGCCTCGGCTTCTGGGCACCGCTGGACCTGCGCCTGATGCAGCGCCGCCAGCGCATCCACGACGGACTGCGCCTGCTCAACCCGTACTTCGACCAAGGCCTCTACCAACAGGCCTACGAGGCCGCGCGCGCCGCCCGCGGGGAGGGGAGGGCGCGCGGAGTGGCCGGAGCGGTCACGGTCCGCGCCGCCCTGGACACCCGGAACGCGGGAGCCCCGCCCACGGCCGACGCCGGATCCGCGCAGACCGGCACCCACATCACCGGCGACATCGAGTCCGTCTCACGGGCACTGCGTCGCCCGCACACCGTCGACGCCCTCCGCCGACGGCTGACCAGCACAGAAAGCACGATCACCCATGCCTGACAGACTCACCGCCCGCCGGCCCCGCGCCGTCGTCGTCGGCGGCAGCATCTGCGGCCTGTTCGCCGCGGCCGCGCTCGCCGAGTTCGCCGACGTCACCGTCGTCGAGCGCGACACCCTCCCCGAGGGGCCCGAGCCCCGCCGCGGCGTCCCCCAGGCCCGGCACGCGCACCTCGTGTGGAGCGGCGGAGTCAAGGCCTTCGACGAGCTGCTGCCCGGCCTGACCGCGGAGCTCGTCGCGAACGGCGCCCGCCTGGTGCACATCATGGGCGACATGGTCTCCCGGGCCCCCAACGAGATCTGGTTCCGCCGCTTCACGTCCACCCACCACCGCAACCTGGTGTGCTCCCGCGACCTGCTCGACGCGGTGATACGCACCCGCGTCCTCGCCGACACCCGCATCACGCTCCGCCAGAACACCACGGCCGAGGCGCTGCAGGGCGACTCCACTCGCGTCACCGGCGTCCATGTGCGCACCGGCGACGAGGAACTCACCCTGCCCGCCGACCTGGTGGTCGACGCCTCCGGCCGCGGCTCCCACGCCCCCCGCTGGCTGACCGACCTCGGCCTGCCCGAGGTCACCGAACGCGAGGTGAACGCCGGCGTCGCCTACGCCACCCGCCTCTACCGGGCCCCGGGCTCGACCGCCGACATCGCATTCCCCCTCGTCAACGTCCAGGCGAACGCCGCGAAGGCCCCGGGCCGGGGCGGCATCATCGTGCCCATCGAGGGCGACCGCTGGATCGTCACGCTCTCGGGCACCCGCGGCGGCGAACCGGGCCCCGACCCCGACACCTTCACGGACTTCGCCCTCGCCCTCGGCGACCCGATCATCGGCGAACTGATCAAGGAAGCAGAGCCGCTCGGCGAGGTGGCCACCACCCGCAGCACCGCCAACCGCCGCCGCTACTACGAGAAGATGCGGCACTGGCCGGACGGCTTCACGGTCCTCGGCGACGCGATCGCCGGATACAACCCGGTCTACGGCCACGGCCTCACCGTCGCCGCCCAGTGCGCCCTCACCCTCCGCACCGTCCTGCGCTCCACCGCCCTCACCGCCCCCGGCACCGCCCGCCGCCTCCAGCGCGCCGCGGCCCGCCCGGTCGCCGCCGCCTGGGACCTGGCCGTGGGCCAGGACGCGTTCTACCCCGGCGCCACGGACACACCCCCCACCGCCCTGGAACGCTTCCTCGCCCGCTTCGTCGACCAAGCCGTGGCCACCGGGGCCCGCAGCCCCCGCGCCCTCGGCGCCCTCCTGGACGTGATGAGCCTGGAGAAACCCGCAACCCGCCTCTTCTCGCCCGACATGCTGATCCCCATGCTCTTCGGCCCGAAGAAACCACACCTGCAGGGCCCGCCCCTGACCGAGCCGGAACGCAAAACAGCCGCCCCCTACTGACAGAGCCGACCGACTCCCGGCGTTCGCGGCGCACACTGGAGCCATGCGCATACGCACACCCCCGGGCACCGTCCGGTGGCACCGTGCCGTGCGGACGCTCGCCCGCCTCCACCACCACCCGGCCCCCGCCCGCCCCTCACGCCCGGCCCAGCTGCTCGCACTGGTCGCCGTCCTGGACGAGGCGGTGGCCGCCCAGACACCGGCCGACGCGGCGGTGGCCGCCTGCGGCGAACCGGGTCCGGTCTCCCGCCAGACGGCACGCATGTGCAGCCGCCAGAGCATCACCCTGCACCGCCTGCGCACCCGTCTGCAGGACCTCGAACTCACCGACCCTGACCTCGTACGGGCCCGGGCCCATGCGGCACGGCTCCTCGCCTACGACCTCTGGATGCTGCGCGAGTCCGTCAACCTCGCCTTTACGCTCCGCCCCGACCCCCGCACCGAGGCCACCCGCCTGCGCTTCAACGGCCTGGGCCGCCACGCCGACGACCTGCGGCGCCTGCGCGACGGGCTGCGCGAGGAGGCGGGCTGAGGACTGCCCTACCCGAGGACGGACGACGTGCTCGAGGGGGGATCGGTCGGCTTGGGCGAGGTCGCCTCACCGGAGTCGGCCTGGATCACGAGAACAACCGCTATGACCGCCATGGTCACGGCCGTCAGCGTGACCAGCCACCACATCCTGATCGGTTTCGCGTGCCCGCCCATGGCGCCCTCCTTCGGCGCGAGCGTACGCGCAATGCCGACGCCTCGGCCCCCTCTTCACACCACACCGACAACCACAACACCGCACCGCCTGCTGCCGTCGGGCCCGGCGATCGTGAGATGCAGATCGGGCGCGCGGCCACCTTCTCCGCGTGACCGTGCATCAACTCCGCGCGGGCCTGCACCTCCCCCGGGTCCAGCGCCAGTGCGGCGACAGCAACGGCAGGGCAAACACTCGCCGTTGATACGTCCAACCGCCTCGACCGACCCACCGGCCGCCCACTGGTTCCTGGTCTGAACAGCCGAACGGGGGTCACCACCTTCGAGTGGCGCCCCCCGCTGCAACGTTTACGCAGGTCAGAACGATTCTTCTCGCGTAGCGAGTGGTGGGGCGGGTGGGACTCGAACCCACGGCCGACGGATTATGAGTCCGCTGCTCTAACCGGCTGAGCTACCGCCCCATAGCGGCGTGTCGCGCACATTTGTGCGCGCCGTCTGCCGCAGCATAGCCGCTCATACGATCTCCTGCTTCGGATGGTCGACTTCGCACGCCCATGGAGACTGCGCCGCCGCCTGCGCGGTTCCCGCCGACATGAAAAAGGACCCCAAGGGGGTCCTCTTCTTGTGCTCCCCCGACTGGACTCGAACCAGTAACCTGCCGGTTAACAGCCGGCTGCTCTGCCAATTGAGCTACGGAGGACCGAGCTCCCCCGACTGGACTCGAACCAGTAACCTGCCGGTTAACAGCCGGCTGCTCTGCCAATTGAGCTACGGAGGAATGCCTCGTTGCATCGAACGTACCTCCCTGGGTATTCGCCAGGGGGCGGGCGCTCGCTGCGACACATACATTAGCGCAAGCAGGGGGGTGCTCCGCCAATCGGTACTCCCCCACGGACGGAAGGGTGGCTCCGCCATGCGCTACAAGCTCACGTTCGTCGTCGGACTGGCTCTGGGTTACGTCCTGGGCACGCGTGCCGGTCGCGAGCGCTACGAGCAGCTGAAGAAGTCCGCACGTCAGGTCGCGCAGAACCCGGCGGTCCGCAACACCGCGGAGTCCGCCGCGCAGCAGGGCCGCGAGTTCGCCGGCAAGGCGTACCACGCGGTGAGCGACAAGGTCGGCGACCATGTCCCCGACTCGGTGGCCCAACGGGTCCGCTCCCTGCGGGAGCGCAACACGAACGGCGCAGCAGAGGACGACTGGGGCACCAGCAACACCTAGCAGCAGGGACGGCCAACCACGACGCACCGGCACCCGCACCCGGCGAAGCGCACACACCTCTACGGCGCATGGCCCATAGAATTTTCGCCATGGGGATAGTCGCCGGGTTGGACAGTGCACCCGATTTCACTCGCATCGTCGTCTGCGACACGGACACGGGCGCCGTGCTCAGGCAGGGGTACGCCCCGCATCCGGTGGACGGCGATCGGCCCGCCGACGTCGACCCGCAGGCCTGGCTGCTCTCCCTCGGTGAAGCGGCCGGCGGCGGACTCCTCGAGGGCGTGCAGGCCATCGGCGTGTCGGCGCAGCAGAACGCGGTCGTGCCGCTGGACGCGCAGGGCGGCACTGTGCGCCCGGCGATGGTCGGCGGTGACAAGCGTGCGCAGGTCGCGGCGGCCGATCTGATCGACGCGCTCGGCGGGCGGGAGGCCTGGGCGCAGGCCGTGGGGTGTGTGCCGCAGGCCGCGCAGCCGGTGACCAAGCTGCGCTGGCTCGCCAAGAACGAACCCGATGCCGCCCTGCGCACCGCGATCCTGATGCAGGCACACGACTGGCTGGTGTGGCAGCTGCTGGGGAGACCGGTCAGGAGGACCACCGACCGGGGCGGCGCCTCCGGCACCGGGTACTGGTCGGCGGCGACCGGCAACTACCGTTCCGATCTCGTCGAGCTGGCGCTCGGCCACCAGGCGATGCTGCCCGAGGTGATCGGTCCTGCGGACGCTGCCGGTACGACCCCCGAGGGGCTGCTGATCTCCGCCGGGACCGGGGAGACCATGTCCGCCGCCTTCGGGCTGGGCATCGGACTCGGTGATGCGGTGGTCTCGCTCGGCGCCTCCGGGTCGGTCATGGCCGTACACCCCGAGGCTCTTGTCGACAGCACCGGGATGATCACGTCCCTCGCCGACGCGACGGGCATGCATCTGCCGGTCGTCACCACGCTGAATGCCGTACGGACCCTGCGCGGGACCGCCGAGCTGCTCGGGCTGCCCGATCTGGAGAGCCTGTCCGAGCTGGCTATGAAGTCGACTCCGGGCGCCCACGGACTCGTACTCCTGCCTTATCTGGAGGGTGAGCGGACGCCGAATCTGCCGCACACGGCGGGGTCGCTGGCCGGGCTGCGGCGGGAGTCGATGAAGGCGGAGCACCTGGCGCGGGCGGCGTTCGAGGGCATGCTGTGCGGGCTCGCGGACGCGCTGGACGTGCTGCGCGGCCGGGGAGTCGAGGTGCGGCGGATCTTCCTGCTGGGGGCGGCCGCCGAGCTGTCCGCCGTGCAGGCGGCGGCACCGATGCTCTTCGGCGCGCAGGTCGTCGTGCCGCAGCCCGCGGACTACGCGGCGATCGGTGCCGCCCGGCAGGCCGCCTGGGCACTCGGTGTCTCGCAGGGCACGCTCGACCCGCGCAACCCGCCGGTCTGGCAGGGCGCGACCGGGCAGGTGCTGGAGCCCGGCGACGAGCTTGCGGTGGGGCAGGCGGTGCGGCAGCAGTTCGTTTCCGTCCGGGAGCAGACACATCCGGGCGCGTTCCGCCCGTAAGGCCGTAAAGAACACTGCTGTCGGCTTAATCGGGGAGGTAACACGGGTGGAGTGTCCGACGATAGGAGCCTGGGGCATCAAGCCCGCCCCACCGCCGACTCCGAGAGACGTAGCGTGCTCATACGACTTCTGCGGACCTACCTCAGGCCCTACAAGAAACCCATAGCCCTGCTGGTGCTGCTGCAGTTCCTGCAGACCTGCGCCACCCTCTACCTGCCCACGCTGAACGCGCACATCATCGACAACGGCGTCGTCAAGGGTGACACCGGCTACATCCTCTCCTTCGGCGCCCTGATGATCGGCATCTCGCTGGTGCAGGTCGTGTGCAACATGGGTGCCGTGTACTACGGCGCCCGGACCGCGGCAGCGCTCGGCCGGGACGTCCGGGCTGCCGTGTTCGACCGGGTGCAGTCCTTCTCGGCGCGGGAGGTCGGGCAGTTCGGGGCGCCCTCGCTGATCACCCGTACGACCAACGACGTACAGCAGGTCCAGATGCTGGCCCTGATGACGTTCACGCTGATGGTGTCGGCGCCGATCATGTGCGTGGGCGGCATCGTGCTGGCGCTCGGCCTGGACGTGCCCCTGTCCGGGGTGCTGGTCGCCGTGGTGCCGACACTGGGCATCTGCGTGACGCTGATCGTACGGCGGCTGCGACCGCTGTTCCGGGCCATGCAGGTACGGCTGGACACGGTGAACCGGGTGCTGCGGGAGCAGATCACCGGCAACCGTGTGATTCGGGCCTTCGTGCGGGACGAGTACGAGAAGGACCGTTTCCGCAAGGCCAACGCCGACCTCACCGAGATGCAGCTGAAGACCGGCAACCTGCTCGCCCTGATGTTCCCGGTGGTCATGACCACGGTGAACCTGTCGTCGATCGCGGTGGTGTGGTTCGGCGCGCACCGCATCGACAGCGGTGGCATGGCGATCGGTGACCTGACCGCGTTTCTCGCCTATCTGATGCAGATCGTCATGTCCGTGATGATGGCCACCTTCATGTTCATGATGGTGCCGCGCGCGGAGGTGTGTGCCGAGCGGATCGAGGAGGTCCTCGGGACGTCGTCGAGTGTCGTTCCGCCGGTGGCGCCGGTCACGGAACTGCGGCGGCACGGGCATCTGGAGATCCGGGGTGCCGGGTTCCGCTATCCGGGCGCCGAGGAGCCCGTGCTCAAGGGCATCGACGTGGTGGCACGGCCGGGCGAGGTGACCGCCGTCATCGGCTCGACCGGCAGCGGCAAGTCCACGCTGCTCGGGCTGGTCCCCCGCCTCTTCGACGCAACGGACGGCGAGGTCCTCGTCGACGGGACGGACGTGTCGACCCTCGAACCGAAGCTGCTGGCGAAGACGGTCGGGCTGGTGCCGCAGAAGCCGTACCTGTTCGCGGGGACGGTGGCGACCAATCTGCGCTACGGCAATCCGGACGCCACGGACGAGGAGTTGTGGCACGCGCTGGAGGTGGCGCAGGCCAAGGGCTTCGTCGAGCAGCTGGAGAACGGCCTCGACTCCCCCATCGCGCAGGGCGGTACGAACGTCTCGGGTGGTCAGCGGCAGCGGCTCGCGATCGCCCGGACGCTGGTGCAGCGCCCGGAGATCTACCTCTTCGACGACTCCTTCTCCGCCCTCGACTACGCGACCGACGCGGCGCTGCGTGCGGCGCTGGCCGAGGAGACCGCCGAGGCGACCGTCGTGATCGTCGCCCAGCGGGTGGCGACCATCCGGGACGCGGACCGGATCGTCGTACTCGACGAAGGGCGGGTCGTCGGGACCGGCCGCCATCACGAGCTGATGGCGGACAACGAGACCTATCGGGAGATCGTGCTCTCCCAGCTGACGGAAGCGGAGGCTGCCTGATGGCCGGGCCTATGGGGCGGATGATGGCCGGGGGCGGCCCCGACCAGCGCTCGATGGACTTCAAGGTGTCGGGCAAACGCCTGATCGCCCAGTTCAAGCCGGAACGTCTCACCATCTGCCTGCTGCTGTTCTGCGTGGTCGTCAGCGTCGGTCTGAACGTGGTCGGGCCGAAGATCCTCGGCAAGGCCACCGACCTGGTCTTCGCCGGCATCATCGGGCGGCAGATGCCGGCCGGGGCGACCAAGGAGCAGGTCCTCGACTCCATGCGGGCGCGGGGGCGCGGCCAGATCGCCGACATGCTCCGCAGCACCGACTTCACGCCGGGCAAGGGCATCGACTTCGGCGCGGTGGGGAACGTACTGCTGCTCGCGCTGTGTACGTTCCTCGTCGCCGGTCTGCTGATGGCGGTGGCGACCCGCATGGTCAACCGCGCCGTCAACCGGACCATGTACCGGCTGCGCGAGGACGTGCAGGCGAAGCTGTCGCGGCTGCCGCTGTCGTACTTCGACAAGCGGCAGCGCGGTGAGGTGCTGTCCCGGGCGACCAACGACATCGACAACATCGGGCAGACGCTCCAGCAGTCGATGGGCCAGCTCATCAACTCGGTGCTGACGATCATCGGTGTGCTGGCGATGATGTTCTGGGTGTCGTGGCTGCTCGCGCTCGTGGCGCTGGTCACCGTGCCGCTGTCGTTCGTGGTCGCCACGCGCGTCGGCAAGCGGTCGCAGCCGCACTTCGTGCAGCAGTGGCGCTCCACCGGCAAGCTGAACGCCCACATCGAGGAGATGTACACCGGTCACACGCTGGTGAAGGTGTTCGGGCGGCAGGAGGAGTCGGCGAAGCAGTTCGCCGAGCAGAACGACGCGCTGTACGAGGCCGGGTTCAAGGCGCAGTTCAACAGCGGGGTCATGCAGCCGCTGATGATGTTCGTGTCGAACCTCAACTATGTGCTGGTGGCTGTGGTCGGCGGTCTGCGGGTCGCGTCCGGCGCGCTGTCGATCGGTGACGTGCAGGCCTTCATCCAGTACTCGCGGCAGTTCTCGATGCCACTGACGCAGGTGGCGTCGATGGCGAACCTGGTGCAGTCGGGCGTCGCCTCGGCCGAGCGGATCTTCGAACTCCTGGACGCGGAGGAGCAGGAGGCGGATCCGGTGCCGAGCGAGAAGCCCGACGGGCTGTCGGGGCGCGTGGAGCTGGAGAAGGTGCGCGGGCGGGTGGAGCTGGAGAGCATCTCCTTCCGCTACGACCCCGAGAAGCCGCTGATCGAGAACCTGTCCCTGAAGGCCGAACCGGGGCACACGGTCGCAATCGTCGGACCGACGGGGGCGGGGAAGACCACGCTGGTCAACCTGCTCATGCGGTTCTACGAGGTCTCCGGCGGGCGGATCACCCTCGACGGCGTCGACATCGCGACCATGTCCCGGGACGAACTCCGGTCCGGGATCGGCATGGTGCTGCAGGACACCTGGCTGTTCGGCGGCACGATCGCGGAGAACATCGCGTACGGGGCGTCTCGCGACGTCACCCGGGGCGAGATCGAGGAGGCGGCGCGGGCCGCGCACGCCGACCGGTTCGTGCGGACGCTGCCCGACGGGTACGACACCGTGATCGACGACGAGGGTACGGGCGTCAGCGCCGGTGAGAAGCAGCTCATCACCATCGCGCGGGCGTTCCTGTCGGACCCGACGATCCTGGTGCTGGACGAGGCGACGTCGTCGGTCGACACCCGGACCGAGGTGCTGATCCAGAAGGCGATGGCGAAGCTGGCGCACGGGCGTACGTCGTTCGTGATCGCGCATCGGCTGTCGACCATCCGGGATGCGGACACGATCTTGGTGATGGAGAACGGGTCGATCGTCGAGCAGGGGGCGCATGCGGAGCTGCTTGCCGCCGACGGGGCTTATGCGCGGTTGTACAAGGCGCAGTTCGCGCAGGCTGTGGCTGAGGTGGACTGAGCACGTTGCCCGGCGCCGGGGCTGGGGACGGGTGGGTGCGCTTGCCCGCGCTTGCGGGGTGCCGCTGCGCCCACCCGTGCCGCCCCAGCGGCACGACTGCCCGCAGCTACGGCAGATGTGCGGCGCCGACTGCCCGCAGCTACGCGGGCTGCAGCGGCACCCTGCGTTCAGGCCCGCGTCCTGAAGGGGCGCGGGGAACTGCGCGACAAGCCCCCACCGACCCGCAGACGGCGTCAGTCCAGGTAACCCCTCAGCTGATCCGCAAACGCATGGTCCCTCAGCTTGTTCAGGGTCTTCGACTCGATCTGCCTTATGCGTTCCCTTGTGACGCCGAAGATGCGGCCTATCTCCTCCAGCGTGCGCGGGCGGCCGTCCACCAGGCCGTACCGGAGCTGTACGACCTTCCGCTCGCGCTCGCCGAGCGTCGAAAGCACCGCCTCGAGGTGTTCGCGCAGGAGGAGGAAGGCTGCCGACTCCACGGGGGACGTCGCGTCGCCGTCCTCGATCAGGTCGCCGAGGGCCACGTCGTCCTCCTCGCCCACCGGGGCGTGCAGGGAGACCGGTTCCTGGGCCAGGCGGAGAACCTCGCTGACCCGCTCGGGGGGCAGGTCGAGGTGGTCGGCGACTTCTTCCGGCGTGGGCTCGTAGCCGCGTTCCTGCAGCATGCGGCGCTGGACGCGGACGACCCGGTTGATCAGCTCGACGACGTGGACCGGGACTCGGATGGTCCGGGCCTGGTCGGCGAGGGCCCGGGACATGGCCTGGCGGATCCACCAGGTGGCGTACGTGGAGAACTTGTAGCCGCGCGCGTAGTCGAACTTCTCAACTGCCCTGATCAGGCCCAGGTTTCCCTCCTGGACCAGGTCGAGCATGGTCAGCCCGCGGCCGACGTACCGCTTGGCCACGGACACGACGAGCCGCAGATTCGCCTCGATGAGGCGCCGCTTGGCCATACGGCCCATGACGACGAGGCGGTCCAGGTCGAGGGCGAGCTGGCTGTCGAGGGAGGGTGCGGTGCTGAGCTTTTCCTCGGCGAACAGGCCGGCCTCCACGCGGCGGGCGAGGTCGACCTCCTCGGCCGCGGTCAGCAGAGGGATGCGGCCGATCTCCCGCAGATACTGGCGGAACAGGTCCGAGGACGGACCGCTGGTGTCTGCGGCACGGGCGCGCGGCGGCTCCACGGGCTCGGGGGCCTCCGCGGCCTCCAGCACCTCTGCGGGCGGCTCCGCCGGCTCGGGCGGGCCCTCGGAGTCCGCCTCGGGGTGGTGCACGACACGGGTCTGCGGGGGGACCGCGACGAGAACGTCGGTCTCGGCGTCCGGCTCCGTGCCGTCCGTACTGGTGTCGGTCTGGGTGAGGGTCTGGGTCTGCACGGGGGCGACCTCCAGGATGATCGCTGCTGAGGTGTGCGGCAGCGCTGCTTCGGGAGCGGAGTCGACGGCCTCGCCGCTGTCCGTCCCGTACGCGATGAGCGGAACCGCGGGGTTGTGCGACCCGTGTGGGACGGATCGGCCGCGCTCCGAGGACTCAGGCACCGGAACCCAGTGTGGAGTACGACACATCGCCGCCACGAGGGGCGTGCGGTGACTTTTTGCAATCGGGCCGTGACCGGGTGGTTACCCTGGCGGAAACCCCGATGCCTGTGTCCGCCCTGATCTGGCACGATCCCCGCGGAGCGGCAGCGCGGGTGGGCGGCCGCCGCCGGTTCCGTTCCGCTTTTCGAGTGCCCACTCCTACGTCGCCGAATCGGCCCGGGCGCACGGCGTACCGGCGCGGCTGGGGGCGGACGGCTCCTAGAGAGCGGCGGCCCCGTGCACCTTCAGTGCCTGGTCGTACTGCTGGAGGACCCAGAGTTCGTTCTTGGCCGCGGCCAACTGAGCTGGATCGCCGCCGGCTTCCAAGCGCCTGACGGTGACCTGGACCTCCTGGATACGGCGCTCCACGGCGCGGCGGCGGACCGTGACGAGCTGCTCGCCCGCGTAGTTCTCGTCGACCGTGCGGCGCATGATCGCCTCGACGGCCAGTTCCGTGACCATCGCGCGGACCGTGTCGTCCGGGGCGGCCTCGCGGACGCGGACGAGGTAGTCCTGCGCGTCCTGGACGCCGTACTCCGCGCCGCCCGCCTCCATGATCGCCTGGCGTACGGCGGCGTAGGGCACGGCGGTGAACTCGTCGATGCCGTATGCGTCGAAGGCCGGGGAGACCAACTCGGGGCGCTGGAGGGCGAGTTTGAGAAGTTCGCGCTCGGTGGCGTAGACGGGGTTGCGGAGGTTGAGGGCCGGGCCGGAGGCCATGGGGCGCGGGGCGGCGTCGTACGACTGCGGGCCGCGGGCCGGGGCCGGGCCCTTGCCGCCGCGGTCGCGGGCCCAACGGGCCAGCTGGGCCACCCGCTTGACCACGAACTGTGTGTCGAGGATGCCGAGCATGCCGGCGAGCTGGACGGCGACCTCGTGCTGGGCGCCGCTGTTCTTGATGCGGGCGACGATGGGGGCCGCCTCGTCCAGGGCGGAGGCCCGGCCCGCCGGGGTGTCCAGGTCGTAGCGGACGACGATCTGGCGGAGGGCGAACTCGAAGAGCGGCGTGCGGGGTTCGACCAGGTCCGACACCGCCTCGTCGCCCTTCGCCAGGCGGAGTTCGCAAGGGTCCATGCCGTCGGGGGCGATCGCGATGTAGGTCTCGGCGGCGAATTTCTGGTCGTCCTCGAAGGCACGCAGGGCCGCCTTCTGTCCGGCCGCGTCGCCGTCGAAGGTGAAGATCACGCGGGCCGAGCCGTTGTCCATCAGCAGGCGGCGGAGGATCTTGATGTGGTCGCCGCCGAAGGCCGTGCCGCAGGTCGCGATCGCGGTCGTGACGCCGGCCAGGTGGCAGGCCATCACGTCGGTGTAGCCCTCGACCACCACCGCGCGGCTGGCCTTGGCGATGTCCTTCTTCGCCAGGTCGATGCCGTAGAGGACCTGGGACTTCTTGTAGATCGCCGTGTCGGG
Organism: Streptomyces sp. NPDC001401; assembly: GCF_042895385.1. Lineage (NCBI taxonomy): Bacteria > Bacillati > Actinomycetota > Actinomycetes > Kitasatosporales > Streptomycetaceae > Streptomyces > Streptomyces sp. NPDC001401. The sequence goes on from NZ_JBIAWI010000001.1 coordinate 918,358, forward strand.
GGTGTTGAGGTACTTGGGGCCGTTGTCCGCCTCGTACAGCTTGCGGGCGCCGAAGCCGACGACCTCGCCGCCGATGTCGCGGATCGGCCACATCAGGCGGCCGCGGAAGCGGTCGATGGGGCCGCGGCGGCCCTCCTGGGAGAGGCCGGAGAGGAGGAGCTCCTTGTCGGTGAAGCCCTTGCCGCGGAGGAAGCGGGTGAGGTGGTCCCAGCCCTGGGGGCTGTAGCCGACGGAGAAGTGCTCGGCGGCGGACTGGTCGAAGCCGCGCTCGGCGAGGAACTTACGGCCGGTGTCCGCCTCCGGGCTGGTGGCGAGCTGCTCGACGTACCACTGAGCGGCGGTCTTGTGGGCCTCGACCAGACGGATCCGCTCGCCGCGCTGGTGGGCGGGGTTGTAGCCGCCCTCCTCGTAGCGGAGGGTGATGCCGGCCTGACCGGCGAGGCGCTCGACCGCCTCGGAGAAGGTGAGGTGGTCGACCTTCATCACGAACGTGATGGTGTCGCCGCCCTCCTGGCAGCCGAAGCAGTGGAAGAGTCCCTTGCTCGGGCTGACCTGGAAGGACGGCGACTTCTCGTCGTGGAAGGGGCAGAGGCCCTTGAGGTTGCCGCCGCCCGCGTTGCGCAGCTGGAGGTACTCGGACACCACGGCGTCGATCGGGACCGCGTCCCGTACCGCCTTCACGTCCTCGTCGTTGATCCGTCCTGCCACGCGTGAATTCTACGGGGGTGGTGTGACAGTGGATCGCCCTCGTCAGGTCACGAGGCCAGACCGTCCAGCGGAACATGTGGGTCCGCAAGCGCCTCCGTGTCCACCTGAGCCCTGGAACGAATCAGCTGCTGGATCGGCTCTGTGACGTCCCACACGTTCACGTTCATCCCGGCCAGCACCCGGCCCTGCCCCACCCAGAACGCGATGAACTCACGCTTTCCGGCGTCCCCTCGGATCACCACTTCGTCGTACGTTCCCGGAGGCGCCCAGCCGCTGTACTCCATCCCCAAGTCGTACTGGTCGGAGAAGAAGTAGGGCACGCGGTCGTAGGTGACATCCCGGCCCAGCATGGCTCGGGCCGCCGCGGGGCCGCCGTTGAGCGCGTTGGCCCAGTGCTCGACGCGGAGGTGGGTGCCGAAGAGGGCGTGCGGGAAGGACGCCACGTCGCCGGCCGCGTAGATGTCGGGGTCGGAGGTGCGCAGGTGCTCGTCGACGACGACGCCGGCGCCGTGTGCGCGGTCGGCGATCTCCAGGCCGGCCGCCTCCGCGAGGCCGATGCGGGGGGCCGCGCCAATCGCCGCGAGGACGTCGTGCGCGGGGTGCTCCTCGCCGTCGTCGGTGCGGGCCGCCAGGACCATGCCGTCCTGGCCGACGATCTCCGTCAGCCTCGCGCCGAAGTGGAAGCGGACGCCGTGCTCCCGGTGCAGATCCGCGAAGACGCCGCCGAGTTCGGGGCCGAGGACCGCGTGCAGCGGGGTCGCCAGGGGTTCGACGACGGTGACCTCGGCGCCGTACTCGCGGGCCGCCGCCGCGACCTCCAGGCCGATCCAGCCGGCCCCCGCGATCACGATGTGCCCGTTGTCCCGGCCGAGGGCGGCCAGCACGTGCTTGAGCCGTTCGGCGTGGGCGAGGCGGCGCAGGTGGTGGACGCCCGCCAGGTCGGTCCCCGGGATGTCCAGGCGGCGCGGCTCCGCGCCCGTCGCCAGCAGGAGCTTGTCGTAACGGACGAGCGTGCCGTCCTCGCCGAAGCGGACCGTCTTCGCCTTGCGGTCGATGGCGTCGACGGTCTGGCCGAGGTGCAGCTCGATGTCGTTCTGTGCGTACCAGGCCGGCTCGTGGACGAAGACGCTGTCGCGCTCCTCCTTGCCGAGCAGATAGCCCTTGGAGAGGGGAGGGCGCTCGTAGGGGTGGTCGCGTTCGTCGCAGATCAGTATCACGCGGCCGGTGAAGCCCTCCGCTCGGAGCGTCTCGGCCGCCTTCGCGCCGGCGAGGCCGCCTCCGACGATGACGAATGTCTGATCCGCGTCGACCACTTGATGCCTCCTACGGGGGGTCTGGGGGGTGTCTCCCCAGAAAACACAGGGGGTACCGCCATATGCGAGCGTCCCGCACGGAGCGTGATGGGGGAAGAGGGAGTGGCCCGATCAGGCCACGGAGGGTCACATTCGGGCTCGTTCGGCGTCACCCGCGTTCCGTAAGTCTCACAGATGCCCCGTCAGCCGCGCATGAAGCGAACGGGCCGAGGCGTCGGTGAGCGAGGCGATCTGGTCGACGATCACCCGCTTGCGGGCGCGGTCGTCGCCTGCCTGGTCGAACAGGGCACGGAACTGGGGGTCCAGGCCGTCCGGGGCGCGGACGGTGAGCGCCTCGGCCAGCTCGGCGACCACGATCCGCTGGTCGGCCCGCAGCCGCTCCTGTTCGGCGCGCTGCATGACGTACCGGTCCGCGACGGCCTTGAGGACCGCGCATTCCAGCCGCGTCTCGTGCGGTACGACGAGTTCGGCGTCGTAGCGGGTGAGGCGGCCGGTGCCGTACGCCGCGCGCGTGGCGGTCTCGGCGGCGAGGCAGAAGCGGCCGATGAGCTGGCTGGTGGCGTCCTTGAGGCGGGCCTGGGCGACCGCGGTGCCGTCGTAGCCGTGCGGCCACCACTCCTGGTCCTGGAGGCGGTCCAGGGCGGCGGCGAGTTCGGCCGGGTCGGTGTCCGCGGGGACGTAGCGTCCGACGGCGACCGCGAAGACCGCCTGGCGTTCCAAGTGCGCATGCAGGCAGTTGGGGTCGATGTGGCCCGCGTGCAGGCCGTCCTCGACGTCGTGCACCGAGTACGCCACGTCGTCGGACCAGTCCATGACCTGGGCCTCGAAGGTGGTGCGGGCGCCCGGGGCGTCCTTGCGGACCCAGTCGAAGACGGGGCGGTCGTCCTCGTAGACGCCGAACTTGGAGGAGGCCGGGTCGGTGGGGTGGGCGCCTCGGGGCCAGGGGTACTTGGTGGCGGCGTCCAGGGCGGCCCGGGTGAGGTTGAGGCCTACGGAGCCTTCCGGGGTGAAGCGTTTGGGCTCGATGCGGGTGAGCAGGCGCAGGGACTGGGCGTTGCCCTCGAAGCCGCCGCAGTCCTCGGCGAATTCGTTCAGGGCCTGTTCGCCGTTGTGGCCGAAGGGGGGGTGGCCCAGGTCGTGGGAGAGGCAGGCGGCTTCTACCAGGTCGGGGTCGCAGCCGAGGGCTGCGCCGAGCTCTCGGCCGACCTGGGCGCACTCCAGGGAGTGGGTGAGGCGGGTTCTGGGACTGGCGTCCCATGCTTGGCTGCGGGTGCCTGGGGTGACTACCTGGGTTTTGCCGGCGAGGCGGCGTAGAGCCGATGAGTGGAGTACGCGTGCGCGGTCACGCTGGAAGGCGGTGCGGCCGGGGCGTTTGTCGGGCTCAGGGGCCCAGCGTTCGGTTGACTGCGCGTCGTAGGACATGTCTCGACAGTAAGCGCAGGCAGTGACAATCGGTGGGCAGCGGGGCGCCTGCTCGTCTGCCGGCTTCTGTTCAGGCCGATGCCAGTTCCGGTGCCGTGCTGATCGGGGTCGCGAGTGTCTGGTCGTAGCGGTGGAGTACGAGCTCGGCCATTGCGGGGTGTGTGCCCAGCGGGGCCGACGCGATCCACGGGGCCGCCTCCGCGCACTCCGTCGCGAAGCGGCCAGGGGCTGTGAAGTACGAAGCCACCGCCACCCGGTGTCGGCCCCTCGCCGCCAGGGCGCGGAGGGCGTCCGGGACCGTCGGGGCGGCGGTGGTGGCGTAGGCGGGGACCACGGGGACGCCGAGGCGTTCCGCCAGGAGTTGGGCCGTGCGGTTGGTGTCGACCTTCGACTCCGGGTCGCGGGAGCCCGCGGCGGCGAGGACGACGGCGCTCCTGCGGCGGGTGGTGTCGTCCGTGCTCGTGCGCCAGCCGGCCTCGACCAGGCGGTCGTAGAGGGCCTCCACGAGCAGCGGGTGCGGGCCGAGGGCGCCGGCCACGCGCGCGCGTACCTGCGACTCGGCGGCCATCTCGGGGATGTCCCGCTTGATGTGGTAGCCGCGGCTGAGGAGGAGGGGCACGAGGACGGCCTGCCGGGTGCCGAGGCCGGCCAGTGTGTCGGGGAGCAGGGGGTCGTTCAGCTCGATGTGACCCAGGTGGACCGGCAGGCCGGGGCGCTGCTCGCGGATGCGGTCCAGGAGCGTGCGGACGGTGCTCAGTGCGCGCGGGTCGCGGCTGCCGTGCGCCACGACGACGAGCGCGGGCGGGCCGGGGCGCCGTCTGCCGTTGAGGGAGACGAGGCTGAGCTGGCTGGCGAGCTGGCTGCTGATCCGGTTCATGAGGTGCGCCGTACTGTCGAGGTGGGCCGCCTGGGGCGGCAGGACCGCACCGGGCTTGGTCGTGGACTCGTCGCGAAGAGGGTTCGACGGCGTCATGGACCGATGGTGGCGGCGGGACGTTGCCGCCCCGTTGCACGAGAATGACGGGTGTTTTCCGGCGGTTCACGGTGGGGGGTGTGGGGTCTGTGAGGTGGGGTGACCTGCGGTTTCGCCGTACGGAGTGAAGCTCGTCACGTAGTGTGCGACGAACCGGTCGGGCTGACAGGACGTCTCTGACTGTCGAAAAAGAGCGCCTGGAGACAGGGCCGAAGAGGGGGGACCGTCCGATGCGCCGACCCAAGCTGCCGCGCAGACCGCGCCTGCCACGCACGCGTGCCGGGTGGCGAAGGCTGGTGCAGGCCGTGATGGCCGGGTGCGTGGTGGCCCTGCTTCCGGTCACGTGGCTGTACCTCTCCACGGCCGACCGGCTGCGTACGACGGCCGACGCGCCCCGCACCGAGGTCGCCGTCGTCTTCGGCGCCGGCCTGTGGAACGGCGAGCCGTCCCCGTACCTCGCGAACCGCCTGAAGGCGGCGGCCGAGCTGTATCGCGAGGGCCGTATCAAGGTCGTCCTCGTCACCGGCGACAACAGCCGCAAGGACTACGACGAGCCCGACGCCATGCGCGCGTATCTGAAGAAGCACGGCGTCCCGGACGGGCGGATCGTCAGCGACTACGCGGGCTTCGACACCTGGGACTCCTGCGTCCGCGCCAAGAAGATCTTCGGCGTGGACAAGGCGGTGCTCATCAGCCAGGGCTTCCACATCCGGCGGGCGGTCGCCCTGTGCCGGGCGGCGGGCGTCGAGTCGTACGGCGTCGGGGTCGACGCCAAGCACGACGTGACCTGGTACTACGGCGGCACCCGTGAGATCTTCGCGGCCGGCAAGGCGGCCGTGGACGCCGTGTTCCACCCGGACCCCCGGTTCCTCGGGCCGAAGGAACCGGGGGTGTCGAAGGCTCTGGCTAGCGCCCGGTGAAGCGGGGGGCGCGCTTCTCCAGGAACGCGTTCATGCCTTCTTTCTGGTCGTGCGTCGCGAACAGGGCGTGGAACACGCGGCGTTCGTAGCGGATGCCGTCCCGCAGGCCGGTCTCCAGGGCGCGGTCGACGCACTCGCGGGCGGTACGGATCGCCGTACGGCCGTACGCGGCGACGGTGGCGGCGGCCTGCAGGGCCTCGGGCAGTACGCGCTCGTCGGGGACCACCCTGGACACCAGGCCCGACTGCTCCGCCTCCCGTGCGTCCATGGTGCGGCCGGTAAGGACCAGGTCCATCGCCTTGGCCCGGCCGACCAGGCGGGTCAGGCGCTGGGTGCCGCCGATGCCCGGGATCACGCCCAGTCTGATCTCCGGCTGCCCGAAGACCGCCGACTCCCCCGCGATCACCAGGTCGCACATCATCGCCAGCTCGCAACCACCGCCCAGGGCATGCCCGTTGACGGCTGCGATCTTCGGGGTACGCAGGTCGGCGAAGTCCTCCCAGGCGGCGAAGTAGTCCTCCGCGGCCATGTCCACGGCCGTCTTCGTCGCCATCTCCTTGATGTCGGCGCCCGCCGCGAAGACCTTTTCCGAGCCGGTGACGACGAAGCAGCCGACCTCGGAGTCCTCGTCCAACGGGCGCAGGGCGCCGAGGAGTTCGCTCAGCAACTCGCTGCTCAGCGCGTTGAGGACGTGCGGGCGGTGCAGACGGACGGTCACGACGCGGCCGTCACGCTCGATCTTGAGGTTGTTCATCTTCCCCTCCAGTGCGCAGAGTTACGAGTCCCAGATCGCGCCGTACGCCGGAATGCCGCGCCGCTCCAGGCCGTGCACCACCTGCCAGGTCAGCTTCTTGTTGGAGATGCAGATCACCGCCTCGGCCCCGAAGTCGCGGTACGCGGCATACGCGAGGCGCACCATGTCGGGCTTGCCGTGCCGGGAGGTGTCCCAGACGAGGGCGTGCGGCTGGACGGCGAGGATCTCGTCGACGAGGGCGTCGCCGTAGGTGGTGCGGGGGTCGCGGGTCGCCCAGACCAGGCGGGAGGGGACCTCGGCGGCCAGCAGATGGGGCAGGCAGGGGCCGATGCCGCTGCCCGTCGCCACGTATACGACCTTCGTGAACAGCGTCTCGATGTTGGCGACCCCGGCCGTCGTGATGCCCTTGACCCAGACGCGCTTCGGCAGGTCGTCGATGAAGGAGCCCGTCCAGTCGCCGGCCCGGGAGATGGTGAGCCGGAACCCTGGCTGGCCGGGGGTGGGGACGTTGGCGAAGGAGTGCCATTCCTTGAGCGGGCTGCGGCTGATGGCCGTGGAGGAGCCCGCGAAGGGGGTCTCGCCGTGGTCGAAGCGGGCCAGCACCACGTGCGGGGAGGGGCGTTCGAGGCGGACGTCGACCTTGCGCAGCCGCAGCCAGGGCAGCGCGACGCTGAAGGTGACGACCGCGAGGACGGTCACGGAGCCGGGACCGGCTCCGGACAGCAGGGTGTGCGCCCAGAACAGGACCAGGGCCGTCCAGCCGCCGAATCGGTGGATCTTCTCGAAGTGGTCGTGGTGGCGGGAGCGGAAGGACGGCAGGGCGGTGGCGACGATGACGGTCAGGAGGGCCATCAGGGTCCAACCCACCGCCGACGACTGCCCGTTGGGCTCCGTCGCCACCAGCGCCAGGAACCAGGCCGATCCCGCCAGCGCCCCGCCCACGTGCAGCCCGCCGAAGTGGTACACCTTGCCGAGCGTCCAGCGGATCTTCAGCGGCCAGGTCGTGGGGGCCCAAGTGGCCAGCCGGAAGAGGAAGTTGATGACGTACTGCTGGCGGACGACGACGGCGAGGGCGAGGTTGGCGAGGGAGGCGTGCGCGAGGGCTGCCGTCGACAGAGGCCAACTCGCCGCCGCGTACGCCGCGTTGAGTGCCAGGAGCAGCCCGGCCAGCCGGTTGTAGTGCATCAGCCGTGGGTGCTTGAGGAGCCGTCTGGGTGCGGAGGTGGGCTGCGGGAGTTCGACGGTCTGCTGTACCGGTGCCGTCGTCATCGGGCCACCGCCGTGCGCTCCTCGGCCAGCCGTAGCAGCGCCGTTTTGTCGATCTTGCCGCGGTCGGTCTCGGGGAGGAACGCGAGCGGCAGGATCTCCGACGGCACGCAGTAGTACGGCAGTGCGTCCGCCACCGCGCGGCGGGCCGCGTCCGGGTCGACATCGGCCGGGCAGACGAAGGAGACGAGGCTGCGGGCGTCCCGCTTCAGGGTCACCGCGCGCACGCAGCCGCGGACCGACTCCAGCACCGAGGAGACGGAGTCGAGTTCGACCCGGAAGCCGCGCACCTTGACCTGGTCGTCGGTGCGGCCGAGGTGTTCGAGCTCGCCGTCGGGGGTCCAGCGGCCGAGGTCCCGGGTGCGGAACATGCGGTGGCCGGGGCCGAGGAAGGGATCGGGGGCGTAACGCTCGGCATTCAGGCGGTCGTTGCCGAGGTAGCCGGCCGAGACGCAGTCGCCGCCCGCCCACATCTCGCCCACCGCGCCGATGGGGAGCGGGCGGCGGTCGGCGTCGAGGACGTACACGGTGTTGTTGGGGGTCGGGCGGCCGATGGTGAGGAGCGGGGCCGCCGGGTCGTGGCGGCTCATCGTGTTGACGATCGTCGTCTCCGTCGGGCCGCAGCAGTTGAAGAAGGCGGCTCGTTTCGCCCAGCGGTCGGCGAGCGGGCGCGGGCAGGGCTCACCGGCCACGGCGACCGTGCGGACGCGCGGGCAGGCCGCCGGGTCGATGCCGGACAGGACGGTCGGGGTGGCGATGAGGATGTCCGCCGTACGGGCGGCCGCCGCGATGTCCTGGCCGCGGATGACGAGGGTGCCGCCGTGCGCGAGGCAGCCGAGGATCTCCCAGGCCGCCATGTCGAAGGCGATGTTGAGGAGTTGGGGCACGCGGTCGCCGGGGCGGATGCCGAGGTCGCCGGGTTCGGTGAGGAGGATGTTGGCGACGTTGCGGTGGGTGACCTTGACGCCGTTGGGGCGGCCGGTGGTGCCGGAGGTGAACAGGACGTAGCAGCCGTCGTCGGGGTGGATCGCCGGTCGCAGGTTGGGCGTGTGCGGGAGGGGTTCGGTGTCGAGGGCGATCAGACGGTGTCCGGCGGGCAGCGGCACACGGGACGCGTGATCGGCGACGGTGAGGATCACCCGGGTGCGGGCGGTGCGGATGATGTGGGTGAGCTGGGGCGGGGGTGTGAGGGCAATGTCCTGGGGGACGTAGGCGGCGCCCGCCTTCAGGATGCCGAGCAGGCCGACCAGCATCGGGATCGAGCGGCGCACGAAGAGGCCGACGTGATCGCCGGGGTGCACGCCCTCGCGGATCAGACGGGCGGCGAGGGCGTCGGCGTAGCGGTTCAGTTCGCCGTAGGTGATCGTCGCGCCGTGGTGCTCGGCGGCGACGGCGTGCGGGGTGGCCTCGGCCCGCCGTTCGACGGCGTGGTGGATGAGCGGGTCGGGGACGTCGGCGGCGAGGCCGCGGCCGTACTGCCGGAAAAGTTGCTGGTCGCGGGGGGTTAAGTGACGCAAGGGCATGATCGGGGGACCCTCCTGGCTGTTTCGAGACGGTTTGCTGCCGGTCCGGGATGAGCGGCGGGCATGCCCGGTATGTCGAACGCCGTGCGGAGTGGTGCGCGAAGCCAGACTGTAGTCCTGGTTTTTCAACTCTCAACAACGCGTGACCGGCCAAGTACGGTACGGAACGAGCCACATGTGGCGTCTTTCACACCAGAGGCAACTTGCGACCCGCCCCGCGGCGACTTGAGGTGGGCAGTCGTGTGCGCCTCACGACCTCCGGCGCCCGGCGGGGAGGTCGCCGTCCCGCCCGTGTAACAGGGGGCCGCCCTGCACGTAACACGCCCGAAGCACGCTGAGGAGCATGCAGATCTCCGCGACGCCCACCCACTGCCCGTACTGCGCCCTGCAGTGCGGGATGAACCTGACGCCCGCGACGGACGGCACGGTCGAGGTGAGCGAGCGCGCGGACTTCCCGGTGAACCGGGGTGCGCTGTGCAGCAAGGGCCGTACCGCGCCGGCCGTGCTCTCGTCCCGGGTGCGCCTGACCTCCCCGTTGGTGCGTTCCGAGGGCGCTCTGGTGCCCGCCACCTGGGACGAAGCGCTGGACCGGATCGCCGAAGGACTGCGCCGAACGCGTACGGAACATGGCCCGGACGCGGTCGGCGTCTTCGGCGGCGGCGGTCTGACGAACGAGAAGGCGTACACGCTCGGCAAGTTCGCGCGCGTGGTGCTCGGTACCTCGCAGATCGACTACAACGGGCGGTTCTGCATGTCGTCGGCCGCGGCGGCCGGCATCAAGGCCTTTGGGCTCGACCGGGGGCTGCCCTTCCCGCTGGAGGACATCCCGAAGACGGGCTGCGTGATCCTGGTGGGGTCGAACCTCGCGGAGACCATGCCGCCGTCGCTCAGGTTCTTCAACGAGCTGCGCGAGAACGGCGGCACGTTGATCGTCGTGGACCCGCGCCGCACGAAGACCGCCGAACAGGCCGATCTGCATCTGGCACCGCGGCCCGGTACCGATCTCGCGCTGGCGCTCGGTCTGCTGCATCTGGTCGTCGCCGAGGGGCGGGTCGACGAGGAGTACGTGGCTGAGCGCACGGTCGGCTGGGAGGACGCGCGGGCCGCGGCGATGGCGCACTGGCCGGAGTACGTGGAACGGATCACGGGGGTGTCCGTCCCCCAACTGCGGGAAACGGTGCGGCTGTTCTGCGAGCCGGAGAACGCGATGGTGCTGACCGCGCGCGGCCCCGAGCAGCAGTCCAAGGGCACGGACACGGTCGGCGCGTGGATCAACCTCTGCCTGGCGACGGGGCGCGCGGGACGGCCGCTCAGCGGTTACGGCTGTCTGACCGGGCAGGGCAACGGGCAGGGCGGTCGCGAACACGGCCAGAAGGCCGACCAGCTGCCCGGCTACCGCAAGCTGGACGACCCGGCGGCGCGGCGGCATGTGGCCGAGGTGTGGGGCGTCGACCCGGACTCGCTGCCCGGGCCGGGACGCAGTGCGTACGAGCTTCTCGACGCCCTCGGCACGGACATCAAGTCGCTGTTGCTGATGGGGTCCAACCCGGTCGTCTCGGCGCCGCGTGCCGGGCATGTCGAGGAGCGCTTCAAGTCCCTTGATTTCCTTGCCGTCTGCGATGTCGTGCTGTCGGAGACGGCAGCGCTCGCGGACGTCGTGCTGCCGGTGACGCAGTGGGCGGAGGAGACCGGTACGACGACCAACCTGGAGGGGCGTGTACTGCTGCGGCGGCGCGCGATCACGGCTCCCGAGGGTGTCCGCAGCGACCTCGACGTCATGCACGAACTGGCCGACCGGCTCGGCGTGGAGAAGGGCTTCCCGACCGACCCGCAGGAGGTCTTCGAGGAGCTGCGGCGGGCGAGCGCGGGCGGGCCGGCGGACTACTCCGGGATCACGTATCAGAGGCTGGCGCAGGAGAACGGGGTGTTCTGGCCGTGTCCCACTGCCGACGCCGATACGGAAGTGGGACACCCCGGCACCCCCCGTCTCTTCCTCGGCCGTTTCGCCACCCCGGACGGCCGGGCCCGCTTCGTCCCCGTCTCGCACCGGGCGTCCGCGGAGGAGCCGGACGACGAGTACCCGGTGCTGCTGACGACCGGCCGGGTCGTCGCCCAGTACCAGTCCGGCGCCCAGACCCGCCGCGTGGACGAGCTGAACGCCGCCGCGCCCGGCCCCTTCGTGGAACTGCACCCGCGGCTCGCCGAACGGCTCGGCGCGGCCGAGGGCGACCCGGTGGCCGTGATCTCCCGGCGGGGCCGGGCCGTGGCACCGGCCCGGATCACCAACGGCATCCGCCCGGACACCGTCTTCATGCCCTTCCACTGGTACGGCGAGGGCCGCGCCAACACCCTCACCAACCCGGCCCTCGACCCGACCTCCCGCATGCCGGAGTTCAAGACGTGCGCGGTGCGGCTGGAGCTCACCTGACCCGCCAGTCCCCGCTCTCGATCAGCTTCCCGCGGGCGCGCAGGCGTGCGGCGACCGCGGGGGCGGCCACGTACACCCAGGCGCGTACGGCCGTGTCGTGGCCGTCGCGGATCACCTGGCGTTCGACGCGCTCGTAGAGGTTGCGCGGGTCCCCGGGGGCGTAGTCCTCCAGCCGGTCGAGGGCGATGAGCAACTCCTCGTACTCGTCCGGCAGTGCGGTCACGAGCTCGCCGTAGACCACCCCGCCCCACTCCTCCACGGCGTACGGATAGCCGGGACCGTCGTACAGGACCGCGCCGTTCAGCCGTGCCGGCTCCTCATGCCCTGTGCGGCCGCGCAGGAACAGGTCGTGGTTGGCCTCGCCGGGGAGGAGGGTGCCGTAGACGAAAAACGGGAGTCTCACAAAAACGATTCTCTCTCCACACATACCTCCTCGTACTCGCCATGGACCTCGCCCTGTCATGGCCCCTTAAATCTTCGTCAACACCTGCGCCGACCCGCGCGCCCTTCGGCGTGCCTTCTCGAGGAGATCGATGAGCCGGATACGTATCGACGTCCGAGGTTCCCGTCGTCTCGCCGCTCTCGGCGTGGCCGCCACCACCACCGCCACTCTGCTGGCCGCGGCGCTCTCCCCCGCCGCCGTGGCGGACGAACAGCCGACCAGGGCAGGCGCGATCGCGAACGCGGCGTCGGCGCTCCTGGCACACGCCGCGAGCCTCGGGCTCACCTCCGACGAGGGCACGAAGGTGCGGGACGTGATCGTCGACAAGGACGGCACGCAGCATGTGCGCTACGACCGGACGTACCGTCAACTCCCGGTGCTCGGCGGCGACTTCGTGGTCCATCTGGCCTCGGACGGGACGTACCGCAGTGCGAACCGGGCGACGCGGAGCAAGATATCCCTCGCCTCGATCGTCCCCTCCATATCGGCCCCGAAGGCCGCCGATCTCGCGGCGAACGCCCTGCGCGCGGTCAACCTCGGCGAGACGCTGAGGAAGCTGACGGCCAGGCCGGAGCTGGTCGTCGACGCCCTGCACGGAACGCCGAAGCTGGCCTGGCGGACGAGCGTCGCGGCAAAGGACTCCCTGGGCAACCCGGTCTCCCGCACCGTCATCACGGACGCCCGCACCGGCTCGCAGATCGACGCCTGGGACGACATCGAGACGGCGACGGGCGACGGCAAGTCGCTGTACAGCGGCACGGTGCCGCTCAACACGACGCTGTCGGGGTCGACGTACCAGCTCAAGGACCCGTCGCGCGGCGGCACTTACACGGGTGACGCGGCGAACCAGACGGACCTGTGCTTCCTGACCAGCATCTGCGTCAGCCGCGCCCCCTCGACGGTGTTCACCGACGCGGACAACCACTGGGGGACGGGAACGACCGCCGACCGCGCCTCCGCCGCGGTTGACGCGCAGTACGGCACCGACATGACCTGGGACTTCTACAAGAACTCCTTCGGCCGCAACGGCATCGCGAACGACGGCAAGGGCTCCTACAACCGCGTCCACTACGGCAACAAGTACAACAACGCCTTCTGGGACGACAGTTGCTTCTGCATGACGTACGGCGACGGTGACGGCACGAGCCTCGGCCCGCTGGTCGGCCTGGACGTGGCCGGCCACGAGATGACGCACGGCGTCACCTCCAAGACGGCGGCGCTGACGTACTCGGGCGAGTCCGGCGGCCTGAACGAGGCGACGTCCGACATCCTCGGCACGCTGGTGGAGTGGTCCGCCAACAACCCCTCCGACCCCGGCGACTACCTGATCGGCGAGAAGATCGTCCGCTCCGGCTTCGGACGGGATGCGCTGCGCTACATGGACAAGCCGTCGAAGGACGGCGCCTCGGCGGACTACTGGAGTTCGTCGGTGGGCAATCTCGACGTCCACTACTCCTCGGGCGTCGCCAACCACTTCGCGTACCTCCTGGCGGAGGGCAGCGGCGCGAAGACCATCAACGGCGTCAGCTACAACTCCCCGACGTCCAACGGGAAAACGGTGACGGGCATCGGCCGGGAGAAGCTCGGCCAGATCTGGTACCGGGCGCTGACCGTCTACATGACCTCTTCGACGAACTACGCGGGAGCGCGTACGGCGACCCTGAACGCGGCGAAGGATCTGTACGGGGCGGGGAGCACGGAGTACAACGCGGTGGCGGCGGCCTGGAGTGCCGTCAATGTGAACTGACCGCGATTAGGGTGGCAGCGGTGCCGGGCACAAAGCCAGCCTCCGCTGCCGCCCAGACACACCTACGCCCCGTACGGCCGCTTCTCCCGCGCCTCCCTCAACCCCCTCCCCCACCACACCAACTGATCCAGCATCACCTTCGCCGCCGCCTCCGGACCCGACGGATCCTTGAGCCGTCCCTCGCCGAAGGACGCCCCCGCGTTGTGGAAGGACACCGTGTCGCGGAGCGTGACGGCGTGGAGTTCGGCGAAGACCTGGCGGAGGTGTTCCACCGCGCGCAGGCCGCCCGAGAGGCCGCCGTAGGAGACGAGGCCGACGGGTTTGGCCTGCCATTCGGTGAAGTGCCAGTCGATGAGGTTCTTGAGGCCGGCCGGGTAGGAATGGTTGTACTCGGGAGTGAGGACCACGAAGGCGTCCGCGGCCGCGAGTTTCGGGGTGATGGAGGAGCGCACCGCGGCCGCCTCGGCGGTCGGGGCGAACGTCGTGGGCAGGTCCGCGTCGGCCACGTCGACGACCTCGGGGAGCAGGTCGTCGCGGTCGCGCATACGGTCCAGGAGCCAGTCGGCCACGACGGGGCCGAAGCGGCCGTGGCGATTGCTGCCGATGACGAGGGTGACGGCAAGGGGGGCATCTGCTGTGGTCTGCATGCGCCACAGCCTGATACCTCAACCTTCCTTGAGGTCAAGCCAGCACCCCGATCACCGGGTCACCCGTTCACACGCGCGCCCTGCGCCCTTCGGGTGCTGTTCCGCGCAATCCCCGTCCTACGCCGGTGACCTGCTGAAAGTCCGCCCGAGCGGCCGCGCGGCGCCCGGATCTGACACCCATTCACCGCATTTCTGACGCACCTTCAGGGAGCGCGCTCGCCCCGCTGCCACTTACCTCGGAAGGGCAGGGGACACCGACGAGAGCTCGAAGGAGCACCGATGCGACGTACCGCCCGTCTGCTGACCGGTACCGCACTCGCCGTCGCAGCCGCGGGTTTCGTGGCCGCGCCCGCATACGGCGACGACGGCGACGGAAGCCTGGAGGTGTTCCCCTCCCAGGCCGTACCGGGCACCCAGGTCACGGTGAACACCGCGCAGTGCGGGGCGGAGGGAACGGCGGCGGGCGACGCCGGCGCGGTGGGGGCCGGTGCCTTCACGCTGGCGCCGAGCGCACACGACGGCGAGGCGATCGGGCAGTTCCGGGTGCCGCCGAGCGCGCAGCCGGGGACGTACGAGATCGTCGCGAAGTGCGCCGAGGGCGGCCGGCAGGTCAAGGGCGACCTGGTGGTGACACTGACCGCGGTGCGCGGGCAGGAGCCCCGGGGAAGTGTGAAGACGGGGGTCGGCGGCGCCCTGGGCCCCGATCCCGTGCAGACCGCGGCCGGCGTGGCGGCTCTCGCCGTCGCCGCCGCGGGCGGTACCTGGCTCCTGCATCGCCGGGCGAGAGGCGACGGGATCTGACGGACACCCTCCGCTGTCCGTCCGCCGGTACCGCATGTCCCTCCCCCTCCGGGTCCGACGCCCCTCGCGGCCCGGAGGGGGCCGGGTCCACCCGCTCCACCGGAGTCCACCCGCTCTGCCAGGCAGGAGGCTCGCGTGCGCAGAGTCAGCAACACCGCGATAGGGACCGTCACCGTGGTCGCCCTGTGCTCGGGCGCCTGGCTGCTCGGCGGCGCCGGGACGCACGCCCCGCCGCAGCCGTCGGCCGCGCAGGCGGCCCGCACCGGCCAGGGCGGCGAACCGCGCGGCGCGCCCGTGCTGCCGCCCTCCCCGCCCGACCGCATCCGCATCCCCTCGATCCACGTGAACGCCGCCCTCATGGGTCTCGCCCTCACCCCGTCCGGCAGCCTCGACGTACCGCCCGCCGCGAAGCGGAACCTCGCCGGCTGGTACGAGGCCGGCACCACCCCCGGGGAGAAGGGGACCGCCGTCGTCGCGGGCCATGTCGACAACGCCGACGGCCCCGCCGTCTTCTACGACCTCGGCGCCCTGAAGAAGGGCAGCCGCATCGAACTGGACCGGCGGGACGGCAGCACGGCGCTCTTCTCGGTGGACGCGGTCGAGGTGTACGACGCCGCGCACTTCCCCGACGAGAAGGTGTACGGCGCCGCGGACCGGCCCGAACTGCGGGTGATCACCTGCGGCGGGGGATATTCGCGGTCGACGGGCTATCAGGGGAACGTGGTCGTGTTCGCGCATCTCACGGGGAGCCGGTGACAACCGCCTTCGCGATGGTCCGCGCACACTCCAGGGACTCGGTGTGTGTGGTGTCCACCTCAAGGTCGTAGATCACGCCCCTGTGGACCAGCTCCGCCTGCTGCTCGGCCATGCCTCGCACCCGGTCACCCCGGCCGATCTCCCGGCCCGCGGCCACCGCGGCCTCGCACCGCACGCCGACCCAGAGCACGTCCAGGCCTGACAGTGCCTTGCGCCACCCCTCCTGCGAATGCGGCCCGCCGAGAAAGACATCGTCGACAACGATCCGGGCACCCGCCCGCGCCGTCGCCGCGACCCCCTCCCTCCAGGCGTCCTGCAGCTTCCCGAAATCCGGCCCCACGTTCACCGCACCGTCCGGCGAGACGAGCGTGGCCTGCATCGACGCGGGCATCGACTCGACGAACGTGTCGATCGCGAAGGCCAGCCACGGCTCCGGCAGCACCGCCTGCAGACACCGCACGATCCCCGACTTGCCGGAGCTGGAGCCGCCATTGAGCACGATCACCTGGGTCGCCATCGGGCCACCGTAAAGGAACCTGCCGAACGGTCCCCACGCGTTTTCAGGCGTGCACAACCGCCGGAAACGCACGTCGTAGACGATCGTGCCTGCGCGCAGCCCTGGGCCGGTCAGCCGTACCGAGCCCGGCGCCACCCCCCACCTCACACCACACCCCCGCCGTGCACGCCGAACCCTCACACCCTCGGCGAGCCTCTGCTGAGGGCAGCGTTCCTCGCGGGAAACAGAGGTGATGCTGCCGGGTAACACCGGCACCGCACGCTCCTAGGCATGACCTCGAATACGCGTGTGGTGGTGATCGGCGCCGGGCTCGCGGGCGTCCGTCTCGCCCGGCGGCTCGGCGAGCTCGGCACGCCCGTGACGCTGATCGGCGAGGAGGAGCACCGCCCGTACAACCGGGTGCTGCTCGCCGAGGTGCTGGCCGGGCGCTACAACCCGGATGTGATCGCGCTGCCCGCGCCCGCCGAGCTGCTCCGCGGCCGGGTCACGGGCATCGACCGCGAGGTGCGAGCCGTACACCTCGCGGACGGCTCGGAGATCGCATACGACACGCTGGTCCTGGCGACCGGTTCGAACCCCGTACTCCCGCCCCTGCGCGGCCTGTTCACTTCGGACCACGTGCTGCCCGAGGGCGTGCACGCGTTCCGGACGATGGACGACTGCCTGGGTCTTTCGAAGGCCGTACGGCCGGGGGTGCGGGCGGTCGTCATCGGCGGCGGGCTCCTCGGGGTCTCCGCGGCCCGTGCGCTCGCCCAGCGCGGCGCGCAGGTGGTGCTGGCCCAGCAGGGCGAGCGGCTCATGGAGCGCCAGCTCGACCCGGGCGCATCAAAGCTGGTCAAGCGGCACCTCAAGGACCTCGGCGTCGAGATCCACACCGAGTGCCGGGTGCGTGACGTGCGCTGCGTCGGCGGTGCGGTCCGCTCGGTCGAGATGTCCGACGGATACGCCCTCGACGCCGACATCGTGGTCCTGGCCTGCGGGGTGCACCCGCGTGTGGGCCTCGCCCAGATCGCCGGGCTGGACGTGCGCAAGGGCATCGTCGTCGACGACGAGCTCCGTACCTCCGACCCGCACATCCGGGCCGTCGGCGACTGCGTCCAGCACGACGGCACCGTGTACGGACTCGCCACCCCGGCGCTCGAACAGGCCGAGGTCCTGGCCGAGTTGCTGGCGGGGGAGGCCGGCAACTCCAACGCCCGTTACACCGGCACCCGTTCACTGACCCGGCTCACGCTGGTCGGGCACGACTCTCCCTTCGACCTCGCCGCCTTCGGCGAGACGGAGGCCCGCCCGGGCGACGACGTCGTACAACTCACCGACGCCACCCGCGGCACCTACCGCAAGGTCGTCGTCCGCGACGACCGCCTGGTCGGCGGGGTCCTCGTCGGCGAACTGGGCACCGTCGGCGCACTCGCCCGCGCCTGGGAGGGGGCAGAGCCGCTCCCCGCCGACGGTGCCCCCCTGCTCCACCTGCTCACCAACGATGGAGGCTCCTGATGTCCACCGGCACCCCCACGATCGTGCTCGTCGGCCACGGCATGGTCGGCCAGCGCTTCCTCGAAGCGCTCGCCGAGCGCGGCCTGACCGCCACGCACCGCGTGGTCGTGCTGTGCGAGGAGCCGCGTCCGGCGTACGACCGCGTAGCGCTCACCTCGTACTTCTCGGGCAGGACGCCCGAGGAACTCTCCATGACCGACATGGAGTTCATCAACGACCACGGCATCGAGCTGTACGTCGGCGACCCGGCCGAGACCGTCGACCGCGAGGCGAAGCAGGTCACGGCGAAGTCCGGCAAGGTCTTCGAGTACGACACCCTCGTCCTGGCCACCGGCTCGTACCCCTTCGTTCCGCCGGTCCCGGGCAAGGACGCCGAGGGCTGCTTCGTCTACCGCACGATCGAGGACCTGCTTGCGATCGAGGAGTACGCGAAGACGAGGGCGACGACCGGTGCGGTGGTCGGCGGCGGTCTGCTGGGACTTGAGGCCGCGGGTGCGCTGAAGGGTCTCGGACTCACCTCCCACATCGTGGAGTTCGCGCCGCGTCTGATGCCGGTTCAGGTCGACGAGGGCGGTGGCGCTGCCCTCCTGCGGACCATCGAGGAGATGGGCCTGTCCGTCCACACGGGCGTCGGCACACAGGAGATCGTCGTCGGCGAGGACGGCGCCGTCACCGGCATGAAGCTCTCCGACGGCTCCGAACTCGCCACCGACCTGGTGGTGTTCAGCGCCGGTGTCCGCCCCCGCGACCAGCTGGCCCGCGACTGCGGCCTGACGGTCGGCGAGCGCGGCGGCATCACGGTCGACGAGCAGTGCCGCACGGTCTCCGACCCGCACGTGTTCGCGATCGGCGAGTGCGCGCTGGCCTCCGACGGCCGGGTGTACGGCCTGGTGGCCCCCGGTTACGAACAGGCGGAGACCGCGGCCGCGACGATCGCCGCCGACGAGGCGTCCTTCACCGGCGCCGACCTCTCCACCAAGCTGAAGCTCCTCGGAGTCGACGTAGCCTCCTTCGGCGACGCACACGGCGCCACCGAGGACTGCCTGGACGTCGTCTACTCCGACTCCCGCGCCGGCCTGTACAAGAAGCTGGTCATCGGCCGTGACGGCACGCTGCTCGGCGGCATCCTGGTCGGCGACGCGGAGGCCTACGGCACGCTGAAGGCCTTCACCGGTTCGGTCCCGCCGGTCTCGCCCGAGTCCCTGGTGCTGCCCGCCGGCGCGGGCGAGTCCGCCCAGCTCGGCCCGACCGCGCTGCCGGACGACGCGATCATCTGCTCCTGCAACAACGTCCGCAAGGGCACGATCCGCGGCGCCGTCACCGAGCACAACTGCACCACCGTGCCCGAGGTGAAGAAGTGCACCAAGGCCGGTACGACCTGCGGCAGTTGCGTCAAGGTCCTCGGCCAGCTGGTCACCGCCGAACTGGAGGCGAGCGGCGTCGAGGTCGACAAGGGCCTGTGCGGCTGCTTCGGCCAGACCCGCGAGGAGCTCTACGAGATCGTCCTCGCCCTGCGCATCAACACCTACCAGGACCTGCTGGACCGCTACGGACGCGACGAGGCCAAAGGCGGCGACGGCTGCGAGATCTGCAAGCCGGCGGTGGCCTCGATCATCGCCTCCCTCGCCCCGACGATCGGCGCGAGCGGCTACGTCCTGGACGGCGAGCAGGCCTCCCTGCAGGACAGCAACGACCACTTCCTCGCCAACCTGCAGAAGAACGGCTCGTACTCGGTCGTCCCGCGCATCCCCGGCGGTGAGATCACCCCCGAGGGCCTCATCGTGATCGGCGAGATCGCCCGCGACTTCGGCCTCTACACGAAGATCACGGGTGGCCAGCGGATCGACATGTTCGGCGCGCGGGTCGAGCAACTCCCGCTGATCTGGGCCAGGTTGGTGGACGCGGGCTTCGAGTCCGGCCACGCCTACGGAAAAGCCCTGCGCACCGTCAAGTCCTGCGTGGGCCAGACCTGGTGCCGCTACGGCGTCCAGGACTCCGTCCGCATGGCGATCGACCTGGAGCTGCGCTACCGGGGGCTGAGGTCGCCGCACAAGCTCAAGTCGGCGGTGTCGGGCTGCGCCCGCGAGTGCGCCGAGGCCCAGTCGAAGGACTTCGGCGTCATCGCCACCGCGAGCGGCTGGAACCTGTACGTCGGCGGCAACGGCGGCGCGACCCCGCGCCACGCGGACCTGCTCGCCCAAGACCTCTCCGACGCCGAACTGGTCCGTCTGATCGACCGTTTCCTGATGTTCTACATCCGCACCGCCGACCGCCTGGAGCGCACCTCCACCTGGCTGGAGCGCATCCCCGGCGGCCTGGACCACGTACGCGACGTGGTGGTGGAGGACTCCCTCGGCATCTGCGAGGAGCTGGAGTCCCTGATGGCGGACCACGTGGCGAACTACGCCGACGAGTGGGCGACCACCATCAACAACCCGGAGAAGCTGGCCCGGTTCGTGTCCTTCGTGAACGCCCCCGACACCCCCGACCCGGTCGTCGGCTTCGTCCCCGAGCGCGACCAGATCAAGCCCGACCTGCCGCTGCTGACCATCGGCCACCGTCCCCTGGAAGGGAGCGCCCAGCGATGACCCTGGCACCCGAAACGACCGACCTGAAGGTCCAACTGCAGCTCGAGGACGGCTGGTTCACGGTCTGCGACCTCGGCGCGCTGCTGCCGGGCCGCGGTGTGGCGGCCCTGCTGCCGGACGGGCGCCAGGTGGCCCTGTTCCGCGACCGCGCGGGTGAGCTGTACGCCATCGACAACCGCGACCCCTTCGGCGGCGCGGCGGTCCTCTCCCGCGGCCTGACCGGCACCCACCAGGGCCGCTCGTTCGTCGCCTCGCCGCTGCTCAAGCAGCGCTTCGACCTGCGCTCCGGGGAGTGCCTGGACGACGAGACGGTGCGGGTGGCGACGTACGAGGTCCGCGCAGGCTGACCACGAGCACACAGACGCACACCAGCCTTTCTTGACCGATCGTTCCCATTGATTTTAGGCTGCTATACGTGGCCAGGACCAAGGAGTTCGATCCGGACGCCGCGCTGCAGGCAGCCCTTGAGCTGTTCTGGCAGCGCGGCTACGAGGCGACGTCGATGTCCGACCTGGTCGACCACCTCGGCATCGGACGCGCCAGCATCTACGCGACCTTCGGCAGCAAACACGAGCTCTACCTGAAGGCACTGGAGCGCTACGACCGGGCCGGACTCCCGCCGATCGTGCGCGAACTGTCCCGGCCGGGCCCCGCACTGCCCGCCGTCCGAGCGCTCGTACGCCGCTATGCCACCGAGGCGTCCGACGCCCAACTCCGCCTGAACGGCTGCCTGGTGACCAACACGGCCAGCGAACTCGCCCCGCACGACCCGGCCGCCGCCAGGCGCGTGGAGCGCAACTGGGACCACCTCGAAACCGTGCTCCACTCGACCCTGGTCCGCGCCCAGGCCCAGGGCGAACTGCCCGCCGACCGCGATCCGCTCACCCTCGCCCGCATGCTGCTGGTGCTGTTGCAGGGGCTGCGGGTGGTCGGCAAGGCGTCCGACGATCCGGCCAGGGTCCGGGACGCGGCGGAACAGGCGCTGGCGCTGCTGGACTGACACCCCTCATCAAGGGGCCTCTTTCACGCCCTCATACTGAACCGATCGGTCAAGAACAGGGGAAATCATGACCACCACCGCTCGCACCACCGGCAGCCGCTTCTCCGACCGGACCGCCCTCGTCATCGGCGCCGGCTCCGGCATCGGACGGGCGATCGCGCTCGCGTTCGCAGCGGAGGGCGCCCGGGTCGTCGTGGCCGGCCGCCGCCGGGAACCGCTCGACGAGACGGTCCGCAGAATCGAGGACCAGGGCGGCAAGGCGCTGGCGGTCACCGCCGACGTGTCCGATGCCGCCGCCACACAGGCGCTGGTGGAGGCGGCCGTCGAAGCCTTCGGCTCGCTCGACGTGGCCGTCAACAACGCGGGCGTCTTCCGCGGCGGCGGCCCGCTGGCCGACCTGTCCGAGACCGACTGGCACACCCAGCTCGACATCAACGTCACCGGCGTCTTCCTGGCGCTGCAGGCGCAGATCCGCCAGATGCGCACCCAGCCGTCCGGCGGCGCGATCGTGAACGTCGCCTCCACCTTCGGTGCGCACACCCGCATCCCCGGAGCCGCCGCGTACGCCGCTTCCAAGGCCGCCGTCGCCGCGCTCAGCAAGGGCGCCGCCCTGGACCACATCCGCGACGGCGTCCGCATCAACGTGGTCAGCCCCGGCGCCACCGACACCCCCATGTCGCTGCGCCCCGGCGAGACGGAGGCGGACCGCGCCGAGCGGGTGAGGACCGCGCTCCCCCTCGGCCGCATCTCGGCGACGGAGGAAGTCGCCGCCGCCGTCCTGTACCTGGCCTCGGACGACGCGGCGTCGGCGGTGGGCACCGACCTGGTGGTGGACAGCGGGGCGACAGCCTGACGGCTCACGCCTTCAGCTGGTCGTACACCACCCCGGTGAGCCGCTCGGACGCCGCCCAAAGCCGTTCCCCCGCCGTGTCGTTGAGCGTCCACGGCGCCCGCCAGGACGGTGCGGGCGCCCCGCGCCACATCATGAACGACGGCCCCGTGAAGGAGTCCGGCCGCACGTCGGGCGCCGTCGCGGCGTACAGGACGGGCAGCGCCCCGGCCTGCGCCGACTGCGCGAAGACCCGGTTGCCGAGCTCCATCACCCGCCCGGTGAGCCTGCGCCCCTCCATCCGGGGCGCGGCACCCTGCAGATTGGTGGCCGCGTACCCGGGATGGGCCGCGGCCGCCACCACGTCCGCGCCGTGCGCCGCGAGCCGGCGCGCGAGCTCGTGGACGAAGAGCAGATTGGCCGTCTTGGACCGGGCGTACGCGATCCAACGCCGGTACCGGCGCTCGCTGTTGAGGTCGTCGATGTCGACGTTGGCCACCGCGTGCATCTCACTGGAGACGGCCACGACCCGGGAGCCGGGCGTGCCGAGCAGCACGGGCAGCAGCAGCCCGGTGAGCGCGAAGTGCCCCAGGTGATTGACCCCGAACTGCGTCTCGAAGCCGTCCGCCGTCGTCCCGTAGGGCAGCGCCATCACCCCGGCGTTGTTGACGAGCAGGTCGAGGTAGTCGTACGGGTACGACTCCGCGAACTCCCGTACGGAGCCCAGGTCCCCGAGATCCAGCCGCGCGAACTCGGCGATCGCCCCCGGCACCTCACCCACGATCCGGTCCGCCGCAGCACTCCCCCGCACCTCGCTCCGGCACGCGAGCACCACTCGCGCCCCCTTGCGCGCCAGCTCCCGCGCGACGACGTACCCGAGCCCGCTGTTGGCCCCGGTGACGACGGCGATGCGCCCGCTCTGGTCGGGGACGGCCTTCTCGTTCCAGCCGGACATGGACGGGCTCCCTCCGTGAGCGGGTGAATTCCCAGCGTAGGGGAGGGGTCCCGGCATGTCGCCGGAGGGTTCGCCACCCCGGTACCGCACCCGCACACGGTCCACGACCAGGTACAACTTTTTCCGCTGGGCACTCATCTAACAGAACACCCACATCCACCCATTCGCCCGACGGAGGCGGATATGCCATGTCTCTCCACTCTCGACGACCTTCCCGACGCGGCCTAGCCGCCCTCCTGTCCGCCGGCCTCCTCGGTCTCGCGGGCGCGGGAGCGGCATGGAGCGCGACGGCGACGACGGCCACGGCGGCGCACCGACTGCGCACCTGCGCCGTGAGCGACCTCTACGTCTCCATGGGGCGCAAGGAGGGCGCGGCCGGCTCGGTGTACTGGCCGATCCGGTTCACCAACACCAGTACGACCGGCTGTGCCCTGCGCGGTTATCCGGGCGTCAGCGCCCTGGACACGGCGCACCGGCAGATCGGCCCGGCCGCCACCCGCACCGGCCAGTCCTACTCCACCGTCACGCTCGCCCCCGCCCACTCCGTCTCCGCGGTCATCCGCACCACCAACGGTCCGATCGGCGGGCCCTGCCTGCGCACGGGCACCTACCTGCGGATCTATCCGCCGGCCTCGCTCGAAGCGGTCCTCGTCCCGGCTTCCTGGACGATCTGCTCCGGCAACTTCCAGGTCGGTCCGGTCAACACCCAGGGCACTTTCTGAGGAGGCGAAGGAGGCCCGTGTTGCGGGCCTCCACGCTCGATGCGAACGTGGACGAGGGGGCGATGCCGACGGCCTGGCAGAGGACATCCTTGCAGGTCACGGCAGTACGTGTCGATCCACGACCCATCCGCGCCCCCTCTTGTCGGCGCTGATTCTCCGTGCCTCGACGCGTGTCCACGAACCGGGGGAACAGCGCACAGAAAGCGGGAAATTCAATGGCGAATGGACCCATGGACAGGCGCGCCTACGGCGAGCACCCCGATCGGCCGAGCGGCCCCCTCACGGGCCAGAGCTCGGAGTACACCGGTCGGTACGTGGTCCTGCTCGACCCGAAGAACCAGGAAGGCGGCCTGGACGCACTGCGTTCCAACGCCGACATCGCGTCCGTCGAACGTGTCCGAGGAGCCGACGTCACGAACGTGGCCGAACTCCTGGAGCGCCCCGACGTCTCGGTGCACTTCGAGGAACTCGCCGCCGCCGTCGTCGAGGTGCGGCCCGATCAGCGCCACGCGCTGGTGACCACGGCCGAGGCGGAGTCGTCGATCATCGCAGCCGAGCCGGAGCGCATGGTCTACGCCATGCCTGTCACTGCTCCGCACCAGGCGCCGACCGAGTTCTTCCCGGCCTACCGCAGCGACGAGGATGTGGTCAGCCGTCACACCGAGGCCGAGATCGCCATGGGCCATGGCCCGGCCTGGCACGAGAAGGAGTGGACCTGGGGCCTGCAGGCCATCCGGGCCAACCTGTCCCAGATGACCGGAAAGGGGGTGAAGATCGCCGTCCTCGACACCGGCGTGGACACCGAGCACCCGGACTTCGCGGGGCGCATCGCGGCGACGGTCTCCTTCGTCCCGGGCGAGAAGGTCGACGACGGCAACGGCCACGGCACGCACTGCATCGGCACCGCCGCCGGTCCGACCAACCCCAGGCAGGGACCCCGCTACGGCGTGGCACCCGAGGCGCAGATCCTCGCGGGCAAGGTGCTCAACAACGAGGGCTTCGGCAACGACGGCCAGATCCTGGCGGGTATCGCCTGGGCCATCTCCCAGGGCGCGAAGGTGATCTCCATGTCGTTCGGCTCCCGGGTCCGGCCGGGTGAGCTGTTCCCGCAGACGTACGAGAACCTGGCCAAGCGCGCGCTCAAGCTCGGAACGGTGCTCGTCGCCGCCGCGGGCAACGACAGCAACCGGCCGGGTTCCATCATCCCCGTCAGCCGGCCGGCCAACTGTCCCTCCATCCTCGCGGTGGCCGCGCTCGACAAGGCGCTCAACCCGTCGTTCTTCTCCAACGGCGCCATCAACGACCAGGGCGGCGAGATCAACATCGCCGCGCCCGGCCGGGACGTGCACTCGGCTGCCCCTGACGGCGGGTACCGGGTCCTGAGCGGCACGAGCATGGCCACCCCGCACGCAGCGGGTGTCATCGCACTGCTCGCCCAGGCGGCCCCCAAGGCAACCGCGGCGCAGCTCATGGCCAGCCTGAAGGCCACTGCGTTCCCGATGGTGCAGCCGGTCAGTGACGTCGGCTCGGGCCTGCTCCAGGCCCCGTGAGCGAGTCGTCTCCTTCCGCTCCGGTCGGGGTCGTCCTCGCGGTCGACCCCGACCGGTTCGCGCAGGTGGTCCAGGCCCTGCGGCGGGCCGGTCTCACGGTCACGGGCGAGCAGCCGATCCTCGGCACGCTCTCCGGCACCGTCGCTGAAGACCGGATCCCCGCCCTGGAGGCGCTCGACGGAGTCGATTCCGTCGACCGGGAGGTCACCATCCAACTCCCGCCGCCCGACGCACCGATCCAGTGAGGGAGAGGGCGGCACCCCCGCACGGGTGCCGCCCTCTTTCGTGATCCGGAACCGCCGCCCATCGGTGTTGAGGGTCGGGGACGGGCGACGGTTCCGGGGTTCAGGGGCCATACGGCCCAGCAGTGGCCGTATGCCCTACCGGTGGTCGCTGCCCGCCGACTGCGTGGCCGCGCGCCCCGCCTCCAGGCGGGCCACCGGGATCCGGAACGGCGAGCAGGAGACGTAGTCGAGACCCACCTCGTGGAAGAAGTGGACCGACTCGGGGTCACCGCCGTGCTCGCCGCAGACGCCGAGCTTCAGGTCGGGACGGGTCTCGCGGCCCGCCTGCACCGCCGACCTGACCAGCGAGCCGACGCCGTCCTTGTCGATCGTCTCGAAGGGCGACACTCCGAAGATGCCCTTCTCCAGGTAGGCCGTGAAGAAGGAGGCCTCCACGTCGTCCCGGCTGAAGCCCCACACCGTCTGGGTGAGGTCGTTGGTGCCGAAGGAGAAGAACTCCGCCGCCTCCGCGATCTGGCCGGCCGTGAGGGCGGCGCGCGGGAGCTCGATCATCGTGCCGATGGCGAGCTTGAGCTGCGTGCCCGTCGCCGCCTCGACCTCCGCGATGACCTGGTCGGCCTCCTCGCGGACGATCTCCAGCTCCTGGACCGTGCCGACGAGCGGGATCATGATCTCGGCCCGCGGGTCGCCCTTGGCGTTCTTGCGCTCGGCCGCGGCCTCGGCGATCGCCCGTACCTGCATGGTGAACAGGCCGGGGATGACCAGGCCGAGGCGTACACCGCGCAGACCCAGCATCGGGTTCTGCTCGTGCAGCCGGTGCACCGCCTGCAGCAGGCGCAGCTCGTTCTCGTGCGGGTCCTTGCGGGACTCGGCGAGGGCGACGCGCACCGACAGCTCGGTGATGTCCGGCAGGAACTCGTGCAGCGGCGGGTCCAGGAGACGGACCGTCACCGGCAGACCGTCCATCGCCGAGAACAGCTCGACGAAGTCCTGCTTCTGCAGCGGGAGAAGCTCCTTCAGGGACTCCTCGCGCTCGGCGTCCGTGTCCGCCAGGATCAGGCGTTCCACCAGCTCACGGCGGTCACCGAGGAACATGTGCTCCGTACGGCACAGGCCGATGCCCTGCGCGCCGAAGCGACGGGCGCGCAGCGCGTCCTCGGCGTTGTCCGCGTTGGCGCGCACCCGCAGGCGGCGCTTGCGGTCGGCGAACGCCATGATCCGGTGCACGGCCTCGACGAGTTCGTCGGCGTCGTTGGCGCCGGCGTGCATCCGGCCCTCGAAGTACTCGACGACCGGGGAGGGGACCACCGGGACCTCGCCCAGGTAGACCTTGCCGCTGGAGCCGTCGATGGAGATGAGGTCGCCCTCCTCCACCACATGCCCGCCGGGCACGGTCATCCGCCGCCGCTTGGTGTCGACTTCCAGCTCCTCGGCACCGCACACACAGGTCTTGCCCATGCCGCGTGCGACGACGGCCGCGTGGGAGGTCTTGCCGCCGCGCGAGGTCAGGATGCCCTCGGCCGCGATCATGCCGTCGAGGTCGTCGGGGTTGGTCTCACGGCGGACCAGGATGACCTTCTCGCCGGAACGCGACCACTTCACCGCGGTGTACGAGTCGAAGACGGCCTTGCCGACGGCCGCACCCGGCGAGGCCGCGATGCCCCGGCCGACCTGCTCGGTCTTCGCCTCCTCGTCGAACTTCGGGAACATCAGCTGCGCGAGCTGGGCGCCGGTGACCCGCTGCAGGGCCTCGGTCTCGTCGATCAGCCCCTGGTCCACCAGCTGCGTCGCGATACGGAAGGCCGCACCCGCCGTGCGCTTGCCGACGCGGGTCTGCAGCATCCACAGCTGCCCGCGCTCGATGGTGAACTCGATGTCGCAGAGATCCTTGTAGTGGTTCTCCAGGGTCTCCATGATCTGCATCAGCTGGTCGTACGACTTCTTGTCGATCTGCTCCAGCTCCGCGAGCGGGACCGTGTTGCGGATGCCCGCGACCACGTCCTCGCCCTGCGCGTTCTGCAGGTAGTCGCCGTAGACGCCCTGGTGGCCGGAGGCGGGGTCGCGGGTGAAGGCGACGCCCGTGCCGGAGTCGGGGCCGAGGTTGCCGAAGACCATCGAGCAGACGTTGACGGCCGTGCCGAGGTCGTGCGGGATGCGCTCCTGGCGGCGGTAGAGCTTGGCGCGGTCGGTGTTCCAGGAGTCGAAGACCGCGTGGATGGCGAGGTCCATCTGCTCGCGCGGGTCCTGCGGGAAGTCCCGGCCGGCCTCGGTCTTGACGATCCTCTTGAACTTGGTGACCAGCTTCTTGAGGTCGGCCGCCTCGAGCTCGGTGTCGACGGTGACCTTCTTGGCCGTCTTCGCCGCCTCGAGCGCGTCCTCGAAGAGCTCGCCGTCGACGCCGAGGACCGTCTTGCCGAACATCTGGATGAGGCGCCGGTAGGAGTCCCAGGCGAACCGCTCGTCGCCGGCCTGGTCGGCGAGACCCTTCACGGACTTGTCGGAGAGCCCGATGTTCAGGACGGTGTCCATCATGCCGGGCATGGAGAACTTCGCGCCGGAACGGACGGACACCAGGAGCGGGTTGTCGGCCTGGCCGAGCTTCTTACCCATACGGGCCTCGAGCGCGTCGAGGTGTGCACTCACCTCGTCACGCAGTGCCGCCGGCTCCTCGCCGCTGTCGAGGTAGACCTTGCAGGCTTCTGTCGTGATCGTGAAGCCGGGGGGAACGGGGAGTCCCAGGTTGGTCATCTCGGCGAGGTTCGCGCCCTTGCCACCCAGGAGGTCCTTGAGGTCCTTGTTTCCCTCGGTGAAGTCGTAAACGAACTTCGCTACGTGGGGTTCTTTGTTTTCCGACACGGTCTCGACTCCCTCGAGGACGCGGTGGCTGCCCTGACGGCGAGGAACATACCCAGATCAAAGGCGTCTGGGTACGTCTACTCACGCGTCATGCGCCTGTAACCACTCGTCCGCCAGCGGATCGAAAGTCAAAGCTTGGCAAGCGGTGACGCGCGGATGTTTTCACTTCTTGAACGCACGGGTGCCCGGAGGTGGGGTTTTTCGCTCAGATGAGCGGAGTCCGGCGCGTCTGATTTCGATCGATGAACGATCAAGGGGTGGCACCCAGTGCCACCCCTTGGAGAAGTGCAGTCGCCCAAGATCCGCTCATCTGAGCGCAACCCTTATCAAGGGTGGCAAGAATCACGCTGCCACAGAGGCCCGGATTTCACCATGCGGACGTGTCCTGGGACAGAAACACGGACGTCACACGCCCATCGCCAGCAGCCGTTCCTCCACCCGCTCCGGCGCGTACAGGTACTCCACGACCAGCGCACCGGCCCCCACCAGCCCGGCCCGCTCCCCCAGCCGTGAGGTGACGACGTCCAGGTGGGCCGTGGACCGGGGCAGCGCCCGCTGGTACAGCAACTCCCGTACGCCGGTGAGGAATGCAGTTCCGGCCAGATCTCCCGCGATCATCAGCACCCCGGGGTTGAGCAGCGTTACGACGGTCGCCAGTACGTCGCCGACCTGCCGCCCCGCCTCCCGCGCGAGCCCGAGCGCCTCCGGATGCCCGGCCGCCAGCAGATCCCGCACATCCGAGCCGGACGCCGCCGGCACCCCGGCCTCCGCCAGCCGCCGCGCCACGGCGCCACCACTGGCGACGGCGGCCAGACAGCCGTACGACCCGCACCGGCACAGCGCCTCCGCGCCCACCCGGATGTGCCCGATGTCGCCGGCGCCCCCGTCGATGCCCCGGTAGATCGCCCCGCCGACCACGACGCCGGCACCAATACCCGTCGACACCTTGACCAGCACGAACGCCGAGCAGTCGGCGTATCCCGTGCGCTGTTCGCCGTACGCCATGAGGTTCGCGTCGTTGTCCACCTGCACCGGCACCGGTCCGGCGCCCGTGTGCTCGGTGAAGGCTCTGGCGAGGCGGCCTCTTATGTCGTAGCCGTCCCAGCCCGGCATCATCGGCGGCTGCACGACCCGCCCGGTCTCGCTGTCGACGGGCCCCGGCACCGCGAGTCCGATGCCGCAGACCGATTCCGCCCGGTGCCCGGACTTCTCCAGCAACTCGGCGAACCAGCGGCCGAGTTCGCCGAGTACGGCGTCCGGGCCGTCCTCGATGACGAGCGTGCCGGAGTGCTCGGCGTGGATCTCGCCGGTCAGGGACAGGACGGCGGCGCGGGCGTGGCGGGTGTCGAGGTCCGCGGCGAGGACCACGGCGTGCTCGTCGTCGAACTCCAGGGTGATGGAGGGGCGGCCGCCGAGGGGCGAGTCGACCGGGCCGCCGGCGCCCTCGCGCAGCCAGCCCGCGCGGAAGAGCCGGTCGAGGCGCTGGCCGACGGTGGCGCGGGAGAGTCCGGTGGCCTGCTGGAGCGCGCCGCGCGTGGTCGCGCGCCCGCTTCGTACCAGTTCGAGCAGATCGCCCGCGCGAGCCTGGCCGCGTCCAGTCATGCGCACCCCCTTGTGTTTCTCAAGCCTGCATTACATCCTGAGTTTTGCGT
This sequence comes from Streptomyces sp. NPDC001401, assembly GCF_042895385.1. Lineage (NCBI taxonomy): Bacteria > Bacillati > Actinomycetota > Actinomycetes > Kitasatosporales > Streptomycetaceae > Streptomyces > Streptomyces sp. NPDC001401. Next base: position 948,469 of record NZ_JBIAWI010000001.1, read on the forward strand.
GTTAAATAGACGTAACTCTACGGTAGCCATGACCGAACCGGTCGACCGCACGTCTTTCGGGGAGCCCCGAGTGGATCGCACTGCCCAACTCACCAGCCGTGCCGCACAGCACCCCATTGCATACGATCCACCCCCCACGCCGGGTTCGCTGCACCTCAGAGCCGTCCGCGTTCTGGAGGACAACTGGACGGGTGCCTCCACCGTCCCCTCGCGCAGCCTGTATCCGCACCAGTGGTCCTGGGACTCCGCGTTCATCGCGATCGGCCTGCGGCACCTGTCGCCGTTACGGGCACAGACGGAGTTGGAGACGCTGCTGGCCGCCCAGTGGGAGGACGGGCGCATCCCGCACATCGTCTTCAACCCCTCCGTACCGCTCGACGCGTACTTCCCGAGCCCCGACTTCTGGCGCTCCTCGACCGCGGGGCGCGCTGCGGGCGCCCCGCGCACCGTACAGACCTCCGGCATCGTGCAGCCACCGGTGCACGCGCTGGCGGCCTGGCTGGTGCACTGCGCCGACCCGGGGCTGTCACGTGCGCGCGGCTTCCTCACCCGGATGTATCCCCGGCTGGCCGCCTGGCACCGCTATCTGCTGCACCGGCGGGACCTGGGCGGCGGCGGCCTGGCGTCCGTCGTGCACCCCTGGGAACAGGGCATGGACAACAGCCCTTGCTGGGACGCGCCGCTGGCCCGCATCACGCCCGCTCCGGCCCGCTCCTTCCGCCGCGCCGACCTCGACCACGGGGCTGCCGAGGACCGGCCGACGGATCTGGACTACGGACGGTACGTGCGGCTGGCGACGGACTACCGGGATCGCGGATACGCCGACGGGGGCGGGGAGTTCGCGGTCGAGGACCCGTCCTTCAACGCCCTGCTCATCGCCTCCGAGCACGCCCTGGCCCGGATCGCGCGCGAGCTCGGCGCGACGGGCACGGCTCGCCATGCGCGTGCGGAGCGACTGACGAGCGCCATGCTCGACCGGCTCTGGGATCCGGCGGAGGGGATGTTCTTCTGCCGGGACGTGCGCGGCGGGCAGCTGATCCCGGAGCGGAGCGTCTCGGGCCTCGTCCCCCTCCTCCTGCCCACGCTCCCGCGCGAGACGGCCGCCGTCCTCGTCCGCACGGCCTGCGGACCGCACTTCGGACTCGGCGGCGCGACCCGCCTGGCCCCCTCCTACGACCTCCTCGGCGAGGCCTTCGACCCGCACCGCTACTGGCGGGGTCCGGCCTGGTTCAACACGAGCTGGCTGCTGGAGCGCGGTCTGCGCACCCACGGCGAGCAGACGCGGGCCGACGTGCTGCGGGAGGCCGTCCTGGACATCGCCGGCAGCTCCGGGTTCGCCGAGTACGTGGACCCGTTCACCGGCGAGGCGTGCGGCGCGAGCGGGTTCAGCTGGACCGCCGCGCTCGCGCTGGATCTGCTCCATGAGCGCCCCGGACACGGCGTGTCCGGCACGGGCATCGGCACGTTCGACAGAAGTGACTTCGGCAGAAGTGACAAGAGTGACAAGGCAGTCAGGGGAGGCGACCGGGCATGACGGACCGGCATCATCTGCTCGTGCACGGCGGGACGTTCGCGGCCGTCGGCGACGGCGGGGACATCAGCGGCGTGAGGGGGTCGGGCTCCCCGGACGGGTTATTCGTACGGGACGCCCGGCATCTGAGCCGCTGGCAGCTGACGGTCGACGGCGCGGTGCCGGAGTCTCTCACGCCGGTCGCGGACGGGGACACGGCGCGCTGTGTCCTGGTCCCGCGCGGCGGACGCCAGGAGCCGCCCGCGCACACGATCTTCCGCGAACAGGCCGTCGGCGACAGTGCGTTCGTCGAGTCCCTGCGGGTGACCAGCAACCGCCCGGTGCCGACCACGATCCGCCTCGCGGTCACCGCGGACGCCGACTTCACCGACCAGTTCGAGCTGCGCTCCGACCACCGTACGTACACCAAGATCGGCGCCACCCGCTCCCGCCGGATCCTGGACGACGGCGTGGAGTTCAGCTACCAGCGCGGTGAATGGCGTTCCTGTACGACGGTGACGGCCGAGCCCGCCCCGGACGGCGTCGAGGAGACGGGCACGGGCGCCCGGCGCCTGGTCTGGACGCTGGAACTCGAGCCGCACGGCACCGCCGAACTGGCGCTGCGGGTGGCCGCCCGTCCGCACGGGGCGACACAGGACCCCCGTGTCCCCGACTCGCCTGCCGCCGCCAACGCCCAACTCCTGGCACTGGAGGGCGAGTTCGTGGAGGGCGTGCCCTTCCCGACCGGCTGGCCCGAGCTGGCGGCGGCCTGTGCACGCGGTCTCGCGGACCTGGCCTCGCTCCAGGTCACCGCGACCGGCCCGGACGGCGAGGAGCTGCGCGTACCGGCCGCCGGGGCCCCCTGGTTCCTGACCCTGCTGGGCCGCGACGCCCTGCTCACGTCCCTCTTCGCCCTCCCCTACCGCCCGCAGCTCGCCGCCGCCACGCTGCCGGCGCTCGCCGCCACCCAGGCGACCGAGACCGGCACGGACTCGGTGTCCCAGCCCGGCAAGATCGTGCACGAGGTACGGCACGGCGAGCTGGCGCACTTCGGACAGGTTCCGTTCGGGCGCTACTACGGCTCCGTGGACGCCACACCGCTGTTCCTCGTGCTGCTGGGTGCGTATGTCGAGCAGACCGGGGACCTGGCACTCGCGCGCCGGCTGGAGCCCCACGCCCGTGCGGCGATCGGCTGGATGCTGGATCACGGCGGGCTCACCTCGCGCGGCTATCTGGTCTACCGCGCCGACCAGGGCGGCCTCGCCAACCAGAACTGGAAGGACTCCCCCGGCGCGATCTGCTCCGCCGACGGGACGCGGGCCAGCGGGGCGGTGATGGCGGCGGGCGCCCAGGGGTACGCCTACGACGCGCTGCGCCGGACGGCCTGGGTCGCGCGCACGGTCTGGGAGGACGAGGTGTACGCGGCGCTGCTGGAGCAGGCGGCCGGCGATCTGCGGGACCGTTTCCAGCGGGACTTCTGGATGCGGGACCGGTCCTTCCCGGCGCTGGCTCTGGACGGCGAGGGCAACCAGGTGGACGCGTTGGCGTCGGACGCCGGGCATCTGCTGTGGTCGGGGCTGCTGGACAAGGAGTACGGCGAGTTGGTGGGCCGGCGGTTGCTGGAGCCGGACTTCTTCTCGGGGTGGGGTGTGCGGACGCTGGCGGCGGGCCAGGCGGCGTATCACCCGTTGTCGTACCACCGGGGTTCGGTGTGGCCGCACGACAACGCGCTGATCACGTTGGGGCTGGCGCGGTACGGGCTGCATGACGAGGCTCGGGCGGTGGCGCATGCGCTGGTGGATGCGGCGACGGCAGCCGGGCATCGGCTGCCGGAGGTTATTGCGGGGTATGGGCGCGACACCCATGCCGAGCCAGTGCCTTATCCGCATGCGTGCGTGCGGGAGTCGCGGTCTGCGGCCGCCCCTCTTGCTTTGCTGACGGCGGTTGGGGGCGCGTAAGAGCTCGGTCGGGGCGGTTGTGTGGCGGGTGCGGGTTCGTTGTGGTTGATCGCGCCCACGCGGCGGAGCCGCAAATTGATACAGCCCCGCGCCCCTAAAAGCACAATCGGCACCGTTGACCGGGCGTTTGCCCGGTGTTTGCCTCACGCCGTGAACAGGTCCCGCGGGCCCGCCGTACGTCATGTCGGCGGGCCCCCAGCCTCCCCAGCGTTGGCCCGCCGCCTTTCCACGGGTCTCGCACGGAAGGACCTTCGGGTGCCTGTCTTCACGCGCGTTCGTCAGCAGCCGGATACGGCCGACACCATCACGGAGGGCACGTCACCCGAGGCCGGTCTCCGCTCCCGCCTCTCCGGCTGGCGCGACCGGCACCCCACGGCCGTCCGTAACGCACGGTGGACGATCACGATCCTCGCCGCCGTCGTCGTCCTCGGTGCGCTGCTGCTGCCGAACCGTCTGACGACGCTGCAGGCCGGCCGGTGGTTCACGCGGATACCCGTGGAGGCCATCATCGGGGCGGCCGTCGCGCTGGCATTGCCGCGTCGGCCCCGGCTGGTGGTGGCGGTGCTGTCGGGGGCGGCGCTCGGGGCGATGGTGGTCCTGAACCTCCTGGACATGGGGTTCGTGGAATACCTGGGGCGGCCCTTCAACGTCGTACTGGACTGGGAGCTGCTGCCCGACGCGCAGTCGTACATCGCGGACTCGATGGGCAAGGCGGTGGAGGTCGGGGCGACCATCGGGGTCTTCGTGCTCATCGTTGTGGTCCTCGGCGTCATGGCGCTGGCGATGGTGCGGCTCAGCAACCTGCTCGCGGGGAACAAGCAGATCGCAACCCGGGGGACCCTGGCCGCCACCGTCGTCTGGGTCACCTGCTCCGCCCTGGGGCTGCAGATCGCCGGGGTTCCGCTCGCGTCCGACCGTACGGCCGGGGCAGTCGCCGTCCAGGCGGGCCGGGTGCGGGACACCCTCCGGGACGAGGCCGCCTTCCAGAAGGTGGCCAAGGTCGACGAGTTCGGCAACACACCGCCGAGCCAGCTGGTGCCCGATCTGCGCGGCAAGGACATGATCTTCACGTTCATCGAGAGCTACGGCCGCAGCGCGATCGAGGACCCGGTCGAGGCGCCCGGCGTCGACAAGACACTCGACGTGCGCACCAAGGCGCTCGCCAAGGCCGGCTTCCACGCCAAGAGCGGCTGGCTCACCTCGGCGACCTACGGCGGCAGCAGCTGGCTGGGCCACTCCACGACCATGTCCGGCCTGTGGATCGACAACCAGCAGCGCTACCGCACGGTGATGGCGAGCGACCACCTCAGCCTGACCAAGGCCTTCGCGAAGACAGGCGACTGGGACACAGTCGGCATCATGCCGGGGGTCCAGAAGAGCTGGCCGGAGTCGAAGTTCTACGGCCTGGCCAAGTACCGCAACGCCTTCCAAATGGGCTACAAGGGCCCGAAGTTCAGCTGGTCGACGATGCCGGACCAGTACGCACTCCAGCAGTTCCAGAACCTGGAGCACAGCAAGAAGCGCAGCAAGCCACTCATGTCGCTGGTCATCCTGACCTCCAGCCACCAGCCCTGGGCGCCGATCCCCAAGATGGTCCCCTGGAACGACCTGGGCGACGGCTCGATCTTCAAGGCCATCCAGAAGGCCGGCAACAAGCCCTCGGACATCATCGCCAGCTCGCCCAAGTCCCAGGCGGAGTACGGCAAGTCGGTCCAGTACTCGGTGACGGCCCTCACCCAGTGGCTCGAGCGCTACGGCAACGACAACACCGTCCTGGTCTTCCTCGGCGACCACCAGCCCATCGCCCGCGTCAGCGGCAACCACGCCAGCCGTGACGTACCGATCTCGATCGTCGCCAAGGACCCCAAGGTCCTGGACAAGATCGACGGCTGGGGATGGACGGACGGTCTGCGGCCCGCGCACAACGCCCCGGTGTGGAAGATGAGCGCGTTCCGCGACAGGTTCCTGACGGCGTACGGCTCGACTCCGCACCCGAAGAAGGGCTGACGGCCGCTGCGGGGCCTCAGCCGCCGGAAGTATCCAGCTCCGCTTCCTCGCCGATCCCCGCGCAGTCGTACGGGTCCTTCAGCCAACCGTCCGGCAGCACCACCCTGTTGTTGCCGGACGTGCGGCCGCGGGGGCCGTCGGCGCCGGTGGGCCAGGGCTGGTCGAGGTCCAACTCATCGAGCCCGGCGCGGAGTTCCTCCAGGGACGACGTGATCGCGAGGCGCTTGCGCATCTCGCTGCCGACCGCGAAGCCCTTCAGATACCAGGCCACGTGCTTGCGGAAGTCGACGACGCCCTTGGACTCGTCGCCGATCCACTCGCCGAGGAGGGTGGCGTGGCGGACCATGATGTCGGCGACCTCGCGGAGCGCCGGGCGCGCACTGCATCCATCAGTGCCTCCGGCACGGGCCCGTGTACGACCCTCGAACGCCGCCACCAGGTCCGCGAAGAGCCACGGCCGGCCCAGGCAGCCGCGGCCCACGACCACCCCGTCGCAACCCGTCTCCCGCACCATCCGCAGCGCGTCCTCCGCGGACCAGATGTCGCCGTTGCCGAGGACGGGGATCTCCGGCACGTGCTCCTTGAGCCGCGCGATCGCGTCCCAGTCCGCCGTGCCGCCGTAGTGCTGGGCGGCGGTGCGGCCGTGCAGGGCGATGGCCGTCACGCCCTCCTCGACGGCGATACGGCCGGCGTCGAGGTAGGTGATGTGGTCGTCGTCGATGCCCTTGCGCATCTTCATGGTGACCGGGAGGTCACCGGCGCCCGAGACGGCCTCGCGGAGGATCGCGCGGAGCAGGTTGCGCTTGTACGGGAGGGCCGAGCCGCCGCCCTTGCGCGTCACCTTCGGCACCGGGCAGCCGAAGTTCAGGTCGATGTGGTCGGCGAGGTCCTCCTCCGCGATCATGCGGACGGCCTTGCCGACGGTCGCCGGGTCGACGCCGTACAGCTGGATCGAGCGCGGCTTCTCCGTCGCCTCGAAGTGGATCAGCTGCATGGTCTTCTCGTTGCGCTCGACCAGCGCCCGGGTCGTGATCATCTCGCTCACGAACAGCCCCTTGCCACCACTGAACTCCCTGCACAGGGTGCGGAAGGGCGCATTGGTGATCCCGGCCATCGGGGCCAGGACGACGGGCGGCTCGACGGTGTGCGGGCCGATCTGCAACGGGGACACGGGCGTGGACATTGGCCCATTGTCGCGCATCGACAGTGATCATGTAGCAGCCATTAGTTAGGCGCACTATTAGTTAGACGCACTATCGAAGTCGGCGTACAGTGAAATGCATGCCCGAGCTCAGCCCTCGCCGACGTCTGCTCGTCCTCGCGATCTGCTGCATGAGCCTGCTGATCGTGAGCCTGGACGTCACCGCCCTGAACGTCGCCCTGCCGTCGATGCAGCGGGAGCTGCACGCGAGCACGGCCGGCCTGCAGTGGACCATCGACGCGTACACGCTGGTCCTGGCCTCGCTGCTGATGCTCGCCGGCTCCACGGCCGACCGCATCGGCCGCAAACGCGTCTTCATGGCGGGCCTGATCGTCTTCGCGGCGGGCTCGCTGCTGTGCTCCCTCGCCCCGAACCTCGACTCGCTCATCGCCTTCCGCATGATCCAGGCGGTCGGCGGCTCGATGCTCAACCCGGTCGCCATGTCGATCATCACCAACACCTTCACGGACCCGGCCGAGCGCGCCCGTGCGATCGGCGTCTGGGGAGGCGTCGTCGGTATCTCCATGGCCGCGGGGCCGCTGGCCGGCGGGCTGCTGGTGGAGTCGGTCGGCTGGCGCTCGATCTTCTGGGTCAACCTGCCGGTGGGCCTGGCGGCCCTGTTGCTCACCCTGCGCTACGTCCCCGAGTCCCGCGCCCCCAAGGCCCGCCGCCCCGACCCGGTCGGCCAGCTCCTGGTGATCACCCTGTTCGGCGCCCTGACGTACGCCATCATCGAGGCCCCGAACTCGGGCACGGCCTACGTGCTCCCCTTCGTCGCGATCGCGCTGGCCGCACTGGTGGGGCTGCTCCGGTACGAGCCCCGACGCGCCGAACCACTGATCGACCTGCGGTTCTTCCGGTCGGTGCCGTTCAGCGGGGCGACGGTGATCGCGATCAGCGCGTTCGCCGCCCTCGGGGGGTTCCTGTTCCTGTCGACGCTGTATCTGCAGAACGTGCGCGGGTACGACGCCCTGCACGCGGGCCTGTGGATGCTGCCGATGGCCGTGCCGACGCTCCTGTGTGCGCCGCTGTCCGGGCGGCTGGTGGGGAGCAGGGGGCCGCGGCTGCCGCTCCTCGTCGCCGGCACCGCGATGACGGCGAGCGCGGTGTTGTTCGCCGGGTTCGAGGCCGAGACGTCGAACGTCACGTTGTTCGTCGCGTACGTGCTGTTCGGCATCGGGTTCGGGTTCGTGAACGCGCCCATCACCAATACCGCGGTGTCGGGGATGCCGCGCGCCCAGGCCGGGGTTGCCGCCGCCGTTGCGTCCACCAGCCGGCAGCTCGGGCAGACGCTCGGCGTCGCGGTGGTGGGGGCGGTGTTGGCATCCGGTGTGGGGGCCTCGTCGTACAAGGACGTGTTCGTCTCGGCTTCCGTGCCGGGGTGGTGGATTCTCGTCGTGTGTGGGGCGGCGGTGCTTGTGCTCGGGGCGCTGACCAGCGGGCGTTGGGCTCGGCGGACTGCTGAGCGGACGGCTGAGGAGCTTTCGTCTGCAGAGGTGCGCCAACCGACCGGGGTCCGTGCGTAGTTCGGCGGGTGCGGGTTGGTGGGGGCTGGTCGCGCCCACGCGGCGGAGCCGCATATCGATACAGCCCCGCGCCCCTTATGGGGCGGTCATCTCCCCAGCGCTATCTTGTGCAGCTTCTCCATCCGCGCCCTCGACTCGTCGTCCGCCGGGACATACGTCACCATGCGTGAGCCGACCTCCGGGCCCAGCCAGAGCTCGGACTGGTCCACTACCAGGCGGCCCACCAGGCGGTTGAGGAACTCCTTGCGCTTGCTGTGTGCGACGACCACCTCGTGGCGCTCCCAGGCCTCGCGGAAGTCCGGGTATTCACGGAGTCGCTTCAGGAGCATCTTCCAGGCGGGCTCGGTGAGATGGCCGGCCATGGAGGCGCGCAGGCGGGCCGCCATCAGGCGGCGGGTCTCCTCCAGGTGCACGATCGAGTTGCGCCAGTCCTCGTTCGTGTAGGACAGCAGGACGCAGTTGCGGTCCTCGGGCGGCACCTCCTCCAGGTCGCACAGCAGCAGTCCGAGCGTGCGGTTGTGGGCGAGGATGTCGTACCTGCTGTTCTGGATGCTCGCGGCGTACGGCTCCAGCTGCTCCAGCATGGCCCGTAGGGCGGGCGTCACCGACGGACAGATCAGGGCCGGTGTCGGGTCGACCGCGCCGGCCAGCTGGAAGAGGTGGGCGCGCTCGGTGGCGTCGAGCATCAGGGTGCGGGCCAGGGCGTCGAGGACCTGGACGGAGACCTGGATGTCACGGCCCTGTTCGAGCCAGGTGTACCAGGTGACGCCGACCGCGGAGAGCTGGGCGACCTCCTCGCGGCGCAGCCCGGGCGTGCGGCGCCGGCGGCCGCGCGGGAGCCCCACCTCCTCCGGGGTGATGCGCTCGCGGCGACTGCGCAGGAAGGCTGCCAGCTCGTGGCGCCGTACCTGGGCGCCCTCGCCACGCGAGGACGGGGTCACCGTCTCCTGGTTCGTCACCTGAGCCATCGTCGCCATGCCTCCAGCCTGCCGTCCGCCGGATCCTGTTTCCAGGTAGTGCTTCTACCAGGATAAAGAGACTCTGGTACCAGCCTGGGCGGAGGCGCACGCTCGAAGGCGTGACCGAAACCATCGCTACACGCACCGTCCGCTCGCCGGCCGCGCCACCCTCGCTCGGCGGCCTCGGACTCTTCACCGTGCTGCTGGCAGCGGCACTGCCTCTCATCGACTTCTTCATCGTCAATGTCGCTCTGCCGACCATCGGCAAGGACCTGCATGCCGGCGAGTCCGTTCTCGAGCTTGTCGTCGCGGGGTACGGGCTCGCGTACGCCGTCCTGCTCGTCCTCGGGGGACGGCTGGGCGATCTGTTCGGGCGGCGGCGGTTCTTCCTCGGCGGGATGGCGGCCTTCGGGCTCACCTCGCTGGCCTGCGGACTCGCGCCCACTGCCTGGACGCTGGTCGCGGCGCGGGTCGCGCAGGGCGCCTCGGCGGCCGCGATGCTGCCGCAGGTCCTCGCCACCATCCAGGCGGCGACCTCGGGACAGCGCCGGGCGAAGGCCATGGGCCTTTACGGCGCCACGGCCGGACTGTCCATGGTGGCCGGGCAGATCCTCGGCGGGGTGCTGGTGGCCGCCGACATCGCGGGCACCGGCTGGCGCTCGGTCTTCCTGGTGAACGTCCCCGTGGTCGTCGTAGGGCTGGTCCTGGCGGCCCGCGGTGTTCCCGAGACCCGTTCCCAGCGCCCGGAGCCGGTGGACGGACCCGGCACCGTCCTGCTCACCGTGTCGCTCCTCGCCCTGCTGGCCCCGCTCACCGAGGGCCGATCGGCGGGCTGGCCGCTGTGGACGTGGCTGTCGCTGGCGGCGTTCCCGTTCCTCGTGGCGGCGTTCTACGCGGTGGAGCGCCGGGCGGACCGGCAGGGCCGTACGCCACTCGTCCCGCCGAGCCTGTTCGCGCTCACCTCGCTGCGGCGCGGTCTGGTGATGATCCTGCCGTTCTCCATCGGCTTCAGCGGCTTCATGTTCGTGATCGCGGTGGCGCTGCAGCGGGGCGCGGGGCTGGGGCCGGTCCCGGCGGGGCTGGCGCTCGCGCCGATGGCCGTCGTGTTCTTCTTCGTCTCGCTCGCCGGGCCGCGGCTGGTCGCCAGGTACGGCACCCGGGTCGTGACCGCGGGCGCGCTGCTCCAGGGCATCGGCATCGGTCTGATGGCGCTGGCGGCGTGGCGGTCCTGGCCGGACCTCGGCCTGGTCGAACTGCTCCCCGGAGCGGTGTTCGCCGGCGGCGGCCAGGCGCTCCAACTCCCCATCATCTACCGGGTCGTTCTCTCCGAGGTGGAGCCCGTGCGGGCCGGCGTCGGCAGCGGCGTGATGATGACCACTCAGCAGTCCGCTCTCGCCCTCGGCGTGGCCGCCCTCGGCACCCTCTTCCTCTCCCTGATCCCGGGGATGGGCATGCGGGACGCCCTGGTCGTCACGTTGCTGACCCAGCTGGGCTGCATCGCACTGACCGGCCTGCTGAGCCTGCGCCTGCCGCGCACCATCGGATGAGTGCCGCCCCTGCGGGCCGGACCCTGCTCACGGATTGGCCAACTCGCTGTGAAGATTCTCCTGTTGATGTTGGTCTTGCTGCACACTCCTTAGCCGGAGGCGAGACATCATGCTGGAGATCAACACGAGCAAGGTGAGCCGCTGGGACCAGCACGGACGTGAGCACGTCGTCCGGGTGCAGCGCGCGGGAGTGCAGCGCACGATCAGATGCGACACGTGCGGCTGGCGCAAGGGCGCGCAGTTCCTGCCCTGGCTGAAGGCGGAGGAGCATCTGGCCGAGGTGCACCAGGCGACGGTGGATCCGTCGGAGGCCTGACTTTCCCCGGCCGCGGGCGATGACTTCCCGCCGCCGTGGGAGTCGTACGTAGGACGACCGCCCCGACCGGAAGGCCTACCGATGAGCGCTCCGCGCCTGCACGACATCCTGCGACAGCACGTCGACCGGGGCACCGTCCCGGGCGCCGTCGCCCTCGTGGCCTGCGGCGACGACGTCGAGGTGGTGACCGTCGGCTCGGTGGACACCGAGGGCACCGCACCGATGGCACGGGACTCGATCTTCCGTATCGCGTCCATCACCAAGCCGATCACGGCGGCGGCCGTACTGACGCTGGTGGAGGACGGGGTGCTGACCCTGGACGCACCGGTGGAGGAATGGCTCCCGGAGCTGGCGAAGCCGGTGGTGGTCCGCGCGCCCGAGGCCCCCGTGGAGGACGTGGTGCCGGCCTCCCGCCCGATCACCGTCGAGGACCTGCTCAGCTCCCGCACCGGCTGGGGCCTCTCCGAGAACTTCTCCGTGCCCGCCATGCAGGCCCTGCTCTCGGTGCAGCAGCACAACCGCCCCTTCCGGGAATGGCCGGACCCGGACGCCTGGCTGGGCCTGCTCGCCCAGGTGCCGATGCTGCACCAGCCGGGCGAGGCCTGGCTGTACGGCACCTCGTCCGCCCTCCAGGGCATCCTGGTCGCCCGGGCCTCGGGCCGTACGCTCCCCGACTTCCTGGCGGAACGGATCTTCGAACCGCTGGGCATGCGGGACACGGCCTTCGAGGTACCCGCGGCGAAGCGCCACCGCTTCACCTCGTCCTACGCCCCGGCCGCGGACGGCACCCTGAACCTGACGGACACTCCGGACGGCGACTGGAGCAGCGTCCCGCGCTTCCCCTCGGGGGGCGGGGGCCTCGTCTCCACGGCCGACGACTGGCTCGCCTTCGCCCGCCTGCTCCTGAACGCCGGCACCACCCCCGACGGCCACCGTCTCCTCTCCCCCACCTCGGTCAGCCGCATGACCACCAACCACCTCACCGCCGAGCAGCGAGCCGCCGCCACCCTCTTCCTTGAGGGCCAGGGCTGGGGCTACGGCGGCCAGGTCGACGTCACCCCGGCCGACCCCTGGAACGTCCCCGGCCGCTACGGCTGGATCGGCGGCACCGGCACCACGGCCCACATCACCGCGCCCACCGGAACGGTGGCGATCCTGATGACACAGGCGGGGATGACGAACCCGTCACCGACGCCGGTGATGCGGGACTTCTGGCGGAGCGCGGCGGGCGGCTGAGCGCTCCGCCGGCCGTGCCGGTTTGCGGCTCCGCCGCGGGGCCGCGATCGGCTGTCGATCGCCTTACGTGCTTGGACCGGCCCGGCGGCTGGGTTCCGGAGGGCCGGCTCTACGATCCCGCGCATGACCAAGTTCATCGCCACGGTGTGCCTGCCACCGACCAGACTTCGCAAGCTCGGGCAGGCGATAGTGGCCGCCATGGCGCCGTTCGACCACAACCTCACCGACGACTGGAACCCGGTGGGCCAGTGGGACTGGTGGGCCATCGACGCCAATACACAGAGCCCCTACCTCGTCCTGCCGGCCCACCAGGGCAGCCGCAAGCTCATCAGGGCCTCCACCGTCCCCAACAGGGACTCCGGTCTCGCTCCCCTGGGGCCACTGGAGTGCTACGGCGGTCCCCGGGGCCTGCTCGACCTCGACGCCATGCGGCAACAGGCGGCGCACCGGCACGACGCCCTGTGCGCCGCCTGGGAGGAACTGACCGCGCTGCATCCTCCGGCCCGCCCGCTGACCGAGTTCGTGGCCCGCCACGAGTCCGATCCCGACGGCTACTCCATGGCGGACGCCAAGGAGGACCACCTGCTCCAGCCGCTGGTGCAGGACGTGGCGCAACGGGCCGTCACGGGCGACGACCCCCACTTCGGGATGTCGTTCCTGCTCAACGACCCGGTCGCGTACTTCGCGCAGCAGCGCGACGACGCCCGGGAAGCGGCGATCCGGTGCGCCGTGCCCGGCTTCGCCCTGCTCTCCCTCGACGGCACATGGACGGACGCGGGCACCGACGGCTACTGGGAGCGGGCCAACAGCTACCTCGACGGCCTCCCCGCCGAGGCGGTCGTCGTCGACGTGCTCTGCCACTGCTAGGCGCTCCGCGCCCCTCTTGGGGCGCCCCTAGGGGCGCAGCCCCCGCACCAGCAGGTCCACGACCGCCTCGAACTCCGCCTCCACGCCCGGCTGTTCCCACTCCTTGGCGTAGCCCGGGTCGTGGAAGCGGCCAGTGGCCTGGAAGAGGGCGCGGGCCGCGGTGGCCGGGTCGGCGACCGCGAAGGTGCCCGCTTCGACACCGTCACGCACGATGGCCGTCAGCTGGTCGGTCAGTTCGGTGATGTGGGCGCCGACCACCTCGCCCGCCTCGACGGCCAGGACCGAGTACGTGGCGAACAGCTCCGGGTCGATCCCCGCCTTCCGGCGCTTGGCGGCGAAGAGCGCCGCGAGCCACTCGCGCACCCGCACCTCCGGGTCCCGGCCGGTGTCGGCGGCGATCCCGGCGAGCAGCTCCGTCGTACGGTCCAGCCACTGCTTCGTCACCGCCGCCCGCAGCGCCGCCTTGGTCCGGAAGTGCCGGTAGACGCTGCCGTGGCTGACGCCGAGCGCGCGGGCCACGTCGACCACGGTGGCCTTGGCCGGGCCGTAGCGGCGCAGCACCTCCTCGGTGGCGGCGAGGATGCGCTCGGCGGTCAGGGTCTCGGTGGTCGGAGGCATGGCTAGACCGTACCTGGCACCGCGATCAGCGCTCGCTGTCGAGCATGGCCATCTGGGCCGGGGCGTAGCGCTCGCCGGCCGCCGCATCCGCCGGTACGGCCGCCTCGATGGCGGCGAGGTCGGCCGCGTCCAGGGTCACGTCCAGCGCGCCCAGCGCCTCGCCGAGCCGCTCGCGGGTTTTGGCGCCGACCAGCGGCACGATGTCCTCGCCCCGCGAGAGCACCCAGGCGATGGCGATCTGCGCGACGGAGACACCCTTCTGTTCGGCGATCTTGCGCAGGGACTCGACCAGCGTGAGGTTGTGCTGGAGGTTGTCGCCCTGGAAGCGGGGCGTGTGGGCGCGGAAGTCGTTCGCGGCGAACCCCTGGCCGGGCGTGACATGGCCGGAGATCAGCCCGCGGGAGAGCACGCCGTACGCGGTGACGGAGATGCCCAGCTCACGCAGCGTGGGCAGGATCTCCCGCTCGGGGCCGCGGGAGATGAGCGCGTACTCGATCTGGAGGTCGGCGATCGGGGCGGTGGCGGCGGCCCGGCGGATGGTCTCCGCGCCGACCTCGCTGAGCCCGATGTGCCGGACGTACCCCTTCTCGACGAGTTCCGCGATCGCGCCGACGGTCTCCTCGATCGGCACGTTCGGGTCGAGCCGGGCGGGACGGTAGACGTCGATGTGGTCGACGCCGAGGCGCTGGAGGGAGTACGCGGCCCAGGTCTTCACGGCGGCCGGGCGCGCGTCGTAGCCGAGCCACTCGCCGTCCGGGGCGCGATGGGCGCCGAACTTCACGCTGGTCAGCGCGTTCTCCCGGAGGGCGGCCGGGGCGGTGCGCAGGGCCTCGGCGATCAGCAGTTCGTTGTGGCCCATGCCGTAGAAGTCGCCGGTGTCGAGCAGGGTCACGCCGGCCTCCAGGGCGGCGTGGATGGTGGCGATGGACTCGGCGCGGTCCGCCTCGCCGTACATGCCGGACATGCCCATGCAGCCGAGGCCGAGGGCGGAGACCTGGGGGCCGGTGGTTCCGAGGTTTCGGGTTCGCATCGTCATGCCCTTCACCCTCCCATGACAGCTGACAGATTTCAATATCTGTCAGCTGTCACTCCAACTTTCCCACTCACCCCGCCTTACTGGTCCAGACCTATTGACGAGAGGTCTGGACCAGAGCACTGTCATGCCTACGACACCTCACCGCACCCCCACCGGGAGGCCCGTATGTACCGCCGCGCCCTGCGCCTGCTCGCCGCCGCGCTGACGACCGCCTGTCTGACCCAACTGCCCGTTGCCACTTCCGCCTCCGCCGCCGACACCTGCGCGGTCAAGTCGAAGCCGTCCGGCAAGGTCCTCCAGGGCTACTGGGAGAACTGGGACGGCTCGGCGAACGGTGTCCACCCGCCCTTCGGCTGGACCCCGATCACCGACTCCCGCATCGCCGCCCACGGCTACAACGTGATCAACGCGGCCTTCCCGGTGATCCGTTCGGACGGCACGGCGCTCTGGGAGGACGGCATGGACTCGGGCGTGAAGGTGGCGACGCCCGCGGAGATGTGCGCGGCGAAGGCGTCGGGCCAGACGATCCTGCTGTCGATAGGCGGCGCGACGGCCGGCATCGACCTCAACTCGACCGCCGTAGCGGACAAGTTCGTCGCGACGATCGTCCCGATCGTGAAGAAGTACAACTTCGACGGCATCGACATAGACATCGAGACGGGCCTGGTCGGCAGCGGCAACATCACCCAACTCTCCACGCCCCAGGCCAACTTGATCCGCATCATCGACGGGATCCTGGCCCAGATGCCGTCGAACTTCGGCCTCACCATGGCCCCGGAGACGGCCTACGTCACCGGCGGCAGCGTCACCTACGGCTCGATCTGGGGCGCGTACCTCCCGATCATCAAGAAGTACGCCGACAACGGCCGCCTGTGGTGGCTGAACATGCAGTACTACAACGGCAGCATGTACGGCTGCTCGGGCGACTCGTACCAGGCGGGCACGGTGCAGGGCTTCACGGCCCAGACCGACTGCCTCAACAAGGGCCTGGTCGTGCAGGGTACGACGATCAAGGTGCCGTACGACAAGCAGGTCCCGGGCCTGCCCGCCCAGTCGGGCGCGGGCGGCGGCTACATGTCACCGAGCCTGGTCTCCCAGGCGTGGAAGCACTACGGCACCGCACTCAAGGGCCTGATGACCTGGTCGATCAACTGGGACGGCTCGAAGAACTGGACGTTCGGCGACAACGTGAAGTCGCTCCAGGGCCGCTAGTGCGCGGTCAGCGCCAGCTTCGCGCCGAGCGCCACGAACGACCCCGCGAAGCTCCGCCGCAGCCACGCCATCACACGCGGCCGTGAGGTGACGTGGCTGCGGACCGAGGCGGCGAGGATCCCGTACGCGGCGAAGACGACGAAGGTGGCCAGCATGAACACACCGCTCAGCCATAGCATCCGCGGCAGCGCGTGCGGTGCGCCCGGGTCCACGAACTGCGGCAGGAACGCGAAGAAGAAGATCGTCAGCTTCGGGTTGAGGATGTTGATGAGCACGCCCCGGACGACCACCCGGCCCGCCGAGCTCGGGGCGGTCTCCTCGTCGACGGCGATCGCCTCCTTGTCCCGCACCGTCGCCCACGCCATATAGAGGAGGTAGGCGACACCGGCGTACTTGAGGATCTGGAAGGCCGCCGCACTCGCGTTCAGCAGCGCGGCGAGACCGGTGACCGTGGCCAGCACATGCGGCACGATCCCGAGCGTGCAGGCGAAGGCCGCGACGACACTCGCACGACGGCCACGGGACAGGCCTGCGGCGAGGGTGTAGACGACGCCGGTACCGGGAGTCGCGACGACAACGAGGGTGGTGAGGAGAAAGGCGAGGCTCATGAGCCCAGCCTGGTCATGGAGCGGCCCCCGACACAGGACCAATGGGGGACCGTTATCGAGAGCCAATGTGGGGCGCCAATGTGGGGCGCAATGTCGGCAGCCAATGTCGAGGGCCAACATCGAGGGCCAACATCAAAGCGCCGGACGAGCATTCTCAGCCCGTCCGGCGTTTGAGGACGAGGCCCCTTAAGGGCCGAAGCGGGGGGCTGGGGGCGGCAGCCCCCAGAGACGCCCGCCCCAGTGGACCTAGGCGCCGACGAGACGCCCGGCGAGGTACCCCTCGATCTGGTCCAGCGACACGCGTTCCTGCTTCATGGAGTCACGCTCACGCACCGTCACTGCATTGTCGTCCAGCGTGTCGAAGTCGACCGTCACGCAGTACGGCGTACCGATCTCGTCCTGGCGCCGGTAGCGGCGGCCGATGGCGCCGGCGTCGTCGAACTCGATGTTCCAGTTCTGCCGCAGCGCCTGGGCGAGACCCTTGGCCTTCGGGGACAGCTCGGGGTTGCGGGACAGCGGCAGCACCGCGACCTTCACCGGAGCCAGGCGGTGGTCGAGGCGCAGCACCGTCCGCTTCTCCATCTTGCCCTTGGCGTTGGGCGCCTCGTCCTCGACGTAGGCGTCGAGAAGGAAGGCGAGCAGCGCACGGCCGACACCGGCCGCGGGCTCGATGACGTACGGCGTCCAGCGCTCGCCGGCCTCCTGGTCGAAGTAGGAGAGGTCCTGGCCGGAAGCCTTGGAGTGCGAGGAGAGGTCGTAGTCGGTGCGGTTGGCGACACCCTCCAGCTCGCCCCACTCGTTGCCGCCGAACTGGAAGCGGTACTCGATGTCGGCGGTGCGCTTGGAATAGTGGGAGAGCTTCTCCGCCGGGTGCTCGTACCAGCGCATGTTCTCCTCACGGAGACCAAGGCCCGTGTACCAGTTCCAGCGCTGCTCCATCCAGTACTCCTGCCACTTCTCGTCCTCGCCCGGCTTGACGAAGAACTCCATCTCCATCTGCTCGAACTCGCGGGTGCGGAAGATGAAGTTGCCGGGCGTGATCTCGTTGCGGAAGGACTTGCCCATCTGCGCGATGCCGAACGGCGGCTTGCGGCGCGAGGTGGTCTGCACCTGGGCGAAGTTGGTGAAGATGCCCTGAGCGGTCTCCGGGCGCAGATATGCGATCGAGCCGGAGTCCTGCGTCGGGCCGAGGTGCGTCGAGAGCAGACCCGAGAACTGCTTGGGCTCGGTGAACTGGCCCTTGTTGCCGCAGTTCGGGCAGTTCACGTCCGCCAGGCCGTTCTCCGGCAGGCGCTTGTGCTTGGCCTCGTAGGCCTCTTCCAGGTGATCCGCTCGGAAACGCTTGTGGCAGGAGGTGCACTCGGTCAGCGGGTCCGTGAAGGTGGCGACGTGACCGGAGGCCACCCAGACCTCGGGGGCCAGGATCACGGACGAGTCGACACCGACCACGTCCTCGCGCGACGTCACCATGTAGCGCCACCACTGGCGCTTGATGTTCTCCTTGAACTCGACACCCAGCGGCCCGTAGTCCCAGGCGGCGCGCTGGCCGCCGTAGATCTCACTGCAGGGAAATACGAAGCCACGGCGCTTGCTCAGGCTGACGATGGTGTCGATCTTGTCGGCGGCCACGGTGCTCTCTTCATTACGACGACGGGCGACGAAGCGAGACGCTTCAGAGCGAATGCTTCAGGGTACCGGCGGGGGCTCCCTCCCAATCAAATCGGTTCGGCTGAGGGTCCTCGCAGTGGGCTTGGACGAGCCTTTACCGAGCTTTGTTGACAACGGTTTCCATGTTTGTTGAAAATGACTGTCATGAACGTACGACGACAGCACATATCCGCGATCGCGATCGCGGCAGCCACCACCCTCGGCCTCGGCACCCTCTCCGCCTGCTCGACCGACAGCGCGGCCGCGGGCAATACGGACAAGTTCGACGTCGTCGCCTCGTTCTACCCACTGGAGTTCCTCGCCGAGCAGATCGGCGGGAGCCATGTGCACGTCACCAACCTGACCCAGCCCGGGCAGGAGCCGCACGACCTGGAGATCAGCGCCCGGCAGACCGCGCAGCTCCAGGAGTCCGACGCGGTGCTCTACCTCAAGAACCTCCAGCCCGCCGTCGACGACGCGGTGGCCCAGTCCGAGGTCAAGACGAAGATCGACGCCGGCTCCCTCACCTCGCTGGAGAAGCACGGCAACGAGGTCGGCGGCCACGCGGCCCAGCACGACGACTCGCACGGCGGGGAGGAGTCGGGCGGCATGGACCCCCACATCTGGCTCGACCCGGTGCGGTACGCCCAGGTCGCCAAGGGGGTCGGCGCGGCCTTCGAGAAGGCCGACCCGGACCACGCGGCCGACTACAAGAAGAACACCGCGGCCCTGGTCAAGAAGCTCGACGAGCTCAACACCCAGTTCAAGGAAGGCCTTTCGGGCTCCAGGTCCAAGGTCTTCATCACCACACACGCCGCCTTCGGCTACCTCGCCGAGCGCTACGGCCTGACCGAGGAGGCCATCAACGGCCTCGACCCCGAGTCCGAGCCGAGCGCGGCCCGGGTGAAGGACCTTGAGAAGATGGCGAAGGCCGACGGCGTCACCACGGTGTTCTACGAGACGCTCGTCAGCGACAAGACCGCGAAGACCATCGCTGCCGACGCCGGACTGAAGACGGACGTCCTCGACCCGATCGAGGGCATCACGTCGAAGTCCCGCGGCAAGGACTACTTCTCGGTCCAGGAGGCCAACCTCAAGGCGCTGCAGACGGCCCTGGGATCCAAATGACGTTTACGGAGGACGACATGGGCGCCTTGGGCGAGCCCGTCATAGCGCTGCGCGGGGTCCGCGCCGACCTGGGCTCGCGCCCCGTCCTGCGCGGAATCGACCTCACCGTGGCACGCGGTGAGGTCGTCGCGCTGCTCGGCGCCAACGGCTCCGGCAAGTCGACCGCGATCCGCACGATCATCGGCCAGGTGCCGGTGAGCGCCGGTGGGATCGAGCTGTTCGGCACGGAGCGGAAGCGGTTCCGGGACTGGGCGCGGGTGGGGTACGTGCCGCAGCGCACGACCGCCGCGGGCGGCGTCCCCGCCACCGTCACCGAGATCGTCTCGTCCGGCCGGCTGTCCCGGGCCCGCTTCGGCGTGCTGCGCAAGGCGGACCACGCGGCCGTACGCCGGGCGCTGGAACTGGTCGGCATGGCGGACAGGGCCAAGGACTCGGTGAACGCCCTCTCCGGCGGCCAGCACCAGCGCGTACTGATAGCCCGCGCGCTCGCCGCCGAACCCGAACTGCTGATCATGGACGAGCCGATGGCGGGCGTCGACCTGGCCAGCCAGGAGGTGCTCGCGCAGACGCTGCGGGAGCAGGTGGCGGCCGGCACGACGGTCCTGCTGGTGCTGCATGAACTCGGGCCCCTGGAGCCCCTGATCGACCGGGCGGTCGTCCTGCGCGACGGCTGCGTCCTGCACGACGGCCCGCCCCCGCAGGCGGTCGGCCAGCACGCGCTGCCGGGCCACGACCACGTACACCCCCATGCTCCGGCGGGCGCGGAACCGCTCCGCACGGGCCTGCTCAGCTGAAGGACCTGAGATGGACTTCCTCGACTACGCCTTCATGCAGCGGGCCCTGCTCGCCGCCGTCCTCGTCGGCATCACGGCCCCGGCGATCGGCATCTACCTCGTGCAGCGCCGCCAGGCCCTGATGGGCGACGGCATCGGCCACGTGGCGATGACGGGCGTCGGCCTCGGCTTCCTGCTCTCCGCGTCCCCGGTGTGGATGGCGACCCTCACCTCCGTGCTCGGCGCGGTCCTCATGGAGCTGATCCGCTGGTACGGCCGCACCCGCGGCGACATCGCCCTCGCGATGCTCTTCTACGGCGGTATGGCCGGCGGCGTGATGTTCATCAACCTCGCGCCGGGCGGCTCGAACGCCAACCTGACGTCGTACCTGTTCGGCTCGCTGTCGACCGTCTCGGATTCGGACGTGACGGCGATCTGCCTGCTCGCGGGCTTCGTCGTGCTGGTCACGCTGGGCCTGCGCCGTCAGCTCTTCGCGGTCAGCCAGGACGAGGAGTTCGCGCGGGTGACGGGCCTTCCGGTGCGCGCCCTGAACCTCCTGACCGCCGTCACGGCGGCGGTGACGGTGACGGTCGCGATGCGAGTGGTGGGCCTGCTGCTGGTGAGCGCGCTGATGGTGGTGCCCGTGGCGGCGGCACAGCAGTTGACCCGCAGCTTTGCGGCGACGTTCGCGATCGCGGTGGCGATCGGGGTCTCCGTGACCATCGGCGGCACGATCACGTCCTACTACCAGGACGTGCCGCCCGGCGCGACGATCGTGCTGCTGACCATCGGGGCCTTCATGGCGCTGACCGCGCTGGCGGCCCCGCTGGCCCGCCGCCGCGCCCGCGCCGCAGCGGCCGGACAACCCGCGGGCGACCCGGCGGAGTGCGCAATTCCGGCCGGCCGGGAGCCCACCGGCAAGGTCGGCGTCTGACTGCGCACAGGCCGGGCTGGCACAATGGCCCGGCAAGCGCAGACGTAGGAGGAGGCAACCGGTGACGACCGCTGGACCGCCCGTGAAGGGCCGCGCCACCCGGCAGCGTGCCGCTGTGGCGGCGGCGCTCGACGAGGTCGACGAGTTCCGCAGCGCGCAGGATCTCCACGACATGCTCAAGCACAAGGGCGACTCGGTCGGCCTGACCACGGTCTACCGCACCCTCCAGTCCCTCGCCGACGCCGGCGAGGTCGACGTCCTGCGCACGTCCGACGGCGAGTCCGTCTACCGCCGCTGCTCCACCGGTGAGCACCATCACCATCTCGTCTGCCGGGTGTGCGGCAAGGCGGTCGAGGTGGAGGGGCCCGCGGTGGAGAAGTGGGCGGAGGCGATCGCGGCGGAGCACGGGTACGTCAACGTGGCGCACACCGTGGAGATCTTCGGTACGTGTGCCGACTGCGCGACGACGGCGGATTGACCGTCAGACGCGGGTGAGGTGCCGGTTCAGAAGGTCCCGCAGACGGTCCACGTCGGCCGGATCGGCTGCGCCGCCCTTGGGAATGACCGTCACGCCGCGTCCGCCCCGGTCCGGGGTGCGCAGGATGAAGACGCGGTCGCCCTCGGCGTAGCTGCCGAAGTACCCCCATCGCATGCGCGCGTCGGCCTGCGCTCCGGCCAGTAGCACGCCTTCCTCGTCCAGGGTCACGCGCATGCGGCCCTGGTGCTCGCTCACCCTGCGGGCGTTGCGCGCCCCGATGTGCGGCCAGTAGTACAGCAGCACCGCGTAGAACAGGAGCAGGACCGCTCCGGGGTTCACGCTGTGGCCGCCCAGCAGGTCGAGGGCGATCAGCGCCACCCCCAGCAGCCCGAGGGGGATGATCGAGGACAGCCGGAAGATGAAGAGCGAGCGCTGCTTGGCCACCTTGAGCCGGACGGCTTCCAGGAAGTCTGCATGCTCCTGGTCGAACTCCAGGACGATCACGGCCCCCCACTTTCTCTCTGTCCAGGTGCTGAGGCCGCGATCGTATTGGCTGAAACCGAGCACAGCCGAGCCGGGTCGCTCACGCCCGCCCGAAGCAGCGCTCCAACTCGTCGAGGTCGTAGAACTTGCTGCCGCCCTTGGAGACCGGACGGCAGCCCGCCCTGAAAGCCGTCTCCCGCTCGTTGTAGAGCATGCGGACCAGGTAACGGCCGTCCTTCTCGAAGACGTCCCACTGGATGTTCGCGCCGAGGGGAGACACTGACGCCCCGCGCCACGGGTTGTCGGCGTACGTGTACGGCTCCCCGGGCGTGGCCGGTTCCGTACTGCCCGGCAGCCCCATCAGGGCGGCCAGCGGGATGATCTCCTCGGCGTGGGTGAAGCGGAGTTCGGCGCCGAGGTCGCTGGTGCCGGCCTTCTTCGCCTCGACCTGCTTGAAGAAGTCGGCGAGCAGGACACCGGCCATCTTGTACGTGATGTCGCTGTCCGAGAAGCCGGGGCCCTTCTCGTAGAAGTCCTCGGCGTCTGACAGGTAGCCGAACCAGGCGGCGTCGGAGCGGGAGATGTACCGCTCCATGCCCCAGCCCGCCCCGTCCGGGCTCTCTTCGACCATCGCGGGCGCGATCGCGTAGAGGTTGTACACACCCTGCGCGGCGGCGACCTGGTCCGCGTCGGCGAGCGCTGCCACGAAGTCGGCCTTGAAGAGCCGGCGCAGGACGCTGCGGGCGGCCTCGTGCGTCCTCGGCCCGCCGGTGATCGACTTCAGGGTGTCGGCGAGCCGCTGGTCGTGCGCGATGTAGTCGCGGTACGCCGCACCGCCCGCCGCCTTGTGGAAGTAGAGCAGGTCCTTGTCGGTACGGATCGGGCCTATCAGCGGCTTCAGGTCGGGATCGGCGGCGGCGAGGGCACCGGTGAACTCGTTGCCGCTGTCGATCGCCCTGCCCTGCCCGGAGCTGACGACGTCGATCTTCTCGCCGTCAGCGGCGATCTTCGAGAAGAGGGACGGCAGCCGCTCGGCCATCCGGTCGGCCGTGTCCCGCATCTCCTGCTCGCCGCGCCCGCTGAGGTTGCCGTAGCCCACCTGCGCCATCACGGCCTGCAGCGCGCGCACCTTCGGCCCGAACTCCTCGCCCCTGCCGGTGAGTTGGCCCGCCGTCTGCGCCTTGTCCCAGACGGCGAGGACCAGGTCGCCGTCCTCGCTGTCCGTCGCAGCGCGGGAGCCGTGCCGGGAGACGTTCTCCGTGAAGACGGGCGTGAAGCCGGCCGGGGGCTGCTGGTAGGTGCCGGGAGCCTGCTCGGGGGCGTACGGCGCCTTGGTGCCGTAGCTCTCGCGGTGTGCGGGCCGGTGCTGGCCGGCGGCCTGCGCGGGCAGGGCCGCGACCAGCAGGGTGCACAGAGCGAGGGTGCGGGTGACACGCTTCATGGCCGGATCTTCGGCGATCTCCATGAACCCCCGGTGGCTACGAGGTGGCCGGGCCGCCCTGCATGTCCCGCTCCATGGCGAGCAGTTCCTCGTTCGGGACGGCGCCGCCGAAGCGGCGGTCGCGCGAGGCGAACTCGACGCAGGCCCGCCACAGGTCGCGCCGGTCGAAGTCCGGCCACAGCACGTCCTGGAAGACCATCTCGGCGTACGCGCTCTGCCAGAGCAGGTAGTTGGAGGTGCGCTGCTCGCCGCTCGGCCGCAGGAACAGGTCCACGTCCGGCATGTCCGGGTAGTAGAGGTACTTGGCGAGGGTCTTCTCGTTGACCTTGGACGGGTCGAGGCGCCCCGCCTTCACGTCCTCGGCCAGGGCCTGCGCGGCGTCGGCGATCTCCGCGCGCCCGCCGTAGTTCATGCAGAAGTACAGCGTGAGGAGGTCGTTGCCCTTGGTCTGCTCCTGAGCGACCTGGAGCTCCTTGGCGACCGACTTCCACAGCTTGGGCATACGGCCCACCCAGCGCACCCGGATGCCCAGTTCGTCGAGGGTGTCGCGGGTCTTGCGGATGAAGTCGCGGTTGAAGTTCATGAGGAAGCGGACCTCTTCGGGCGAGCGCTTCCAGTTCTCGGTGGAGAAGGCGTAGAGGGAGATGTTGCCGACGCCCATCTCGATGGCGCCCTGCAGCACGTCCAGCACCCGCTCGGCGCCGACCTTGTGCCCTTCCGTCCGCGGCAGGCCCCGCTCCTTCGCCCAGCGTCCGTTCCCGTCCATGACGATCGCCACATGGTTCGGGACCAGCTCGCCCGGCAGCTTCGGCGCGCGGGCGCCGGACGGGTGTGGCTCCGGTGCCTTGTACTCGCGGCGCTGGCGTCCCAGGATCCCGCGTACGACCATGTGCTTCTCGTCTCCTCTGTTCCTCTGTGCCGCTTACGACTTTTCCACGTATCGAAGTGAGCGCAGGCCGCGCTCCAGATGCCAGTGCAGGTACGCGGACACCAGTCCGCTCCCCTCCCTGACGTACCGCGGCTCGCACGCGTCCGCGGTCTCCCAGTCTCCCGTAAGCAGTGCGCCCAGCAGTTCCAGGGTCTGCGGCGAGGGTACGACGCTGCCGGGCACCCGGCAGTCGACGCAGACGGCTCCGCCGGAGGCGACCGAGAAGAACCGGTTCGGCCCGGGCATCCCGCACTTCGCGCAGTCGCTGAAGGTGGGGGCGTAGCCGTTGACGGCGAGGGAGCGCAGGAGGAAGGCGTCGAGGACGAGGTGCGGGGCGTGCTCGCCGCGGGCGAGGGTGCGCAGGGCGCCCACGAGCAGCAGGTACTGCTGCACCGCCGGTTCGCCCTCGTGGTCGGTGAACCGCTCGGCGGTCTCCAGCATGGCGGTGCCCGCGGTGTAGCGGGCGTAGTCGGCGACGATCCCGCCGCCGTACGGCGCGATGGTCTCGCTCTGCGTGCAGAGGGGCAGGCCGCGGCCCACGAGCTCGCTGCCGCGCGCGAAGAACTGCACGTCGACGTGGGAGAAGGGTTCGAGCCGGGCACCGAACTTGGACTTGGTGCGCCGCACACCACGGGCCACAGCCCGTACACGACCGTGACCGCGGGTGAGCAACGTGATGATGCGGTCCGCTTCACCGAGCTTCTGGGTGCGCAGGACAATGCCGTCGTCCCGGAAAAGACTCATCGTGCACCGCCACGGGCTTCCGGCCGGGGGTCCGGGGGTTGGCCCCCGGGCGAACACAGCATGATGCGGTCCGCCTCACCGAGCTTCTGGGTGCGCAGGACAATGCCGTCGTCCCGGAAAAGACTCATGGCCGACCCCCGCGGGGTTCCGGCCGGCCGTCGTCGCGGAACAGACTCATGGAATCCATTCTCCCGTACGGCCGGAGTCAGCGGGCACGGTCGGGGTGACTGATGGTGTTCCAGGGGGCCAGGTTCCAGGGGCTGGCCCGGTTCGCCGGGTCCAGCAGGGCGCGCAGATGTGCGTCGGCGGCGGACTGCGGCGCGGGGAAGGCCGCGTCCTGGGTGCCGCGCAGCCCGTCCCGCCACACGGTCCGCCCGAGCAGGTAGTGATCGGCGTACTCCTGCCAGGAGGCGTACGTCCCCACGACCGCCGGCACGATGTTCTTCAGCGCGGTCCAGGCCTCGGCCTCGGTGACCATCCCGCATCCGAAGCCGAGCCGGGCTATGTCGGCGTACAGGGCGGCGTCCCAGGCGAGCGGTGAGACGCCGAGGAGTTGCTGGGCACGCGCGCGGTAGCCACTGCGCGACAGCTCGTCCAGCCGGTCGGTCAGCTCGGCGCGCGAGGTGATCTCCCACTGCTCGGCCAGCCAGCTGCGGGCGCTGTCGTCGTCGATCCGCGTGAACGGGTACAGGGTGGTCCGCGAGGCGCTGCGGTCCCGGCTGACCGGCGCGCTCAGCGACACCATCCAGAGCTGGTGTGCCGTGAGCGGGTCGGGGTACCGCCGCTCGGCCCGCGGCCTCCGCCATCTCCACATGCTCGACAGACTCATGCGCCCGCACCTTACTCAAGGCACTTCACCCCGGCTGCGGGCATTGGCGTACGCGGTCGCCGCGCTGAGCCGCTCGGCCTGGGTGGCCCCGCGCACGGCACTCGGATCGGCGTCCCACTCCCTGCCCCCGCCGTACGGTCTCAGTTGCACGTACGGCCCTTCGTGCCCCATGACGATTCCCACCTTTCCAGTACGCGTGTCCACGACATGAGCGCCGACGGGGGGTTTCATTTCCTCTCCTTAACGACCGTAACGAACACGACCCACAATTCATGGCGCCGGGTCCGTTGCGCCTCCAGCGTGCTCCCCTTTCTTTTTGGGTTTCACGCTTTTCCTCTCCAGCATGGACCGTTCCGCCTAGACTCGGCCGGAGTCTGCGCTCTACAAGTGGCGCAGGCGGCCTGGGAGTTCTTCGGGACGGAGCTGAAGAGGTGGAGGAAGGAAACGAGGTTCACTCAGGTGGAAGTGGGGGCCAGAGTTTTAGCGGAATGACAACGCGCATGGCGACGTGCATGACGATGCGCTGCAAAACCGATGGTTTTTTCGAGCGCCTTTGCCGAAAACTCATCGTCACTCGGCAACCCGGCGCAGTCGGCGGCGCACACTCCCCTGCTCCGGCTCGGGCTCGTTCTCCGGCTCTGTCGCCGCCCACAGCTCGTTGAACAGGTTGACGCGGTCCTCGACGTGCTCGTGTTTCATCCTCAGCATGGTCATGTCCGGCCTGACGTGATTGTCCGGCCGGGTCTCGTAGCAGAGTTCCCCGTCGAAGATGATGAAGTCCATCACCGTGCCGCCCGGATCCAGCTGGGACTGCACGCCGATACGCGCGTCGATGCCGTACCTGCGCTGCCGCACACAGAGCTGCTCGAGGGCTTCGGTGACCTCCTCCGGCTCGTCCACGAGGAACAGTCGCCGCACCTCCACACCCCGGGTCTTGATGGCCTTCTCCTGTGCGCTCAGATACCGCTTGGCGGGCTCACTGGACCAGAAGTCCCGGTCGACGGTCGTGCTCGTGGCGTACAGGGTCTTCTTGACGCATGTGGCGAGGTCGATCAGCCATTCGTGGTTCTCGAACGAGGAGTCCGCTCTGCCGCTGATGAGGTCCTCCATCAGCTCGGCGAGACGCTTCAGTTCCTCCTCGGCGAAGCTCTTGACGATGCCCGGCGCCTCGTCACCGACCTGGGTGTACGCCTTGACCAGCCGGGTCACTTCCTCGGAGCGGAGGACGGAACCGTCCACCTTGCTGAACAGCTCCGTCGCCTCGTTGATCTTGGCGAAGCTCTGGTCGACCGCCGCGCGCATCTCCGCGTGGTGGTTGGCCAGACTCTGCTTCATGTCGTCGATGTGCCGGCGCTGGCTCTCCTCGACCACCTCGAGGCGTTCCCCGAAGTCCACGAGGTACTGGACGATCAGCGTGGCGCTGCCGAGGACGATGGACGCCACCCACTGCCAGATGTCGTTGTTGTCCCCGTTCAGCAGGATGGTCAGCAGGAAGGCGCCGCCCGCCGCCGACGCTGTGATCAGGATCTTCCAGAACAGCTTGGGTATGCCCTGCCGCTGCATCCCCGCTCCGTTGTCCCCTGCCCCTAACGACGCTCCGCTCATGTGTCTCCCCCGTCGGGTATGTGGTTGGTGCCGCCCCTCAGCTCGTGCTCAGTGCCTGGTGCAGCAACGGTATGGCCTGGACGGCCAGTTGGTCCCGGATGCGCTGGACCAGGTTCTGCCATTGGCGAATGAACCCTGCTTCCCGTTCCAGCACTTCCCACAGGTGGACCAGTGAGCGGTCCACGTGCGCGTGCGGCATCCACAGATGCAGCAGATGGTCGACGGCCGGGCGCAGCGCCAGGACCGCGGCGCGCCCGTCCGCCGCGGCGAGCCGACTGCTGTCCAGCATGTGCACCACCGTCGTCAAAAGCCAGTCGTGGAGCGCGAGGTCTTCGCACAGACCCGCGGCCGCGGCGACCGGTGTGTCCTCCGGCAGCCGCAGCTCCAGGGTCCGCAGCCCGTCCTCGGCCAGCGTGAACCGGGTCAGTGCCGCCCGCTCCCCCTCGGGGATCCGGCGGGCGACCCAACGCAGCTGCGTGCGACGGGACTTGAAAGGGACCTTGCGATCCAGGAGTGGGTGGCGCAGCAGCCGCGCCAGCAAGGACTCGGCGATCATCCCGAGGTCGAGTTCACCGCGCCCGGCGCCGCGCAACACGCCCTCCGCGGTGGCCTGTTCGGGCAGTTTGCCGAACGGTTCGACCACACCGGGCCGTACGAGGTAGTGGCCCCAGGGGCGGCGCGTGTCGGGGCCCGCGGCCGGTGCGCTGAAGTACGCGGTGGACTGCAGCAGTCGGCCCTCGGTGAGCGCCGCGCGGGTGGCCACCGTGCCGACCGCCCGGACCTTGGCGCCGTTGGAGGTGGGCAGCCGGCAGTCCACTCCGGTCAGCGTCTCCGGGGACAGGGCGTACATGTTGGGCCGCTCGGAGACCCGGACGTGTTCGTCGGCGCGCAGCCTGAGCAGCTGGGCGGCGGCCCGCCCGTCCAGCGCCTGGAAGGACGGCAGCAGACAGGTACGGACCTCACCACAGGCGAGGACCGGGCGCACGGGCTGTCCGAGGGCCGTCGTCATGTCAACTCCCGTCGCTGGAAAGGGCGTTGACCGGCTCCTCGTAGAAGACGTACGTCGCACGCTGGGCGACCGCCGCCGGGACCGCGAGCCCTTCCCTGGCCGAGCGCTCGGCTACCTGCCCGAGCGCCCCGGAGTCGACTTCCGTCTGGTCGAGGATGAGCCGCACGGCGTCCTCGACGGCCAGGAACCGGTTCGGCATCAGCGTGCAGGTGCGGTAGGCGCTGAAGGCCGCGGCCCGCGGGTTGAGCTGGAGCAGGGGTGGCAGCCGGTCCCAGTCGTGCGGGAAGTCCTCGCCGGTCCAGGGGCGCGGGACCAGCACCGGCTCACCGAGGTGCCGTAGCAGTCCGAGCCTGGCCAGCTGCCATACGGCGGCCAGGAACGGGCAGGACCACAGCCGCCGGCCGTCCTTCTCGGACCACAGCTCGACGTCCATGAAGACGGAGTGGTTGCGGGCCGCGGTCTCCTGGGGCGGCTGCCAGCCCCTGACCTCGCCCAGCGCGGCGCGCTTCGTGGTGGGCGTGCGCTGTCCGTTGGCGAGCCAGCCGGTCTGGCTGACGGACGGACGGGAGCCGTAGCTGCCGGGCGGCGGCGATTCGACCAGGCGGTGCATGACGGACTCGGCGAGTTCGATCCGGTCGGCGACCGCGCAGCCCGACTCGCGGGCCAGGTAGTCGATGACCAGGCCCGCCTTCTCGGCCTCCTTCAGCACCAGCGGGACGAGTTCGGCGGGGGTGGAGAAGCGTGTGAAGTAGTCGTCGATCAGGAAGCAGGTGCTGATGCGGGGTCGCTTGCCGCCGATGCGCCGGGCGGCGGAGGCGCGGGCGGCGTCCACCCACAGCCGTACCTCGGCGAAGTGCTCGCGCAGCCGCTCGGGGCCCGCCTCGAAGTCCTCCATGTAGAGGTGGCCCAGCTCCAGGGAGAGGTGGGACAGCGGCACGGACTGGGTGCGGAGCTCCGCGGTGGTCTCCCGGAAGACGGCCTCGGTCACGCCTGCTCCCAGTACTTGTCGTCGGTGAGCCGGGCGGCCAGCCGGTTCAGCGCCCGCCAGGTCTCCATGTTGGCGATCTGGCTGTCCAGCACGTCCTCGTCGGTGATGAGCTGCTCACGCCATTGCAGGACCGGTTCGAGGGGAATGGAGCCGAGGACCTGGCTGTAGCCGATGCCGTGCGTGGAGGCGAGCTGCTTGAGGTCGCTGTCGGTCTTGCGCATCCACGCCGACTGGGTGGGCGAGACCTGCGACCACAGCGGCGACTCGGGATCGGGTACGGCGGCCCGTACGAAGCGGATGGCGCCGCGCAGCGCCTCCTCCTCGTGGCCGCGGTCGACACCGCCGGCGACGATGCCGCGCTCGCCGAAGACCAGGCTCGCGGCGGCCGCGACATGCTGGCGGGTCCAGCGGTGGAAGACCAGCCAGCGGGACGTGATCTCCCGCATCTCGGGCTGTGCGGTGGCCTCCAGGACCATGTCGACCGCGTAGGAGCGGCCGGCGCTGAGATCCACGACGACCAGGTCGAACTCGTAGTACAGCTTCATCAGCAGGTCGACGCAGAGCCGCACGTGGTCGCCGGTGGTGGCGAACTCGCCGCCGCTGACGTCGCCGGGCATCAGCACCAGACGGCCGCAGCCGGGCGGCGGGTCGCGCAGCACCTGGTGCTCGGTCCTGGCCCACACGTCGATGCGCTCCGGCTCGGCGACCTCCCCTATGAGGTAGGAGTGCAGGCCGCGGTCCTCGACGGCCTCGCGGGCATCGGCCACGTCGAAGACGGCCGAGGCGGTGGGCGAGCCGAAGTCGAAGTCCAGGTAGCAGACGTCGTCCCCGGCCAGCGCACGGTGGTAGGCGAGGTTGGCGCTGGTGACGGAGCGGCCCGTGCCCCCCTTGTCGGAGGCGGCGAAGATCAGCACCGTGTCACCGTCCCTGGGCCGCGGCTTCGCGGGCCCGGGTGAGCGAGTCGAGCTGTCCCAGCACGTCGAGCGCCAACGCGTAGGCCGTGCCCGGCTGTTCGCCCAGGAGGCTGCGGGCGCGGCGCAGCTTGACCTCGATGTTCCTGAGTTGCATCCCGTGCCGGCCGTCGTCGCTGGGCGCGGGTTCCATCTGTTCGTTGCCCAGCAAATGCGCGGACTCGCTGAGCAACGCCCCTGCCAGCTCGGTGAGTTCGAGGCTGCGAACCGGTGGCTGCCGGTACATGTCGTAGGCCTGGACCATGACCTCGGCGACCCGCTCGGTGATGCTCCACGACACCGGCACCTTGCGGGTGATGATCTCCGCCTCGGGATAGGCGGCGTGGACGTTGTCCCACAGGCCGGTGCCCTCGCCGTCCCGGATGCGGCGGCGCCACATGTGGTCGAAGATGTCCTCGGCGAGGGTGAGCAGCCGGTCGTGCGAGGCGAGGTTGCGCGAGAGCGCGCGCAGCTGGATGGTCCGCTTCAGCAGCTGCGCCGAGAAGTCGTGCATGGACCACGTCAGCGGCGGGCCGAGCCGCTCGCTGCCCTGCAACGGCAGTTTGACGCCCGCGTTGTGCAGCTCGTAGACCGTGCGGTCGTCGCGCGTCATGCGGCTGGTGATACGGCCGCGTTCGGCGAGGCGTTCCATGACGGTGACGGTGCGGGCCAGGTCGTCGTCGGTGGCCCGGCGGCGCATCAGGTCGTGGACGAGGATGGCGGCGACGGAGAGGGAGAAGTACTCGGACTCCAGCTCCTGTCCCGTCGTACGCCAGGGAATGTCCTCCAGGGGCCAGCGGTCGGGGTCGAAGCGGGCGATGCCGGACCAGTACTGCTGGGTCAGCTCCCAGCGCAGCCGGAGCGCCTCGGCGAGCTTCTGCTGTTCGGTGTTGAGCAGGCCCAGGGTGAGGGTGCGCTCGGAGAACAGGTCCTGGATACCGTCGAGGGCGACCACGGTGAAGTAGAGATATGGCACCGGAGCGGCGGTGCCCCCGGGCTGCGGCCCGACGGGTTCGTCGGTCTCGACCTCGGGGGCGTCCTTCACCAGGCTCCACGCCCAGCCGCACTCGAAGAGCTGGTTCTCGTCCTTGAGGCCTTCCTGGACGTCGATACCGAGGGACAGGCTCTCCACGATCGCGGCGCGCAGGGCGCGGAAGCGGCTCTGGAACATGGTCAGCACCTGACGCTGCGACAGCCGCCCCTGGCCGAGGAGTTCGCAGAGGTTGCGGCCCTGGCTGGAGTCGGTGTCGAAGGCGTTGACGGTGAAGGAGCGCAGCAGGCTCACCATGGCGGCGGTGAGCCGGTTGCTGGTGGCCGCACGCAGTTCGGCGATCGTCTCCTGGATGTCGCTGCGTCTGGTCCTGGTCTCGTAGATCTTGAGGAAGCCGAGCGTGGCCAGGCACAGGGTGATCGACATGGAGAAGGAGTCGACCACGCCGAGTTGGCGTTGTTCCTCGGTGGGCTCCCCCAGGGCCTTGTCTGCGGATCCGAAGTAGTAACCCCCGGAGAAGGTGGGCCTCTTGTCCTCGCCGGTGTGGGTGCGCATGAACTCGGAGGCGGCCTTGACGAGGTTGGCCGGGAGGTCGAGCCGCCCGCCCGCCTTCCTCAGGGCCTGCTGGACGTCCTCCTGTGTGGTGTCCGGATCGTCCAGCCGGAAGGCGGGGATCTCCGTGGCCGGGTACAGCAGGCAGAGCAGCCGCTCGGCGTCCGCGACGCTGCTCTGTCCGCCCCACTCGCCCCAGGCCCACTGCTCCCGCTCGAACGAGTGGCGGGCGATGGCCTGCCAGATGTCCAGCAAATGCTGGCGTGGCTTGATCTGCATCCCATGCCCCTCACACAGGCCGCACTGCCGTCATTTGAGGAATGTCCCTCTTCTTTTGTGAAGACTCTTCGCCGTGGCGAACCACCGGGCCGGACAACCACTGATCAGACGGCCGGAATGCCTGCGTCCGTATTCCGCCGCCAACCGTAGGCCAGGATCATTCCCGAATACCCGTCGCGCACACCTGCCGCAGACTTGAGCCGCCGCACCTCGAAGTCGCCCGCGAATGGTTCGAGGCTCGTACGCACCTCGAATTCTTCCACGTCACAGGCCGGGAAGAACTGTTTCCCGGCGTGATAACCCTTCGAATGTTCCATGAAGGCGGCGACGAAGGGGGCACCGGGGGCCAGGGCGCGCATGAAGCGCTCGACACCCAGCCGAAACTCCTGGTGGGAGGTGGTCATCGACTCGGCGACGAAGAACATGGTCCCCACGGACCAGCGCCCGCCGAAGCGCTCCAGCCCGAAGATGTTGCCCTGCTCGACCTTGACGACCTTGCGGAACCGCTCACGGGGGTCCAACTCGAGGGAGCCGTACGCCTCGTGCTCGCACAGGGCGTTCCAGAACTGGTCCCAGTTCCCGCCGTAGGAGGCGACCTGACCCTCGAGGTACTCCACGTTCGCGGACGAGTGCTCGAAGAGGGTGATCTCGTTGCACCACGGCATCATGGAGAGTGCGGGATAGAGATTCGCCCCGGCACCCACGTCGATGCCGTAAACCGGCCCGACGCCCTGGTTCCGGAAATGACCGCCGAAATGATCCCCGACGATATGCAGGATCTCCGCGTCCTCTGCCTGTAAGTCGCGGTAGTTGTGATCAACGTAGGCGATCGGGTCGAATGAGCTCCAGGGTGCGTCCGCATTCTTCACCTGGGCATCCCCCGACGATCTCAAGGTCATTTACCTACGGTACCAACACGGGAGGCCCTCCGGATCCCCCTGAGGTCAATGTCCCGAGAATTACGTCATGTCCCGGCAGCGGGACGGGGCGCACTGGGGGCGCACCGTGGCGAATGCATTCGTGCGACCTGATCCGGCCTTGAACGGCCGGATTGTCCCGCTCAAGATGGTCGGAACTCTGCCGAACACACCAGAAAAGGCAGACAACAGGCGTCTCACCCGTACCACCCGTACGGGTGTCAACGTGCCCTTGACTCCCAACCCGCAGGGGGCGGTATGACGGCTCTTCCAGAGAAACGTTTACCTTCCACGGCCGACCGCACCACCGATCGCCGGCTGACGATGAGGGGCGTCGTCGAGGCCGATCTGCCCGAACTCCACCGCGTCGACAGGGAGGCCTTCCCCGAGGAGCCGTACCACTACTTCGAACTGCGCCAGAGCTACGACATCCACGGCGACCGCATCCTCGTCCTCGACGACGGCGAGAGCCTGCACGGCTACGTCCTGTTCGTCACCACCTCGGACGGGTACGTGAACTGGGTCAAGAGCCTCGCCGTCACCCCCGAACTGCGCGGCCGCGGGCTGGGCCGCCGGCTGATGCTCGAGGTGCTGCGCCGGTTGCGCGCCGAGGGCGTCCACCAGGTCCGCCTGACGGTGGAACCGACGAACGCGACCGCGATCACCCTGTACCGGTCACTGGGCTTCGCGTTCGAGGGAGGGGTGCGCAAGGGCTATTTCGGGCCCGGGGAGGACCGGTTCATCATGACGCTGGGGCTGCAGGTCAGGGGGACACCAGCCCCGCCTCGTACGCCATGATCACCAGCTGAACCCGGTCTCTCGCATCCAGCTTGGTCAGCAGGCGGGTGAGGTACGTCTTCACCGTGGCCACGCTGATGCACAGCTCGGTGGCGATCTCGGTGTTGGACAGGCCGCTGCCGACCAGGGTGAGGACCTCGCGTTCGCGGTCCGTGATGCCCTTCAACTCCCGGCGTTTCACGGCCGGTTCGGGGCGGGACGCGAAGTCCTGGATCAGGCGGCGGGTCACGCTCGGCGCGATGAGCGCGTCGCCTGCCGCCACCACCCTCACGGCCGCGATGATGTCGTCCAGCGCCATGTCCTTGACCAGGAAGCCGGACGCGCCGGCGCGCAGCGCCCCGTACACGTAGGCGTCGTCGTCGAAGGTGGTCAGGACGACCACCCGCACATCGGTCCGTGTCTCCGTGATCCGCCGCGTCGCCTCGATGCCGTCCATCCCCGGCATGCGGATGTCCATCACCACCACGTGGGGGTCGAGTTCGCCGGCCAGCCGTACCGCGTCCTTGCCCGTCGCCGCCTCGCCGATGACCTCCACGTCCTCGATGTCGGCCATGACCATGCTCAGTGCGGTGCGGATGAGTTCCTGGTCGTCGACGAGGAGGACGCGGACCGTCGGGGCCTCGGTCATCGGACGGCCACCGGGAGCGGCAGACGGGCCGTCACGCGGAAGCCGCCCTCGGGACGCGAGGCCGCCGTGAACTCGCCGTGCAGCAGGGCCACTCGCTCGCGCATGCCGGCCAGGCCGAACCCGGTGTCGGTCGAGCTGCCGGACCCCGCGCCGTCGTCCGTGATCTCCAGAGTGAGCTCGTCGTCGCGGTAGTCCAGGGTGACCCGGCACGCGCGCGTACCCGCGTGCCGTACGACATTGGTGACGGACTCCTGGATGATCCGGAACGCCGACAGGTCGATGTCGGGCGGGAGTTGGCGTGCCTCGCCGAGCCGCCGTACCTCCACCCGGACGCCCGCGGCCGTCGTCGTGGCCGCCATCCGGTCGACGTCCGCCAGTCCCGCGGGGGCGAGGTCCGGGTCCTGGCCCGCGTCCGCCGCGCGCAGGGCGACCAGCATGCGGCGCAGGCCGGCCAGGGTCTGGCGGCCCTCGTTCTCCACCGCCCGCATCGCCGTCAGCGCCGCCTCGGGATGCGCGGTCGCGACCCGGGAGGCCGCCCCGGCCTGCAGGGCGATGATGCCGATGCTGTGCGCGACCGTGTCGTGCATCTCGCGGGCTATGCGCAGGCGTTCGGCGGTGACCGCCTGGGCCGCGTGCTCGGCGCTGAGCCGCTCGGCGTGCACGCGGGACTGGTGCGCGGAGCTGCCGAGGAGCCAGACGATCACGGTCACCAGGGCGACGGCCAGTTCGGCGGAGGTGCTGACGATCCAGTTGTGCAGCATGCGTATGACTATGTACGCGATCAGGGTGCCGACCGCCATGGCCAGGGCGATGAGCGCGGTGCGCCGTGGATAGGCGGACGCGACGAAGTACAGGGCCACCATGGTCGCGAGGTACTGCGCCATCGGCAGCCCGGCGACGCCGAGGGTGGTCGTCTCGAAGACCGCCGCCAGGATCGTCATGGCGGTCGCGAGCAGCGGCCTGCGGTGCAGCAGCCTGCCGCCCTGCAACGCCATCGCGGTCGACAACAGGAGGAACGTGAGCCCGTCCCAGCGGTACAACTGGGCCGCCGGCCACTGCGCCGGCATCATCTCGCCGGGCAGCCGGAAGGTCGTCAGCAGGGTGAACAGCACGCTCGCGCACCACACGATCGCCGTCCACCCGGCCGGCGACACGCGTTTGACCAGGGGCGGCGGAGGCGAAGTGGCGGGCATGCCGCGATCGTAGGCCGGGCGCCGGGCCCGGTCATCGGCCCGTGGACGTACAACCAGGGTCGACAGCCGGACCGTACGAGTGTCAGCCCCCGCCCGATGCCCCGCACCCGCCGCCCGCGCGACCGTGGTCCGCATGATCGAAGTCGAGCAACTCACCAAGCGGTACGGCCCTACGACCGCCGTCCGCGACCTGTCCTTCACCGTCCGCCCCGGCCATGTCACGGGCTTCCTCGGCCCGAACGGCGCGGGCAAGACCACGACCCTGCGGATGCTGCTCGGGCTCGTCGAACCGAGCGGCGGCACCGCCACGGTCAGCGGCCGCTCGTTCCGCCGCCACCCGCGCGGCCTGCGCCACGTCGGCGCCCTCCTCGACGCCCATGACGTGCACGGCGGGCGGAGTGCGCGGGCGCATCTGCACGCGCTGGCCCGCAGCAACCGCATCCCGAAGGCGCGGGTGGACGAGGTGCTCGCCGAGGTGGGGCTCACCGGCTCCGCGGCCCGGCGTCGGGTCGGCACCTTCTCCCTCGGCATGAAGCAGCGGCTCGGCATCGCGGCCGCGCTGCTCGGCGATCCGCCGGTGCTGATGTTCGACGAGCCGCTCAACGGACTTGATCCGGAAGGGGTGTTGTGGGTACGGGGACTGTTCCGCAGGCTCGCCCACGAAGGCCGTACCGTCTTCGTCTCCAGCCATCTGATGTCGGAGATGGAGAACACCGCCGACGAGCTGATCGTCATCGGGCGCGGGGAGCTCATCGCCGCCGAGAGTCTGGTGCAGTTCGCCGCGCGCGGGACGGCGCCCACGGTGACGGTGCGGTCGCCGGACGCCGGGGCGCTGGCCGTCGTACTGGCCGCGGAGGGTGCGGTGGTGGCGCCGTGCGGCGAGGAGACGCTGAAGGTCGACGGGCTCGACGCCGTCCGGGTCGGCGAGCTGGCGCACGAACACCGCTTCCTGCTCTGGGAGTTGGCCACGCAGACGGCCTCGCTGGAGACCGCGTTCATGGAACTGACCGCCGACAGTGTCGAGTACCTCGCAGGAGAGCCCCGATGACCACCGCCCTCGCCCTGCCGGCCGCCCGCTTCACCGACCTGCTCGCCGCCGAGTGGATCAAACTCCGTTCCCTGCGCTCCACTTACTGGGCCTTCGGCTGCGGTGCCCTGGCCGTCGTCGGCTTCAACGCGAACGCGGCCCGCGCCGACTACGTCAACTTCCCGCGCTACGGCGGGCCGATCCGCGAAGGCTTCCTGTACTGGGCGCTGCGGGACGCCTTCACCCCCGGTTCCGCCATGATCCTGGTGCTGGCGTGCGCGGGCATCGGCGCGATCACGATCGTCGGCGAGTACGCGACGGGCCTGGTCCGTACGACCTTCACCGCCGTGCCGGACCGGCGTGCCCTGATGGCCGCGAAGGTGGTAGTACTGACGGCGGTGATGACGGCGTTCGGCGCGGTCGTCGCCGGCGCGTCCTACGCCGCGTCGCAGGCCATCCTCGACGGCCGTGGCCTGGGCGTACCGATCGGCCACCCGGGCGCCTGGCGAGTGGCGGTGGCGTCGGCGCTGCTCGCCCCGGTGAGCGCGCTGATCGGCATGGGCATGGGGGCACTGATCCGGCACAGCGCCACGACGATGGTCCTGACGACGGGCATCCTGCTGCTCCTGCCGTCCTTCATCACCGAGCGCTACCACTGGACGGCGTGCGTCAGGAACGCTCTTCCGTTCAACGCCTGGGTGCGGCTCGTCGACGTGGGCTACGGGCACGAGCCCTACACCCTGGTCCCGAAGTATCCGACGACCGTCGCG
The DNA here is from genome assembly GCF_042895385.1 of Streptomyces sp. NPDC001401. Taxonomy (NCBI): domain Bacteria; kingdom Bacillati; phylum Actinomycetota; class Actinomycetes; order Kitasatosporales; family Streptomycetaceae; genus Streptomyces; species Streptomyces sp. NPDC001401. The sequence goes on from NZ_JBIAWI010000001.1 coordinate 986,162, forward strand.
GGCGGGTGGGTCGTGTTCGCGGTGTGGGCGGCGGTCGCGGCCGTCGTGGCGGTGGTGGCCGTGGACCAGCGGGACGTATGAGAAACCCTGCGCCCGGACGGGGGTAAACCCCCCTGCCGACAAGGCTGTTGACCGGATGTGATGCGCGGGCGGCGTCCGGGAGCCTCGTACCCATGAAGGAGATCACGAAGAGCGCAGCCCTGATAGCCGCCGCCTCCGGCATCGTCTTCGGTGCCGTCACGCCCCTCACCGCGTCCGCCGCCGACACCTCACTGAAGTGGACCAAGTGCACGGGCAGCGGCCTCGACCCCCGCCAGCAGTGCGCGACCCTCGAAGTGCCCATGGACTACGCCCGCCCCGGCGGGCCGAAGATCGACCTGGCCCTCTCCCGCATCCCCAGCGAGAAACCGTCCGCCCGCCGGGGCGCGCTGCTGCTGATCCCCGGCGGCCCGGGCGGCACCAGCCTCGGCGACCCCTCCGGCAAGGGGCAGAAGCTGCCGCAGGCCGTGCGGGACACGTACGACCTGATCGGGTTCGCGCCGCGCGGCAACGCGCCCTCCACGGCCCTCAGTTGCGGCCTCGACCGTGCCGACCTGGCCCTGTCGAAGCTGCGCCCCTGGCCCGCCCCCGACGGTTCCGTCACCGAGAACATGAGCAACGCCCGGCGGCTGTCCGGCGACTGCGCCCGCAACGGCGGCGAGCTGATGCGACACCTCACCACCAAGAACAACGCCCGGGACATCGACCGCATCCGCGCCGCGCTCGGCGAGCGCAAGCTGTCCGCGTGGGGCGTCTCGTACGGCACGTATGTCGGCGCCGCCTACAACGAGATGTTCCCGCAGCACACCGACCGCATCGTGCTGGACAGCAACGACAACCCCGACCCGGTCCGGGCGGAGCGGGCCTGGCTCGCCGCGTACGAGGCGGGCGTCGAGGACAACTTCCCCGAGTTCGCCAAGTGGGCGTCCGCACCCGGCAATCCGTACCGGCTGGCCGGAACGGCCGCCGAGGTCCGCCCGCTCTTCCTCCGCCTCGCCGCCCGTCTGGACCGTGAGCCGATCCCCTGGCCCGGCGCCAGCCCGGAGGAACTGAACGGCAACGTGTTGCGCCAGACGATGCTGGACAGCCTCTACGACCCCGACGAATACCCCACCCTGGCCAAGCTGATCGCGGCTGCCCGCAAGGGCACCGTCCCGCCCGCGCCGCCGTCCCCGCCGGACGCCGTCATGCAGAACGTCGTCGCGGTCGGCGCCGCCACCGTCTGCAACGACGCCGCGTGGCCGCGCGATGCCGCCACTTACCAGAAGGGCGTCGACGCCAGCCGCGCCAAGTACCCGCTGACCGCGGGCCTGCCGAGGAGCGCGATGGTGTGCGCCGCCTGGCCGTGGCAGCCGAAGGAGAGTCCGGTGCGGATCACCGACCGGGGCCCGTCCAATGTCCTGCTCGTACAGAACAAGCGGGACGTGGCCACGCCCCTGAGCGGCGCCCTGAAGCTCCGCGCGGCCCTCGGCCGCCGTGCCGTCATGGTGACCGTGAACTCCACCGGGCACGAGGCCTATCTCGAGAACGGCAACGCGTGCGGCGACGAGACGGTCTCGCGGTTCCTGGCCACGGGCGAGCGGCCGCGGCGGGACGTCTACTGCAAGTGAGCACACCGGCTGTAGCGGCGGGCGAGCGCATGGAACGCCTCCTTCGGCTCCCAGTGCCAGCCCGAACGGGGGTCGTCGGGGCGGTCCTTGATGGTCTTCGTGATGCTGTAGCTCGCCATGTCGAGGTCGTAGCGCGGGTTGTCGGTGCAGTGCGGGGCGTCCGGGGTGACGAACTCGAAGGCCATCGCCGCGTACAGGCCCATGGACTCGAAGACCTCCAACAGGTCTGCCAGGTAGGCGGCTTGGGTGTGTTCGCTGCGGACGAGGTGGCCCTTGATCTCCTGCGGGTCCTTGTCGTAGTCGACGACGTTCCAGCCCATGCCGCCCGCCTGGGGAGCGCCCTTGTAGGTACAGGTTCCGAACTCGGTGATCGCGAGGGGCTTGCCCCAGCGCAGGTAGCGCCTCAACTCCCGTACATAGTCGGTGTGATGACGGAAGTACGAGTAGTAGTCGATGCCGACGACGTCGAAGAGCCGCCAGTCCACCTTGTCGTCCTGGGCGGCGGCGTAGCTGAGGTTCCCGTGGAAGACGGACCGGCCGACGGCCGCCGCCCTCGCGGTGAAGCGGTCGAGGCGGCGCTGCATCTGCACGGGGTCGAAGGTGCCGTTCAGCATGTTCTGCACCCGCTCCAGGACCGTCTCCCCCGGCACGATCCCGGGCACGAAGAGCCAGAACTCGCAGCCCACGCTGAAGTCGACGCTCGCGCCCTGCCGCCGCAGCCGCTCCGCGAACCGGCCGCACTCGGCCAGGTGCTCGAGGGTGTCGCGCTGCGGGGCGTCCGCGAGGGTCGGCTGGAGCCATACGTGCAGCCCGCGTTCGGCGGCCTCGGCGGCGGTGGCGGTGAGGCGTTCGACGCCGTCGCCGGTGACGTCGACGGTGTCGGCGTGCAGTTCGTCGCGGATGGCGCGGATGTCCCGGCGCATCCGGGCGGCGCTCCACGCGGTCCCCGGGGTCTCCCCCTCGCCGACGGTGTACACGACGCCACGGTGGCGCAGTCCACGGCCGGTTGCCGCGGCCGGGCGGGACGGCAGCACCGCCGCCGACAGACCGAGGGCCGCCGCCCCCGCGAGGAACTGCGCCCGATTGATCCCCTTCGTCTTCTCCATGCCTCCCACTGTGGCGAGGACGGGCCCGCGCCGCCGTCCGCCGATGGTCTACGGCACGGCAACCAAGGGATGACGTACGGCGTCGATCATTGAAAGGACGATCAGAGATCGTCGCACCGTATCGAGCGAAGTATCGAGCGAAGGAGAGCAAGATCTTAGGCCGACGCACCCTGCTCACCGCAGGCACCGCCACCGCCGCGGCGCTCCTCACGAGCGCCCCCGCCCTCGCCGCCGGCAGAGATGTCACCGACCGCCTGCGCGAGCTGGAACAGCAACACGGCGCCCGTCTGGGCGTGTTCGCGCACAACGTCCGTACGCAGCAGACCGTCACCCACCGCGCCGACGAACGCTTCCCCCTCTGCTCGCTCTTCAAGACCCTGGCCGCGGGAGCCGTTCTGCGCGACCTGGACCGGCACGGCGAGGTCCTCGCCCGCCGCATCCACTACACCGAGGCCGACCTCGTCGACGGCTCGGACAAGACCAGGGAACACCTGGCGGACGGCATGACCGTCGCCGAGCTGGCCGACGTGGCCATCCGCTACAGCGACAACACCGCCGGCAACCTGCTCCTGCGAGAGCTGGGCGGCCCCACCGCCATCACCCGGTTCGCCCGCTCGATCGGCGACCCGGTGACCCGACTCGACCGCTGGGAGACCGACCTCAACTCGGCGGAACCGTGGCGGATCACGGACACGACGACCCCGCGCGCGATCGGACACTCGTACGCCCGACTGGTCCTGGGCGACGCCCTCTGCCGACCGGACCGCGAACTCCTCACCCACTGGCTGCTGTCCAACACCACCAGCGGCAACCGCCTGCGCGCCGGCCTCCCGAAGACGTGGACGGTCGCCGACAAGACCGGCGCGGGCTCCTACGGCACGAACAACAACGTGGGCATCGCCTGGACCCCGGACGGCACCCCGGTCGTGCTCGCCGTGCAGGTGACGAAACCGGACCAGGCCGCGGAGTGGGACCACCCACTGATCGCCGACACGGCGGCCCTGCTGGCGGAGGTCCTCGGCTAGAACCTCCGGACGTACCGCTTCTGCCACGGCGTCTCCACCGCGCGCCGGTCGTAGTGACGCCGTACGAAGTCCACGGCCTCCTCGGCCGGTACGCCGTCCAGGACCGCCAGACACGCCAGCGCCGTGCCGGTCCGCCCGCGCCCGCCCCCGCAGGCGACCTCGACCCGCTCGGTCGCCGCCCGCTCCCAGGCCTCGGTCAGCGCCGCGCGGGCGGCCGGGCGGTCGGCCGGCAGGCGGAAGTCGGGCCAGCGGACCCAGGTGAACTCCCAGGGGACGGGCGGGGGTTCGCTGCCGAGGAGGTAGAGGGCGTACGAGGGCGTGGGCGCGCCCGGGTCGAGGGGGTGCCGCAGCCCGCGGCCCCGCACCAGCCGGCCCGAGGGCAGCCGCAGCACACCCGGGTCCGTGGGGTGCCAGGTGCCTGTGTGCTTGCCCTTGTCGGCGTCCGTCACCGGGTCAGCGTACGGGCCTCGATCCCGCGGAAGTGGTGTGCCATCGCGCGCTGGGCGCCCTCGGCGTCCCCGGCCCGCAGGGCCGTCACGATGTCCCGGTGGCGGCGGACCGTCACCTCGGGTGCCGGGTCGTCCGTCCAGCCGCGGGCGCCCGCGACCCTGCGGAACACGGTCCAGAAGGCCCCCAGCAGCTGGGGCACGAACGCGTTGCCAAGGGAGGCGTAGAGCAGCTCGTGGAACTCGCGGTCGAGTTCGGGGAACGGGCGCTCCGCCCGGACCGCCGCCTCCATCCGGGCCACGACCGCTTCCAGCGCGTCCAGCTCCGCCTCGGTGACCGTCCCCGCGATCCGCCGGACCAGCCCCTCCTCCAGCACCTCCCGCACCTGCAGGATCTCGGCGAGCGCCCCGGTGTCGTCGTCGTGCCGGGCCAGGGTGCGGAAGGTGAGGCCGTCGACGAGGGGGGTCAGGGACGCCTGGCCGACATACGTGCCGTAGCCGTGTCTGATCTCCACGATGTCCAGCGCCTGGAGTGCCTTGAGGGCCTCGCGCACGGAGTTGCGGCTGACGCCGAGGCCCTCCATCAGTTCGGCCTCGGTGGGCAGCGGGGCGCCGGGGCCGAGCCTGCGGTCGAGGATCAGCTGCACGACCTCGCGCCGTATCCGGCTGTTCCTCGACTCCTCGGACATGCGCGGCATCGTACGCGCGCCGGACGTCCCACGTCCCATGTCCGGCGGTGACATGCGCCAACTCCCGCCATTTCATACCGCCATTGGCCCGACCTCTGGCGGCTACGCCATTCGTGTTCGATCCCTTGACCGCCCTCGAAGCCCCTCTTATGGTCGCGGCTGACGCAGGACGTAGGACGTCGTATCTCCTCACTCTCGCTGGAGGAACCGTGCATCGCCGGACCTTCCTGAAGTACACCGGCGCGCTGGGTGCGGCCACCGCCGTCTCCGCGTCGCTGTCGGCCTGTTCGTCCGGGCCCCAGTCCACCAACGACACCGGCGGCGGGGGCGGCAAGGACCGCACGCTGACGGCGGTCATCGGCTACGGCAACGACGGCACCTGGGATCCCACACAGACCGCGTCCGCCTTCTGCATGGCCGCCAACAACCACATCTACGAGGGTCTGCTCGACACCGACCCGATCTCCCGCAAGCCGTACGCGGCGCTGGCGACCCAGGTGCCGACGGACCTGAACGCCACCTCCTGGAAGTTCACCCTGCGGGCGGGTGCGAAGTTCCATGACGGGAAGCCCGTCACCGCCGACGACGTCGTCTTCGTCTTCGACCGCATCCTCGACCCGAAGACCCAGACCCTCGCCAAGGGCTTCTTCGCCAGCTGGCTGAAGGAGGTCCGGAAGATCGGCGCGCAGAGCGTCGAGCTGGTGCTCAAGTTCCCCTTCCCGGACGGGCTTTCCCGGCTCACTCTCGCGAAGATCATGCCGAAGCACGTCTTCTCGAAGCCGGGCGCCTGGGACAAGGCCATCACGGGTCTCGCGATCGGCTCGGGACCGTACGAGCAGACCGCGCACCACCCGAAGTCGAACACCACCTTCGAGGCGTTCGCCGACTACAACGGCCCGCACCCGGCGGCCTTCAAGAAGATGAACTGGCTGACGATCGTGGACGCCGCCCCGCGCGTCGCCAGGATCTCGGGCTCCAGCGCGGGCGCGCAGATCTCCGACAACATCCCGTACGCCAACATCGAGCAGCTCAAGAGCGGTGGGCTGACGGTCGCGGGCGGGGCCGGCATGAACAACCTGTTCCTGATGTTCAACACCAAGCACAAGCCGTTCGACGACGTACGGGTGCGGCAGGCGCTGCACTACGCCATCGACACCGAGAAAATGGTGCAGGTCGCGCTGAAGGGGCACGGGAAGCCGTCGTCCTCGTTCCTGAACGAGGGCAACCCCAGCTACCGGCGGGCGAAGACCGTCTACGACTACGACCCCGAGAAGGCGAAGGCCCTGCTGAAGGCGGCCGGGGTCAAGAACCTCAGCATCAACATCCTCGCCGTGAACGTGAGTTGGATCGTCGACTGCCTGCCGACCATCAAGTCCTCCTGGGACGCGATCGGGGTCCGCACGACCCTCTCGCCGCAGGAGACCACCGCCGTCTTCACCAAGATGGACCAGAAGCAGGACTACCAGGTCGTCGCCGCGGCCTCGAACCCCAACCAGTTCGGCCTCGACGCCGACCTGATCATGCACTACAACTACGGGCCCACCAACCTGTGGATGGGATACGCACGTTGGGCGGACAACGCCGTCGCCAAGCAGCTCTTCAAAGACATGGACCGGGCCACCCAGGAGCCCGACCCGGCGAAGAAGAAGGCGATCATCCAGGACTACCTCGACGTCGTCGCCGAGCAGGCCGTCCTCTACCCGGTCGTCCACAACGAGCTGATGACCGCCTGGGACCCGAAGAAGCTGACGGGGATAAGGGCACAGCCGTATCCCGGGATCAACCTGTTGCAGGCCAAGTGGGTCTAGGAGCGGGCTCGTGATCGCCGTCGTCCGGATCCTGCTCCGCCGTATCGCCCTGCTCGTGCCGCTGATGCTCGGCATCGTGCTGTTCGTGTTCCTGGTGATGCGCTTCTCGGACGTCGACCCGGCGTCCGCGTTCTTCCAGGGCGCGAACCCCACCCCACAGCAGCTGCACGACTTCCGCGAGCAGAACGGCCTCCTCGACCCGCTGCCCGTGCGCTACGTCCACTTCGTCGGCGACCTGCTCCACGGCGACATGGGCACCAGCGCCCTGACCCGCGCCCCCGTGATCAACCAGGTCACCACCGCGCTGCCGCTCACCCTCCAGCTCACCTTCCTGGGCCTCGGCATCGCGGTGGTGCTGTCGCTGGTCGGCGGGGTGACCGCGGCGATCTACCGGGACCGGCTGCCCGACCAGATCATCCGGGTGGTCTCGCTGACCGGCGTGGCGGCCCCCGGCTTCTGGCTGGCGCTGCTGATGATCCAGTACCTGGCGGTCGACCTGGGCTGGTTCCCGACCGGCGGCTACATCAACCCCGCCGACTCCTTCACCGGCTGGCTCAAGACGATGACCCTGCCGGCGCTGGCGTTGTCCCTTCCGGTGGCGGCCCAGCTCACCCGCGTCGTGCGGACATCCGTGGTCGAGGAACTGGACAAGGACTACGTCCGCACGGCGATCGGCAGCGGACTGCCGCCGCGGGTGGTGGTCGGCCGGAATGTGCTGCGCAACGCCCTCATCAACCCGCTCACCGTCCTGGGCCTGCGCGTCGGGTATCTGCTCGGCGGTGCGGTCGTCATCGAGACGATCTTCTCGCTCCCCGGCATGGGCAAGCTGATGATCGACGCCGTGAAGAACGGCGACCCGGCCGTCGTCCAGGGCGTCGTGCTGACCACGGCGACCGGCTTCGTCGTGGTCAACCTCGTCATCGACATCCTCTACCTGCTGGTCAACCCGCGACTGAGGGATACGACCGCATGATCACGCAGTTCACGCGCAAGAGCCTCACCGAGGCACTGTCCCGGCCCGGCATCCGCCTGCGCGGCCGGCGCCGGCTGCCGCCGCTGTCGAAGGTCGCGGTCTGCTTCCTGGCCGTCGTGCTCCTCGTGGCGCTCCTCGCGCCGCTGCTCGCACCGGACGACCCGCTCGACCAGCAGGCGCCCGTCGACGGCACCGGGCACCCGTCCGCCGACCACTGGATGGGCCAGGACAGCCTCGGCCGGGACATCCTCAGCCGGCTGATGTACGGCGCGCGTTGGTCGCTCGCGATCGGCCTCGGCGCGACGGCCCTCGCACTGGTGGTCGGGGCGCTGATCGGGGCGGTCGCGGCCACCTCCCGCAAGGGTGTCGACGAGACGCTGATGCGCTGCCTGGACGTGGTGATGGCGTTTCCCGGCATCGCGCTCGCGGCCGTCCTGGTGGCCGTGTTCGGCGGCGGGATCACGGTCCTCATCTGCGCGATCGCGTTCCTGTTCATGCCGCCGGTGGCAAGGGTCGTACGGGCGAACGTCCTCGACCAGTACGGCGAGGACTATGTGACGGCGGAGCGGGTGATCGGCGCCCGGACGCCGCACATCGTGCTGAAGCATGTCGCCGTCAACTGCGCCGCGCCCGTGCTGGTGTTCTGCACGGTGCAGGTCGCCGAGGCCATCGTCTTCGAGGCGTCGCTGTCCTTCATCGGGGCGGGGGTGCGTCCTCCGGACCCGTCGTGGGGCAGTGTCATCGCCGACGGCAAGGACATGGTGCTGACCGGGGGTTGGTGGGCCACGGTCTTCCCGGGTCTGCTCATTCTGGTGACCGTGCTGTCGCTGAACATCCTGTCGGAGGGGGTGTCGGACGCGTGGGCGGCACCGCCGGCCCGGGAGGTCGACGTACGCCAGGACGACGACCGGCTGGAGGCCGCGGAGCCCGGCAGCGGTGAGGTGTTGCAGTTGCCTGGGCTGGCGGCTGCGGGGGCGCGGCTGCGGGCTCGGAACGCCGAAGGGGGTGCCGCGACAGGCCGTCGGGCGGGTGCGGCTGCATCTGGGCTGGTCGCGCAGTTCCCCGCGCCCCTTCGGGGCGCTGCACAGCCGCCCGTCCTAGCAGTCGAGGACCTTGCCATCGGGTTCGAAGGGCGGCACGGCGGGGTCGACATCGTCGACGGGATCAGCTTCGAGGTGCGGGCCGGGGAAGTGCTGGGGCTGGTCGGTGAGTCGGGCTGTGGGAAGTCGCTGACCGCGCTGGCGATCATGGGACTGGAGCCGAAGGGCGCCCGGATCCGCGGCCAAGTCCGCTTCAACCAGCGGGAGTTGCTGGCCGAGACGATGAAGGCGCGGCGTCGGCTTCTCGGTCACGAGATGGCGATGATCTATCAGGACGCGCTGTCGTCCCTCAACCCCGCGATGACGATCCGGGCCCAGCTGAAGCAGGTCGTACGGCGTGGAGGGCGCCGTACCCCCGCCGAGCTGCTGGCGATGGTCGGCCTCGACCCCGACCGCACCCTGCGCAGCTATCCGCACGAACTCTCCGGCGGCCAGCGCCAGCGCGTGCTGATCGCCATGGCCCTGTCCCGCGACCCGAAGCTGATCGTCGCCGACGAGCCGACGACGGCGCTGGACGTGACGGTCCAGGCGCAGGTCATAGAGCTGCTGCTGCGACTGCGCGAGGAGCTGGGCTTTGCGCTGATCCTGGTCTCGCACGACCTGGCGCTGGTCGCGGACGTCACCGACCGGGTGGTGGTGATGTACGGCGGGCAGATCGTGGAGACGGGCGTGACCGCCGACCTGGTGGAGGCGCCGGCCCACCACTACACGCGCGGCCTGCTCGGCAGCGTGCTGTCGCTGGAGTCGGCGGCCGAGCGGATGACGCAGATCAGAGGCGTGGTCCCCTCCCCCGCGGACTTCCCGGCGGGCTGCCGCTTCGCCGACCGCTGCCCGCTCGCGACCGACGTCTGCCGCACCACCCCGCCCGACCTGCTGGGCACGCCGACGCACACGGCGGCCTGTCACCATCCGGCGGTCGAGCTCGTCACGTCGGAGCCGGAGGCTGTGCAGTGAACGCGATCGTGGAGCTGTCCGACGCCCATGTCGTCCACAAGGCGCGCAGTGGCGGCCTGTTCACCCGGGACAAGGTGTACGCGCTCACCGGCGCCGACCTCGGCATCGCGCCCGGCGAGACGGTCGGCGTCGTCGGCGAGTCCGGGTGCGGCAAGTCGACGCTGGCGAAGGTGCTGGTGGGCGTGGTGCGGCCGACCTCCGGCACGGTGTCCTTCCAGGGCCGGGACCTGTGGTCGATGCCGGCCGCCGAACGCAGGGCGGCCGTCGGCGGCAGCACCGGCATGATCTTCCAGGACCCGTCGACGGCCCTGAACCGGAGGCTGCCGGTACGGCAGATCCTGCGGGACCCGCTGGACGTGCACAACCGGGGAACCAGGCCCCAACGCGAGGACCGGGTAAGGGAGTTGATGTCCCTGGTTGGCCTCCCCCGGGCCCTGGCAGACGCCCTGCCCGGCCAGCTGTCGGGCGGCCAGCGCCAACGAGTCGCGATCGCGCGGGCGCTGGCGCTGGACCCCGGCCTGGTGGTGGCCGACGAACCGACGAGCGCCCTGGACGTGTCGGTACGTGCCCAGATCCTCAACCTGCTCCTGGACCTGAAGGAACGCCTGGGCCTGGCGCTGGTCTTCGTCTCGCACGACATCCAGACGGTACGGCGGATGAGCGACCGCGTGATCACCATGTACCTCGGCCGGATCGTCGAGGAGTCCCCGGCCGCGGACGTCACGGACCGCGCCCGGCACCCGTACACCCGCGCCCTGTTCTCGGCGACCCCCGGCCTCCTGAACCCCATCGAACCCATCCCCCTTACCGGCCCGGTGCCGTCGGCGACGCGACCGCCGAGCGGGTGCCCGTTCCGTACGCGGTGCTGGAAGGCGGACGAGATGTGCGCGGCGGAAATGCCGGACTTTTCCGCCGCGTCGAGCCCGGGCCACCGGTTTCGCTGCCACCATCCTGTAGAGGAGGACGCCTCAACCCGCGACCTCGTACGACAGAACCACCAGAACCACGAGAACCACGAGAGTCACCCCAGTCATCCCAGGGAGCCTTGATGACCTTTCCCGCCCCGCTCACCGGTGTCGTCCCGCCCGTCTGCACGCCCCTGACACCGGACCGCGAGGTGGACGTCCCCTCCCTGCTCAGGCTGGTCGACCACCTGGTGGGGGGCGGGGTGCACGGGCTGTTCGTGCTGGGGTCGTCCTCGGAGGCGGCGTATCTGACGGACAGTCAGCGGAGGCTGGTGGTGGAGGCGGTGGTGGCCCATGTGGGCGGTCAACTGCCGGTACTGGCCGGGGCGATCGACATGACGACGCCGAGGGTGCTGGATCATGTGGCGGCGGTGACGGCTGCCGGCGCGGACGCGGTGGTGGTGACGGCACCGTTCTACGCGGGGACGCATCCGGTGGAGATCGCGCGGCACTACCGCGTGATCGCGGCCGCGTCGCCGGTGCCGGTGGTCGCGTACGACATCCCGGCCGCCGTGCACACGAAACTGCCCGCGGACGTCGTCCTCGACCTGGCCGCCGAAGGCGTGCTCGCGGGGCTCAAGGACTCCAGCGGCGATCTGGCCGGCTTCCGCGCCGTCGTCACCGGGGCCCGCAACCGGTCCGACATCGGTGGTTTCAGTGTCCTCACCGGCTCGGAACTGATCATCGACGCGGCGCTCGCGGTGGGCGCGGACGGGGCTGTGCCCGGGCTCGCCAATGTCGACCCTCATGGGTACGTCCGCCTCGACGGGCTGTGCCGGTCGGGGGACTGGGAGCGGGCTCGGGCCGAACAGGAGCGGTTGTGTGCGCTGTTCGGGATGGTGCGGGTCGGGGATCCGGGGCGGATGGGGGGTAGTTCGTCGGCGCTGGGGGCGTTCAAGGCGGCGCTGCATCTTCGGGGGGTGATCGGCTGTGCGGCGACGGCGGAGCCTCAGGTGCCGTTGTCGGCGGAGGAGGTGGAGCGGGTGGGGAAGTTCCTGGCGGCGGCGGGGCTCCTGTAGGGGTTTTTTCGCCCCCGCCGCCCCTACCCGTCCCGTACCGGGGGCCAGCCCCCGGACCCCCGCTCCTCAAACGCCGGAGGGGCTGAATTTTCGCCGACCGGGCCTGATCTTCTTCGCCGGCCGGGGCTTGATCTTTCAGCCCGTCCGGCGTTTGAGGACGAGGCCGTTCAGGCCGAAGCGGGGGTCTGAGGGCGGCAGCCCCCAGGGACGGGACGGGTAGGGGCGGCGGGGGCGAAAAAACCGCTACCCCAGGTCGGACACCGGCACCCGGCGGAACTCGATCGTCTCGTACGGCCCCGACACACCCGTCTCGTACAGCAACCCCACCGTGCCCCGATCGACCTGCACCAGGTCGGAGTACGCCGCCGGCTCCGCCGACACCGTCAGCACCTTCGCGAAGGTCTCCCCGCCATCCTCACTCCGCCAGATCGCCATCACCCGCCGAGCGGTCGGCACGGACGGGCCCGAGAACAGCAACGGGGCGCGAAACCCGACGAGTTGGAGAACACTGCCCTGCACCACCGGCACATCGTCCAGCATGGACTGCACGGCGTACGGACGGTCGAGGGACTCACCACCGTCACCGGAGTACGTGTCCAGCCGGTTGCCGACACTCGTCCCGTTCTGGTCCCGGGCGCTGAAGTACAGCCTGCCGTCGGGGAGTTGGGCGGCCGCGGACTCATTGGCGTTGTCCACACCGTCGTAGGAGGAGTCGACGAAGCCCAGCCGCCAGGTCCGCCCGCCGTCGTCGCTGTAGATGGCGTGGGCGCCGTAGTACTTGGCCTCCTGGCCCGTGTCCTGCGAGCCGGCGGGCGGCGCGGCGGAGTGGTTGGCCGGGACGACCAGTCGGCCGGCGTGCGGGCCGCGGGTCAGCGCGACCGCGTGGCCCGGCCCCGTCGCGTACCAGCGCCAGCCCGCCGGCTTCACCTCGTCCGTGATGTCCCGCGGAGGCGTGAAGTGCCGCCCGTCGTCCCAGCTGTGCTGCACGAACACCCGGCGACCTTCCTCCGGAGTGACCTCGCCCCGCATTATCTGCGCCTCGGTGACGGCACCGCTGTTGTAGGAGGTGACGAGGACGACCGCGCCGGTGCGCGGGTCGACGACGGGGGCGGGGTTGCCCCGGGTGTCCCCGTTCCCGGCGGCCACCACGTGCAGCGGGCCCCAGGTGCAGCCCCCGTCGCCGGAGCGTCTGAGGACGACGTCGATGTGCCCGGTGTCCCCCGCACCGTTGTGCCGACCCTCGGCGAACGCGAGGACCGTGCCCCGGCGGGTGGTGACCGTCGCCGGGATGCGGTAGGTGTCGTAGCCCCCTTGGCCCGAGACGTAGGGGACGGAGGACGTGCAGGGGGCCGTCGCGGCGGAGGCGGGTGCTGTCACGGCGAGGGGTGCCAGGAGCACCGCGGCGACTACGAGAGTGCGGCTCAGGGTGGTCATCGATCTCCCTCACGGGCCGTCAGACGCTGACCTGTCCGTCACATCGTCCCCGGAGTCACCAGTCCCGACTCGTACGCCACCATCACCAGCTGTGCCCTGTCCCTCGCCCCCAGCTTCCCCATGATGCGGCTGACGTGGGTCTTCGCCGTCAGCGGGCTGAGGCCCAGCGTCTCCCCCACCTCGGTGTTGTTGAGCCCACGGGCGACGAGGGTCAGCACCTCCCGCTCGCGCTCCGACAGGCACTCGGGACCGCTGTCGGCCACCGGGACGGACGGGCTGCGCAGGAAGCGGGCGATCAGGCGTGCCGTCGGTCCCGGTGACAGCAGTGACTCTCCGGCGGCCACCGTGCGGATCGCGTCCAGGAGTTCGGCCGGTCGGGTGTCCTTCACCAGGAATCCGGAGGCCCCTGCCCGTAGCGCCTCCACGATGTTCTCGTCGGTGTCGTAAGTGGTGAGGACCAGGACCCGCACGCCCGCCAGGTCCTCGTCGGCAGCGATCAGACGCGTCGCCTCGATGCCGTCCAGGTCCGGCATACGGATGTCCATCACCACCAGGTCGGCACGCTCGCTGCGGGCCAGCGCCACGGCCTCCCGGCCGGTGCCCGCCTGCCCGACGACCTCCATGTCCCGCGCCGACTCGACGAGCATGGCGAACGCGGCCCGGACGAGGGTCTGATCGTCGGCCAGCAGTACTCGGATGGTCATCCGTTCTCGTCCCCCGTGGTCGTCAGCGGCAGTACGGCCGTCACCTCGAAACCGCCCTCCGCCCGCGGCCCGGCGTCGAGTGTGCCACCCACGCTGCGGGCCCGCTCCCGCATGCCGACGAGCCCGAAGCCGGGCGCCCGGCCGGGGGTGGGCCCGGTGCCGTCGTCGGTGACGGACAGGCGCAGGGCGCCTTCCTCCTCGTACAGGTCGACGTGTACGGCCGGTTCGGGGCCGGCGTGCCGTACCGCGTTGGTCAGCGCCTCCTGGACGATGCGGTAGGCGGCGGCGCCGACGGCGGGCGGGGCCTGCCCCACCCGTACCGTCTGCTCGACACGGGCGCCCGCGAGCCGTGCCGTCTCCGCCAGGTCGGGCAGTCCGTCGAGGCCGGGGAGCGGGCCGCGGCCGTCTGCGGAGTCGTTCTCGCGGAGCACCTCCAGCGTCGTACGCACCTCTCCCCGCGCCGTCCGGCAGGTCTCCGCGATGTCGTCCAGAGCCTTCGCCACCGTCTCTCTGTCCAGGCGTTCGGGGTCGGCGGCCAGGACGTGTGCGGCGACGGAGGTCTGGACGCCGATGAGGGTGATGGTGTGGGCGAGCAGGTCGTGCAGGTCGCGGGCGATGCGCAGACGTTCCTCGGCGACCCGGCGGCGGGCCTCCTCCTCGCGGGTGCGTTCGGCGCGCTCGGCGCGCTCGACGATCGCGGTCACGTACTGGCGGTAGTAACGGACGTCGACGCCGCAGAACAGCGTGGCGATCACCCAGCCGGAGACCCGGAGGAGTTCGAGGCCCTGGTGGTAGTCGACGGCGAACATCGCGGTCACCGTGACGCCGAGGACGGCGACGGCGGTCAGGACGGTCCGCAGGGGGCGGCCGGTGACGGCGACCGTGTACAGGGCGACGCAGGTGGCCGGGACGGGCGCGCCGTGGTTGTTGTCCAGCGCGTGGTACGGCGCGACGAGCAGCACCACCGCTGCCAGCACGAGCAGCGGGTGGCGCCGCCGCCAGACGATCGGCACGTAGGCGGCGAGCAGCAGTGTCCAGCCGAGCGCGTCGGGACGGTCGTGCGGGGCGGTGAACAGCGCCAGGCACACCCCCGCCACGGCCAGGACCGCGGCGAGGATCGCGTCGTTGCGGGTGCCGTGCGGGGCGGTGCGGGGGTCGCGGTTGACCACCGCCATGATCCGCTCGCCCCGGCGGGATCCCGTCACTGTCGTCTGCTGCACGGGGCTCAGCATCACACCGTCTCCGGCTGCCGTTCCACCCGCACCGGCTCCGGCACCCGCGACAGCCGCCCCGGCCACCACACCCGCCGCTTCAGCAGCACGCTGGCCGTCGTCACCAGGTACGTCCGTACGAGGAACGTGTCCAGCAGCACGCCCACCGCGATCACGAACCCGAGCTCGACCAGCCCCACCAGCGGCAGCGTGGTGAGCACGGCAAAGGTGGCGGCGAGTACGACACCCGCGGAGGCGATGACCCCGCCGGTGGTGCGCAGGGCGGTGAGCGCCGCCGCCTCGGGCTCGGCACCCGCGACGGACTCCTCGCGCATGCGGTGCATGAGGAAGATGCCGTAGTCGACGCCGAGGGCCACCAGGAAGACGAAGGACAACAGACCCAGCCCCGAGTCCGTGCCCGCGAAGCCCAGTACCGGCCCGAACACCAGCCCACCGATCCCGAGGGCCGCGCCCCACACCGCGACCACCGCGACGAGCAGCATCAGCGGCGCCACGAGGCTGCGCAGCAGTCCTACGAGGATCACGAACACGGCGGCGAGGACCAGCGGCACGACGACCTCGCGGTCCCGGGCCTGACCGTCGGTCAGGTCGAGCTGCTGGGCGCTGGGGCCGCCGACGTAGGTGCCGTAGGTGCCGTCGAGCCCCGCGCGCAGGGCCTCGATGGTGCGGGTCTCCCCCTTCGACTCCGGGGCCGCAGTGGCGTAGACGGAGATCTCCGTCCAGCCGGAGCCGGTGCGGCCGGCCGTCGCCTGGGCGACCCCGTCGGTCGTACGGGCCTTGGCCAGCGCGACGTCGGCCTTCCCGGTGGGGGCGATGACGGTGATCGGCTGGCTGCTGCGCCCGGGGTAGGCGCGGGCCAGGGTCTGGCTCGCGGAGATCGACTCGGGTTTCTCGGTGAAGGAGTCCTCCTGCTTGAGCGTGCCGGGCAGGTTGAGCGCGCCCAGCGCGAGCGCGCCGATGAGGACGGCACCGCCGACGAGCACGACGACCGGGCGGCGCGTGGCCGAGCTGCCCATCGCCGCGAACAACGACCGTCGCGCCTTGGGCTCGCTGCCGAACGCCGGGATCAGCGGCCAGAAGACGCGGCGGCCGAGGAGGACCAGCAGGGCGGGCAGCAGGGTGATCATCGCGGCGAGGGCGGCGAGCACACCCACCATGCCGACCGGGCCCATGCCGCTGCTGCTGTTGAGGTCGGCGGCGAGCAGACACAGCAGCCCGGCCGCGACGGTGCCTGAGGAGGCGAGGACCGCGGGACCGCAGCCCTTCAGCGCGGCGCGCATGGCGTCGTACGGCCGCTCGTGCCGCCGTAGCTCCTCGCGATAGCGGGAGACGATCAGCAGCGCGTAGTCGGTGCCCGCGCCGAGGACGAGGACCGTCATCACGCCGCCGCTCTGCCCGGTGACGGTGACGCCGAAGGCCTCGTGCAGGCCGTACGCGGCGGCCATCGCCATGCCCGCGGCGACCCCGGCGACGGCGAGGGGCACCAGCCACAGGAAGGGGCTGCGGTAGATGAGGATCAGCAGGGCGGTGACGACGGCGAGGGTGGCGTAGAGGAGGGTGCCGTCGATGGAGCCGAACACCTTGCTCATGTCGGCGTTCAGGGCGCCGGGCCCGCCGACCTCCACGCTCAGCCCCGAGCCGCCGTCGGCGATGCCACGCACGCCGTCGACGAAGGCGTCGCGCGCCTTGTCGTCCTGGCCCGGCCGGGTGCTGGAGACCGGGTACATGAGGGTGCTGCCGTCGCGGGACGGAACCGCCTTCGGAGTACCGGTGAGCTCGTACTCCGCCCCGACCTCGGCGACCTGCGCACCGGCCCGCTGCCTGTCGGCCGCGGTGAGGCCGCCGTCGCGGTGATAGACGAGCACCAGGTCGGTGGCCTCGCCGCCCGGCAACTTGTCCTGAATACAGGCCACTTGGGTGGAGTCGGCGCTGTCGGGCAGGTAGTCCACGGACCGGTTCTGCTGGATGTCGCCGAACTTCCCCGCGAACGGCCCGGCGAGCACGAGTGCCGCCAGCCACAGCCCGAGCACCACCCAGGGCACGGCACGCCGTCCCCGTGTTCCTGTCCTTGCGGCCCCCATGGACGGGCCTCCCTCCGGTCGGGATGTCTGGTTCGGTTCCAGACTCCCGGCGTGCGGGGGACGGTTCGTCGGGCGTGAGGGCGAGTTGAGGGGTACTGCCGGGGGTGGCCCGGCGGCGCCGTTACTCCCGCGGGAGTAACGGCGGGAGCAGCAGCCGGCTCAGGACGGTGTACGCGCCGCCGCCAGCAGCCTCGTCACGTCGTCCGAGCAGATGGTGAGGGCGGCGCCCACGGTGGACAGGACGTCGCGTTCGGCGGGGGTGTACGGGCCGTCGGCCAGGGCGATACGGGCGCCCTGCAGCAGGATCGATTCGCGGCCGACCGGAGCGAGGTGTGGGGCCAGCGGGTCCAGGGCCTCGTGCAGCTCTATGGCGAGTCCGGCGCCGCAGGACTGGCCGTAGACCCGGCCGGTGTCCGCGGCCAGCGCCTCGACGAGCGCGCCCAGCTGTTCCTCGGTGCAGTCGTCGAAGCCGGCCGCGCGGACCGTGCCGGCGGCGGCCTCCAGGGCTGTACGGGAACAGGTGCCGCCCGCGGCCAGCACCGCCAGGGTGACGGTGTGGACGGCGTCGCGGAGCATCGCCGAGAAGCGGGTGGTGGTGGGGTGGTCGAGGACGTCGGTGCCGAAGTGACGGCGGCAGGCGGCGCATTCCACGACCGGCGCGGTCTCGCCGCGCGGCAGCACGGGCACCCCGAGCAGGATGAAGCGGCGGTGGCCGGTCAGGCGCTGGTAGTTGCGGTCGCCCCCGCAGCCCGGGCAGAAGAACTCGCCGTCTCCCACGGGCGTCCACGCGGTGCGGGTACCCAGGAGGCGCGCAGGCCTGGCGGCTCGGCCGTTTCGTCCCCGTACTGGCAGCACGTCGCACCTCCTTAACACCGCGGCAACATCGTCGCGGTGTCCGTGATGTTAGCCACATCGGTAAGGCGTAGTCAGCACCCTGGACGAGACCTCTCCGTGACCTCCATGAACAGATGGCCGATAAACGACGGGGCCCTGACCGCCGTATACGACGGTCAGGGCCCCGAAATGCCCGGTCAGAGCCTGGTCAGAGGCCTCAGCGGGTCGCGCGGTTCACCGCGGAGACGACCGCCTTCAGCGACGCACGCGTCGTGTTCGCGTCGATGCCGATTCCCCACAGGACCTTGTCGTCGATCGCGCATTCGATGTAGGAAGCGGCCTGCGCGGAGGCGCCCTCGCTCATCGTGTGCTCCTGGTAGTCCAGCAGGCGGGCGTCCACGCCGACGGCGGCCAGGGCGTCGAAGAAGGCCGAGATCGGACCGTTGCCCGAACCGGTCAGGACGGTGTCCTCACCGTCGACCGTCGCCTCGACCCGCAGCGTGTCCACGCCGTCGGTGTCGGTCGTCGACTGGCCGTTGCGGACCTGGATGCGGCCCCACGGGTTCTCCGGGTTCGGCAGGTACTCGTCCTGGAAGACCGCCCAGATGTCGCCGCCGGTGACCTCGCCGCCCTCGGCGTCCGTCTTCGCCTGGATGATCTTCGAGAACTCGATCTGCATCCGTCGCGGCAGGTCCAGCTTGTGGTCGTTCTTCAGGACGTACGCGATACCGCCCTTGCCGGACTGCGAGTTGACGCGGATGACGGCCTCGTAGGAGCGGCCGACGTCCTTCGGGTCGATCGGCAGGTACGGGACCGCCCACTCGATGTCGTCGACCGTGACGCCCTTCGCCCTGGCGTCCGCCTCCATGGCGTCGAAGCCCTTCTTGATGGCGTCCTGGTGGGAGCCGGAGAAGGACGTGTAGACCAGGTCGCCCACGTACGGGTGGCGCGGGTGGACCTCCATCTGGTTGCAGTACTCCCACGTACGACGGATCTCGTCGATGTCGGAGAAGTCGATCTGCGGGTCGACGCCCTGGGAGAACAGGTTCATGCCCAGGGTGACCAGGTCGACATTGCCGGTGCGCTCGCCCTGGCCGAACAGGCAGCCCTCGACGCGGTCGGCGCCGGCCATCAGCGCCAGCTCGGCGGCGGCGACGGCGGTGCCGCGGTCGTTGTGCGGGTGGATCGACAGGACGACGTGCTCGCGGCGGGTCAGGTTGCGGCCCATCCACTCGAAGCGGTCGGCGTGCGTGGAGGGGGTCGAACGCTCAACGGTGGCAGGCAGGTTGAGGATGATCTCGCGGCCCGGGCCGGGCTGCCAGACGTCCATGACCGCCTCGCAGACCTCCAGCGCGAAGTCCAGCTCGGTGTCGGTGAAGATCTCGGGGCTGTACTGGTAGCCGAACTCCGTCTCCGGGCCCAGCAGCTTCTCGGCGTACTCCATGACCAGGCGCGTGCCGTCGACCGCGATCTGCTTGATGTCGTCCTTGGAACCGCGGAAGACGACCCGGCGGAAGACGGGCGCGGTGGCGTTGTACAGGTGGACGGTCGCCCGCTTGGCGCCCTTGATGGACTCCACGGTCCGCTCGATCAGGTCCTCGCGGGCCTGGGTCAGTACGGAGATGGTGACGTCGTCGGGGATCGCGCCCGGCTCTTCGATGATCGACCGTACGAAGTCGAAGTCCGTCTGCCCCGACGCCGGGAAGCCGACCTCGATCTCCTTGTAGCCCATCTTGACCAGCTGGTCGAACATCCGCCGCTTGCGCTCGGGCGACATCGGGTCGATCAGGGACTGGTTGCCGTCACGCAGGTCGGTGGAGAGCCAGCGGGGCGCGGAGGTGATCCGCTGCTCGGGCCAGGAGCGGTCGGAAATCGCGACCTGCTCGTACTGGCCGTACTTGTGGATCGGCATGGTGCTGGGCTGCTGGCGGTTCGCCATGATGACTCGGGCTCCTCAGGATGTCCGGAAGGACGGCCGACGACGCAACGCCAAGCTCCGCGGGGAGGGAGTCGACCTGGACTACAGGCCCTCGCCGCGGCAGCTAAGAAGAAGCAGCCCGAAACGCATGATGCGAAGCATGCTAGCCGAGCCCCTTCGGATGCGGGGCGCCGTATCAGTATGCGGGACCGGGGGATGAATGGGACAAAAAGTGTGCCATACCACTCCGTCACGGAGAGTGCGCCCCGCTGTCCCGATATTTCATCAATCATGGTTGCGGGTAGTGACACGGGCATAACTCAGTGCAAGTGTGCCGGGCATGACGAAGACCAACGGGGGCTTCGAGCCCGTCTTCTGCACCGTCGTGCCACCTCACGTCCTCGACAAGCTGGCCCAGCACGAGGACCCCGCGCTGGCGAATCCCGCGCGCAAGACCCTGGAGCGCGACGCCTACGAGCGCACCCACCGGCGCCTGACCACGGTCATCGGCGCCCCGACCGTCGCCCCGCCCGCCGGAGCGGAGGCCGACAAGCCGCACCGCACGATCTACGACGCCCGCCACCACACGGACCTGCCGGGGAGGAAGGTCCGCGCCGAGGGCTCGGACCCCGGCAAGGACGCCACCGTCAACCGTGCCTACGCGGGCCTCGGCGCCACCTTCGAGCTGTATCTGAAGGCCTACGAGCGCTACTCGATCGACGGCAACGGCCTCCCGCTCAACGCGAGCGTCCACTACGACAAGGACTACAACAACGCCTTCTGGAACGGCGAGCAGATGGTGTTCGGCGACGGTGACGGCGAGATCTTCCTCGACTTCACCATCCCGATCGACGTGATCGGCCACGAACTCACCCACGGCGTCACGCAGTACACGGCGAACCTGACCTACTTCGGCCAGCCCGGCGCACTCAACGAGTCCCTGTCCGACGTCTTCGGCTCGCTCATCAAGCAGTACACGCTCGGCCAGACCGCCGCCGAGGCCGACTGGCTGATCGGCGCCGGGCTGCTCGCCCCGCGCGTCACCGGCAAGGCGCTGCGCTCCATGAAGGAGCCGGGCACGGCGTACGACGACGACGTCCTCGGCAAGGACCCGCAGCCGGCGACCATGGACGGCTTCGTCCGCACCGGCCGCGACAACGGCGGTGTGCACATCAACTCCGGCATCCCCAACCACGCCTTCTACCTGGTCGCCAGCGCGCTGGGCGGCCACGCCTGGGAGAAGGCCGGGCAGATCTGGTACGACGTCCTGACCGGCGGCGCGCTCAAGAAGGACGCCCTGTTCGCGGACTTCGCGGCGCTCACGGTCGCGGCGGCCAAGGCCCGCTTCAACGAGGGCGAGGAGCTGCAGTCGGTCCTCAAGGCCTGGGAGCAGGTCGGGGTACCGACCAGCTCGTAGGACCGGCGGTTTCGTACTAGACAGGACCCATGCGTATTCGAGTGCGGCGCACGGGCGGTTTCGCGGGCATCGAGCGGCAGGCCGAGGTGGACACCTCGGGGCGGCCCGATGCCCACGAGTGGCAGGCCCTGGCCGAGCAGGCGGTCGCCGGCGGCCGGGGCAGGCCGTCCGTCGGGGTTCCCGACGGGTTCAACTACGAGATCACGGTGGACGGAAGGACGGTGTACGCGGCCGACCCCCGGCTCACCGAGGAGCAGCGGAAGCTGATCTCCAGAGTGCTGAAGGAAGGGGCGTAGGCCCGTAACAGGTCGTTCACGCACGGGCGTTGACTTCCTTACTGGTGGGTAAGGATGATCCGCGCATGACGAACCCGATACCTCAGTTCCCGGCCGGCTTCCTGTGGGGTGTCTCCACCTCGGCCCACCAGATCGAGGGCGCCGTCGACGAGCGCGAGCCGTCCGTGTGGGACGCCTTCACGGCCGAGCCGGGACGGGTGAAGGACGGCTCGACCGCGGCGGTGGCCTGCGACCACTACCACCGCTACCGCGAGGACGTGGCCCTTCTGGCCGACCTCGGCGTGGACGCGTACCGCTTCTCGATCTCCTGGCCGAGGGTGAACGCGCCGAACGGCCTCGACTTCTACGACCGCCTCGTCGACGAGCTGTCCGAGGCGGGCGTACGACCGGCACCGACCCTCTTCCACTGGGACCTCCCCGCGGGCATGGACTGGCTGGAGCGGGACACGGCGGCGCGCTTCGCGGAGTACGTGTCGGTGGTGGCCGAGCGGCTCGGCGACCGCGTACAGAAGTGGATCACCATCAACGAGCCCGCGGAACACACCTTGCTGGGGCATGCCCTGGGCGCGCACGCGCCCGGAAAGCAGCTGCTCTTCGACGCACTGCCGGTGGCCCACCACCAGCTGCTGGCCCACGGTCTGGCCGTACGGGCCCTGCGCGCGTCCGGCGCCACGGACATCGGGATCGCCAACTCGCACGGGCCGGTCTGGCCGGCGTCCGAGGAGAGCGCGGACGTGGAGGCGGCGGGGTTCTACGACCTGCTGCTGAACCGCCTGTTCGCCGACCCGCTGCTGCTCGGCCAATACCCGGAGGGCATCGGCGAGTTGATGCCGGGCGACGTCGAGTCCGACCTGAAGGTCATCGCGGAACCGATCGACTGGTACGGCATCAACTACTACGCGCCGACCCGGGTGGGCGCCCCGCAGGGCGAGGACATCGAGTTCGGCGGGCTGACCATCCCGGCCGAACTCCCCTTCTCGGTAAGGCAGATCGAGGGCGTACCGGTGACGGACTTCGGCTGGCCCGTGGTTCCCGAGGGCCTGACCGAGCTGCTCACCGGCTTCCGCGACCGGTACGGCGACCGCCTCCCGCCTGTCGTCATCACCGAGAACGGCTGCTCGTACCCGGGCATCGACGACCAGGACCGGATCGCCTACCTCGACGGCCATCTCCGGGCCCTGCACCGGGCGTTGGAGGCGGGCGTGGACGTGCGCGGGTACTTCGTGTGGTCGCTGCTGGACAACTTCGAGTGGGCGGAGGGCTACGAGCGCCGGTTCGGGCTGGTGCACGTCGACTTCGAGACGCAGAAGAGGACGCCGAAGGCCTCGTACGGCTGGTTCCGGGATGTGCTGCGGGCGCAGAGATGACCGCCACCCGGCCCGCGGATGCGCTGGCCGAGCCCGTCGAACGCGTCGGCCGCGGCTGGACGGCCTCCCTCTCGCTCGCCAACGGTGCCATCTGGGTGGGCTGGTACGGCCCCCTGCAGATCCTGCTGGCCTCCCAGGCGAAGGACTTCGCGCCGGGCTCCGGCATGTCCAAGGAGACGATGCTGGCGTGGGTGACGGGGGCCGGTGCCGCGGTGTCCCTGGTTGCCAACCCGTTGTTCGGCGCGCTGTCGGACCGCACGACGGCGCGCCGGGGCCGCCGTACGCCGTGGATCGTGGCCGGGGCGGCGGGCGGCGCGCTGTCGTTGCTGCTGCTCGCCGGCGCGGGCGGTGTGTGGACGATGGCGGCGGGCTGGTGCCTGGTCCAGCTGACGCTGAACGCGGCGTTCGCGGCGGTGACGGCGGCGGTGCCGGACCGGGTGCCGCGGCTCCAACGGGGCTCGGTGGGCGGCTGGTTGGGGGCCGCGCAGATCCTCGGCGTGGTCGGCGGGACCGGGCTCGCGACGGTGGCCGGGGGCCTCGGGGCCGGGTATGCGGCATGCGCCGTGTTCACGGTGGTGGGCGTTCTGCCGTACGTCCTGCGGTACGAGGACCTGCGGCTGGCAGCGGCGGACCGTCCGGCGTGGTCGTGGCGGACCTTCGTCGCCGGGTTCTGGCTGAGTCCGCGCCGGTATCCGGACCTGGGCTGGGCCTGGCTGACCCGCTTCCTGATCAACCTCAGCAACGCGCTCGTGCTGCTGTACCTGCTCTATTACCTGCGGGACCGCCTGCACTACGCCGATCCCGACGAGGGCGTACTGATCCTGACGGCCGTGAACGGGGTGACGCTGCTCGCCACGGTCGTCGTGGGCGGGGTCTGGTCGGACCGGCTGGGGCGCCGCAAACCGTTCGTGATCTGGTCGGGCGTGCTGATGGCAGTGGCGACGGCGGGCCTCGCGGGGTGGCAGACATGGCCCGGGGCGATCGTCGCGGCGGCGGTGCTGGGCGTCGGCTTCGGGGTGTTCACCTCGGTCGACTTCGCGCTGATGACGGACGTGCTACCGAAGGCGCTGGACCGCGGCAAGGACCTGGGGGTCATCAACGTGGCCAATGCCCTGCCCCAGGTGGCCGCCCCCGCCCTCGCCGCGCCGATCGTGACGTATCTCGGCGGCTACCGGGTGCTGTATCTGGTGGCGGCCGTGATCGGGTTGGCGGGGGCGGTGCTGGTGGGGCGGATCAAGGGCGTCGACTAGCTCATCACAGCGCGCCTGCGTCCCGGGCCGCGTAGACCGACGGATACAACGGCCGGTAGCCCAGCTCGCGGCGGATGCGCTCGGTGGACATGATCACGAGCCAGGGGTCGGGGTCCGTGCGGTCCTGGAGTGCGGCGGGGACCTCGACTCCGTTGAGCTGGTGCAGTTCGACCGCCGTGACGGGGGCGTCGTCGGCGATGTTGTAGATCCGGCCGGCGATGCCCGGTGCGTGCAGGATGCGCAGCAGGCCCTGGGCGACGTCCGCATGGTGTCCCATGTGCAGCCGCTGGGTCGCCGCCCAGTTCCCGGCCCACATCAGGGACTGGGCGAGATGCGGATCGCCCTCGCCGTAGACGAAGGGGAGCCGGCCGACGCGTACGTCCATGCCCTCCAGGGCGAGCAGTTCGCGCTCGGCCTCGGCCTTGGACTCGGGGTAGGCCCCCCACATCGCCCCGCCGGGCCGGCTCTCGTCGTCCTCGGTAACCGGGCGCCCCCGCCCGGTGCCGTACACCAGCCCCGTGCTGACCTGCACGAAGCGCTGTACGCCGGAAGCGAGCGCGGCGCGGCCCAGTTCGACGGCCGCGTCCCGGTTGACGGCACGGGCCTCCTCGTCCGGCACGCCGCGGAAGGCCGCCGCGACGTTCACGACCGCGTCCACCCCGGCCACCGCCTTGCCGAGCGCCTCGGTGTCCCGCAGATCCCCGACGACGACCTCGGCGCCCAACTCGGCGAACCGCTCCCCACGGGCCTCGTCACGCACGAGCACCCGCACCTTCTCCCCCGCCCTGGCCTGTGCCAGCAGCCTCGGCACGAAGCGCCGTCCGACCTGCCCCGTCGTACCGGTCACCAATGTCAGCATGTTCTGCTCCTCTCGTCCCGACCCAGCTTTCAACGGGTCTTCCGGCACCGGGAGAGACCTCCCGATCAGGGGATCGACAGTCCCTGGATAAGCCGGACGGACTCCCGCACGCTGGAGAGGTGAACCGAGCCGAACTCGCCGACTTCCTGCGCCGCGGCCGCGCCCGCCTCGACCCGTCCGACGTGGGGCTGGCACCGGGCGCCCGCCGCCGCACGCCGGGCCTGCGCCGCGAGGAGGTGGCACAGCTGGCCGGCATGTCGGTCGACTACTACACCCGCCTGGAACAGTCCCGGGGCCCGCGCCCGTCCCGTCAGATGCTCACGGCACTGGCCCGCGCGCTGCGGCTGACGGACGACGAGCGGGACCATCTGTTCCACCTGGCGGGCGAGGAGCCCCCACGGCGTGGAGCGCCCGGCGCACATGTCCGCCCGGGCCTCCTCCTGGTCCTGGACCGGCTGCACGACACACCGGCGATGGTGGTGAGCGACTGCGGTGAGGTACTGGCGCAGAACGCGATGGCGCGGGCGCTGAGCGGCGACGCGTTCGCCCGCCCGCCGCGCGAGCGCAATATGCTCCGCCGCTTCTTCCTGGACCCGACGGCACGGAAACTGTTCCCGCCTCAGGACGTGGCGGAGCACGCCCGAGCCCACGTGGCCAACCTGCGGGCGGTGGCCGCAGCGCGCCCCGACGACCCGGAACCGGCCGCACTCGTGGCCGAACTACGGGCGGGGAGCGAGGAGTTCGAGCGGCTGTGGGCCGAGCACGAGGTGGCGGTGCGCCGCCGGTCGACGAAACGCTTCCAGCACCCTCTGGTGGGTCTCCTGGAGCTGGACTGCGAGATCCTCCTGAACGAGGACGACCACCACCAGCTCGTCATCCACACGGCCCGCCCGGGCACGGAGTCGTACGAACGCCTGCAGTTGCTGCGGGTGGTGGGCCTGCAGGACATGTCCCCCACCGCGGCGGGCCGCGACTCCTGACGAGTGGTTCTCGCCCCCGCCGCCCCTACCCGTCCCGTCCCGGGGGCCAGCCCCCGGACCCCCGCTCCTCAAACGCCGGAGGGGCTGAATTTTCGCCGACCGGGCCTGATCTTTTTCGCCGGCCGGGGCTTGCTCTTTCAGCCCGTCCGGCGTTTGAGGACGAGGCCGTTCAGGCCGAAGCGGGGGTCTGGGGGCGGCAGCCCCCAGGGACGGGACGGGTAGGGGCGGCGGGGGCGAGGAAAGGCTCAGAAGCCCAGCTTGCGGAGTTGCCTCGGATCCCGCTGCCAGTCCTTGGCGACCTTCACATGGAGGTCCAGGAACACTGGAGTGCCCAGCAGCGCCTCGATCTGCTTCCGCGACTTGATCCCGACCTCCTTCAGACGCTTGCCCTTCGGGCCGATGATGATGCCCTTCTGGCTGGGCCGCTCGATGTAGACGAAGGCATGGATGTCGAGAAGGGGCTTGTCGGCGGGGCGATCCTCGCGGGGCAGCATCTCCTCCACCACAACCGCGATGGAGTGCGGAAGCTCGTCGCGCACACCCTCCAGCGCGGCCTCACGGATCAGCTCCGCGATCATGACCTGCTCGGGCTCGTCGGTGAGATCACCCTCGGGGTAGAGAGCGGGCCCCTCCGGGAGAAGCGGGACGATCAGGTCGGCCAGCAGGTCCACCTGCTGGTCACCGACCGCCGACACCGGCACGATCTCCGCCCACTCGAAGCCCAGCTCCTTGCCGAGCTGGTCGATAGCGATGAGCTGCTCGGCAAGCGTCTTGCTGTCCACCAGGTCGGTCTTGGTGACGATCGCGATCTTCGGCGTCTTCTTGATCGACGCCAGCTCCTTCGCGATGAAACGGTCACCGGGACCGAGCTTCTCGTTCGCGGGCAGACAGAACCCGATCACGTCGACCTCGGCCCAGGTCGTTCGTACGACGTCGTTGAGCCGCTCGCCCAGCAGCGTGCGCGGCTTGTGCAGCCCAGGGGTGTCGACCAGGATCAGCTGGGCGTCCTCCCGGTGCACGATGCCCCGTACCGTGTGCCGCGTCGTCTGCGGCTGGTTCGCGGTGATCGCCACCTTCTGGCCGACCAGAGCGTTCGTGAGGGTGGACTTGCCCGCGTTGGGACGGCCCACGAAGCAGGCGAAGCCGGCGCGGTGGGGTGCCGACGACGCCGACGGCTCGGATGACTGACTACGAACGCTCATGGCGCCCATTCTCCCTGATCCACAGAGCCCCGCCGTACAGCCGAGCGATCACCGAGCGATCGCTGTCCGCCCTGTGAGATTCAGGAAACCTCCACGCAACGAAACATCACGGAAACACACCCGTGCACAACCGGAAACGCAAGGCGGTGAGCCTCTGACGAGCCCCCACCTCGATGGAGACGACGTGACCCTCGCCGCAGCGCAGATCAACGCGGGTGACACCGCCTGGCTGCTCGCCGCCACCGCCCTCGTCCTGCTGATGACCCCGGGCCTGGCCCTCTTCTACGGCGGCATGGTCCGCACGAAGAGCGTCCTCAACATGCTGATGATGAGCTTCGTGTCGATCGCCCTGGTCACGGTGGTGTGGCTGGCGTGCGGCTACTCCCTCGCGTTCGGCGACGACATCGGCGGCGGGCTCATCGGCGGGCTGCAGCACGCCGGCATGGCGGGCCTCGGCCCGGACAGCGTGCAGGGCACCGTCCCCACTCTTCTCTTCGCCACCTTCCAGCTCACCTTCGCGATCATCACGGCGGCGCTCATCAGCGGCGCGATCGCGGACCGGGTGAAGTTCGGGGCCTGGCTGCTCTTCGTCCCCGTCTGGGCGCTGCTCGTATACGTTCCCGTCACCCACTGGGTGTGGGGCCCGGGTGGCTGGATCGCGAACCGTCTCGGCGCCCTCGACTTCGCGGGCGGACTCCCGGTGGAAATCACCTCCGGCGCCTCGGGCCTGGCCCTCTGTCTGGTGCTCGGCCCGCGGCTCGGCTTCAAGAAGGACGCGATGCGTCCGCACAACCTGCCCATGGTGATGCTGGGCGCCGGCCTGCTCTGGTTCGGCTGGTTCGGCTTCAACGCGGGCTCGGCCCTCGGGGCCAACGGACTGGCCGCCGCCGCCTTCCTCAACACCCTCGCCGCCGGCTGCACCGGCCTGCTCGGCTGGCTCTTCGTCGAGCAGAAGCGCGACGGACATCCGACGACCCTGGGCGCGGCCTCCGGCGCGGTCGCCGGTCTGGTCGCGATCACGCCGTCCTGCGGCTCGGTCTCCCTCCTCGGCGCCCTGGTCGTCGGCCTCGCCGCCGGAGTGGTCTGCTCGTACGCCGTGAGCTGGAAGTTCAGGCTCAACTACGACGACTCGCTCGACGTCGTCGGCGTCCACCTGGTCGGCGGCATCATCGGCACCCTCCTCATCGGCGTCTTCGCACAGAAGGCGATGACCGGTGGCACCGAAGGCCTTCTCTACGGCGGCGGGCTCGCCCAGCTCGGCAAGCAGCTGGTGGCCGTGGTCGCCGTAGCCGCGTACGCCTTCCTCGCCACGTACGGCATCGGCAAGCTGATCGACAGGGCGATGGGCCTGCGCGCGAGCGAGGAGCAGGAGCAGACCGGCCTGGACCTTACGGTGCACGCCGAGACCGCATACGATCACGGCGTCCTGGGCCACGGCGCCCCGGTCAGCTCGTCCGTCGTCCCCTCCGCGCAGAAGGTCAAGAGCCAGGCATGAAGCTCATCACCGCGATCGTCAAGCCCTACCGCCTCGACGAGGTGAAGACCGCCCTCCAGGAGCTGGGCGTGCAGGGCCTGACCGTGACCGAGGCCAGCGGGTACGGCCGGCAGCGCGGCCACACCGAGGTGTACCGCGGCGCCGAGTACCAGGTCGACCTCGTGCCCAAGGTCCGCATAGAGGTCGTCGTCGACGACGCCGACTCGGACGCCGTCATCGACGCGATCGTCAAGGCCGCACAGACGGGGAAGATCGGGGACGGGAAGGTGTGGGCCCTTCCGGTCGAGACGGTCGTACGGGTTCGGACGGGCGAGCGCGGCCCCGACGCGCTCTGATCACGAGCATGGCCCCTACGACCGCCACGGCCGCCCCGACCTAGCTGATGGACCGTCAGTTTCACAGGTTCGCGAACTGACGGTCCACACAGGCGAGTTCGTGCCGCCGGCTCAGTCGAAGACGAACGGCCCCGGTGACTGCAGTCCGGTGGCCGTGCAGGTGACGGTGATCCCGAGGACGGTCAGCTGCAGCGAGCCGCCGTAGGCCTCGAGGCTGTCGCCGGAGGCGACGGTGCCGTCGAGCGGGCCGACGGTGACGGGGTCACCGGCGGCGATCGCGGGGTTCTTGGTCCCGCTGAAGACGCTGGTGCCGCTTGTCATGTTGTTCACGAGGGTGAGCGTGGAGGAGATCGAGTCCTGCGACAGGGCGATCGGCGCCGTGACGGACGAGGTGACGGTGATGGTGGCCGCCGTGCCGTCCTGGGTGGCCGTGAGCGTGGCCGTGCCGCTGCCGAAGCTTCCGCAGTCGGCGTTGATCGTCGCCGTGTCAGGAGTGACGGCGAGCGCGCTGGGCGCGAACGCGAGCGAGGCGGCCGCGAGGGCCCCCACCGCCATGGCCGCACCTGCACTTGTTCGTTTGGCTCTCATGGGGATCCGGCTCCCTTCCCGAAGCTGGGAACTGCCATGTGGGGATGGATGGGAGAGGTCCGGACAGGCCGTCAGGGGGGCGTGGTGCGGTACGCCCCGTGGAGGGTGGACGTGGGGGGTGGATCTGACGGTCCGTCGGAACTACCGGTTCCATTGATGCGCGTGGGGTGAAGGGACGGCAAGGGTGAATTCAGGACGACTCTGAAGCGGCCGATTTTCAGCCTGCGGTGACGGTGGTCCGTACCGATCCGTCGGGCCCGGCGACGAGCACCGGCGTGTCCGCCCCGCCCAGATCCCGTACGGCGGCCCGGTCCTCCGCCGAGGCCGACTCAGCGTCCGTCACCACGGCTGCCGCCTCGAGGGACTTCGCCCCGGACGCCACCGCCATGGCCACCGCCGTCTGCAGCGCACTCAGCTTCAGCGACGCCAGGTCGACCGTCCCGGCGACATACGTACGGCCCGTCTCGTCCCGTACGGCAGCCCCCTCGGGCACACCGTTTCGAGCCCGCGCGGAACGGGCCAGGGTGACGATCTTGCGGTCCTCGGGGTCAAGCGCGTTGCTGTCGGTCATGAGCCGAGCATACGTACCGGCACCGGCCCGACCAGGCCGCGGGCGGCGTTCAGGAGCGGTCGAGGCGGAGGCGCTCGGCGCGCGGCAGTCCCGCCACCACCAGGTCGTACGAGTCCTCGATGAGCTCCCGCACCAGCCGGTCGGGGAGCTCGCCGTCGACCGTGACGGTGTTCCAGTGGCGCTTGTTCATGTGGTAGCCGGGGATGATCAGGCCCTCGTACTCGGTACGGAGCCGGATCGCGTCCTCCGGGTCGCACTTGAGGTTGACCGTGAGGGGGCGGGAGTCCAGCCAGCTCAGGGCGAACATCTTGCCCAGCACCTTGAAGACCGAGATGTCCGGGGCGAACGGGAAGTCCTCCACCGCCGCGTTGAAGGACAGGCAGAAGCCGCGCAGTTCCTCGGGGCTCACTCCTCTTTCGCCTCCTTGGGCGGATCCGTCGGGCCCACGGGCTCCACGAGCACGGTCACGATCTTGTTGCGGCGGCCGGCCGCAGCCTCCGCGGTCAGGCGCAGTTCGCGCCCGTCGGGCACCTCCACGACCGCCGAGGCCCCGGCGATGGGCACCCGGCCCAGCGCCTTCGCGAGCAGACCGCCGACGGTCTCCACGTCCTCGTCGTCGTACTCGTCGAGCCCGTACAGCTCGCCGAGGTCGGTGATGTCGAGGCGGGCGGTGACCCGGTAGCGGTCCTCGCCGAGGTCCTCGACCGGCGGCAGCTCACGGTCGTACTCGTCGGTGATCTCGCCGACGATCTCCTCGAGGATGTCCTCGATGGTGACGATGCCGGCCGTGCCGCCGTACTCGTCGATGACGACGGCGACGTGGTTGCGGTCCTGCTGCATCTCGCGCAGCAGATCGCCGGCGTTCTTGGTGTCGGGCACGAAGGCGGCGGGCCGCATGGCCGTCGACACCAGCTCGCTCTCGGCGTCCCGGCTGATGTGCGTCTTGCGGGCCAGGTCCTTCAGATACACGATCCCGACGATGTCGTCCTCGTTCTCCCCGGTGACCGGGATGCGCGAGAAACCCGAGCGCAGGGCGAGGGTCAGGGCCTGGCGGATCGTCTTGTACCGCTCGATGACGATCAGGTCGGTCCGCGGGACCATGACCTCCCGGACCAGGGTGTCGCCGAGCTCGAAGACCGAGTGCACCATGCGGCGCTCCTCGTCCTCGATCAGCGACTCCGCCTCGGCGAGGTCGACCAGCGCCCGCAGCTCCGCCTCGGACGCGAACGGGCCGCGGCGGAAGCCCTTGCCGGGGGTCAGCGCATTGCCGATGAGGATGAGCAGGGACGGGATCGGACCCATGATCCGCGCCAGCGGCAGCAGCACATACGCCGCCGCCGTCGCCGTGTTGAGCGGATGCTGGCGGCCGATGGTGCGCGGGGAGACACCGACGGCGACGTACGACACCAGGACCATCACGCCGATCGCGACCAGCAGGGCGCGCGTGGTGCCGGAGAACTCCTGCAGACAGGCGTACGTGACCAGCGCCGCGGCCGCCATCTCGCAGGCGACGCGGACCAGCAGCGCCACGTTGAGATAGCGGGTCGGGTCGGCGGCGATCTGCGCGAGCTTCGCACTGCCGCGCCGGCCGGAGCGTACGGCCTCCTCGGCGCGGAAGCTGGAGACGCGCGCGAGGCCCGCCTCCGCGCAGGCGGCGAGCCAGGCGACGACGACCAGGGCGATCGCACCCGCGACGATCTGGGGACTCATGACACGGTCGGGGCCGGGGACGGACCGGTCAGGCCCTTCTCCGCGCGCCAGCCGTCCACGATGGCCGCCTGCAGACCGAACATCTCGGCCTTCTCGTCGGGCTCCTCGTGGTCGTACCCGAGGAGATGCAGCACCCCATGGACGGTGAGGAGCTGGAGCTCCTCGTCCATGGAGTGCTGGGTGTGCGCTTCCTCGCCCTGCTTCTTGGCGACCTCGGGGCAGAGCACGATGTCGCCGAGGAGGCCCTGCGGGGGCTCGTCGTCGTCCTTCGACGGCGGACGCAGCTCGTCCATCGGGAAGGACATGACGTCCGTCGGCCCCGGCAGGTCCATCCACTGGATGTGCAGCTGCTCCATGGCGTCGGCGTCCACGACGATCACCGAGAGCTCGGAGAGCGGGTGGATGCGCATCCGCGCGAGTGCGTAGCGGGCGATGTCGAGGATCGCCTGCTCGTCGACCTCGGTTCCGGACTCGTTGTTGACGTCGATCGACATGGTGCTGCTCGGTCTACTTCCCCTTGTGCCCGGACTGCCTGCCGCGGCCGCCCTTGTGGGTGCCGTTCTCGGTGCCGTGCTGGCTGTCGTACTTCTCGTACGCGTCGACGATACGGCCGACGAGCTTGTGCCGTACGACATCGTGGGACGTGAGGCGGGAGAAGTGGACGTCGTCGAGGCCCTCGAGGATGTCCTGGACCTGACGCAGACCCGACTTGGTGCCGTCCGGCAGGTCGACCTGCGTCACGTCACCGGTGACCACGATCTTCGAGTCGAAGCCGAGACGGGTGAGGAACATCTTCATCTGCTCGGGCGAGGTGTTCTGGGCCTCGTCAAGAATGATGAAGGCGTCATTCAACGAACGACCGCGCATGTACGCCAGGGGCGCCACCTCGATCGTCCCGGCCGCCATCAGCCGCGGGATCGAGTCCGGGTCCAGCATGTCGTGCAGCGCGTCGTACAGCGGCCGCAGGTACGGGTCGATCTTCTCGTAGAGCGTGCCGGGCAGGAAGCCGAGCCGCTCGCCCGCCTCGACCGCGGGCCGGGTCAGGATGATGCGGTTGACCTGCTTGGACTGCAGGGCCTGCACCGCCTTGGCCATGGCGAGGTAGGTCTTGCCGGTGCCGGCGGGGCCGATGCCGAAGACGATCGTGTGCTTGTCGATCGCGTCGACGTACCGCTTCTGGTTGAGGGTCTTGGAGCGGATCGTGCGGCCGCGCGAGGAGAGGATGTTCTGGGTGAGGACCTCGGCCGGGGTCTCCTGGCCGTCGCTCTCCCCGTTCTCACTCGCCCTGAGCATGGCGATCGAGCGTTCCACTGCGTCCTCCGTCATCGGCTGTCCGGTGCGGAGCACCAGCATCATCTCGTCGAACAGGCGCTGAATGAGGGCGACTTCGGCTGCGTCGCCGACCGCGCTGATCTCATTGCCCCGGACATGTATGTCGGCCGCCGGGAAGGCCTTCTCGATCACGCGCAGAAGGGAGTCGCCGGACCCCAGGACGGTCACCATGGGGTGCTGGGCGGGGACGGTGAAATGTGCTCTCGCCTGCCCCTGCGCGGGGGTGTGAGCTGTGGGTGTCTGAGTCATGGGCCGGCTCTGTAGGCCTTGCTCGTCCTCCTCGAAACGACACGCCAGCCACTTGGGCTGCCTTGGCGGTTTCAAGACTACGCCGGGGGACCGACAACGCCGTAGGCCTTTTCGGCGGGCGCTGTTTCACACGTGCTCGCGGTTCTCAGGCCGACCCGAACCCGATCGTCGGCACGGCCCTGCGCAGGGGCCACGGTCTCGCGGCCTCCCCCTGCGGGATCAGGTGCTCGAGGAACGCGTACCGCCGAAGCGCCGCCGGGTCCTGACCCTCCACCGACTGCACCTTCCGCCACCACGCGGCGATCTCCGACCACCCCGGTGCCGACAGCGAGCCCCCGAACTCCTGGACGGACAGCGCGGCCGTGAGCCCCGCGAAGGCCAGCCGGTCCGCCAGCGGCCAGTCCGCCAGCGTGCCGGTGACGAAACCCGCGACGAACACATCGCCCGCGCCGGTCGGGTCCAGGGCCTCCACGGCGATCGCGGGGACCTCGGCCGTCTCCCCCGTACGCCGGTCGACGGCGTACGCGCCCTCCGCACCGAGGGTGACCACCGCGAGCGGAACGTGTTCGGTGAGGGCGTGGGCAGCGGCGCGCGGGGTCGCGGCGCCCGTGTACCGCATCGCCTCCTCCGCATTGGGCAGGAACGCCTCGCAGTGTTCGAGGTCGGCCAGGCCCGCCAGGTCCCAGGTGCCGGTGTCGTCCCAGCCGACGTCGGCGAAGATGCGGGTGCCCCGGGCGGCGGCCTCGGCGATCCAGGGTGCGCGCTTGCCGGGCGTGAGG
This sequence comes from Streptomyces sp. NPDC001401, assembly GCF_042895385.1. Classification (NCBI taxonomy): domain Bacteria; kingdom Bacillati; phylum Actinomycetota; class Actinomycetes; order Kitasatosporales; family Streptomycetaceae; genus Streptomyces; species Streptomyces sp. NPDC001401. The sequence continues at coordinate 1,020,529 of NZ_JBIAWI010000001.1, forward strand.
GCGGCGATGGCGGCACGCGCGCGTGGCGGGCTGCCGGGTGCGCCGGCCTGCGCGAACGCGGCCTCCGGAGGCGGCTCGTGGCCGTGCGAGACCATCGTGCGCTCGCCCTCGTACGCCATCGAGACCGTGACCGAGGAGTGCCAGCCGGGGACCCTGCGCGAGGTGGAGAGGTCGATGCCCTCGCCCTGCTCCAGGGCGTCCCGGCAGTACTCCCCGTAGTGGTCGTCGCCGAAGGCCGTCGCGAGGGACGTCTTCAGGCCGAGGCGGGCCAGTGCGGTGGCCATGTTGGCGACGCCGCCGGGGCTCGACCCCATCCCGCGCGCCCAGGACTCGGTGCCGCGCACGGGGGCGGAGTCGAGTCCGGTGAAGATGATGTCGAGGAAGACGGGGCCGGTCAGGTACACGTCCCAGGGGGGATCGTCCGGTGTGCGCAGGGCGGCGAGGGGGTCGACCTGGGCCTGGCACTCCGGTCCGTCTGTGATCGGCGATGGTCCCTTTCCGTTGGACGCGCTCACGGTGCACTCCCTGGCATGGTGCGGATCAGGCCAGTGTGCCACCCCTTTTTTACGGCTGGGCCCACCTCCGGGGCGCCAGAGCCTGTGTCGAGGATCCGGCCGCTGCACCCGCCGCCCGGGTCGCCGATGGAGTTGATGTTGCTCCGCTGCTACCAGCGCGGCACCGACGGCGTGACCCACCCCGGCTCGGCGGCCCGCATCGCCGCCGCGTCGTCGCGCTCGCGCAGCGAACCGTCGTCGTCCAGCCAGCGCTGGTGCAGGAACTGCAGCTTGGCGCGGTCGAGTTCGACGCCGAGGCCCGGTGCGTCGGGGACGGTGACCTTGCCGGCCACGAAGGCCGGCCGCCGGGTGAGTACATCCTCCGACTGCCAGGGGTAGTGGGAGTCGCAGGCATGGTGCAGGTTCGGGACGGTGGACGCGACATGGGTCATCGCGGCCAGGCTGATCCCCAGGTGGGTGTTGGAGTGCATGGACACCCCGACGCCGAACGTGCGGCAGATGGCGGCCAGTTGCCGGGTGTTGCGCAGACCGCCCCAGTAGTGGTGGTCGGAGAGGACCACCTGGACGGCGTCGCGGGTGAACGCCTCCTTGATCTCGGCGAAGGTCGTCACGCACATGTTGGTGGCGAGCGGCACGCCGGTGGCGGCGGAGACCTCGGCCATGGCGGGGGTGCCGAGCGTCGGGTCCTCGAGGTATTCGAGGACGTCCCCGAGTTCTCCGGCCACCTTCAGCGAAGTCTCCACGGACCAGGCGCCGTTGGGGTCCAGGCGGAGCGGATGGCCGGGAAACGCCTCCGCGAGAGCCCGTACGGCGGCGATCTCCTCGTCCGGCGGGAAGACACCGCCCTTGAGCTTGAACGACGTGAACCCGTACCGCTCCTTGAACAGCCGGGCCTGCTCCACCACCCCCGCCGGGTCGACCGCCGCACCCCAGTCGTCCTTCTCGCAGGCCACGCCCTCGGGGTGCTCGGCCCACTTGTAGAACAGGTAGGCGCTGTACTCGACCGCGTCCCGCACCTTGCCGCCGAGCAGCGCGTGCACGGGCAGGTCGAGCGCCTTGCCGAGGGCGTCGAGGCAGGCCACCTCGAAGCCGGAGACGACGGACAGCCGCAGCTTGTCGGCGGTCTGGACGCCGCGCAGTCCGCCGACGTCGACCTGGTTCTCGACGCGCGCGGAGTCCACGGAGACTTCGTCGGCGATCACGAACAGGCCGTTCAGATCACTGACTTGACGACCCCTCAGCTTCTTGGCAAAGGGGCGGGCGAGTTCCAGGTACTTGGTGTCGCCGTAGGTCTCGCCGACACCCGTGATGCCGTCGGCCGTCTCCACCTCCACGATGAGCCGCGGGGTGTACGGCTGGTGCACGCCCTGCGCGTTGAGGAGGGGCGGGTCGGCGACCAGGACCGGCGTCAGCCGTACATCCGCAATCGTGAGGCTCACCCTCAATCATCTCCCCATGTAGACATAATCCATGTATGGAAATGGAGGTTAGATACACGAACAACGGGCGTCAATGGACCGGGGGTGCCCGACTACGATCTGCTCATGTCGGAGACGGGGAGCGGGACGGGAAGCGAGACCGGGGGCGTCCGCGAGGTGAAGTCCGCGGCGCGGACGGTGGAGCTGTTGGAACTGCTCGCCGCGCGCGGCGACCGTCCGGCGCGGCTGCAGGAACTGGCGGACGAGCTGGGCGTGCCGCGCAGCTCGATGTACGCGCTGCTGCAGACCCTGATCAGCAGGGGCTGGGTGCGTACGGACATCACCGGTTCGCTGTACGGCATCGGCATCCACGCCCTGCTCACCGGCACCAGCTACCTCGACTCCGACCCGCGCGTACGCGTCGTACGGCCGTATCTCGACGAGGCGTCCGAGGCGCTCGGCGAGACGATCCACCTGGGGCGGCTCGACGGGCGGGACGTGGCGTACCTGGCGACGCGGGAGTCGCACGAGTACCTGCGGACCATCAGCCGGGTGGGCCGGCGGCTGCCCGCGCACGTGGGCGCGCTGGGCAAAGCTCTGCTGGCCGAACGGGGTGACGAGGAGCTGCCCGAGGGGCCGTACCAGGCGCTCACACCGAACACGCACACCAGCCGGGAGTCGCTCGCGGCCGACCTCGCGGCGGTCCACGTCCGCGGCTACTCGGTCGACCGTGAGGAGGGCGTGGCCGGAATCGTCGGTTTCGGCTTTGCGCTGCGTTACGACGTCCCCGCGCAGGACGCGATCAGCTGCTCGGTGCCGGTGGCCCGGCTGACGCCGGAGCACGAGGAGCGGATCGTCGCGGTGATGCGGGAGATCAGGACGAAGGCGGAGGCGACGGCGCGGGGTGCCGGCGGCGCTGTTCAGTGGCGCTAGCGTCGGCCTGAACGGCCTCGTCCTCAAACTCCCCCAGAGGGGGGACCCCCAGACGGGCTGAAAACACTTGGCCGGCGCCCTCTCCTACCCGTGCCCCCTCGCCCCAAACGCAACGTGCGCCACATCACACCCCCCGCGCTTCTTTCTCGAACCGCGTGCTTGATACAAATTGCCCGCGCGTTCCTGTCCGTCGACGGTCGTCGCCCAACCCCTTTTTGAGCCGCTTCTTTCGCATGCCCTGGGAACGCCCGTGTTCGCCCCTCGCACCACCCCCTGGCCCCTCGTCGCCCTTTTCACGGCCGGGTACCTCGCTCCGTATCTGCTGCCGACGACCGTCGGACGGCTGGATTCGGGGCTTCCGCTCTCCGCCACCGAGGCGGGTGCCATCGGCAGTGCGCTGCTGCTGAGTTCGGCCGCGGCCGGCTTCCTGCTCGCCTCCCGCGTCGACCGCGTCGGCCCGCGCACACTGGCCCGCATCGGTATCGCCCTCGCGGTCGTCGGCTACGGCGGCGCAGCGCTCACCAGCGCCGTCCCCGCGGTCGTCGCGGGCGCGCTCGTCGGCGGTTTCGGGTCCGGTACGGCGACGACGGTCGCCGCCACCGGGATCGCCGCCCAGCCGGACCCGCATCGCACGACCACGCTGGGCCTGCTCGGCGTCTCCGCACTCGCGGGTGCCGTGTATCTGGCGGTCCCCCACCTGGGCGCGGGCCACGGACAGCCCCTCGCCGCGATCGCGCTCACCGCGCTCGCCGTCTGGCCGCTCACCGGCCGGCTCCCGGTTCGTACGGCGGTCGCGCACGGTCCCCTCGGCGGCACCCGGCTCCCCCACCTGCGTTCCGGTCTGGTCCTCGCCGTCGTCATGTTCTGCTGGTCGCTCGCGCAGAACGCGCTGTGGGGTGTCAGCGGCCGCATCGGTCTGGCCCAGGCGCACCTGACGGAGACCACTGTGGGCGCCGTCTTCGCGGTGGCGCTCGGCGCGGGGCTGCTGGGGGTCGTCGGCGCGGGAGCGGTCGGGCCGCGGCTGGGCCGTGCGCTGCCCATCGGGGCTGGAACGGCACTGATCTCCGGCTGCATCGTGCTCAGCGCGTCGGCGACCGACCTGACGACCTTCGCGGGCGGTGAGATCGCCTGGAACGTGCTCTACCCGGTCGTCCTGTCGTACGTCATCGGGCTGGCGGCTTCCATGGATCCGCGCGGACGCTGGGCGGTGCTCGTCGGGTCGGCGTCCTCACTGGGGACGGCGGTGGGACCGCTGACCGGGAGTGTGCTGGCGGCGCAGGCCGGGTTTACGGTCATGGGTGCGGTCCTGGCGGTCGGGCTGCTCGTGATCGTGGTGCCGCTGACCATGGTCGCGCTGGGGATGCGTTATTCAGCCCCTCTGGGGGAGTTTGCGGACGAGGCCGTTCAGGCCGATGCGGGGGTCTGGGGGCGGCAGCCCCCAGCAACGCCCGCACCGGACTTCACCACGGCCGCCTAGAACTCGTACGCCTCCACCTCGGCGAGATACCGCGCCCGCCGCTCCTCGTCGTCCTCCAGGAAGGACGCGACGAAGGAGTTGCGGGCGAGCTCGCGGAGGCGGTCCTCGGTCAGGCCGAGCGCCGAGCGCACCGCGTCGAAGTTGTCGCCCGCGTAGCCGCCGAAGTAGGCGGGGTCGTCGGAGTTCACCGTGCACACCAACCCCGCGTCCAGCATGGCCGGGAGCGGGTGGTCGGCGAGGGTGTCGACCGTCCGGAGGCGGACATTGGACAACGGGCACAGGGTCAGCGGGATGCGCTCCCGGACCAGCCGCTCGACCAGAGCGGGGGATTCCATGCACCTGAGGCCGTGGTCGACGCGCTCCACGCCGAGCACGTCCAGCGCCTCGGTGATGTACTCCGGCGGGCCCTCCTCGCCGGCGTGGGCGACACGTCGCAGACCGAGCGCGGCGGCCGCCTCGTACACCTCGCGGAACTTCACTGGCGGGTGCCCGACCTCGGCGGAGTCGAGGCCGACCCCGGTGATCCGGTCCAGGTACGGCTTCGCGGCCTCCAGGGTCTGCATCGCCGACTCGGCGGATTCGTCGCGCAGGAAGCAGAGAATGAGCCTGGTGGAGATGGAGTGCGCCGACTCGCTGTGCTGCAGCGCCCGCCACAGCCCCTCCACGACCGTGCCCATGTCCACGCCCCGCGCGAGGTGCGCCTGCGGGTCGAAGAAGATCTCCGCGTGCCGCACGCCCTGCGCGGCGGCGCGGGCCAGGTAGGCGTTCGCGAGGTCCTCGAAGTCCCGCTCGGTGCGCAGGACGGCCATGAGCTCGTAGTACAGGTTCAGGAAGGACTGGAGGTCCGCGAAGTCGTACGCCTTGCGGAGCTCGTCGGTGTCGGCGTACGGCAGCTCGACTCCGTTGCGGGCGGCGAGCTCGAAGGCGAGCTCCGGCTCCAGGGTGCCTTCGATGTGGAGGTGCAGTTCTGCTTTGGGGAGGGGCATCGCAGCATCGTACGAGTGTCTTATCGCCGTTTCGGAACTGGTACTCGTAGAAGATCGTGCGCGACCGTGAGCTCTCCCTCGAAGCCGGCCGCCCGTGCCTGGCGCTCGAACTCGTCGGGGTCGGTGTAGCGCTGGCTGAAGTGTGTGAGCACGAGGTGCCGTACGCCTGCCTCGCGGGCGACCGCCGCCGCCTGGCCCGCGGTGAGGTGGCCGTGCTCGGTCGCGAGGTCGGTGTCCTCGTCGAGGAAAGTCGACTCGATGACGAGCATGTCGCAGCCCTCGGCGAGCGCGTGCACCCCGTCGCACAGGCGGGTGTCCATGACGAAAGCGAACCGCTGGCCGCGGCGCACCTCGCTGACCTCCTCCAAGGACACCCCGTCGAGGGCGCCCTCCCGCTGGATACGGCCCACGTCCGGGCCCTTGATGCCGTGCGCGGCGAGGCGGTCGGGGAGCATACGGCGGCCGTCGGGTTCGATCAGCCGGTAGCCGTAGGACTCCACGGGGTGCGAGAGCCTGCGGGCTTCGAGGGTGTACGAGGCCGTGACGGCCAGGGGGCCGTCCGTATCGACCGGGGCCTCCGTGAGGTCGACCGTCTCGCGGTAGGCGGTGGCGTAGCGCAGGCGGTCGAAGAAGCGCTGCCCCGAGCGCGGGTAGTGCGCGGTGATCTCGTGCGGGACCTTGTCGAGGTTGATGCGCTGGATGACACCCGCGAGGCCCAGCGAGTGGTCGCCGTGGAAGTGGGTGACGCAGATCCGGTTCAGGTCGTGCGCGGCGGCCCCGGCACGCAGCATCTGGCGCTGCGTGCCCTCACCGGGGTCGAAGAGGATGCCCTCGCCGTCCCAGCGCAGCAGGTAGCCGTTGTGGTTGCGGTGCCGGGTCGGGACCTGGCTGGCGGTGCCGAGAACCACCAATTCACGTACGGACACGGGGAGTTACGTCCTTCTGGGTCACCCGGGAGGCCACTGCAGGCCGCGTCCGCCGAGGACGTGCGCATGGGCGTGGAGGACGGTCTGGCCGGCGCCGGGGCCGGTGTTGAAGACGATGCGGTAGCTCTCCAGCTTGTCCTCGTCCGCGACCGACTGGGCCTCGCGCAGGACGTCCGCGGCGAGGGCCGGTTCGGCGGCGGCGAGCTCGGCCGCGTTCTTGTAGTGCGCCTTGGGGATCACCAGGACGTGAGTGGGTGCCTGGGGGTTGATGTCCCGGAAGGCGACGGTGGTTTCCGTTTCGCGGACGATCGTCGCCGGGACATGCCCCGCGATGATCTTGCAGAACAGGCAGTCGTCCCGCGGCTCACCTGGCATGTGCTCTCCTCAAGCCGGTTGACCGATCACGCTGACCGAGTACGGGGGCATCGTATCGAGGGGCGTCAGTCCAGGCTCGGCGGTGTCTTGGCGGGGGTCTCCTCCAGGGCGGCCAGTGCGATGCGGATCGCCTCGTCCAGCTGTACGTCCCTGCCGGCCGCGTAGTCCTGGGGCCGCTGGACCACCTCCACGTCCGGGTCGACACCGTGGTTCTCGACGCCCCAGCCGTAACCCTCCAGCCAGAAGGCGTACTTGGGCTGGGTGGTCAGCGTGCCGTCGACGAGTCGGTAACGGCTGTCGATGCCGATGACGCCGCCCCAGGTGCGGGTGCCGATCAGCGGGCCGATGCCGAGTGCCTTGATGGCGGCGCCGATGATGTCGCCGTCGGAACCGGTGAACTCGTTGACGAGGGCGACGACGGGACCGCGCGGCGCGTCCTCCGGATAGCTGTACGGCCGCAGGCCGCGCGGCCGGTCCCAGCCGACGATCCGCCGTGCCAGCTTCTCGACGACCAGCTGCGAGGTGTGCCCTCCCCGGTTCTCGCGCACGTCCACGACGAGGCCTTCCCGGGCCACCTCCACGCGCAGGTCGCGGTGGATCTGCGCCCAGCCGGGCGCCTGCATGTCGGGCACGTGCAGATAGCCCAGTCGGCCCTCGGACCGCTCGTGGACGTAGGCACGCCGGCCGGCGACCCAGGCGTGGTAGCGGAGGGGGTCCTCATCGGCCACGGGCACGACGACCGGGTGGCGCAGTTCGCCTCCGCCTGACGGCGAGATGGTCAGCTCGATCGGTTTGCCCGCCGTGCCGATCAGCAGCGGGCCGGGGCCGGTCACCGGGTCGACCGGCTGCCCGCCGATCGCCACGATCGTGTCTCCCGCACGCACCGCGACACCGGGTGCTGCCAGCGGGGAGCGGGCGTCGGGGTCGGAGGTCTCCGAGGGCAGGATGCGGTCGATGCGCCAACTGCCGTCCTCGTGCCGGGAGATGTCCGCCCCGAGCAGGCCCTGTCTGAGCCCGCCGCCGACCCGGCCGACGTGTCCGACGACATAGGAGTGCGACGTGCCCAGTTCGCCGTGGACCTCCCACAGCAGGTCCATCAGGTCGTCGTGGGTGGCCACGCCCTCCAGCAGCGGGCGGTAGCGGTCGAGGGCCGCGGCCCAGTCGACACCCCCCATGTCCGGCCGCCAGAAGTTGTCCCGCATCAGGCGGCCGTTCTCCTCGTACATCTGCCGCCACTCGGCCGCCGGGTCGAGGATCTGCCGTACGCGGGACAGGTCGACGGTGATGTTCGAGTCGCTGTCGTCGTTCGGGGCGCGCCGGTCGCTGGGGACGACCTTCAGCTTCCCGTCGGTCCACAACAGGACCCGCTTGCCGTCGCCGCTGACCGCGAGGTGGTCGGCGTCGGCGGCGAGGTGCTCGAGGCGCCGCTGGGTGAGGTCGTACCGCTCCAGCTCGCTGTCGGGGCCCGGGGCGTCCGGTGTGGCACCGGAGACCCCGAGGGCGCCCTGCACCGGGTGGCGCAGCCACAGCACGCCGTCCTTCGCCGCGCGCAGGGTGGAGTAGCGGGCCGCCTCGACCGGGAAGGGCACGATGCGGTCGGCGAGGCCTTCGAGGTCGATGCGGGTGGCCGAGACGCCCTCGCTGTCGGGGGTCTCGTCCTTGTCGGGGGTCTCGAAGGGGCGGCCGTGGCGCTGCGGGCCGAACGGCGAGGGGGTCGTGGCGGCAAGCGTGATCAGGTGCGGACGGGCACCTGCCACGAAGGCCAGATCGAAGACGTGCTCGTCGTAGACCGGGTCGAAGGAGCGGTTGGAGAGGAAGGCGAGGTACTTGCCGTCGAGGGTGAACGCCGGTGCGTAGTCCTGGAAGCGCAGGGGTGTCGCCTCGGTCACCGACAGGTCGGTGGTGTTGGCGAGCCTGAGCTGCTGCAGCGGGCGCGGACCGGGATGCGCCCAGACGAGCCAGGCCGAGTCGGGCGAGAACACCAGCCCGGACACATCGCCGTCCGCGCTGCGGTCGACCTCGCGCACCTCGCCCGTCTCCCGCTCGACCAGCAGGACACGGCCGTCGTGCGCGGCGACCGCGGCCCGGCTGCCGTCGGGTGCCATGGCCAGGTCCAGGACCCGCCCCAGCAGTCCGGCGGCGAGTCGGCGCGGGGTGGTGCCGGGCGCCAGGCCGGTGGCGGGAGCGAACTCCAGGGCGTCCTCGCCCTCGGCGTCCGTCACCCACACCGCCCACTCCTCGCCCTCGACGCGGAAGGTGCGCGGCAGCCGGGCCCGTATGCCCGGTTCGGCGGCGAGCGCGCGGGCCGGTCCTGACCGGTGGGTGACCCAGTGGACGGCGCCGCGCACTCCGACCGCGCTGCCGCGGCCGGTGTGGTCGGGGCTGGCGTCCCCGAACCATCTGGCGACGTTCAGCGGGTGCGGCTGCAGGTCGGTGCGCGGCCCGCCGAGCCTGATGTCCAGGCGGCGCGGTTCGGCGCCGTCGAGGTCGTCGAGCAGCCACAGCTCACCGCCGGCGGAGTAGGCGACGCGGGTGCCGTCGCCGGCGGCGTGCCGGGCGTAGAAGCCGTCGAGAGGCGTGTGCCGGCGCAGATCGGATCCGTCGGCGAGGGAGGAGTACAGCGCGCCGGTGCCCTCGTGGTCGGACAGGAACGCGATCCGCTCCCCCACCCACACCGGGTGCTCGATGTTCCCGTCCAACTCCTCGTGCAGCCGTACGAAGTCCCCTTCGCCCGCGCGGTCGATCCACAGCTTGCCCGCGGTACCGCCCCGATACCGCTTCCACCAGGCCGCCTCGCGTCCCATGGGTGCGGACAGGAGCACGACGTGGGGTCCGTGGGCCACGGCGCCCACCGGACCGTAGGGCAGGGTGGTGGCGGGTCCGCCGTCGAGCGGGACGGCGTGCGCCCAGGTGCGGCGCAGCGTCGCCTGGCCCTGGGCGCTGATCACCAGGACCTGTCCGTCCGGGGTCCACCCACCCACGCGGCTGCCCCAACTGCCCCAGTGGGTAAGGCGTCTGGCACGTCCGCCGTCCACCGGCGCAACATGTACCTCGGGCGCGCCGTCGCGGGTGGAGGTCCACGCGACGGTCATGCCGTCGGGCGAGATGCGCGGCTGGGTCACCGGCACGTCGTCGGCACTCACCCGCCATGCCCAGCCGCCGTCGAGAGGCGCGAGCCAGACGTCGTCCTCGGCGGTGAAGGCCACCAACTCCCCATGCACGTGCGGGAATCGGAGATACGCGGACGTGGCACCGGATGGGGGCTGAGTCACCCGATCACCTTAGGCAAGGCCGGTACCGGCAGCCAGAGCTTTCGATCACTTGCCCTGGACGGGCCAGCACTGCGGATCCCCCTTGCACCAGATGGTCCTGGTGACCGTCACGGTGACGGTGGCGCCGGGCTGCTGTCCGTTTCCGTTGGAGGGGTTGTTGAAGATGGGCGACGGCGTCGCGTTGCAGTTGCCGAGCCCCGACACGTGGAACCACTGCTTGCCGCCCACCTTGGCGGTGAGGTCGCCGCGCACGCAGGCGCCGTCGACGGCGCGGGTGACCTTGCCGGTGACGGTGATGTCCCGTCCGTCCTTGGTCTGTCCCTGGCAGTCGACGTTGGCGACGGTGGTCTCGCTCGCGGAGGGTGCCGTCCGTCCGGGCGTGGAGACCTTGTTGTTCCCGTAGTTGGCGGTGCAGCTGAGCCACTGCACGTCGACCTTCTGCCGCTTCAGCTCCTCGGTCGCGGTCTGGTCGGTCGTGTACGCCACGGCCGCGGAGTTCAGCCCGCCCGGGTCACAGGCCACAGCGCCGCCGACGCCGAGCACGGCAAGTCCCATCGCGGCCGCCACCCGCCGTCCTCGCGGCCGCCGCCAAATCCGCCTCAATGCCCCCATGGACGGCAGCCTGCCACCGTGTGCCGTCCGGCGGTAGAGCGCATACGGTCACGAAAGTGCCGCGCGCCCCTACCGGGTCAGCCACGCAGCAGCAGCCACTCCTGCAACTCCACCAAGTTCCCCTCGGGATCCTTGAGGTGAGCCACGCGCATACGGTCCGTCATGGGGGACGGACCGTGCAGGAGGACGGCGCCCCGGGTGGCGATCTCTTCGCAGTAGCTGTCGAGGTCGTCGACGCGCAGGACCACCAGGGAGCGGTGGCCCGTTGCCGTGTCGCCCAGTTCTCCCAGCACCTCGGCCATCATCGAACGGTCCTGTATGGCGATGCCCGCCGAGCCGGTGGCCGAGCTGAACTTCTCGTACGGGCCCTCGGTCGCGCCCGACTGCGGCTTGAGGCCGAGGACCTCGGCGTAGAAGCGATAGCAGGCGGCGAAGTCGGTGACGAGGAGCCGGACTTGGGCGAGTTCCATGGTGTTCCCCCGTGATCGGTTCAGGACCAGCGGCCGGTGCGGCCCAGCAGCAGGGCGGTCGCCGCGGTGCCCGCGGTCGATGTACGCAGCACGCTACGCCCGAGCCGGTACGCCTTCGCGCCCGCCTCCTCGAAGAGCGCCAACTCCTGCTCGGAGACGCCCCCTTCGGGGCCCACGACCAGCACGATCTCGCCCGAGGAGGGGAGTTCGGCGGTCGCCAGCGGCTCGCTGCCGTAGTCGCGGTCCTCGTGCAGTACGGCGGCGAAGTCGGCTTTGGCGAGAAGTGCCGCAACCTGCTTGGTCGTTGCCGCGTCCGCGACCTCCGGGAAGCGCAGCCGGCGGGACTGCTTGCCGGCCTCGCGGGCGGTGGCACGCCACTTGGCGAGGGCCTTCAGCCCCCTCTCGCCCTTCCACTGGGTGATGCAGCGGGCCGCCGACCACGGCACGACGGCGTCCACGCCGGTCTCGGTCATCGTCTCGACCGCCAGCTCGCCGCGGTCGCCCTTGGGCAGGGCCTGGACGACGGTGATACGGGGGCTGGGCTCGGGCTCGACCGGGAACTCGAAGGGTTCCACGACCAGATGGTCCTTCCCCGACGCACTGAGCACGACGCCGGCCGCGCCCCGGCCCAGTCCGTCCGTCAGCACCACGGCCTCGCCGGGCTGCAGCCGCCGTACGGAGACGGCGTGCCGTCCCTCGGGGCCGTCCAGCTCGATGATCGCCCCCGGGCCCACGCCCTCCAGGGAGTCGACGACGAACACCGGCGCGGTCATCGGAGGTCCCCCTTGCCCGACAACGCTGTCTTGGCGAGGTCGAGTTCGGCGGCGAGGACCTCCACCAGCTGCCCGGCCGGGAGTTCGCGGGCCATGCGGTGCCCCTGGCCCGCCCACAGCGCCATGCCCTGCGCGTCGCCGGACGCGGCGGCCTTCTTGCGCAGCGGCGAGGTGAGGTGGTGGACCTCCGGGTAGGCGGCGGGGGCGTACGGGCCGTGCTCGCGCAGGAAGCGGTTGACCAGGCCGCGGGCCGGGCGGCCGGAGAACGCGCGCGTCAGCTCCGTCCGTACGAACAGCGGGTTGGTGAGCGCCTGTTTGTGGACGGCGTTCGCGCCGGACTCCGGTGTGGCGAGGAACGCCGTGCCGAGCTGGGCCGCGCTCGCGCCCGCCGCCAGCGCCGCGGCGATCTGGCCGCCGCGCATGATGCCGCCGGCGGCGACGATCGGGATGCTCACGGTCTCGCGGATCTGGGCGATGAGCGAGAGCAGCCCGATGCCGGTGCCGTCCGTCTCCGGGTTGTCCCGGTGCGTGCCCTGGTGGCCGCCGGCCTCCACACCCTGCGCGATCACCGCGTCGGCGCCTCCCCGCTCCACGGCGAGGGCCTCTTCGGGGGTGGTCGCGGTGACCAGTGTGAAGGTGCCGGCCCGGCGGAGGGAGTCGAGGATCTCGCGGCTCGGGACACCGAAGTGGAAGGAGACCACCGGCACGGGGTTGTCGAGCAGTACGGCGAGCTTGGAGTCATAGGCGTCGTCGCGGCCGCTGTCCGGATCGCCCAGCTCGGTCTCGTACCAGGCGGCCTCACCGGCCAGCTGGTGGGCGTAGATCTCGACGGCGCCCCGGTCCCCGTACTCCGGCTGCGGCATGAAGAGGTTCACACCGAAGGGACGGCTGGTGAGACTCCGCAGCTGCTTGATCTCCTGGTACATGCCGTCGGCCGTCTTGTACCCGGCGGCGAGGAACCCGAGCCCGCCGGCCTCGCACACGGCGGCGGCCAGATGCGGCACGGAGACACCGCCCGCCATGGGGGCCTGCACGATCGGATGAGGGAAGAGATCGGTCAGCGCGGAGGACATGACGGCATGTTGTCACGTCCTCCGAACAAGTCCGAATCCGGCCGTCCGCGGGCATAGACCTACGGCACCTCTTGCCGCCGGTCAGTGCACTTCAGCCCGTCCGGCGTTTGAGGACGAGCCCCTTAAGGGCCGACGGGAGTCTGGGGGCGGAGCCCCCAGCACCACCTCAGCGCCCGTTGAACGCGTCCTTCAACCGCGAGAAAAGGCCCTGCTGCCCAGGCTGGAACTGCCCCTGCGGCCGCTCCTCACCCCGCAGCTTGGCCAGCTCGCGCAGCAGCCGCTCCTGCTCGGGATCCAGCTTCGTCGGGGTCTGGACCTCGACGTGGACGATCAGGTCGCCGCGGCCGCCGCCGCGCAGGTGCGTGACGCCCCGGCCGTGCAGCGGGATCGACTGGCCGGACTGGGTGCCGGGCCGGATGTCGACCTCCTCCATGCCGTCCAGCGTCTCCAGCGGCACCTTGGTGCCGAGGGACGCGGCCGTCATCGGGATGGTGACCGTGCAGTGCAGGTCGTCGCCGCGCCGCTGGAAGGTGGAGTGCGGCAGCTCGTGGATCTCGACGTACAGGTCACCGGCGGGACCGCCGCCGGGGCCGACCTCGCCCTCGCCCGCGAGCTGGATGCGGGTGCCGTTGTCGACACCGGCCGGGATCTTGACCGTGAGGGTACGGCGGGACCGGACGCGACCGTCACCGGCGCACTCCGGGCACGGCGTCGGAACGACCGTGCCGAAGCCCTGGCACTGCGGGCAGGGACGCGAGGTCATGACCTGGCCCAGGAAGGACCGCGTCACCTGCGACACCTCACCGCGGCCGCGGCACATGTCACACGTCTGGGCGGAGGTGCCCGGCGCCGCGCCTTCCCCGTTACAGGTGGAGCAGACGATCGCCGTGTCGACCTGGATGTCCTTCGTCGTACCGAAGGCCGCCTCGTCGAGCTCGATCTCCAGCCGGATCATCGCGTCCTGGCCCCGGCGCGTACGCGACCGGGGGCCCCGCTGCGACGCCGTACCGAAGAACGCGTCCATGATGTCCGAGAAGTTCCCGAAGCCACCCGCGCCGAAGCCGCCCGCGCCCGCGCCGCCCGCCTGCGAGAGGGGGTCGCCGCCGAGGTCGTAGACCTGCTTCTTCTGCGGGTCGGAGAGCACCTCGTAAGCGGCGTTGATCTCCTTGAACCGCTCCTGGGTCTTCGGATCCGGGTTGACGTCCGGGTGCAGCTCGCGCGCGAGCCGCCGGAAGGCCTTCTTGATCTCTTCCTGCGACGCGTCGCGGCGCACGCCGAGAACGGCGTAGTAGTCCGTGGCCACTTACGACTCCGCCAGGATCTGTCCGACGTACCGTGCCACTGCGCGTACCGCTCCCATCGTTCCCGGGTAATCCATGCGGGTCGGTCCGACCACGCCGAGCTTGGCGACTGCCTCGCCGCCCGAACCGTAGCCGACCGACACCACCGAAGTGGAGTTGAGTCCCTCATAGGCGTTCTCGTGCCCGATGCGCACCGTCATGCCCGAATCCCCCGCCTCGCCAAGCAACTTGAGGAGCACGACCTGCTCCTCCAGCGCCTCCAGGACGGGGCGGATGGTGAGGGGGAAGTCATGTCCGAAGCGGGTCAGATTGGCGGTGCCGCCGATCATCAGCCGCTCCTCGTTCTCCTCGACCAGTGTCTCCAGAAGAGTGGAGAGCACTGTCGAGACCGTACCCCGGTCCTCGACGTCGAAGCCTTCGGGCAGGTCTTCCACGAGCCGGGGGACGTCCGCGAAGCGGCGCCCCGCGACCCGGCTGTTGAGCCGCGCCCGCAGATCCGCGAGGGAGGCCTCGCCGAACGGCGCCGGGCAGTCGACCATGCGCTGCTCGACCCGGCCGGTGTCGGTGATCAGCACGAGCATCACGCGCGCGGGCGCGAGCGAGAGCAGCTCCACATGCCGGACGGTGGACCGGGTCAGCGACGGGTACTGGACGACCGCCACCTGCCGCGTGAGCTGGGCCAGCAGCCGAACCGTCCGCGCCACCACATCGTCGAGATCCACGGCGCCGTCGAGGAAGTTCTGGATCGCGCGCCGCTCGGGCGCGGACATCGGCTTGACGCCCGCGAGCTTGTCGACGAACAGCCGGTAGCCCTTGTCGGTGGGGATCCGCCCGGCGCTGGTGTGCGGCTGGGCGATGAACCCCTCGTCCTCCAGGGCCGCCATGTCGTTGCGCACCGTCGCCGGGGACACCCCGAGGTTGTGCCGCTCGGTCAGGGCCTTCGACCCCACCGGCTCCTCGGTGCCGACATAGTCCTGGACGATGGCGCGCAGCACCTGAAGCCGTCGTTCGCTCAGCATCGCGCACACCTCCAGCGATCGTCCCCTAGGCGCTTCGCCTGGCACTCTGTCCGTCCGAGTGCCAACCATTACCGGCCAGTGTACGGCGGTGGGGTACACCCGGGGCAAGGTCGGCCCCTGTTGAACGGGGCGTACCGCTAGCGTCGCCGTATGACGGTGACTTGGGAAGAGCTGGGGTGGGAGCGGCTGGCGGCCGGCGTCGGCCGGTGCCGGCTGCCCGGCTGGGACTGCACGGTGGGGCTGGTCGTCGGGGAGGGCACGGCGCTCTTGATCGACGCGGGGTCGAGCCTCGCGGAGGGCGCACGGTTGCGTGCGCAGGTACAAGAGCTCGCCGGTCACCGTGTGACTCATCTCGCGCTCACGCATCCCCATTTCGACCATGTCTTCGGGGCGGCGGCGTTCGCGGGCGCGGAGGTCTACGGCGCGGTGGGCATGGACACGGTGTTCGACGCCCGGCACGCGCGCGAGGAGCTGCGCACGGACGCGGTGGGCAACGGGCTGGACGCGCGCGTGGCGGAGGAGGCGGTGGACGCGCTGGTCGCGCCCCGGCATCACGTCTCGGGCGAGTGGACGCTCGACCTGGGCGGCGGCCGCCAGGTGCTGCTGGCGAACGTGGGCCCCGGCCACACGGCCCACGACCTCGTCGTCCTGGTCCCCGGCGCCCCGGAGGTGGTGTTCTGCGGCGACCTGGTGGAGGAGTCCGGCGAACCGCAGGCCGGGCCGGACGCCGTGCCGTCGCACTGGCCGGCCGCCCTCGACCGGCTCCTCGACCTGGGCGGCGAGGACGCACTGTACGTGCCCGGTCACGGAGCGGTGGTGGATGCGGAGTTCGTGCGGGCGCAGCGTGAGGAGCTGGCGGCGCGTTTCGGCGTGTCGTGACCACTGCCCGGCCGCTTCTCCTATCGTCACTCGAATGCGCCAGTACTCCGCCGACCTGACCCCGCCGTGGAAGAAGCCCAAGCCCGTCCCCGAGGTCCCGGCGGAGCCCGGTCTGGTGGTCGAGGAACCCGGCACCGGTTTCTGCGGCGCGGTGATCCGCTGCGAGGCGGGCACGGTGACCCTGGAGGACCGCTTCGGCAAGCACCGGGTGTTTCCGATGGAGCCGCGGGGGTTCCTGCTGGAGGGCCGGGTGGTGACGCTCGTCCGCCCGTCCTCGTCGGCCCCGGTCCGTCCCACCCGCACGGCATCCGGTTCGGTGGCCGTCCCGGGCGCACGCGCGCGCGTGGCTCGCGCCGGGCGGATCTATGTCGAGGGGCGGCACGACGCGGAGCTCGTCGAGCGGGTGTGGGGCGACGACCTGCGCATCGAGGGCGTGGTCGTGGAGTACCTGGAGGGCGTGGACGACCTGCCGGCGATCGTGGCGGAGTTCGCTCCGGGGCCGGATGCGCGGCTGGGGGTCCTGGTGGACCACCTGGTGCCGGGTTCGAAGGAGTGGCGGATCGCGCAGGCGGTGACGAGCGAGCACGCGCTGGTGGTGGGCCACCCGTACATCGACATCTGGGAGGCGGTGAAGCCGTCGTCGCTGGGGATCGCCGGGTGGCCGCGGGTGCCGCGCGGGCAGGACTGGAAGACGGGGGTTTGCCGGGCGCTGGGGTGGCCGGAGAACACGGGGGCGGCTTGGCAGGGGATTCTGTCGCGGGTGCGGTCCTACAAGGATCTGGAGCCGGAACTGCTGGGGCGGGTGGAGGAGTTGATCGACTTCGTCACGGCGCCGGGTCACACCTGAACTTGCCGGTGTCGATGCTCATGTCGAGCACAGGCAGGAGGAGCGTCTCCCCGTACCTCCAGTTGCGCCGACAGCGATAGTCGGCGCGCTCGCCGCTGCCGTACGGCTCGGTGAGCACGAGGCATTCAGCCGCTGCCGGATCGACGGTCAGGTACACCGGTACACCTGCCCCGGCGTAGATCGACCGCTTGGTCACGTAGTCGCGGTGCGCGCTGGTCCTGGACACGACCTCGACCAGCATGGTGACCGCCTCGACCGGTACGAGGCGGCCGGAGTCCGGCCCGGCACCCCGTTCGAGCACCACGATGTCCGGGACGGGCTCACTCGTTTCCCGGTGCATCTCGACGTGCTGGCGCTGCAGCCGCTGCCAACGGCTCCGCGGAATACCGTCCTGGACGTCCGCCACCGTGCAGTTGTGCACCAGGTCCGGGGACCTCGTCATCACGATGTCGCCTCGCAAGAGCTCGGCCCTGATGCCCTCGGGGACGTCAAGCGTGCCGAAGAACTCGATTACCTGCCGGTCGTTCATGCCGGCACCCTAGGAACGGGGCACGGCCACGCGAGGGCCCGACCGGGGGCAACCACCCCCACGGGTGATCAGTCCACCAAGTCCCGCACCACCGCATCCGCCAACAACCGCCCGCGCAACGTCAGCACGGCTCGCCCCTCCCCATACGGCCCCGCCTCCAGCAGCCCCTCCCCCAGCGCCCGCCGAGAAGCCGCCAGCCCCTCCTCCCGCAACAACTCCAGCGGCACCCCCTCCCGCAGCCGCAGCTCCAGCAGAATCCGCTCCACCCGCCGGTCCTCCTCCGACAGGAGCTCCCGCCCCGCCCCCGGCGACCGCCCCGCCGCCAGTGCCGCCGCATACGCGCCCGGGTGCTTCACGTTCCACCAGCGCACACCGCCCACGTGCGAGTGGGCCCCGGGGCCCGCGCCCCACCAGTCGGCGCCGCGCCAGTACAGCTCGTTGTGCAGGCAGCGGCCCGCCTCGGAGGTGGCCCA
Source organism: Streptomyces sp. NPDC001401 (assembly GCF_042895385.1). NCBI lineage: Bacteria > Bacillati > Actinomycetota > Actinomycetes > Kitasatosporales > Streptomycetaceae > Streptomyces > Streptomyces sp. NPDC001401. The sequence continues at coordinate 1,038,407 of NZ_JBIAWI010000001.1, forward strand.
GTTGGAGACCTCGTACCAGTCGAAGCCCGCCTCCGACATCACCTCGTCCGCGATCAGGTAGCGGTCTGCGTGGACGTCGTCGTCCGTCATCGGGACCTCGCCCCGGCGGATGCGACGGGCCAGCTGCGTGCCTTCCTCGACGATCAGCGCGTACGCCGACACATGATCGGGCCCGGCTCCCAGCGCCGCCTCCAGCGACGCCCGCCAGTCGTCGTCCGACTCCCCCGGCGTGCCGTAGATCAGGTCCAGGTTGACGTGCTCGAAGCCGGCCGCGCGGGCCTCCGCCACGCATGCCTCCGGCCGCCCCGGCGTATGCGTCCGGTCCAGCACGCGCAGCACATGCTGCTTCGCGCTCTGCATTCCGAAGGACACGCGGTTGAAGCCGCCGTGGCGCAGTACGGACAAATACTCGGGGTCCACCGACTCCGGGTTCGCCTCGGTCGTCACCTCCGCGTCCGCCGCAAGGCCGAACTCGTCGCGGATCGCGCCCAGCATCCGTACGAGATCACCGGCGGCCAGCAGGGTCGGCGTACCGCCGCCCACGAAGACCGTGCGGACCTCGCGCGGGTCGTCGCCCAGCACCTTCCTGGCCAGGCGGATCTCGTCGATCAGCGTGTCCGCGTAGTTGTCGCGGGAGGCCAGGACACCGCCCGTGCCGCGCAGCTCGGTGGCGGTGTAGGTGTTGAAGTCGCAGTAGCCGCAGCGGGTCGCGCAGTACGGGACGTGCAGGTAGAAGCCGAGGGGGCGGTCGGCCGACCCGGCGAGTGCGGATACGGGCAGTGCGCCGTCGGCGGGGACCGGCTCGCCGTCGGGGAGTGCGGAAGGCATGCCTTCCATTGTCCAGTACCCGTACGAGTCCTCACTCCGCCTGCAGCACCAGCAGCGCCAGGTCGTCCTCCGGCGGCCTCCCGCCGAACTCGTGCACCAGCCGGCGAATGCGCTCCGCGATCAGCTGGGCGCTCAGCCCGGCGCAGCCGGCCAGGGCGGTGGAGAGGCCGTCGGCGTCGTCGAACATGCGGGTGCCGGAGCGGCGCTCCGTCACGCCGTCCGTGACGCACAGGAGGCTGTCGCCGGGGCGGAGCTCGAAGGTCTCGCTGGTGTACGTCTCGTCCTCGATGACGCCGAGGAGGGTCTGCGGGCGGGCGGCCGTGCGGACGGCGCCGTCGGGGCCCAGGAGCAGCGGCAGCGGGTGGCCGGCGGACGCGATGGTGCAGCGGATGCCGCCGTCGAAGGGGGTCAGCTCGCCGTAGAGGAGGGAGAGGAAGCGGGTCTGCGGGCCGTCGCCGGGGGCGGGCGGCCGTACCAGGGCGCGGGCGGCGGCGTCCGCTGCCTCCGTCGCGTCGTCCAGGAGGAGGCGGTTGAGGCGGTCCAGGACGTCGGTGACGCGGTAGCCCTCACGCGCGAGGAGGCGCAGCCAGGGGCGGGCCAGGCCGATGACCACGGCGGCCTCGGGGCCCTTTCCCTGGACGTCGCCGACGGCGAAGCACCAGCGGCCGTCGCCGGCCGGGAAGAGGTCGTAGAAGTCGCCGCTGGGGCCGCCCTTGTCGCACGGCTCGTAGACGAGGGCGCTGCGCACGCCCGGGATCTCGGCGACGCCGGCGGGCAGCAGGCCGCGCTGCAGGACCTGGCTGATGGTGGCCTGGCGGGCGTACTGGCGGGCGGCGCCGATGGCGAGCGCCACCCGACGGCTGAGATCCTCGACGAGCCCGGTGACCTCGTCGGGGAAGCGCAGCAGCCCGGCGCGCCCGATGACGAGCGTGCCGAGCGGCCGGCCGCCCGCGATCAGACGGTAGGCGAGCGCCGCGCCGTGCTCGTCGCGCACGTCGAGCGCCTCGCCGGGCCAGGGGTACGCGACCGGCCCTGACCTGCCCCAGTCCCGACTGCTCTCGGCCGGCGGGACACCCATCGCCTCGGGCGGTTGCGGCGGGTCCTTCTCCAGGGCCCGGCGCAGCTCCTCGATGCGGTTCTCGCTGCAGTGCCAGACGCGGGCGAGACGGGGCCCGGCGCCCCCGGTGCCGTCTGCCCACCCTCCCCCGCTCTCGAATTCGCCCGAGCGGGGGGACCCCCAGCGCCCCATGACCTCGTCCTCCAGCCACACCGCGCACCAGTCGGCGAGCCGCGGCACGATCAGCTGTCCGGCGAGCGCGGCGACCAGGTTCTCGTCGAGCTGCCCGGCGAGCAGATCGGAGGCTTCGGCGAGGAAGGACAGGGCGCCGCGGTGCAGCCAGTCCCGGTCGCGCTCGGCGCGCTGGGGGTCGGGGGCCAGTATCCCGGCGGCGCGCAGCCCGCGTTCCAGCGTGCGCCGGCCGGCGTGCACCTCCGGCTCGCCCGCGGCCGGGTTCCGCTCGGCGGGCAGCCGCGCCCACACCGTCTTGGTGCCCCTGCGGAAGGTGACGCCCCAGGACTCGGCGAGCGTGGAGACCAGGCGCAGTCCGCGGCCGTACTCCGATGTCCCGTACGGCACTTCGGCCGTCTCGTACGGCACCTCGGCGTCCGAGTCGCGGGGCGCCCGGGAGGGGTGGTGGTCGGAGACCTCGACGACGAGCGCGCCGGCCGCCTCCTCCATGCGGCACTCCACCTCGACCTCGGTGCCCGCGTGCACGACGGCGTTGGTGACGAGTTCGCTGACGACGAGCACGGCGTCGTCGGCGAGCCGGTCCGTGAGGTGTTCGGCGCCGGGGAGCCCGGCCTCGGCCCAGTCGGCGAGCGCGGCGCGTACGAGTGCGCGGGCGGAACCCGGCGCGAGGGGGCTCCCGGGCAGTGTCGTGTACCTCTGCGCACGCGGGTCCGCCCTCCCGTGCTCGGCCGCGTGCAGGTGTGCAGGCGCATCGCAAGCGCAGGAAGCGGTCTCCCGTTGCGTCGGAATGGCCCCCATGGACAGCTCCCCGAGCGGTTTCGGACGAATACGCCTCAGTCGATGCCGACAGAGTGACAGACTGGCCTCGCCCATAAGCGCCGAGTTACCGAAGTGGGCCGCCATGAGTGAGAACAGTGCTACGCGTGTGCTCGAAGACGGTCAAAAACCGGAACAAGTCCGAGCATCGGAGCTGCGCCCGCTGCTCGCCGCGATGACCGCCGCCCGGGACGGCGACTTCACGAAGGTTCCGGAGACGGGCCACGGGATCGTGGCCGAGCTGACGGCCGTGTTCAACCAGATCATGGACCGCAACACGCATTTCAACGGGGAAGTGCAACGTGTTAAGCGGGAGTTGGTACGGCACGGGCGGCTCGACGAACGGGTCACCGCGAGCCCCGGGCAAGGCGCCTGGACCTCCCGGGTCAACGATGTGAACCAGCTGCTTGACGCCCTGGTGGCCCCGGCGGCGAACGCGACGCGGGTGCTCGACGCGGTGGCCGGCGGTGATCTGACCCAGCGGGTCGATCTGCACGACGGCAACCGGCAGTTGCGCGGTGATCTGCGACGGCTGGGCCGGGCCGTGAACAAGATGGTCGACCAGCTGTCGCTGTTCACCGGCGAGGTGACCCGGGTCGCGCGCGAGGTCGGCACCGAGGGGCGGCTCGGCGGGCGGGCCAAGGTGACGGGTCTCTCGGGCAGTTGGCGGGACGTGACCGAGGCGGTCAACACGATGGCGTCCCGGCTGACCGCTCAGGTGCGTGACATCGCCCTGGTGACGACGGCGGTGGCCCGCGGTGACCTGACCCGTACGGTCACCGTCGAGGCGACCGGTGAGCTGCTCGAACTGAAGCTGACCGTCAACACGATGGTGGACCAGCTGTCGGCCTTCGCCGACGAGGTCACCCGCGTGGCCCGCGAGGTCGGCACCGAGGGCCAACTCGGCGGGCGGGCCCAGGTGCGGGGTGTCAGCGGGGTCTGGAAGGACCTCACCGACAACGTCAACTTCATGGCCTCGAACCTGACTTCGCAGGTCCGCAACATCGCCCAGGTGACGACCGCCGTCGCCAACGGCGACCTGAGCCAGAAGATCACGGTCGACGCGCAGGGCGAGATCCTGGAACTGAAGTCGACCATCAACACCATGGTCGACCAGCTGTCGGCCTTCGCCGACGAGGTCACCCGCGTCGCCCGCGAGGTGGGTACGGAGGGAAACCTCGGCGGCCGGGCGCAGGTGCGGGGTGTCAGCGGCGTCTGGAAAGACCTCACCGACAACGTCAACTTCATGGCGGACAACCTCACTTCGCAGGTCCGCAACATCGCCCTCGTCTCGACCGCCGTGGCGCAGGGCGACCTCGGCAAGAAGATCACGGTCGAGGCGAAGGGCGAGATCCTGGAGCTGAAGTCCACGATCAACACGATGGTGGACCAGCTGTCCGCCTTCGCCGACGAGGTCACCCGCGTGGCCCGCGAGGTCGGCACCGAGGGAAACCTCGGCGGCCAGGCGCAGGTGCGGGGCGTCAGCGGGGTCTGGAAGGACCTGACCGACAACGTCAACTTCATGGCGCTGAACCTGACTTCGCAGGTGCGGAACATCGCCCAGGTGACGACCGCCGTCGCCAACGGCGACCTCTCCAAGAAGATCACCGTCGACGCACGCGGCGAGATCCTGGAGCTGAAGGACACCGTCAACACGATGGTGGAGCAGCTGCGCGCCTTCGCCGACGAGGTCACCCGCGTGGCCCGCGAGGTCGGCACCGACGGCCGACTCGGCGGCCGGGCCCAGGTGCTGGGCGTCTCGGGCGTGTGGCGGGATCTGACCGACAACGTCAACTACATGGCGGACAACCTGACTTCGCAGGTCCGCAACATCGCCCAGGTGACGACCGCCGTCGCCAACGGCGACCTCTCCAAGAAGATCGACGTCGACGCGCGCGGCGAGATCCTGGAGCTGAAGACCGCCATCAACACGATGGTCGACACGCTCTCCTCCTTCTCCTCCGAGGTCACCCGCGTGGCCCGCGAGGTCGGCTCCGAGGGTCAACTCGGCGGCCAGGCAAGGGTCGAGGGCGTCTACGGCACCTGGAAGCGCCTGACGACGAACGTGAACGAGCTGGCGTCGAACCTGACCACCCAGGTCCGCGCGATCGCCGAGGTCGCCTCCGCGGTGGCCCAGGGCGACATGTCCCGCTCGATCACCGTGGAGACCCAGGGCGAGGTCGCCGAGCTCAAGGACAACATCAACCTGATGGTGGCCAACCTCCGCGAGACCACCCGCGCGAAGGACTGGCTGGAGTCCAACCTGGCCCGTCTCGCCGCGCTGATGCAGGGCCACCGCGACCTGATGGAGGTCGCCGACCTGCTGCTGCGCGAGCTGACCCCACTGGTGAACGCCCAGTACGGGGCGTTCTTCCTGGCCGACCCGGACGAGGAGGGCGCCGGGCTGCGCACCGCCGTGCCCACGAAGGGCCTCGCGTTCATCGCGGGGTACGGCTCGGCCCAGGGCACGACCATCGAGACCGGCGGCCTCCCGGTGCACGGCCTGGTCCGGCAGGCGGCCCGCGAGAAGAAGCGGATCCTCGTCGAGGAGGCCCCGCCGGACTACATCAAGATCAACAGTGGGCTGGGCGAGGCGGCCCCCACGAGCGTCGTCATCATCCCGATCCTCTTCGAGGACAAGCTCCTCGGCGTGATCGAGCTGGCGTCCTTCTCCCGCTTCTCAGACGTGCACCTCGCCTTCTTCGACCAGTTCGTGAACACCATCGCCGTCGCGATCAACACGATCATCGCCAACTCCCGTACGGAGTCCCTGCTCGGCGAGTCCCAGCGCCTGGCCATGCAGCTCCAGGAACGCTCCGACGAACTCCAGAAGCAGCAGGCCGAGTTGCAGCGCTCCAACGCCGAACTGGAGGAGAAGGCCGCGCTGTTGGCCACCAGCTCCCAGTACAAGTCGGAGTTCCTGGCGAACATGTCGCACGAGCTGCGCACCCCCCTGAACTCACTGCTGATTCTCGCGAGGCTCCTCTCCGACAACCCGGACGGTCATCTCTCCGACCAGGAAGTGCAGTTCGCGACGACGATCCACCGCTCCGGCTCGGACCTCCTCCAGCTGATCAACGACATCCTGGACCTGTCGAAGATCGAGGCCGGCCGGATGGACGTACGCCCGAAGAAGCTCCCGCTCATCAAGCTCCTCGACTACGTCCACGCCACCTTCCGCCCGCTCACCCTCGACCGGGGGCTCGCCTTCGAGGTGGCGGTCGGCGAGGACGTGCCGCGCGAGATGTACTCGGACGAGCAGCGGCTGCAGCAGATCCTGCGCAACCTGCTCTCCAACGCGATCAAGTTCACCGCGACGGGCCGGGTCGAGCTGCGCGTGAGCCGGATCAAGGATGGCGAGCACCTCCATGTCCGCGACAGCGACGACGTGATCGCGTTCGCCGTCACGGACACCGGCATCGGCATCGCGGCCGAGAAACTCCCGGTGATCTTCGAGGCGTTCCAGCAGGCCGACGGCACCACCAACCGCAAGTACGGCGGCACGGGCCTCGGCCTGTCCATCAGCCGGGAGATCGCGGGCCTGCTCGGCGGCCGTATCGTCGCCACCAGCGAGCCCGGCAAGGGGTCCACCTTCACGCTGTACGTCCCCGTCGTCAGCCCCGGACACCCGGCGACCGGACCGGCCCCCGAGGAACATGCGCTGCCGGTGCCGGAACAGCTGTCCGCCGAGCCGTTCACCGCCACGCACGACGTGGACGACTCGTGGCCGGCCCCCACCAAACTGGAGGCGTGGAAGTCGGGCCGGGCGGGCCAAGTACTGCCCGGGCGGCGGGTGTTGATCGTCGACGACGACATCCGCAACGTCTTCGCCCTCACCCATGTCCTCGGCCGCGTCGGCATGCCGGTCCTGTACGCGGAGAACGGCCGCGAGGGCATCGAGACCCTGGAGCGCAACCCGGACGTGGAACTCGTCCTGATGGACATCATGATGCCGGAGATGGACGGCTACGAGACCATCGCCGCCATCCGCCGCACCCCCCGCTGGTCCGGTCTGCCGATCGTCGCCCTGACCGCGAAGGCGATGCCCGGAGACCGCGAGAAGTCCATCGGCCGGGGTGCGAACGACTACGTACCGAAGCCGGTGGACGTCGACCAGCTGCTGACGGTCGTCTGCGCGCTGCTGGATCCGGAGGGCGCGGACGAGACCACCGACACCACTGCCCCGCAGCCGGGCACGACCGAGGAAGCGGCAGCCGGGCCGACCATCGAATGAGGCACACTCACCATGAGCGCTGAGGCAACGACCAACGAGCGCGCCAGCATCCTCCTCGTGGACGACATGGAGGACAACCTGATCGCGCTGGAGGCCGTCCTGGGGTCCCTCAACGAGCCGCTGGTACGCGCACGTTCGGGCGAGGAGGCGATGAAGGCGCTGCTGCGCCAGCACTTCGCCCTCGTCCTGCTCGACGTGCGCATGCCCGGCATGGACGGATTCGAGACGGCCGCGAACATCAAGCGGCTCGACCAGACCAAGGACGTCCCGATCATCTTCCTGACGGGAGCGGAGGACGACTCCGGCTACGCGTTCCGCGGCTACGCCACAGGAGCCGCGGACTACCTGACCAAGCCCTTCGACCCCTGGGTCCTACGGGCAAAGGTCACCGTCTTCCTGGACCTCCACCGCAAGAACCAGCAGCTGGAACGCCTGGTGGCTCAGGAGCAGGCGGACTACGGGGAGGTGGGCAGCAGGCTGGCCGAACTGGAGAGGCAGCTGGACGCGGAGGAGCCCCCGGACCTGGCAGCACTGCGTGTGCAGGTCCGGGAGCTACGGGAACTTGTAGCCAGGGGGCGCGGCTTTTAGCTTTTGGCTTTCAGGGGCGCGGGGCTGTGTCGATTTGCGGCTCCGCCGCGTGGGCGCGATCAACCACGACGAACCGTCAGCCGCGAAGCAACCCCCGCCACCCCCTACGCTTCGCGCGTACCGGCGTACATCTCATCGATGAGGTGCTTGTACTCCCGCTCGACAACCGGCCGCTTCAGCTTCAGGCTGGGCGTGATCTCACCGTGCTCCACATCGAGGTCACGCGGCAGCAGCCGGAACTTCTTGACCGTCTGCCACCGCTGCAGCCCGGCGTTGAGCTCCTTGACGTACCCCTCGATCAGGGCAACGGTGGCCGGCGCAGCCACGACGTCGGCGTACGGCTTGCCCTCCAGCCCGTTCTCCTTGGCCCACTCGAGAATGGACGGCTCGTCCAAAGCAATCAGCGCCGTGCAGAAGTTCCGGTCGGCCCCGTGCACCAGGATGTTGGAGACGTACGGGCACACCGCCTTGAACTGCCCCTCGACCTCGGCGGGCGCGATGTACTTGCCGCCGGACGTCTTGATGAGGTCCTTCTTGCGGTCGGTGATGCGCAGATAGCCGTCCGGGGACAGCTCACCGATGTCACCGGTGTGGAACCAGCCGTCCGACTCCAGCACCTCGGCGGTCTTCTCGGGCAGCCCGTGGTAGCCCTCCATGATCCCCGGGCTGCGCAGCAGGATCTCTCCGTCGTCCGCGATACGCACCTCCGTGCCGGGCAGCGGCTTGCCGACCGTGCCGGTGCGGTAGGCCTCGCCGGGGTTCACGAAGGAGGCCGCCGAGGACTCCGTGAGGCCGTAGCCCTCGAGGATGTGGATGCCGGCGCCGGCGAAGAAGTAACCGATCTCCGGCGCAAGGGCCGCCGACCCGGACACACACGCCCTGAGGTTCCCGCCGAACGCCTCGCGGATCTTGGCGAAGACCAGCGCGTCGGCGGCCTTGTGCTTGGCGCCGAGCGAGAACGGGACGGACGCGGTGCCGGTGCGCCGGAAGTTGTCCTGCGCGACCTTGGCGTACTCGCGGGCCACCTCGGCGGCCCACTGGAAGATCTTGTACTTGGCGCCGCCGCCGGCCTTCGCCTTGGCCGCGACCCCGTTGTAGACCTTCTCGAAGATGCGCGGGACGGCCGCCATGTACGTCGGCTTCACGACCGGCAGATTCTCGATGATCTTGTCGACGCGGCCGTCGACGGCGGTGACATGCCCGACCTCGATCTGGCCCGAGGTGAGCACCTTGCCGAAGACGTGCGCGAGCGGCAGCCACAGGTACTGCACGTCCTCGGCGCTGATCAGGCCGGTCGCGGCGATCGCCTTCGCCATGTACGCCCAGTTGTCGTGCGGCAGGCGCACACCCTTGGGGCGGCCGGTGGTGCCCGAGGTGTAGATCAGGGTCGCGAGCTGATCGGACGTGATCGCACCGACCCGCTCCTTGATCAGGTCGGGGTCCTTCTCCAGCCGGGCGGCGCCCCGGGCCTCCAGCTCGCTGAGGGTGAGCACCCAGTCGCTGGTCTCGACGCCGGCCGGGTCGATCACGACGACATGCGTGAGGTCGGGCAGCTCGGCGCGCTTCTCGACCGCCTTGGCCAGCTGTGCCGCGTCCTCCGCGATCAGCACCCGGCTCTCGGAGTCGGAGAGGATGAACGCCGACTCGTCGGCGTTGGTCTGCGGGTACACCGTGGTCGTGGCCGCTCCGGCGCACAGGATGCCGAGGTCGGCGAGGATCCACTCGACCCGGGTGGAGGCGGCGAGCGCGACGCGCTGCTCGGGCTGCACGCCGAGCTCGATCAGACCGGCCGCGATCGCGTAGACCCGCTCGGCGGCCTGCCCCCAGCTCAGCGCCTTCCAGTCGTCGGGGCCCTCACCGGAGGCGGAGGCCACCGGATAGCGGTAGGCCTCGGCGTCCGGTGTGGCCGCAACGCGCTCCAGGAAGAGGTTCGCCACGCTCGGCGGACGGTTCTCGATCAGGGTTTGTGTGTCGCTCACGACATCCTCCGGGGCCCGCGGCAGTGCGGCTGGCTCAAGTGCGGCGGTATTGACTGCGGCTGTATCGACTCGCGCGCTGTTGTTTAACTCGCGAGTAACTATCGAGCAGAGATCAGGGTAGAGCCCGACCGGCCGGTGCGTAAGGGGCGACGGCCTGTCACTTCCTACAGAGAGCGACACTACGCACGCGTAGGGGCCCGTCGCGCTTTCGTACGACGAGCCCCTGTTGTGTCCGGATTGGTTCCGTAACCCGTTGTTACCCGCGGTTACTTCTTGCCCTTGCCCGACCCCGCGCTGTCATCACTGGAGAGCACGGCGATGAAGGCCTCCTGTGGAACCTCCACGGAACCCACCATCTTCATCCGCTTCTTGCCCTCCTTCTGCTTCTCCAGCAGCTTGCGCTTACGGGAGATGTCGCCGCCGTAGCACTTGGCGAGGACGTCCTTGCGGATGGCCCGGATGGTCTCGCGGGCGATCACCCGGGAGCCGATGGCGGCCTGGATCGGCACCTCGAAGGCCTGCCGCGGGATGAGCTCGCGCAGCTTGGCGACGAGCCGCACACCGTAGGCGTAGGCCGCGTCCTTGTGGGTGATCGCGGAGAACGCGTCGACCTTGTCGCCGTGCAGCAGGATGTCGACCTTGACCAGGCTGGAGGTCTGCTCGCCGGTGGGCTCGTAGTCCAGCGAGGCGTAACCGCGGGTCTTGGACTTCAGCTGGTCGAAGAAGTCGAAGACGATCTCCGCGAGGGGGAGCGTGTAGCGGATCTCGACGCGGTCCTCGGACAGGTAGTCCATGCCGAGAAGGGTGCCGCGCCGGGTCTGGCACAGCTCCATGATCGACCCGATGAACTCGCTCGGGGCGAGGATCGTGGCGCGTACGACGGGCTCGTACACGTCGTTGATCTTGCCCTCGGGGAACTCGCTGGGGTTGGTGACCGTGTGCTCGGCCCCGTCCTCCATGATCACGCGGTAGACCACGTTGGGCGCGGTCGCGATGAGGTCGAGCCCGAACTCGCGCTCCAGCCGCTCACGGATCACGTCCAGGTGCAGCAGCCCCAGGAAACCGACGCGGAAACCGAAGCCGAGGGCGGCCGAGGTCTCCGGCTCGTAGACGAGCGCTGCATCGTTGAGCTGGAGCTTGTCGAGGGCGTCGCGCAGCTCGGGGTAGTCGGACCCGTCCAGCGGATAGAGCCCGGAGAAGACCATCGGCTTGGGGTCCTTGTATCCCCCGAGGGCCTCGGTCGCGCCCTTGTGCAGGCTGGTGATCGTGTCGCCGACCTTGGACTGGCGGACGTCCTTCACACCGGTGATGAGGTAACCCACCTCACCGACACCCAGGCCGTCGGCACCCAGCATCTCGGGCGAGTTGGTCCCGATCTCCAGCAGCTCGTGCGTGGCACCGGTGGACATCATCCGGATCCGCTCACGCTTGTTGAGCTGGCCGTCGACGACTCGTACGTACGTCACGACGCCGCGGTAGGAGTCGTAGACCGAGTCGAAGATCATCGCGCGGGCGGGGGCGTCCGCGACGCCGACCGGCGCCGGGATCTCCTTGACCACCTTGTCGAGCAGCGCGTCGACGCCGAGGCCGGTCTTGGCGGACACCCGCAGCACGTCGTCCGGGTCGCAGCCGACGAGGTTCGCGAGTTCCTCGGCGAACTTCTCGGGCTGCGCGGCCGGCAGGTCGATCTTGTTCAGTACGGGGATGATCGTGAGGTCGTTCTCCATCGCCAGGTAGAGGTTGGCGAGGGTCTGGGCCTCGATGCCCTGGGCGGCGTCGACGAGGAGGACGGTGCCCTCACAGGCGGCGAGCGACCGCGAGACCTCGTAGGTGAAGTCGACGTGCCCCGGGGTGTCGATCATGTTGAGGATGTGCGTGTTGCCGGGCTCATGCGTCGGAGCCCACGGCAGACGCACCGCCTGGGACTTGATCGTGATGCCACGCTCGCGCTCGATGTCCATCCGGTCGAGGTACTGAGCACGCATCTGCCGCTGCTCGACCACACCGGTCAGCTGGAGCATCCGGTCGGCGAGCGTGGACTTGCCGTGGTCGATGTGCGCGATGATGCAGAAATTGCGGATCAGAGCCGGGGCGGTACGGCTCGGCTCGGGCACATTGTTAGGGGTCGCGGGCACGCAGGGTCCTGTCTCTTGAGGCGCCTTATGCCTCGGGTCGGATCGATACGTAGGCTCCATGGTCCCACGGGTGGCGACCTGGGACCGTTTTGGGCCGTCGGGACGGCCGCTGGTACTCTGGGTGGCTGTGTCTCATGCCCTCTCAGCACGAGTCACAACTCCCAAGAAATCACCTGGTACGGGACCCGGTATCTCCTGCACGGAGTACTCCTGGCCCTGTACCTGAACCTGAAAAGGCTCAATCAGTGGCGAACATCAAGTCCCAGATCAAGCGGATCAAGACCAACGAGAAGGCCCGGCTGCGCAACAAGGCCGTCAAGTCCTCCCTGAAGACCGCGATCCGCAAGGCCCGCGAGGCCGCTGCCGCGGGTGACGTCGAGAAGGCCACCGAGTACCAGCGCGCTGCCGCGCGTCAGCTCGACAAGGCCGTCTCGAAGGGCGTCATCCACAAGAACCAGGCCGCCAACAAGAAGTCGGCGCTTGCTTCCAAGGTCGCCTCCATCAAGGGCTGAACCTCTTACTGATCTGACCGGTCCCACGGGGCCGAATCGCCGGAAGGACCCAGAGCGGGCCCTCTCTCATCCGCTCCCGACCGGCACCCGAGGATCCGCGCGCGGCCTGCGTTCGCCACGCGGGCGCGGATCCGAAATCTCGAGCCGAAGGCCCCGGCACCCAGCCCTTCCCCAGGGCGGGGCGCCGGGGCCTTCGGCGTTGTTGTCCAGGCTCCCTACGCCCGCCCGCGAGACCGCGCAGCGCGGGCAATCACCACGACCGCCTTCTCCAACGCGTACTCGGGATCATCCCCGCCCCCCTTCACTCCCGCATCGGCCTCGGCAACCGCCCGCAGGGCCACCGCCACCCCGTCCGGCGTCCACCCCCGCATCTGCTGCCGCACCCGGTCGATCTTCCACGGCGGCATCCCCAGCTCACGCGCCAGATCCGCCGGCCGGCCCCCGCGCGCGGACGAGAGCTTCCCGATCGCCCGCACACCCTGCGCCAGCGCACTGGTGATCATCACCGGCGCCACCCCGGTGGCCAGCGACCACCTGAGCGCCTCCAGGGCCTCGGCCGCCCGCCCCTCCACGGCCCGGTCGGCCACCGTGAAGCTCGACGCCTCGGCCCGCCCGGTGTAGTACCGCCCGACGACAGCCTCGTCGATGGTCCCTTCGACGTCGGCGACCAGCTGGGAGACGGCGGACGCCAGCTCCCGGAGATCACTCCCGATGGCGTCGACGAGCGCCTGGCAGGCCTCGGGCGTGGCAGACCTCCCGGCCGCTCTGAACTCCCCCCGCACAAAGGCCAGCCGATCCGCCGGCTTGGTCATCTTCGGACAGGCCACCTCCCGCGCCCCGACCTTGCGCGCGGCGTCGAGAAGCCCCTTGCCCTTGGCCCCGCCCGCGTGCACCAGCACGAGGGTAATCTCCTCGGCGGGCGCCCCGAGATAGGCCTTCACGTCCTTGACGGTGTCGGCGGAGAGATCCTGGGCGTTTCGTACGACCACGACCTTGCGCTCCGCGAAGAGCGAGGGGCTGGTCAGCTCGGCGAGCGTGCCGGGCTGCAGCTGGTCCGGTGTCAGGTCACGTACGTCCGTGTCGGCGTCGGCAGCCCTGGCGGCGGCCACCACCTCCTGCACGGCACGGTCGAGCAGGAGGTCCTCCTGGCCCACGGCAAGCGTCAGCGGGGCGAGAGGGTCGTCTTCAGCAGTCTTCCTGGCCATCGCGACAAGCATGTCATGGGGCACTGACAACGCGGCCTGCACGGCCGCGGCCAAAGGGGCGCGGGGCTGTATCGAACTGCGGCTCCGCCGCGATGGGGGTCCCCCCGCTTCGAGCGAAGCCGAGAAGTGGGGGAGCGACCAGCCACGTCCGGCCCGCAGCCGACACTCGACAATCAGTCGTCCGGCGCTACCAGCGGAGCGTTACGGCTCCTCCCGCCACCCGTCCCACGCCCCCACGAACTCGTCCAGTTCCCCGGGGTCCAGCCGCCCGGCCTCGTCCCGCAGCACGACCAGCCACTGCGCGTCCTCCGCATCGTCCTCACCGGCCAGCGCATCCCGTACGAGCTGCGGCTCCTCGGACACTGCGAACCGCTCCCCGAGCGCCTCGGCCACCTCCTCAGCGGCATCACGGTCGGGCAGCACCAGCACATGTCTCACATCACTCACGGCAGCCATTGTCCGGCACCCCGGCAGCTCAGCACCCCGGCACTCGCACGGTCGGCACACGGCCGAGTTCGATCCCGAACCGGTCCCGATACGCCCCGAGCACCTCCGCGTCCGTGCCCAACTCGCGCTCCTCCCGCGCCCCGTCGGCACCCGTCACCTTGAACGTGCGCCCGCTGAGCGTGATCCTCCCTCCGTCCTCCGTCACCCTTGAGCACACCAGCGACTGCACGAAGTGCGACGCGGGCGAGGTGCTGTGCCACCACGCCCCGGCCACGAAGTCGCCGAGCTCACGGGGGCGCACCTCCAGCCGGTACTGCGGCCTGCCGTTCACGACGACGTCCAGGTCCGGCCCCGTCTCGACGATCCGGAAGCTGCCGCCGGGATCCTCCTGCTCACCCCTCTCACCGAATGCCAGCGGGTAGTGGCTGTGCGCCCCGAAGCCCACGTCCGCCAGCCACTCACTCCCGTCCGAGGCCCCCACCCGCAGCGTGAGATGGTCGTACGGAATCCCGAGCCGCCCCTCGTCCCCGTGCACCCGCGCCGCGAGCAGCGTGACCTCGAAGCCGAGGGCGGCGAGCAAGGCCCCGAACGCCCCGTTGAGTTCGTAGCAGAACCCGCCCCGCCGCGCCCCCACCACCTTGTCCAGCAGCCGCTTCTCCTCCAGCACGATCTCCTCGCCGAGGTGGATCGACAGGTTCTCGAAGGGCACTGTCCGCAGATGCCGCAGGTGCAGTTCGCGCAGCACGTCGGCGGTGGCGCCGACGGCCCGCGCCGGGCGCTCGACTCCCAGGCGGCGGAGGTAGGCATCGGCCTGTGCTGAATTCATGCCCTCAGTCTCGCGCCACCCCCAGGTCCCCGCCTTCCCCCGTGACCGCGAGGGCCCCGTCCTGGTCCGTCCGCAGCACCACCGCGCCCTCGGCCCGCAGCGCCGCGACCGTGCTGGGGGCAGGGTGACCGTACATGTTGTGCTCCCCGCAACTGATCAAAGCGATCCGCGGCGCCACCCTGCGTATCAGCTCCGGATCCTGGTACGCCGAACCGTGGTGGGCCACTTTGAGTACGTCGACACCGCCGAGCAGCGCGCCCTCCGGCGATCTCAACAGCGCCTGCTGGGCCGGGGGTTCGAGATCTCCGAGCAGCAGGAGCCGCAGTCCGCCCGACCTGACGAGCATGGCGACGCTGGCATCGTTCGGGCCGTCCGGATCCGGTGCCGGGCGGGGTGGGGGCCACAGCACCTGCCAGGAGAGCGAACCGGTCCGGCGCTGCTCCCCTGCCACGGCGCGGGTGAGCGGGATGTGCCGTGCCGCCGCCTCCTTCCGTACGAACTGCACCTGGTCCGCGGGCTGTTCAAAGCCCGTCGTCTCGATCGCGCCCACCGAACGTCCGCGCAGCACACCGGGCAACCCGGCCACATGGTCGGCATGGAAGTGGGTGAGCACGATCAGGGGGATCCTGGTGATGCCGAGCGTGCGCAGACAGTGGTCGACGAGCGTCGGATCGGGCCCGGCGTCCACCACCACACCGCTGCCGTCCCCCGCCGCGAGCACCGTCGCATCGCCCTGCCCCACATCGCACATCGCGAACCGCCACCCCGGCGGCGGCCACCCCGTGATCACCCTGGTCAACGGCGGCGGCTGCACGACGACGAGCACGAGCAGCACCCCGCAGGCACCGCACAGCCACGGATGTCTCAGCAGCCGTCGGCCGATCAGCAGGGCGGCCGCCGTGACCAGGGCGAGCAGCCCCGCCCCGGCCCAGCTGCCCGGCCAGTCCATGCCCCCGCCGGGCAGGGCGGCCCCCGTCCGGGCGATGTCCGCGATCCAGCCTGCGGGCCAACTCGCGCACCAGGCCAGCGCCTTGGCCGGCGGCATCAGCACCGGCGCCGTCGCCAGCGCCGCGAAGCCCAGCACCGTGGCCGGCGCCACCGCGATCTCCGCCAGCAGATTGCACGGCACCGCCACCAGACTCACTCGCGCCGACAGCACGGCGACGACGGGCGCGCACAGCGCCTGGGCCGCGGCCGCCGCGGCCAGCCCCTCGGCCAGCCTCGGCGGGACCCGGCGCCGGCGCAGTGCCTCGCTCCAGCGGGGCGCCAGCGTGAGCAGGGCGCCGGTGGCCAGCACGGAGAGCAGGAAGCCGTAACTCCGGGCCAGCCAAGGGTCGTACAGCACGAGCAGCAGTACCGCCGTCGCCAGCGCGGGGATCAGTGATCTGCGGCGTCCGGTCGCCAGGGCGAGCAGTACGACAGCCCCGCAGGCCGCGGCCCGCAGCACGCTCGGATCCGGTCTGCACACGACCACGAACCCGAGGGTGAGCGCTCCGCCGAGCAGCGCGGTCGTCCGCAGCGGGATGCCGAGCCGGGGCGCGAGCCCTCGGCGCTCCACCAGTTGTGCCGTGCCGGGTGGTCCGATGAGCAGGGCAAGAATGATGGTGAGGTTGCTGCCGGACACCGCGAGGGTGTGCGCGAGGTCGGTCTCCTTGAAGGCCTCGTCCAGCTCTGGAGTGATCCGCGAGGTGTCCCCGACGACCAGGCCGGGGAGCAACGCCCGCGCGTCCGCCGGCAGCCCGTCGGTCGCCTCCCGCAGACCGGCCCGCAGCCGCCCGGCGAACCGCTGTGCTCCCGACGGCCCGCCCACCACCTCCGGCGCGGCCATCCCCCGCACCCGCAGCACGGCCGCGACGCGGTCCCCGCCGACCACGGCGGGCGCCAGGCGCCCAAGGATCCGCACCCGCGTGGAGGGCAACAACCCGAGCCACGGCGACCTCTGCGGCCCGTCGGCTGAGGATTCGAC
Source organism: Streptomyces sp. NPDC001401 (assembly GCF_042895385.1). Taxonomy (NCBI): domain Bacteria; kingdom Bacillati; phylum Actinomycetota; class Actinomycetes; order Kitasatosporales; family Streptomycetaceae; genus Streptomyces; species Streptomyces sp. NPDC001401. Next base: position 1,055,192 of record NZ_JBIAWI010000001.1, read on the forward strand.
GCCCGCTCCCGGCTCGGTCGAGCCCTTGAAACCCCCATCAAGGGCACGCCCCGCCCCAGGCGGCCCCGCCTCCAGCCCCATCCCACGCGACCTCGCGTCGACGATCACCAACACCGGGGTCCGCGTCACCACCGCCGTCCCGTCCGCCTCCGACACTTTCCGCACCTCCCCCTCGATCACCACGGAGGCCGGAGCGGCGTGATCCCCCTTGATCCGGGGCCGGGTGAGCCGTGGGTCGGAGGTGACCTCGACCTCGGCGGTCACGGTGGCGTACTGCCGCGCCAGCCCGGGCACGGGCCCACGCCGCAGGTCGGCTCCATGCAGCCCGGCGGAAACGGCCGCCGCGGCGACGCAGAGGAGCACAGCCGCGACCGAGACCCGCGGCCACACTCCCGGCCCCGGCGAACCGACCCGCACGCCCCGTCGCCGTACGAGCAGCAGGACCACCGCCACAGTGAGGCACCCGACCGCGACGCCCGTGACCCATCCGGACGTCGCGTCCAGCATCACCGCAGCCGTCGCCCAGACCGCGAGCGCGGGCGGTACGAGGCGTAGGTCCGTCGGTCCTTCCTGTCGGGGGTGGGCGGCTCCGAGCCGTCCCGAGGAGGCGGCGTGGACGGCCGCGCGCCGGGCCAGGAGATCGGGAGCGCGCCTCATGGCCGTACGAGATTCCGGAGATCGGCGAAGCGGCGGTCGCCGATGCCGTTGACCTCGCGCAGTTCATCCACCGAGCGGAAACCGCCGTGCTGTGTGCGGTAGTCGACGATGTGCTGGGCGAGCACGGGGCCGACGCCCGGCAGGGTGTCGAGCTGGTCCACGGTGGCGGTGTTGAGGGGGACCGGAGCCGCGGGTGCGGCGCCCGGCGCCGAGCCGGCCGGGCCGGCGGCCGCTGCACCGGGCACCGGGGCGGCGGGACCGCCGACGATCACCTGCTCTCCGTCCACGAGGAGACGGGCCCGGTTCAGCCCGTCCGTGCTCGTACCGGGACGCACCCCACCGGCCGCGCGCAACGCGTCGGCGACGCGTGAACCGGTGGGCAGGCGATGAATCCCGGGTTCGCGCACCTTGCCGCTGACGTCCACGACGATCTCTGCGCCGGCCGTGCCTGCGGCATTCATCGCCCCGGGCGAAGCGCCCGGCGCCGGCGCCCCGCTCCCCTTCCGTTCGCCGAACGGAGCCGCCGCCCGCACCACATCGGGCGCCCGCACGGACTGTGTCCGCCCGGCCCAGAAGTGCTGAACGGCGAAGGCTGCCGCAACCACGAGCAGCGCCGTGAGCGCGACCACGCTCCGCCGCTCCAGCCCGCACCTCGCCTGCAGCCACAGCGGCATCCGCTCCCGCAGAGCAAGCCCGGCCCGCGCACGCCAGCCGTCCCCGGCAGGCCCGCCGGCGGCATCGGTGTCGACCGCGGGATCGGTGTCAGAGGCCTTGCCGTCCCGGGGCAGGGCTCGGGGAGAGTCGAACTCGTCGTCCTCCTCCGTCGCCGGGGCGGCCGGGGGCCCGGCTCCCGACTCCCGCCACTCACCGGCCCGTTCGGGGAACAGCACCGCCGCACGCCGACGGAGTTCCTCCGCAGACGCATGCCGGTGCCTATGCCGGACCGGGCCCCGGCCCGGTGGCCGACGATGACGGACCCGCCCGTCGGAGGCGGCTGCCCGCCCCGGGCCGCTGGAGACGGTCGCTGTACGTGAACGTGATCGAAGTGCCATGCGACGAGGATCGGGCACCCCGCCACCACCGCGATGATCTTGCTCAATTCCCGGGGATTACCGCCCAGTTGTGGAAAACTCCGCCACCCGCACGGGTGAGGGAACCGTCACCGCGGCGAGACCACGACCCCGAGCAGCCCGGGCCCGGTGTGCGCCCCGATCACCGCTCCCACCTCACTCACATACAGGTCGGCCAGCCCGGGCACGCGCGCCCGCAACCGGTCCGCGAGGGCCGACGCCCGCTCGGGGGCGGCGAGATGGTGGACGGCGATGTCGACCTGGGCGCTGCCGGCGCGGTCGGCCACGATCTCCTCGAGGCGGGCGATCGCCCTCGACGCCGTGCGGACCTTCTCCAGGAGTTCGATACGGCCGCCGTCCAGCTGCAGCAGCGGCTTCACGGCGAGCGCGGAGCCCAGCAGCGCCTGCGCGGCGCCGATCCGGCCACCGCGGCGCAGATAGTCGAGGGTGTCGACGTAGAAGTAGGCGGAGGTGCCGGAGGCCCGCTTCTCCGCAGCCGTGACGGCCTCGTCCACCGTCCCGCCCGCCTCCGCCGCCTCCGCAGCGGCGAGCGTGCAGAACCCGAGCGCCATCGCGACCGCCCCGGTGTCCACCACCCGCACCGGCACCGGCGCCTCACGCGCCGCCAGGACCGCCGCGTCGTACGTGCCCGACAGTTCGGCGGAGAGGTGGAGGGAGACGATGCCGGTGGCGCCGGACTCGGCGACTTTGCGGTAGGTCTCGGCGAAGAGCTCGGGGCTGGGGCGCGAGGTGGTCACGGGGCGCCGCTTCTGCAGTGCCTGGGCCAGGGACCGCGTCGAGATCTCGGTGCCCTCGTCCAGTGCCTGGTCGCCGAGGACCACGGTCAGGGGCACCGCTGTGATGCCGTGGCGCTCCATCGTCCGCGGCGGCAGGTAGGCCGTTGAATCGGTGACGATCGCGACATGGCGGGACATGAGCTGGAGGTTACCTGCCGTAGCGCCCGGACGGCAGCCCGGCCCCTCTCACCTGGTCTGCCCTTGACCGGATCAAGTAGTGCTCTCGGGGCGGGGTTTCTTCTGCCAGGGGTAGGCGGGGCGGCGCCCGGGCGGGGTGATCGCGGGTCGCGCCGGCTCCTCGGCGGTGCGGGGCCCGGGCCCGTCGGGCCAGGTCTGCCGGGATGCCTCGGCATCGGCGGCCGGGGCCTCGGGCCACGGCGGCGGGGTCGACGCCGGCTCCGCTGCCGTCCAGTGCCGCAGGGCTCCCGCCTCGACGTCTATCTGCGCGCTCAGCGAGTCCAGGTCGTCGTCGGCGAAGCGGCGGGCCCGGTCGCGGGCCGCCCAGCGCAGTGCGTCCGCCGACTGAACGATGCGCTCGGTGCGCTCCCGCAGGGCGGGCAGCCGCTCGGCGAGCGTCGTCCGGTCCGGCTCGGCCTCCAGGCGCTTGAGATCGCCGTCCAGTTCGTGCCCGTGCGCGCTGAGGCGCTCGAAGAGCCCCAGGGACTCCTTGAGGGACTCGTCCTCGGCCGCGCCCGCGTGCAGCGCGTCCTGCGTGGCACGCATCGACGTGCGCAGCTTCAGCCGCAGTTGGGCCACCTCGCCCGCCGCTCCGGGCTGGACGAAGGACTTGGCCCGCAGGGTGTGGTCCTCGACCGTGCGGCGGGCCTGGGTGATCGTGCGGTCCACGCCGCGCTTGGCGGCGCCGACGACCTTCACCGTGGCGTAGGCGCCCAGTACCAGGAAGAGCACGAAGAGCAGGGCGAACACTGCGATCACTGCTTCCACCGCTCCTCCTCCGACCGGTCGCGACACGCCCCGCGTCGCTCTTCCACGGTAAACGAGGCGGGCAGGCCCGGAGTTCCAGAGAAACCCCGAACCTGCCCGTAGGGGACTACCCCGAGGCGCTCACGCCCCGGGTCGCCCGCGCTTATGCCGGAACGATGTTGACCAGCTTCGGCGCCCGCACGATCACCTTCCGGATCCCCGCGCCGTCCAGCGCCGCGATTACCTTCTCGTCGGCCAGCGCGACCTTCTCCAGCTCCTCCTCGGAGATGGACGGCGAGACCTCCAGCCGCGCCTTGACCTTGCCCTTGATCTGCACCACGCAGGTCACGGACTCGTCGACGACGTACGCCGGGTCGGCGACCGGGAAGTCCTGGTGGACGACCGAGCCGGTGCGGCCCAGCTTGCGCCACAGCTCCTCGGCGATGTGCGGGGCCAGCGGTGCGACCAGCAGCACCAGCGGCTCGGCAACCGAGCGCGGCACCGCACCGCCCGCCTTGGTCAGGTGGTTGTTCAGCTCCGTGACCTTGGCGATGGCGGTGTTGAAGCGCAGTCCCTCCAGGTCCTGGCGCACCCCGTCGATCGCCTTGTGCAGGGCGCGCAGCGTCTCCTCGTCGGGCTCGGCGTCGACGACGGTGACCTCGCCGGTCGCCTCGTCGACGACGTTGCGCCACAGCCGCTGCAGCAGCCGGAACTGGCCCACCACCGCGCGCGTGTCCCACGGCCGCGACACATCCAGCGGGCCCATCGCCATCTCGTACAGGCGCAGCGTGTCCGCCCCGTACTCGGCGCAGATCTCGTCCGGAGTGACCGCGTTCTTCAGGGACTTGCCCATCTTGCCCAGCAGCCGGGAGACCTTCTCGCCCTGGTAGTAGTAGGCGCCGTCGCGCTCCTCCACCTCGGCGGCCGGCACCGCGATACCACGGCTGTCGCGGTAGACGTAGGCCTGGATCATGCCCTGGTTGAACAGCTTGTGGAACGGCTCCGCGGAGGAGACGTGCCCCAGGTCGAACAGGACCTTGGACCAGAAGCGCGCGTACAGCAGGTGCAGCACGGCGTGCTCGGCGCCGCCCACGTACAGGTCGACACCGCCGTGCGGCTGACCCTCGCGCGGGCCCATCCAGTACTGCTCGATCTCCGGGTCGACCAGCTGCTCGCTGTTGTGCGGGTCCAGGTAGCGCAGCTCGTACCAGCAGGAACCGGCCCAGTTGGGCATGGTGTTGGTCTCGCGGCGGTACGGCTTCGGCCCGTCGCCCAGGTCCAGGGTGACGTTGACCCAGTCCTCGTTGCGGGACAGCGGGGTCTCCGGGGACGTGTCGGCGTCGTCCGGGTCGAAGGTGCGCGGCGAGTAGTCCTCGACCTCCGGCAGCTCCAGCGGCAGCATCGACTCGGGCAGCGAGTGGGCGATGCCGTCCTCGTCGTAGACGATCGGGAAGGGCTCGCCCCAGTAGCGCTGGCGGCTGAACAGCCAGTCGCGCAGGCGGAAGTTGACGGTGCCCTCGCCGATGCCCTTGCGCGCCAGCCACTCGGTGATGCGCGCCTTGGCCTCGGCGACGCCCAGGCCGTCCAGGGAGATGTCGTCGTTGGAGGAGTTGATGATCTTCGCGTCGTACGCCCCGAAGGCGTTCTCCCACGTCGAGGTGTCGGTGCCGCGGCCGTCGGTCGGCTCGACGATGCAGTGGATCGGCAGCTCGAAGGCCCGCGCGAACTCGAAGTCGCGCTGGTCGCCGCAGGGTACGGCCATGATCGCGCCCGTGCCGTAGCCCATCAGGACGTAGTCGGCGATGAAGACCGGGACCTGGTCGCCGTTGACCGGGTTGGTCGCGTACGCGCCGATGAAGACGCCGGTCTTGTCCTTGGCCTCGGCCTGCCGCTCGACGTCGGACTTCGAGGCGGCCTGCGCGCGGTAGTCGGCGACGGCCTCGGCCGGGGTCGCGTGACCGCCGGTCCACACGTCGTGCGTGCCCTCCGGCCAGGCGGCGGGGGTGAACTTCTCGACCAGCGGGTGCTCGGGGGCCAGCACCATGTAGGACGCGCCGAACAGGGTGTCCGGGCGCGTGGTGAAGACCGTGATGCGCTCGCCGTCGATCGGGAAGTCGACGCGGGCGCCCTCGGAGCGGCCGATCCAGTTGCGCTGCTGCAGCTTGATGGCCTCGGGCCAGTCCAGCTCGTTCAGGTCGTCCAGCAGCCGGTCGGCGTAGGCGGTGATGCGCATGTTCCACTGACGCAGCTTGGCCTTGAACACCGGGTAGTTGCCGCGCTCGGAGCGGCCGTCGGCGGTGACCTCCTCGTTGGCCAGCACGGTGCCCAGGCCGGGGCACCAGTTGACCGGCGCGTCGGAGGCGTACGCCAGGCGGAAATCGCCCAGGACGTCGGCACGCTCGGCGGCGGTCAGCTCGCTCCACGCGCGCGTGTGCCCCGGTACGGCACGGTCACCGGTCTCGAACTGGGCGATCAGCTCGGAGATCGGGCGGGCCTTGTCGGCCTCGTCGTCGTACCAGGAGTTGAAGATCTGCAGGAAGATCCACTGGGTCCACTTGTAGTAGTCCGGGTCGATCGTGGCGAACGACCGGCGCTTGTCGTGGCCCAGGCCCAGGCGGCGCAGCTGCCGCTTCATGGCCTCGATGTTGGCCTCGGTGGACACCCGCGGGTGCGTGCCGGTCTGCACGGCGTACTGCTCGGCGGGCAGGCCGAAGGCGTCGAAGCCCAGGGTGTGCAGGACGTTGTGGCCGGTCATGCGCTGGAAGCGCGCGAAGACGTCGGTGGCGATGTACCCCAGCGGGTGGCCGACGTGCAGGCCCGCACCGGAGGGGTACGGGAACATGTCCATGATGAACTTCTTGGGCCGGGCGACGACCTCGGGGTCACCGGCCAGGTCACCCTTGGGGTTCGGCGCCGCATAGGTGCCCTCGGCGTCCCAGAAGTCCTGCCAGCGTGCCTCGATCTCGGCCGCCACGGCGGCCGTGTAGCGGTGCGGCGCTGCCACCTCGGCGGCGGCAGCGGGGTTCGTCTCGCTCATGATCCTTAAGCTCCATCGATCGTCTCTGCCAGCAGCGGTGTCGTTCGAGAAACGAAAAATCCCCTCGCACAGGAGGGGACGCCGCGCCGATTCCGACCATCCGATTCGCCCGGTGGTCGGGACTGATCAGCGCGGCCCGCTAAGCAGAAGGCGTACAGCACGCATGGCGTTAGGGTACCGCAGCGCTTGAGCACGATGCGACGCGCTTCCGTATGGCTCCTTGGCACCACTGTCATCACCCGACAAAAGCTGAACCAAGGTCAAAAGTTACTTCGCGTAACACCCACTACCGGGACATCGCAACGAGCGCGTGTTCCTTAGATAACAACGCAATAACTCAAACCTCGTACCCATCGGTATGGAGCCACTTAGAGTTCGGCAGCGGGACCGCCTTCCCGGAACTGCTTCGGAGTTGCCCCCATGAACCCTCGTCGTAGTAACACCTCGCTCCCCAAGCCGGGCCGGTCGGCCTATGGGGTGGCGTCGGCTGTCGTACTGCTGCTCATACCCGTCGTCGTGCTGCTCGGAGGGAGCTGGCTGCAGGACTTCCTCAACTTCGGCGCGGGCGTCCTGTCGCTCGTCTGCCTCACCTGCTCGGTGATCTGGGGCCTGGTGGCCCAGGACCGGCTCATCCTGAACACGCGCCAGCGGATCGTGGCGCAGGGCATCCACCGGGTGACGGCCGTCGGCTCGATCGCGTTCCTGCTGGTGCACATCACCGTCAAGCTGGCGCTGGACCACACCGTGCTGATCGCCGCGCTGATCCCCTTCAGCCTCGGCGTCAAGGGCAGCGCGGGACTCATCGGCCTCGGCTCGCTGGCCGGACTGCTCATGATCTTCGTGGGCATCACCGGGGCCCTGCGCAACCAGTTCGCCTCCCCGGCGCCGGTCGCGGCGCGCTGGCGCGCCATGCACGCGCTGGCCTACCCGGCCTGGTGCTCGGCGCTGGTCCACGGCCTGTTCGCGGGCCGCGCGGCGAAGCCGTTCTTCATGATCTCGTACGAACTGTGCCTGGTCGCGGTGGCCGGCGCCCTCGCCCTGCGGGCGGCTCCCCGGCCGTTCAAGCGCAAGGTCGCCGACCGGCTCGCCGCACTCCTGGGCAACGAGCCGGGCTCGGCCCGCGCCGAGGAGCTCGAAGCGAGCCGCGCGCGCGTCACCGAAACCTCCTCCGCACTGCCGGGCTACGAGAACGCGCGGGCGCCGAAGCCGTCCCCCGCCGACACGATGACGACGCCCGCAGCGCCCTACTACGACGCCCCCGCCGCCCGCACCATGACCCCGGAGCCCGCAGGCGGCTTCGCAGCCGCCTACCGCGCCGTCACGCCCCAGCAGCGCGCCCAGCAGCCCTACGCGGCCGACCAGACCGCACGCATGGACCTCCCCATGGACATGCAGGCCACGGAGGCGGTCCCGCGCGTCGACGGCGGCTCGGGCAGCTGGCCCGTCCCCACGCCCCCGCCGGTCGGCGAGGCGCCCCCGTCGGCGTACGACCCGATGCAGGACACCGGATACAACATCCCGGCCTACGGCAATTCGGGCACCGCGGCGTACCGCAACAGTGATGTGTACGACACCGGTGAGACGAACACCCTCTACGGCACGTACAACGCCAACGACACGTACAACAGCGGTCCCGCCAATGAACCAATGCCCGGTGAGTCGTTCGACGCGCCGGGTTCGGGCGAACCTTGGAACACGCCTTCCGGAGGCTATAGGTGAACGAGGCCCTGCCCGACGTCCCAGAAGTCCGCGTGGTCGGACTTCCGCAGCTCACGTCTGGCTTCGACCTTGTCGAAAGACTCGATCTGCCCATGCACCTCAAGGTGCACGGGCCGCTCGAACCGCTCGGCGGCGAGCAGCTCGCGAAGCTCGCCGAGAACATCAACCTGAAGGGCCGCGGCGGCGCGGGCTTCCCCTTCCACAAGAAGCTGCGCTCGGTCGCCGAAGCAGCGATCAAGCGCGGCGTACGGCCGGTCGTCGTCGTCAACGGAAGCGAGGACGAGCCGGCCTGCCGCAAGGACACGGTGCTGATCAACCGTGCCCCGCACCTCATCCTGGACGGCGCTCTGCTGGTCGCGGAGGCGCTGGGTGCCCGCACGCTCGTGGTGGGGGTCACCCGTGAGTCGACGCAGCGCTCGATGGAGGCCGCGCTCGCCGAACGCGGCCTGAGCAACGGACGCCGGTCGGCTCTACGCGCGCGCGTGCAGCGCAATCCCGTCCGCATGGTGACCGGAGCGGCAGCGTCGCTGATCCGGTCCATCGACGGCGGCCCGGCGATCCCGCCCGGCCGCAAGGTCAGCGCCTCCCAGAACGGTGTCGGCGGCGCACCCACGCTGCTGTCGAACGCCGAGACCTTCGCCCAGCTGGCGATCGCCGCCCGCATCGGCCCCGAGCGCTACGGCAACACCGGTCTGTACGACGAGCCGGGCACCGTCATGCTGACGGTCTCCGGCGCGGTCGCCCGCCCCATGGTGATCGAGGTCCCCACAGGCGTGCCGCTGCGCTACGTCCTCCAGCTGGCGGGCGCCCCGCCCGTCCCGCAGGGTGTGCTGACGGGTGGTTACCACGGCAAGTGGATCGACGCGGCGACGGTCAACGAGGCGATCGTCTCCCGCAACTCCCTGGACGCGGTGGGCGGTGCGCTCGGTGCCGGCGCCATCCTGCCCATCACCCAGGAGACTTGTCCGCTGGGCGAGTCGCTGCGCGTGGCGCAGTGGCTGGCCGAGGAGAGCGCGGGACAGTGCGGTCCCTGCTACCTCGGTCTGCCGGCCGCCGCGCGCGGCATGGCCGACATCCTCAACGGCGGCGGCCCGGCCGCCCTGGAGGCGCTCAAGCAGGTCGCCAAGAACGTGAAGCGGCGCGGCGCGTGCTCGCACCCGGACGGCTCCGCGATGTTCCTGGAGTCGACCATCAAGGCGTTCACCGACGACCTGGCCGCGCACGTCCTCGGAAACGGCTGCGGACGGCCCGTGGAGGGCGTTCTGCCGCTCTTCGAGGGCGGCCAGCAGCCCGCGGGCATCCCGGGCGGCGGAGAGTCCGTGGAGAACGGCCCCAGCCGTCAGAAGATCTACGTCGACTGGACCCTGTGCCGCGGCCACGGCCTGTGCGCGGACATCCTCCCGGAGGTCTTCGAACTCGGCGCCGACGGCTTCCCCACCGTCGCCCAGGCCCAGGTGCCGCGCTACGCAGAGGCCAAGGCCCTGCGCGCGGTGCGCCGTTGCCCGGCGCTCGCCCTGCGCATCGAGGAGGAGACGCCCCGGGACAGGACCCCGTCCCGCAACCTCCCGGTCCTCTCCCAGGGCCGCGGGCGGCGCGCACTGGGCCGCTGACGCACGCACCACGAAGGGCCGCCCGATCCGGGCGGCCCTTCCGTGTTTCCCAACTCCCCCTGAACACGCAAAAGATCCCGCCGGATCGAGATGATCCGGCGGGATCCAACTGTGGAGCTAAGGAGAATTGAACTCCTGACCTCCTGCATGCCATGCAGGCGCTCTACCAACTGAGCTATAGCCCCTTGCGGTGGTCCCCCGGGGTTTCCCCCGGCGGCGACGCCAACATTACACGGTCCACCGGGTGGAACACCAAATCGTTTCCGTCGGCCCCGGACAGGGCCGACGGCGTCAAGCGGTGACGAACGAGTAGAACCGCTTGAGCGTGCAGTGCTCCTCCAGGAGGCGGCCGTAGATCGGCTCGCCCTCCAGCTCACGGTACGTCTCGATCGGGTCGCCCTTTATGATCAGCGCCCGCGCGCACTCCTCGCACCAGTACTGGTAGTCGGGGTTGACCGGCTCCATGTCGCGGACGATCGGCGTACCGCTGCCGCACCAGTCGCACTTTCGCCTGTGTGCACCCATCGATCAGCTCCAGCTGTGGCCGCAGGCCGTGCACACGTAGGAGATTCCGCCGTTGTCGCCGAGGACTTGGGCGACATGGACGGAACCGCAGGAAGGGCAGCTCAGACGGGTGACCGTATCCCGTGTCGACGCTGCTTCGAGGAGGTGGCCGACCTCCTCGAGGATGCTCGCAGGCATCACTGCTCCCTCCCGTCGGGCCGCGCCCCCTTCCGGCCGTTTGATTCTGCCACGGCCGGACCAATACGGTCAGCGACGCCTCAGTACCAGTCCGGACACGGCGCCTCCGCAGAGGTATACGCCTGCCGGGCCCCGAGTGACTCAAGCCGGTTCCGGAACATGAAAAAACCCGCCCCCTGTGGGGACGGGATCTTCGTCGACCGATCTGTGGAGCTAAGGAGAATTGAACTCCTGACCTCCTGCATGCCATGCAGGCGCTCTACCAACTGAGCTATAGCCCCTTGCGCTCTTCCCGCCGCTCGGCGGGGCGAACGAGAAGAACTCTAGCCTGCGACCTGCCGGAAAGTGAAATCCGGGTGCGCGGACCGCCGGGGCGTCAGTCGTCGTCGCCGAGCACCGGCTCCGGGAGCGTGCCGGCGTTGTGCTCCAGCAGGCGCCAGCCGCGGGCGCCCTCGCCGAGGACGGACCAGCAGCAGTTGGACAGACCGCCCAGGCTCTCCCAGTGACGGGCCTCAAGGCCCAGCAGGCGTCCGATGGTGGTGCGGATCGTCCCGCCGTGGCTGACCACGACGAGCGTGCCGTCGTCGGGGAGCTTCTCGGCGTGCCGCAGCACGACGGGTGCGGCGCGCTCGGCCACCTCGGTCTCCAGCTCGCCGCCGCCGCGGCGGACCGGCTCACCGCGCTTCCACGCGGTGTACTCCTCGCCGTAGCGCTCGATGATCTCCTGGTGCGTCAGCCCCTGCCAGACGCCCGCGTAGGTCTCGCGCAGGCCCTCGTCGTGGGTGACCTCCAGATCGGTGAGCGCGGCGAGCTCGGCCGCGGTGTTCGCGGCCCGCTGGAGGTCGGAGGCGACGATCGCGTCGGGCTTGAGGGAGACGAGCAGCCGGGCGGCGCGGCGGGCCTGGGCGAGGCCCGCCTCGGTCAGCGCGACGTCCGTGGTGCCCTGGAAGCGGCGCTCCACGTTCCAGGAGGTCTGGCCGTGGCGCCACAGGATGACGCGGCGGCCGCGGCCGGGCCGGCCGCCGGACACCTCACCGGTGGCGCTCATCACCACTCACCGCCCAGGTCGGCCGCCTCCTCGGCGGCCTGCAGCTTGGCGTGCGCCTCGGCCTTGCCGCGGGTGGCCTTCGCGTCGGCGGGCAGCTCGAGCTCGGGGCAGTCCTTCCACAGCCGCTCGAGGGCGTAGAAGACGCGCTCCTCGCTGTGCTGGACGTGGACGACGATGTCGACGTAGTCGAGCAGGACCCAGCGGGCCTCGCGGTCGCCCTCGCGGCGCACCGGCTTGGCGCCGAGCTCCTTCTGGAGCCGCTCCTCGATCTCGTCGACGATCGACTTGACCTGGCGGTCGTTGGGCGCGGAGGCCAGCAGGAAGGCGTCCGTGATCGACAGGACGTCGCTGACGTCGTAGGCGATGATGTCGTGCGCGAGCTTGTCGGCGGCCGCCTGAGCGGCGGTGTTGATGAGCTCGAGGGAACGGTCAGTGGCGGTCACTACGTGGCTTTCGGTCGGCGGTCACTTGACACCAAGGGTCTCACGGACCGCCGAGGGCACCCCACGTGATTAAGGGATCACGTGGGACACCCGCCGGATGCCGGACGACGGCTAGGACGACGACGGCTTGTAGTTCTGGCCGAGGATCACCGAGACGTTCGCGTTCCCGGTGACCTTGCCCTTGGTGACCGAGCCCGCGGGGAGGCCCAGGGTCTTGGCGACCTCGGCGGCGTTCTCCTTGTCGGCGGCGTCGGTGTAGACGACCTTGGAGGTGGCCGAGGTGGCGGAGGCCGTGCCGCCCTCCAGGAAGGTGAAGCCGCCGTTGAGGAGGACGACGCGGGCCTTCTCGGTGTTGTCCTTCACACCGCTGGCGTTCTGGACGGAGACGCGGACCGCGGCGCCCTGGTCGGGGCTCTTCGCCGTGCCGCCGAGGACGTCCTTGACCACGCCGGCGCTCGCCTGCTGGTTCAGCGTGCCGTCGGTCTGGACGGGCAGCAGGGCGGTCTTGTAGTCGCCGCCCTTGGCCAGGTCGGCGAGCTTGGCGAGGAAGGTGCCGAGGTCCTTGTCGGTCAGGGACGGGTCCAGGATCTGGGCCAGCGTCTGCACGGTGGTGGTCGCCGTGGCCGGGTCGGAGGACAGCTTGCGCAGCACGCCCTGCATGACCTGGCCGAACCGCTCCAGCTGGGCGTTCTGGGCCTCGCCGGAGGCGCGGTAGGTGGCGTATGCGACGGCCATCTTGCCGCTGAGGGTCTGGGCCTTGCCCTTGTGGACGAGGGGCGGGCTGCCCTTCTTCGTGGCGGCCGGGTCCGGTACGTCGGCGTTGGTGTCGACGTCGATGTTGCCGACGAGGTCGACGAGGTTCTGCAGGTAGGGGGTGTCCAGCCGCCAGGTGCCCTCGATGTTCGTGCCGAGGACCGTGTCGAGGGCGTCGCGGGTGCCGGAGGAGCCGTCGTCCTCGACCGACTTGGCGAGGGTGGACGTGTTGCCGTTGTCGTCCGTCAGGGCGAGGGAGTTGGGCAGCAGGACGGTGGTTGCCTGCTTGGTGGTGGTGTTGTCGACGAGCAGCGCCGTGGAGGTGCCGCCCTTCTTGGTGTTGTGCAGGTGGACGACGATCACGTCGCGGTTCTGGGCGCCCACGGCCGTCGCGGTGCCGGTCTTCGACTTGGCCGACGACAGTCCGGGCAGCTTCCCGGCGTACCAGAGGTAGCCCGCCCCGCCGACCGCGGCCAGGGCCAGGACCACGACGAGGGCGACGAGGCGGCTGCGGGCGCGGCGCTTGGCCTCCTCGCGGCGCTCGGTGCGGTTCTCGGTGAAGTTCAGCCAGTCGATGACGTCCTCGGAGTCGGCGTCGGGATCCTCGACGAAGGCGAACTGCTCGGTGCGGTAGTCCCGTTCGGGCCGGGGCGGGGCCTTCTCGCCCTGCTCCGGCGGGCCGGCCTGCTGCGGGATGTAGGCGGTCTGCTCGGCGACGACACGGGGTTGCTGACCGCTTGCCGCGGCCTGCCCGTAGGGGTCGTACGGCGCCCCGGAGGCGCCGCTGTGGTGCGTGCCGGTGCCGTAGGGGTCGTAGGAGGGCACGGGCGGCTGCTGGCCGGTCCCGTACGGGTCGTACTGCTGCGGGACCGGTTGCTGGCGGCCGGTGGCGTAAGGGTCGTATCCGTAGCCCTGCTGCTGCGGGTACGGGTCGTACGGCTGCTGGGGAGCCTGTTGCGGCGCTGCCTGCCGGTAGACGGGCCGGCCGTACTCGTCGTAGCCGACGAGCTCGTACTGGTCCTCGTGGTCGCCGCCGTAGCCCGCGTCGTATCGGTCGTTCACCGGTGCCCCTCTCGGCTCACTCGCCGCGGTACAGCTCGCGCTTGTCGATGTAGCGCACGACTCCGTCCGGCACCATGTACCAGATGGGGTCTCCCTTGGCGACTCTCGCACGGCAGTCGGTGGAGGAGATGGCCAGCGCGGGAACCTCCACGAGAGAGACACCGCCTTCCGGGAGGCCGCGGTCGGTCAGGTGGTGACCGGGGCGGGTGACCCCGATGAAGTGTGCGAGGGAGAACAGCTCTTCGCTGTCCCGCCAGGTCAGCAGCTGGGCGAGGGCGTCGGCGCCGGTGATGAAGAAGAGGTCCGTGTCGGGGTTGAGCGCGCGCAGGTCGCGCAGGGTGTCGACCGTGTAGGTGGGACCGCCGCGGTCGATGTCGATACGGCTCACCGAGAACTGCGGGTTCTCGGCGGTCGCGATGACCGTCATCAGATAGCGGTCCTCGGCCGGGGAGACATGGCGGTGGCTCTTCTGCCAGGGCTGGCCGGTGGGGACGAACACCACCTCGTCCAAGTGGAACTGCGCGGCGACCTCGCTGGCCGCCACGAGGTGCCCGTGGTGGATCGGGTCGAACGTTCCGCCCATGACGCCCAGGCGGCGCTTGCCCGGGTTCGACGGCCCGTTGCCGGGGCCGCCCACCGGGCGGGGTTCCGTGCCGATCGTCGCGTCCTTCGCCGGACCGGTAGGCATGTCCTGCTCTCCCATGCGTGCAGACCCTACCGGCCCGGCCTGAGGGCACCGGCCCGAGGATGCCCGGAGTGCCCCGCTATGGGCACCGGGTGCCTCAGCGGTCGCGGTTGAAACGGGTGGTGATCCACAGCAGGAGCAGCAGGATGAACAGCGCGCTGCCACCGGTGACGTAGGGGCTGAGGCTCTCGTGGTTGCCACCGCCCTCGCCCTCGGCGGCAAGGGTGGCCAACTGGGTAGCGGTGCTGTGGAAGCTCATCTTCGGCAGGACCTATCCGGTGTGGGCGGGATAAAGATGTCGGCCCATCGTAAGCGGGCGCCTTCCCGGCGATCACCCCGACTCCGCTGTCGGGGAACCCCGGGCGGTCGTCAGTCGTCCTTCTGCTTGTAGCCACGCAACAGGAACCACCCGGTCAGCGCACAACCCACCATCATCACGATCAGTACGACCCGGAGCAGATTCCCCGGCCCTTGGTGCTGGGCGGCGCTCGTGGCCTCGGCGAGCCAGGCGGCCGCGGGGGTGTGCTCCATGAATGTGGACTCCTTCGGTGTAGTGCCCGTCCACGGTAACTCCGCCTAGGCTGGGGCTCGCTTCGGGGGCGCAAAGGGCCGCACAAGGGTCCGCAAAGGGCCACTCACACGCACATGGGGGAGAACATGTCCGACGACGGCCACCACGAGCACAACGGACACGAGAACGTACCCAGCAGGCAGCGCAGGCGTTTCCCCGGGATCTCCTCGCGTGCGTACGAGCACCCGGCCGACCGCAGCGCGCTGGTGGCGCTGCGCAAGCTCAGCGGCTTCGACACGGTCTTCAAGGCGCTCAGCGGGCTGCTGCCCGAGCGCAGCCTCAGGCTGCTGTTCCTGTCCGACTCGGTGCGCGTGTCCGACCAGCAGTTCGCGCACCTCAACGACATGCTGCGGGACGCCTGTTACATCCTGGACCTGGAGAAGGTCCCGCCGATGTACGTCAACCAGGACCCGCAGCCGAACGCGATGTGCATCGGCCTGGACGAGCCGATCATCGTCGTCACCACCGGGCTCGTCGAGCTGCTCGACGAGGAGGAGATGCGGGCGGTCATCGGCCACGAGGTGGGCCACGCCCTGTCGGGGCACGCGGTGTACCGCACGATCCTGCTGTTCCTGACCAATCTGGCGATCCGGGTCGCCTGGATCCCGCTGGGCACCCTCGCGATCATGGCGATCGTGACGGCGCTGCGCGAGTGGTTCCGCAAGTCTGAGCTGTCCGCGGACCGCGCGGGGCTCCTGGCCGGACAGGACCTGCAGGCCTCGATGCGCGGCCTGATGAAGATCGCGGGTGGCAACCATCTGCACGAGATGAACGTGGACGCGTTCCTCAAGCAGGCCGAGGAGTACGAGGCGGGCGGTGACCTGCGCGACTCCGTGCTGAAGATCCTGAACCTGCTGCCGCGCTCGCACCCGTTCACCACCATCCGGGCGGCCGAACTGAAGAAGTGGTCCGAGTCCCGGGACTACCAGCGGATCATGGACGGCCACTACCCGCGGCGCACCGAGGACAAGGACACCTCGGTCTCGGACTCGTTCCGGGAGTCGGCGGCGAGCTACGCGAGCAATGTGAAGAGCTCCAAGGACCCGCTGATGAAGCTGGTCAGCGACATCGCCGGCGGGGCCGGGGGCATCGGCGGGCGGGTGCGGCGCGGGTTCGACGGCTTCACGAGCTCGTCGCCCTCGCAGGAGCAGCCGCCGGCGGACGAACCGCCCACGGACACTCCGCCGCGCGACGACGAGTGACCCACGGTCCAGGGCCGGCGGGGCTGCAGCGCCCCGCCGGGGTCGCTCACACCTTGGGCTGTGCGCTGGTCGCCAGGGAGCCGCAGAGGGCCGTGGCGCCGCCCGTGGCGTAGGGGTCGGTGCCTGCCGGGCCGCCCGCCTTGGCCGTCTGTCCGGCCAGCAGCGGGTGGAAGTGGTTCGTCGAGTCCTCGGCGCAGGACAGGGGGCCGGCCTGGACGTAGGAGACGACGAGCTGGGCCTGGTGCAACCGCAGGTCGTCGCGGTCGAAGCGGAAGTGCAGCTCGCGCCGGACGGTGAACAGGGAGGCCTGCGCCTTGACGTCGGCGCCGGTCGGCCGCAGCGCGTAGACGAAGGTGTGGTCCGCGGTGACCTCGAGGGTTGCCGAGTCGGTCTCGGTGGCCTGCAGCGAGCCCTGGACCCGGATCTTGCGGTCGGCGAGCTGGGCGCGGGTCTGGTCGAAGCGAACCAGCCATCCGGTGGGCTGGTGCCGGCCGTCGGCCGTCGGGTGCTCGAAGCTCTGGTCGAACTGGTCGAGTTGGCTGCTGTCGAGCATGACGCGCACGGCGCGGACGTCCTGGCTGCTGAGTACCTCGGGGTAGAGCGAGGAGCGGACTATGTAGTCCTTGGCGGTGGTCAGGGCCGCCACCACCTGGCTGTCCGAGAAGTGTGCGGTGCGCCGCGCGGCCGGCAGCGGTATGCCTTCGGCGCCGACGCGGAACTGCGCGGCGGGGCTGTGCGTGTACAGGTACTCGGGATCGGCCGCGCCCGGCACCTTGCCCTGTGGGGAGAGCGGGATGACGGTCATCCGCAGGGGCTCGACGGGCTGCCGGGCGGCGGGGCTCTGGTAGGGGTGCCGTACACCCATGTAGATCGCGGTCCCGAAGGCCATGGCTATCAGCAGGACCAGGATCAGCGCCTGCCGGGACAGGCCCCTGCGCAGCGGCGGGCGGCGGCGCACGGCGGGCGCGTGGTCGGCCATGCGTTCCTGCGCGGAGAACTCCTGGAGGCGGGCAGCGCGGACGAACGACTCGTCGAAGACGACGGATCGGTACTCGTCCTCACCACCCCCGGGGGCGCCCTCGGGTGTCCCCTCAGGTGGGTCTCCAGGCCCTCCCATACCTTCAGGGTAGGTCTCCGGGAGCCCCGGTAAACGCCCTGGTACACGACAAGTTCTGACAGGTTCTCACCAGGTTCGAAAGTGAGCGCGAAGGGGGTGCTCCGGGCGCCGCTCAGGGGCTCGGCGGGATGACCGAGAGCGCTGGCTGAGAGTTGTCGGCGGAAGCGGAGGGTGGCGCCGCGCTGCCCTGTTCCAGGCCCGTCGAGGCGGGCGGCGGAACCTGGTCGCGGCTGCCCGAGGGGGAGCCCCGGTAGACCGCCGTGAAGGCCAGCGCGACCATGCCTATGCCCATCACGAGGGCGAGCATCCAGGCGACGGGGCGGTGCCAGCGGACCTGTTTTCCGTACGTCCCCGGGGCGCCGTAGCGGCCTTCGAGGATGTCGGTGTCGTCCGGGTCGTCGAGCTCGGGATCATGGCCGAAACCGGAGGGGTCGTATCCCTCCTCGTACCGCTCGCCCCTGCCGTGGGCCCGGCGCGCTTCCGCCTCGGAGGCCTCGGCTCTCGCCTGGGCGGCGGCAAGGAGGCGTTCGACGGCGGTCGGCTCGTGCACCACGGCCGCCCGTACGAAGGCCTCGTCGAAGACCACGGAGGCGAACTCTTCGTCCGACACCCCGCGGTCGTGGTCGTCGTCGGGCTCCCAGCCGTCAGGGAACGGCGTGCCCCCCACGTCCTCCGGCACGGGATCCAGAGTAGACCTGGGGGGTCAATTTGGGCAGACGGTATGGAAATTCATCCGCCTTGTGAGACACCTCTCATGGGCCCTGGCCCAAGGGCACGCCCGCCCGGGAGGGCCCGGTCTCAGCGCCGGATGTGTCCGTCCCCGGTGACGATGTACTTCGTGCTCGTCAGCTCCGGCAGCCCCATCGGTCCGCGCGCGTGCAGCTTCTGCGTGGAGATGCCGATCTCCGCGCCGAAGCCGAACTGGCCGCCGTCGGTGAAGCGGGTGGAGGCGTTCACGGCGACGGTGGTGGAGTCCACGAGCTGGGTGAAGCGGCGGGCGGCCTGCTGCGAGGTCGTCACGATCGCCTCGGTGTGGCCCGAGGTCCACAGCCGGATGTGCTCGACGGCCTTGTCCAGGGAGTCCACGACGGCGGCGGCGATGTCGTAGGAGAGGTACTCGGTGTCCCAGTCCTCCGGCGTCGCCTCGACGACGGTCGCCTTGGAGTCCTTGGCGTACGCCAGCACCCGCGGGTCGGCGTGCACGGTCACCCCGGCCTCCGCGAGGGCGTCCAGGGCGCGCGGCAGGAACTCGGGGGCGATGTCCTGGTGGACCAGGAGGGTCTCGGCGGCGTTGCAGACGCTGACCCGCTGGGCCTTGGAGTTGATCAGGATGTCGATCGCCATGTCGAGGTCGGCATGGGCGTCGACGTAGACGTGGCAGTTGCCGGTGCCGGTCTCGATGACCGGGACGATCGACTCCGAGACGACCGTCTGGATCAGCGAGGCGCCGCCGCGCGGGATCAGGACGTCGACCAGGCCCCGGGCGCGCATCAGCTCGCGCACGCTCTCGCGGCCCTCGCCGGGTACGAGCTGGACGGCGTCGGCGGGCAGTCCGGCCCCGCCCACGGCGTCCCGGATGACCCGGACGAGGGCGGTGTTCGACTCGTAGGCGGAGGCCGAGCCGCGCAGCAGGACCGCGTTGCCGGACTTCAGGCAGAGGGCGGCGGCATCGACGGTGACGTTCGGGCGGGCCTCGTAGATGATGCCGACGACGCCGAGCGGGACGCGGACCTGGCGCAGGTCGATGCCGTTGGGCAGGGTCGAGCCGCGGACGACCTCGCCGACCGGGTCGGGCAGGGCGACGACGTCGCGCACGTCCGAGGCGATGGCGCGGACGCGCTCCGGGGTGAGCGTCAGCCGGTCGATGATGGCCTCGCTGGTGCCGGCCTCGCGGGCCTTGGCGATGTCCTTGGCGTTGGCCTCGACGATCTCGCTCGTACGGACCTCCAGGGCGTCCGCGATGGCGGCCAGCGCGTCGTCCTTGACCGCGCGCGGCAGCGGGGCGAGGTCGGCGGCGGCGGCCTTGGCGCGGTAGGCGGCCCGGTTGACCGGGGACATGGAGTCGTACGGCGAAAGCGTGGTCATGAGGGAAGGGTAGTGCGCCGGACGGACGCGTCCAGCAGCCATTCCAAACCCCGAGACACCCGGCGAAGAGGGCTCAAAAGGGATGGACCCCGACGGGCGTCGCCGGCGGCGGCCCGTACCCCTCCGCGATCCGCTGGTGGTACGTCTCGCGGTCGATGACCTCCAGGCCGACGATCTCCCAGGGCGGCAGCTTGGCGGTCTGGCGGTGCTCGCCCCACAGGCGCAGGGCGACGGCGGCCGCGTCGTGCAGGTCGCGGGCCTCCTCCCAGTAGCGGATCTCCGCGTGGTCGCCCGCGTACCGGCTGGTCAGCAGAAAGGGGTGGTCGTGGGCGAGCTGCTCCAGGCCGCGCCGCACCTCCTTCAGGGGTGCCTCCTCGCCGGAGACGCTGAGGGTGACATGCCACAGGCGCGGCAGGTCGGCCGGTTCCTCGTACCGGTCGCCGGCCGCGACGCTGGTCAGAGCGCGTTCCTCGCCGGCCGCGCGGGAGGGGGCGCCGTCACGGGACGCCGCCGCCCCAGGGCGCACTCGTCTCACGACGGCCTCCTTCACGCAGTGATCGACTGGATGGACGTGCGGAACGTATCCCTGAGACAAAGTTGAGCAGGCCGCAAGGGATCGCGGGGCGGTTTTGCGGAACGTCCACCTCAGGACGGGCCGATTTGCGGGGCGTTCCCCCTGTTTTCGGCCGGGGGTCCGGGGATGGCTCCCCGGAGAACACAGCCGGCCGGGAGCCCGGGGATCGCCCCCCCCCAGACAACACAGCCAGCCGGGAGCCCGGGGATCGCCCCCCAGACAACACAGCCAGCCGGGAGCCCGGGGATCGCCCCCCGGAGAACACACCCAGCCAGGGACCCGGGGATCGCCCCCGGAAAACACAGCCGACCGGGGATCCGGGGTTGGCCACTGGAGAACGCAGCCGGCCCGGGCTTCAGGGATGCAGGATCACCAGGTCGTCCCGGTGGATGATCTCGCGCTCGTAGGCCGGGCCCAGTTCGCGTGCCAGTTCCCGGGTCGAGCGGCCGAGCAGCTGGGGGATCTCCTTGGCGTCGAAGTTCACCAGCCCGCGGGCCACCGCGCGCCCCTCGGCGTCGCGCAGCTCGACCGGGTCCCCGGCGACGAACTCGCCCTCCACGGCGGCGATTCCGGCCGGCAGCAGCGACTTGCGCCGCTCGACGACCGCCCGCACCGCCCCGTCGTCCAGAGTGAGGGAGCCCTGCGGGGTGGAGGCGTGCTGCAACCACAGCAGCCGGTCGGCGGAGCGCTTGCCGGCGGGGTGGAAGTAGGTGCCGGTGTCGCCGCCGTGCAGGGCCTCGGCGGCGTGGATCGCGCTGGTCAGGACGACGGGAATGCCGGCGGCGGCCGCGATCCGGGCCGCCTCGACCTTGGTGACCATGCCGCCGGTGCCGACGCCGGCCTTGCCCGCGCTGCCGATGTCCACCCCGGCAAGATCCTCCGTGCCCCGCACCTCCGCTATCCGCGAGGTGCCGGGCTTGCTGGGGTCGCCGTCGTAGACGCCGTCGACGTCGGAGAGCAGGACCAGCAGGTCGGCGTGGACGAGGTGGGCGACGAGGGCGGCGAGGCGGTCGTTGTCGCCGAAGCGGATCTCGTCGGTGGCGACGGTGTCGTTCTCGTTGACGATCGGGAACGCGCCCATCGCGAGCAGCTTGTCGAGGGTCCGGGAGGCGTTGCGGTGGTGGGCGCGGCGGCTCATGTCGTCGGACGTGAGCAGGACCTGGCCGACGCGGACGCCGTAGCGGGCGAAGGAGGCGGTGTAGCGGGCGACCAGCAGGCCCTGGCCGACGCTGGCGGCGGCCTGCTGGCGGGCGAGGTCCTTGGGGCGGCGGCGCAGGCCCAGCGGGGCGAGCCCCGCGGCGATGGCACCGGAGGAGACCAGGACGATCTCCTTCTCGCCGCCGCTGCGGCTCTTGGCGAGGACGTCGACGAGCGCGTCGACCCGGTCGGCGTCGAGGCCGCCGGACCCGGTGGTCAGCGACGAGGAACCCACCTTGACGACGATCCTGCGGGCCTCGCTCACGGCCTGCCTTGCCCCTGCCACCTTGTTCTTCCGTCCCCTCGCACGCTCAGGCTTCCCCGCCCGGCAATCTACGCGAAGGGGACCGCGCCGCGCGCGCCGGTCCAGTCCCCGGACAGGCGCCGCGTAACCATTTGCTCACGCGTTGCATACGGCAAAAAGGTTGCACTGGTTGCGTATAGAAAACAAAGCCCAGGTAAATCTAATTTGAACGCCGTGCCACCTAAAGATCGCCCCGAAGTCCGCCGCACCAAGCGCATCCTGCTCCGCTCGGGGAAGAGCCCCTATGACGTCTTCTCCGTGGAGGAGGCCCTCCACCAGGACGTCATCGCCACCAACTCCGGCAATCTGATCTTCAGTGATGCCTCACACAAGATCCTCGAGACCCCCGGCACCGAGGTCGTCTCGAACGGCATTCGGACCGATGTGGCGGCGGCGGGCCGGATCAACGAGGAGTACGACGCCTTCGTCGTACCGCTGGCCAACGCGTTCCGGCCGTCGTTCGAGCCGCAGCTGAAGCGGCTGACGCGGCTGATCGGCAGGCTGCGGATCCCGGTCGTGGTGCTGGGCATCGGCGCGCAGGCGGGGCTGAGCTACAACGCGGCGCGGCTGAAGCCGATGGAGCCGTCCGTGCGCGAGTTCGTCTCCGCGGTGCTCGACCGCAGCGCCTCGATCGGGGTGCGGGGCGAGTTCACCGAGAAGTACCTCAAGGACCTGGGGTTCCGGGACGTGGAGGTCATCGGCTGCCCGTCCCTTTTCATGTACGGCAAGGAACTCGCCGTACACAAGCGGGCGTCGGAGCTGACCCCCCGCTCCCGGATCGCGGTCAACGGATCGCACAGCGCGGTGCAGAAGCAGGGCCTGGGCAAGGTCATCGACCGCGCCCACGCCCGCTATCCGCACCTGACGTTCATCGGCCAGAACCTCAGCGACGCACGCCAGCTGCACTGGCGGGACCTGTCCCACCCGAACGCGGCGGTGACGGCGATCCCGACGCACCCGGATCACCCGATGTACCGGGAGGACAGGGTCCGGGTCTATGTCGACCCGGTCACCTGGATCGACGATCTGCGGGGGTACGACTTCTCCTTCGGTTCCCGCATCCACGGCAATATCGCGGCGCTGCTCGCGGGCACGCCCGCCACCGTGCTGTGCGGCGACTCGCGGACCCTGGAGCTGTGCCGCTACTTCGACATCCCGTACCGCCGCATCGACAAGCTGCCCCCGGATCTCGACCCGGCCGAGCTGTACGAGGAGGCCGACTTCGGCGGCCTGTCCGGCGGGCATCTCGAGCGCTTCGAGCGGTTCACGGCGTTCCTGGACAGAAACGGCCTGGAGAACACGTTCACGCACGGCGACGGCGGCGCGGCCTTCGAGGCCCGTATGCGCTCGCTGGCCTTCCCGGCCGGGATCCGTCCCTGGAACGACGCCGACCTCGCCTCGCTCACCTCACGCTTCGGCTGGCTGCAGAGCCGTATCAGCGAACTGTCGCTGGACAACGCCCAGTTGAAGCGGGAGCTGGAGCGGGGCGCCGCCAAGTCCGGTACGGCGGGTCCGTCGACGTCCGTCTACCGCCGGGCCCGGCGGGTGGTGGGGCGCCCGATCCGGCGGGCGCTGCAGTCGGGCAGGCAGTAGCGCCTGCCCGTCGCTCCGCGGGCTGTATCGATTTGCGGCCACTTCGATACAGCCCCGCGCCCCTTCAGGGCGCTGGGACAAACCGAGCAGACTCCGCCGGCCCACCCCTTGACCGGCCGTCAGGCCGCCGCGGCGGTCCCGCCCGGGGTGCGCGTCCGGCCCGCGCCGGACCGTGTCTTCAGTACACGGCGCGCCTTGCGCACGGCCCGCTTCAGCACCGATGCGGGCGAGTGCTCGCGGTAGCCGTGGAAGGCCCGGGCCTCGCGAGGTGCGGCGAGGTAGACCGAGTCCGGGATGGCTGCCTTCGCGTCGCGGAAGTGCGGGTAGACGAGGTACACGTGGTGGCCCTTCTTCTCCAGGAGGGCGGCCGCCTGCTTCTTCGCCTTGACGAACTCCACGACGGGGAGGAGGAGTTCGGGCTGCTGCTCGGCCACCAGGTGGAGGCGCAGGCGCTCCTCGACCTTGAGGCGGCCGGCGACGCCCTCGGTCCAGAACTCCTCCATCAGCGGCTTCGCCAGCTCGAACTTGTGCTGCCGTATCTTCTCGCTGTCCTTGAGGAACTTGGGGCCGAACTGCGGCAGCAGCGTGATCAGGAAGGGCCGGTGCATGAGCGCGTCGCGCCGCTCGCCGGCGGGGACGAGTTCGGCGATCAGGTTCATCAGGGCGCGCGCGGAGTCGAAGCGCAGGGTGTAACTGCCGCTCTTCGTCACGTGCTTGCCGTCGTCGCGGCCCACCAGGTAGTAGCAGGTGTAGTCGGCCAGCACGGAGACGCCGTTCGCCCGCAGATAGGCCTCCATGGTGAACAGCGCGTCCTCGCCCGTCCACAGGGACTCGTCGAAGCGCATGCCGTGCTGCTCGAGGAACTCACGGCGGAACAGCTTCTGCGCGCTGAGCGTGAACTTGATGTTGGAGGAGTAGACGTCGGTGCGCTCGAGGGTCTTGCCCCACATCGACTGCGGCGGCTTGCGGTTGATGCCCTCGACGCGGCCGAGGACGACGTCCGTGCCGTTGCGGTCGGCCATGGCGACCATGCGCTCCAGCGCCTCCGGGCCCAGCCGGTCGTCGGCGTCGAGGAAGAAGACGTAGCGGCCGGCGGCCTTGCCCAGGCCGACGTTGCGCGGGCCGCTGGGGCCGCCGGAGTTGTCCTGCCGGATCACGGTGACCGACATGGCCACGCGGGCCGCGAACTCCTCCAGGTACTCCCCCGACCCGTCGGTGGAGCCGTCGTCCACCGCAATGACCTCGATGCGCTCCGGGTCGATGGTCTGTGCCTCGACGGACGCCAGGCACTCGACCAGATACGGCATCGCTTCGTACGCCCCGATGACGACGCTCACATCAGGCTGCGTCACGGTCACTGT
Organism: Streptomyces sp. NPDC001401; assembly: GCF_042895385.1. NCBI lineage: Bacteria > Bacillati > Actinomycetota > Actinomycetes > Kitasatosporales > Streptomycetaceae > Streptomyces > Streptomyces sp. NPDC001401. Next base: position 1,079,703 of record NZ_JBIAWI010000001.1, read on the forward strand.
TTCCCCCTCGTCAACGGGATATTTCCCCCGTATCGCCTCATTCGCTACTTGGAAAGACGGCCGACCCGGGCAAGCGGTTGCCCCATAACCAGGTTTTCGTGACTCAGTTCACATGGCGAACGGACAGGTACGGACACATGAACATACGTAAAAGGGCCCGGTTTTCGAGGATCACTCCTCGAAAACCGGGCCCTTCTCACTCATCTCACACCGTGAGCTGCGGCTTTTTCACCGGACTCTTCACCCGGTGGGCGGCTGCGCCGACAGTGCGTCCGACAGTTCGTCCGCCCCGGGGGTACCGGCCGCGGCGGCCCGGGACTCCTGGCCGAGGTTGCGGGTGTCGGCCTTGAGCGCCAGGTCCGCCACCGCGGTGTTGAACTGCTCGATGGACGTGGGCTCGTCCGGGCCGAGCAGGTATTCCTTGAGCTCCTTGCGGTCCTCCGCCAGCGCATCGGCGGCCGGGTCGCGGACCGCACCCAGCAACTCGCCCAGTTCCGCGGCGCTGTTGGAGAGGATCACCGCGGCGCGCACGGCCGTGTTCTGCCGCTTGAACTCCTCGACGCCCAGCTCGGCGGAGTCCGTGACCGCGTACGGCTTGCCGCTCGCGATGAAGTCGGAGACCACGCTGGAGATGTCGGAGACCATCGCGTCCGAGACGTTGAAGCAGTCGTACAGGCGCGGCTCGGCGCCCGAGATGACACGGTGCTCGAAGTCGCCGAAGGAGCGCCAGTAGGCGTCGTTCCACTCGCCGCGCAGCCGGGCGACCTCCTCGTGCTTCTTGAGGTCGACGACGCCGTCTCGCGAGGCCTCTGCCTCGTCGCCCTTGTCTCCGCCGGTGCCGGAGAGCTCGGCGAGGCGCGCCTCGATCCGGGTCAGCTCGGCCTTGGCCTGCGCCAGGGCGGCGGCATCGGCCTTGAAGCGGGAGTCGGCGGCGCGCTCGGCGGCGGCCTTCTCCACCAGGGCGACGATGCGCCGGTGCGCGGCGCCGGCCTCCTTGCTGACGGTGCCGGTGAACGGGTGCGGCTTGTACAGGACCCGCACCGGCGGATCGGTCTTGACCAGCTTCTTCACGATGTTCTCGCCGGCCAGCACGATCGAGGTGTTGCCCGGGTCGCCGTCCCATCCCTCCCAGGTGGGCGCGTACAGAACCGTGGGGATGCGTCCGTCCGGCACACCCTGCCAGCCCTGGATCGGCGCCAGCTGCGGGCGGCCGACCTCCACGATGTCGTCGTCGCGGACGCCGACGTCGGCGATGGCATAACGGTCACGGCCCGCACGCCCGGCGGTCCACACCTCGTCGTACACCTTGCTGAACGGGTTGACGCTGGCCAGCTTGTCGCTGTCGCCGTGGCCGATGAAGACGTGCTTCATGGTGGGGACGCGCAGCAGGTGGATGTTCTTGCCGACGTTGGCCGCGTACAGCGCGACGCGCACGTTCGACAGGTCCAGGTTCATCAGGTGCACACCGCCGGGCACGCAGATGACGGGAACCGTGGTGGGCGCCAGGTTGGCCAGGATCACGCGCTCGCGCAGGATGACCAGCGGCTTGGAGTCCAGCTGCTCCATCGTCTCCAGCCACATGTTGACCTGGTACGCCGAGTCCTTGGAGCCCGAGAAGTACAGCACCGTCTCCGGCTTGTAATGCTCCAGCCAGTCGTCGACGGCCGCCAGCACCTTCTCCGCGTTCGGCGGAACCTTGCTGCCGCGGACATACGGCATCAACGCGAGGACGTACAGGCAGCCCAGGGCGATGGTGATGCCGATGCCGATGAAGCCGGGCACGGACGACTCCATGGCCGCGGCGACCAGGATGCCGGCGACGGCCGCGAGGTCGAGGTGGAGCATCTTCTCGGCCGAGCGGTTCAGCAGCCCGCGCGGCGGCGCGTCCGGGATACGGATGCGCGAGGCCAGGTCGACATTGCGGGTGGCGACCGGCATCCGGCGGCGGTTGCGGATCAGGGTGACCAGGGCGCCGTGCGGGGCCTGGAGACCGTAGAACGCGATGAAGCAGGCGACCGCGCCGTAGTAGATCAGGTTGTCCGCGAGGGACAGCCGGGCCAGCAGCAGGATCAGCAGCAGCTCTCGGATCAGGAAGCGGATCGAGAGGCCGGCGCGGACCTTGCTGAGACGGTTGACCAGGTAACTGCCCTTGCGGTGCAGATAGTGGTCCGCCAGGTACGTCACGGCGGCCGCTGCCGCGAAGGCGTAGACGCTCGGGATGAGCGCGGCCAGCATGAGCGCCGGGAAGCCCAGCATCATGAGCGCCGCCGCGGCCAGCTCGGCCGCGCTGCCCACCCGGGCGACGCGAATAGCGGTGGATATCACGGAGAACCTGCTCTGGGAGGGGGAGTGCCGGTTTTGTTCTGGAGTGCGCAGGGTTTGTGGCAATTCGTAGGGTGTTTTGTCTGGTGTACGGATTCAGGCCCCTGCGAAGCCCCGGTCAATGCACTGCATTAACACCGGAAAGCAGAGGCCTGAATAACGGAAGACTAATTCCCGTCGATTATTACACGCCGTCCTGTCGGTCCAGCACCGAGGCCAGCGCCTGCTCGAAGCCGGAGGCCTTCGCCGCGCCCGCCGTCGGGTCCTGCTGGCGGACGTCGATGACATGGCCGGTCAGCTCGGACAGCAGCACGTCCAGCGAGGTGCGGGCCACGGCCTCGGAGGAGAGCAGCGACCCCTCGGGCTCCTGGCCGAAGGCCTTGGTGCGCATCGGCGTCGCGGTGCGCTCCGGGTTGACGCAGTTGACGCGGATGCCGTCGCCGGCCCACTCGTCGGACAGGGCCTGGGTGAGGTTCACCATGGCGGCCTTGGTCGAGGAGTAGAGGCTGTACTCGGCGCGGCCGCGGGTGTAGCTGCTGGAGGTGTACAGCAGCAGCTGGCCCTTGGTCTCCGCCAGGTACTTGTACGCGGAACGAGCGATCTGCACCGGCGCCAGGTAGTTGACCTTCAGCGCTTCCTCGATGGTCGCGTTGTCGGTCTCGGCCAGCTTGCCGATGCGCAGCACGCCCGCGGTGTTGACGACGTAGTCGATCCGGCCGGTCTCCGCGTACGCCTTGGACAGCGCGTCGTCGACCTCCTCCGGGTTCTCCACGTGCGTGCCGGTGGTGGAACGGCCGAGCGCGTACACCTTGGAGCCGTAGGACTCGGCGAGCTCGGCGATGTCCTTGCCGATGCCGTACGAGCCACCGAAGATCACGACGGTCTTGCCGGTGAGCAGCTCGCGATAGGCCTCCTCGCTGACCTGCTCCGGAGCCGCCGTGGAGGCCAGCTGGAACAGCTTGTCGGCGATGAAGACGTCGACGGGCTGGGTGACCTTCATGTTGTACTCGTCGCCCGCGACCACGTGGATCGGCACGTCCGGCAGGTACTTCAGTACGACGGAGCAGTCGTCCGTGGCCTGGAAGTTCGGGTCGCCGGCCGCGACCTCGTAGGCGCGCCGAATCGTGGACAGCTTGAAGGCCTGCGGCGTCTGGCCGCGGCGCAGCCGGGAGCGGTCCGGGATCTCGGTGATGAACTCGCCGTCCTCGCCGTGCGTGCGCGTGACGATGATGGTGTCCGCCGACGGGATGGCGACGTCGACGGCCTGGTAGCGCTCGAGGGCGACCACGCAGTCGTCGATGACGCGCTGCGCCAGCAGGGGGCGTACGGCGTCGTGGAAGAGGACGTTGAGGTCCTCGCCCTCGGCCAGGCCCTCGCCGAGGGCCTCGATGGCGCGCTCGGTGGTCTCGTTCCGGGTCGAGCCGCCCTCGATGATCTTCTTGACCTTCTTGAACCCGGCCTTGGCGACGATCTTCTCGATGTCGGGCACGTAGCCCGGCGCCATCAGCACGATGACGTCGTCGATCGAGTCGGCCTTCTCGAAGGTGGTCAGGGTGTGCTCGATGACTGCCTTGCCGGCGATCTTCAGCAGCTGCTTGGGGATCGAAAGACCCACACGCTGGCCGGTACCACCGGCCAGGACGACTGCGGTGGTACGGGGCTTGGCTATGTGCTGGGACACAGAGGACCTACCTTGGGGCGACAGGGAACGCGGAAATGGTCCCACTTGCGGTTACCGCTGTGCAAGGTGAGCGCCGTTCGCTGCATATGTGCGCGCTACCTGTCATTCACCTTGCACTGCTGGTGACGGTGGGACCCCCTCCGCGAGCTCCCCTGGAATTGCTGTGAGTAACTGCACAGCCAGTCAGTGCAGTGTCCGTGCCGCCGCAGCTTCTTCGGGCAGCGGCGGCCGAGCACCTCCACGAGTTCCACCAAGACGTCTGATGAACCGTGCGCGCCTCGGCCAGTGTCGTGGGAGGGCCTGGGCGGCCACCCTCGCGAGCGATGCACGGCCGCGCGGGCGCGTACCCCCATACGGGCGATGCGTCGAGATCTTCACGTCCTGCGGCGTCGGACTGCACGGGTTCTTCATATGCATGACCGCGCCGTTACGGACGAGCCTGGAATACAGCTCGTCCGGCAGTCCAATGCTGCGGAATTCCTTATTAAGATTCCGCAGCATTTCGGTCTCGGCGAGGGATGTGCACGCGGTCCCCCGTCACACGAGTTCGACCCCCGGGCGGCCGTTCTCCACCCGCAGCCGCGCCAGCGTGCTCGGCGTCGCCGTCGGCTGCCGGACCGTGTCCACCACTCTCACCTGCGCGTCGATGCCGTGCCGGTCGATGTCGAAGAGGTGGTAGCCGCGGTGGGCGTCGATCAGCTTCCAGTGCGGGTTGTCGGGCATCAGCGGGTCCCACTGGGCATGGAAGGCGGCCTGGTCCTGGTCGCCGTTGCTGGAGATGGACGTGCCGACGAACTCGGCGCCGACGACGTCGGAGTCCGGGTCGTCGTAGTCCGTCCTGAGGTCGCTGATCATCGTGAGGTGGCGGTCGCCGCTGAGCACGACCGGGTTGCGGATGTCGGCGAACTCCTCGAGCAGGGCGTTGCGTTCGACCTGGTAGCCGTCCCAGGCGTCGTAGTACCAGAGCTTGCCGTCACCGATCTGCAGGTCGGTCTCGGCCATCATTATCTGCGAGGCGATCAGGTTCCAGCGGGCCGGCGAGTCGTGCAGCCCGTCGAGCAGCCACTCCTTCTGCTCGGCGCCGAGCATCGTGAGCGAGGGGTTCTCGGCGGCCTCCTGGCTGGTCACCTGGTCGCTGCGGAACTGCCGGGTGTCCAGGACGTTCAGGCGGACGAGGCGGCCGAACTCCAGCCGTCGGTACATCTGGATGTGCGGGCCGTCCGGGATCGCGGAGGCACGGACCGGCATGTGCTCGTAGTACGCCTGGAAGGCCGCCGTCAGCCGGGCCACGAACGCGTCGTGCGGCTGCTTGTCGGGGTCCTGCGGGATCTCCCCGGCCCAGTCGTTGTCGACCTCGTGGTCGTCGAAGGTGACCACCCAGGGCGTGTTCGCGTGCATCGCCGCGAGATCGGGGTCGGTGCGGTACTGGGCGTACCGGTTGCGGTACTGCTCCAGGGTGTAGGGCTCCCCCGTACCCTCGTGCCGGCGCGGCCCCGCCGACGACGGTGTCGATTCGTAGATGTAGTCGCCCACGAAGAGGACGAAGTCGGGGTCCTGGTCGAGCATGTCGGCGTACGGCGTGAAGTAGCCGTGCTGCCAGTTCTGGCAGGAGGCGAGAGCGACGCGCAGCGAGCCGCCCCTGCTGTGCGGGTGCGGGGCGGTGCGGGTGCGGCCGGTGGGCGAGATCTGACCGCTCGTGCGGAAGCGGTACCAGTACGAGCGGTCCGGGCGCAGGCCCCGTACGTCCACGTGAACGCTGTGCCCGTACTCGGGCCGGGCCTGGGCCACGCCGCGGCGCACGGGCTTTCTGAACTGCTCGTCCTCCGCGAGCTCCCACTCCACCGGGACCACGCTGTCGGGCATGCCGCCGCCGTTCAGCGGGTCGGGGGCGAGCCGGGTCCACAGCACGATGCCGTCGGGCAGCGGTTCACCGGAGGCGATTCCGAGGCTGAACACGCCGTCGGGCAGGGTGGCTTCGGCCGCGCGGGCCGTGCCCGGCAGCCAGAGCTGGGCGGACGCGGCGGCACCGAGGACGGCGGCACCGGCGGTCAGAAAGCGGCGTCGGTCGGGCGAGATTGCTCCGGTCATCGCGAACTCCCCTGTCTCGCAAGCCTCTTGGACACGTGAAAGCTCACGCAGCCGGGCGGTCCACCCGCTGAACGGAGGCCTTCGCGTGCATGACAAATGGGCAGACAACAGAAGACCCGTTGCGACACGGGAACAACACGACGAACGTGATTTTGCCGCAACGGGCCTTACATGCCGTCAATTGACACCGGGCAGGGGGCCGTTCAGGAAGCGAAGTTCGAGCCGAGTTCGGCGTTTGCCGCGACCGTGCCCAGCGTGCCCGCGCCGAAGCTGACGGAGTCCGCGGCGACGGGGCCGGTGCCGGGGTTGTGGAAGGCCCAGACGGCGCCGCCGAAGGCGTTCTCGCCCGGTGCGCCCACGTACAGCTCGGGCCGGCCGTCCTGGTCGGTGTCGACCAGCGCGGTGCTGCGCCCGAAGAAGTCGTTCTGCTCGGCGGTGCCCGGCACCCCCGCGGTGTTCTGGTTGAAGGCCACGGCACCGGTCCCGGTGAGCCCGGACGCGCCGCCCTTCAGGACGGTCACCTGACCCGCCGCCGCCACACTGCCGATGCTCTCGGTGAAGGAGCCCGCGGCCACATCGGTGTAGCCGTCGCCGTTCACGTCGGCGACCGAGATGCCCGAGCCGAAGCTGTCGCCGCCCTCGGTGGCGCCCGGCACCCCCGCGGTGTCCTGCGTGATGACCGTCGTACGAGAGGTGTCGGGTCCGGCGGCCGAGCCGTACACGACGCCGATCTGGCCGCCCAGCAGGAGCGGGTCGTCGAGCGTGCCCGGACCGTCGCCGTCGATGGTCCGCCCGATGACGAGATCGCCGTGACCGTCCTTGTTCACATCGCCGATGCCGAGGCTCTCGCCGCCGCGCAGGATCGTGCCGTCGGCGTTCTTCAGGGTGACGGGGGCGGCGAGGCCCTGTGCGGTGCCGCGCAGGTACTGGACGCGGCGGTGGTACAGGTCCGGGTTGGAGTAGTCGGCGTCGGTGTCGTCCTTGACCAGGGCCACCAGGTCGGTGACGCCGTCGTGGTCGATGTCGCCCGCGGCGACGGCGGTCGTGGCACAGGCCTCGGTGTCGAGCCGCAGGCCGGCGCTGCTCGCCGCGCCCGTCGTCCGGTTGGAGGGCCCGTTCAGGACGCGGTTCCCGGTGGCGATGTCGAGGTGGCCGTCCCCGTCGAAGTCGCCGAGCGCGGTGCTGATGTCGAGGCGGCTGTCGGCGGTGCCGGCGGCCACGGCGGTACCGCCGGACAGGCCCTGCGGACCGCCCCATACGACGGCCAGGGTGCCGGCGTTGGTGACGTCCCCGACGTCCTCGCCCGCCGAGCCGATCACGAGATCCGCATGGCCGTCGCCGTCCAGGTCACCCTCGGCGACGCTGCCGCCGTAGTAGTCGTCGGCCTCGGCGGCGCCGGGTATGCCGGGGGTGTTCTGGCTGATGATCTGCCGGTGGGCGAGGTCGAGGCCCTTGGCGGAGCCGTACACGACCGCCACGTATCCGGCACGGGCATGCCCGTCGACCTTGGCGGCCGGGGCGGCGACCGCGACGTCCTGGTAGCCGTCGCCGTTGAAGTCGCCGTGCAGCTTCGCCTCGACCGACTGCTCGCCCGCGGCGTACGCGGCCACCGGGGCGGTGACGGCTCCCGTGACGGCGATCGCCGCCGCGAGCGCGACACCTCGGCCGAACCTGCGCTTGGTCATGGTGCTCCTGTCGTGGGTGGGGGGACGCAGCTCAGCGGGTGAACTCGGCGCCGAGCCGGGCGAGTTCGGGGTCGGTGCCGAGGGCCTTGGCGCCGAAGGAGACGGAGCCCGTGGTGGTGACGCCGGAGGCGTTGGACCGGAAGCCCCAGACCGAGCCGGCGTCGGCGTTCTCGCCAGGGGCGCCTACGACGAGATCCGCGCGACCGTCCTGATCCCCGTCGAGGAGAGTGACCGCCTCGCCGAAGCGGTCGGCGCGCTCGGCGGTGCCGGGAACACCGGCCGTGTTCTGGCTGAACACCTTCGTACCGGCGCCGGTCGGCCCCGACGCGCTGCCGGGAATGACGGCGACCGTGCCGGCATCCGTCACACCGGAGAAGTCCTCGCCGGGGATACCGGCCGCGATGTCGGCGTAGCCGTCGCCGTTCGCGTCACCGACGGCGACGTCCGTGCCGAAGAGGTCGCCGGACTCCGCTTCACCCGGCACACCGGGCGTGTCCTGGTCGATGGTGCGGGGGTCGGCGACCTGCGGCCCCCGCGCCGAACCGAGGACAACCCCGATCCGCTCGCCGTACTCACTCGGGTCGACAGGATCGTCCTCGACGGAGTCGGAGTGCGCGACACGAGGCCGGCCGAAGACGAGATCGTCCCGCCCGTCGCCGTTGACGTCGCCGAGCGCAATGCTCTGGCCGCCCTCGATGTCCCGGCCCTCGCCGTCCTTGAGGTGGGTGAGCGGGGCAAGACCGTCCCGGCTGCCGTGCAGGTAGAACAGACTGTGCCCGACGTTCTGGTCGCCCGGGTCGTCGTAGTCGAACGGCGCGGTCAACACGACCACATCACTGATGCCGTCACCGTCGACGTCCCCGCTCGCCACGTCCAGCACCTTCACATCGGCGTCGGTGAAAGAGATGTCCCGACTACGGGCGGGCACTCCACCACGGCTGAATGGCCCCGACTCCAGCGACGAGGGCCCCGCCAGGTCGGCGTGCCCGTCCCCGTCGAAGTCACCGGCGACGACACGCGCGGAACTGTCGGTGAGGGCGCCGGGCAGAATCGTCCCGCCAACAGGCCCGCTCTTCCCGCCCCACAACACGGTCACACTGCCGTGCCGGGCCGCCCCGCCCTGGGTCCATTCCTCCCCGGCCGCCGGCACCACGAGGTCGGTGTAGCCGTCGCCGTCCAGGTCACCGGCGGTGAGATGGGCACCGAAGTGGTCGCCTGCCTCCGGGGTGCCGGGGACGCCCGGCGTCGCCTGGGTGAAGACCTGCTTGCTCGCGAGGTTCAGCCCGTGCGCCGACCCGTACACAACGGCGACGTAACCGGCACCCTTCTTGCCACCGACCGCGGCGTCCGGCGCTCCGGTGGCGAGGTCCTCGTACCCGTCACCGTTGAAGTCCTGCCGCACACTCTTCACGGCCGAGGACTGCGCATGGGCAACCGGCGACACGACGGCCGTCCCGGCAAGCAGCGCGATCGCGACCACCAGGACACGCCGCGATCTGGGCACAACAACGGACTCGGACACGTCGACTCCGGGAATCTGAAGGGCAGTTGACGGCGGGAGGATCCAAGATCCTCATCCGCACTGCCCTGTACGACTCACCGAAAAGCGAAGGGGTTGCCCTGGGATACGCCACAAGTTTTCCGGGCGTTAATACTCTGGGCGCCGTCCGGCACTTCTCAGCGCCGGTCACGGCATCCCAGCCCGTCCGGCGTTTGAGGACGAGGCCGTTCAGGCCGAAGCGGGGGTCTGGGGGCGGCAGCCCCCAGTCAACGGCACCGACACCGCCGCCCGCCTACTCGCCGAACGGTTCGAAGCCCCCGTACTCCCGGAGGGCCTCGTCCCGCTCCGCCTCCCGGTCCCGCCGCCGCTGCACCGCAGGCCTCGGCTCCTCGAACCGGTGGTCCTCACCACGACGCCCCAGCATCTCCGCCCCGGCCATCACGGACGGCTCCCAGTCGAAGACGACAGCGTTCTCCTCGGGTCCGATGGCGACACCGTCGCCCGACCGGGCCCCCGCCTTCATCAACTCCTCTTCCACACCAAGGCGGTTGAGCCGGTCCGCGAGATACCCCACGGCCTCGTCGTTGTTGAAGTCGGTCTGCCGCACCCAGCGCTCGGGCTTCTCGCCCCGCACCCGGAACAGCCCGTCGTCCTCGCGCGTCACCGTGAAGCCCGCGTCGTCGACGGCCTTGGGCCGGATGACGATCCGCGTCGCCTCCTCCTTCGGCTTCGCGGCCCGCGCCTTCGCCACCAGGTCGGCCAGCGCGAACGACAGTTCCTTCAGCCCGAGATGAGCGACAGCCGACACCTCGAAGACCCGGTACCCCCGCTCCTCCAGATCCGGCCGCACCATCTCGGCGAGGTCCTTGCCGTCCGGTACGTCGGTCTTGTTCAGTACGACGATCCGCGGCCGCCGGTCGAGCCCGCCGTACTGCTTCAGCTCCTCCTCGATGACATCGAGGTCGGAGACGGGATCCCGCTCGGACTCCAGCGTGGCCGTGTCCAGGACATGCACGAGCACACTGCACCGCTCCACGTGCCGCAGGAACTCGAGCCCCAGCCCCTTGCCCTGGCTGGCGCCCGGGATCAGCCCCGGCACATCCGCGATGGTGTACACGGTCGAACCCGCGGTCACCACACCCAGGTTCGGCACCAGCGTCGTGAACGGATAGTCCGCGATCTTCGGCTTCGCGGCACTCAGCACCGAGATCAGCGAGGACTTGCCGGCGCTCGGGTACCCCACCAGCGCCACATCCGCGACCGTCTTCAGCTCCAGGACGATGTCCTGCAGATCGCCGGGGACACCGAGCAGTGCGAACCCGGGCGCCTTGCGCCGCGCCGACGCGAGCGCCGCGTTGCCGAGCCCGCCGCGGCCGCCCTGCGCGGCGACGTACGACGTGCCGTGCCCGACCAGGTCGGCGAGCACATTGCCCGCCCTGTCGAGGACGACGGTGCCGTCCGGCACGGGAAGGACCAGGTCCTGCCCGTCCTTCCCCGACCGGTTGCCGCCCTCGCCGGGCTTGCCGTTGGTGGCCTTGCGGTGCGGGGAGTGGTGGTAGTCGAGGAGCGTGGTGATCGACTGGTCGACGGTGAGGATCACATCGCCGCCGCGCCCGCCGTTGCCGCCGTCGGGTCCGCCGAGCGGCTTGAACTTCTCACGGTGAACGGAGGCACAGCCGTGACCTCCGTTACCCGCGGCGACATGCAGCTCGACGCGGTCCACGAAGGTGGTCATCTGGGGTGCCTCCAGCACTTCAAACGTACGGTTATGTCTACTGCGTAACACGCGAAAGGCGGACCCGCCTTCCCACAAGGGAAGTGAGGTCCGCCTCGCGAAGGATCCGAACGAATCGCTCGGTCTAGCCGTGAATCAGAAGACTCAGGCGACCGGAACGATGTTCACGACCTTGCGGCCACGGTGGGTACCGAACTCCACCGCACCGGCCTGCAGCGCGAACAGCGTGTCGTCGCCGCCACGGCCGACGCCCGCACCGGGGTGGAAGTGGGTGCCGCGCTGGCGGACCAGGATCTCACCCGCGTTGACGACCTGACCGCCGAAGCGCTTCACGCCGAGCCGCTGGGCATTGGAGTCGCGACCGTTCCGGGTGGACGATGCGCCCTTCTTGTGTGCCATTTCTCCTCAGTCCCTTACTTCGCAGCCGTGGGGATCTCAGTGACCTTGATCGCCGTGTACTGCTGGCGGTGGCCCTGGCGACGGCGGTAGCCGGTCTTGTTCTTGTAGCGAAGGATGTCGATCTTGACGCCCTTGTGGTGGTCCACGACCTCGGCCTGGACCTTGATGCCGGCCAGCACCCACGGGTCGCTGGTCACAGCGTCGCCGTCGACAACGAGCAGGGTCGAGAGCTCGACCGTGTCGCCAACCTTGGCAGTGGAAATCTTGTCAACCTCAACGATGTCGCCGACAGCAACCTTGTGCTGGCGACCACCGCTGCGCACGATGGCGTACACGCGGATCTCACTCTCTCGCTCGGGAACGGCACCCCCGCAGTCCAGCCACCCGGCACGGGCAGCCTCTCCGGAGCACCCAGTGCCCTGGAGGAATGAGGTTTACGGGGATGTGGCGCGCCCATATCCAAGGACACGCCGACGGTCAAGGTTACGGGCCGTGGCCGAGGGGGTCAAACCGGGCCAGGCCCCGCGGGTATGCGGCCGATCACATCGACCGGCCGCACCCCTGCCTCGTACTGCTCAGCTCTCGTCGGCGGCGGCCGAGACCGTGGTCTTCTTCGCCGTCGACTTGGCCGCGGCCGTCTTGACGGTCTTCGCCGCCTTCTTGGCCGTGACCTTCTTCGCCGCCGTCTTCTTGGCCGCCGTCTTCTTGGTGGCGGCCTTCTTCGCGGTGGCCTTCTTGGCCGTCTTACGGGCCGTCTTCTTGGCCGGAGCGGCCTCCTCGGCGCCTTCCTCGGCAGCCTCCGCCGCCGACGGGACGACCACGACGGCCGTCTCCTCGGACGCGGTGGGCGCGGTCTCCTTGCGCACGGCACGGCGGCGCGGACGGGCCGGAGCGGCGCTCTCGGCCGGGGCCTCGGGCTCCGCCGCCTCCGCGACCGGCTCGGCCTCCGCGACCGGTGCCGTCTCGGCGACCGTCACCACGGCGGCCTCGGCCCCCGCGGGCGACCCGGCCGGCGCGGACACCTTGCGGGTCGCACGACGGCGCGCACGCCCCTTGGGCGCGGCCTCCTCGACGGCCGGAGCCTCGGCGGCGGCCTGGACGACGGCGTCTTCGACGCCGGCAGGCTCGGCCGGCGCCTCGGCGGCCGGCTCCGGCTGCACCGGAAGCTCCGCCTCGGCCTCGGCCGTCACGCCCTGAGCCGTGGGCGCCTCGGCCCTCGTCTCCTCACGCCTCGGCGCACCCGCCGGAGCGGATGCCCGCCGGCCGGACCGGCGCCGCGAACGGCCACGGCCTACCGCGGCCTCCGCCTCGGCGACGCTGCTGTACAGCTCCTCGTCCGGCGCGAAGGCGGGCTCGGCCAGTGCGACCGGCGCGGCCACCTCGGCGACGACCTCGGCCTCGGTCTCCGCCTCTTCCTCGACGGTCTCGGCCGACTCGACGGCGGCGGCCGCCTCGTGCACGTGCCCGTCGCCGCCGCGCCCGCGCTTCTTGCGCTTTCCGCCGCCACCGGCGGAGGTCGGCTGCTCCATGTGCACGATGACACCGCGGCCGTTGCAGTGGACGCAGGTCTCGGAGAAGGACTCCAGCAGACCCTGACCGACCCGCTTGCGGGTCATCTGGACCAGGCCCAGCGAGGTGACCTCCGCGACCTGGTGCTTCGTACGGTCCCGGCCGAGGCACTCCAGCAGGCGCCGCAGCACCAGGTCCCGGTTGGACTCCAGCACCATGTCGATGAAGTCGATGACGATGATGCCGCCGAGGTCGCGCAGCCGCAGCTGACGCACGATCTCCTCGGCCGCCTCCAGGTTGTTCCTGGTGACGGTCTCCTCGAGGTTGCCGCCCTGACCGGTGAACTTGCCGGTGTTGACGTCGACAACGACCATCGCCTCGGTCCGGTCGATCACCAGCGAACCACCACTGGGCAGCCAGACCTTGCGGTCCAGCGCCTTGGACAGCTGCTCGTCGATCCGGTACGTGGCGAAGACGTCGACCTCGGAGGTCCACTTCGACAGCCGGTCGGCCAGGTCGGGCGCCACGTGCGAGACGTAGCCGTGGATGGTCTCCCACGCCTCGTCACCGCTGACGACGACCTTGGTGAAGTCCTCGTTGAAGATGTCGCGGACGACGCGGACGGTCATGTCCGGCTCGCCGTACAGCAGCGTCGGGGCGTTGCCGTTCTTCGACTTCTTCTGGATGTCCTCCCACTGCGCCTGCAGTCGCTCGACGTCGCGGCGCAGCTCGTCCTCGCTCGCGCCCTCGGCGGCGGTGCGCACGATGACGCCCGCGTCCTCGGGGACGATCTTCTTGAGGATGGTCTTCAGCCGGGCCCGCTCGGTGTCGGGCAGCTTGCGGCTGATGCCGGTCATCGAGCCCTCGGGGACGTACACGAGGTAGCGCCCCGGGAGGGAGACCTGGCTGGTCAGACGCGCACCCTTGTGCCCGATCGGGTCCTTGGTGACCTGGACGAGGACGGACTGGCCGGACTTCAGAGCGGACTCGATACGGCGCGGCCCATTGGCCATGCCCAGCGCCTCGAAGTTGACCTCACCGGCGTAGAGCACAGCATTGCGCCCCTTGCCGATGTCGATGAAGGCGGCCTCCATCGACGGCAGCACGTTCTGGACCTTGCCCAGGTACACGTTGCCGACGTACGAGGTCGCCTGCTCCTTGTTGACGTAGTGCTCGACGAGCACGCCGTCCTCGAGCACGCCGATCTGCGTGCGCTCGCCGTGCTGGCGCACGACCATCACGCGCTCGACGGCCTCGCGGCGGGCCAGGAACTCGGCCTCGGTGATGATCGGGACGCGACGCCGGCCCTGCTCACGGCCTTCGCGGCGGCGCTGCTTCTTGGCCTCCAGACGCGTGGAGCCCTTGATGGACTGCACCTCGTCGGACGGCTCGGCCTTCGGACGGGGCTCGCGGACCTTGACGACGGTGCGCTCGGGGTCGCCGTCACCAGGCTCGGTGTCCACGGAGGAGTCACCGGCGCGACGGCGCCGGCGGCGACGCCGACGGCTGCTGGAGCTGGAGCCGCCGCTCTCGCCGGCCTCGTCCTCCTCGTCGTCCTCGATCTGCTCGGCGGTGTCCTCGGCATCCTGTGTGGCCTGCGCGGCGGCGAGCTCGTCGGACTCCTCCGACTCGTCCTCACCGGCGGAGTCGGCCAACTCGCCACGGCGGCGGCGACGGCCGCCCCGGCGACGGCGACGGCGCGAACCGGTCTCCTCGGACTCGTCGCCCTCGGCGGCGTCCTCGGCCGACTCCTCGGCCTCCTCCGCCTCGTCGTCCACGGTGGTCTCCACGGCCTGCGGCTCGGCCTCCTCGCCGAACGCGGCACCGCGGCGACGGCGCCGGCGCCGCGCCCCGGCCTGCTCCTCCTGGAGCTCCTCCGGCTCGGGGGACTCGGCCTCGGCGGCCGCTGCGGCGGCGGCCCGCTGCGGCGTCTGGAACTGCGGCTCGGTGAACACGGGCGCCTGGAACACGGCGACGGCAGGCCGCGCCGGCCGCCGCGGCCCCTCGTCCTCGACGCTCTCGGCGTCCTCCGCGGCAGCGGCGGCCTGCGCGGGCTCGGCGAACCCGGTCGCGGCCTTTCGGGTGGCCCGGCGACGCGTACGCCGCGGGGCGGCATCCTCTTCGGCCTGCTCGGCAGCAGGGACGGTGACGGGCGCCTCGACAGCGGGCGCCTCTTCGGCACCGGCGGTCTCCTCGACCGGCGTGGCCACGCGGCGCGTGGCACGACGACGGGTCCGGCGCGGAGCGGCGTCCTCGGCCGGCTCGACAGCCTCGGCGGCGGGCGCCTCGGCCACGGCGGGTGCCTCGGCGTCCTCGGCAGCGGTCGCCTCGACGGTGACGGGCGCCTCACCGGGCGCCGACACACGGCGCGTGGCACGACGACGGGTGCGACGCGGAGCGGCGTCCTCGTCGGATTCACCGGACTCACCGGCTGCCTCGGCAGCAACCTCGGCTACGACCGCGCTCTCCTGCTCCTCGGCGGGAGCGGCGGCGGGCACCACGGTCTCGGCCACCTCGGCGGCCGCGGGAGCCCCGGCAGGCGCGGACACACGGCGGGTCGCACGACGACGCGTACGCCCGACGGGCGCGGCCTCCTCGACAGCCGAAGGTGCCTCGGCGACCTCTTCGGCCTCCTCGGCCTCTTCGGCCTCGGCCGTGACCGCCACCTCGGCGGCCTCGTCCTCGTCGGCCTTCTTGTCGCTGTCGCTGTAGCTGTCGGCCGGTATGGCCGGCGCGACGATCTCCTCCGGGGTTTCGGAGGCGGCCGCGGCGGGGGGACCCGCCGGGCGTGAAGCGGCACGGCGCCGACGACGCGGCGGCAAGGTGTCGCTGGGGGTGTTCAGTTCGGAACCCTCAGTGGGTTCGGTCGGCTCGAGCATGCGGGCATTTCTCCCGTCAGGCTCCCGGGCGCCGCGCCTGGTCCGGCGTTGATCGCCGGTGACGTCCGCGGCTCGCGCGATGCGCGGTGCCGCCGTCCGGGGCGCGGGCGCCGCACGGGAGCTCTCTGTGTCCTGTCTCGCCGGTTCCGTACACCGAATGTGTACGGCCTGGCGAAAGTCTTCTGGTCGGTGCGCTGCCCGACCCAGGTGGCTCCCGAGTACGAGGGCGGCGCTACGACGTCCGTCCTTTCGCGGGACCTTCCTTACGCCGACGCCTTCGCGGCGGCAGCGGAATCGGCCGTGGGTAGGGCCGTCGCTGCCTCGCGGTCGGGCGCGAGCGGGTCGGTCACCGTGCCGGTCTCTTCATCGAACAGCCCCTGCGCCAGCCTGGTCACCGCTGCGGGGACCGGCGGCGCCAGGTCGGCCACGGCGCGGAGACCGGACAGGACGTCGTCGGGTCGTACGGCAGGCGTCACGTGCCGAACAACCAGCCGCAGTATCGCACAGGGCTGGTCGGTCGGCCTATCAGCCGGTTCACTATGCGTTTCAAGTTGGACGACCGCGGGGCGGGCGTCGAAGGTCCGGACGCCGTTCTTGGTCATGCGCTGGACCTCGACGGCCTGGGCGGCGTTGAAGGCCGAAACGGCCCGCTCCGCCTCGGCCGGGTCCACGCCGTCCAGCCGCAGCTCCCACACGGAAGCCGTGAGCCGGTCGGCGAGACCGGAGGTCCGGGCCTGGACCGCGTCGACGACATCGAGCCCGGCGGGCAGCGACTCGTCGAGCAGGATCCTCAACTTCTCCGGATCCCGCGCCTCGGTGAGGGCGATCTCCAGATACTCCGCCTCACTGCCCGTGCCGGTGGGTGCGGCATTGGCGTACGACACCTTCGGATGTGGCGTGAACCCCGCCGAGTACGCCATGGGCACCTCGGCGCGGCGCAGCGCACGCTCGAAGGCGCGCTGGAAGTCACGGTGGCTGGTGAACCGGAGGCGGCCGCGCTTGGTGTAGCGCAGTCGGATGCGCTGCACCGCGGGTGCGGGCGGCGGGCCTTCGGGCTGTCGCTTGCCCAGTGTCGTTCAGTCCTTCGTGAGAGCGGTCGTACTGCTACCAAGAGTACGTGTCTCGCGGGCCGGAGGTTCCCGCCGGTCCACAGCCTCGGTCCGCTCGGGCTCCCCGAAGAGCATCCGCCGGAAGTCGGCCCGCGCCTGCCGCGCGGTCTCCCGGGCGGAGGCGAGCGCCAGCCGGGTGGCCCGCCCCACACTGCGCGCCGCCTCGGCCGCGGGCCGCAGCACGGCATCCCGTAGGACATGCCCGACGGGAGTGAGGAGCGTCCGGTAGACCCACCGCACGGGCTCCACGAAGATCCACCGGAAGAGGGTCCCGAGAGCCCGCCCCACGGCGAGCGAGATCCGCCCGGCCACCCGCCAGGCATGCCCGATCGCCTGCCCCACCTCGCGCCCGACGACGGCGAGGAAACGCCCGACGGGCACCAGCACCCACCGCCACAGGGCGAGCGCCGGCAGCACGAGCAACACCCGCCCGACCCAGTACAGCGCGATCCCGACACCGGTGGCGACCAGTCCCACACCCCGCGCAAGCCCCTTCGCACACCACGCGATCGCCCGCCCGACCGGTGCCAGCACCCACTCGTACAGCCACACGGCGGGGACGACGACGAGATGCCTCACCAGCCACGCGACACCCGCGTACGCACCGGCCGCGAGCAGGGCGAACATCGCACCGATCCCCCTGAGCACCCACATCACGGCATGTCCGACCGGCGTCAGCACGCGCGCGTACACCCACACGAGGGCCTGCCCCAGCGGAGTCAGGACATACCGGTAGAACCACGCCAGCGGCACGACGACGAGCACGTTCCCGAGCCACCCCAACGCCGTGCCCAAGGGCACGACGACGTACCGCCAAAGCCCCACGAACGGCCACACGAACACGGCCCGCGCGACCCACAGCAACGCCCGTCCCACCGGCCGGAACACGGTGTCCTTCAGAAACCGCCCGGCAACAACGAGCGCGTCCCACACCATCCGCACCGGCACGACCAGCACGAGCACGACGATCCGCACGGGAAGGCGGATCGCGACGACGAGGCACCCTTCGGGCGACCGCCGCGCGGGCTGCTGTTCGGGTTGCCCGGCGGGCGGCTTCTGCAGATCCATACCCACACAGACGCCGGGGCCGCCCGTCCGGATCCCGACCGATGAGTTTCCGAGCCCGGCGGGGTCTGCCTCTGCACAGGCGAAATCCGCCCGCGAGCTCTGTGAGGGGACCATGACCAACCACGCCCTACCACCCGTCGTCGACGCCGCCACTTGGGAGCACAAGCTCGAAACACTGCGTGCCCGGGAGAAGGCCGCAACGCGGGAGCTCGACGCCATCGCCGCCGAACGCCGCCGGCTGCCGATGGTCGAGATGCCCGACTACACCCTTGAGGGCGAGCACGGCCCCGTCCGGCTGGCGGACGTCTTCGAAGGCAAGAGGCAACTGATCGTCTACAACCACATGTGGTTCGCCGGCCAGGAATGGCAGTGCCCCGGCTGCACGGGGTTCACCTCGCAGTACACGCGCCTGGAGTTCCTGGACAACTACGATGCGCGCTTCGTCATCGTCACCCAGGGTCCGATCGAAGAGGCACTCGCCTACAAGCAGCGGGTCGGCAACCGCATGGTCTGGTACTCGACCGCCAACAGCTCATTCGGGACCGACGTCGGCGCACCGCCCGACGGAGGATTCGCGGTCAACGTCTTCCTGCGCGACGGCGACACCGTCTATCGCACCTGGCACACCAACGGCCGGGGCACCGAGCAGCTCGGTCACAGCTTCGCGCTGATCGATCTCCTGCCGTACGGACGCCAGGAGGAATGGCAGGACTCACCCGAGGGCTGGCCCCAGTCCCCCACCTACAGCCGATGGGCGACGTCCAAGGACATCGCTGCGCTCTACGGGCCGGGCTCCGGCGGCAGCTGAACCGATCACGCCGGACGGGCCCACGCCCGGATTGCCTCCGCATGCTCACGGATCAGGGACATCCGGGCCTCCCATTCCGCTCCGCTGCGATGGTCGGGGTGGGCGGTGATCTGGCCGTCGTGCTTGCGGTAGGCAAGTCCGGTGTCGCCGATGAACCATCCGTCGGCCAGGGCGTCCAGACCGAGGAGGAGTCCGGTGTCGCCCGAGGCAGGCAACGCCATCCAGCCGCCCAGCAGCGCCAGCAGGGAACGCCTCACGCACAGGGTGGCGGGGTGGACCTGCGGACGGCGGTGCTTGGTCCAGAAGCCGAACGCGCTGCCCCTCGGGAGCCGGCCCGGTTGCGGGTCGCTCAGTTCGAAGGAGACGGTGCTGCCGTCCTCGAGGAGATCGACGACCCGCGACGTGGTCCAGCCGACCGAGGCATGTTCCCCCAGCACGGCGATGTCACGAGCGAGAGTGCCGGGGGTGAGCTGGTCATCGGAGTCCAGTGTCTTCACGTAGGCACCGGTCGAGCGCGCGAACGCCATGGTCCGTGCCACGTGAGGACCGCCGGCGCGGGACGCCGAGATCCGGATCCGTGGATCGTCGGCCGGCAGATACGACTGTGCGCGCACGTCACTGCCGTCTTCCTGTACACACCATTCCCAGGACCATCCGCCGGGAAGGTCCTGGTGCAGCAGAGAGGCGTAGGTGTCGGGAAGGAAACGGACGGCACCGCTGTGAACTGGGGTGACGACGGAGACGACGTTCACGAAGTCTCCCCCGGGTTCGCGCTGATCGAAGTCTCCTCGTTCACCTCAGTGCGCGTGTCCGCTCGCAGCCGGCGCCGGACCTGCGTTCTTGACCGTCAGCGGCAGCAACTTCTTGCCCGTCGGGCCGATTTGGATGTGCGTGTCCATCTGCGGGCACACCCCGCAGTCGAAGCAAGGCGTCCACCGGCAGTCCTCGACCTCGGTCTCGTCGAGGGCGTCCTGCCAGTCCTCCCAGAGCCAGTCCTTGTCGAGGCCGGAGTCGAGGTGGTCCCAGGGGAGGACCTCCTCGTACGTCTTCTCGCGCGTCGTGTACCAGTCGACGTCCACGCCGAAGGCGGGCAGCACCTGGTCCGCGCAGCTCATCCAGCGGTCGTAGGAGAAGTGCTCGCGCCAGCCGTCGAAGCGGCCGCCGTCCTCGTAGACGGCGCGGATGACGGCGCCGATGCGGCGGTCGCCGCGGGACAGGAGGCCCTCGACGATGCCGGGCTTGCCGTCGTGGTAGCGGAAGCCGATCGAGCGGCCGTACTTCTTGTCGCCGCGGATCTTGTCGCGGAGCTTTTCGAGGCGGGCGTCCGTCTCCTGTGCCGAGAGCTGCGGGGCCCACTGGAAGGGGGTGTGGGGCTTGGGGACGAAGCCCCCGATCGACACCGTGCAGCGGATGTCGTTCTGGCCGGAGACCTTGCGGCCCTCGGCGATCACGTTCATCGCCATGTCGGCGATCTGGAGGACGTCGTCGTCGGTCTCCGTCGGCAGGCCGCACATGAAGTACAGCTTCACCTGGCGCCAGCCGTTGCCGTAGGCGGTGGAGACCGTACGGATCAGGTCCTCTTCCGAGACCATCTTGTTGATGACCTTGCGCATGCGCTCCGAGCCGCCCTCGGGGGCGAAGGTCAGGCCGGAGCGTCGGCCGTTCCTCGTCAGCTCGTTCGCCAGGTCGACGTTGAAGGCGTCCACGCGGGTGGAGGGGAGGGAGAGGCCGATCTTGTCCTCCTCGTACCGGTCGGCCAGGCCCTTGGCGATGTCCCCGATCTCGCTGTGGTCCGCGGAGGACAGGGAGAGGAGGCCGACCTCCTCGAAGCCCGTCGCCTTCAGGCCCTTCTCCACCATGTCGCCGATGCCCGTGATGGAGCGCTCACGGACCGGGCGCGTGATCATGCCCGCCTGGCAGAAACGGCAGCCGCGCGTGCAGCCGCGGAAGATCTCCACCGACATGCGCTCGTGGACCGTCTCGGCCAGCGGGACGAGGGGCTGCTTGGGGTACGGCCACTCGTCCAGGTCCATGACGGTGTGCTTGGAGACACGCCACGGGACGCCCGACTTGTTCGGTACGACACGGGCGATACGGCCGTCGGGGAGGTACTCCACGTCGTAGAACGCCGGGATGTACACCGAGCCCGTCTTCGCGAGGCGGAACAGGACCTCCTCGCGGCCGCCCGGCCGGCCCTCCGCCTTCCAGTCGCGGATGATCTTCGTCATGTCCAGCACGGCCTGCTCGCCGTCGCCGATGATCGCCGCGTCGATGAAGTCCGCGATCGGCTCGGGGTTGAAGGCCGCGTGGCCGCCGGCCAGGACGATCGGGTCGTCCAGACCCCGGTCCTTCGACTCCAGCGGGATGCCCGCCAGGTCCAGGGCGGTCAGCATGTTCGTGTAGCCCAGCTCCGTCGAGAACGACAGACCGAACACGTCGAAGGCGCGTACCGGCCGGTGGCTGTCCACCGTGAACTGCGGGACGGCGTGCTCCCGCATCAGCGCCTCCAGGTCCGGCCACACGCTGTAGGTGCGCTCGGCGAGGACGCCCTCCTGCTCGTTCAGGACCTCGTAGAGGATCATGACGCCCTGGTTGGGCAGCCCGACCTCGTACGCGTCGGGGTACATGAGCGCCCATCGGACGTCACAGGACTCCCACGGCTTGACCGTGGAGTTGAGCTCTCCGCCGACGTACTGGATCGGCTTCTGCACATGCGGGAGCAGAGCTTCGAGCTGCGGGAACACGGACTCGGCGGCCGCAGCGACTTCGGCAGACATCTCGCGAACCTTCGTGGGATGGGCTGATGGGATGGCCTGAACTGACAGGGGTGACCATCTAGCCTAACGCGGCTGTGCACCCGTCCCGACCGATCGGTCCGCCGCGACCGCTCAGTCCGCTCAGTCCGCTCAGACCTGCATCCCGTCCTTGACCTCCTGCCAGGCACCGGGCAGCTGCGCCTCGTCGGCCGCCGCACGCGCCTCCTCCCGGCCGTAGAGCACTCCGTACGTGAACGAGCTCTCCCCCGCCGCGTGCGCCACGGCGGACAGCTCACGCAGGGTCTGGCGGGTCATGACGCTGTCCTGATGGTCGCCGAGCAGGTTCTGGAGGGATTTCATCGACTTGGTCAGCGCGGTTGCCGGGCTGCCGAGGGCCGGTGCGGCCGCCTCCGCCGAGTAGCGCGTCCGCTTGGCCTTCTTGCGCGCCTCGTGCAGGGCGAGGTCGCGGTCGTGGCCGGGTTCCAGGCCGAGGGCCTGCTCGACCAGCGCCGACAGCTTTCCGAAGTCCTTCCGTACGGCCTTGGCGATCACCTTCTCCGGTTTTCCGGCGGCGGCCTCCAGCAGTGGCGGGTCGTCGACCAGTGCGTCCAGGCTGTCGAGCAGCGTCAGGTAGCGCTTGGAGTCCAGGACGCCGGTCAGGCGGCGGCGCGATCCGCCGCGGCGGGCGTTCATCCAGGTGCGCAGCCGGGTGCGGATCGGGCCGGAGAGCAGTGTCCTGGGCAGTTCGTCCAGGGCTGCCGCCAGGCGCTCGGTCAGCACCTCCGCGTCCCGGTCCACGCCGAGTTCGCCGGCCAGCCACTTCAGTTCGTCGCCGATGGGGTCGGTGACGGTCCGGTCGAGGACCTTGCCGTAGGAGCGGAAGGCGCTGCGCATACGGCGGGTGGCGACGCGCATGCGGTGCACGGAGTCGTACACGTCCTGCCGTACGGCCGGGTCGAGTTCGACGATCGCGTCCCGCTGCTCGCGGACGTAGGCGAGGACGTGGTCTCCGGCCGTCACCGGCTGCTGTGCCTGCTGCTTCTTCTTGCGCTTCTTCTTCGGGGCCGTCTCCGCCAGGGCGCGGGCCAGCTTCGATGCCGATGCGGACGGCCGTACGCCCGCCTTGCGCAGCCGTTTGTCGACCTTGTCGAGGAAGGCCGGGTCGCCGCCGTCGGCGAGCTCCACCTCCAGCTCGGTCCACTGGGCGCTGCCGCCGTCGCCGGTGAGCCGTTCGGCGCGTACGGCGTCCACGCTGACCTCGGCGAGCAGCCGGCCCCCGGCGTCGACGAGGTCGCGGACGTCGCGGTCGGAGCGCAGCCGGACCACGGGCAGCAGCTCGGCCTCGCGGACCCGGGAGCGGACCAGGCCGGCGAGGCTGCGCGGGACGGTGTCGGAGAGGGGGGCCTGGATCTCGTCGCGGACACCGGGGGCGACCGGGAACTTCAGGTGCCAGCCCTCGTCGGAGCCGCCGGTGCGGCGACGCAGGGTGATCGCGGACGCGGCGAGGCGTTCGTCGGGCGTGTCGTAGTAGGTGGCGTCCAGATGCGCGACACCCTTGTCGACCACGGACTCCACGCCGGCGACGCCGGTCAGGTCCGGCAGGCCGCTGTCGTCGGACTCGTACTTCCGCTCGATCTCGCGCTTTGTGTCCGCCATGACCCGAATCTAGTCGGATTCGTCGGCGAGCGGCAGAGGCCCCCGGAGGTGAACCCCGGGGAAACTCAGCCACAACACACGGTTGCCTACGCCGACATCGGCCTCTGCACCCTGATGGACTGCAGCAGCCCCACCGCTATCCACACGGCGAACATCGAGGAGCCGCCGTACGACACGAACGGCAGCGGCAGACCGGTGACCGGCATGATGCCGAGGGTCATGCCGACGTTCTCGAAGGTCTGGAAAGCGAGCCAGGCGACGATCCCGGCGGCGACGATCGTGCCGTACAGCTCGGTCGAGTCGCGCGCGATGCGGCAGGCGCGCCACAGGACCACGCCGAGGAGGACGATGATCAGCCCCGCGCCGACGAAGCCCAGCTCCTCGCCCGCGACCGTGAAGACGAAGTCCGTCTGCTGCTCGGGCACGAACTGGCCGGTGGTCTGCGAGCCGTGGAAGAGGCCCGCGCCGGTCAGGCCGCCCGAACCGATCGCGATGCGCGCCTGGTTGGTGTTGTAGCCGACGCCCGCCGGGTCGAGCGCGGGGTTGGCGAAGGCCGCGAAGCGGTTGATCTGGTACTCGTCCAGGATGTGCAGCTGCCAGACGGCGATCGCACCGATGGCGCCGGTCGTGATGAGGCCGAAAACCCAGCGGTTGGAGGCGCCGGAGGCCAGCAGCACGCCGAGGATGATGATCACCATGACCATGACCGACCCGAGGTCCGGCATGAGCAGGACGATCAGGATCGGTACGGCGGCCAGGCCCAGGGCCTGCAGGACGGTGCGGTGGTCGGGGTACTTCTTGTCGCCCGCGTCGACCCGGGCCGCCAGCAGCATCGCCATGCCCAGGATGATCGTGATCTTCACGAACTCCGAGGGCTGGAGGGAGAAGCCGCCGCCGAGCACGATCCACGAGTGCGCGCCGTTGACCGTGGAGCCGAGCGGGGTGAGCACCAGCAGGATCAGGAACACCGAGGCGCCGTACAGGATCGGCACGGCGGTGCGCAGGGTGCGGTGGCCGAGCCAGACCGTGCCGACCATCAGGGCGAACCCGATGCCGGTGTTCATGATGTGCCGGATGAGGAAGTAGTACTGGTCGCCCTGGTTGATCTCGGTGCGGTTGCGGGTCGCCGAGAAGACGAGGACCGAGCCGATCGCCGACAGCGCGAGGGCCGCCAGCAGCATCGGCCAGTCCAGGCGGCGGGCCATCGAGTCGCGGGCGAAGATCCGCGTCCAGCCCGCGCGCCGGGGCCCGTATCCGGGGACGGAGAAGCTGCCTGCACCGGTCATGTGAGCATCCTCCGGCTTCCCCGCCTGCGCGGCCGCCTGCGGGTGGTCCGGTTGGTCGACGTGGGCGAGGCGGTGGTCGCGGCGGGCTGGGTGCCGCCCGGGGAGGGGCTGGCGTTGTCGGTGGCGTGCAGTTCCTTGGCCGGGTCCTTGGCGACCTTCGGCGAGGTGATGGTGCCGTCCGTCTTGACCTTCGGCAGGCCCTTCTGCGGGGTGGGCAGCAGTGCCTTCTTCTTGTCGATCGAGCCGTCGGGCTGGACGCCGTAGAGGGCGCTGTAGATGCTGCGGACGGCCTCACCGGAGGCGCCGGAACCCGTACCGGCCTGGGCGATCGTCATGACGACCGTGTAGTCCTTGGAGTAGGTGGCGAGCCACGAGGTGGTCTGCTTGCCGTAGACCTCCGCGGTACCGGTCTTGGCGTGCAGCGTGATCTTGTCCTGCGGCCAGCCCTTGAACTTCCAGGCGGCGGTACCGGCGGTGATGACGCCGGCGAGCGCCTTGTCGATGCCCTTGTGCGTGGCCTGGCTGATCGGGAGCTTGCGCAGGACCTTGGGCTTGATCTCCTTGACCGTCTTGCCGTCGGCGCTGACGATCGCCTTGCCGATGGTGGGGACGTGCTCGGTGCCGCCGTTGGCGAGGGCGCCGTAGATCGTGGCCTCCTGGATCGGGGTGAGGAGGGTGTCACCCTGGCCGATGGAGTAGTTGATCGAGTCGCCCTCGCGCATCTTGTAGCCCTCGAGGCAACCCTCGTACTCGATCTTCTCGACGTAAGTGCCGTTCTTCTTGCCGCTCTTGCACCAGGCGTCCTTGTTGGCCTTCCAGTAGTCCTGCTTCCACTGGCGGTCGGGGACGCGGCCGGTGACCTCGTTCGGGAGGTCGACACCGGTCTGCTTGCCGAGGCCGAACTGGTGGGCGGTCTTGTAGAAGTAGTCCTTCGGCTCGCCCTTCTTCGGGTTGATGCCGCCGTCCTTCTTCCACTCCCGGTCGGCAAGGCCGTAGAAGACGGTGTCGCAGGAGACCTCGAGGGCGCGGCCCAGCGAGATGGGGCCGAAGCTCTCACCCTCGAAGTTCTTGAAGACCTGGCCGCCCACCGAGTACGAGCTGGTGCAGGGGTAGCCGCCGTCCCAGGCGTAGCCGGCCTGGACCGCGGCGGCCGTGGAGACCACCTTGAAGGTCGAACCGGGCGCTGACTGACCCTGTATGGCCCGGTTGAGCAGCGGGTAGTCGGAGTCCTTGCCGGTGAGCTGCTTGTAGTCCTTGGCGGAGATGCCGCCGACCCAGACGTTCGGGTCGTACGTCGGCGCGGACGCCATGGCGACGATACGGCCGGTCTTGGCCTCCATCACGACGACGGCACCCGAGTCGGCCTTGTACTTCTCGCCGGTGACCCGGTCGACCTGGGTCCGGGCGATCTTCATCGCGTTGTGCAGCTCGTACTCGGCGACCCGCTGGACGCGGGAGTCGATGCTGGTGACGAGGCTCGAACCGGCCTCCGCGGGATCGGACTTGGCCTTGCCGATGACCCGGCCGAGGTTGTCGACCTCATAGCGGGTGACGCCGGCCTTGCCGCGCAGTTCCTTGTCGTACTCGCGCTCCAGGCCGGAGCGGCCGACCTGGTCGGAGCGCAGATAGGGCGAGTCGGTGTCCTTGGCCTTCTGGATCTCGTCGTCGGTGACGGGCGAGAGGTAGCCGAGGACCTGGGCGGTGTTGGACTTGCCGGGGGCCGGGTAGCGGCGCAGCGCCTCGGGCTCGGCGGTGATGCCGGGGAAGTCCTCGGAGCGCTCGCGGATCTGCATGGCCTGGCGGGGCGTGGCCTCGTCGGTGATGGGGATCGGCTGGAAGGGCGAGCCGTTCCAGCACGGCTGGGGCGTCTTGGCGTCGCACAGCCGGACCCGCTGCTGGACCTCCTTGGGCTTCATGCCCAGGACCCCGGCCAGCTTGGTGAGGACCGCCTTGCCGTCGTCCTTCATCTTCAGCAGGTCGGTGCGGGAGGCGGAGACCACGAGCCGGGTCTCGTTGTCGGCGAGCGGCACGCCGCGCGCGTCCAGGATCGAGCCGCGTACGGCGGGATCGACGACCTGCTGGACGTGGTTGCCGGACGCCTCCTTGGCGTACTCGCTGCCCTCGCGGATCTGCAGGTACCACAGCCGGCCGCCGAGGGTGCCGAGCAGGGAGAGGACGAGGATCTGGATGACGACGAGGCGGATCTGGACCCTTGGGGTCCGTCCGGTCTCAGGAATATTGGTCACTGCGGCTGCCTCCCCCTCTCAGTGTGTGTACGTGTCATATCCGACGGAGCTGTGAATGCCGCCCGCCGCCAACTCCCGCCCGCTCACAGCCGCTTGACCCCCTTGATGCGGCCCACGCGTGCCGTACGGGTCCGGGACCTGGCCTTCAGCCCGCCGAGGCCGCCTCGCTGGCCGCCCAGCCTGAGGCCCGTCCCGGCGGAGATCCAGCCGGAGGTGATGTCGGTGGCCTTCTTGGACGGGGAGCCGGTCTCGTCGAGCGGGTCGTTGTCCGCGCGCCGGGCCAGGAGCATGATCCCGGGGACCACGAAGGGGGCGAGCAGCAGGTCGTAGAGGGCCGCCGTGAACAGCAGGCTGACGAGGCCGACATGGCGGGCGGCGGTGTCGCCGACGAGGGCGCCGACACCGGCGTACAGCAGGGTCGAGCCGATGGCGGCGGCGACCACGACGAGCATGGGGCCGGTGGCCGACTTCAGCCGCCCGTTCTCCGGTTTGACCAGCCCGGCGAGGTAGCCGATGACGCACAGCACCAGGGCGTAGCGGCCCGCGGCGTGGTCGGCGGGCGGGGCGAGGTCGGCGAGCAGGCCCGCGCCGAAGCCGACGAGGGCGCCGCCGACATGGCCGTACACCAGGGCCAGGCCCAGCACGGTGAGCAGCAGCAAGTCGGGGACGGCGCCCGGCAGATGGAGCCGGGCGAGGACGCTCACCTGGAGCACCAGGGCTACGACGACCAGGGCCGAGGAGAGCAGGATCCGGTTGACGCGCATGGGGATTCAGCTCCTACTGCTACGGGGTCTGGCCGGGCGATGCGGTCGCGAAGTCGGTCGCGGTCGCGGACGGGGTGACCGTGACGGTGACCGTCGGCGTGGGCGTCGGCTTGGGCTTGTTCGGGAGCACCGTGTCGCGCGGGTCCTTCTTCGGGGCCTCTACGACGACGCCGACGATGTCGAGCTTGGAGAAGCCGACGTACGGCGTGACGTAGAGGGTGCGGGTGAGGTCGCCGCCGGACGGGTCGACGCGGGAGACCACGCCGACCGGGACGCCCGGCACGAAGGGCTTGTCGGCCTCGGAGCCGAAGGTGACGAGCCGGTCGCCCTTCTTCACGTCCGCCTTGGAGTTGAGCAGTTCCACACGGAGCGGGCGGTCGCCCTGCCCGGTGGCGAAGCCGAGCTCGTCGCTGCCCTCCATGCGGGTGCCGACGGTGAAGTCCGGGTCGTTGGCGAGCAGGACGGTCGAGGCGTCGGGGCCGACGTTGGTGACCCGCCCGACCAGGCCGTCCCCGTTCAGTACGGTCATGTCCCGTTTGATGCCGTCGCTCGCGCCGACGTCGATGGTGATCGTCCAGGAGAAGCCCTGGGCCGCCCCTATGGCGATGACCTGGGCGCCCTTGATGCCGTACTGGCCCTCGGCGGAGACCTTCAGCATCTTGTCGAGCTGGCTGAGGCGGCTGCGGTTGCGGTCGTCGCTGCCGAGCTTCGCCTTGAGGGCCGCGTTCTCCGTCTCCAGACGGGCGAGCCGGTCGTGCCGGGTGCCCGAGTCACGGACCGCGGAGACGGCGTTGCCGACCGGGTTGACCGCCGAAGACACACCGTCCTCGATCGGGCCGAACACCGTGGCCGCGACCTGACGCGCACCGTCGACCGGTGAGTCCTCCCCGCCACGGATGTCCACCGTGATCAGCGCGAACGCGATGGCGATCAGCAGCACCAGGAGCAGCCGGCTCTCTCGTGTGTCCCTCACGTGCGGCGGCCGTGCCTTCCTCATAGGAATGTGCAGAGGTTCAGGTGTTCAGTTCAAACGTGCAGAGGCTTATGGGCGAGCTTATGCCTCTATATCCAACTGCCTCTATATCAACGATCCGCCGTACGAGAGGAGATCGTCCCGTACGGCGGAATCGAAGTGTTATGTCATCTGCGCGGCTGGGCGTCCAGCACCTGCTGGAGCGCCTCGAACTCCTCGACGCACTTGCCCGAGCCCAGCGCCACGCTGTCCAGCGGGTCCTCGGCGATGTGGATCGGCATCCCGGTCTCACGGCGCAGCCGCTCGTCGAGCCCGCGCAGCAGCGCCCCGCCGCCCGTCAGCACGATCCCCCGGTCCATGATGTCGCCGGACAGCTCCGGCGGGCACTTGTCGAGGGTCGTCTTGACGGCGTCGACGATGGCGTTGACCGGCTCCTCGATCGCCTTGCGCACTTCGGCCTGGGAGATCACGACGGTCTTGGGCAGCCCGGAGACGAGGTCCCGGCCGCGGATCTCGGTGTGCTGGTCGTCGTCGAGGTCGTACGCGGAACCGATCGTGATCTTGATCTGCTCGGCCGTCCGCTCACCGAGAAGGAGGGAGTACTCCTTCTTGATGTGCTGGATGATCGCGTTGTCCAGTTCGTCGCCCGCGACGCGGATGGACTGGGCGGTGACGATGCCGCCGAGCGAGATGACCGCGACCTCCGTGGTGCCGCCGCCGATGTCCACCACCATGTTGCCCGTGGCCTCGTGGACCGGCAGGCCGGAGCCGATGGCCGCCGCCATGGGCTCCTCGATGATGTGCACCTGACGAGCGCCGGCCTGGGAGGACGCCTCGATGACGGCGCGGCGCTCGACGCCCGTGATACCGGAGGGCACACACACGACGACGCGCGGCCGCGCGAGATACCGCCGCTTGTGGATCTTCAGGATGAAGTAGCGGAGCATCCGCTCGGTGATCTCGAAGTCGGCGATGACGCCGTCCTTCAGCGGTCGTACGGCAACGATGTTGCCAGGGGTCCGACCGATCATCTTCTTCGCCTCGGCGCCGACCGCGAGAATGCCACCGGTGTTGGTGTTGATCGCGACGACGGACGGTTCGTTGAGTACGATCCCACGACCCCTGACGTACACCAGCGTGTTGGCGGTCCCGAGGTCGACAGCCATGTCACGGCCGATGAACGACATTGAGTTCCCCATCAGGATTCGTCTGGCCTTCCTGGGAGCTTTTGAGGGCTTTTCAGGTCGGCGAAGTGGGTGCTGTGACGTGAAGGCTTCCATCGTAGACGCGCCTGCACGAACACTGCGCGAGGGTCTTCGCCATTGTCAGCAGATGAAGTGTCGCCTCGCTTGTGGAGACGGCCCATCGGGGGCTCTCGTTCCCCCGATCGGCACGCATATGCCAGAGGACGGCCGGAAACTCTCGGCCGTCCCAGGTCAGGCGGGTGAGATGACCTGACGGTCACTCAAGAATTCATGGATTCTTCGCTCAGCCGCGGCCGGGAAAGAAGATCTTCACCTCGCGCTCGGCGGACTCCTCGGAGTCGGAGGCGTGGATCAGGTTCTCGCGGACGATCACGCCGTAGTCGCCGCGGATGGAGCCGGGAGCGGCCGCGATCGGGTCGGTCGGGCCGGCGAGCGCGCGCAGCCCCTCGATGACCCGCTCGCCCTCGACGATCAGCGCGACGACCGGACCGGAGGCCATGAACTCCACCAGCGGCTCGTAGAAGGGCTTGCCCTTGTGCTCGCCGTAGTGCTGCTCCAGGGTCTCCTGGTCCAGGGTGCGCAGCTCCAGCGCGGTGATCTGCCAGCCGGCCTTGCGCTCGATACGGCTGATGATCTCGCCGGTCAGGCCACGGCGGACCGCGTCGGGCTTGAGCAGGACGAGGGTGCGCTGGGTCACTGCGGGCTCCTATTGATGATCAAGGATGTGCGGGGGTGTTCGAAGGTTACAGGGCGTGTACAGGCACCTGTTACGCAGCGTCAGGTGTGGAGGAGCCGGCCCGGTCCGCCGCGAATCTCGCCTTCGCCTCGTCGATCTTCCGTCCGTAGTGCACCGAGGCCCACCACAGGGCCGTGAAGACCGCCCCCAGGAAGAACATCGTCGGGACGACGAAACCGGAGGCGATGAGAGCGACCTGCAGGGCCCAGCCGAAGGCGACCCCGCCCGGACGCGTCACGACACCGCACAGGGCCACGCACAGGAACATCGCGATGCCGCTGACCGTCCACACCGTCGACGTGGCCAGGTCGGGGTCCTTCATGGCGACCAGTCCGGCGAATCCGATCACGAAGAACTCGCCGATCAGGGTCGAAGCACAGAGCGTACGCACGGTGGTCAACCCCTCCCCAGCAGCAGTCGGGCCTCGCCGACGGTGATGACGGAGCCGGTGACGAGCACTCCGCCGCCCGCGAACTCGCCCTCCTCCTCGGCCAGCGTGATCGCGGCCTCCAGGGCGTCCGGCAGCCGCGGCTCGACCTGGACGCGCTCGTCGCCGAACACCTCCACGGCGATCGCGGCGAGTTCGTCGGCGTCCATCGCGCGGTGGCTGGAGTTCTGCGTGACGACGACCTCGGCGAAGATCGGCTCGAAGGCCTCGAGCACTCCTCGTACGTTCTTGTCGCCGCTCGCCCCGACCACGCCGATCAGCCGGCTGAAGTCGAAGGCCTCGCCGATCGCCTCGGCGGTGGCGCGGGCGCCCGCCGGGTTGTGGGCGGCGTCCAGGACGACGGTGGGCGAGCGTCGCACGACTTCGAGCCGCCCCGGCGACGAGACGGCCGCAAAAGCCTTGCGGACGGTGTCGATGTCGAGGGGTTCGGGCCGCTGCGAGCCGACCCCGAAGAACGCCTCCACCGCGGCGAGCGCGACGGCGGCGTTGTGGGCCTGGTAGGGGCCGTGGAGGGGGAGGTAGACCTCGTCGTACTCGCCGCCCAGCCCGCGCAGGGTGAGCAACTGCCCGCCGACGGCGACCTGCCGGGCGACAACGCCGAACTCCAGGCCCTCACGGGCCACGGTGGCGTCGACCTCGACGGCCTTCTTCAGCAGCACCTGGGCCGCGTCCACCGGCTGTTGGGCCAGGATGACCGTCGCGTCCTGCTTGACGATGCCGGCCTTCTCGGTGGCGATCGCGGCGGGCGTCTCACCGAGGCGGTCGGTGTGGTCGAGGTCGATGGGGGTGACAACCGCGACGTCCCCGTCGATGACGTTCGTGGCGTCCCAGGAGCCGCCCATCCCCACCTCGACGACCGCGACGTCGACGGGCGCGTCCGCGAAGGCCGCGTACGCCATGCCCGTCAGCACCTCGAAGAAGGACAGCCGGTACTCCTGCTGCGCGTCGACCATCTCGATGTACGGCTTGATGTCGTTGTACGTCTCGATGAACCGCTCGGCGGAGATCGGGGCGCCGTCGAGGCTGATGCGCTCGGTGATCGACTGCACGTGGGGCGAGGTGTAGCGGCCCGTGCGCAGCTCGAAGGCGCCGAGGAGGGCCTCGATCATGCGGGCGGTGGAGGTCTTGCCGTTGGTGCCCGTGATGTGGATCGAGGGGTACGAGCGCTGCGGCTCGCCCAGGACGTCCATCAGCGCGGCGATACGGCTGACCGACGGCTCGAGCTTGGTCTCGCCCCAGCGGGTCGCGAGCTCCGCCTCGACGTCGCGCAGGGCCTTGTCGACCTCGGGGTCCTCGGGTCGTGCCGGCACGTCGGCGCTGGGGGCTCCGCCCTGTGTGCGCAGGGTGCGGCTGCCGGCCTCGATGACCGCGAGGTCGGGGTCACGGTCGGTTTCTTCCGCGATGATCTCGTCGAAGGGGTCGCTGTCACTCACGAGGCCAGTCTACGGAGGGGGACTGACAGAGTGCCTACGGAGTGGGGCGGCTGGGCTTGTGTGGCGAGTGCGGGTGCGTTGTGGCTGGTCGCGCAGTTCCCCGCGCCCCTGAAGACAATGCCCCCGGCGCTTTTCAGCTCCGGGGGCACTCATCGACGCACAACCGCCTACGCCTCCGGCAGCCGGTCCAGCTGGGCCTGGATCCGTGCGATGTCCTCGTCCGCCTTGGCGAGGCGGCCGCGGATCTTGTCCACCACCTGGTCCGGGGCCTTCGCCAGGAACGCCTCGTTGCCGAGCTTGGCGGTGGCCTGCGCCTTCTCCTTCTCGGCCGCCGCCAGGTCCTTCGCGAGGCGCTTGCGCTCCGCCGCGACGTCGATCGTGCCGGAGAGGTCCAGGGCGACCTCCGCACCGCCGACCGGCAGGGTCGCCGTCGCCGTGAAGGACTCGCCCTCCGGCTGCAGGCGCAGCAGCTGGCGGATGGCGGCCTCGTGCGGAGCCAGGGCCGTGCCGTCCAGGGTCAGGCGGGCCGGGACGCGCTGGCCCGGCTGCAGGCCCTGGTCGGCGCGGAAGCGGCGGACCTCGGTGATGACCGACTGGAGGGTCTCGATCTCCTTCTCGGCGGCCGGGTCACGGAAGCTGCTGTCCTTCGGCCAGTCCGCGATGACGACCGACTCGCCGCCCGTGAGGGTGGTCCAGAGAGTCTCCGTCACGAAGGGGACGACCGGGTGGAGGAGCTTCAGGGTGACGTCGAGGACCTCGCCCAGGACACGCTTGCTGACCTCGGCCGCCTCGCCGCCCGCGATGAACGTGGTCTTCGACAGCTCGACGTACCAGTCGAAGACCTCGTCCCACGCGAAGTGGAACAGTGCGTCGGAGAGCTTCGCGAACTGGTAGTCCTCGTAGAGCGCGTCGACTTCGGCGACGACGGAGTTGAGGCGGGAGAGGATCCAGCGGTCGGTCGCCGACATCTTCGAGGCGTCCGGCAGCGGGCCCTGAACCGTCGCGCCGTTCATCAGCGCGAAGCGGGTGGCGTTCCAGATCTTGTTGGCGAAGTTGCGGGAGCCCTGGACCCAGTCCTCGCCGATCGGGACGTCGACACCCGGGTTGGCGCCACGGGCCAGGGTGAACCTGAGCGCGTCGCTGCCGTACTTGTCCATCCAGTCCAGCGGGTTGACCGCGTTGCCGAAGGACTTCGACATCTTCTTGCCGAACTGGTCGCGGACCATGCCGTGCAGGGCGATGGTGTGGAACGGCGGGGTGCCGTCCATCGCGTACAGGCCGAACATCATCATCCGGGCGACCCAGAAGAAGAGGATGTCGTAGCCGGTGACCAGGACGGAGTTCGGGTAGAACTTCGCGAGCGACTCGGTCTGTTCGGGCCAGCCGAGGGTCGAGAAGGGCCACAGGCCGGAGGAGAACCAGGTGTCGAGGACGTCGGTGTCCTGACGCCAGCCCTCGCCGCTCGGCGGCTCCTCGTCGGGGCCGACGCAGACGACCTCGCCCTCGGGGCCGTACCAGACCGGGATCCGGTGACCCCACCACAACTGCCGTGAAATGCACCAGTCGTGGAGGTTGTCGACCCAGTCGAAGTACCGCTTCTCCATCTCCTGCGGGTGGATCTTGACCTTGCCCTCGCGGACCGCGTCACCCGCGGCCTTGGCGAGTGGGCCGACCTTGACCCACCACTGCATGGAAAGCCGCGGCTCGATGGTGGTCTTGCAGCGCGAGCAGTGGCCGACGCTGTGGACGTACGGCCGCTTCTCGGCGACGATCCGGCCCTCGGCGCGCAGCGCGGCGACGATGGCCGAGCGGGCCTCGAAGCGGTCCAGGCCCTGGAAGGGGCCGTGGACGGTGATGACGGCGTGCTCGTCCATGACCGTGATGGCCGGCAGGTTGTGGCGCTGGCCGATCTCGAAGTCGTTCGGGTCGTGGGCCGGGGTGACCTTGACGGCGCCCGTGCCGAACTCCGGGTCGACGTGCTCGTCCGCGACGACCGGGATGGAACGGTCCGTCAGCGGCAGCTTGATGAGCTTGCCGATCAGGTGCTTGTAGCGCTCGTCCTCGGGATGAACGGCGACGGCCGTGTCACCGAGCATGGTCTCCGCGCGCGTGGTGGCGACGACGACGGTCTCGTCACCATCGCCGTACTTCAGCGAGACGAGCTCGCCGTCGTCGTCCTGGTACTCGACCTCGATGTCGGAGATCGCGGTCAGGCACCGGGGACACCAGTTGATGATGCGCTCGGCGCGGTAGATGAGCTCGTCGTCGTAGAGGCGCTTGAAGATGGTCTGGACGGCCTGGGACAGCCCCTCGTCCATGGTGAAGCGCTCGCGCGACCACGCGACGCCGTCGCCGAGGCGCCGCATCTGTCCGGAGATCTGCCCGCCGGACTCGCCCTTCCACTGCCAGACGCGCTCGACGAACGCCTCACGGCCGAGGTCGTGGCGCGACTTGCCTTCCTTGCCCAGCTCACGCTCGACGACGTTCTGCGTGGCGATGCCGGCGTGGTCCATGCCGGGCTGCCACAGCGTCTCGAAGCCCTGCATGCGCTTACGACGCGTCAGGGCGTCGATGAGGGTGTGCTCGAAGGCGTGCCCGAGGTGCAGGCTGCCGGTGACGTTCGGCGGCGGGATGACGATGGTGTACGGCGGCTTGTCGCTCTTCTCGTCAGCCTCGAAGTAACCACGCTCTACCCAGCGCTCGTACAGCGGCCCCTCTACATCGGCCGGCGCGTACTGGGTCGGCAGTTCGGTGTCGGGCGCTGGTGGCTGCTGCTGAGCGTTCTCGGTCACGGGGTCAGTTTAGGGGTGTCGCGGCCGTGTCCCGAAACGCGATTCTTCTGTAACGGTGGGGCCCCCGATGGAACGCCGTCTCCCGGTCTACGCCAGGATGTCGGGAACACATAAGCATCTGGAGGGGAACCCAGTAATGAGTCACAACCAGCCGGGCCCGTACGGCGGGCAGCCCCAGCAGCCCGGACCGTACGGCCAGCCGGGCCCCTACGGCCAGCAGCCGCCGCAGGCCCCCCAGCCCGGCTACGGCTACCCCCAGCAGGCCCCTCCGACGCAGCCCCAGCCGGGTTACGGCTACCCCCAGCAGGCTCCCCCGGCGCAGCCCCAGCCCGGTTACGGCTACCCGCAGCAGCCCCCTTACGGCCAGGACCCGTACGGCCAGCAGCCCTACACCGTCCCGCAGCCGCCGGTGCCCGGCGGTGGCGGCGGCAAGAAGGCGGGCCTGATCATCGCCGCGGTGGCGGTCGTGGCGGCCGTCGGCGTCGGGATCTACTTCGTGACCAACGGGGGCAGCAGCGGCGGTTCCGGCAGCGGGAGCAGCATCGCGGACGACGGGGCGCACAAGCTGTCGGCGCCGGCGACGATCATCTCCGGGCAGTACAAGAAGGGCAGCGACTCCGCGACCGGCCAGATGACCAGCAAGGACATCAAGGACGCCGAGACGTGGGGAGTCCAGAACGCCAAGGACGTCAGCGCGACCTACACCTCGGGATCCGGCCTCTCCGCGAAGAGCCTGATGTTCGCGGGCGTGTACGGCACCATCGACGACCCGGGGAAGACCGTTGACGCCATGTTCGCCCAGATGAAGACGGAGTCCGAGAAGAACTCCGGCTCGTCCGACGGCAAACTCGTGGGCAGCCCCCAGGAGTTCAAGCCGGCCGGCTTCGCCAACGGCGTCATGAAGTGCCAGGTGGTCGAGACCACGACGTCCGGCCAGACCATGAAGATGCCGTTCTGCATCTGGGGTGACCACAGCACCCTGACCTACGTGCTCTCGTACGACATGGCCGCCCTGGCCTCGGGCAAGAGCACCTCGATGGACGACGCTGCGGCGCTGACCGCCAAGGTCCGCAACGACGTGCGCGTCAAGGCCTGACGCCGTACGCCACGACCACGAAGGGGCCCCGGTCGGTCGACCGGGGCCCCTTCGCCGTGTGCGGTAAGGCGGTTACGCCGTCTTCTGCTCGCCCGGCCCCCGCCCGTTGCGCGCGTCGCGCGGGATCAGCGTCGGGTTCACGTTCGAGTGGACGACGTCCGCCGTGACGACCACGCGGGCCACGTCCTTGCGGGACGGGACCTCGTACATCACGGACATGAGGACTTCCTCCATGATGGCGCGCAGGCCGCGGGCGCCGGTCTGGCGGAGGATGGCCTGGTCGGCGATGGCCTCCAGGGCCTCGCGCTCGAAGTCCAGTTCCACACCGTCGAGTTCGAAGAGGCGCTGGTACTGCTTCACCAGGGCGTTACGGGGCTCGACCAGGATCTGGAGCAGGGCCTCACGGTCCAGGTTGTGGACCGAGGTGATGACGGGGAGGCGGCCGATGAACTCGGGGATCATGCCGAACTTGACCAGGTCCTCCGGCATGACGTCCTCGAACTGGTCCTTGGCCTCCAGCTCGCGCTTGGAGCGGATCGTCGCGCCGAAGCCGATGCCCTTGGCGCCCGCCCG
The DNA here is from genome assembly GCF_042895385.1 of Streptomyces sp. NPDC001401. Lineage (NCBI taxonomy): Bacteria > Bacillati > Actinomycetota > Actinomycetes > Kitasatosporales > Streptomycetaceae > Streptomyces > Streptomyces sp. NPDC001401. The sequence continues at coordinate 1,116,451 of NZ_JBIAWI010000001.1, forward strand.
GGACTCGATGATCTTCTCCAGGCCCGCGAAGGCACCGCCCACGATGAACAGGACGTTCGTCGTGTCGATCTGGATGAACTCCTGGTGCGGGTGCTTGCGGCCGCCCTGCGGCGGGACCGAGGCCGTGGTGCCTTCCAGGATCTTCAGCAGGGCCTGCTGGACGCCCTCGCCCGACACGTCGCGGGTGATGGAAGGGTTTTCACTCTTCCTCGCGACCTTGTCGATCTCGTCGATGTAGATGATCCCGGTCTCGGCCTTCTTGACGTCGTAGTCGGCCGCCTGGATCAGCTTGAGCAGGATGTTCTCGACGTCCTCGCCGACGTACCCCGCCTCCGTCAGCGCCGTCGCGTCGGCGATGGCGAACGGGACGTTCAGCATGCGCGCGAGGGTCTGGGCCAGGAGGGTCTTGCCCGAGCCCGTGGGGCCGAGCAGAAGGATGTTGGACTTCGCCAACTCGATGGCGTCGTCACGGCCGTTGGCCCCGCCGTTCTCGCCGGCCTGGACGCGCTTGTAGTGGTTGTAGACCGCCACCGAGAGGGCCTTCTTCGCCGGCTCCTGGCCGACGACGTAGCCCTCGAGGAACTCGTAGATCTCGCGGGGCTTGGGGAGTTCCTCCCAGCGCACCTCGCTGGTCTCCGCGAGTTCTTCCTCGATGATCTCGTTGCAGAGATCGATGCACTCGTCGCAGATGTACACACCAGGCCCTGCGATGAGCTTCTTGACCTGCTTCTGGCTCTTGCCGCAGAACGAGCACTTGAGCAGATCGCCGCCGTCACCGATGCGTGCCACGGTGTGCTTCCCCTTCGCCTGGGAGACGCCTAGATCCAGCGGCTCCTGGTGCTGCCTAATCCGACGGTACCTTGCCGGGCCCCCCGTTCGGGCCCCCCTTGGCGCGGTTCACTTTGACGTGCAGCGTGTCAAAGCACACCAACCGGGCCAAGGGGCGGCAGACAATACAGCCTCCGACTAGCGGACGGCTGCGTTGTTCATCTTCCGGGTGGAGATGATCTGGTCGATCAGTCCGTACGACAGGGCGTCCTCGGCCGTGAGGATCTTGTCGCGCTCGATGTCCTCGCGGATCTTCTCGATCGGCGTGGTCGAGTGCTTGGCCAGCATCTCCTCCAGCTGCGCGCGCATCCGGAGGATCTCGTTGGCGGCGATCTCCAGGTCGGAGACCTGACCGCGGCCCGTCTCGCTGTAGGGCTGGTGGATCAGCACGCGGGCGTTCGGAAGCGCCATGCGCTTGCCCGGCGTACCGGCGGCCAGCAGGATGGCCGCGGCGGAGGCCGCCTGGCCCATGCAGACCGTCTGGATGTCGGGCTTCACGAACTGCATCGTGTCGTAGATCGCAGTCAGCGCGGTGAAGGAGCCGCCGGGGCTGTTGATGTAGACCGAGATGTCCCGGTCGGGGTCCATCGACTCCAGGCACAGCAGCTGCGCCATGACGTCGTTGGCGGAGGCGTCGTCGATCTGCACGCCGAGGAAGATCACGCGCTCCTCGAAGAGCTTCGCGTACGGGTCGTACTCGCGGATGCCCTGCGAGGTGCGCTCGACGAAGCGGGGGATCACGTAGCGGGACTCGGCCACGGGACCCGCGTACTCGGCGCGCGTGCGGTCGTACAGGCCGTTGCCGGGGAAGTCGTTCACTGTCTCTCTCCTAGGGGCTGAGGCGGTCGGCTGGGGGGCTCTACGGGGCTCAGGCCGCCCCGGTGCCGCCGCCGCCCGGCATACCGGCGGCCGTCGGGATGACGTCGTCGATGAGGCCGTACTCCTTGGCCTCGAAGGCGTCGAACCAGCGGTCACGGTCCGAGTCGCGGGTGATCTGCTCGACCGACTGGCCGGTGTGCTGCGAGGTGAGCTCGGCCATGCGCTTCTTGGTGTGCAGCAGCCGCTCGGCGTGGATCTTGATGTCCGAGGCGGAGCCGGCCAGGCCCGCGGAGGGCTGGTGGATCAGGATCTCGGCGTTCGGCAGCGCGAAGCGCTTGCCGGGGGTGCCCGCGCTGAGCAGGAACTGGCCCATGGAGGCGGCGAGGCCCATGGCGATGGTCACCACGTCGTTCTTGATGAACTGCATGGTGTCGTAGATCGCCATGCCGGCCGTGATCGAGCCGCCGGGGCTGTTGATGTACAGGAAGATGTCCTTGTCCGGGTCGGCGGCAAGGAGCAGCAGCTGTGCGGTGATCTTGTTCGCGATGTCGTCGTCGACCGGCTGGCCGAGGAAGATGATCCGCTCGTTGAGCAGCCGGTTGTAGACCTGGTCGCCGAGGCCACCACCGATGGAAGGCTCGCCGGCGGCGGAGGGCATCAGATTCGTCACGTATCCACCTGCTCGTCTTACGACGGCGTCCGGCCGTCTCACGTTTCCCTGCGGGGCTGGAGCCGTTCGGGGACTCCACTGCCCTCATATTCATGGACCCTAACGCGCTGGTCCCTTCGGGGAATCCCGGAGTGGGGGGTGTTCGCCGGGGGCGTAGCGTCGTGGGTACTTTCGGTTCATCGGCCGCTGCGGGTAGTGGGGGCCGGTCGCACCCCGCGGCGGAGCCGCATATCGGCACAGCCCCGGGCCCCTTCTGACCGGCGCTCCCCTGCCCCAAGCCAGAAAGACCCCGGGGAGTGTGTCCCCAGGGCCTTTCCTACGACGTCTCGAAGCGCCGTGGGCGTCAGCCCTCGGTCTTCTCCGGGTCCGCGTCCGTGGCGTCGGCCTCCGTGGCCTCGGCGGCGATCTCGGCGGCCGTCTCGACCTCGTCCTCGTCGTCGAGGTCGATGACCTCGCCGTTGGTGTCCTTGACCGTGGCGGCCTCGACGACGACCGCGAGGGCCTTGCCGCGGGCGACCTCGCCGACCAGGAGCGGAACCTGGCCGCCCTCGACGACGGCCTGGGCGAACTGGTCGGGGGACATGCCGGAGGAGGCCGCGCGCCGCATGAGGTGCTCGGTGAGCTCCTCCTGGTTGACGTTGAGCTTCTCGACCTTGACGAGCTCGTCGAGCACGAACTGGGTCTTGATGCCCTTGACCGCGGCTTCCTTGGTCTCGGCGTCGAACTCCTCGACCGTCTTGCCCTGGATCTCGAGGTACTTCTCGAGGTCGAGGCCCATCTGGCCGAGCTGGTGGTGCTCGAGGTTGTGCTTACGGGTGTTGATCTCGTCCTCGAGCAGCTTCTCGGGGACCGGGACCTCGACCAGCTCGAGCAGCTTCTCCAGGACGCGCTCCTGGGCCTGCGTGGCCTGGTCGTACTGCTTCATGTTCTCGAGGCGCTTGCGGCTGTCGGCCTTCAGCTCCTCCAGGGTGTCGAACTCCGAGGCGAGCTGCGCGAAGTCGTCGTCCAGCTCGGGCAGTTCGCGGGCGGCGACCTGGGTGACCTTGACGGTGACCTCGGCCTCCTTGCCGGCCGCGGAGCCGCCCTTGAGCTCGGAGGTGAAGGTGGCCTCGCCACCGGCCTCCAGGCCCTTCACGGCCTCGTCGATGCCGTCGAGCAGCTCGCCGGAGCCGATGGTGTACGAGACGCCGCTGGCGACGCCGTCCTCCAGGACCTCGCCCTCGACCTTGGCCTCCAGGTCGATCGTGACGACGTCGCCGTCCTCGGCGGCGCGCTCGACCGGGGAGGTCGAGGCGAAGCGCTCGCGGAGCTGCTCGACCGACTTCTCGATGTCCTCGTCGGTGACCTCGACGGCGTCGACCTCGACCTCGATGCCGGAGTAGTCCGGGATCTCGAGGGCCGGGCGGATGTCGACCTCGGCGGTGAAGTTCAGCGTCTCGCCGTCCTTCAGCTCCGTGATGTCGACCTCGGGCTGGCCGAGGACGTTCAGGTCGGCCTCGTTGACCGCCTCGGTGTAGAACTTCGGAAGCGCGTCGTTGACCGCCTCCTCCAGGACCGCACCGCGGCCGAACCGCTGGTCGATGACGCGCGCCGGGATCTTGCCCTTCCGGAAGCCCTTCACCGTGACCTGCTGGTTGATCTTCTTGTACGCCGCGTCGAGGCTGTCCTTGAGCTCCTCGAAGGGCACCTCGACAGTGAGCCGAACCCGGGTCGGGTTCAGGGTCTCCACGGCGCTCTTCACGGTTCGGTCTCCTTGTGGCTGACTTCTTGGTTTCTGCCGGAGCCAGACTGGTCCGGCGGATTTCGCCGCCCGAAGGACGTCCGAAGGATCTCCAGTGGTTGTCCAGTGGATTCCTGTGGATGAGACACACGGGCGCGCAGCTTGCATAGTAACCGCAGCCGCTGAACGCCCCAAAGGCGATCAAGCGAGGCGATCGCCCGGGGTGACCGGTGTTGACCGGTCGGTGGTCGGGGTGGCGGGATTTGAACCCACGGCCTTCCGCTCCCAAAGCGGACGCGCTACCAAGCTGCGCCACACCCCGTCAGGTGCGACACGTAGGGTACATGCCCGCAGGCAGTGCGGCTGCCGCATTTACGGGGTGTGCGCCGAGGGGGCCCGACCCGCTACGATGCCTTCTGTGCCGCGGTCACCTGACCTGCGGCGCGTGCTGTGCGGGCGTAGCTCAATGGTAGAGCCCTAGTCTTCCAAACTAGCTACGCGGGTTCGATTCCCGTCGCCCGCTCCATGCGTATCAGGGCCGGGCCGGAGGATCTTCCTCCGGCCCGGCCCTGATCGTTTCGGGTTTCGGGTAAGGCTCATTGCCGGTCGGCCAGTGCGCGGCCTGCTGCCGCAGGGTGACGGGCCGGTAGCAGGGCGTCAGGCGATCGGGCGCTCTGCCCAGGTCCCGCAGAGCGTCCCGCGCCACCGCTTCGGAGAGTCCGGCGGGGACCTCGGTCATGGCCCCACACGCCCGAGCGGCTCCCCGATCAGAAGCTGATCGAGTTGATGGTCTCCGCTATCGAGTTGAGGAACCGGTTGATCGACGGGGCCATGCCGGTCGATGCGAGGAAGAAGCCGAAGAGCACCGCGACGATCGCCGGGCCGGCCTTGATCGAGCCTCCCCTGATCAACACCACCAGGATGATCGCCAACAGCAGCACCACTGACAGTGAAATGGCCACAACTGATCACACCCTCGGTCGGTCCGCTCTCCCGGCCCGGGGGTGCCAGCCCCGCGCACCCCCGCCAGAACCATCGTGCCACCAACGAGGCCCCTGTATGCGGCAGGTGAGGCATCGTCGGTCACACCTGTGCCGGACCTTTGCCCCAGCCATGCGGGCGCGACCCGTCCGGGAGCCCCAACACCCGTCTCCCGCACAGCAATTCGAGGGTGCACCCGCACAGGGAATTCGGCGAGATCGTTTCCATGTCCACACAACGCGTTCGCAGGTATTTCGAATTGTTGCCACAGGCACAGCGAAGCGACCAACACCGGCCCCCCAAAAGGCCGATGAAGCGGACATTCCACTGGAGTCGCCCCCTGGTCATATGCCCCATTTAGTCGGTACGAGTCGTGACAACCAGGACATGTAATGGTGTGTTGACCGTCACCTCCACAAGGCTGTCAACTTCCCTTAATCGCGGGTACCCGAAGCCAATAGGCAGGAATGAGGTGGGGAGTTTTACGAAAACCCACAGACGACGCTAGGGTGCCTCAGATGTTTCACGCTGCCTCGTCCCCCGCACGCGCAGCGAGGTCCGGGATCGTCTCCCCCAGTTTCTGGGGGGAGGGTCTGTGACGAACTCGTTGCAACCGCACGGCCAGAACAGAGCGCCGCTCCCTCCGGCACAGTCGCCGGCGTCGGGAGTGCCGAGTCCGCGCTCACCGCAGGAACAGCAGAACAAGCCCCCCAAACCAGGCAAACAGCGCGACTCGTTCTTCGACAATGCGAAGTACCTGGCGATCGTGCTGGTGGCGATGGGCCACTCCTGGGAGCCCCTGAAGGGTGACAGCCGCATCCTGGAGGGTGTGTACACGGTCGTGTACTGCTTCCACATGCCGGCGTTCATCATCATCTCCGGCTACTTCTCGCGCAGTTTCGACATGCGCCCCGACCGCCTCAGACGTCTGGTCACCGGCGTCCTCGTGCCGTACATCGTCTTCGAGACCGCGTACAGCCTCTTCAAGCGCTACGGCGACCACGACCCGAGCATGACGGTCAGTCTGCTCGACCCCTGGTACCTCACCTGGTTCCTGATCGCGCTGTTCATCTGGCGTCTGACGACCCCGCTGTGGAAGACCCTGCGTTGGCCGCTGCCCGTCGCGCTCGGCATCGCGATGTTCGGGTCGGTCTCGCCGGAGATCGGCAACGACCTCGACCTCCAGCGCGTCCTGCAGTTCCTGCCGTACTTCGTGCTGGGCCTGTGCATGAAGCCCGAGCACTTCCAGATGGTGCGCACGCGGAAGATGCGGATGCTGGCGGTGCCGGTCTTCGCGGCCGCGCTGGCCATCGGCTGGTGGGCGGTGCCGCGTATGAACACCGCCTGGTTCTACCACCGGGACGCCGCCCAGGAGTTGGCCGCGCCGTGGTGGACCGGGCCGGTCATGGTGCTCGCCCTGTTCGGCTGCTCGCTGCTGCTGACCGCCTGCTTCTTCGCCTGGGTGCCGCGCCGGAAGATGTGGTTCACGGCGCTCGGCGCGGGCACGCTCTACGGCTATCTGCTGCACGGCTTCCTGGTGAAGGCCGGCGACTTCTACGGCTGGTTCGAGCCGAAGTGGTTGCACCGGCCGCTCGGTGAGATCTTCGTGACCGTGGTCTTTGTCGGCGCCGTCACGTTGCTGTGCACCCGGCCTGTGCAGCGGGTCTTCAAGTTCGCCATGGAGCCTGAGATGAAGTGGGCCTTCAGGCGGGATGCGGCGGAGGTTGCGCGGGCGCGGGAGACTGCGCAGAAGCGGGAGATGGCCAGCGCCTGAGCATTTGCCACGATGTGCCGTCTGGCGTCTGCGGGTTCGTCGGAGCTGGTCGCGCCCACGCGGCGGAGCCGCATATCGACACGGCCCCGCGCCCCTAAAAGCGCTACTGCTGACCTAGGCCGAGAAGTGCACGCATCTGCGTGTACTTCTCGGTCAGTCTTGTGCGGGTGGGCTCGTCGGTGAGGCGGGCCAGGCGGGTCGGGTCCGCGTTGTGGGCCAGGTCCGCCTGCTTCACCAGCCGTGCGCCGGGCGTGGCGAGGATCCGGGCGGCGTACTCCTCCGGGCTCTCCCCCGCCCGCTTGGTGAGCGCGAGGACGATGTCCTTCGTACGGCGGCTCAGTGCGGCCTCGTCCAGCCACTGTGCGGAGAGCGCGTCGTCCTCGACGGCGTCGTGCAGCCAGGCCGCCGCGATCTGCTCGTCGTCGCCGCCACGCGCGCGTACGCCCTCGGCGACGGCCCGGAGGTGCTCGGCGTACGGCCGTCCCGCCTTGTCGGTCTGCCCTTCGTGGGCGGCACGGGCGGTGGCCTCGACTTCGGCCAGGGTCATCGGCTCCCGAGGGGTTTCGGTCACTCCTCCAGAGCCTCCTTGCGCAGCGGCGGCTGCTGGGCCGTCTGGACCGTCGCCGTCGGGCCCTCCCTGCAGATCAGCAGCAGGGCCCGGTCGTCGTTCACGTCCTTCGCGACCGCCTCGATGAGGTGCCAGGCGGCGCCGTGGAAGCCGCCGGCGACATAGCGGTCGGCCTCGCCCGTGAGGCGGTCGATGCCCTCGACGATGTCCCGGTCTGAGGTCTCCACCAGGCCGTCTGTGAACAGCATCAACACGTCACCGGGGCGGAGCGAGCCCTTCACGGGGTCGAACTGCGCGCCGTCGTACACACCCAGGAGCGGGCCCTCGGCCGCCTTCTCCTCCCAGCGGCCGCTGCCCGCGCTGAGCTGGAGACCTGGTGGATGGCCCGCGGAGTAGAGCTCGTAGTCGCCGGAGTCGAGGTCCAGGACCAGGTGGATCGAGGTCGCGAAACCCTCGTCCCAGTCCTGGCGGAGCAGATAGCCGTTGGCCGCCGGGAGGAACGCGTGCGGGGGCAGCGAGCCCAGCAGGCCGCCGAACGCTCCCGACAGCAGCAGCGCACGCGAACCCGCGTCCATGCCCTTGCCCGAGACGTCCGTGAGGACGACCTCCATCGTGCGGCCGCCGTTGGTACGCGCCGCGACCACGAAGTCGCCCGAGAAGGACTGGCCGCCCGCCGGGCGCAGCGCCATCTCGCGGTGCCAGCCCACCGGCAGCTGCGGGAGCTTGCTCTGCACCCGGATGCGTTCGCGCAGGTCGAAGAGCATCGTGCCGCCGCGCCGCCAGGGCACGCCGACCCGGCTGCGGAACTGGGCGATGAGCAGACCGAAGAAGCCGCAGGCGGCCACCACCAGCACGACGCCCGGGGTGACACGGGAAGGGCCCTCCGTATAGGGCCCCAGTTTCACCGACTCCACGATCAGTGCCGTGGCCGCGGCCGCGTACAGACCGAGCAGGCTCGCCGGACGCAGCAGCAGGCCGCCCGCGACGATCGGGAGGACCAGCACGGCCGGGGAGCACCACACCGAGTTGGCGAGCGTGACGGCCGCGATCAGCGGGACGGTGAGCAGCAGACCCGCCAGCGCGACCCAGTCCGAGCCGTCCCCGCGGAAGTAGTCCACGGCGCTTCTGCGCAGGCCGACGCGGGCCCGGTGCCACTGCACTTTCAACCGGGCCGTGAACGTCTCGGCTTCTGCGCGCCGCTCTCGTCCTGCTGCCATTAGTTCGGGACCCTATCCATCGGACCAGCTGCTTGGCACGGGAGGTCCCACTTGTCCCCCGTCCGAGGTTCAACTTCACAGTGAACTTCACAGAAAGCCGTTGCGGGTCCGCCAAGGCGAAATTCCCTCGCTCGTCCCGCAATGCCCTGGTAGTCATGGTTCATGGGGACTGACTTGCGCGTGCTGCGCCGGGACGACTGGGACGAGTGGTACGACAACCTGATCCGCGCCTTCGGCGGGGTTCCGGAGTCGGCAGAGGAGCGGGCGCTGTGGCGTGAGCTCACCGAGACGGACCGTTCCATCGGCGCCTGGGACGGTGATCTGTGCGTGGGGACGGCGGGGGCGTTCTCCTTCCGGCTGACCGTGCCCGGCGGGGCCGCGGTGCCGGCCGCGGGCGTCACGATGGTGAGCGTGGCCGCCACGCACCGGCGGCGCGGGGTGCTGACGTCCATGATGCGGCGGCAGTTGGACGACGTACGGTCCTGGGGCGAACCGCTGGCCGTCCTGACCGCCTCCGAGCCGGTGATCTACGGGCGGTTCGGGTACGGCGTCGGGACGTACCACGTCAACGCCGAGATCGACACGACGCGCGTACGGCTGTCCGTGCCGCCCGGCACCGATGACGTACGGCTGCGGTACGCCAGGCCGGCCGACGTACTCGACGCGTGCGAGGCGGTGTACGCGCAACTGGTGGCGCGGCGGCCGGGGATGGTGGCGCGGATTCCGGGCTGGGAGCGGCTGTGGCTGCTCGACCCGGAGAGCGAGCGGGACGGTGCGTCGCCGCTGCAGTGTGTGCTCGCGGAGCGGGGCAGCGAGGTCGTCGGGTACGCGCGCTTCCGGATCAAGGGGGACTGGGAGCCCGCGGGCCCCAAGGGCACGGTGGTCGTACAGGACGTGGACGCGTTGGACCCGGCGGCGCACGCGGCGTTGTGGCGGTTCCTGTTCGAGATCGACCTGACGTCGAGGATCGACGCGCGGCGGCGGCCGCTGGACGAGCCCTGGCAATACCTGGCCTCCGACATCCGGCGGTGCTCACTGCTGGTCCGGGACTCGCTGCACGTACGGCTGGTGGACGTCGGGGCGGCGCTGGAGGCGCGGACCTACCAGACGCCGGTGGACGTGGTGTTGGAGGTCGAGGACGCCTTCTGCCCCTGGAACAGCGGGCGTTGGCGGCTGAGCGGCGATCCGAAGGGCGCGTCCTGCACGCGTACCGACGAGGCCGCCGATCTCGCCCTGTCCGTAAGGGAGTTGGGGTCGGCGTACCTGGGCGGCGTGACCCTGGACGCGCTCGCCGCGGCCGGGCGGGTACGGGAGTTGCGGCAGGGCGCCCTTGCGGAGGCGTCGCTCGCCTTTGTGTCGACGGTGGCGCCGTGGCTGGCGCACGGGTTCTGACCGTTCTGGAACCCGGTTATCTCTGCTGGCAGTGCGGGCACCAGAACAGGTTGCGGGCGGCGAGGTCGGCGGTGCGGATCTCGCTGCCGCAGATGTGGCAGGGCTGGGTGGCCCGGCGGTAGACGTACACCTCGCCACCGTGGTCGTCGACGCGCGGCGGGCGGCCCATGGCCTGAGGGGTGTGTTCCGGGCGGACGGTGTCGATGCGGTTGTGGCGGACGCCCTCGTGCATGAGCTCCACGAGGTCCGTCCAGATCGCGTCCCACTCGGCGGGGGTGACGTCCTTGCCTGCGCGGTACGGGTCGATGTTGTGCCGGAAGAGGACCTCGGCGCGGTAGACGTTGCCGACGCCGGCGATCACCTTCTGGTCCATGAGGAGTGCGGCGATCGTCGTACGGCTGCGGGAGATTCGCTTGTACGCCGTCTGCGGGGCGGCGTCCTCGCGGAGGGGGTCGGGGCCGAGGCGGTCGTGTATCGCGTGCTTCTCGGTGTCCGTGATGAGGGCGCAGGTCGTGGGGCCGCGCAGGTCGACGTACGACGTGGCGTTCGCGAGGCGGAGGCGGACGGTGTCCGTGGGTGGGGGTGCCGGGGTGTCGCCGAAGGTGACCTTGCCGAAGAGGCCCAGGTGGATGTGGACCCAGTCCGTGTCCCGGAAGCCCAGGAAGAGGTGTTTGCCGTGGGCCTCGGTGTCGGTGAGTTCGGCGGTGTTGAGGAGTTCTGCGGCGTCGGAGAACTTGCCCTGGGGGCTGGTGACGTGGGGGTGGGTGCCGAGGAATGCGGTGGCGTAGTCCTTGGCCAGGCGGTGAATGGTGTGCCCCTCCGGCACGGTGGCTCCTGTTCGTCCGTGTGTGGGGGCTGGGCGTAGGGGGTTTGTCGCCCCCGCCGCCCCTACCCGTTCCCATCCCCAGGGGCGCTGCCCCTTCGGCCCCGCCAGGGGGCTCTGCCCCCTGGACCCCCGGTCGGCCTGAACGGCCTCGTCCTCAAACGCCGGACGGGCTGGGAGTGCCGGACGGGCTGGAAGAACTACTGCTGCGGGTGGTGGGGCGGGATCGGGGGGAGGTCGCCCGTTGTCTCGTAGGTCGCGAGCATGTCGATGCGGCGGATGTGGCGCTCGTCCTCGGAGAACGGGGTGCCCAGGAAGGTCTCGACGAACTTTGTCGCCTCTTCCTGCGTGTGCATCCGCGCGCCCACCGCGACGACGTTGGCGTTGTTGTGCTGGCGGCCGAGCGACGCCGTCTCCTCGCTCCATGCGAGAGCGGCCCGTACGCCCTTGACCTTGTTCGCCGCGATCTGCTCGCCGTTGCCGGAGCCGCCGATCACGATGCCGAGGGAGTCGGGGTCCGCGGCCGTCTTCTCCGCGGCGCGGAGGCAGAAGGGCGGGTAGTCGTCCTGGGCGTCGTAGATGTGGGGGCCGCAGTCGACGGGGTCGTGGCCTGCTGCCTTGAGCCACTCGACGAGGTGGTTCTTGAGTTCGAAGCCCGCATGGTCGGAGCCGAGATACACGCGCATGGTTCCGAGTGTGACATGGCTGTTTCCGGGCGGCAGCCTCGGGTGTCGGCCAGGAGAGAAGTGGGTCCGACCATCGGCTCAACCATCGAACCTCAAGGAAACCTCAAGTAACGATCTGGAATCAAAGGTTCACGAATTCCTTTGCCTCCGTTTCACTGGACCGACTCGTACGCGACCCGTACGGGACCGCTCACCCGGTGCAAAGGAATTCCCCCATGACTGGTCTCCAGGCCGGACTGAAGAACCGCCATCTGTCGATGATCGCCATCGGTGGCGTCATCGGCGCCGGCCTCTTCGTCGGCTCCAGCTCCGGTATCGCCACCGCAGGACCGGGCATCCTCCTGTCGTACGCCCTCGTCGGCACGCTCGTCGTCCTCGTGATGCGGATGCTCGGCGAGATGTCCGCCGCCAATCCGACCTCCGGCTCGTTCTCGGCGCACGCCGACCGGGCCCTCGGCCGCTGGGCCGGGTTCTCCATCGGCTGGCTCTACTGGTTCTTCTGGGTCGTGGTGCTCGCGGTGGAGGCCACCGCCGGTGCCAAGATCCTGGCGGCGTGGATGCCGGCCGTCCCGCAGTGGGGCTGGGCCCTGATCGTGATGGTGGTGCTGACCGCCACCAACCTCGTCTCGGTCGGTTCCTACGGCGAGTTCGAGTTCTGGTTCGCCGGGATCAAGGTCGTCGCGATCGGCGCGTTCATCGTGGTCGGCGGGCTCGCTGTCTTCGGTGTGCTGCCGGGCGTCGACAGCGACAAGGCCGGCCTGAGCAACCTCACCGGCCACGGCGGCTTCCTGCCCCACGGGCCCGGCGCGATCCTCACCGGCGTACTGCTGGTCGTCTTCTCCTTCATGGGCAGCGAGATCGCGACGCTGGCGGCGGGCGAGTCGGAGAACCCGCAGCGGGCCGTGACGAAGTCCACGAACAGCATCATCTGGCGTATCGCGGTCTTCTACCTGGGCTCGATCTTCGTCGTCGTGACCCTGCTGCCCTGGAACGACCCGTCGATCAAGAAGCAGGGCTCCTACGTCGCGGCCCTCGACTCCCTCGGTATCGCGCACGCCGGTCAGATCATGAACTTCATCGTGCTGACGTCGGTGCTGTCCTGTCTCAACTCGGGTCTGTACACGGCCTCCCGGATGGCCTTCTCGCTCGGTGAGCGGGGGGACGCGCCGAAGGTGTTCGCGAAGACGACCTCGCGTGGTGTGCCGATGGCCGCGATCGTCGCGTCCGTGGTCTTCGGGTTCGTCGCCGTGTTCTTCAACTACAAGTTCCCGGACTCCGTCTTCCTCTTCCTGGTCAACTCCAGTGGTGCGGTGGCCCTGTTCGTGTGGCTGGTCATCTGCTTCTCGCAGCTGCGCATGCGGAAGATCATCCAGGCCGAGGCGCCGGAGAAGCTGGTCGTGAGGATGTGGCTGTACCCGTATCTGACCTGGGCGACGGCCGCGCTGATCGTGTTCGTGCTGGGTTACATGCTCACGGACACGGAGCACGACGGGCGCGAGACCGTGCTGCTGTCGCTGCTCGTCGCGGCGGTCGTGCTCGTCATCGCCTTCGTGAAGGAGAAGGTGCGTGGGGGCGGCCGGGCGGTCGTCGGGGGCGCGTCCTCGGCGGAGGTGCAGGAGAAGGTCAAGACCGGCTGACGTCAACGGCGTTGTGTGCTGGACGAGGGGCCCGCGGTGTTCACCGCGGGCCCCTTCTGCACGCTCGCCGAGCCGCTCACAGCACCGTGAAGCTGTCCTTGACCTTGTCGTAGGTCTTGAGGGCCTGGGTTTCGATCTCCGGCTGGTACCAGGTGTTGATCTGGTACGACTTCCCGTCCTTGTCGAAGCCCAGCAGCCGGGCGTGCCAGGGGGTGCCCTTCAGGGTGAAGGTGTACTCCCAGACCACGGCCGGGTTGCCGCGGAACGTCGTCTTCTCCAGGCGGATCTTCCGGTAGTCCTGGCCCTGGTGGGCGTCCTGCTCCGACTTCTGCCATGTCTCCATCAGGTCGCCGCGGGCGAGGGACGACTTGGCCACGAGCTCCTGTGCGCCGTCGGGGGACGTGTAGTGCACCTCCGCCCCCGTCTTCAGATCCCGCCGCCAGTCCTGCGGCGGCGCCCACGCGAACCCGCCGGCTTCCCGGTGGGAGCCCGGCGGCAGGCTCTGCGGCCTGGACGTGCCTTCCACGGTGGACGACGGGCTGCCGGCGGGTGTGGTGGCGGACGTCGTCGGTGACGTCGAGGAGCCTGCGCGGTCGTCGCCGGGCGATCCGGAGTTCGTCAGGAGGAGTACGGCGACGACGGCACCGGCCGCCACCAGACCGACGCCGGCCACGAGTACGGCACGGCGGCGGCCGCGGTGGGGAGTGGTCTGGACGGCGGGGCCACGGAGTTCCCCTTGGGGGGTGCGGAGGGGGTGGGGGCCCAGGGCGGGGCGGGTGGCTTGGTCGGGGGCGGGGTTGGAGCGGCTCTGCTGCGTGTTCGGGTGGGGGGCCTGGCGCGTGCCCGGGTGCGGGCCTTGTTGGACGTCGGGAGGCAGTCCCTGGTGGGCGCCGGGAGGCGGTCCCTGCTGGGCGCCTGGGGCCGGGGCCGGCCGAGTGGTTGGGGTCGGGTCCTGCTGAGTGCTCGGGTGCGCGACTGCTGCGAGGCCGGAGCCGTTCCGCTGCGCGGGGCGCTGCTCGGTGACCGCGTGGGGGCGGATGAGTGAGACGCCGGATCGTTGGGGTGCGGGGGGCTCGGAATGGGCAGTGGGGGGCGCGGAGTTGGCGGACGGGGTCTCGGAGCGGACCTCCGAGCGCAGTTCGGAGGGGACTTCGGTGGAGGCGTTGGGGGGTTGGGGGGCGGGGGGTGCCTGGGAGACGGCGGGTGCGGTGGGGCTGTGGGGCTCGGCGGGTACGGAGGGTGCGGAAGGTCCGGGGGGCTGGGAGGGTGCGGAGGGCTCGCGGGGTTCCGCATGCGCGGGCGGACCGTGGGGGGCCGCTGGTGCCGGGGGCTGATGGGAATCAGCAAACGCCGACGGCCCTTGGAATGCGGCTGCCGCCGGAGGCTCATGGGAATCCGCGAACGCCGGCGGCCCCTGGGATCCGACTGCCGCCGGAGACTCATCGGAACCCGCAAACGCAGAGCGCCCGTACGGTTCAGCAGGCGCCGAAGGCCCAACGGAATCCGCCAACGCCGGCGGCCCCTGGACTGCCGCTGCCGCCGGAGACTCATCGGAATCCGCAAACGCGGAAGACCCACGCAGTTCAGCAGGCGCCGAAGGGCCGACAGAATCCGCATACACAGAAGGCTCGTGCGGCTCGGCGGGTGTGTGGGGTGCTTGCGGAGGCGGGGGTGCCGTTGCCGCGGGGTTGGCGGCGGGTTGTTGCGGCGGTGCAGGGGCGTCGGAGGGCTCGTCCGTGCTGGTCGGGGCTGGGGCGCGGTCTCGGCGGAAGTCGTGAGTGTCGGGCAGGTCTTGCGGTATCGCGTCCTGGACGGGGGCGGGGGCGGGTTGCCTGGGGTCGCGTGCAGTGCGTACGAGACGGGTGTCCAGGTAGGCCGGGGTGGGCGTCTCGTTCGGGGCCCACGGGGTGGTCGGGGGCGGCTCCGCCGGGCCGGGCGTGTCCAGGCCGCCGGGGGCGTCGGCCCCACCAGGCCGCTCGGGCCCACCGGACCGCTCAACCCCACCAGGCCGCTCAGCCCCACCAGGCCGCTCAGCCCCACCAGGCCGCTCGGGCCCACCGGACCGCTCAACCCCACCAGGCCGCTCAGCCCCACCGAACCGCTCGGGCCCACCGAACCGCTCAGCCCCACCAGGCCGCTCGGGCCCACCGAACCGCTCAGCCCCACCAGGCCGCTCAGCCCCACCGGACCGCCCAGCCCCACCGAACCGCTCGGTCCCGCCCACGGGCTCCGGCTCGGCTTCAGCGCTCGCCGTAGCACTCGTCCTAGGCCTCGTCCTGGCACTCGTCGTCGCTTCGGTCGCAGGTGCGCCGGTCGGGCTCGGCTCGGCGTTCTCGGTCGGTCCGGTTCCGGGGGGCTCCTGGGGCTCGGACGGCTCTTGCTCGTCCGTAAGTTGAGTGGGCTCCGGCCCCGCCCCGGGCGTCTCTTCCTTCGCCGCCGCGCCCTTGTCCTCTCCTCCGCCCACCGGAAGGGTCGGCGTGGGTGCCGGGAACGCGACCGGTCGTAGGGCCTCCTCCAGATCGTGCAGGCCCGGGCGGACCGATGGTTCCTTCTCGAGCAGTGCGGCCAGGACGTCCCGTAGCGGGCCTGCCGCGGCAGGGAGTTCGGGCTCCTCGTACAGGACCGCGTGCAGTGTGGCCAGGGTCGTGTCGCGGGAGAAGGGGGAGCGGCCGCCCAGGGCCGCGCAGAGGGTCGCGCCCAGCGACCACACGTCGGACGGCGGGCCCTGGGGGCGGCCGGAGATGCGTTCGGGAGCCATGTAGTCGGGGGAGCCGACGAGCATGCCGACCATGGTGAGCGCCTTGGCGTCCTGGATCGCGGCGATACCGAAGTCCGTGAGGACGATGCGCCGGCCGCTGCCCTCCACCAGGACGTTCCCGGGCTTGATGTCCCGGTGCAGGACGCCGCGCGCATGCACCTGGCGCAACGCCGCCACCAGACCGAGCCCTATCCGTGCCGCCTCGCCGGGCCCCAGCGGCCCCTCCTCCACCATGATCTGTTCAAGGGAGCGGCCGACGACCAACTCCATGACGATCCACAGGCGTTCGCCCTCGTCGACGACGTCGTAGACCCGCACGACATTGGGATGGTCGATCCGGGCGGTGGCCCTGGCCTCGCGCAGCGTGCGTTCGCGCCTGGTGCGGGTGTCCTCCGCGTCCAGGCCGTCTATGCGCATCTCCTTGACGGCGACCGGACGGTCGAGCATCTCGTCGGCGGCTCGCCACACCCGCCCCATTCCTCCCTGGCCGATACTTTCGACCAGCCGATAGCGCCCCGTCACCAGTAACCCTGGAACTCCGCCGCTCCTCGTATTCCCCGGCAATCCGCTGCACCCCCTTGATTACCCCGGGTCAGCCCGGTCACCCCGATTACCCCAGTTGCCTCATTTATCTCAGCCGCGCCCCGACTGAAACACAATGGTCACACTTCATGGCGTACCAGCATAGTGCGGAGAAATCTTGTGGTAGCTCTTCAAGTACTGCGAATTCAGGCGCAGCCAAGGGGGATGTGAACATGAGTTCTCGTCGCACGACGACCATCGCGGGATCGCTGGTCGCGGCATCTTTTTCGGCAGTGATGATCCTTTCCTTCACTGCCAGCGCGGACGACCAGGGACCCGGCAGCAGCAAGGGGGGAAAGGCCGTCGACGAGGCACCGGCAGGTGTAAAGCTGACCACGCTTCTGCCTTCGAAGATCTCGGTCGACAACGGCTCCAAAAAGACGGCGATCACCGCCACGGTCAAGAACGAAGGGACCAAGGACAGCGGAAAGATCCAGCTTGTGGTCGCCGGTTTCGACGGCCTCACGGTGAAGAGCGTTCAAGGCTGCTCCCAGATTTCCGAAAAGAATCTTCCGACGGGCTCGAACAGCGCTTTCTCCTGCGCGATCGACAATCTGGCGGCCGGCAAGTCGAAGTCGTACGCCGTCGACGCCACCTACGACCTGAGCAAGACCGGCAAGATCTGCCTGCCCGTTCAGTCCGGTGACGGGAAGAAGACGTACTGGCAGCAGGGACCGGTTCCGTTCGGTACGACGAACCCGTCGCCGAACGCCCCGGCCACCCCGCTGCTCCTCGGCACCGACAACAAGCCGGTGGCACCGGGCGGCAGCGAGCTGCCGAAGACCGGTGTCGGGCGGGACGTCCTGCCGCTGGGTGCGGCGGGCGCCACCCTGATCGCGGCCGGTGCGGCGGGGCTGTGGTGGTCGTCCCGGCGGCCGACGCCTCAGCGGATGCGCGGCTGAGCGGCTGAGCGGCTGAGCGGGTCCACCAGATGGCCGGGGGCCTGGCATCCCGGCCATCTGTTCGCTTGAAAAGCTGACGGCAACTGTCAGGTTATCCGCGCACGATGGCTGCCATGACCAACGCCGACAACACCGCAGATCTGCTCGTCCTCCGCCCCGGCCGGCCCGGCTACGACGACGAACTCGCCGGTTTCCAGACCGGGTTCGCCCAGCGGCCCGCCGTGGTCTTCGCCGCCTCCTCGGCCGACGACGTGATCGCCGCCGTACGGTACGCGGCCGACCACGACCTGCCTGTCGGCGTCCAGGCCACCGGGCACGGGCTGCCCGGCGCCTCCGAGGGCGGGGTGCTGGTGACGACGAAGCGGATGGACCGGGTGACCGTCGACCCCGAGGCGCGCACCGTCCGCGTTCAGGCGGGCGTCCGCTGGGGGCAGGTCGTGGCGGCCGCCGAACCGTACGGCCTGGCCCCGCTCAACGGCTCCGCCCCGAGCGTCGGCGCAGTGTCCTACACGCTGAGCGGCGGACTGGGCATCCTGGCAAGGGAGTTCGGGTACGCGGCCGACCATGTGCGCTCCCTGGACATCGTCACCGCCGACGGCCGGCTCCGGCACGTGACCCGGGAGTCCGACCCCGACCTGTACTGGGCCCTCCTCGGCGGCGGCCACAACTTCGGCATCGTCACCGAGCTGGAGATCGGCCTCGTACCCGTGAAGACGCTCTACGGCGGCTCGCTCGCGTTCGACGGACGCGAGGTCGACCCGGCCGCCGTGCTGCGGGCGTACGAGGAGTGGACGCGGACCGTGCCCGACGGGCTGACCTCGTCCTTCGCGGCCGTACCGTATCCGGACATCCCGGCGTTGCCGCCGCACCTGCGCGGCCGGTACGTCGTCTCCGTGCGCGTCGCGTACACCGGCACCGGCGGCGAGCAACTCGTCGCCCCGCTCCGGGAGTTGGGGCCTGCGCTCGCCGACTCCCTGCGTGAGATGCCGTACGCCGAGAGCCACACCATCCACAGCGACCCGGACTTCCCGCATGCGTACTACGGGGACAGTGCGGTGCTGAGCGAGCTGGACGTGACGGCCGCCGGTGAGCTGCTCTCTCGGGTGGGTCCGGACTCGGGTGGGCCGATGTGCGTCGTGCAGATCAACCATCTGGGCGGGGCGCTCGCGCATCCGGCGGCGAACTCGGTGCCGTACCGCGAAGGGCGTTTTCTGGTGCGGCTGTTGACGGTGGGCGATAGGGAGACGGCGCGGGCCGTACTGGATCCGGCGTTCGCGCTGCTCGCGCCGGTCACCCTCGGCCGCGCCCTCAACTTCGCCTTCGGTGCCGGGGATCGGACCGACGGCCTCTACGACGCCGTAACGCTGAAGAGGCTCGCCGAGCTGAAGTCGCACTACGACCCGGCGAACCTCTTCCGCAGGAACTACAACCTCAGCGCTTGTTGACGAGCTTCCAGGCGGTGGGCATGACGCCCATCGCCAGGGCCGCCTTCAGGGCGTCGCCGAGCAGGAACGGGGTGAGGCCGGCCGCGATCGCCGTGGACGCGGACATGTCGGCGGCGTAGGCCAGGTACGGGACTCCCACGGCGTAGATGATCGCCTCGCCCAGCAGCATCGTGCCCGCCATGCGCAGCACGGAGCGGTCGGCGCCGCGGCGGGCCAGGGCGCCCACCACGGTGGAGGCGAGGAGCATGCCGAGGATGTAGCCGAAGGAGACGGAGACACCGGAGCTGCCGCCGGCGAACCACGGCACACCGGCGAGCCCGGCCAGCGCGTACAGGACGAGCGACGCCAGGCCGCGGCTCGCGCCGAGCGTGGTGCCGACCAGCAGGGCGGCGAAGGTCTGGCCGGTCACCGGCACCGGGGAGCCCGGGACGGGGACGGAGATCTGGGCCGCGAGGCCGGTGAGCGCGGCGCCGCCGAGCACGAGCGCGAGGTCGCGGACGCGGGAAGCGGGGAGCAGGTCGGCGAGGACCTGTCCGGGGAGGGCGGGGGCGGCAGCGGTGCTCATGGGGACTCCGCGGGTCGGGGACACAAGGGGACTCGGTGACGCTAACCCAGGGCACTCGAGGTGATCACCATCAGCGCTCGACAAAGGGTGGAGCAGCGGTTTCGTGGGCTCCGTACAAAGGATGTGGGTTACACGGGGTACGGCGTGACACCGGTCACGGAGAGGGAGTGACCTAACCTTCGTCGTCTCGCCCGTCGGTCGCCGTCTGGGCAGCGGTGGCCCGTTTTGCTAGCTTCGAGTTCATGGTCGCCCAGTCCCGGAACTTCTCGTCGCGTCGCCACGTCGACCTGCGACGAGTCGGTGCGTCCGCCTGTCATCTGCCCTAGCGGGGCGGGCGGAGCGGATCCGGCGCGTCTCGCTGTACGAGACGGCGCAGTGTCGGACCCGTTCCCGAGGATGATCGCCATGCCCCGTACCGCGGCAACCACCCTTCCCTCCCCTCCCCGTGATGACCGGCGCCGGACGAGCGCCAGCGTCGTGCTGCGGTCCGTGCTGGAGCACGGGCCGGTGGCGCGCTCCACCATCGCCCGGCTGACCGGGCTGTCGCCCGCGTCCGTCACCGACTACTGCGCCCGGTTCACCGAACTCGGCCTGATCCGCGAGTCGGACGCGCCCCGCCGCTCGAACGGGGTGGGCCGTCCGCACGTCCCCGTCGACCTGGACGACTCGCGGTTCGTGGTCGGCGGGGTGCATGTGGCGGTGCCGTACACCACGGTGGCGCTGCTCGATCTGCGCGGCCGGGTGGTGGCCCGGCGCGAGCTGAAGCACGAGCGCACCGATCCGGGGTGGGTACTGGCCCGGGCCGCCGAGGGGCTGGCGGCACTGCTGGCAGCCAACCCCCGGTGCAGAGCCCTCGGTGTCGGCGTGGCCGTCGGCGGCTGGGTCGACCGGGAGTCCGGGACCGTCGTGGAGCATCCGCTGCTGGGCTGGCGGGACGTGGCCGTGCGGGAGGTGCTCGGCCGGCGCACCGGGCTGCCGGTCCATGTGGACGGGCACGCGCGGGCGTTGGTCAACGGGGAGCGGCTGTTCGGGCTGGCGCGGAGCAGTGGAAGCGTGCTGCACCTGTTCGTCGGCAACGTCGTCGACGCGGCCTTCGCCACGGGCGACGAGGTGCACCACGGGCCGCGCTCCCAGGCGGGCGCCATCGCCCATCTGCCGGTGCCGGGCGGCACGGAGCCGTGCGACTGCGGCCGTATCGGCTGTCTGCAGGCCGAGTTGAGCGAGCGGACGCTGTGCCGGCGGGCGCGGGAGGCGGGCGTGGTGGCGGGTGTGAACCCGATGCACGTGGTCACGGCGGCGGACGGTGGCGACCCGGAGGCCGTACGGCTGCTGGTGGAGCGGGCCCATGCCGTCGGGCAGGCCTCTCGGTTGCTGCTCGACGTACTGAATCCGGAGACGGTGGTGGTGAGCGAGCTCGGCATCATCCACCGGGCGGACTGCCTCGACGCACTGCGCCAAGGGGTCGGGGACGAACGCGCGGTGTCCGTCGTCCCGACGAGTTTCCCGGAATCGATCCTCGCGGTGGCGGGCGGTTCGGTGGCGCTGGACGTGCTCTACCGCGACCCGCTGGCGGCCTCACCTGAGGCTATTTAATTCAGAAACTCGGAATGTTGACAGGGACCGTGCATGACCAGGAACATCCTGTTCATGAGCCCGTTCGTGAGCTGTCGCACCCTTTGTTGCTGACACGTTGCCGCGTGTGAAGCGCTCATTTTCTGCTGCGTGAATTCCCTTCCCCGGCTCTTCCCTGCCCGGAATTCCGCCTGCGCTCTTTCCTTCTGAAGTTCCTTCTGAAACTCACGGAGTCCTGCCATGACTTCCTCTCCCCTGTCGGGTGTCGACCGACGGCTCTTCCTCACCTCCCTGCTCGGCGCCGCGGCCGGCGTCGCCGGGCTGAGCGGCTGCGCGGGCAGCAGCTCGGCCGCCGACAGCAAGGGTGTCTCGTCCGCTCCGTTGGCCGACAAGGTTCCGTCCGGTACGAGCCTGAAGATCGCCTCGTACTCGAACACCCAGCAACTCCAGTTCAAGCTCGCCAAGTTGAGCCTTCCTTTCCAGGTGTCGAGCTGGGTGAACATCGGAGCCGGTCCCGATGTCATCAACGCCTTCCGCGCCAACTCTCTCGACCTCGCCAACAATGCGGGAATTCCGCCGATCCAGGCGCACTACCAGGGTTTCGACGCGAAGATCGTCGCGATCGACATCACCCGCAAGCCCAACTACCTCTTCGCCACCAAGCCGGGCAGCGACATCCGGTCGGTCGCCGACTTCAAGGGCAAGAAGCTCGCGTTCTCGCAGGGGCAGGCCCAAGGTGTCGTACTTCTGCGGGCGTTGAAGAAGGCGGGGCTGAAGTACGACGACGTCAAGCTCGTCCCGCTGACCAGCAACCAGTTCCTCACCGCCCTGCAGTCGGGCCAGGTGGACATCGCGCCCCTTGCCAACCAGCAGGCGCCCGCCTATCTGGCGCAGTACAAGTCCAAGGGCGCACACGCCATCACCACCGACGTCGTCGATCTCCTCAACCTCCTGTGGGCGCCGGCCTCCGTACTGAACGACCCCGCGAAGGCCGCCGCGGTCGCCGCGTACATCCCGTACTGGGCCAAGGGCCAGGTCTGGACGTACGAGAACCCCGACGCCTGGAACGAGGAGTTCTACGTCAAGACGCAGAACCTGACCGCCGCCCAGGCCAAGTCGATCTCCGATCTCGCCAACAAGCCGCTGTTCCCGCCGAGTTGGGACGAGGCGATCAAGTGGGAGCAGGAGACCGCCGATCTGCTGGCGGAGGGCGGCTTCGTGAAGAAGTTCGACGTCTCCTCGCTCTTCGACCACCGCTTCGAGTCCATCGCCGCCAAGGCCGTACCGGCGGAGTACCGGAGGTGAGCGCCGTGACCACGACGACCACTGCGGCCCCCGTCCGCACGGAGGACCGGGGCACACGGCGGGCACGCCGGCGAGGTCTCTCCCCCGGCAAGCGGCTGCCCGCCTCCCGTCTCATCGGCCCCGCCCTCGTCCTGGGCCTGTGGGCGGTCGCCTCCGCCGCCGGACAGCTCGATCCCGGCGCGATCCCGGCGCCCTGGACGGTGCTCGAAACGGCCGGTCACCTGTGGACCGCCGGGACCCTGCCCACCGACATCCTGACCTCGCTGGAGCGGGCCGCGTACGGTTTCGCGATCGGCCTGACGGGCGGCGTCGTCCTCGCCCTGGCCTCCGGGCTCAGCCGGGTCGGCGAGGCGCTGATCGACGGGACGGTGAACCTCAACCGGGCCATCCCGACCCTTGGCCTGATCCCGCTGTTCATCCTCTGGCTGGGCATCGGCGAGTCCTTCAAGATCGCGATCATCGCCATCGTCGTCTACATCCCGATCTACCTGAACACGCATGCCGCGCTGTCCGGCATCGACAGCCGTTTCGTCGAACTCGCCGAGGTGCAGGGGCTGTCGCGCTGGGCCTTCATCCGGCAGATCGTCATCCCCGGCGCCCTGCCCGGATTCTTCGTGGGACTCCGGCTCGGGGTGACCGGCTCCTGGCTGGGCCTGGTGGTCCTGGAGCAGATCAACGCCACCAGCGGACTCGGCTACATGATGTTCCAGGCCCAGAACTACGGCCAGTCCGACGTCATCCTGGTGGGCCTGCTCGTCTACGGCGTCTTCGGTCTGGTCTCCGACAGCGCAGTCCGTCTCATCGAACGGAGGGTGCTGTCATGGCGCCGCACACTGAGCAGCTGACCCGGCCCGCCGTCCAACTCCGGGGACTCACCAGGTCGTTCGAGGGGCGGACGGTGCTCGACGGCATCGATCTCGACCTTCCGGCAGGACAGTTCACGGCTCTGCTCGGGCACAGCGGCTCCGGCAAGAGCACGCTGCTGCGGGCGATCGCGGGGCTGGACCACAAGGTGGCCGGGAGCGGTCAGCTGACCGCTCCGGAAGCGGTGTCCGTGGTCTTCCAGGACTCGCGGCTGCTGCCCTGGCGGCGGGTGCTGGACAACGTACTGCTGGGCACCGACGGCGAGGAGAAGGGGCGTGCCGCCCTCGCCGAGGTGGGCCTGAAAGGCCGTGAGCGGGCCTGGCCAAACGAGCTGTCGGGTGGCGAGGCGCAGCGAGCCGCCCTGGCCCGGTCGCTGGTCCGCGAGCCCGAACTGCTGCTGGCCGACGAGCCGTTCGGCGCGCTGGATGCCCTGACGCGCATCAAGATGCACTCTCTGCTGCGGCAGCTGTGGGAACGCCACCGGCCGTCGGTGCTCCTGGTCACCCACGACGTGGACGAGGCCATCGTGCTCGCCGACCGGGTGCTGGTGCTCGACGCGGGCCGCGTCGGGCTCGACCTCGCGATCGACCGGCCTCATCCGCGCTCGTACCGGGATCCGTTGCTCGGGGAGTACCGGGAGCAGCTGCTGGCCGCGCTGGGCGTGACCGAGGATGCGGGGTGACCGGCGGCTGTCGTGACCGTGCTGGGGGCTGCCGCCCCCAGGCCCCCGCTTCGGCCCTTGAGGGGCCTCGTCCTCAAACGCCGGACGGGCTGAATTTCCGTGACCGGCGCTCGAAACAAGCGGACGGGCTGAAGTGCACTGACCTGCGCTCGTGAGCCCTCCCCCTGTTCTTCCGAAGCATCCGAAGCAAAGGACCCCCATGCCCCGGCAGCTCCACCTCAACGCCTTCCTGATGAGCACCGGCCACCACGAAGCCTCCTGGCGCCTCCCGGAGAGCGACCCGTACGCCCACGTCGAGCTCGACCACTACGTCAAGCTCGCCCGGATCGCCGAACGCGGCACCTTCGACTCGCTCTTCCTCGCCGACGGACCTCAGCTGTGGGGCAACATCGCCCAGCGCCCCGCCGGTGCCCTGGAACCGCTGACCCTGCTCACCGCGCTGGCGACGGCCACCGAGCACATCGGACTGATCGCCACCGCCTCCACCTCCTACAACTCCCCCTACAACCTGGCCCGCAAGTTCGCCTCGCTCGACATCATCAGCGGTGGCCGGGCGGGCTGGAACATCGTCACCACGGCGGGGGCGGAGGCCGCGCGCAACTTCGGTCTGGAGCACGAACCCGCGCACGCCGACCGGTACGCCCGGGCCGCCGAGTTCCTCGATGTCGCCCTGAAGCTCTGGGACAGCTGGGAGGACGACGCGATCGTCGCCGACAAGGCGGCCGGCGTCTGGGGCGACGACGACAAGATCCACCCGCCCTTGCACAAGGGGACGTACTTCAGTGTCGAGGGCGCCCTCAACGTGCCCCGCTCACCCCAGGGTTACCCGCTGCTCGTGCAGGCGGGGTCGAGCGAGGACGGGAAGGCGTTCGCGGCGCGGTACGCGGAGGCGGTGTTCACCGCCCAGCAGACCCTGGCCGACGCGCAGGCCTTCTACGCCGACCTCAAGTCCCGTACGAAGGCGGCCGGCCGGGACCCCGAACACATCAAGGTGCTGCCCGGGATCGTGCCGGTCATCGGCTCGACGGAGGCGGAGGCACGCGCGAACGAGCAGGTGCTGGAGGACCACATCGTGCACCGGCACGGGGTGGCCAACCTGGAGCGGCTGCTGCAACTGCCCACCGGCGCCCTGGAGTTGGATGCCCTGCTCCCCGCCGACCTCCCGCCCGAGGACGCCATCGAGGGCGCGAAGAGCCGCTACACGCTCATCGTCGAACTCGCCCGGCGCGAGCGCCTCACCGTCCGGCAGCTGATCGGCCGGCTCGGCGGCGGACGCGGCCATCTCACCTTCGCGGGCACGCCCGAGCAGGTCGCCGACGAGATCGAGACCTGGTTCACGCAGGGCGCCGCCGACGGGTTCAACATCATGCCCGCCGTGCTGCCCTCCGGCCTCGAGACCTTTGTCGAGCAGGTCGTCCCGATCCTGCGTGGCCGAGGTCTCCTCCGCACCGAATACGGCTCCCGGCAGACCCTGCGGGAGCGTTACGGCCTCCCGCGCCCCGCCAACCAGTACGTCACCACCTCTCCTGCACTCGCCGCCGTCTGAAAGGACCCGTACATGCCCGGCATCGAAATCCAGAAGGTCACCGCGAACATCGGCGCCCGCGTCTTGGGCGTCGACGTCTCCAAGCCGCTCGACGAGGAGACGGCCGCCGCGGTCCGCGAGGCCCTCAACGTCCACAAGGCCCTCGTCTTCGACGACGTGAACCTCGACGACGAGGGTCAGCAGGCCTTCGTCCGCCACTTCGGTGACGTCACCACCGCCCACCCGACGGTCTCCTCCGTCGACGGCGTCCCGAACGTCCTGCCCGTCGACAGCGAGCGCGGCCGCGCCGCCAACCACTGGCACACCGACGTGACGTTCGTCCTGAACCCGCCGCAGGCCAGCACGCTGCGCTCCATCACGATCCCGCCGTACGGCGGCGAGACCCTGATCGCCAGCGCGGCGGCCGCCTACCGCCAACTCCCCGAGTCGCTGCGCCAGTTGGCGGACACCCTGTGGGCCGAGCACACCAACGACTACGACTACGCCGTACCGGAGGAGGAGCTCGACGAGCAGCAGGCCGCCCAGCGAGCCCAGTTCACCTCGATCAAGTACCGCACGGTCCACCCGGTGGTCCGCGTCCACCCGCTGACCGGTGAACGCGGCCTGTTCATCGGCGGGTTCGCCCAGCGCATCGTGGGCCTCTCCCCGTCCGAGTCCCGCAAGATCCTCGACCTGCTCCAGGCGTATGTCACCCGGCCGGAGAACATCCTGCGCCACCGCTGGTCCGAGAACCAGCTGGTCCTCTTCGACAACCGCATCACCCAGCACTACGCCGTCGACAACTACGACGGTCTGCCGCGCCGTCTGCACCGGGTGACCGTCGCCGGTGACATCCCGGCCGGGATCGAGGGCAAGGAGAGCTACTCGATCGAGGGCGACGCCTCGCACTACACCTCCGTAGCGGCGTAGTCACAGCACGTACCGGACGCGTCCGGATACTGGGCAGCCTCTCCTCCTGACCGGAGAGGCTGCCCAGACTGTGGGCGTTTTTGCCCATCTCATGTACTGGACGAGCCGCGCCCATGCCCAGCAGCACCACCGAGGTCGAGAAGCCGCCACAGGCGGACGCCGACGCCACCCTGTCCCACGGCCTGAAGCAGCGCCACCTGTCGATGATCGCCCTCGGCGGGGTCATCGGCGCGGGTCTGTTCGTGGGCTCCGGCGCGGGTATCGCCGCCGCCGGCCCCTCCATCGTCGTCGCCTACACGCTCTCCGGTCTCCTCGTGATGCTGGTGATGCGGATGCTCGGCGAGATGTCGGCCGCGTACCCGTCGTCGGGCTCGTTCTCGGCGCACGCGGAACGGGCGATCGGCCCGTGGGCGGGCTTCACCGCGGGCTGGTCCTTCTGGGTGCTGCTCTGCACGGCCGTCGGCCTGGAGGGCATCGGCGCGGCGAAGATCGTGACGGGCTGGCTGCCGGGGACGCCCGAGTGGGCGTGGGTGGCCCTCTTCATGGTCGTCTTCTGTGTCACGAACCTTGCCGCCGTGCAGAACTTCGGCGAGTTCGAGTTCTGGTTCGCGGCCCTGAAGGTCGGGGCGATCAGCCTGTTCCTGATCCTGGGCGTGCTCGCCATCGCGGGCGTCCTGCCCGGCACGGACGCCCCGGGGGCCGGCAATCTGAGCGACTTCCTCCCGAACGGCAGCGAGGGCCTGATCGTCGGCGTACTCGCCTCGATCTTCGCGTACGGCGGCCTGGAGACCGTCACCATCGCGGCGGCCGAGTCGCAGGACCCGGTGCGGGGCGTGGCGAGCGCCGTCCGCACGGCCATGTGGCGCATCGCGCTCTTCTACATCGGCTCGATGGCGGTCATCGTGACGATCGTCCCCTGGGACTCGAATGAGGTCGTCGAGAAGGGCCCGTACGTCGCCGCCCTCGACCACCTCGGCATCCCGGGCGCCGGGCAGCTGATGAATGTGGTCGTCCTGGTCGCCCTCCTCTCCGCCATGAACGCCAACATCTACGGCTCCTCGCGCATCGCCTACTCGCTGGTGGAGCGGGGCCAGGGCCCGAGGGTGCTGGGCCGGGTGTCCGGCGGCGTCCCGCGCATCGCGGTCCTCTCCTCCTCCGTCTTCGGTTTCGTGTGCGTGGTGCTGAGCTACTGGCGCCCGGACGACGTCTTCCCCTGGCTGCTGAACATGATCGGCGCGGTGATCCTGGTCGTCTGGGTCTTCATCGCGGTCTCGCAACTGCGGCTGCGGGCCCGGCTGAACCGGGAGGCCCCGGAGCGGCTGACGGTACGGATGTGGGCGTTCCCGTGGCTGACCTGGGTGGCGCTGGCGGGGATGGCGGCGATCTTCGTGCTGATGGCCCGGGAGCCCGGCACCCGGGTCCAGCTCTACTACACCGGCGGGTTGACGGCGGTGCTGGCGGCGGTGGGGTACGCCCGACAGAAGGCCAGGCGCTGACACGACCACACCGCACCACCGAGAGGCCCCCGTGTGACCCACGGGGGCTTTTTGTTGTTAGCGTGTAGTTGCAACTAACTTGCAATAAGAGTTCCGGAGGGGACCCCGCCATGCCCGTCTACACGCTGCCCGACCTGCCGTACGACTACTCCGCACTCGCCCCCGTGATCAGCCCCGAGATCATCGAGCTGCACCACGACAAGCACCACGCGGCTTATGTGAAGGGCGCCAACGACACGCTGGAGCAGCTGGCGGAGGCGCGGGACAAGGAGTCGTGGGGCTCGGTCAACGGGCTGGAGAAGAACCTGGCCTTCCACCTGTCCGGGCACATCCTGCACAGCATCTACTGGCAGAACATGACCGGCGACGGCGGCGGTGAGCCGCTTGCGGTGGACGGCTTGGGCGAGCTGGCGGACGCCATCACCGAGTCGTTCGGCTCCTTCGCCGGGTTCAGGACCCAGCTGACCAAGGCCGCCGCAACCACGCAGGGCTCCGGCTGGGGCGTCCTCGCCTACGAGCCGCTGAGCGGCCGCCTCGTCGTCGAGCAGGTCTACGATCACCAGGGCAATGTCGGCCAGGGCTCGGTGCCGGTTCTGGTCTTCGACGCCTGGGAGCACGCCTTCTACCTGCAGTACAAGAACCAGAAGGTGGACTTCATCGAGGCGATGTGGCAGGTCGTCAACTGGCAGGACGTGGCGCGGCGTTACGAGGCGGCGAAGTCCCGTGCGGACGTATTGCTGTTGACGCCCTGAGGCAGACATCGAAGCGTCCTGCTCGTGATCGTCTTCTCACCTTTCACGTAGCGGGCGGATGAAGAGGAAGGCCCTCGCGAGGACGTGACTCGCGAGGGCCTTCCTTGTGGCCGGGAAGGCCCGCTTGACACCGGTCGCCGGGGCCCGTGGCCAGCCGTTTTCGTCACCGTTCCGCAACAGGCATGAACCGCCCTGGCAGGTGCCCCGTAGAGCCGGGTGTGAGCGGCCGAGCGGCCGCGGCGATCCGGAACGAGAGAAGGAACCGACATGGCCGGCGGCAACATCAAGATCAGCCCGGACGAGATGCGGGAGGCGTCGACCTGGCTGCAGAACCAGAAGGAACTGATGCAGCAGAGCCTCCACGAGGCCAACACCAAGATGGACGAGATGGTCGAGGCGGCCTACGCGACGCCGGGTTCCGAGAGCAAGTTCCGTCCGTTCTGGGAGGAGTACAAGAACGGCACCGAGAAGGCCATTGAGGGCCTTCAGGGCGTCAGCGAGTTCATCAAGCAGGTCGCCGACGCGTTCGTCGACACCGACGACCAGACGTCCGGCGCCATCGGCTGACTTCTTGGCCACGGCCGGGTTCCGTGGCGCTCCGGCGCCACGGAACCCGGCCGGTACAGGGAGAGAAAGGGGCGTCATGTCGCGCATTCACATACCGGTGGACGAACTCGCCGACACCATGGCCGCGCTGCAGGACATCCGCGAACGGATCGACAGAACAGCGAAGTTGAGCAACGTCGGTTCGGATGACGATGTGGGCGACCACGGTCTGATCTCGGCCGTCAACGGCTTCGACGACGCATGGTCGGCCGGCCACGAACGGGTCCAGGAGAACGTGGACACGTTCAAGCAGGCCGCGCAGGGCATCGTCGACAACTTCACCGACACGGACAACGAAGCTGCAAAGGCGTTGGATGAACCCGCTTGAGACACAGGACGGGGGCGGGCGGCCGCGGCTGCTGCCCTCGGATGAGCGGCCGTCGGGCGCTCCGGCGCGCTACACGCTGAAATACCCGTCCAGTTGGTCGCACCTCGACCTCGACCCGAACACCAGGGATGTGGCGATCCGGCGCCGGATCGAGGAGCAGGCGAAGGGTGTGGAGGTCGAGCGCGAGCGGGTGGACGCCCTGATCCGGGAGACCCGCAAGGGCGCGCGCGAAGCCTACGCCCAGGGCGCCCTGCAGGTCGGCTACCTGCTCGGGTTCCTCCCGGACGGCAGCACGCTGAACGCCACGGCGATGGTGCTGCGGACCCGGATCCCCGAGGGGGAGCCGACCGATCTGCCGCAGTTGATGCTCGCCGCGGGCGTGCAGAACAGCCGGACCTCGGTCGGGCGGGGTTCCGACCTGAACCGCGTGGAGATCATGGAGCTGCCCGAGGTGGGCAGTGTGGGGCGGATGACCTCGCTCGAGGACTTCGACTACTTCGGGCAGGCCACCATTCGCACCGCCGTGCACCAGGTGGTGATCCCCGTGCCGTCGAGCCGGGACCTGATGGTGCTCGCCAGTACGACGCCCAACATCAGCCTGGCGGAGAAGTTCTTCGAGGTGTTCGACGCCGTCGCCGGGACCTTCCGGTTCCACGACTCCGAGGACCCTGCCCAAGCCGCCGTCGCCGGCGCCGAGAACGGGAAGTGAGGGCGGGACATGGCACGGCCACCGCTGGCCGACTGGGAATCGGTGTTCGGCTTCTCGTCGGACCCGACACCCGGCGACCCCGAGGTTCTTGAACGACTCGCCGCCGAGTACCGGTCCATCTCCAACGACGCCCAGTCCGCCCACTCCGTCGTCGTCCGGCTGGACTCCGACGAACTCGGCGAGGGCAAGTCCATGGAGAAGCTGCGGACGCAGCTCAAGGAACTGCCCACCCAGGTCGGCAAGCTCCAGTCGTCCTACGAGGCGGCCGCCGACGCAGTTGCGAAGTACGCCATCGGCCTCCGGGAGAGCCAGGACCAGGCGGACCGGGCGCTGGAGAGGGGCCGCGAGGCGAAACAACGGCTGGACTCGGCCATCGAGGTGGCGTCCGCGGCGAGCGCCCATGTGAAGAGCCTCGACAGCGCGCAGCCCCCGCCCCCCGACGACGAGGCGGCCAAGAGCAACGCCCGGCGTGCCATCGCTGATGCGAAGGAGGCGGAATCCTCGGCCGCGCAGTCCGTCGAGTCGGCTCACGCGGAGCTGGAGGCGGCCCGGCTGCTGGCCGTCGACGCGCAGGAACTGCGTACTTCCGACGCGGCTGTGGCCAAGCGCGAGCTGGAGGAGGCCGAGGGCGAGGCGGTCAAGGGGAAGAGCTTCTGGGACAAGATCGGGGACATCCTGAACCAGGTCTTCTCCATCATCGGAACCGTTCTCGGTGTCATCGCCATGTTCGTCGCCGGCCCCATCGGCGTCGCTCTCACCATCGGCGCTCTCATCTTCGGAGCCGCTTCGCTGGGCCTCACCATCGGGAAAGGGGTCGATACCGGGCACTGGGACATCGTGGGCATCGTCCTGGGCGTGGTGGGGCTCGCCGCGGGCGGGATCGCCGTCATCGCCGGCAAGGGCATCGGCGCCCTGGGGAAGGTCGGCCTGGGGCAGTGGATCAAGAACCTGTTCAAGAAGTGGTATCCGACCGAGATCTTCTCGGCGCCACCGGTGCTCGAACTCGACCTCCTCGGAGGCGGAGCCAGTGTCATCATCCCGTCCACCGTCGTGGTCGGTGGCCGGCCGGCGCTGTCGATGCTGGACGGCATCCTGAACGGACTGGGACTCATCACCGGCATCGGCGGCCTCATCTACGGCCCCATCGAGTTCAGCGGGAACGCGCCGGGCGGGTCCGTGGACGCGTGAGGCCGCTCGCCGGGCGCTGATCCGACCGGGGCATGAGACATGGGGGCATGAGGCATACAAGGGCTCCCGCCGGCGTCAGCGGCGGGAGCCCTCGATCTGTGTGGACGACCGGTCAGTCCCCGGCCGCCGGGAGCACCGTCTCCGGGACCTGGACGGTGCGCAGCACGCCGTCGCCCAGGTGCAGGATCGCCCGGCCCGGGCGGGTCGCGCCCAGGCGGCTGCGGGGCACCTTGACGCCGATGAGTTCGCCGTCGCTCATGTTCTGCGGCTTCAGCAGCAGTCCGCACCGATGGCGGCGGGCCTCGGTGTGCCAGCCGGAGAACCCGGAGGAGAGCCGGTCGGTCTGCCCGGCGATCACCAGGCCCCGGCGCATCTCGGTACCGGACTTGGCGATCCGGGTGAGGACGGACTCGGCCTTCGTCTTGAGCAGCAGGTCGCCGTCGTCCAGGAGCACCACGGCCCCCTTCGGCGAGGACGCCAGCGCCTCCTCCAGCGCGATGGGGTCGATATCGGACTCGTCGAACACCGCGAGGACCCCGGGCCGTCCGGCGAGGCGGCGCAACGGCGACCTGGCGGGCGCACCGACGACGACGGGCATCCCGACCGACAGCAGCGAGAGTGCCAGCGTCGCCAGGACGGTGCTGCGGCCCGAGCGGGCGGGGCCTGCGACGAGGAAGGTCGGCGTGAGGCCGAAGTCCGGTCCGAACGCGGCGAGTTCGTCGCCGCCGACACCGGCCAGGGCCCAGCGTGCGGACGTCAGCGGCTGCGGCACGTACCGGACCGCCTCCTCCCAGGTGAGCCGGTCCGGGAGGGTGTCGACGCGGAACGGCCGGGTGGCGGCCGGCAGGTGGGACGCATGCCGACGGCACTGCTCGGCGATCTTCTGGAGCGCCACGGCCTGCGCCTGGCCCCCCGGGTCGTTGGTGAGGAGTGCGATCTGCACCTCCGCCTTGTCGGCGGCGCGGAAGGCGCGGCCCGGCGGGATCTCGTCGGGCACGTTCCGCTGGGTGATCCCGATCATTCCGTACTCGGACTTCTCGTTCAGCTTCAGCACGAGCTTGTCCTCGGTGGAGCCGTTGACCCGGCTGGAGAACAGCGCCCGGTCACCGGTCACCAGCAGGTGGATGCCGACGCTCCCGCCGTCCCGGAGCAGGGTCAGCACGGCGCTCAGCAGGTTCCCGGCGTCGTACTCGCCGAGCTGCTTGTCGAAGACCTCCCACCGGTCGATGAAGAGCACGATGTGCGGCGGCCGTTCGTCCTCGGGCAGGCTGCGGCGCAGTTCCGGCAGGTCGGCGCTGCCGTGGGCGGCGAGCAGCTCCTGGCGCCGGGCGAGCTCCGCCGTCAGCCGGGCGAGCAGCCGGGCCACCCGGTCGGGCTGGGTGCGCTGGGTGACGGCGCCGCAGTGCGGCAGCCCCTCCATCGCCAGCAGGGCGCCGTTGCCGCAGTCGATGCCGTACATGTGCAGCCGGTCCGGGGCGTGGGCGTGGGCCAGGGTGCCGGCGATCGTGCGCAGCGTCTGCGACCTGCCCTGCCGGGGCGAGCCGATGATGTGCAGGTGCCCGAGCGTCGCGAGGTCGATCACCAGGGGGAGCCGGGCCTGTTGGGCGGGCAGGTCCACCACGCCGTACGCGACGGGCGCGAGGTCGTAGTCCGAGGGCGGGGCCGGCGGCAGTTCGCCGATGACCAGCTGCTCGGGCAGGGGCGGCAGCCAGGGGCTGTGCTGTGCGGGGATGCCCAGCTCCCGGTCCGCCTCGCGGATCGCCGCGACGAGTCCCGTGAGGTCGGTCTCCACCTCGGCGGGAGCGGCCGCGGCGCGGGGCCGCGGCGGGAGCGGTTCGCCGAGCCGCTCCCAGCCGACCACCACCGCCCAGGGGGCGGGCAGCGAGCTCGCCGTGGCGCCGGGCCGACGGCCGCCGACCCGTCCGGACTGGAACGGCACGAGGGAGTTCTGGCCCAGGCGCACATAGGCGCGGCCCGGTGTGCTCTGCGAGATCGACGCGGCCTCGGGCGAGTTGAGGACGTCCTGGCTCTCGCCGGCGTCCGTCACCCGGAGCGCGATACGCAGGTTGGTGTTGGCGCGGATCTCCGAGGAGACCACGCCACTGGGGCGCTGCGTCGCCAGGATCAGATGGATGCCGAGGCTGCGGCCCCGCTGCGCGATGTTGACCAGGCCCTTCACGAAGTCCGGCAGGTCACGCACCATCGAGGCGAACTCGTCGATGACGATGAGCAGCCGGGGCATCGGTGTGCGGCCGGCCGGGTTGCGCTCCAGCAGCTCGACGTAGTCCTCGATGTCCTTGGCACCGGCCTCGGCGAGGACGTGCTCGCGCCGGGTGAGTTCCGCCGTGAGCGACACCAGGGCCCGCTCGACCAGGTGGGCGTCGAGGTCGGTGACCATGCCGACGGTGTGCGGCAGGTCCACGCAGTCCTTGAACGCGGAGCCGCCCTTGTAGTCGACGAGGACGAACGTCATCGCGTCCGGGCGGTTCGCCACCGCGAGCGAGGCGACCAGCGTCTGGAGGAGTTCGGACTTGCCGGAACCGGTGGTGCCGGCGACCAGCGCGTGCGGGCCGTCGCGCCGCAGGTCCAGGAAGAACGGGCCGTCCAGGGAGACGCCGACGGCCGCCCGGGTCGAGCGGCCCCCCGCCGCCCAGCGCGCCTTGATACCGGCGGCCTGCGGCGGGTCGAGCGAGAGCACGTCGAGCAGCCGCGCGGCACCCGGGAGCACCGCGGCCTCCTCGTCGGCCCCGCCCGGGTCCCGCAGCGGGCCCATCGCCCGGGCCAGCGAGCGGCACCAGTCCAGGGACACCCCGTCGGGCCGGATGCCGCCGACGGTGCCCTTCCCCGAGCGTCCCAGCCGCACGGTTTGGCCGGGCTCCTCGACGACGACGGCGTGGCACTCCTCGGGCAGCAGTCGCTCCTCGGCGTCCAGGCAGATCGCGCGAACGCCGACGGACGGTCCGTCGCGCAGGATCTGCGCCACGCCGGGCAGCGAACGCAGCCTGCGGGCCCCGTCGAGGACGACGAGCACGTCGGCTCCGCCGGGCCGGTTGCGGCGGTCCTCCCCTCCGGCGCGCTCGGCGATCAGCGCGGTCAGTTCGGCGACCCGCCGGGCGCAGCTCTCCGTGCCGTAGCCGATGCTGGCCGGGATGTCGCCGGACTTCTTGCGCACATGCGGCAGCCAGCGCAGCCAGGACCAGGCGTCCCGGCCCGGGCCGCCGGTCGTCAGCAGGTGGATCTGGAGGTCACGGGGGCTGTGCAGGACGGCGGCCTGGGCGACCGCCCACCGTGCCACGGCGCGCGCGGCCGGGCCCTCGCCGGCGATTCCCAGCACGTCGTGCTCGCGCAGCGCAACGGTCACCGGGACGTCGTACGCGGTCCACGGGTCCTGGCGGCGGTGTTCGTCCTTGGTCGGGTCCTGGAGCACCACCTCGGAGGGCAGGTCGGCGGTCCCGATGCGCAGTTCCAGGAAGTCGGCGTCCGTGGTGCGGCGTTCCCACAGGCGGCGCCGGGGGCCGACGGCGGTCAGGACGACCTCGGCCGGGTCCGGGAAACCGCGGCGCCGGGCGGTGCGTTCGGCCGCCAGGGCCTGCTTCGCATCGCCCTCGATCCGTGCCTTCTTCTCCTTGTAGGCGGCGACCGCTTCCGCGTGGGACTGGCGTCCGCTGCGCCGGTTCACCAGGTAGTTGCCGAGGATCGCGACCGGCGAGAGCAGCCCGAACAGCAGCATCGACAGACGGCCGAAGACCAGCACGCCCGCCCCCGCCATCACCAGTGGCGCAAGCGCGGTGATCCACGGCATCGGGCGGGCCGCGGGAGTCGCGGGCGGGGAGGGCAGGGCGAAGCGGGTGGCGTTCACCGGCGGCCGCAGCCGCGGCGGCCTGTTGTAGTCCTGGCCCGTACCGTCCTCCGACGGCTGCACGGCCGCGTCCGGCCGCTCCGGCAGGGCGAGTTCGAGCAGGCTGCCGCCGACAAGGAGCTGTTCGCCGACCGCCCAGGCGGTGGGCTCGGTGAGGTCCTCGCGGTCCAGTTGCAGGTCGCCGCCGTCCGCGGACTCGTCGGGTGCCACGCGGCAGCGCCCGCCGGGGCCCACCGTCAGGACGGCGAACGGACGGTCCGGTACGGTGCCCAGCACCTGGGCGGTCCCGTCGTGCGCCAGCCCGATCCGGTACTCGCCGATGCCGAGCCGGCGCACCGCGCCCGCCCCGGTCCCGCCGACCGCACGGACCTCCACCAGCCCGTCCGGTTCGGCCGACGAGGTGCCCGCCGGGCGGCCCAGGCCGACGACGGCCGCATGGTGCAGCGGCGCGTCCCGCAGCGTCAGGTCCGCCGGCAGCAGCCGGTCGCCGGCGTAGAGGCCGAGGCCCTCCAGGGGCCGGTGGACGCCGCCCGCCTCGGCCAGCGCCGCCGCGACGGCGCTCAGGGGCGTGTCGGGGTCGGCGTCGAGGTGGACGTCGAAGGCGTCACCGTCCCCCTCCACCACGGTCAACATCAACGACACGAAACGTCCTCCAGCCTGCGTGAACGGGGGCCGCGGGAGTGCTGCTCGTCGGCTCCCGGGCCACTGACTTGGCCTACGGAGCCGGCCCGCGGATGGTTCACGAACACGCCGGTGAACCATCCGCGGGCCGGCCCCGTAGTGGCCTTTGGGTGCACGGCGCCGCGACTTCGCCGCGCCGCCGCCCCCGCCCGTGACCGTCCCGGCTCCGTCGCCGGGGCGTCCCGACAAGGAGTCAGAAGATGATCTGGTACGTCCTGGCCGTGGTGCTGGGGCTGGCGCTGGTCGGGGCGGTGGCCGCGCTGGTCGTCACCGAGTGGCGGGCCCGCCCGCCGAAGCCCGTCGCCGCCTCGGCCGCCGTCGTGGGACGGCAGGCACTGGACGTGGTCGACGCCGGCCTGCGCCGGCTGACGGGCGAGTGCCTGCGCTCCGGCCGGTCGCTGCCGGACCTGTACGCCGTCGTCTACTCCGGGGAGCGGCTCGGACTGCTGCTGGCCGGTGCGGAGGAGACCGCCCCCGCGCCCTGGACCGCCGAGGCGGACGGCGAGCGCTGGACGGTCTCGCCCGACGACCTGCACCGCCGCGGTCCGGAGGGCGAGCCGGCCCTGCCGTACGCGCTGACGGTGACCGTGGGGCTGGACGGGTCCGACCGGGTGCTGGTCGACCTCTCCCGGGCGACGGGGCCGATCTCCGTGACGGGCCCGGACGAGGAGGTGCGCAGTCTGGTGCGGGCCCTCGTCGTCGAGACGCTCTCCGGCCCGGTGGGAGCCCTCGCCGAGGTCACCCTGGTGGGATCCCTGGCCGACGACGGGCTCGTGACCGGCGACGGGCGGCGCAGCTCGCGTCTGCACACCGCGGCCACCCTGGGGGAGGCGTTCGCCAAGGGGGCCCCGGGTTGGCCGGAGTCCGATGCGGCCGACGTCACCCAGGTCTCCTGGGTGATCGAGGGCAGCAGCCGGACCGCCGTCAAGGACGAGGCGCCGCGCCTGTTCGTCGTGGACGCCTCGCAGCTTCCGCAGCGGGAAGGGGCGTTGAACGCTCTGCGGCGCGGGGACGCGCTGCTGGTGGTCGGGGAGGCACCCGCGGGATGGCGCTGGCGGGCCGGTGCCGACGGCTCGCTCGACACCGGACCGCTCGGCCTGGAGATCACCCGGCATGTGGGACGTTTCGCATGAGTCTCAGCAGGCCTCGCGGTCCAGGCCGTCCACGTGCAGCCCGCGGCGGTGCAGTGCCTCCCGCAGGGCGCGGGCCGCATAGTGCGTCCGCGACTTGACCGTGCCCGGCGGAACGCCGAGCACCTCGGCCGTCTGGTTGACGCTGCGCCCCAGGTAGTGCACGTGCAGCAGGATTTCGCGCTGCGCCGGCCGCAGGTCCCGCAACGCCTCGACGAGCACCAGGGAGGTGAGGACGTGGTCCACTTCGTCGGAGACCGGCAGGTGGACGAGCTCCGGGTCGCCGACCTCCGGCGGCCGGGCCTGGCGTGCCCGGTGGCCGTCGATGACGAGATTGCGCAGGACGGTGAACAGCCACGGTCGTGCCGAGTCCGTGGTCGGGTCGATCTCCTCGGCGTGCCGCCAGGCCCGTATCGCCACCTCCTGGAGGAAGTCCTCGGCGCGGTGCCAGTCGCCCTCCAGCCGCCGCGCGGCGAACTGCAGCAACGCGGCGCTGTGGAAGTGATAGAGGGCCCTGAGGAAGTCGTCGGGGCGGGATTCCGCCGGGGTGGGGCGGGGTCTGCGGTCTTCGCTCGAAGTGCTGGCCGGCAAAGGCCTGTTCCTCTCCGGTCGTCTGTGGGGAAGACGTGTCGGCTGGCTGTGGGAGAGCCGGCGTCAGCCCGGCTCGCGAGAGGACAGCGACCGGACCTCACGGGATGTCAGTTCCCGCTTGTAGATGTGCACGTCGGCGATGTCGCCCTTCCAGTAGTCGACCGGGTTCCCGTTGAACCTGGCGCGTCCGATCACCACATCGCCGGTGGGGTCCACGCTGTTGGTGGCCACCCTGCTTCCCGCCAGCCGACCGTCGACGTAGAGCCGCATCAGGTGGTCCTCCTGGCGGTAGGTGCCCGTGAGGTGGTACCAGCGGCCGGCCTCCGGCTTCCCGGCGGCCTCCGCGAGGGTGCGGGCGCCGGAGAAGCTGAACGCGAAGCTGTGGTCCGACCCGGAGTACTGGAGGAAGAACGTGCTGGCCCCGTCGCCGTCCTGGGACACGGCGGTGTGGAAGCCGTCCATGTCGTCAGGGGTGAGCCGCACCCGTGCGGCGACCGAGTAGTCCTTGCCCTGGGTGTCGAGCCGGGAGCCGGTCTCGGCGTATCCGCTGGTGCCGTCCAGCTGCAGGGCGCCGCCCGTGGGGCCGTCGGTCCACTGCGTGCCGCCGTGGATCACGGCATCGTGCCGCCCCGCCTTCGCGGTGCCGGACCGGTGCAGGGGCCACCACCCGGCGCCGCGCGGCGCCGCGCCGCCGGCGCCAGGACCGGAAGCGGCCGGCTTCGCCCCGGCCTGCTGCTGTCCTGACCCCTGGCCGCGCACCAGATGCGCGACGACATAGGCCTGCGCGACGGCCAGTACGGCGATCGCGGCGATGAGCGACCATCTGCGCTTCATGAGTCTCCCCGACACGTATGGCGTAGATGTATCACTCTAGATCACGTGTACGACCGGGAAGCGGCCCACCACACGCCGTACTCACCGATCGGCAGGTATGGCCCCATGAACTCCCGCTCACTGTCCTTCAGTTGGACTCGCGCCATGCCGGCAGGCCTTCCCCTACGGCCCCGTTGCGGGGGCGAATCCCGCAGATTGAGCGGGCGGAGCGGGCACGGGCGATGGACAGTGGGCAGCGGTCATGGGCCTCACATACATGGCACATTGAGCGCCAGCAGAGCAGCCCTTCCCTCCGTCATACGGAGTTCACTCAGCGCCGCGTTGCGCAACTGCGGGAAGACTCGGCGGTATTCACCCAGAGGGATCGACAGCAACTCGCACAGCACCAGGCGGAGCAGGGTGTTGTGGGCGACGACGAGGACGCGTTCGCCCGACTGGGCGGAGGCGATGCGGCGTAGGGCCTCGGCTCCGCGCTCCGCGGCTGCCCTGGGGTCCTCGGCGCCCGGGAACGGGTTGGCCACCGGATCCGCACGGAAGGCCTCCGCCGCCTTCGGGTGGTCGGCCGCGAACTCGGCGAGGGTGCGGCCCTCCGCCGCCCCGAAGTCGCATTCTCGCAGGTCGGGTTCGCGGTGCGGGGTGAGGTCGAGGGCACGGCAGGCGGGGGCGGCGGTGATGACGGCTCGGGACACCGGGGACGTCCAGATCGCGTCGACGGGGTGGGCGGCGGCCCAGCGGCCGAGGGCTTCGGCCTGGGCGCGGCCCGTGTCGGTGAGGGCGATGTCGCTCACGCCCGCGTAACGGTTCTCGGCGTGCCAGACGGTCTGCCCGTGGCGGGCCAGCAGGAGGGTCGTGCTCATGAGTCCGAAGTCTTCCCGTGGTTCGCGGTGTCCAGGTCGAGGCGCGCGTGTGCGTGTGCCGCCACCGGTGCCGGCAGCCAGCCCCGCGCCGCCAGTTCGTCGACGAGACGGGCGTACGGCTCGGCGAAGAGAGCCGTGCGGTCGGGGTCCGGTTCGAGGACCGTACGGATGCGGACCATGCGGTCGGTGATGTCCGCCAGGGAGCCCGCACCCGTCCCGTACGCCGCGAGTGCCGCCATGCCCAGCACCGGTTCCGTCTGTGTCGGTACGCGGGCCGGGCGGCCCAGGATGTCGGCGCGCAGTTGGTTCCAGTACGGGCTGCGGGCGCCGCCGCCCGTGAAGGTGAGCGGGCCGTCGAGCGGGGCGCCCAGGTGGTGCAGGTAGTCCAGGCAGAGGCGTTCGGTGAAGGCGACGCCCTGGAGCAGCGCGGCCCACAGGTCGGCCTCCCCGTCGGGCTCGCCCAGGACCAGGGCGGAGGCGTGCGGCGCCAGGAACGGGAACCGTTCGCCGGGCGACACGAGGGGGTAGGCCACCGCGCCCGAGGGCTCGTGGGCGGCCGCCCGCGCGTCCATCGCGGCGGGGTCGGCGCCCGCGAAAGCGGCCGTCAGCACGCCCGCCCCCACGCTCGACGCCCCGCCGGGCAGCCAACTCCCGTCCGGTGCACGGTGGTTGTAGACCACGCCGGTCGGGTCATGGACGGGGGCCGGGGAGGCGCCCTTGAGGACGAGCGTCGTGCCGAGCACCGAGTTCCAGGAACCGGGGCGGAGGGCGCCGGAGGCGATCTGGGCCGCGCAGCCGTCGGTCATCCCGGCGATCACCGGGGTGCCGGCGGGGATGCCGGTGGCCTCCGCGGCGGCCGGGCAGACCTCGCCGAGCGGGGTGCCGGGGCGGACGACGTCGGGGAGGGCGCCCCTGGGCAGGCCCATGACGTCCGGCCAGGCCTCGCGCTCCACGTCGTAGGCCGTCTTGAGGGCGTGACTGGAGTCGGTCGGCACCGGTGCGCCGACGAGCCGTGCGGTGATCACGTCGGGCTGGTGGGTGATGCGGCCCCGCCCGTAGGTCTCGATGAGCCATCGCGCCTTGGGCAGCGCCCAGGTGTCCTGCACGGCCAGCCCCGCCCCGCGCGCCCACGCCCCCTCGGCCGCCGCCCGCCCGTCGTCGTACATGAGCGCCGGGCTCAGGGGCCGCCCCTCGCCGTCCGTCAGCAGCACCGTCCCGGACGTCCCGCACACCGCGAGCCCGCCGATCCGTACCCCCGAAAGGGGACCGATCGCCGCCTGCGACGCCGTACACACGCCTTCCCACCACTCCCCCGGGTCCTGCTCGTGCCGCTCCCCCACTCGGAGTCCACCGAGCGGTGCCGAGCCGCTGCCGAGGACCGTGCCGTCCCCGGTGACCGCCAGCACCCGGACGCTCTGTGTGCCCAGGTCGATTCCCAGCCACACCTCGCCTGCACCCTCATCCGTCATCCGCGCCTCCCGGCTCTTCTTGCTCGTGGCATCGCGGCCGAGTCTGTGAACTTCACACCCTCACTCGATATTGACCCGAGTTTTTCCCTTGCGCGAGGGATTGACGCGCAACTTCCGCCGTTACACCCTCTGTTAGCGAGTCGACTCAACGTGTTAACCCAGACAGCGCACCGGGCCCAACCCCACGCGGAGGTCACGGATGGACACGCACGTGCACGACCGCCGACGCTTCCTCGCCCTCACCGCCGGGGCCGCGGCGACCCCGTTACTCGCGGCCTGCGGTGCCGGCTTCGGGGGCGACAGCAAGAAGAGCGACGGCTCGGCCGCGGACGACGTCACCGGCTCCTTCGACTGGAAGCGGGAGAAGGGCAGGACGGTCAAGGCCCTGCTCAACAAGCACCCGTACACGGACGCCCTGATCGCCGACCTGAAGTCCTTCACCGCCAAGACCGGCATCAAGATCGAGTACGACGTCTTCCCCGAGGACAACTACTTCGACAAGCTCACCGTGGACCTGTCGAGCGGGCGCGCCTCGTACGACGTCTTCATGCTCGGGGCCTACATGGTGTGGCAGTACGGGCCGCCGGGCTGGCTCGAGGATCTCGGGCCCTGGATGCGCAACTCCTCGGCCACGGAGGCCGATTGGGACCAGGCCGACTTCTTCCCGAACCTTCTCCAGGCCGACCAGTGGTCCCTGAAGGACGGCGCGCCCCTCGGCCAGGGCGGCCAGTACGCGCTGCCGTGGGGCTGGGAGACGAACGTCGTCGCCTACAACACGGAGGTCTTCAAGAGGCTCGGCCTCAAACCGGCCGAGACGTTCGACGAGTTGCGCGAGATCGCCGGGGTCATCAAGAAGAAGGCTCCAGGCGCCGGTTACGACGGCATGTACGGGATCGCCGTCCGCGGATCGCGCAGCTGGGCCACCATCCATCCCGGCTTCATGACCATGTACGCCCGCAACGGCCTGCACGACTTCACCGTGCACGGCGGCAAGCTCAAGCCCGCCATGAACACCCCGGAAGCCATCGCGTTCACGCAGGACTGGGCGGGCATGGTCAAGCAGGGCGGGCCGCCGTCGTGGACGTCGTACACCTGGTACCAGTGCTCCAGCGACCTCGGCGCGAAGAAGGCGGGCATGCTCTTCGACGCGGACACGGCGGCCTATTTCCAGGCCGTGGCAGGGGCCTCCCCCGCCTCCGGGAAGATCGCCTTCCATCCCGGGCCGAAGGGGCCGGGCGGCTCCCTCGCCACCAACATGTGGATCTGGTCGCTCGGCATGAACGCCAAGTCCAAGAAGAAGAGCGCCAGTTGGCTGTTCCTGCAGTGGGCCACCGGCAAGGAGCATCTGCGCAAGGCCGCCATCACCAACAACCACATCGACCCCGTGCGGAAGTCGATCAGCCAGGACGCCGCCTACAAGGACAAGATGAAGCACCTGCCCGGCTTCATCGAGACCTTCGAGACGGTCGTCGACCAGACGAAGATCCAGTTCACCCCGCAGGCACAGTTCTTCGACGCGACCACCAGCTGGGCCGCGTCCCTCCAGGAGATCTACGGCGGCCAGAACGCGAAGTCGGTGCTGAACGGGCTGGCGGGCGATCTCGCCTCCAAGGTGGGCTGAGCGGCGATGGGCTGGCGGCTCACCCTGCGACCGTACTTCCTGATCGT
This sequence comes from Streptomyces sp. NPDC001401, assembly GCF_042895385.1. NCBI lineage: Bacteria > Bacillati > Actinomycetota > Actinomycetes > Kitasatosporales > Streptomycetaceae > Streptomyces > Streptomyces sp. NPDC001401. The sequence continues at coordinate 1,158,864 of NZ_JBIAWI010000001.1, forward strand.
GCCCGCGCTACTGCTGACCTGCGGAATCCTCTACCCGTTCGGGCTCGGGCTCTACTACACGCTGTTCGACTTCTCGGCGAGCAAACCGCAGCCGGACATGGTGCGGTTCCACAACTACGAGACCGTCTTCACTCAGGACGCCTTCTGGAACTCCGCGTGGGTGACCGTCCTGTACGCCGTCGGGGCCGCCGCCGTCGAGACCGTGCTCGGGGTCGCCGTCGCCCTGCTGCTGCACCGCTCGTCGATCGTCGGGCGGATCCTGGAGAAGATCCTCATCCTCCCCCTCATGATCGCCCCGGTGATCGCGGCGATCATGTGGAAGCTGATGCTCCAGCCGTCGGTGGGGGTGGTGAACCACCTGCTGAAACCCTTCGGACTGGGGGGAGTCCAGTGGACGGACACCCCGACCGGCGCGCTGCTGTCGTCGATCGCCGTCGACGTCTGGGTCTACACCCCGTTCGTGGCGATCCTCGCCCTGGCCGGTCTGCGGTCGCTGCCCACCTCCCCGTTCGAGGCGGCGGCCGTGGACGGCGCGGGCTGGTGGTACACGTTCCGGCGGCTGACCCTGCCGATGCTGTGGCCGTACGTCCTGGTCGCGGTGATCTTCCGGTTCATGGACTCGCTGAAGGTCTTCGACATCATCTACGCCCTGACGGAGGGCGGGCCGGGCGACTCGACCGTCGTCCTGCAGATCCGCGCCTACCTGGAGGCGATCCGCTTCCAGCGCTACAGCTTCGGCATCAGCTACACGATCGTGCTGTGGGCCGTCGTCTACCTCGCGGCGATGGTGCTCGTGCGCCACCTCGGCAAGATCCAGCGAAAGGCGGCCGAGGCCAAATGACCGTCAGGAAACGGCTGTTGGGATGGCTGGCGGACCTCGCCCTCATCCTCTACTTCGTCTTCGCGCTCTTCCCCATCGCCTGGATGGTGATCCTCTCCCTGAAGCCCGCGAACCAGCTCTTCAGCACGTACTTCTCCTTCACCCCGACCCTCGGCTCCTACCGGACCGTGCTCGGCGACAGCGAGGGCATCCCCTTCGTGCGGTTCTTCGTGAACAGCCTGGTGGTGTCCGTGGGCGCGGTGATGCTGTCCCTCGTCGTCGGGCTGCCGGCGGCGTACGCGTCGGCGCGGTGGCGGTTCAAGGGCTCGGACAACCTGATGTTCACGCTGCTGTCGTTCCGGTTCGCACCCGAACTCACCGTGATCATCCCGCTGTTCGTGCTCTACCAGAAGCTGGGCCTCTTCGACACGTACGTCGGCATGATCTGGGTGCTGCAGCTCGTCACCCTCCCCCTCATCGTGTGGATCATGCGGTCCTACTTCGCCGATCTGACACCGGAGCTGGAACAGGCGGCCCTGCTGGACGGCTACACGCGCAAGCAGGCCTTCTTCAAGGTGGCGCTTCCCCTGGTCAAGCCGGGCATCGCGGCGGTGTCGCTGCTCGCCTTCATCTTCGCCTGGAACAACTTCGTGTTCCCGCTGATCCTCACCTCCAACGAGGCGCAGACCGTGACCGTCGGCGCGCTGTCCTTCCTCGGCGGCGACCGGCCCAAGTACAACCTCACAGCCGCGGCGGCACTCGTCTCCGTCGTACCGCCGCTGCTGCTGGCCCTCACCATCCAGCGGTATCTGGTGCGGGGGCTGTCCTTCGGGGCGGTGAAGTCGTGATCGGGCTGCGGGGGATCCGGAAGACGTACGGCAGGGTCACGGCCCTGGACGGCCTCGAACTCGACGTCCGTGAGGGCGAGTTCTTCTGCCTGCTCGGGCCGTCCGGCGCCGGCAAGACGACGACACTCAAAACCGTCGCGGGGCTGGAACAGCCCGACTCCGGCACGGTCCTGCTCGACGGGAAGGACATGCAGGGCATCGAGCCCTACGACCGGGGCGTCGCGATGTGCTTCGAGAGCTACGCGCTCTATCCGCACCGTTCGGCGTACGACAATCTCGCCTCGCCGTTGCGCTCGCCCCGCCACCGCCTGCCCGCCGCCGAGGCCCGCGACCGTATCGCCGCGATCGCCGAACTCCTCGGAATCGGCGGCCTGTTGGACCGCCCGGTAGGACAGCTCTCCAACGGCCAGCGGCAGCGGGTCGCCCTCGGCCGGGTCCTGGTCCGCCCGGCCCGCGCCTTCCTCCTCGACGAACCCCTCTCCCACCTCGACGCCAAACTCCGGCAGCAGATGCGTGCGGAACTGAAAGCCATCGGCGCGGTGCAGAACACGACCACGCTCTACGTCACCCACGACTCCGTCGAGGCGCTGGCGCTCGGCGACCGGATCGGGGTGATCCGGGAGGGGCGGATCGTGCAGACGGGGACGCGCGAGGAGATCTGGTACCGGCCCTGCGACACGGAGGTCGCGCGGGCCTTCGGGCGGCCGCGGATCAATCTGCTGCCGGGGGCCGTCGCGGCCGACGGCGGTTTCCGGTCGGCGGACGGGAAGGTCGAGCTGCCGGTCAGAGCCGCGGCCGCTCCCGGTACGGAGGTGCTGATCGGCGTCCGGCCTCGTGATCTCACGCTCGGCGAGGGCCCTGGGCACGAACTCACGGGCACGGTCTACGTCACCGAGGTGCTCGGCCGGTCCGTCGAAGTCACTGTGCGGATCGGCGAGCAGCACGTCTCGCTGGTCGCCCCACGCGCCGACACGACCGGGCTGCGGCCCGACGATCCGGTGCGGCTGACGGTCCGGCCTGAGAACCTGCTGCTGTTCGAGGCCGACGGGCCCCAGGGTCCAGGACGACTGATCGGGACGCGATGAGCAGCAACAGCAGCAGCGGTGGCAGCGCACACCAGCAGGGGCCCGCGGCCCGGCAGGCCGCCATGGCCGAGCAGGTCCTGGCCGACGGTTCGGCGACCGCGGCGGAGCTCGCCGAGCGGTTCGGGGTGAGCCTGATGACCATCCACCGGGACCTCGACGAGCTCGAACGGCAGGGCATCGTAAGGAAGTTCAGGGGCGGGGTGACCGCCCAGCCGTCCGGCGTCTTCGAATCCAATGTCCAGTACCGGCTGAAGACCATGCGCGCCGAGAAGGCCGCCGTCGCCGAACATGCGCTGCGGTCGATAGAGCCCGGCATGGCGATCATGCTCGACGACTCCACCTCCACCCTGGAGATAGCCCGCAGGCTGCGCCTCGGCGAGATAGCCCCGCTGACGGTCGTCACCAACTTCCTGGAGGCGCTGAACCTGCTCGCCGACCAGCGGGGCATCCATCTGATGGCCCTCGGCGGCGACTACGACCCGCTGCACTCCTCCTTCCTCGGGGTGTCCTGCGTGGAGGCGATCCAGTCGCTCCGGGTGGACGTGTGCTTCGCGTCGACGTCCGCCGTGCACGGGGGTTACGCCTACCACCAGGAGCAGCACATCGTGTCGGTGAAGCGGGCGATGCTCGACTCGGCCGCCCGCAACGTCCTGCTCATCGACCACACGAAGCTCGCCCGGACCGCCCTCCACCGGGTCGTACCGCTGTCCCTTATCGACCTGCTCCTGGTGGACGACGGGGCGTCGGCGGAGGCTCTGCGGGACCTGGACGAGCACAAGGTCAGTTACGAAGTCTGCGCGACGAAGGGCAGAGATGACCGAGCTGGAGCTACGTGATCTGCGCAAGACCTACCGGTCGCGGGGCCGCCCGGCCGTGGACGCGGTGCGCGGCATCGACCTCGCGCTGCACTCCGGGGAACTGCTCGGGCTGCTCGGTCCGTCGGGCTGCGGCAAGTCCACCACCCTGCGGATGATCGCCGGGCTGGAGACGGTGACCGGCGGGGACATCCTGGTCGGCGGTGCCTCGGTGGTCGACCGCCCGGCGCAGCGGCGCAACATCGGCGTCGCCTTCGAGAACTACGCGCTGTATCCGCCGCTGACGGTAGCGGAGAACCTGGCCTTCGGTCTGAAGGCACGCAGGGGACGGGACCGGAAGGACGTCGATCGCAAGGTCGCCGAGATCGCCGACCGCGTCGACCTCACCGGCATCCTCGACGCCCGCCCGGCCGGCCTGTCCAGCGGCCAGAAACAGCGCGTCTCGCTGGCCCGCGCGCTCGTCCGCGAACCGGACGTACTGCTGCTGGACGAGCCCCTCTCCCACCTGGACGCCGCCCAGCGGGACACCACCCGCCGCGAACTCAAGCGCATCCAACGGGACTTGGGGCACACCACCATCCTGGTCACGCACGACCAGGAGGAGGCCCTCTCCCTCGCCGACCGGATCGCCGTGATGAAGGACGGCGTCATCCAGCAGCTCGGCACGCCCTACGAGATCTACGACAGCCCCGCCAACCTCTTCGTCGCGGACTTCGTCGGCGAACCCGCCGTCAACCTCCTGCCCGGCATCGCGGACGCGGACGGCCACGCCCGCCTCTCGGGGTCGGTGCGGATCGCGCTGCCGGTGCCGGTGGCGGAGGGCCGCGAGGTCGTCGTCGGCATCCGCCCGGAGGACCTGCATCTCACCGGCGACGAAGGCATGCGGGCCAAGGTCGTGGCCCACGAACCCCTGCTGGAGGCGGGCATCGCCACCCTCGCCCTCGACGGCGTCGAACGCCCCCTCGTCGTCCTCACCGACCCCGAGGCGCGCCTCACCCACGACGAGCCCGTACGGGTCACCGCCGACGCGCGCCTCACCCATGTCTTCGACGCCGAGACGGGAGACTCCCTGCGATGAGCGAACCTGTGCGTGTCGTCGCCGCCGGCGACCACTTCATCCTGCCGTCGCTCATCACAGCGGCAATCCACCATGAACTCGCCTGTGATGTACGCGAGTTGACCCTCGGCTGGCCACTGGAACCCTTCGGCCCGGTGGCCGAGGTGACGGAGGCCAGCGACGCCGAGGACGAGCTGATCGACGCGCTCGCGGGGGCGCAGGTGCTGGTCACCCAGATGGGACCGGTGACGGAGCGCGTCCTGGACTCCTGCCCGGACCTACGGCTGGTGGTCGTGTGCCGGGGCGGCCCGGTGAACGTCAACCTGGACGCGGCCAAACGGCACGACGTCCGCGTCTGCTTCGCCCCCGGCCGCAACGCCGCCGCCACCGCCGAGTTCACCGTCGGCCTGATGCTGGCGGCCCTGCGGCGCATCCCCCAGGCCCACAACCTCCTTGCCGGGCAGAGAAGTTGGCAGGGGGCGACTTACTACACGTACGAACACAGCGGGCTGGAGCTGGAGGACCTGCCGGTCGGGCTCGTCGGCTACGGGGCGGTCGGCAGCCGGGTCGCCCGCGCGCTGTGTGCGTTCGGTGCGCAGGTGATGGTCTACGACCCGTATGTGCGCGGCGAGATTCATGGGCTGCGGGTGTCCTCGCTGGACGAACTCCTGCGGCGTTCCCGGGTGATCACCCTGCACGCCCGGCTCACCGCCGAGACCCGCGGGCTGATCGGCGCGCGGCAGCTGGCGCTGCTTCCCCGGGGCTCGGTGGTGGTGAATGCGGCCCGCGGGCCCCTCCTGGATGAGGACGCGTTGTGCGACGCGCTCGAGAGCGGGCAACTGGCGGCTGCCGCCCTGGACACGTACGTGACGGAGCCGGTTCCGGGGGGTTCGCGGCTGTTCGGGCTACGTGACCGGGTGGTGATGACACCCCACCTGGGCGGGGCGTCCCGGGCGGTGGCGGAGAAGGCGGCACGGATCGCTGCGGGGGAAGTTTTGCGGTGGGTGCGAGGGGAGCCCCTCGCGCACGCGTTGACGTGAGTGCCGCTCTGTGCCGTCTTTCGGCTGCGGCCACGTCGTGGCTGGTCGCGCAGTTCCCCGCGCCCCTGTCAGGGCGCTGCAGAACCGCAAAGGAGAGCCGCTATGTATGTCGGGATTGACGTAGGTACGTCCATGGTGAAGGCCGCCGCGTTCGACGGCGGGGGGCGTGAACTGGCCGTCGAGGCAGAGCCGGTGAGGCTCGCGCTGCACGGGGGTGTCGTCGAGCAGGACATGGAGGAGGTGTACTCAGCTGTCGTCGGCGTGCTTGAGAGGGTGACCGCGCGGGTGGAGGAACCCGTCGAGCTCGCCGGGCTGACCGGGCAGGGCGACGGGGTGTGGCTGGTCGACAAGGAGGGGCGGCCGGTGCGGCCCGCGGCCTCCTGGATGGACGGTCGGGCGCATGAGCTGCTCGACCAGTGGCTGGCGGACGGCACGTTCGAGACAGTGTTCCGCCGCACCGGAAGTGCCATGTTCCCCGGCTGCCCGGGGCCGCTGCTGGCCTGGCTCGACCGGTACGAACCGAAGTCCCTCGACGCGGCCGCAAACGCCCTGTACTGCAAGGACATGGTCTTCCGACGGTTGACCGGCGCTCCGCCCACGACGGATGTGTCGGACGCGTCTATGCCGTTCCTCGATCCGCGGACGAGGACGTACGACAACCGGGTGGTGGAGCTGCTGGGCCTGACCCACCGGCGCGGTCTGCTCGCCCCCGTCGGCGACCCGATCGCGACGGCCGAGGCGCGCGGCGAGGGCCTGCCGCCCGGCACGCGGCTGGCGAACGGACCGTACGACCTCCCGTCCTGCGCACTCGGTGCGGGCGTCACGACCCCGGGGGACGGTCTGCTCATCGTCGGCACCTGCCTGGCCAGCCTGGTCGCGACGACCGACCTCGACCTGACCGGCGAACCGGCGGGTCTGTACATCTCCACCGACCGTCCCGGTCACTGGCTGCGTGCCATGCCCGCGATGGTCGGCACGGCGGCCCTGGACTGGGTGCTGTCGACGACGGGCGTCCACCACGAGGAGGTCGACGCCCTGCTCGCCGAGGGCCCGCCCGGCGCGAACGGTGTCCGCGTCCTGCCGTACTTCGCCCCGTCCGGCGAGCGCGCCCCCTTCGTCGAACCCCACCTGCGCGCCGAACTCACCGGTGTCTCCCTGGAGTCGACCAAGGGCGACCTGATCCGCGCGACCTGCGAGGGCATCGGGTACGCCGCCCGCCACTGCCTGGAGGCGGCAGGTCTGACGGGCTCGTTGGCCGTCTGCGGCGGGGGTACGCGCAGCCCCGCCTGGATGCGGTTGCTCGCCGACGTCCTGGGGCGTCCGCTGCGGGTCGTCGAGGGTGAAGTGGGCGCGCGGGGCGCGGTGTTGGCGGCGGCCGAGCGGTACGGTGTCGCGCTGGACGCGGTGGCGTGGACCGAGCCGACGGCGGTCGTGGAGCCGGACGCGGCCCGGGCGGCGTACTACGCGAAGGCCTACGAGGACCATCTGGCGCGGCTGGCTCAGGCGCGGGGCCGGCTGTGATCGCGAGGAGGGGTTGATGTTCTTCAAGGACAAGCACTGCCCGACCTGTGGCGGCAGCGGCACGCAGGTGTTCAGGCCGCTCAGCGCCGAGGAACGGAGGGCGGTCAAGCCGGAGCATCGCCGCTTGACCGACTTGTGGCGCTGCACCGCCGTGGACTGCCGGTGGTACCAGCGCTGGAGCAAGCAGAGCGACGGAGGCCGGCTCCCGGAGGACCTCAAGATTCCGGGAGCCGCCCCCGAGTGACCCCTACAGGTTGCTGAAGTCCGGCCCCGCCGTCCGCGTCCGCTTGATCTCGTAGAAGCCGGGGACCGAGGCGACCGCGAGGGTGCCGTCCCAGAGCTTGGCGGCGTCCTCGCCCTTGGGGGCCGGGGTGACGACCGGGCCGAAGAAGGCGATCTGCTCGCCGTCCGCGCCGGGGACGGCGATGACGGGGGTGCCGACCTCCTGGCCGACCTTCTCGATGCCCTCCTTGTGGGAGGCGCGCAGTTCGGCCTCGAACTCGAAGTCCTCCTGGTCGGCGTAGTCGATGAGGTCGGCGGGCAGGCCGACGTCGGCCAGGGCGCCCACGATCGCCTCGACGGTGGGGCCCTCGCCCTGGTTGTGGATGCGGGTGCCGAGCGCGGTGTAGAGCGGGCCGACGACGTCCTCGCCGTGCTTCTGCCAAGCCGCGGTCACCACGCGCACCGGCTTCCACGCCTTGGTGGCGAGCATCTCCCGGTACTCCTCGGGCAGTTCGTCGATCCGGTTCTCGTTGAGCACCGCCAGGCTCATGATGTGCCAGCGGACCTCTATGTCCCGGACCTTCTCCACTTCCAGCACCCACCGGGACGTCATCCAGGCCCAGGGGCACAGCGGGTCGAACCAGAAGTCGACGGGGGTCTTGGCGGAGGTGGTCGCGCTCTCGGACATGGTTCTCCCAGGAATACGGTCGTTTTCCCAGCCAACACCGGCCATCACCGAGCCCATTCCCGGGTGCCCAGGGTCAGGGGCGCATGGCAGGATCGGTCCTGTTCCGCCACACCCCCAGATGTCCGATATGCCCAGAGGGAGTACCGCCCGTGCCCGGTGAGAATCTGACCCGCGACGAGGCCCGGGAGCGGGCCGCCCTGCTGTCCGTCGACGGGTACGACGTGTTCCTCGACCTGCGTACTGCGGTGGGGGACAGGGCCGGGCAGGGTCCGCGCACCTTCCGGTCGGTGACCACGATCCGCTTCCGCAGCAGCGAGCCCGGCGCCGCCACCTTCGCCGACCTGATCGCGCCCAGTGTGACCTCCGTCTCACTCAACGGGAGAGATCTCGATCCAGGCCAGGTCTTCGACGGCTCCCGGATCCTCCTGGAGGACCTCGCCGCCGAGAACGAGCTGGTCGTCGACGCCGAGTGCGCCTACTCCCGCACGGGCGAGGGCATGCACCGCTTCGTCGACCCCGAGGACGGCGAGGTGTACCTGTACACCCAGTACGAGCCGGCCGACTCCCGCCGCGTCTTCGCCAACTTCGAGCAGCCGGACCTCAAGGCCCCGTTCCGCTTCGAGGTGCGGGCGCCTCAGGGGTGGACGGTCTGGAGCAACGGCGCCGGTGAGCTGGCGGACGGGGTGTGGAGGTTCGCGGAGACGAAGCCGATCTCGACGTACATCACGTGCGTGACGGCCGGTCCCTACCACTACGTCACCGACTCGTACTCCCGCACCTTCGAGGACGGTACGACGCTGGAGATCCCTCTCGGCGCCCTGTGCCGCAAGGGTCTGGCCCCCTACTTCGACTCCGACGACGTCTTTCTCGTCACCAAACAGGGCCTGGACTTCTTCCACGACCACTTCGACTACCCGTACCCCTTCGGGAAGTACGACCAGGCGTTCGTGCCCGAGTACAACCTCGGCGCGATGGAGAACCCGGGGCTCGTCACCTTCCGCGAGGAGTTCATCTTCCGGGGCAAGGTCACGCGGGCCTCGTACGAGGCCCGGGCCAACGTCATCCTGCACGAGATGGCGCACATGTGGTTCGGCGACCTGGTCACCATGGTGTGGTGGGACGACCTGTGGCTGAAGGAGTCCTTCGCGGACTTCATGGGCACGTTCGCGAACGTCGGCGCGACCCGCTTCACCGACGCGTGGATCACCTTCGCCAACCGCCGCAAGGCCTGGGCGTACCGCGCGGACCAGCTGCCCTCCACCCACCCGATCACCGCCGACATCCGCGACCTGCAGGACGCGAAGCTCAACTTCGACGGCATCACCTACGCCAAGGGGGCTTCCGTACTGAAGCAGCTGGTGGCGTACGTCGGCCAGGACGCGTTCCTGGAGGGTGCGCGGCGCTACTTCAAGCGGAACGCGTACGGCAACACGCGCCTCGGCGATCTGCTGTCGGTGCTGGAGGAGACCAGCGGCCGGGACATGGGGAGCTGGGCGCGGTCGTGGCTGCAGACGGCGGGGGTCAACTCGCTCACCCCGCACGTGCTGTTGGACGCGGAGGGCCGGGTCGGCGAGCTGGCGGTGGTGCAGGAGGCCGCCGAGTCACATCCTGAGCTGCGGCCGCACCGGGTCGCGGTGGGCCTGTACCGGCGTTCGGCGGAAGGGGCCCTGGAGCGGTATGCGCGGGTCGAGGCGGACGTCGACGGGCCGCGTACGGTCGTGGCGGAGCTGGCGGGCGTTCAGGCGCCGGAGCTGGTCCTGGTCAACGACGACGACCTCACGTACTGCAAGATCCGTTTCGACGACACCTCGCTGGCCACGCTGCGCGAGCACCTCGGGACGATGACCGACCCGCTGGCCCGCGCCCTGTGCTGGTCGGCGCTGTGGAACCTGACCCGGGACGCACTGCTGCCCGCGGCCGACTTCGTGGAACTGGTGGCGCGCTTCGCGCACCGCGAGTCCGACATCGGCGTCCTGCAGATGCTGCACGCGTGGGCGAACTCGGCGCTGGTCAACTATGTGGCGCCGGCCTGGCGGCGGACGGGCGAGCGGCTGCTGGCCAAGGTCGCCCTGCGGGATCTGCGGGCGGCCGAGCCGGGCAGCGAGCAGCAGCTGGCCTGGGCCCGTTTCTTCGCTTCGGTGGCGGCTGCCGGTCCGGACCAACTGGCGCTGCTGCGCGGCCTGTTGGACGGTACGGAGAAGATCGACGGGCTGGAGGTCGACCAGGAGCTGCGCTGGGCGTTCCTGGAGCCGCTGGCGTCCCACGGGGTCGTGGACGAGGCGGTGCTGGCGGCCGAGCTGGCCCGGGACGACACGGCGTCCGGCAAGCGCCACCAGGTCCGCTGTCTGGCCGCCCGCCCCTCCGAGGCGGTGAAGGCACAGGCCTGGGCGCAGGTGGTGGAGTCGGACGCGCTGTCCAACGCCCTGGTGGAGGCGACGATCGCGGGCTTCGCGCAGCCCTCGCAGCGGGAGCTGATCGCGCCGTACGCCTCGAAGTACTTCGCGGCGATCGAGCGGGTGTGGCGGGATCGGTCGATCCAGATCGGCATGGACGTGGTCCGGGGCCTGTTCCCGGCCTACCCGACGGAGCAGGGCGCGCAGGCGACGCTGGACGCTGCGGACGCGTGGCTCGCGGCCCACGAGGACGCGGCGCCGGCGCTGCGCAGGCTGGTGCTGGAGGCGCGCGACGACCTGGCGCGGGCCTTGCGGGCGCAGGCTTTGGCCAACGATTGATCCGCGTGTGACCGTTACGGAATCCGGTCAATAACACCCGTAACCCCTGGTCCGACCCGAACGGACCAGGGGTTTTCGATGCCCTATCGGCATCCGAACACGCGTCCTTTAGTGCCACCTTGTCCGTTTTTGTCGACGAGCGTGTAACAGCGGTTAGAGGACGGTTGAAGCGCGGGAAACCCCCCGGCATGAACCACAACACCCCGCTCCCCCCGGCCTCCCCCCGCCCCCTCCGCCACCTCGCCGAAGTCCACCGCCGCGTGCTGACGACGGCTCAGCTCCGTGCACACGGCGTCTCGTCCGCGGAGATGAGCGAGCAGTGCCGCACCAGCGGCCCCTGGCAGCAGCTCCTCCCGGGCGTCTTCCTCCTCCACCCGGGCCCGCCGACCAGCGAGGAGCGACTGCACGCGGTGCTGATGTACGCGGCACGCGAGTCGGCCCCCGGAGTGCCGGCGCAGCCGGGCGCGGACGACCCGCACCGACCGGTCTACGCGGAGGCGATGATCACGGGCCTGGCGGCCCTGACCCTGCACGGCTTCACGTCCGCGCCGCCGCTGCTGTCGCTGGAGAAGATCGACGTACTGGTCCCCCGGCTGCGCCGGCTGCGCACGGTGGGCTGCGCACGGATCGTCCGCACGCACGCGCTGCCGACTCCCCAGCAGGTGACGGGAGTTCCGATCGCGCCGGTGCCGCGCGCCCTGGCCGACGCGGTGTCGGAACTGGCGGACGCGGGCGCCGTACGCCGGCTGCTGACGGAGGCGGTGCGCGCCGGCCACTGCGAACCGGCCTCGGTGGTGCGGGCGTTGAACCAGGCGAAGCTGCTGAGCCGCCCGCACGTGGTGGACGCGGTGGACTCCCTGCTGGCCGAGGGCCGCGCGATCGCGGAGGACCGGCTCTACCGGATGGTCCACGACTACGGCCTGCCCGACCCGGTCTGGAACGTGGACCTCCGCCTGCCGGGCGGCCCCCACCTCGGCGGCCTGGACGCCTACTGGCCGGAGCAGGCGGTGGCCGTGGAACTGGACACCCGGGCCCCGCGACAGGACGAGGACGCGCTGTGGTCCGAATACGCCCGCAAGCGGGAGCACTTGGAGCGCCTGGGCATCACGGTCGTCTACATCACGCCCAAGAAGCTCCGCGACTCGATGGAGCAGCAGGCGGCGGTCGTCCGTACGGCGCTGATGGCGTCCGGCGACCGGGAGCCCGCCGCGTATGTCGTGGTGCTGCCCCGGTAGTGACGGACCGGGGCTGGACCAGGAGGGGAGAGGAGGGGCCGCCGGGTGCCGGTGGCCCCTCCTCGTGCGCGTCAGGAGGCCAGGGGCTGTGGCCGCTCGGGTTCGATCACGAGGTCGTAGGTGTCGTCGCCGGTGCCCTCGTCCAGGTAGGGGAAACAGCGCAGGGCGTCGCGGGCCGCGAGGTGCGCCGCCTCGATGACGCCCTCCTTGGTGCCGGGTGCGACCACCAGCGACACGGGGACCGGGTCGACCGGCGGAAAGCAGTCCGCCGGGGCCTTGCGCAGCCCCCACAGCTCGTCCGCGTTGGCCGGCAGGCAGGTGTTGCCGAGCCCGGCACGGATCGCCGCCCGCACGCCGGGCAGGTCCGGGCCCTCGTAGACGCTCCGCCAGGAGAGCCGGCCGAGGGTGACGGAGTTGAGGACGTGGACCCGCAGATTGCAGGGCTCGGCGCACAGGACCAGTGGGAGCGGAGCGCCCGCGTCCACCAAGTGGCGGCCGAACCAGGCGAGTTGTACACGGCCCAGGAACCGGTCCCGGCTGCCGCGCGGCGGCGCCGAGATCAGCGCGAGGTCGAGTTCCCCGTCCGCGACCCGGGCGGTGAGCGGTGCGCTCAGGCCCGTGCGCAGGGCCAACCGGGCGTCGGGGAGTAATCGGGTCAGCCCCGACAGCAGCTCGGGCATGGCTGGTTCGAACTGCTGGGAGATGCCGATCGACAGCACCAGTTCGCGGCGCGGCACGGCGCTGACCCGGGCAACCGTCTCGTCGTTGAGGGCGACCATCCGCCGGGCGTATCCGGCGAGTTCCTCGGCCTGCGGACTGAGCCTGAGCCGCCGTCCGGTACTGATGAAGACGGGGCCGTCGAGAAGGGATTCGAGGCGTCGTATGTGCTGACTCACCGCGGGTTGCGTGAGAGAAAGCCGCTCGGCCGCACGACGGAAACCTCCTGTTTCCAGAATGGTAACGAGGGTACGCAGCTGACCTACATCCAGATTACGGAACATGACCAGGCGCCTTACCCAGGCATGCTGCGCCAATCCCTCCCTTGACTGATTATTGATGAATCCTTTCCGGTTACACGGAGTTGCCGATAACCTTCAATTATTGAAGCAATAAACAACTCTCGTTGGTCCCCTCGACGCCTCTCACCTAGGCTTTTGCCAACCGTCCAACGACGTTTCCAGGGGGAACCACGTGAACAAGTCCGCATACTTCGACGTGCACACGACGATAGAGCGGGTCAGCACGGTAAACCTTCTCGAAAAGCTGGCGGAGGCCTCCGGACCCGATCCGTACCCCATTGTTCGGTACGCCCAGGTCCTCAAGGAACTGCGGAAGAAGTCGGCCACCACCGGAAACGAGCAGCAGCAGATAGAATTCGGCCGACTGGTGGCCAATTCACTGCGGGAACTGGCGGCGGAACTCGGCCTTCCGGAAAACCATTTCTCCGTCGACACCTCGGGCGATCCCCTGCTGGTCCGGGAGGGTGCCGGACAGCACTGGATCCTCCCCACTCACTTCGAGGGCGGCGCCTACTTCAGCGCCCCCCACGCCGACCACCAGTACGCACTGCACGCGGGGCAGATACCCCGCATCAACATCGGCAGGTACGTGCGGTTCGGCAAGGGCAGCGGGATCAACGCCGGCGGCGACATCACCATCGGGGACGGGGCCTGGCTGTCCCCCGGCAGCCTGCTCCTGCGCCAGGACCACAGCGCGTACGGGCGCCCGTCGATCGGCGCACGCACCGTCTCCATGACCCACCAGCCCGCTGTCGTACTGCGCGACTACGCCTGGGTGGGCCGCGACGCCATGGTGGGCTGGAACGCCGACTACCTGGGCCTCGCGAGCGTCGTCGGCACCCGGTCCTTCATCAACGGCTGGGTGGGCGACTACTCCATCGTCGGCGACCACGGGCGCATCCTGCAGTACCAGCCCTTCAAGGCCTTTCTGTTCGGCCGGTACGACCTGACGGTGGAGGAGGTCCTGCGGATCTCCGACTGGGGCCGGGTCGACGAGGACTGGCTGCGCGTCTACGGCGAGGAGAGCGGCCCTCTGCTCGCCGGCGACGGCGCGGACCTGTCCGAACTCGCCGACCTGGTGGAGGAGGTGACCCACCCGCGATCGCGGGCCCTGCTCCTCAAGCCGGACTCGCTGCGGCTCGTACCCCTGCTCGCCCAGGGCCGCCTCGACATCGCCACGCACTCCCCGGACCTCACGCCCCATGCCCTGCAGTGGGCCGGCGACCACAAGGCCCTGCGGATCAGGGTGCGTTCGGACCTCACGACCACCGAGCTGCCCTTCGAGACGGCCGGCACCTTCCACTACAACAAGCGGATCGGCTACGACCTCACGGTCTCGGAACACGCCCCGGACACTCCGGTCGTGCCGCTCGCCGAGCTGGAGCGCACCCTGCTCCAGGGCGGTGTCCTGATCACCGACGTCCGCAATCTGCCGGCCGGCGGCGAGCGGCCCGACAACCTCGTGGAAACCCATGAACTGCTGCTCGGCGGGCGGCAGTACAAGGCGTTCAAGAAGAAGTGACACCCGAGAAGAAGCGACGTTTCAAGAAGAAGCGAGGTGAGTGCACATGAACCGGAAAGTCGCCGGCTCGTACGAACTCGCGGTCGGTTACGCCGACAGCGGCCTGTCCTGGCCGGAGTACCTGGACGGCCTCGCCGGGCACGAGGAGCGGCCGTCACCCCCCGGCACGGTCCCCTTCCTCCCCGCGGAGCGCTCCCGGGCCGCCGTCTACAGCTTCGGCTACACACACGCCGTGGTGAACGAAACAGCGGTGGAGAAGGGGAAGCTGGACTTCTACTACAAAGGAACCGGAGACCTGCTGCGCACCGATGGGGACCCGCTCTCCAGCCCGGTGCCGCTGACCGGCGGCGGCATAGAGGTCGAGTACTGCGCCGTCTACTGCGTGAACAAGGAGGGTGACCCGGTCTACCTCGGCTTCACGCTGGCCAACGACTTCTCCGACGCGGGGCTTCGGCACGCGCGCCGCAACCTGGCGAACCTGTCGAAGCTGCAGCCCACGTCCGTGGCCGCCGAGGTGGTCCTGGACGAACTGCCGCCGTCCAGCGCGGTCAGCGCGTCGATCAGCCGCGACGGCACGGCCGTGTGGGAGCGCCGAGGAACCCTCGGCAGGCGGGAGATGCTCTACTCCCCCCGCGTCCTGGAACGGCTGCTGCTGCGCCGGCGCGGTCTGTTCGAGGCCGGAACGGTCGTGTACCTGCTGCTGGGCTCCTGCATCAGCTCGCACAAGGACGGGGCAGAGTTGCGCGACGGTGACCTGATCAAGATGCGGGACACGTATACGGGGCTGAGCCTCGGGAACGTGTTCTTCGGCTGAGCCGTGCCGGGCCGGGGGCGGCGGACGTCACCGTTCGCCGCTCCCGCCTTCTGCCATGTTCTCGACGACGGCCATGTTCTTGACGACGGCGGGCAGCAGCCCCGGGAACCGCTCCTCGAACTCGTCCGCCCGCAGCCGGGCGCTCTGCTGCTGCCCCTGGTGGCTGCGCCAGATGAGCCCGCACTCCCTGAGGACCCGGAAGTGGTGCGAGGCGTTCGACTTGCTGATGCCCAGGTCGTTGTAGATCACCGAGCACTCGGTCTCACCGCGCTCGGCGAGCAGCGCGACGATCCGCAGGCGCAGCGGATCGCTCAGCCCGTGCATCGCCTCGGCCAGGCTGACGTTGGCCAGTTCGGCATGAAATCTGTCCCGCATGACGTCGACCCTACTGCGCCGGACCCCACCTTCCAAAGGTTCAACGACTCTTGTACCGTTGGACCATGAATCCAAGGATCTACCTCTTAGCCCTTGGCACCTTCACGGTGGGCACCGAGGGATATGTGATCGCCGGAGTGCTCCCGGAGGTGGCCCACGACCTCCACTCGACGGTGTCCGTGTGCGGGCAGATGGTCACGGTCTTCGCCCTGGTCTATGCGATCGCCGGGCCGCCCCTGATCGGCCAGTTCCAGCACGTACCCCTCAAACGGCTCCTCATCTGGGCCGCGGTGGGCTTCGCCGCGGCCAATGTGCTCGCAGCCGTCTCCCCCGACATCGCGACGCTGGCCGTGGCGCGCGTCCTGGCGGCGCTGGGTGCGGCGCTGTTCGCGGCGCCGGCGGCGGCCGCCGCGGCGGCGCTGAGCAAACCCGAGGAGCTGCCGCGCGCGATCGCCGTCACGGCCGGCGGCAACGCGGTCGCCCTCACCCTCGGCGCCCCCATCGGCACGGTGGTGGGCGCGGCGCTGGGCTGGCGGGCGTCCTTCGCCTTCGTGGCCGCGCTGGCGCTCGTCACCGCCCTGGCCGTCCTGGCCTGGCTCCCGGACGTCCCCGGCACGGCGGGCGCGACGACCGGGCGCCTGAACCTGCTGCGCCGGGGACCGGTCCGCTGGGGCCTGGTGACGACGTTCGGTCTCTTCCTCGCGGCGTACACGATGTACACGTACCTGTCCCCCATCGCGCACCGGGCAACCGGCCTGGGCAGTACGGGCGTTGCGGCACTGATGGTCGTGTTCGGCGCGGGCGGCTTCACGGGCGGGCGCCTCATCGGCTCGGTGCTGGGCAAGCACGCGCTGGCGACGGTCCTGCGGACCGTACTGCTGCTCATTGCCGGATTCCTGGCGGTCCTGACGCTGCTGACAGTTGCCCATGTCCCGACGGCGGCCCGGATCGTCGCCTTCCCCCTCCTGTTCGTCTTCGGCATGGCCTGGTGGTCGGGCGGCATCAGCCAGCAGACCCGCCTGGCCGGCCTGGCCCCGCAACAGCGCTCCCAGGCTCTCGGCCTGCACTTCTCGGCCCAGTTCCTGGGCGTAGCGGTCGCCGGAGCCCTCGGCGGTCTGACCCTGTCCACGGCCGGCGCGGCCGGGGTACCCGCAGTGGCGGGCGCGATCGCACTGGCCGCGCTGGTGAGCGTGCGTCAGGTACTGCCG
Source organism: Streptomyces sp. NPDC001401 (assembly GCF_042895385.1). Taxonomy (NCBI): domain Bacteria; kingdom Bacillati; phylum Actinomycetota; class Actinomycetes; order Kitasatosporales; family Streptomycetaceae; genus Streptomyces; species Streptomyces sp. NPDC001401. The sequence goes on from NZ_JBIAWI010000001.1 coordinate 1,175,865, forward strand.
ACGGCGCACGACGGCGGGGACGACGGCACAGCGCCGGGCGCTACGACAGGGGCGTCGACGGGAGTACGGGGGTCGACGCGGGTGGAGTGAACGGGACCGCGGCGAGGAGGGGCCGCCGGGCAGCACCTACTCGTCGGCGGGCTCGTGCGTACCCGTGTGAGTCGTCATGCCAGGGCCCGTCCGGCGGCGGCCTTCGCCCGCTCGGCGTACCGGCCGGACAGGACGAACGAGAGGACGAAGGCGCAGGCGGGCGCACCGAGAGTGAACCCGGCCGCCCAGACCCTCACAGCGGCTCAGGCAACCCCGGCTGCACCGTCGCCCGCGTATGCACCCCGTCGAGCAGCGCAGCGTACGCGGCGATCATCCGCGTACGGCTGAACCGTTCACGGCTGGCCGCCAGCGCCGGCGCGAGGTCGGCGCGGGCGGCGATCGCCTCGCCCCACGCCTCCGCGATCGCGCCCGCGTCCGGCGGGGTGACGAACCCGTGCCCCGCCACGATCGCCGCGCTGTCGCCGACGTCCGTGGCCACCGGTACGGCCCCGCACATCATTCCCTCGACGAGGCAGAGCGGGGCCGCCTCGCCCCAGGACGAGGTCAGCGCCACCACGTCCGCAGCGGCGTACACGTGCTCCATGTCGTGCCGTACGCCCAGCCGGTGGAGCCGGTCCACCAGCGACCGGTCGCCTCCGAACGCGGCCTCGATGTCCGCATCCAACCCGGGGTTGACCGGCGTCATCCCCGCGCCGCACATCAGCGCGTGCCCCTCGGGCTCCCGCGCCAGCCACTCCCGCGCCGCCCGCAGGAACAGCGGGACGTTCTTCATGGCGTCGTAGCGGGCGGCGAAGACGACCACCGGGGCGTCGGCCGGGATGGTGAGGGACGTGCGCAAGGCCAGGCGGCGGGCCGGGTCGGGGCGGAACCTCTCCAGGTCCACGCCGTTCGGGATGACGTGCAGCAGTTCCCCCGGCACCCCCGCCGCCTCGTATGCCGCCCGCGTCGACTCCGCGCAGCACACGCAGGCCACGACCGTGCCGTCGGCGATGGCGGCCTTCAGCTCGTCCAGGGCGGCGCCCTGGTTCTCGGGGTCGGAGCGGTGGAGGCAGACCACGACCGGGCGGCGGGGCAGACCTGCCTGGTTCAGCAGCCTCAGCGGCTGCTCCTTCAGGGACAGGATGACGTCCGCGTCCGCCGTCGCCCGTGCCGTATCGGCCAGTTCCGGGCCGGTGAAAACGGCCGGATCCCCGCTCGCGCCGGCCGGGCCGAAGCTGCGGCCCAACGACGTGACGCCGACGCCCGCCGCGGTCAGCGACCGGTAGCACGCGTCGTCCTCCATGCGCTGCCGGGTGGCCTCGCGATGCACCTCGCCGTGGATGCTCAGCACGCGATGGTGCTGGTCACCCTCCTGAAGTCCGAGTACGACGTCACTGTGAACGATCCGGGCTCCGCCGGAGAAGAAACCCTCGTAGACCGAGAGCACGTGCAGTCCGCGCCTCGCACGCACACGACCACCCGCCTTGCGATAAATCGAGCCATCCCCGAGAACTGCGGGTTAGCCGATATGAGGCGGCATGAATATTGCGTACGGATTAACTCGGCGCTTCGTGTCGGAGTCCTCTCGATTACACCCGGCATTTGTTTACACGGAAGTGTGAAGCGCCGATCATTTGGCGGCCGGGTAAGAATAGCCCGTGATTTTTCGGCGGCCCGGCAGAGGCCGCCGCTGCCGGGAGTCGTCGGGTACGACCGGCGCGTGCGGCAGCGCCGAGAAGACGCCGGCCCTGTCGGACCAGTCCGCGAAGACGCCGGAGAGCAGCTGATGGGGCTGGGTCGGTCGGGAGCTCCTGATGGATGCCATGGTTCGAAGGTAGGGAGAAATGGCTCGCTGCTACCGTCCAATGGCATGCGGGAATCACAGACCAATCTGGCGGGTGATCTGCTGCTCCAGCTGGGCCGGGACGGCACCGGCCCCCTCCACGAGCGGGTCAAGCGGGCGCTGCGTACGGCGATCAGGGCGGGGCGGATCGAGGTCGGTACCGCCCTGCCGCCCAGCCGGCAGCTCGCCGCCGACCTCGACTGTTCGCGCTGGGCGGTGACCGAGGCGTACGGGCAGCTCGTCGCCGAGGGGTATCTGGAGGCGCAGACCGGCTCCGCGACCCGGGTGCGCTGGTCGAACCGCCCGGACGACGGCTCCGTACACCGGACTCCGCGCCCGGATCCCGCGGCCCGCTTCGACCTGGCCCCGGGCCTGCCCGACCTGCGGGCGTTCCCGCGCCGCCGGTGGGCCGAGGCCGTGCGCTCGCAGGTGGCCTCCGTGGCGTTCACGGAGCTCGGCTACCCTCCGCCCGGCGGCCACCCCCGCCTTCGGCGGCTGCTCGCCGAGTACCTGGCCCGCTCCCGGGGCGTGTCCGCAACCCCGCAGGACGTGACGGTGTGCACGAGCGTCACCGACGGCGTACGCCGCTTCTGCCAGGTGCTGCGCGCCCGTGGCATCACCGCCGTCGGAGTCGAGGAACCGGGCTGGACCCGGCTGCGCGAGGTGATCCGCGCCGCGGGCCTGGACGTGGTGCCCGTCCGCGCGGACGGCGCCGGTCTGCGCACCGACGACCTCGCCGGACAGTCCGGGCTGCGGGCCGTGCTGACGTCCCCGGCGCACCAGTTCCCGCTGGGCACGGTGCTCGCCCCCGAGCGGCGCGCGGCCCTGCTGCAGTGGGCCCGCCGGGTGGACGGCGTCGTGCTGGAGGACGACTACGACGCGGAGTTCCGCTACGACCGCCGCCCGGTCGCGGCCCTGCAGGGCATGGATCCGTCCCGGGTCGTGCTGTTCAAGTCGCTCAGCAAGATCCTCTCCCCCGCGCTCGGCATCGGATGGATCGTGGCGCCCGCGGCCTGGACCGACCACTTGCGCCAGGCCGACCAGACGGCGACCCAGCCCCCGCCCCTCGACCAGCTCGCCTTCGCGGAACTGCTGGAGTCAGGCGCCTACGACCGCCATCTGCGGGCCTGCCGCAAGCGCTACCGCGACCGCCGCGACGCCCTCGTCCGGGCCCTCGCCGACCAGCTGCCCGGCGCCCCGGTCTCCGGCATCGCGGCCGGACTGCATCTCATCCTCCGCCTGCCCGCCGCCGTGGACACCGCAGCCGTGGTCGTGGCGGCGGCCGCCCGCGCCCTGCGCGTCGCCGACCTGGCTGCCTGTCACGCCACCGAGGACCATGCCGAGCACGGCCTGGTCCTCGGGTACGGCAACCTCGCCGACGGCGCGGTGGACGAGGCGGTCGCCCAGCTGCGCGCGGCGATCGAGGAGAGCCGTCAGCGGTCCTGACCGCTGCAGAACTCCGCCTCGATCACCGCCTGGGTGTGTTCCACGTCCGTCCAGTCCCCGTTGAGGTTGAAGGACAGGGAGTGACGGCCGTCCGCCGTCGTCACCGCCTCCGAGATCGAGCCGAAGATGCCGCCCGCGTGGCCCCAGACATGGACGCCGCAGCTGAGCCTGCGGTCGATCAGGCCGAGGCCGTAGCGGGCGTTCGGCAGGACGTCGGCCTTGACCGTGGTCTTCATCTCCTTGAGCTGCTCGGGCGGGAGCAGACGGCCGGTGAGCAGGGCCTTGAAGAAGCGGTTCAGGTCGGACGTGTCGGAGATCAGCTCGCCCGAGCCGTAGGCCAGGGAGGGGTTGACGGTCGTGACGTCGTACGTCGGGCCCGTCGTGGAGTCCGCGAGTTTCGAGTACGTACGGCTGCTGGGCTGCGGGAGGGTGACCCGGTTGCCCGGGACCGAGGTGCCGGTCAGGTGGAGTGGGTCGATGATGCGCCGGCGGACCTCCGTGCCATACGTATGGCCCGTGACCTTCTCGACCACCATCGCGGCCAGGAGGTAGTTCGTGTTGGAGTAGCTCCACGAAGTCCCGGGCTCGAAGAGCGGTTTGTGGCGCATGGCGACGGCCAGTTCGGCCTCGGGGGTCCATCGGTCGTAGCGGTGCTTGAAGAAACCGTCCTTGGAGAAGTACCGGCGCACGAACGTCTCGTCGTTCGTGTAGTCGTAGATGCCGCTGGTGTGGTTGAGGAGTTGGCGGACGGTGATCCGGCTGCCGTCGTGGCCGTTGCCGTGGACCGCGCCCGGCAGCCACTTCTCCACCGTGTCGTCCAGCGACAGCCGTCCCTCGGCCTCCAGCTGCAGCAGCACCGTCGCCACGAACGTCTTCGTGATGCTGCCCGCGCGGAAGCGGTCCTCGGCCGAACGCGGCTCGCCCGTACGGAGGTTGCCCACGCCGGCGGTCGTCGACCAGGTGCCGTGGGCGTCCTTCGCCGTCGCCGTCACGCCGGGCACGCCGTCCCTGACCGCGGCCTCGATGGCCCGGCGGGTCGCCTCGTGGTGCGCACCGGCGCCTCTGGCGGGCGTCGCCGCGAGGGCGGGGCCCGCCAGGGCCGCCGAGAGCACGACGGCCGTGGCCGCCGTCAGAGATGTACGCATGCGCAAGGTCATGTTCTCCCCCGTCTCGTGTCGCTCACCGCTGAGCGCGGTCGGGGGATCAGACTCGGCCCGCAGTACGGGAGTTGACGCACTGCGGGCCGGTTGAGCAGCTTTCAGCCCTTCTTCGACCCTTCGGCCCTTCGGCCCTTCAGCCCTTCTTCAGCACCAGCTCCGTGTTGCGGTCGTTCGGGTCGCCACCGAGCGTCGTACCGGCGCCGGGGGCGTTGTACGACAGCTCGCGGTAGAGGGCGGCCAGGCCCGTCTGGGTGAGGTCGGAGAAGTCCGTGCGGTGCGGGGCCGCGGACTCGACGAGGGTGGTGAACAGCGAGAGGGTGCCGTCCTTGTTGTCGGCGATCTCGATGACACGGGCGAGCTGGGGGTAGTCCACGTGCGAGGCGGTCGAGATCTCCCAGAAGGAACGGCCGCCCGCGGCCTTGTGCGGGGTGATGTCGTTGCGGTGGATGTGTCCGTTCACCCAGGCGACCACGTTGGCGTGCTTACTGAGCAGGGACACGACCTCCTGACCGCTGTGGCGGCGCTCGCGCGGCCGGGCAGGGTCGACATGCGACGTGTTGTCCATCGTCTGGCTGGTGTGGTGGCTGAAGACGATGGCGTACGAGTCCTTGTTGTCCCGCAGTTGCTTGTCCAGCCAGTTCAACTGGGCCGTCCCGATGGAGCCTTCGAAGTGGCCCCCCGGGTCGGTGGTGTCGATGCTGATGCCGATGACGTCGTCGGAGATGCGGAAGGTGTAGTACTGGGTGCCCGCCGCGAGGTTGGCGGAGGAGTAGCCGTGGCCGACCGGGCCGTTACCGCGGTGGGCCGGGTCGAGGTGGGCCTTGAGATAGTCGGCCGGGGTGAACGGCGCCCGCTTCTCGTCCGCCGTCACCGAACGCATGTCCCGCGCGTGCGCCTTCAGCAGGTCCCGGAAGGCCGTGCCCTTCGGGTCGTTGCCGGTCTTGATGTGGTCCTGGAGCTTCTTCGCCTCGGACGCGGACAGGGTCATCAGCTTCTTGCCGCCGACCGCGAACTCGGCGAGCCAGGAGTCGCCGTGCCCGTAGCAGCCCAGCGGCAGGGCGTCGTGGTTGCCGACCGTCGAGTACCAGGGCAGGTTGAGGCCGGGGCTGCGGACCTCGCGGGTCGCGGCGGCCAGGAAGCCGTCGAGGTGCGGGAAGCCGAGCTGCTTGTCGCCGTCACGGACGGTCGAGTCGGGCTGCCAGTACAGCTTCAGCCCGCTGTTCTGGACGCCCTCGTAGTGCCGCGGATCACCGGAGTTGGGGGTGATCTTCCCCCCGCTCATGATGGTGAGGTACCACTCCAGCTCGGTCTTCGCGTTGTTGTCCGTGTTGTCGCCGGTGGTCATGGCGAAGTGGAGCGGCGAGCCGGTCACCGGCGCCCCGCGCAACGCGTTGATCCTCTCCACCAGCGAGATCGCGCCCTGCACGGTCAGCGCCTCGTGCGGACGCCAGGAGTGCGGGCTCGCCGAGCGGAGGTACTCCAGCCGCAACGGGTGCTGGGCGTCGATCAGATGCAGGTCGGTCAGCTGCACGAACGCCGCCAGTGCGGTACGGCGGCCGGCCCGGCCCGACTTGGGGGCGGCGAGCTCGCTGCGCACGACGCGGCTCCAGCCTGGGCCGTCGCCGAGACGGCGGTACGGCGTGCTGGTGCGCGGGGCGGCGACCGCGGCGAGGGTGGTGCCCTTCGTGTACGGCGCCAGGGGGGCGGCCGGGGCCTTGCGGGACTGCGCCACGACCCGGGTGGTGTCGGTGGTGGCGGCCTGGCTGTCGGTGGGCCGCAGGGCGTAGCCGATGCCTGCGGAGACGGCCGCCGCGCCGGTGGCGGCGAGGACGGTACGGCGGTTGACCGCCGGGATGGTGGCGGCGACAGAGCGTATGCGCGACATGGCGCGATCTCCCCGAGTGCGAACGCGTCGGCAGTGGTCGCGGGCGGTCGCAGTCGCGAACATCCCGCTCGTACTGGATCGTTGACACCGGGGATGACCTGCTGGTGAACGAGACGGCAACGCGTAACGCCGATCACCGTACGTGGATCTTCGGGGACCCTGCGCGTTCACGGGTGCTCTTCGGACCGCCGGGGGGCGGTCACTCCGTGTTCATCTTTCCGGGTAGGGGAGGTATCCCGCGGGGGTTCACTCAGACCGTGGGGCAGTGCACGTCGGCCGGACAGAACGACGCCACGGCGGCGTCGAGCGGCGCCCGGATCCGTTCGAGACGCGCCGCGCCCCCGGGTCCGCTGGCGCGAATCGCGTAGACGGCGCCGTCGGCCGCCTCGAGGCGGTGGTCGACCACCAGGCGGTAGCCCCGGTCCGGGTCGTCGTAGACGTAGGCGAGTTCGGACGAGTTGGCGCCGGAAGTACGTTGGACGACCGCGTACCCCGGTTGCCGTGCGAAGCCGTATCCGGGGTCGTTCTCGGCAAGGGACAGGGACTCGGCCGGGGAGCTCTCTGCCGTCTGGAAGATCTGGAGCTCGCGGCCGTCGTGCGGAGAGTCGTAGTAGACCACCGGCGCCGCCATGCCCTGCTTCTCCCGGCGGGTCCAGCCCAGAGGGACGTCGAGCCTGTAGCCGGCCGGGTCCTTCACCATGTGGTAGCCCACGGGGGGCAGGCCGGGCGGGACGATCGGGGTCATCGGAGTGACCAGCGTCGGGCCGGGCAGCAGCCGCGAGGCGCCGAAGGCCGTGGCGATGACCAGCAGAGCCGCCAGCGCGAAGCCGGTGATGCGCCACGCACGCCTACGGACAGGCGGAGTCGTCCCCACGGTGACGGTCCTGTCGAGCGTGTAGTACACCGTGGACGCCGGCGGATCCCGCTCCAGTAACTCCTGCTCCGGCGCCTGTGCCGCGCCCCCGCCCCGCCCCACCGCCTCCACATCCAGCAGCGACGCCACATACCGCCGCCACAACGGCAGGTCCCGCCGCCGCCCCTGTTCGACCAGCCTGTCCCACACCTCGGGCCGGGAGTCCGTCAGTGAAGCCCAGTACCGGGATGCGAGCCTCGTCATGACTCCAGCACCTCCGAGCCACCCGGCACCGCGGCGGCGGCATCCCCGCTCGTGGGCCCCGGCGGGGCGGGCGGCCCCGAGCTGCCGAGCACCGCCTGCAACGTCCGCGCGCTCCCCAACTGCCGCAGCAGCGCCGGTGCCGACGCCCCCACCGCGACCGTCGCCAACGCGCCCGTCAGCTGCGGATGGAAGATCCACCCGGCGCCCGCGCCCAGCGACAGCCGGGTCAGTGCGGCCAGGGCGTCGGACGGCGGGTCGATGTACTTGTCGAGGCGCGGGAGACGGTCGCGCCGCCGGTTCTTCGCCAGCGCGCGGTGCCGGGCCGTCTGCCATGCCGCGATCCGCCCGTAGAAGACGACGATCTCCACGACCAGGCCGCCCAGTGCGCCGTATGTGATGGACGCGTTCCACTCCATGGCCGTCCCCCTCGGCGATGGCGCCGTTCAGCTCGACCCAGCATCCCAGACGGGCGATTGATCCGGGAGAGATTGGGAGAGAGATGGCATAGAACCCATACAGGCCTTTGTCAGTCTTCGGCGGTCACCGTCACCCGCCCCGCCACCGGCCGCTCCCGCCACAGCGCCAGCCCCACGTCGACCAGTCCGACCCGGTTCAGGCGGGGCACCTCCTCCAGCGGATGCCAGGCCGCCATGTCCGTCGAACCGCCGACCTCGTGGCGGAGTTCGCCGCCGGTCACTCGCCCCTCGTACACCAGCCGTACGCCGTGATGGTCGACGGAGCGTCCGAAGCGGCGCGGGGCGGTGCGGCGGATCGAGTTCACGCCCAGGAGGGCGGTGAGGTCCACGTGATAGCCGGTCTCCTCCTCCACCTCCCTCAGGGCCGCGTCGTAGGGGTCCTCGCCGTGCTCCACGCCGCCGCCGGGCAGGGTCCACTCGGGGCGGCCGTGGTTGTCGATCCAGCGGGCCAGGAGGAGTTGGTCGTCGCGGACGCATATGGCGTAGGCCGCCACCCTCAATTTTCTGCGCACGTACGGACGTTAGTCCTGAACCGACGGATCATTTGCCACTATTGGGGACTCATCCCCGTAAAGGGCATCGGGGGTTTTCCCCATACGTCCATATCGTTTCGGTCAACACTTCCCAAACAACTGTCCCTTGGGTAAAGCTGTGCGCTCGTCCGGCACAGAAATCTTCACTACAAGGGATGCCGATGACCCTCACCCCCCTCAGACCCGTGGCCCGAATAGCCGTGGCCGCCGGTCTTGTAGCCGCGCTCTCCGCGGCCGGGCCGATACCCATGGCCTTCTCCGCCGACGCCCCGTCCCCGGGCTCCACCGCCCCCTCGGACGGCAGCGTCAAGTCCGCGCACGACAAGCTCGGTTCCGACGACGCGGACCTGCTCGCCGAGGCCAAGGCCGACGGCGACAAGAACGTCACGATGATGATCGCCACCGCGCCGGGGCAGACCGAGCAGGTCGCCGGGGAGCTGGACGCGGTCAAGGGCGGCTCGGTCGGCCGGACGTACGACAAGCTCGGGTACGTCCGCGCCACCGTCCCGACGAGCAAGGCCGACTCGGCCATCGCCGCCGCCGCGAAGCTCTCCTCCGTGCACGGCATCGACCTGCGCGAGGAGATACCGCTGGACGACCCGAGCGCCACGTCCAACTCCAAGTCGGCTGCGGCGACGACCAGTTACCCCGCCCCCGACAAGAACACCCCCGCCGAGAACCCGTACAACCCGTCCTTCGAGACGGGCGCCGTCGACTTCGTGAAGGACCACCCGAAGGCGGACGGCCGCGGCGTCACCATCGGCATCCTGGACTCCGGTGTGGACCTCGGCCACCCGGCCCTGCAGAAGACCACCACCGGTGAGCGGAAGATCGTCGACTGGGTGACGGCGACCGACCCGATCGTCGACAGCGACGCGACCTGGCGCCCGATGGTGACCTCCGTCTCCGGGCCCACGTTCACCTACGGCGGCAAGACGTGGACGGCGCCCGCCGGGTCGTACCAGGTCAGCACCTTCAGCGAGGCCGCCACCGCGGGTGGCGACGCGAAGGGCGACGCCAACCGGGACGGGGACACGACGGACAAGTGGGGCGTCCTCTACGACGCCGCCGCCGGGACCGTCCGGGTGGACCTCAACAACAACTACGACTTCAGCGACGACGCGCCGATGAAGCCGTACAAGGACGGGTTCCAGGTCGGCTACTTCGGCACCGACGACCCGTCGACCGACGTCGTGGAGCGCCAGCCGTTCGTCGTGCAGATCCGCAAGGACGTGCCGATGGATCCGTTCGGCGGCGACTGGGTCGGCAAGAAGGCCGACTTTGTCAACATCGGCGTCATCGAGTCCGAGCACGGCACACACGTCGCCGGCATCACCGCCGCCAACGGCCTGTTCGGCGGGAAGATGAACGGCGCTGCCCCCGGCGCGAACATCGTCTCCTCCCGTGCCTGCACCTGGACCGGCGGCTGCACCAACGTCGCGCTGACCGAGGGCATGATCGACCTCGTCGTCAACCGCGGTGTCGACATCGTCAACATGTCCATCGGCGGCCTCCCGGCGCTCAACGACGGCAACAACGCGCGCGCCGAGCTCTACACGCGGCTCATCGACACGTACGGCGTGCAGCTGGTGATCTCGGCCGGCAACTCCGGACCCGGCGCCAACACCATCGGCGACCCGGGCCTGGCCGACAAGGTGATCTCCGTCGGCGCGGGCATCTCGAAGGCGACCTGGGCGTCCAACTACGGCTCCGCCGTCGAGAAGAAGTACGCGATGATGCCCTTCTCCTCCCGCGGCCCGCGCGAGGACGGCGGCTTCACGCCGACCCTGGTCGCCCCCGGCGCCGCGATCAACACCACCCAGACCTGGCTGCCGGGCTCCCCGGTCGCCGAGTCGGGCTACTCGCTGCCGGCCGGCTACTCCATGCTGCAGGGCACGTCGATGGCGTCCCCGCAGGCGACCGGTGCCTCCGCACTGCTCCTCTCCGCCGCCAAGCAGAAGGGCATCGAGCTCAAGCCCGCCACCCTGCGCACGGCGCTGACCTCAACTGCCCATCACATCAAGGGCGTTCAGGCGTACGAGGAGGGCGCGGGCCGCATCGACATCGTCGACGCCTGGGACTCCATCCGGGACGGCGCAACGGCCCACGACTACGCCGTGAAGGCGCCGGTCGACACCGCGCTCGACCAGGCGCTGAAGACGCCGGGCTTCGGCACCGGCCTCTACGACCGCGAGGGCGGCCTCAAGGCCGGCGACAAGAAGACGTACGACGTCACCATCACGCGTACGTCCGGACCGGACAAGGCAGTCCGTCACGAGCTGTACTTCGAGAACAATGCCGGTGACACCTTCAGGATCCTCGGCAAGGACGACGTGAAGCTGCCGCTGAACCAGCCGGTGACGGTGAAGGTTCAGGCGCATCCGCGGTCCGCCGGTCTCAAGAGCGCGATCCTCGAGGTCGACGACCCGAAGACCGAGGGCATCGACAAGCAGATCCTCACCACCGTCGTGGTCTCGACGCCGGTGAAGTACACCTTCGCCGCCTCGAACTCCGTGCAGCGCAACAGCACGCAGTCGTACTTCGTGACCGTGCCCGAGGGCGCCAAGTCCCTCGAGGTCGCGATCGGCGGGCTGGCGGACAAGAGCCAGACCCGGTTCATCGCGATCCACCCGTACGGCACTCCGGTCGACAACACCGGCACCCCGTACTGCTACAACAACTATCTCGACGGCAACGGCTGCAAGGCCGACGTGCGTTCGTATGCGGACCCGCAGGCCGGCGTCTGGGAGATCGAGGTCGAGTCGCGCCGTACCTCGCCGCTGCTCGACAACCCGTACCAGCTGGACGTCGCCGTCCTCGGCGCGGCCTTCGACCCGGAGACCGTGACCGTGCCCGAGGCCAAGGTCGGTACCCCGGCCGCCGTCTCGTGGAAGGTGACGAACAAGCTCGCCGCGCTCGACGGCAAGCTGGTCGGCGGCCCGCTCGGCTCGTCCAAGACGGCCCGCCCGACCATCAAGGAGGGCGAGACGCAGACCACCACGGTCGAGGTGCCCGCGGGCGCCAAGTCGCTGGACGTCGCGATCGGCAAGGTGTCGGACGCGTCCGCCGACCTCGACCTGACGGTGAAGAACGCCGCCGGCACGGTCGTCGGGACGTCCGCCGACGGCGACTCGGAGGAGGCGGTCTCGGTCGCCTCGCCCGCCGCCGGCACGTACACCATCGAGGTCGCGGGCTACTCGGTCCCGTCCGGCTCCACCGCGTACGACTACCGGGACGTCTTCTTCTCCGCGTCCCTGGGCAGCGTCACCGTCGACGGGTCGGCGCCGGTCAAGCTCGGCACGGGCGAGTCGGCGACCGTCTCGGGCAGCGTCACCGCCGCGGCGGCCGCCCCGGAGGGCCGTGCGTTCTTCGGCCAGGTCCAGCTGGTGAACGCACGCGGCACGGTCGCGGGCACCGGCAGCGTGAAGATCGAGAAGGTCACGCCGTAGTCAGTGGTACGGCAGTGAGGGCGGGCGTCCGTACGGGCGCCCGCCCTTTCCCGTCCCCCCGTCAGCAGGCGATGCCGGCCGACTCCTTCAACGCCCGGTCCAGTCGCGCGCGTTCGCGGGCGATCGACTGCTCGCCGACGAGCACGTAGTCCGAGGCTGCCGCGTGCTGCGGAATGGCCACCAGGATGTGATCGCCCTTGTGGAGGGCCTTCTGGACGGCCGCCTCCTCGATCACGAAGGTGACCTTCTTCTGGGCCTTCTCCGGCTTGTACGAACGGGTCACGTGCAGGGTGATCCGCTCCTGCTCGGTGGCTCCGGGCAGCCGCTCGACCTTGGTGACGTCACCCTCGGCGACCAGGCGGGCGCAGGCGAGGTAACCGGCGCTGGAGAACGGGGAGCGGGCAGAGGCGTCCGCCTTGGCACCCGAGGCGCTGCTGGAGTCCTCGCCACCACCGCTCCCGGCCTGCGTCACCAGCCAGCCCATCCCCGCCAGCACGGTCGCGACGGCGGCCGTGGCGAGGGAGCCGAAGGCGAACCTGCGCGCCCGGCGCCAGTCCCGCGGTGCCCGTACCGGAGCCGGCTGCCGCTGCGGTCGTCCCTCCGCGCCCAGCGCGTCCCCGATGATCCCGAGCTGCTCCCGCAGCAGGGCCACGTCCGCCTCGGCCTTGCGGTGCTCGGCCATGAAGGCGGTGTCCGCGCGGGCCTCGTCCGACAGTGCCTCGCCGGTGATCGCGGCCATGAGCGCATCCGCACCGTTGTGTTCCGCGGTCATGTCACACCACCTCGTCCTCGTGCAGGCGGGCGCGCAGTGCCCGTACCGCCGTGTGCAGCCGACTCTTGACCGTGCCCTCGGGGACGCCCAGCTCCTGGGCGATCGAGCGGACCGGCAGGTCGGCGTAGAAACGCAGGACGAGGACCTGGCGCTGGGGGTCCGGCAGCTCGTCGAGGCCCTGGGCGACGGCGAGGGAGAGCACGCTGGTGTCCTCGCCGGAGGGCTGCTCGTGCTGGCGCAGCGAGGCCAGCCGTTCCCCCAGCCGCTCCTGGCGCTTCTTGGCCCGGTGCCAGTCCATGGCCAGGTTGGAGGCGACGACGGCCGCCCACGCGGAGACGTCGCGCGGGGCCTCGTACCCCTTCGCCGCCCGCTCCAGCAGCCGCAGACGGACCTGCTGCACCCCGTCCGGCAGGTCCGTCTGCGGCACCCCGCCCAGTGCGAGCACCGCCCGCACCCGGCGTTCCTGAGCCGCGTCCAGAGGATCGCCGTGATCGTCCTCCTGGGCCCGGCGGGCCTTTCTGCGCAGCACAAGCCACCCCCCTCACCGCGTTTCCTCTACGACGCCCCAGCCGACGGAAACGTTCGGCCGGGCCGCGGGAAATCGTTCAGAGGTGTACGTCACACCGCCGGGCGCGGCCAGCACAGCTTGCGGCACTGGGCCGTCGTAGGGCGATTTTCTCCAGCTCAGCGCGGGTGTGGGCGGAGTTCCGCAACCGTGGATCACGGCGGGGCGTCCCAGGCTTCGGGCATGGAGCGCAAAGAATTGGACAGGCGGACCCGGGTCGGCCGCATGATGGAAACGCCGCAGACATACACGAACACGTAAGAGGGAGTCACCGTGAGGGTCGGAATCGTCGGAGCCACCGGTCAGGTCGGCACGGTCATGCGCAGGATCCTCAAGGAGCGCGCCTTCCCGGTCACCGAGCTGCGCCTGTTCGCCTCGGCCCGCTCGGCCGGGACGGTGCTCGACGGTGTGACGGTGGAGGACGCGGCGACCGCCGACTACAGCGGACTGGACATCGTGCTGTTCTCCGCGGGCGGCGCCACCTCGAAGGCGCTGGCCGAGAAGGTGGCCGCGCAGGGCCCCGTCGTGATCGACAACTCCTCGGCCTGGCGCAAGGACCCCGAGGTCCCGCTGGTCGTCTCCGAGGTGAACCCGCACGCGATCGCGAACCGCCCCAAGGGCATCATCGCCAACCCGAACTGCACGACGATGGCCGCGATGCCGGTCCTGAAGGTGCTGCACGCGGAGGCGGGCCTGGAGGCGCTGGTCGTCGCCACCTACCAGGCGGTGTCCGGCTCGGGCCTCGCGGGCGTGGCGGAGCTGCACGGCCAGGCGCAGAAGGTCGTCGCCGACGCGGACAAGCTCACCCACGACGGCGGCGCGGTCGACTTCCCGGAGCCCGGCGTCTACAAGCGCCCCATCGCCTTCAACGTGCTCCCCCTGGCGGGCTCGATCGTCGACGACGGTCTGAACGAGACCGACGAGGAGCAGAAGCTCCGCAACGAGTCCCGCAAGATCCTCGAGATCCCCGGTCTCAAGGTCTCCGGCACCTGTGTCCGCGTCCCGGTCTTCTCCGGCCACTCCCTCCAGGTCAACGCCCGCTTCGCCCGCCCGATCTCCCCGGAGCGCGCGACGGAGCTCCTGTCGGACGCCCCGGGCGTCGAGCTCTCCGACATCCCGACCCCCCTCCAGGCCGCCGGCCAGGACCCGTCCTACGTCGGCCGCATCCGCCGCGACGAGACGGTGGACAACGGCCTGGCCCTGTTCATCTCCAACGACAACCTCCGCAAGGGCGCCGCGCTGAACGCGGTGCAGATCGCGGAGCTGGTGGCCGAGGAGCTGAAGGGCTAGCCCCTCCTGACCTCGTAGAGGAAGCAGCCGTACTCGACGGCCCGGACGTGGACGAGCGCCACGGACGGGTCGTCGAACGCGTTCTGGAAGGCGGCTTCGTCGGGGGCGTCGACCAGCTCGCCGCCGAGGATGCGCCCGTCGGCGGAGTAGCGGCGGACGGTCCGGTGCTCGTTGTCGAACGGATAGCCGTCACCGTCTCGGCCCTGGCACTCCTCGGCATGGATGAAGACCGGCCCCTGCTCGTCGTAGGCCCCCGGCTCGGCCCCTGTCTCGGCCGCCCAGCGCCGCAGGGGCGCGTAGGAGACGAGGGCGATCCGCTCGCCGGGCTCGCTGCGGCGCAGACAGCAGCGCAGCGGGGCACCGCCCTCGTCGTCGGTCACGGGGACCATCGGGCGCCCCGCGTCGTCGGTGGTGCGCAGTTCCTTGAGGACGGCCGGGGCGATGGGTCGTGCGGTGTAGGTCGTCATTGGTCCAGGCTGGCGCGGGCGGGGCTGGATGGCTGGCGGGATACGGACGGGGCGTTTCCGGCGCAGGCCGGTTTGCATCAGCCCGTCCGTGACCGGGGGATCCATCGGGAAAACCCTCGTCGCCCTCCCCACGGTCCCATGGAAGGATGGCGGAACCCACACATAACGAGGAGATGACCGCGTGCCTGGCACAAACCTGACTCGCGAAGAGGCGCAGCAGCGGGCGAAGCTGCTCACCGTTGACTCGTACGAGATCGATCTCGACCTCTCCGGCGCGCAGGAGGGCGGCACCTACCGGTCCGTGACCACGGTGCGCTTCGACGTGGCCGAAAACGGTGCCGAGTCCTTCATCGACCTGGTGGCGCCGACCGTCCACGAGGTCACCCTGAACGGGGACGCCCTCGACCCCGCCGAAGTCTTCAAGGACTCGCGGATCGCCCTGTCGGGGCTGCTCGAGGGCCGCAACGTCCTGCGGGTCGTCGCCGACTGTGCCTACACCAACACGGGTGAGGGACTGCACCGGTTCGTCGACCCCGTCGACCAACAGGCCTATCTCTACACCCAGTTCGAGGTCCCGGATGCCCGCCGCGTGTTCGCGTCGTTCGAGCAGCCGGACCTCAAGGCGACCTTCCAGTTCACCGTGAAGGCCCCCACCGGCTGGACCGTCATCTCCAACTCGCCGACGCCCGAGCCCAAGGACGACACCTGGGTCTTCGAGCCGACGCCGAGGATCTCGTCGTACATCACGGCGCTCATCGTCGGCCCGTACCACAGCGTCCACAGCGTGTACGAGAAGGACGGGCAGAGCGTGCCGCTGGGCATCTACTGCCGGCCCTCGCTCGCCGAGTTCCTCGACTCCGACGCCATCTTCGAGGTCACGCGGCAGGGCTTCGAGTGGTTCCAGGAGAAGTTCGACTACGCGTACCCGTTCAAGAAGTACGACCAGCTGTTCGTGCCGGAGTTCAACGCGGGCGCGATGGAGAACGCCGGTGCGGTGACCATCCGCGACCAGTACGTCTTCCGGTCCAAGGTGACCGACGCGTCGTACGAGCTGCGCGCGGAGACCATCCTGCACGAGCTGGCGCACATGTGGTTCGGCGACCTGGTCACCATGGAGTGGTGGAACGACCTGTGGCTGAACGAGTCGTTCGCCACCTACACCTCCATCGCCTGCCAGGCGTACTACCCCCAGTCGCGCTGGCCGCACTCCTGGACCACCTTCGCCAACTCCATGAAGACGTGGGCCTATCGGCAGGACCAGCTGCCCTCCACCCACCCGATCATGGCCGAGATCCGGGATCTCGACGATGTGCTGGTGAACTTCGACGGCATCACCTACGCCAAGGGCGCCAGCGTCCTGAAGCAGCTCGTCGCGTACGTGGGCATGGACGAGTTCTTCGGCGGCGTCCAGGCGTACTTCAAGCGCCACGCGTTCGGCAACACCCGCCTGTCCGACCTGCTGGGCGCGCTGGAGGAGACCTCCGGCCGCGACCTGAAGAACTGGTCGGAGAAATGGCTGCAGACGGCGGGCATCAACATCCTCCGTCCCGAGATCGAGACGGACGCGGCCGGTGTCGTGACGTCCTTCGCGATCCGCCAGGAGGCCCCCGCCCTGCCCGCCGGCGCCAAGGGAGAGCCGACGCTGCGCCCGCACCGCATCGCCGTCGGCCTGTACGAACTCGACGACGACAGCGGCAAGCTGGTCCGCGACGAGCGCATCGAGCTGGACATCGACGGTGAACTGACCGCCGTACCGCAGCTGGTGGGCAAGCGCCGCCCGGCCGTCGTGCTGCTCAACGACGACGACCTGTCGTACGCCAAGGTCCGCCTCGACGAGCAGTCCCTCGCCTTCGTCACCGAGCACCTGGGCGACTTCGAGTCCTCCCTCCCCCGCGCCCTGTGCTGGGCCTCGGCCTGGGACATGACCCGGGACGCGGAGCTCGCGGCCCGCGACTACCTCTCCCTGGTCCTTTCGGGCATTGCCAAGGAGTCCGACATCGGCGTCGTGCAGTCCCTGCACCGCCAGGTCAAGCTCGCCATCGACCTGTACGCCGACCCGGCCACCCGCGAGGCCCTGCTCACCCGCTGGACCGACGCCACCCTGGCCCACCTGCGGTCCGCCGTGCCGGGCGGCGACCAACAGCTGGCCTGGGCGCGGGCGTTCGCGGCGACGGCCAGGACGCCGGAGCAGCTGGACCTTCTGGAGGCCCTGCTGGACGGTTCGCAGACGATCGAGGGTCTGGTCGTCGACACCGAGCTGCGCTGGGCGTTCGTGCTGCGGCTCGCCGCGGTCGGCCGCTACGACGAGACGGAGATCGCCGGCGAGTACGAGCGCGACAAGACGGCCGCGGGTGAGCGCCACGCGGCGAGCGCCCGTGCCGCCCGGCCGACCGAGGAGGCGAAGGCGGAGGTCTGGGCGCAGGTCGTCGAGTCCGACAAGCTGCCGAACGCCGTCCAGGAGGCGGTCATCGGCGGCTTCGTCCAGACCGACCAGCGCGAGCTGCTCGCCCCGTACGCCGACAAGTACTTCGAGGTGGTCAAGGACGTCTGGGACTCCCGCTCGCACGAGATCGCCCAGCAGATCGTGGTCGGCCTCTACCCGGCCGTCCAGGTTTCGCAGGAGACCCTGGACAAGACGGACGCCTGGCTGTCCTCCGCCGAGCCCAGCGCAGCCCTGCGCCGCCTGGTCTCCGAGTCCCGCTCGGGAGTGGAGCGCGCGCTGAGGGCGCAGGCGGCGGACGCGGAGGCGCTCCGCTAAGGGTGCCGCGATGGGCCGTGGATCGTCTGCGGCACCATCGTGGCTGGTCGCGCAGTTCCCCGCGCCCCTTTAGGGCGCCCGGCCGTGTGCCGGGCGCCCTTCGCGCGTCCTCACCGCGCGATCATTCCGCCGGTCACGTTGACGAACGTGCCGGTGATGCCGCCCGCGTGGTCGGAGGCGAGGAAGACAGCGGTGGCGGCCACCTCGGCGAGGGTGGGGTTGCGGCGCGTCATCCGCATCCCGGCGAGGTTGTCGACGATGCCCTGGACGGCGGCCTCGTCGATCGCCGGGTTGACCGCGGAGAGCTTCTCGACCGTGAACGTCTCGGGCACCCCGGCCGCCCACAGCCCCACGGCCCGCACCCCGCGCGGCCCCAGCTCCAGGGCCAGGTTCCGCACGAGCGTGTCGATCGCCGCATCGGCCGGACCGGTGCCGCCCATCATCGGACTGCCGTGCGCGGAGCCGCTGTTGAGGGTGAGGATCACTCCGGAGCCGCGCTCGGCCATACGGCGGCCCGCGGCGCGGGCGGTGATGAAGCCCGCGCGGACGCCGTTGACCACGGGCCGCAGGAAGTCGTCCACGGGCATGTCGGTGAGCGGGGCGCCCTGTACATCGCCGCGTGTGACCAGGTTGAACGAGATGTCGACGTCGCCGACGCCCGCGAGGTGCTCCTCCACGGCCGCCTCGTCGAGCGCGTCCACGACGGCGACCTCGGCGTCCTTGATGTCGGCGGCCACCGCCTCCAGCGTCTTCCGTGTGCGCCCCACGAGGTGCACGCGGGCGCCCTCGGCGGCGAAGGCACGGGCCACTGCACCGCCGATCGAGCCGCCGGCGCCGTAGATGATCGCGGTCTTGTCGGTGAGCAGCATGAGGATCAACTCCCTGTCGGGTGGTGTCGTCAGAGTCGGTCATACAGACGCACGGCACCGCGATCTCTCATCGGTCACAGCCGCAGCGGCAGCCCGAACGCCGGGAACAGATGCGGTTCGAAGGACGTGATCTCCACGATCCGGTCATCGGCGTCGAAGCGGAGCACGTCGAGGACCTGGGCGCGATGGACGGTCGTGCCGGGCCTGCGGACGTAACCACCCACCGCCAGCTGCCCGTTGGCGCGGGCGGGCAGATGGCGCCAGTGGCCGAAGAACATGGGGGACGCGGGGTCGAGGGTGGGGCGCAGGAACTCGACGAGGGCGTCCCGGCCGGTGAACCAGAACGGGTTGGGCGGCATGGTGAGCGTGACGTCCTTGCTGAGCAGGTCGGTCATCGCGGCGAAGTCGAGCTGCTCGGCCGCGGTCATGTACCGCTGCAGGACGGCGCGTTGGGCCTGTGTCGGCACGCCTGCGCTCCAGTCCGCGCGCTGCCCGGGCAGGTGGTCGCGGAGGGTGGGCCGGGCCCGCTGCAGGGCGCTGTTGGCCGAGGCCACGGTCAGGTCGAGGGCCTCGGCGGTCTCGGCGGCGCTCAGCCCGAGCACGTCCCGCAGGATCAGCACGGCCCGCTGGCGGGGCGGGAGGTGCTGGATGGCGGCGAGGAAGACCAGCTCCAGGGTCTCGCGGGAGACGGCGGCGACGTCCGGCCGGTCCTCCTCGGCCGTGGGCAGCTCGTCGTCGGGGTAGGGCTGCAGCCAGGTGATCCGGGCGGGTGCCTCGCCTGTTCCGTGGTTCATGCCGGGGACCGGTTCGTAGCGCTGGGGGCGCCGGGCGGTGCGGCGCTGGAAGTCCAGGCAGGCGTTGGTGGCGATGCGGTACAGCCAGGTGCGGGCACCGGCCCGCCCCTGGAAGCCGTCCCGGGCCCGCCAGGCCCGCAGGAACGTCTCCTGTACGAGGTCCTCGGCGTCGTCGTAGGAGCCGGTCATGCGGTAGCAGTGCACCTGGATCTCGCGGCGGTGGGACTCGGTGAGGGTGGCGAAGTCGGCTTCGGCGAGGAGGCCTTTCGTCACGGGGGCCGGCGTGACGGAATCGTTCGCGCTGTCCCGGGCGACCCGGGCGATGCGTCGCAGCTGCGCGACGGCGGCCGACAGTTCGGTCGCCCCGGAGTAGAGGACGGAGGCCGGCTGCGGCACCAGCTCCGTCACCCGGCGCCCGATGTCGTCGATGAGCCCCTGCACACTCGCCCCGGTCTGCTGCCGCTCCCGGTACGCCTTCTGCCGGCAGGCGGCCGAGCAGTAGACGGAGCTGCGGCCGGTACGGCCCTTCCGGCCGGGCAGCGGCTTCGCGCAGACGGCACAGACGTCGGCGACCACGGGCACCTCCGGAGTTGCGTCACGCGGGGACGGGGTGACGCTATCGCGGGTCGGTGCCCGTGAGGTGGCTGCGCGCACACTTGCGGAAATCCGTCACCAGTCGGCTGCGGTCGCCGGCCCGGGTGGCCAGGACGACGTGGCAGGGCTCGACGCCGTGCAGGGGGACGGCGGTGAGGTCGGGGCGCAGCGCTCGGCCGCGCACGTCGGCCGCGACGACCAGGGCCTGTCCCTCGGCGACGACCTCGAACTTGTCCTCCAGCGCCTCGATGACGGGGCCGTCGGGTGCCCGGCTGCCGTCCGGCCGGGGGTCGAGGCGCCAGAAGGCGTTCACGGCCGGATCGGCACCGAGCAGCCGCGGCAGAGGTTCGTCGGCGATGTCGTCCAGGGTGACGGACTCCTTGCCGGCCAGCCGGTGGTCGAGAGGGACGATCACGGTCCTGGGTTCGTCGTAGAGGACCGTGACCTCCAACTGGTCGGTGGGGAAGGGCAGTCGGGCCACCACCGCGTCCGCCCGATGGTCCAGCAGCGCCGCGTGCACATCGCCCCAGTCCAGGTGCGTGGACCGCACCTCGGCATCCGGGTGTCGGCGCCGCAGCTCGCGCACCGCCGGGGTGACGATGATCCCGGCCGCGAAGCCGACGGTGAACCGGCTGGGCTCGGCCGCCGCCCTGGCCTGTGCGGCGGCCTGGGCGGCGGTGCGCAGCAGCGCCTCGGCCTGCGGCCGGAACACCTCGCCGGCCTCGGTGAGCCGGGTGCCCCGCGGGGTGCGGTCCAGGAGGCGGGCGCCCACCTGCTGTTCCAGACGGCGGATCTGCCGGCTCAGCGACGGCTGGGTGATGTGCAGGGCCTCGGCGGCCCGGCCGAAGTGGCGGTGTTCGGCGACGGCGGTGAAGTACCGGACGAGGCGCAGATCGAGGTCGGCCATACGATCCAGCGTAGCCATCTGGGGTGATGCCTGAAGCGCATTGCTCCATGCGAAAGAAGCTTTGGACGCGGGCCGCGGTCCCTTCCGAGGATGTAGGCACATCCACTCCCCTCTCTTCGAAGGACTGACCATGCGCGTATTCGTCACGGGCGCGACCGGATTCATCGGTTCCGCCGTCGTCCGCGAACTTCTCGACGCCGGGCACGAGGTCACCGGTCTCGCCCGCTCGGAGGCGTCCGCCGCGTCGCTCAAGGCCGCCGGGGCCGAGGTGCACCGCGGCTCGCTGGAGGACCCGGACAGCCTGGCCGCGGGGGCCGCCACGGCCGACGGGGTCGCCCATCTCGCCTTCATCCACGACTTCTCGGACCTCGACGCCGGGTACGCGGCCGACCGGCGAGCCATCGAGACGATCGGGGCGGCGCTGGACGGCTCGGGGAAGCCCTTCATCGTCGCCTCGGGCACGGCGTTGCTCCAGCCGGGAACGGTCGGCACGGAGGAGGACACGTTCCAGCCGGGGTCGTTCGGGGCGCTCCGGGGTCGCAGCGAGATCACTGCCCTCGCGCTGGCCGACCGCGGGGTCCGCTCGATGTCCGTCCGGTTCTCCCCGGCCGTGCACGGCCGGGGCGACCACGGCTTCGTCCCGATGCTGATCGCCACCGCCCGCGAGAAGGGTTTCGCGGCCTACGTCGGCGACGGCGCCAACCGCTGGGCCGCTGTGCACCGCTCGGACGCCGCCCGCCTGGTCCGGCTGGGCCTGGAGTCGGCACCGGCGGGCTCCTGCCTGCACGCCGTCGGCGACGAGGGCATCCCGTTCCGCGACATCGCCGCCGTCATCGGCCGCCATCTGGACCTGCCGGTCCGGTCCATCGCCCCCGAGGAGGCCGAGGCCCACTTCGGCTGGCCGGCCACCGTCGCCGCCCTCGACGTACCGGCGTCGAACGCCCTGACCCGCAAGTGGCTGGGCTGGGAGCCGACGGGCCCCGGTCTGATCGAGGACCTGGAGGAGGGGCACTACTTCGAGAGCTGATCCGCCGCGGCTTCCCGCAAGGCCTCCAGCACCCGCCCCACCGCCGCCCCCTCCCCGGCCCCCTTCCGCACGGCCGCCACGACGTGCCGGTGCGGACGGTCCGCGGTCAGCTCCCGCATCACCACGCCACGCTCCCTCCCCACGGCCGCCATGCGCGGGACGAGCGCCACGCCCATCCCGGCCTCGACCATCGCCAGGATCGCCGTCCAGCCGGCCGCGGAGTGGCCCTGTACCGGGCTGAATCCGGCCGCCTCGCAGGCTCCACGCGTGATCTCGGACCAGGGCCCGCTCCCGCCGAAGATCCACTCCTCCTCCGCGAGGTCGGCCAGCCGCAGCCCGTCGGCCGAGGCGAGCGGGTGGTCCCGGGGCAGGGCGACGTCAAGGGGGTCGGCGAGCAGCGGGACGCGGGTGAAACGGGGGTCGGCGGCCGTCGGGGCCTGTGCGGCGAGGGACAGCGCGAGGTCGACGTCTCCGGCGGCCAGCAGCTCGTACGCCTCCCCGGCCTCCGCCTCCCGCACCCGTACGGTCACCCCGGGATGCGCGGTCCGCAGCTCCTTCACGGCCGGTACGACGAGGGCGGGCACGGCGGTGGAGAACGCCCCGACCCGCACCTCGCCCGCCTCTCCCTGCAGGTAGGCCGCCAACTCGGCGTCCGCCCGCTCCAGTTGCTCGAACACGGCCTCCGCGTGCCGCAGCACCAGCCGCGCCGCGTCCGTCAGCCGCACCCGCCGCCCCTGCGCCTCCAGCAACGGCACCCCGAGTTGCTTCGCGAGGTTGGTCAACTGCTGCGACACCGCGGACGGTGTCATCCGCAACGCCTCGGCCGTCGCGGTCACGGTGCCACGCTCCCGCAGCACCCGCAGGATCTGCAGCTTCCGGATGTCCCACTCGACCATGGCGGCAACCTATACGGCGGCCCCCAGCATCACCCCGCCGAGAATCAGCGCCATGCACAGCAGCTGCGCCGGGCCCACCCGCTCACCGAGCACCGCCCAGGACAGCAGGGCCACGCACACCGGCTGCAGGTAGTAGACGACGCCCGCGCGGGCCGCGCCGACCAGGGAGACCGCCTTGTTCCAGGCGAAGAAGGCAACGGCGGAGGAGGCGACACCGACGTAGAGGAGCGGGAGGACGGTGCCGGAGGTGGGCGTGAAGCCGCCCTGGACGCTGAGGCTCACGGCCTGGGCGGGCAGCAGCATCGCCGCCCCCAGGAGGAAGGTCGTGAACAGGAAGGCCGTACTGCCGAGTTGGGCCGGCCGCCGTCGCAACAGGGCGCTGTAGGACCCGAAGCAACAGGCCGCGGCGATCATCCAGAGGTCACCGGGGACGCTGTATCGATCTGCGGCTCCGCCGCGGGCCGTCCCGCCGCCGACCAGGAGCACCACCCCCGCGCACGCCATCAGCAGCCCGGCGACCCGGCGCCCGCCCAGCCGTACGCCTCCCACCCGCTCGAACACCGCCATCAGCACCGGTGAAGCGGCCATGATCATGCCCATGTCGGCGGCCCGGGTGGTCAACCCGGCCTGGTTCACGAGGGTGTTGTAGGCCGCGACCCCGAGAAGCGAGGCGAGCAGCACGAAGCCGAAGTGGCGCCGGATCACATCCCGCTGCCGCCAGGCCTGTCGGGCTCCGAACGGCGCCACCGCCACCAGCGCCACCACCCACCGCCAGAACGCCTGCTGCACCGGCGGCACGCTGTCGTGCAGAGCCCTGGAGGTGACGAAGCTGCCGGACCAGACGACGGTGGCGAGCGCGGCGAGGACGAGCCCGAGGAGAGGGGCGGTGGTACGGGAGGTTGTCCGGTGGAGGGCGAGAGCCACAGAGGTCCTTTCGCTGGTCGGTGATCTCGGCGGATCTACCGTCGCAGCGCCACACCTGTCACGTCCATCGAATCTTTTCGATGATTTTTTGAAGCAGAACTGAATGATTGGTCGGCCGCCCCGGCCGGGCGCGCGCCCAGCTGACCCGCCACCGTCGCCCCGAACGCCAGCGCCATGCCGGCCAGTTGAACCGGCGTCAGCGTCTGGCCGAGCGCCGCCCAGCCGACCATCGCGGCCGTCAGCGGCGACAGCGGGCCGAGGAAGGTGACCTGGGTGGCGGTGAGCCGGCCGATACCGCGGAACCAGAGCCAGTACGCGACCGCCGTATTGGCCAGGGCGAGGTACAGGTAGCCGCCGATCGCACGGCCGTCGAGTGCGGGCGGCGCACCCTCGACCAGGAGCGCGAGGGGAGCGATCAGCAGACCGCCCGCGGTGAGCTGCCAGCCGGTGAGGGCGAGCGGACCGACACCCTCGGGCCGGCCCCACCGCTTGGTGAGCACCGTGCCGGTGGACATGGACGCGGTGGCGGCGAGGGCCGCGAGGACCCCCAGCGCATCCAGCGCCCCGGCCGCCTTCAGTACGACCAGGCTGACGCCGGACGCCGCCGCAACCCCGGTGAGCAGCGTCCGTACCGTCGGCCGCTCCCCCAGCAGCACCGCCGCGAGCCCGGCGACGAACAGCGGGCCGACGGACCCCACGACCGCCGCCATACCGCCGGGCAGCCGGTACGCGGAGAGGAAGAGCAGGGGGAAGAAGGCGCCGATGTTCAGCGCGCCGAGGACCGCGGACTTCCACCACCAGGCGCCGCGCGGGAGGACGCGGGCGGACGCGAGCAGGAGCAGACCGGCAGGAAGGGCCCTGGCCAGGGCCGTGAACAGGGGGCGGTCGGCCGGGAGGAACTCCGTGGTGACGGCATAGGTGGTGCCCCAGGAGACCGGGGCGAGGGCGGTGAGCAGGACGTTCGCGGGCCGAGTCATGGCCGGGTCCTCTCTCGGAGGCGGTTCGCAGAGATCGCTTGGCAGGAAGTAGCTTAGCTCTAAGCAACTTTCCGTCAAGTCAGTTTCTTGCGGGCGACCGGAATCGAGCGGATACTCGCCGCATGAGTGCACAGCCCAAGGACCCCGTCGACGCGATCATCGAGCAGTGGGCTGCCGTGCGCCCCGACCTCGACACCCGGGCGATGGAGGTCTTCGGCCGCATCTTCCGGCTCTCGCGCGCCATGGGCGACCGGATGGAGAGGGCGTACGCGCCCTACGGGATCTCACGCGGCGAGTTCGACGCCCTGGCCACCCTGCGCCGCTCCGGCGAGCCCTACACCCTCTCGCCCCGCCAGCTCTCCGCCACGTTGATGCTCACCACGGGCGGCATGACCGGCCGCCTCGACAAACTGGAACGCGCCGGCCTGCTCCGCCGCTCCCCCGACCCGCACGACCGCCGGGGCCTCCAAGTGACCCTCACGGAGAAGGGGTTGAACATCGTCGACGAGGCGGTCGCCGCCGGCCTCACCGCCGAAGCGGAGGCCCTGTCGGCACTGAGCGAGAAGGAGTCCGGGCAACTGGCCGGGCTGCTACGGCAGTTGCTGGCCTCGACGGGGCACACACAGCCGTAGGGCCCGCCCGGGCGGCGACCGCGCCCCGGTCCGGCACGGAGCCATTTCCTCCGTCCGACCACCGCGCCATCATGACGGCGTGAGAATTACGCCGGCCGAGGCGGCAATCGTCGGCACCGCGGTGGGCGCGACGGCCACCTTCAGCGCAGCCTTGATCACACAGCGGGCCACGACGAAGAGGGACCGGGAACGTCGGCTGTGGGACCGCCGCGTGGACACGTACGCGGAACTGATGAGCGCCGTCCACCTGTTCGCCCGTATGCGGGCTCAAGCACTCGACGACACGCTCCCCGAGAACGACGCACGACGGACCGAGGCACACGAAACCGCCGCCGCGATCGCGGCCCGCGTCGAGATCTACAGTCCCAAGCCGTTGATCCTGGCATGCAAGGAATCCTTCGACCTGACGGACAAATGGCAGGAAGCCTGGGAGAAGTGGTGCGCCCAGGACCCCAACGTCCGCCTGGACACCGGTGCCGACAAGCTGTGGCGCAAGTTCACAGAGTACGTCAAGGAGTCCAGGAAAGCCGATCGCAACCTCCTGGAACTGCTGTTGTCAGATGTTCACGGAGAATCTCCGAAGCAGAACGGAAGATCGAGAAAGCGATTTCTCAGAATCCCAATTCCGTTCACCACCGTAAACCCTCCCGTCACACGCGAGACAACTTCGGCGAAAACAGCACTCACGAAATCCGATCAAAGCTAGCATTGCGTTTTCCGGGCGGGACACCCGGACCACATGAAAGGATCGGACGGGGGGAGCCGAACCGTAATGCGGAACGAACATCTGATCGACCTGTACTACAACGGAAATCCCATCGGGTGCGGGCTGCGCATCGAACGAACATTCGCACTGACGGCCGTTCATCTTCTTTGCGAAAAGATCGGCGCCGACGCGTGCACCACGAAGCCGTCACTCCACCTGGAGGACGGAACCCCGGTTTCCATCGTGTCCTGCAACACTCCGTCGGACCTGGCCCGGCTCAGGATCGAACTGAATGGCAGTCGAGCGCCTCTGTCGGACATCACCTTCCGCAAGGCACGCGACGGTGAAGCGTGGTGGGCGACGGCTTCCGCGGCACCCAACAAGCCTTTCTTGTCGGGAAAGGTCGTCGAAGTGGATTCCGTCTACTACAAGACGGCCACACTCACGGTCAAAGCCATGCGCCTTCGCTGCGAAGTGCCGATGGACGACCATGCGACCTACGCCGGCAGCCCGATCGAGTCGACGCCGCAGAGTTCGCCTCCGGAAGTCCTCGGCCTCCTGGTCCAGCCGAGAGGAAACAGCTCCACGGGCGACGAAGCATTCGCCGTGTCCATAGCGGAAGCGTTCCGGCTGCTCGGCTCGAGGACAAAGAACACTGGCATGCGGCCCTCGCCCGGCTATATCCGCGCCCAATGGATCTTGCCCGGGAATCGGCCGCCCGGCGAAAAACCGAAGAAGCGGCCACCGGAAAAGAAGCCGAAGAAACGACCGCTGGAGGCAGGAGCGACGGAGAAACCGCCGGAGGCCACAGCGAAGACCCCGCCGGAGGAAGAGACCCGACAACGTCCCCCGGAGGAGAAATGACCATGGACGCCGACCTCAGCCTCGACGAGGCGATAGCGCTCGCGGACAGGGCGGCCGACGAGGAGGAGAGCGCGCAGGGCGCTGCGGAGGTGAGCCCCCCACGACAGGAGACCGAGGACCTGCTCACCGGCTACGTCAACCGGATCTGCGCCGACGCGACGCTCTGGGACAACGATCCGAAGATCGTCGCCCGGCACACGCATCTCGCCCAGTGCCTGCTGGACCTCGGCATGAAGAAGGAGTCCAGGGACCTGACGAACACGACGATCAGGCGCATGGAACGCGCCGAGAGCGACGCCATCGTCTACACGGAGGCCGAACTCTGGAACCACCTCGGTGCGTTGCTCGCGGATCAGGGCGATCTGACAGGGGCCAGGGCCACCCTCGTGTGCGCGCTCGGCCGGGCCCACCAGGACGAGTCACAGGAGCGGTACGAGACCCGTGAGCGGGCCGCGATTCTCGCC
Source organism: Streptomyces sp. NPDC001401 (assembly GCF_042895385.1). Classification (NCBI taxonomy): domain Bacteria; kingdom Bacillati; phylum Actinomycetota; class Actinomycetes; order Kitasatosporales; family Streptomycetaceae; genus Streptomyces; species Streptomyces sp. NPDC001401. Next base: position 1,203,310 of record NZ_JBIAWI010000001.1, read on the forward strand.
AACCTGAGTGAGGCGAGTCTCCAGATGAACGATCTCGAGGCCGCGGACTTCTGGGCCGACAAGGTCCTCGCTGAACTCAGGCGCCCATGGGAACCGGACCTCACGGCCCGGCTGGCGGCCGACCGGGTGAAGCTGGCGATCGCCCGAACTCGCCATGACGCCAAGGCACTCGAGAGTTCGCTGGCCCGGTTCGAGGAGTCGGTGCAGCTCTTCGTCGAGCGAGAGGGCAGCCAGGCTCTGCGGGCCCTCGATGCCCAGATAGCTCTGGCCTCCGCGCGTCAGGAGTCGCACCCGGACGGACAGCACATCGCGGAACTGGAGTATCTGCACGCGACGACTCATGCGACCCTCGGCCCGGAGCACCGCGAGACGATCATCGCCCAAGCCGCGCTGGCTGCCGCCGAGTTCGATGCGGTGGACGGCTGGGAGGGATCGGGCGAACCCAAGGACGCCCCCCGCATGACCGCGGCCATCAAGGCGCTCGAGGCGGCCAGGAACTACGCCGTGGAGTCCCCGGACCTCGGCCAGGGACATCCGCAGACACGGATCCTGCGAGACGCGCTCGCCGACATGCACGCGGCCGCCAAGTCCGCCGACCCCCCTCTCTCAGAGCTCGGGAATCTCTACGACTACCACCTCGAGAAGGTGTACCTGCCGCACGAGAGCGACGCACGCAACAGCGCGAAACAGCAAGCGCTGGCGAGGGAGTCGGACGAGATCCGGCTCATAGCCCACGCGGGAGCCTCCTACTTCCTGAAGGAGATCGACCTCTTCTACGGGCCTGTCGTCGACGCTTTGCAACGCAACGTGCACTTCAAGGTCGTCATCAGCAGCCCGTGGAGCACCCTTGCCGCCTTCCTGCCGGGCAACCCGACGGCAGATCCCGGCAATTACGGGAACATAGACGAACTGGTGAGGCGCAGCGACTACTACCAGAAGGCGTTCCGCCCGGTTGTCCGATCCTACCGACGCCTCAAGAAGCGTTACCCGGATCACGTCGAACTGAGGGTGACGCCCTTGGACATTCCAGGGTCTACGTTGCTCACTACGGATGTCGGTTTCTTCGAGCCGTACATCACGTCGAACCCCGGCCGGCGGACCCGTCGAGGTATGAGCGTGTTCGAGGTGGAGTTCCGCAAGGACAGCCAGTACCACCCCGACAGCCTCGAGGAGTTCAACACCCAGTGGGAACTCTCCAGCACCTGGGACGAGTTCGAGGCGAATGAGAAGGAGCACATCGAGACGCTGCGGGCCGAAATGCAAGCACACGGCTACGTCCGCGATCGGGAAAAGGTCAGGAGGGGAGAAGTACCCCGTCCCTGATCCTCTGCAGTACCGGCACCGAGCCGACGAACAACAGATCCGGCAGCGCGTCCATCGGCCAGAACTCCCAGCCCGCGCACCGGTCCGGCTCCCGTACCCGGATCTCGCCCGCGTAGCTCAGAATCTCCACACCGACCTGCATGTGGTGGTTGGCGGCGGGATCCGGGTCGGTGACGCATACGACGCGTGCCGCCCGGGCGCGTGCCCCGGTCTCCTCTTCCAGCTCGCGGCATGCTGCCCCGGTCAGCGACTCCCCCACCTCGAGGTGTCCTCCGGGAAGCCCCCAGGTGCCATGCCCGAAGACGTTGCTCCTCAAGCCCAGCAGGATCCGGTCACCTGAGCGAACGATCGCCTGTACGCCCACGCGCACGTGTGCCGTCATCACCACTCTTTTCGTCGTCCGGATACGTTCCCACGAAGTTCTCGACGTTCCTGAACGGCGAGACCAGGCCGGCCGAACGGGACCCGCCGTCTTCGAGCAGAGTGAAGAAGTTGCCGAGCCTGCGTTCCCCGTCGTCGTCGATGACGACGACCTCGCAGTCGGGGTCGATGAAGAAGTAGCTGCCCGTTCGGGTGGAGTTCCGGTAGACCCGCAGGGCGACACCGCGCTCCTCGGCCGCGCTTCTGCAGCGGTCCACCACCTCTTCGAACTGTTCGTCGCCGACCGACAGCCAATCACTGTTGTCCGCACCGTAGTTTGTCTCCGACATCTGGTACACCTTCCAGATATCGGGAAGCCAGGCGTCCTCCTCAATGAGGTCGAGAACTCTCGGGGCTCCGGAAACATTGCGCCGGGTAACCACGGTCCCCAGCTTCACACCCACGTACTGATGGTTCTTCCGCACTTCCCTCAACAGCTCGAGGACTCTTTTCCGGTGCGGCGCCACCCCCGTTCTGAGTTCCCTGTGCTCCTTTTCGTCCGCCGATTCCAGAGGAAGCGCGATCCATGAAAGTCCTGGAAGTACTCGCTCCATGGTGCGAAGGGGCGCAAGACCGTTCGTGCTGAGGACGACTCGAGGAGGGTGGCCGTAGGGGAGCGGCATGCTCAACTCCCCGACGAGATCGGCCAGATACTGCAGAAGCGTGGGCTCGCCTCCCGAGATGACCACTCCTTGCACGCTTTCCTCCCGCAGTTTCGCGGCAATTCGGAGTGCGTTCTCGCGAGGCATGGTGGGGATTTCATGGCGGGGACCGAAACAGAATGGGCAGTCGAGATTGCATCTGCCAATGGGACGAAGATCCACAAAAGGGGGGAGCATCTGGCCGACACTACCGGCACATCGATGCCCCCGAGGGTCGTTGAGGGAAGCGTCACCCTATTGCTTGAAGTCGCTCCTCCTGTTGTTCCATGACACGCCGTCACTCCGCTTCTGACACTTCCCCGAAGCCGGAAAGATCACTCGTTCTGTCCGGTCCTCACTCCCGTCCCACATGGGCGGCGACCGCCTCCTCGATCGCCCCGGCGTCCGCCGAGTCCGCCGCCCAGGCCACGTATCCATCAGGGCGGACCAGGACGGTCGTACGCCGGTCGCTCGCCCAGCGCTCCACCGCGAGCCGATCCTTGCGGGTGCCGTGGCCTTCGTACGCCTGTGGGGTGATCAGCACGAACCTGCCGCCGCGCAGGGCCTCGTAGAGGCGGCCGCTCTTCAGGGCGACGTCCGGGACGCGGGTGCCGGTGAGGCGGTGGGCCCCGCGGGGGGCGGGGTAGCGGTAGCCGATGCCGGTGATCTGGCCGACCGCCCTGCGCCGGGCCGGACCCACGGTGTTGAGGAAGGTGGTGAGCGCGGCCCGCAGCGCCAGTTCCCAGGGGCGCTTGGCCATCGCGAGGCGGACGATGCCGCCGCTACTGCGCAGGACCGACCTGCCGACGGGGTGGCGCTCGGCCTGGTAGCTGTCGAGGAGGGCGGCTTCCGAGTGGCCCTGGACGACGGCGGCCAGCTTCCAGCTCAGGTTGGCCGCGTCCTGCAGACCGGTGTTCATGCCCTGGCCGCCGGCCGGGGTGTGGACGTGCGCGGCGTCCCCGGCGAGGAAGACGCGGCCCACCCGGTAGGCGGGCGCCTGGCGTTCGTCGCTGTGGAAGCGGGACATCCAGCGGGCGTCGTGCATGCCGAAGTCGCGGCCGAGGGCGAGCCGGGTGACCTCCCTGACCTCGTCCAGGTCGAGGGGTTCGCCGTCGGGAACGTTGCGGGCGCGGTTCCAGGCGATGACGCGGTGGTAGCCGTCGCCGAAGGGCGCGAGGAAGGCGAAGGCGTCGCCGACCGCGTTGACGGTCAGCAGGTTCTCCGGCTCCTCGGCAAGGCGTACGTCCGCGAGGACGACGGAACGGATGGCGGAGCGGCCGGGGAAGGGGAGCCCGATCGCGTCGCGCACGGCGCTGCGCATGCCGTCGGTGCCGACGACGTACGCAGCCCGCAGACTGTCGGCCGCCCCGCCGGGGCCGCGGACCTCGACCGTCACACCGTCCGCGTCCTGGGCGAGCCCGGTCAGCTCGGTCTCGTACCGGAAGTCCACACCGGCCTCGACGGCACGCCGCTCCAGGGCCTTCTCCACCTCGTACTGCGGGATCACGAGGAGGTGGTTGAAGCGGGAGTGGAGTGTGCCGAGCTGGACGGTGAGGCGGCCGAAGAGGCGGAGGCTGTCGAGGGGGCGGCCGACGGACTCCAGGCCGTCGGCGAGACCTCGGGCATCCAGCTGCTCGAGGGTGCGGGCGTGCAGGACGAAGGCGCGGGACAGGTTACTGATCTTGTGCGGGCGCTTTTCGAGGAGGGTGACGGGGACACCGGCGGTGGCGAGGTCGCCGGCCAGCAGAAGACCGGCGGGACCCGAGCCGACGACGATCACGGAGCGGTCGGTGGTGCCGTTCATGGTGACCTCCAGTTGCCAACGCTTGTTTGCCAACGCTTGTTGACGAGAGTAGCGAGGACCTTCGGCAGGGGTCAACACTTGTTGGCAAACAGTTGTTGGCATACATTCGTTGGCCTACGCTCGTTGGCATGAACGGCAGCAACAGCAGAAGCACAGGTTCCGACAGCGGCGCCCGGCGCCGTTCCGACGCCACCCGTGAGGCGATCCTCACCGCGGCCCGCGAGCGCTTCGCCGCCGACGGCTACGAGCGCGCCACCATCCGCGCCATCGCCAAGGACGCGAACATCGACCCGTCCATGGTGATGCGCTACTACGGCAACAAGGAGGGCCTGTTCGCGTCGGCCGTCTCCGTCGATCTGCGGCTGCCCGACCTGGCCGGGCGGCCCCGGCAGGACGTCGGCCGCGCCCTTGTGGCGCACTTCCTCGACACCTGGGAGGAGAACGAGGTGCTCACCGCGCTGCTGCGGGTCGGTGCGACCAACCAGGCCGGGGCCGAGCGCATGCAGGGCATCTTCCGGGACCAGGTGCTGCCGGTCGCCCGCCAGGTGTGCCCGGACCCCGAGCAGGTACCGGCGCGGGCCGCGCTCGTGGCGACGCAGCTGCTCGGGCTGGCGCTGACCCGTTACGTCCTGCGGATCCCGCCCGTGGTGGCGCTGCCCCCCGAGGAGATCGTGGCGTGGCTCGCACCCAGCCTGCAGCGGTATCTGACGGCGCCCAGCCCGTGAGAACACAGCGAGGGCGTCGGCCTCACCCTACGTACGGTGAGGCCGACGCCCTCGGGAAACGTGAGGTCAGGCCTTCGCCTTGGCCTTCGGCTGGCGGTCCTTGGACTTGTCCAGGACCATCACCAGGCCCGCGATGACCGCGAACAGGGCGAGGGGGGCCAGGACGTAGAGGCCCAGCGTCTCACCGACGCTCAGCCCCTTGCCGGGGTCTTCGCCGTCGTCATGGATCAGCGCGGAGGCGGGGGACGACATGAGCAGCATCATCAGCGTCGTACCGGCGGCCAGGGCGCCGGCGCGCAGGGCGTTCTTCTTGTCCACGTTGTCAAACGTATCGAACGACGATCGGGGCCGCTCGTTCGGGGGGGTGCTGTAAGCGATCCGCCCCCTCCTCACCCCTGCCGCACCGTCCGCAGTACGTCGATCAGCGCATGCAGCCGCGGCGACCCCGCCAGTTCCTCCAGGGTCACCGGGCGGCCCTCCGCGTCCGCGATCGGCAGTCGCCAGTTCGGGTACTGGTCCCAGGTGCCCGGGAGGTTCTGGGGGCGGCGGTCGCCGATCGTGTCGGGGAGCCAGATGCCGATCATGCGGGACGGGGTGCGCAGCAGGAAGCGGTGGACGGCCTGGATCTCGGCCTCCTCCTCCGATACGCCGTGCGCGCCGCCCGTCCCGTGCAGCAGGCCGAGGCGGGTGAGCAGGCCCAGCCACTCCCCCGTGTCGTTCGCCGCCTCCGCGCGCTCCTCCTCCAGCGGGCGGGTCAACAGGCCCAGGCGGTCGCGGAGTTCGACGTGTTCGCCGGTGAGGCGGGCGGCGGTGGGCGGCAGGTCGTGGGTGGTGGCGGTGGCCAGGCAGTCGGCGCGCCAGGCCTCCGGCGGGAGGGGCTGCCCGTCGCCCTCCCAGTCCCGCTCGAACCACAGGACCGACGTACCGAGCACCCCGCGCTCGCGCAGGGTCTCCCGCACCCCCGGCTCGACCGTGCCCAGGTCCTCGCCGATGACGACCGACCCGGCGCGCGAAGCCTCCAGTACGAGGATCGCGAGCATGGCCTCGGCGTCGTAGCGGACGTACGTGCCCTCCGTGGGCGGATGTCCCTGCGGCACCCACCAGAGGCGGAACAGGCCCATGACGTGGTCGATGCGCAGGGCTCCGGCGTAGCGGAAGAGGGCCTTCAGCAGGCGGCGGTACGGCGCGTAGCCGGACTCGGCGAGACGGTCCGGTCTCCAGGGCGGCAGGCCCCAGTCCTGGCCGCGTGCGTTGAAGGCGTCCGGCGGCGCGCCGACCGACATCCCGGCGGCGAAGTACTCCTGCTGCGCCCAGGCGTCGGCGCCGTCGGGGTGCACCCCGACGGCCAGGTCGTGCACGATCCCGACCGGCATCCCGGCCTCGCGTGCGGCGCGCTGGGCCTCGGCGAGCTGCGCGTCGGTGAGCCAGGCGAGCCGGGAGTGGAAGTCCACCCGGTCCATCAACTCCCCGCGGGCACGGGCCGTTTCGGCCGAGCGGGGGTCGCGCAGGGCGGCGGGCCAGCGGCTCCAGTCGGAGCCGTGCACCTCGGCGAGGGCGTACCAGGTGGCGTGGTCCTCCAGGGCCTCGCCCTGCTCGGCGAGGAAGTCGACGTACGCGGCACGCCGTCCGGGCCCGAGCTCCACCTCGCGGATCAGCTCCAGCGCCTCCCGCTTGAGCTCCCACACGGCGTCCCGGTCGATCAACGCGCCCTTCTCCAGCACCGCTTCGCGCAGTTCGGCGGCGCGCCCGAGCAGCGCCCGCAGGCGCTCGCGGTCCTCGACGTATGCGTACTCGGGGATGTCCTCGACGCGCAGGTGCACGGGGTCGGGGAAGCGGCGGGAGGAGGGGCGGTAGGGGGAGGGGTCGGTGGGGGCGCCGGGCACGGCCGCGTGCAGCGGGTTGACCTGGACGAATCCCGCGCCGAGCGCACGGCCGGCCCAGGCGGTGAGCTCGGCGAGGTCACCGAGGTCGCCCATGCCCCAGGAGCGTCGGGAGAGCAGGGAGTAGAGCTGGACGAGCAGGCCGTACGAGCGTGCGGTGGGCGTGGGCAGCCGGGGCGGGGCGACGACGAGGTGGGCCTCGGCGCTGCGGCCGTCGGGCGCGTCGGCCGTCAACCGGTGGACGCCGGGCGGGAGTTGGTCGGCGGACGCCCGCGTCTCACCCTGCTCGGTCTCGATGCGCAGTCGGGTGCCGGCCGGGAGGGCCGCGAGGGCGGGGGACGTGGCGCCGCTCCACAGGACCACCGTCGGCGGCAGCAGCCGCTCGCTCAGCTCCCGCTCTCGGGCGGCGAGCGCGGCACGGACCGCGTCGTCGGTGCTCGCGTCGACACCGAGGGCGGCCAGAGCAAGGGTGACGGCGGTGGCCGAGGCCGCGACCGTGCGGTCCGGGGAGGGGCTGTAGGAGGTGGCGACGCCGTACAGCCCGGCAAGCCGGGACAGGTCCTCGGAGGGCGGCTCGGTCGGCCCCAGCGCTGCCATCTAGGGCCTCGTGCAGTCCGGCTCGGGGGCAACCGCCTCGCTGGTCAGGGGTGCGGCGTCGGCGAGCGGGGGCTCGCTGGTGAGGGGCTCGGCGTCGGGCAGGGGCGGTTCGCTGGTCAGCGGGGTCTCGGCGCAGGCGCCCTCCGCGCTGAAGGCGCACAGATGCGTTTCGGGTTCGGCGAACGCCTCACGTTTGGAAAGGGGCGAGAGCAGAAGATGTGCCGATGCGGCCACGGGGGCCTCCTTGTCGAGTACGGCATGGCGGGATACCGCAGCCCTACCCAGCGGGCGCGACGGCAGACGTACGGGATGGAACTCAGTGCCTCTCGTCACATTCTGGGCCGGACACTGAGTCAAGTCACCTTCCGATCGCCTTCCCGGGAACTATTCACTCAGTACATGTAGCGAGTGCATAATGATCCGCATGAGCACCCGCCACATCCTGTTGGGGCTGCTCGCCTCGGGGCCGAGCCATGGCTACGACCTGAAGCGGCGGCACGACGAACGTTTCCCGCAGGCCCGTCCGCTGGCCTACGGGCAGGTCTACACGACCCTGCAGCGCCTGGTCCGGGACGGCCTCGCTGAGGTCGAGGGCACCGACTCGGACGGCGGCCCGGAGCGGACGACGTACCGCTCGACCGACGACGGGGCGCGTGAACTGGCCGAGTGGGCCGGGGAGATCGCCCCGCCGGCGCCGTTCGTGACGAACGAGATCTTCGCCAAGGTCGTCGTCTCGATCCTGTCCGGCGGCGACGCGGACGATTATCTGCGGGCCCAGCGCGCCGCGCACATGCAGCGGATGCGGGAGCTCACGGCGGTCAAGACGGCGCCCGGCGCCGATCTCGCGACCGTGCTCTCGGCGGACTACGCCCTCAACCACCTCGACGCCGACCTCCGTTGGATGACGACCACGGCGGCCCGGCTCACCACCCTGACCGCGGAGGTCGACGCAGCATGAGCAACGGGGACAGCCCAGACAGCACGGTGCCGCTCCTGGCGGCCCGTGACCTCACCAAGGCGCACGGCAGGACCGAGGCCCTGCGCGGCGCCTCGGTGGAGCTGCGGACCGGCGAGATCCTCGCCGTGACCGGCGCCAGCGGCAGCGGGAAGTCGACGCTGCTGCACTGCCTGGCCGGCATCGTCCGGCCGGACGCGGGCTCGGTGACGTATGCCGGGCAGCGGCTCGACCGACTGCCGGAGAAGCGGCTGAGCGAGCTGCGCCGCAGCGACTTCGGTGTGGTCTTCCAGTTCGGGCAGCTGATCCCCGAACTGACGGCGCTGGACAATGTCGCGCTGCCGCTGATGCTCGCGGGCAGCTCCCGCAAGGACGCCCAGACACAGGCCGGCGAATGGCTGGAGCGATTCGGCGTACGGGGGCAGGAGGCGCTGCGTCCCGGTGAGCTGAGCGGCGGCCAGGCGCAGCGGACGGCGCTGGCGCGGGCCCTGGTCACCGGCCCGCAGATCGTCTTCGCGGACGAACCGACCGGGGCGCTGGACTCCCTGGCGAGCGAGCAGGTGATGACGGCCCTGGTGCACACCGCCCGCGAGGCGGGCACCGCCGTCCTGCTGATCACGCACGACGCCCAGGTGGCGGCGTACGCGGACCGCGAGGTACGGCTGACCGACGGGGCCGTGGCGCCGGCGGGGGTGACGGCATGAGGGCCGATCTCCGGCTGGCCTGGCTGCTCACCCGGGGTTCCGACCGGCGGGAATGGTGGCGGATCGGGCTCACGGCACTCGGGGCGGCGATGGCGACAGGCATCGGACTCGCGATCGTCTCGCTCGCCTCACTGGACGGGTACTACTCCGTGTCCGTCGGGTCCGGGCTGCTCGACTCCGACAGCGACCGGCGCGGAGTGATCTTCGCGTTGGGGCTGCTGCTCATCCCGGTGCTCGGGTTCCTCGGGCAGTGCGCGCGCATCGGAGCGGTGCACCGCGACCGGCGGCTGGCCGCACTGCGGCTCGCGGGGGCCGCGCCCGGGCAGGTGCGGCGGATCGCGGCGCTGGAGTCGGGGCCGGCCTGCCTGGCCGGTTCGGCGCCGGCCACGGCCGCCTTCGTACCGCTGTGGTCGCATCCGACAGCCCTGGCCTGGGCGGGCTTCGCCCTGGTGGCCGCGGCCGTACCCGTGCTGGGCGCGGCTGTGAGCGCCCTGTCGCTGCGCCGGGTGGTGGCCTCGCCGCTCGGGTGGGTACGGCGGGTGCGGGCCACGCGGGGTCCGGGACGGCTGTTCAAGTCGGTGACCTGGCTGCTCGCGGCGACGCTGCTGTTCATCGTCGTGGCCCCGGTCTTCAGCGACTCCTTCACCTTCGGCCCCGGCCCGCTGACGCTGATCGTCCTGATCCTGTTGGTCAGCTTCACTGCACTGTGGCTGTCCGGCTCGTCGTCCCGGCAGCTGGGCAAGGGCCTGGCCGCCCGCGCCCGGCGCCCGGAGGTACTGATCGCGGCGGAACGGCTGCGCGAGGACCCGTGGGCGGCGGCCCGTACGCACGCGGCGGTGCTGCTGGTGACGGTCGTGGGCTCGGGCTTCGTCGGCATCCGGCAGGTGCTGCTCGCCGACCTCCACGCCATCCGCCGCGAAGGACACCTGGCCGCGGACATGGCGTACTACACGACGGGCATCGACCTGACGGCCGCGGCGGTCCTCGTCGCCCTCGCGCTCATCCTCACGAGTCTCGCCGTCGGCGCCGCCGAGTCCCTCGCCACGCGGCGCCGGGGCCTGGCCGCGCAGGCCGCCGCCGGAGTGCCGTACGGGGTGCTGGCCCGGGCGCTGCTCCTGGAGACCGCGCTGCCGCTGGCCCCCGCGGTCGCGGTGGCGGGCATCGGCGGCCTGGTGATCAGCGCCTGGTACGCCTCGGTCTCCACGGACTACATCGTGGCGCCGGTGCCGTACGGCATGCTCCTGGTGCCGTTCGCCGTGTACGTGTGCTGTCTGCTGGCGGTGGCCACCTCGATCCCGCTGCTGCGCCGCTCCGTCCGCCCGGCCGAGCTGCGCTACGCATGACCGCATGACCGTCCGGCCCGGGAGTACGGGGGGCTCCCGGGCCGGACACCTCGTTCATCGCACCGCATGCCCTGTGAACAGGGGTATGCGAAAGCCCGGATCGTCAGGCGGAAATGCCGTCGATCCGGGCCATGGCGTCCTCCGCGCCGTACGGCTGCAAGTAGGGCAGCCAGCGCGGGTCCCTATGGCCGGTCCCGATGATGCGCCAGGCCAGACCGGTGGGCGGGGCCGGTTTGTGGCGCAGCCGCCAGCCAATTTCGAACAGGTGTCGGTCGGCCTTCACGTGGTTGCAGCGACGGCAGGACGCCACCACGTTGTCCCAGACGTGCTTGCCCCCGCGGCTGCGCGGAATGACATGGTCGACGCTGGTTGCGACGCCACCGCAGTACATGCACCGGCCCCCGTCGCGCGCGAAGAGCGCCCGCCGGGTAAGAGGAACGGGCCCCCGATAGGGAACCCGGACGAATCGCTTGAGCCGGACCACGCTGGGTGCGGGGACTGTGACGGTTGCGCTGTGCATGAAGGCGCCGGATTCCTCCAGGGAGACAGCCTTGTTCTCCAGGACGAGGACGAGCGCGCGGCGGAGCGGTACGACGCCGAGCGGCTCGTACGACGCGTTGAGGACCAGGACATGCGGCACGGATGCCTCCTTGGGCGTCGGCGGCGCGTGGCTCGCGCCGGGACGATCTGTAGTCAGTCTCCCCTCTTGCCTGGTGGAAGCGCCACCATGTCCCGGTAACGGGCTGGGAGTGTTTTCGACCACATCTGATTCATCCCCCGGAGAGGCAGCGGTTTATCCCACCTGCGCAACTCGGGGTGAGCACGGTCTCTCCTCAGAAGATGGCAAGGATTCGCACACCGTGCCCCGATAGTGTGGTGGACCTGCCGTCGCGGTGACCTTTTCGTGACCTTGACCGAGTCGACGTGCCGGACGGCAGACCGTTGCACCTGGAGGTACCTGCCGTGTCCTTGCCCGCCGTCCTACTGGCCGCCGGTTCGTCGCCGTCGCCGTCTCCCTCGGAGTCGACGACCCCGGCGGTGCCCTCGCTCCAGGACGCCCAGGAGAGCGCGACCAACGCCGCCAGCTGGGTCGAGCAGAACTGGTCGACCTGGCTCGCGATCGGGCTGCGGGTCCTGCTGATCCTGGTGATCGCGGGTGTGCTGAGAGTGGTCGTGCAGCGGTCGATAACCAAGCTGATAGACCGGATGACCCGTACCGCCGAGGCGGTCGACGGGACCTCGCTGGGCGGCCTGCTGGTCAACAACGAGCGCCGCCGCCAGCGCTCCCAGGCGATCGGCTCGGTGCTGCGCTCGGTGGCGTCCTTCCTGATCCTGGGCACCGCGGCGCTGATGATCCTGTCCACGTTCCAGATCAACCTGGCCCCGCTGCTGGCATCCGCCGGCGTCGCGGGCGTGGCGATCGGTTTCGGCGCCCGCAACCTGGTCACGGACTTCCTCTCCGGCGTCTTCATGATCCTGGAGGACCAGTACGGCGTCGGCGACTCGATCGACGCGGGCGTGGCCTCCGGCGAGGTGATCGAGGTCGGCCTGCGTGTCACGAAACTCCGCGGCGACAACGGCGCGATCTGGTACGTCCGCAACGGCGAGGTCAAGCGCATCGGCAACCTCTCCCAGGGCTGGGCGACGGCCGGCGTGGACGTGACCGTGAAGGCGAACGAGGACCTGGACCGCGTGAAGTCCACCCTCGACGAGGTCGCCGAGAAGATGAGCGCGGAGGAGCCCTGGAACGAGCTCCTGTGGAGCCCGATCGAGGTCCTCGGTCTGGACAGCGTGCTGCTGGACTCGATGGTGGTCCGCGTCTCCGCCAAGACGATGCCCGGCAAGTCCCTCGCCGTCGAACGCGAACTGCGCTGGCGCATCAAGCGCGCCTTCGACGCGGCGAACATCCGCATCGTGGGCGGCGCGACGACCCCGGCGGACGAGGAGGAGACCGCCGACCCGACGGCGGCGGTCGCGGCCCCGTCGGTGTTCTCCAACTCGGACTCCCCACAGGCGGCAGCGGCATCGCCGCTCGCCCAGCAGCGGCCGTCGGCGAAGTAGTACGCACCTGATCCACCACCGCCCCCGCAGGTAACGACTCTGTTGCCTCGGGGGCGGTTTCTATTGACGCCTCCTTCGCCTCGGGCTTACGTTCCTTTCCAGCCAATAGGAAACTTTCCTAACAGTGATCGGGAGACGGCCCGTCGGTGATCAGTCGATGGACTAACCTCCCTGGTCGCTGAGAAGCTGGGCAGTCGAAAGGCAGGTGTCGACACACATGGCAGGAACAGCCGGTACGCCGGGCACCCCGCGCGTCCTGCGCGCCATGAACGACCGCGCCGCCCTGGACCTCCTCCTGGAGCACGGGCCCCTGTCCCGCACGCGGATCGGCAAGCTCACCGGCCTCTCCAAGCCGACCGCCTCCCAGCTGCTCGCCCGTCTCGAAGCGGCCGGGCTCGTCCTCGCCACCGGCACCACCGAGGGACGCCCCGGCCCCAACGCCCAGCTGTACGAGGTCAATCCGGCCGCCGCGTACGCCGCGGGACTCGACGTCACCCCCGAGCGCGTCCTCGCCGCCGTCGCCGACATCACCGGCCGCACGGTGGGCTCGTACGAGCTCCCGACCCCGGGGAGGCGGCCCACCCGGCCGGTCGTCCGGCAGGTCACCGACGCCCTCGACGGCGCCGTGAAGGCCGCGGGGCTCGCCCGCGACGACGTCCACCGGCTCGTCATCGGCACCCCCGGCGCCTTCGACCCCAACACCGGGCGCCTGCGCTACGCCTCCCACCTCCCGGGCTGGCACACCCCGGCCCTCCTCGACGAACTCGCCGCCGCCCTGCCGATGCCGGTCGAGTACGAGAACGACGTCAACCTCGCCGCCGTCGCCGAACAACGGCTGGGCGCGGCCCGCGGCCACGAGGACTTCGTGCTGCTGTGGAACGAGGGAGGCCTCGGTGCCGCCCTCATCCTCGGCGGGCGGCTGCACCGCGGCTGGACCGGCGGCGCGGGAGAGGTGGGTTTCCTTCCAGTTCCGGGCGCCCCTCTGGTCCGGCACGTGACCAAAGCCAACAGTGGCGGCTACCAGGAGCTGGCCGGCTCCCAGGCGATCCCGCACCTCGCCGGTGAACTCGGCATCGGACAGATCCCCTCGGGGCCCTACGCCGAGGTCGCCGCCGCCCTCGTCGAGCGGGCCGCCGCCGAGGACACCGTCCTGGGCCGCAAGCTCCTGCAGACGTACGCGACCCGGCTGGCCACCGGTCTCGCCTCCCTCGTCTCCGTCCTCGACCCCGAACTCGTCGTCCTCAGCGGCGCCTCGCTGACCTCGGGCGGCGAAGTGCTGCGTGCGCTCGTGCAAGCCGAGCTGGAAGAGCTGGCCGCCTCCCGGCCCCGGCTCGTGGTCGGCGACGTCCGTGAACACCCCGTGCTGCGCGGCGCGCTGGAGAGCGCGCTCGCAACCACCCGCGACGAGGTCTTCGACACCTCGCGCTGAACCCCCGTAGCCCCACCCCCCTTCCCTCGCCATGCCCACCGCGCCACTGGGAGACCTCGCCATGCCCGAAAAGTCCTGGAAAGTCATACCCGAAGTGTCCCGAAGGGCGGCCGTCGCTCTCGCCGCCTCCGCCTCCCTCGCCCTGCTCGCCACCGCCTGTACCGGCCAGTCCTCCTCCAGCGCCGACGACGACGCCTCGAAGAACACGACCATCAACTTCTGGCACGCCTGGAGCGCGCCCAATGAAGTGAAGGCCGTCGACTCCCTGATCGCCGGCTTCGAGAAGGCGCACCCCAACATCCATGTGAACGTCGTCGCCAACATGACCGACGACAAGATCAACCAGGCGCTGCGCACGGGCGGCGACAAGGCTCCGGACGTCATCTCCTCCTTCACCACCAACAACGTCGGAAAGTTCTGCTCGTCGGGTGCGCTGGTCGATCTCAACCCCTTCTTCAAGAAGGCGGGCATCGACCCGGCGGCGACGTTCCCGAAGGCGATGAGCGAGTACACCCAGTTCGACGGCAACCGCTGCTCGGCACCGCTGCTGGGCGACGCCTACGGGCTCTACTACAACAAGACGGCGTTCGCGAAGGCGGGCATCAAGACCCCGCCGAAGACGTGGTCCGAATTCGCGGCCGACGCCAAGAAGCTGACCATCAAGGACGGCGACAGCTACAAGCAGCTCGGCTTCATGCCGGACTACCACGGCTGGGAGACGACGACCGAGCACTACTTCGGCCAGTTCTCTCCGACGTACTTCGACAAGGCCGGCAAGTCGCAGCTCGCCACGGACCCCGCCTTCGAGGCCGGATTCACGCTCCAGAAGAAGCTCGTCGACGAACTCGGCGGCTTCAAGAAGCTGGAGACCTACCGCTCCAAGCTCGGTGACGAATGGGGCGTCAAGCACCCCTTCCACACCGGTCAGGTGGCCATGCAGCTCGACGGTGAATGGCGTCTGGGAATGGCGCTGGCCGCAAAGCCCAAGTTCGAGATCGGTGTCGCTCCGCTGCCCGTCCCGGACGACCAGGCGAGCCAGTACGGCAAGGGCTACATCACCGGCACCATCACCGGTATCTCGGCCGCCAGCCACAAGCAGAACGCTGCCTGGGAGCTGGTGAAGTACATGACCACGAACACGGACGCCGTGGTGAACTTCTCCAACGCCATCCACAACGTGCCCTCGACGCTGGCCGCCCTGAAGTCCCCCAAGCTGAAGTACGACCCGCGCTTCAAGACGTTCCTGGACATCGCCGCGAACCCGGACTCGACCACGTCTCCCGCCTCCGTCAACGGCGGCGTGTATCTCGCGACGATCCAGAACTTCGGCTACGACTACGAGAGCGGAAAGGTCACCGACCTGAAGGCCGGCCTGAAGAAGACGGCCGCGCAGATCGACACGGACATCGCGCAGGCGAAGTAGTCCGACGATGAGCACCATCACCCTGGCGTCGAAGCGCCGCAGGTCGGCGCTTCGTACTCTCGCCTTCATGTCGCCCTGGTTGATCGGCTTCGCGGTCTTCTTCGCGTATCCGCTGATCTCGACGGTCTATTTCTCGTTCATGCACTACGACGGCTTCAAACCGCCGACGTGGAGCGGAACGAAGAACTGGACGTACGTCTTCGAGCACTATCCGTTCTTCTGGCCGGCTCTGCGCAACACCCTCTGGCTGGTGCTGGTCATGGTGAGCCTGAGGGTCGTCTTCGGCCTCGGGGTCGGCATTCTGATCACCAAGATCAAGACGGGTACGGGAGTCTTCCGCACCCTCTTCTACCTGCCCTACCTCGCCCCGCCGGTCGCCGCGACGATGGCCTTCGCGTTTCTCCTCAACCCCGGTACGGGCCCGGTGAATTCGATCCTCGAAAAGGTCGGCATTCCGGCCCCGGGCTGGTTCAACGACCCCACCTGGTCCAAGCCCGCCCTCACCCTGCTCGCCCTGTGGGGCATCGGCGACCTGATGGTCATCTTCATGGCCGCGCTGCTCGACGTGCCCCAGGAGCAGTACGAGGCCGCGGAGCTGGACGGCGCGTCGGCCTGGCAGCGGTTCCGGTTCGTCACCCTTCCCAACATTTCGCCGATCGTCATGTTCGCCGTCGTCACGGGCGTGATCCAGACGATGCAGTACTACACACAGCCGCTCATCGCCGGGAAGGTCGCCTCGGGTGTGATCCAGGGCGCGGGCACCCAGTTCGAGCCCGGCTACCCCGAGAAGTCGACCCTCACCCTCCCCCAGCTCGTCTACAACCTCGGCTTCCAGCGCTTCGACTACGGCTCCGCGTGCGTCGTCGCCCTGGTCCTGTTCGCCCTGTCCATGGTGTTCACCGCGTTCCTCATGCGGCGCCGGGGCGGTCTCAACCTGGCAGGTGACTGACCATGGCCCAAGTACTGGACAAACCCGTGCAGTTGAAGGCACCGGTCTCCCCCGCCGAGCGCACGGCCCGCCGCAGGGCCGTACTCGAATGGGTCGCGATCCACTCCCTCGGCGTCGCGACCGCGCTCTTCTTCGTCCTGCCCTTCGTGTTCGTGTTCCTGACCTCGCTGATGAGCGACACCCAGGCACTCAGCCGGGACCTGATCCCGCACACCTGGGAATGGTCCAACTACAAGAAGGTCTTCGACACCCCGGGCTTCCTGACCTGGTGGAAGAACACCCTGATCTACGCGGGACTGGGAACAGTCCTGACAGTCGCGTCGTCGATCCCGGTGGCGTACGCGCTCGCCAAGTTCCGCTTCCGCGGCCGCAATCTGTCGCTGATGCTGGTGATCTCGATGATGATGCTGCCGCCGCAGGTGATCATCATCCCGATGTACCTGTTCTGGGCGAAGCAGCTGGACCTGTCCGGCACGCTGTGGCCGCTGATCATCCCGATGGCGTTCGGCGACGCGTTCTCCATCTTCCTGCTGCGCCAGTTCCTGATGACCATCCCGAACGAGTACCTGGACGCGGCGAAGGTGGACGGCTGCGGCGACCTGCGCACGCTCCTGAAGGTCGTCCTGCCGATGGCCAAGCCGGGCATCGCGGCCGTCGGCCTGTTCCAGTTCTTCTACGCCTGGAACGACTACTTCGGCCCGCAGATCTACGCCTCGGAGAACCCCGGCGCCTGGACCCTCTCCTACGGCCTGGAGTCCTTCAAGGGCGCCCACCACACCGACTGGAACCTCACCATGGCCGCGACCGTGCTGGTCATGGCCCCCGTGATCCTCGTGTTCTTCTTCGCCCAGAAGGCGTTCGTCGAGGGCGTCACGCTCACCGGAGTGAAGGGTTAAGCCACACATGAAACTCACCGTGGTCGGCGGAGGCTCGACCTACACCCCCGAACTCATCGACGGCTTCGCCCGGCTGCGCGACACCCTGCCCGTCGAGGAACTGGTCCTCGTCGACCCGGCGCCCGAGCGCCTGGAGCTGGTGGGCGGCCTTGCCCGCCGTATCTTCGCCAAGCAGGGGCACGGCGGCCGGATCGTGACGACGCACGACCTGGACGCCGGCGTGGACGGCGCCGACGCCGTGCTGCTGCAACTGCGCGTGGGCGGGCAGGCGGCCCGCG
This sequence comes from Streptomyces sp. NPDC001401, assembly GCF_042895385.1. NCBI lineage: Bacteria > Bacillati > Actinomycetota > Actinomycetes > Kitasatosporales > Streptomycetaceae > Streptomyces > Streptomyces sp. NPDC001401. Next base: position 1,220,738 of record NZ_JBIAWI010000001.1, read on the forward strand.
AGCAGGACGAGACCTGGCCGCTGGAGTGCGGCTGCGTCGGCCAGGAGACGACCGGTGCGGGCGGCTTGGCGAAGGCGCTGCGCACGGTCCCGGTGGTCCTGGACATCGCGGAACGGGTCCGCCGTACCAACCCGGACGCCTGGATCATCGACTTCACCAACCCGGTCGGCATCGTCACGCGCGCGTTGCTGCAGGCGGGCCACAAGGCGGTCGGCCTGTGCAACGTGGCGATCGGCTTCCAGCGGAAGTTCGCGGACCGGCTCGGCGTCTCACCCGCCGACGTCCACCTCGACCACGTGGGCCTCAACCACCTCACCTGGGAGACCGGCGTACGCCTGGAGGGCCCCGAGGGCGAGAACGTCCTGCCCAAGCTGCTCGCCGAACACGGCGACGCGATCGCCGCCGACCTGCGGCTGCCCCGGGCCCTGCTCGACCGCCTGGGCGTCGTCCCGTCGTACTACCTGCGCTACTTCTACGCGCACGACGAGGTCGTACGCGAACTGCGCACCAAGCCCTCCCGTGCCGCCGAAGTTGCCGAGATGGAACGGCACCTGCTGAAGATGTACGGCGACCCGGCCCTCGACGAGAAGCCGGAGCTGCTCGCCAAGCGCGGCGGCGCCTACTACTCGGAGGCCGCGGTGGACCTGGCGGCCGCGCTGCTGGGCGCAGCCGGCAGCCCCTACCAGGTGGTGAACACGTACAACCGGGGCACGCTGCCGTTCCTGCCGGACGACGCGGTGATCGAGGTGCAGGCCGCGGTGGGTCCGAAGGGGCCGCTCCCGCTGCCGGTACCGCCCGTCGACCCGCTGTACGCGGGCCTGATGGCGAACGTGACGGCGTATGAGGACCTGGCCCTGGAGGCGGCGCTGCGCGGCGGCCGCGACCGGGTCTTCCGGGCCCTCCTCTCGCACCCCCTCATCGGCCAGTACGAGTACGCAGACGCCCTGACCGACAAGCTGATCGCACACAACCGGGAGCATCTCGCGTGGGCATGACCGCACGTGTCCTCGCCGTCGACGCGGGCAACAGCAAGACCGACGTCGCGGTCGTGGCGGCCGACGGAACCGTCCTCGCAACGAGCCGCGGCGGCGGGTTCCGGCCGCCCGTGGTGGGCGTGGAGGCGGCCGTCGACAAGGTCGCCGACGCGGTGGAACGGGCCTTCGCCGCAGCCGGAGTGAGCTCGGTGGACCATGTCTCCGCCTGCCTCGCCAACGCCGACTTCCCCGTCGAGGAGGAGCAGTTGGCGGCCGCGCTGCACGCGCGCGCGTGGGGCGCGAGTGTCGAGGTCCGCAACGACACCTTCGCCATCCTGCGCGCGGGCATCACCGAACCCCGCGGTGTCGCCGTCGTCTGCGGCGCCGGCATCAACTGCGTCGGCATGCGCCCCGACGGCCGCACCGCCCGCTTCCCCGCGCTCGGCCGCATCTCCGGCGACTGGGGCGGCGGCTGGGGCCTCGCCGAGGAGGCCCTGTGGCACGCGGCCCGCGCGGAGGACGGCCGCGGCGACCCCACGGCCCTCGCGCACACGCTCCCGGCCCACTTCGGCCACGACACCATGCTCGCCCTCGTCGAGTCCCTCCACCTGGAGCAGGTGCCGACCGCCCGCCGCCACGAGCTGACACCCGTCCTCTTCGCCACGGCGGCGGACGGCGACCCGGTCGCCCGCGCGATCGTCGACCGCCTGGCCGACGAGGTGGTGACGATGGCGACGGTGGCCCTGACCCGCCTCGACCTGCTGGAGGAGGAGACACCGGTCCTGCTGGGCGGAGGCGTCCTGGCCGCCCAGCACCCCCAACTCAACGACCGCATCCGGGACTTGCTGGCAGCACGCGCCCCGAAGGCGGTACCCCGGGTGGTGACGGCGAGCCCGGTACTGGGGGCGGCACTGCTGGGCCTGGACCGGGTGGGCGCGGAGGCGGAGGTACACGAGAGGGTACGGGCACACTTCGAAGGCTGAACGCCGTCAGGTATTTTCAGCCCGTCCGGCGTTTGAGGACGAGGCCCCTCAAGGGCCGAAGCACCCCTCCCACCGACGGCAGCCCCCAGACGGAACCGAACTGATTCCCAAGACGTGTTCATGGGCAGGGGGTGGTACGGGATCCTGCAGCCGCCGGCAGGCAACCGGTGCGGATGTCAGTCCCGGCGGCGATACTTGCTGTGACGGATGACCATGGGGGAGGTCAAAAGTGACACACCCGCCGAAGAGCAGCGCGGCACGACCGGGCACCGGCATGCCCACGATGCCGTCCGTACCGCCGCAGCCGGACCGGCCCGTTCCCCCCACCCCGACGGGCCCCGCAGCCGTTCCCGACGCCGTCTCCGCACGCCGTACGGCCTTCGCGGAGGGCGTCGACCGGCTGCGCGAGGCCGCGACCACTGAGCCCGGGCGACTGCGCATCATCGGTGCGTTTCTCGCCCTCCTCGTCGTCGCGTTCGGCGCGGTCACCGCCTGGCAGATGACGGCCCGGGCGACGGCCGCCGACGACGTGCTCACCCGCAGCCAGCCGCTCAGCTCCGACGCCGCCGACATCTACCGCTCGCTCGCCGACGCCAACACGGCGGCGGCCAGCGGCTATCTCGCAGGCCCGCAGGAGAAGCCCGAGACGCGGCAGCGATACGAGGACGGCATCAGGAGGGCCGCGGAAAAGCTGGTCACGGCCGCCTCCAGCTCGAAGCCGGGGTCCGAGTCGGCGAAGACCATCGCCGATCTCAACAAGCTGCTGCCCCAGTACAAGGGCCTGGTCGAGACGGCCCGGGCCAACAACCGGCAGGGCTACCCGGTGGGCAGCGCGTATCTGCGGGCGGCGAACGAGCAGATGCAGAAGCAGATGCTGCCGAAGGCCGAGGCCCTGTACCAGAAGGAGAACCAGCGGCTGGGTTCCGACTACGCGGACGCGAAGTCGTTCCCGTGGGCCGCGACCGGCCTCGGCCTGCTCGCACTCGGCGGGCTGGCCTGGGCCCAGCACCGCAACTACCTGCGCACCAACCGGGTGTTGAACCACGGCCTGGTCACCGCCTCGGCGGCGTCCGTGGTGGTCCTGCTCTGGCTGGTCGTCGGCCACACGGTCGCCCGCACGGGGCTGAACGCCTCGTACGACCACGGCGTCCGCTCGCTGAACGTGCTGCACGACGCCCGCATCGCATCCCTGACGGCCCGCAGTGACGAGAACCTCAGCCTGATCCGCCGCGGCGCGGACACCAAGGTCGTGGGCGGAAATCCGGTGGACGCCTACGCCGCGGGGTACGACGAGCAGATCGGCGAGTTGGCGGCGTCGCTGACCAAGGCCGACGGTCTCGCGGACGACTCGGCGGGCAGGAAACCCGTCCAGGACGCGAACGGCTACATGAAGGCGTGGAAGGAACGGCACGGGGTAGCGCAGGGCCTGAACGACAAGGGTGAGTACCAGCAGGCCCGTGACAAGGTCATCGGCGTCGGCAAGGACCCGACGAGCGTGTGCTTCGACAATGTGGACATCGCTCTGGAGACGGCACTGAACCACGAGCAGACCGAGTTCAAGCAGGCCGCGGGCGACGGCCGGGACGCGCTGACCGGCCTGCCGTACGGGGCCGCGGTCCTCGCGGTGCTGGGTGCGGCCGGCGCGGTGGTCGGCATCGGGCGCAGGCTGTCGGAGTACCGGTGAGAGGGGGCGTGACGATGGATGCACACCGTCCGGCACAACGTCTGCGGACCGGCCTCCGGGGCTGGGGCGGGGTCGGCGCGATGGCTGCCCTCTGCGTCCTGGCTCTGGCGTTCGTGCTGCTGCTGCCCCTGACCCAGTCGAGCGGCACGGACGGCGCCGCGGGCAGCGGCGGCCAGGGCGTCGCCCAGGGCCTGCAGGCCAGGGCGGCGGCCAAGTGCGACAACCCGCAGGACCGCAGCCTGTCGCCGTCGGGCGACGACGGCGGCACACCGATCATCGACAGGATCAAGGCCCGCAAATACCGGCGCCTGATCGTCGGCATCGACACCAACAGCTACCGCTGGGGCTACCTCAACCCGAACAACACGTCCGGTGCGCCGGAGGGCTTCGACATCGACCTCGTCCACCAGATCGCCAAGGACCTCCTGGGCGATCCGAACGCGGTCTCGTTCAAGGCCATCCCGACCAGCCGCCGGATCAAGGCGATCCAGGACAACGAGGTCGACATGGTGGTCCGCACCATGACGATCAACTGCGACCGGATCAAGCAAGTCGCGTTCTCCGCGCCCTACTTCAGGACCGGCCAGCAGGTCCTCGCCCCGCGGACCTCGGCGATCACCGGGTACAACAAGACGCTCGCGCACAGGAAGATCTGCTCGGCGGACAGTTCGACGGCGCTGGAGCGACTGCAGGCGGACCAGGGCAAGGGCACCCTCCCCACCGGCGCCAACATCGCGACGGTGGTCCCCAACCAGCTCGACTGCCTGGTGAAGTTGCAGCTCGGCGAGGTCGACGCGGTCGTCACGGACGGCGCGCTCGCCGCAAGCCAGGCCGCACAGGACCCGACGGTCCAGCTGAAGGGCCCCCTGTTCACCGACGAGTACTACGGCGTGGCGATGAAGCTGGGTTCCAAGGATCTGATACGCCAGGTCAACCGGACCCTGCAGAACTACATCAAGGACGGCGACTGGGCGGCCTCGTACGAGAAGTGGCTGCACCCGACCATGGACCAGGGCGACAAGAAGTCGGCGTCGGCGACCCCTCCCGAAGCCCACTACAAGTGACCGACCATCAACTGACGGACGTACGACACAACACGACGGAACACGACAGCAGCGAGAGGTGATCGATGGGCGTCACGGACCCCGCCGGGCCGGTGATGGACCGGGACGAGGTGGACCGTGCGCTGGCGCGGCTCGGCGCGGAGCACGAGGCGATCGAGACCTCGCTCCTCGCCCTGCAGGACCACGCGGGCCGCAGACTCCTCGAGGGTGCGCAGTTGACCGGCATCACCAAGGAGCGGTGGGCTGCCGCGGAGGCGTCGATCACGCTGCTGTGGGCGTACTTCGACGCGTACACGGACGCGTTGCGCTCCGCCCGGGAGATCCGCTCGCGCCGCCGCTGGTCCAGCCGCGAGGACCTGGTGGAGCTGACGGAGCTGCTGCGCGGCGAGTCCGTCACGCTCGCGGGCTCGACGACGGCCACCGCGAACGCGCCGACGCTGCTGTCCGCCTCCGGCAAGCTCAGCCAGCACTTCTCCCTGGCCGCCCTGGTCGACCTGATGAACGAGCTGTACGCGTCGTCGCTGGACATGGTCGTCGCCGCCGACGCGGTCTGGTCGGCGCTGCCCGCCCGGATCGATTTACTGGCCGCGGAGCTCCAGCGCACCCGCGCACTCGCCCACTCCGTCGGCGTGCGCCCCGGCGAGCACCCGTCCGGCGACGACCTGGAGCGCATCACCCGCACCCTGACCGCCCTGCGCGAACAGGTGATCTCCGATCCGCTCGCGTACTGGCTTCCCGCGCCGGGGAGTTCGGCTCCCGGCGGCGGACGGCCGGACACCACGGTGTACGACCGGGAGGCGCGCGCCCTGGAGGAGGTGCGCCGGGAGATCGACGCCGTGCTCACCGTCCGGCAGGACGCGGAGCAGCGGCTGGTGAAGCTGCGGGACGTGCTCAGCCGCGCGGACCGCACGCTCGCGGAGGCACGCAACGCGCGCGGGGAGGTCCTTGCGAAGATCGCCGCCACGGAGGTGCCGGTCGTCAGCGGCCCGCCGACCGTGCTGCAGGAGCAGCTGGCGACGGCCGCCGAGTACCGCAGACACGCCCAGTGGCACCGCCTGTCCCCGCTCCTGGAGTCCCTGGAGCAGAAGGCGGACGACGAACTGCTGCGCGCCCGCGAGTCGTTGACCGCGGTCACCGCACCACTGGCGGTCCGCGCCGAGCTGCGCGGCCGCCTCGACGCGTACAAGGCGAAGGTCGCCCGGCTCGGGTACGCCGAGGACCCGTTCCTGATCGAGCGGTACGACGCGGCGCGCCGCATGCTGTGGAGCGCACCCTGCGACCTGCGCGTCGCCGAACAGGCCGTGCTGCGCTACCAGCAGGCGGCCGCCGAAGTGCTGGGCGCCCCGCGCGTACCGGGGCAGGGCGGGCCTCAGGACCGCAGGGGGGAGTGACGTCATGAGTCAGGCACAGCAGCAGTGCCAGCGGCCGGACTGCGAGGGCACGTACGAGGACGTGGGCGGCGGCGAGCTGTACTGCGACACCTGCGGCCTCGCGCCGGTCGTCTCGGCGAAGGGCATGGTGGGCTCGCCGGCCACCGGCATCACGGGCGGCGGCAAGGACTCGCAGGACAGCGGCAGTTCGCGGGCCGGCAGCCGCGGCAGCTCGCGTACGTCCTCGCAGTCGTCGAAGTCCCGGCGCTCGGTGTCGGGGCGGCTCTCGCGCTCCCTGTCGGGCAGGTCCACGGGCCGTTCGGTGTCGGTGCGCAGCTCCGGTTCGGGCACCAGCACCGGCTCCCGCGGCCGGCTGGGCGTGGGCCTGGTGCAGGTGCCGGACGTGCCGCGGCCGGACCCGCGCGCGATGGTGCTGGAGAACCCGGAGGTGCCCGAGCGCAAGCGGTTCTGCTCGCGCTCCGACTGCGGGGCACCGGTCGGCCGCTCGCGAGGTGACCGCGCGGGCCGCACCGAGGGCTTCTGCACCAAGTGCGGCAACCCGTACTCGTTCGTACCGAAGTTGAAGGCCGCCGACGTGGTGCACGGCCAGTACGAGGTCGTGGGCTGTCTGGCGCACGGCGGTCTCGGCTGGGTCTACCTCGCCGTGGACAAGGCGGTCTCCGACCGGTGGGTGGTCCTCAAGGGCCTGCTGGACACCGGTGACCAGGACGCGATGGCGGCGGCGATCTCCGAGCGGCGCTTTCTGGCCGAGATCGAGCACTCCAACATCGTGCGGATCTACAACTTCGTGGAGCACCTCGACCAGCGCACCGGTTCGCTCGACGGCTACATCGTCATGGAGTACGTCGGCGGCAAGTCCCTGAAGGAGATCGCCAACGATCGCCGCACCCCCGGCGGCAAGCGGGATCCGCTGCCGGTGGAGCAGGCCTGCGCGTACGGCATCGAGGCGCTGGAGGCGCTCGGCCATCTGCACAGCCGGAACCTGCTGTACTGCGACTTCAAGGTCGACAACGCCATCCAGACCGAGGACCAGCTCAAGCTGATCGACATGGGCGCGGTGCGCAGGATGGACGACGAGGAGTCGGCCATCTACGGCACGGTCGGCTACCAGGCGCCGGAGGTCGCCGAGGTCGGCCCGTCGGTGGCGAGCGACCTCTACACGGTCGCGCGCACGCTGGCCGTCCTGAGCTTCGACTTCCAGGGCTACACGAACGTCTTCGTGGACTCGCTGCCCGACCCCGACAACATCGAGGTCTTCCGCCGGTACGAGTCCTTCTACCGGCTCCTGGTCCGCGCCACCGACCCCGACCCGGCCCGCAGGTTCGCCTCCGCGCAGGAGATGGCGGAGCAGCTGACGGGTGTGCTGCGCGAGGTGGTGTCGCTGCAGACGGGGCGTGCGCGGCCCGCGCTGTCGACGCTGTTCGGACCCGAACTGAAGGTCACGGACACGGAGTTGTTCCCGAAGCTGGAGGGGGACGTGTCGCGGCTGGGGGCGCGGGCGGTGCAGCCGCGCAAGGTGCAGCAGCCGCAGCTGCCCGGGTCCGCGGGCGGCACCGCGGCCCTGGTCAAGCACGTCAACTCCCCCACCGCGGCCCTCGCCCTGCCCGTCCCCCGCGTCGACCCCTCCGATCCGAACGCCGGTTTCCTCGCGGGCCTGATGACGACCGCGCCGGCCGAGCTGCTCGGGGCGCTCGCCGCGGCTCCGGCGGCGTCGGTCGAGACCCGGCTCAGGCAGATCCGAGCCTGGCTGGAGAACGGCGACTCGGCCACCGCGCTCAACGCCCTGCAGACCCTGGAGACCGAGCGGCCCGACGACTGGCGGGTGGTCTGGTACCGGGGCGTGGCCGCGCTGGTCACCGGCGACCACGAGGGCGCCGCGCTCGCGTTCGACGCGATCTACGACGCGTTCCCCGGCGAGCCCGCGCCCAAGCTGGCGCTCGGCCTGTGCGCGGAGGTGCTGGGCCAGCTGGACAACGCGGCCGAGTACTACCGCCTGGTCTGGTCGACCGACCCCAGCTATGTGAGCGCCGCCTTCGGCCTGGCCCGCGTCCAGCTCGCGGCCGGGGACCGCCGCAGTGCCGTAGGGACGCTGGAGTCGGTGCCGGAGTCGTCGATCCACTACACGGCCGCGCGGGTGGCCGCCGTACGGGCGCGGCTGCGCGGGCGCACGGCGACCGCTTCCGACGTACCGTTCCTCGATGACCTGAGGGCCGCCGCCGTGCAGGTCGAGGCGCTGGAAGCGTACGGTCTGGATCCGGCGCGCCGGGAGCAGTTGTCGGCCGAAGTCCTCGGCTGCGCGCTGGACTGGATACTCTCCGGTGGCCGGGTCGCAGTGCCCGCCGAGCAGCGCGTGCTGCTCGGCAGCGACCTGGACGAGCGGGGACTCCGCTTCGGCCTGGAGCGCTCGTACCGCACGCTGGCCCGGCTGGCGCGGGGCGGCGAGGAGAGGATCGACCTGGTGGAACGTGCCAACCGTTACCGCCCCCGGACGTGGGTGTAGTTGATGTCGCAGATGCCCCAGCAGGCCGCCCTGTCGAACTGCCCGAGCTGCGAGTGGCCGCTCGAGTCGGGTGACCGTTTCTGCGGTGCGTGCGGATACGACCTGTCCGCAGTGCCCGCACGCCCGGACGACCACCCGACGATCGCCCTGAACGGCTCGGACCTGCAGTCGGCCGACGGCGGTGCGGCCTGGCCCGTCTCCGCCGGGCCGGGCGGCTCCGACACCCCGACGGCGACGCATCTGCCGACGGACCTGCACGGCACGGACCCGGGCGGCTCCCCGCTGCCGCCGGAGCAGCCCACGGGATCACCGGTGTCCCCGGCCTCCGGTGTGCGCTTCGACCGGCCGCCGGTGCCCGACGAGTACCCGTTGCAGGCCCCGGACCCGCGCGTCGCCGGTCTCGCCGCGCCCGCCGAGGAGGCCAAGCTGTGCGTGGCCTGCCGTGCGGGCCGCGTCGACAACGACGGCTACTGCGAGAACTGCGGGCACGCCCAGCCCCGGGAGCGCGACCACATGGAGCAGGAGTCCGGCCCGGTGGCCGCCGTCAGCGACCGCGGTCTGCGCCACCACCGCAACGAGGACGCGTTCGGCATCGGCACCGCCACACTGCCCGACGGCTCCCCCGCGTCCGTGGCGGTCGTCTGCGACGGCGTCTCCTCGGCGACCCGCCCCGACGACGCCTCGCTCGCCGCCGCCCGCGCCGCGGGCAATGCGCTGCTGGCCGCCCTGCCCCGCGGCACACACCCGCAGCAGGCCATGCACGACGCGATCGTCGCCGCCTCGCACGCCGTCAACGCCCTGGCCGACGAACCCGCCACCGCCCGCGAGCACACCCCGCACCAGAACGCCCCGGCCTGCACGATCGTCGGCGCGGTCGTGACGTCCGGGCTGCTGGTCGTCGGCTGGGTCGGCGACAGCCGCGCCTACTGGGTGCCGGTGGACCGCAGTTCACCCCCGGCCCGGCTCACCGAGGACGACTCGTGGGCCGCGCAGATGGTCTCCGCGGGCCTGATGAGCGAGGCCGAGGCCTACGCCGACGAGCGCGCCCACGCGATCACCGGCTGGCTCGGCGCGGACGCCTACGAACTGGAGCCGCACACCGCTTCCTTCAAGCCGGACCGGCCGGGTGTAGTGGTGGTGTGCACGGACGGACTGTGGAACTACGCGGAGGCGGCCGAGGAGATGGGCGAGGTCGTGCCGCCCGACGCCGCCGTACGTCCGCTGCACAGCGCCCGTGTGCTGGTCGGTCACGCCCTGGACGGTGGGGGCCACGACAACGTAACAGTGGCCGTCGTGCCGTTCCCGGCCGTGCCTCAGGGGGCAGGATCGGCCTGAGGCCGCATACGGGGAGGCCTCAGCGGACCGGAGGGGACCGGTCCGCATACAGTCGTCGCCCCGCGAACGCGGGGTTTTCGAGGGGGATTTGAGTACGCATGGCCAATTTCTCGAAGTCCAACGTGCCGCAGTTCTCGATGGACGTGTACCAGAACGAGTACCTGCCGGAGGGCGGCCGCGAGGTCAACGCGATCGTCACGGTCACCGCCACCGGCGGCGGCACCGTCGGCAGCGCGGTCGCCGCGCCCCACCTCTACGCGCCCGGGCAAGGCCCGTCCGCCGGGGTGGCGATCATGGTCGACTGTTCCGGCTCGATGGACTATCCGCCGACCAAGATGCGCAACGCCCGCGACGCGACGGCCGCCGCGATCGACACACTGCGCGACGGGGTGCACTTCGCGGTGATCGGCGGCACGCATGTCGCCAAGGAGGTCTACCCGGGCGGCGGGCGCCTCGCGGTCGCCGACGCCGCCACCCGCAGCCAGGCCAAGGAGGCTCTGCGCAAGCTGAGCGCGGGCGGCGGCACGGCCATCGGGACCTGGCTGCGCCTCGCCGACCGTCTGCTCTCCTCGGCCGAGGTCGCCATCCGCCACGGCATCCTGCTCACCGACGGCCGCAACGAGCACGAGTCGCCGGAGGACCTCAAGGCCGCCCTGGACTCCTGTGCCGGACGGTTCACCTGTGACGCACGTGGCGTGGGCACCGACTGGGAAGTGAAAGAAGTCACAGGGATCGCCTCCGCCCTGCTCGGCACCGCCGACATCGTCGCCGACCCGGCCGCGCTGGCCGCCGACTTCACGCAGATGATGGAGACGGCCATGGGCAAGGAGGTCGCCGACGTCGCTCTCAGGCTGTGGACGCCGGTCGGCACCGCCATCAAGTTCGTCAAGCAAGTCGCGCCCACCGTCGAGGAGTTGACCGACCGCCGCACCGAGGCCGGCCCGCGCGCCGGGGACTACCCCACCGGCTCCTGGGGAGACGAGTCCCGTGACTACCACGTATGCGTCGAGGTCCCGTCCGCGGGCCTCGGCCAGGAGATGCTCGCCGCCCGGGTCTCCCTGGTCGTCCCGCAGCCCGACGGCAGCGCGCAGAACCTCGGCGCCCAGGGCCTCGTCAGGGCCGTGTGGACCGACGACATGGTGGCGTCCACCTCGATCAACCCCCAGGTCGCCCACTACACCGGGCAGGCCGAACTGGCACAGGCCATCCAACAAGGGCTGGATCTTCGCAAAGCGGGCGATATGGATGGAGCAACGGCCAAACTGGGCCGGGCCGTTCAGCTCGCCAGCGCCTCCGGAAACGCGGACACTGCGAAACTGCTTGCGAAGGTGGTGGACGTGGTCGACGCCGCGACAGGTACTGTGCGACTGAAAGCGAAGGTCGAGGAGGCCGACGAGATGACTCTCGAGACACGGTCGACAAAGACTGTTCGTGTAAAGAAGTGACGTAGAAGTTCAGAGAAGTGACGTGAAAGTTCGCCGACAAGAACTTTCCTGAACAGAGTTTCCTGAAAGAGAGGGGGAAGCGCCGACATGCCGACCTGCCCGAACGGACACCAGTCGGGTTCCGACGACTGGTGCGAGGTCTGCGGTCACCGCATGGCCGGTGCCGTGCCTCCGCCCCCTCCCCCGCCGCCCCCGCCCGGCGGCGGCTACGGCTTCCCGCCGCCCGGCCAGGGCCCTCAGCCCGGCGGCCGTCCGCCGCTGTCCGCGGTGCCGGACTACGAGCCGGAGCTCTGCCCGCAGTGCCGTACGCCCCGTGAGGGCGGTGCGCCGTTCTGCGAGGAGTGCCGGTGGAACTTCCTGACGAACACCGCGACCTCGTACACCCCGGCCGCCCCGCGCCCGCCGGCGCCCGGCCCCGGCGGACCCTTCCAGCAGCAGCCGCCGCCCGGACCGTCGTACGGCGGCGGCGGCTCGTACGAGTACCAGGGCTCGCGCCCGTCCCAGATGAACCGGCCCGCCGAGCCGATCCCGCCGGGCCCGCCCTTCGGCGGTGAGCCCTCGGGCCCGCCGAGCCCCTTCAGCACCGAGCCGTCCGGTCCGCCGAGTCCCTTCGCCGACCGGTCCGGCTTCGGCCCCGACCCGTCGCGTCCGGTCCCGCCGCCGCCCGGGCCCACGCCGCACGCGGGCCCCGGTGGTCCCGGCGGTCCCGGTGGCGCCCCGCAGGCGTTCCAGCAGCCCGGTCCGCCGGCCCCGCCCCGCTTCCCGCAGGAGACGGGACGTCCGCCGCAGACCGGCGGTCCGTCCTTCGGCGGCGGTGACGACGACTGGGTGATCTCCCCGCCGTCCGGCGGCCCCGGCGCCGGCGGTCCCAGTCAGGGCGGTGGCTACGGCTATCCGCAGCCCGGCCCGACCCAGGCGCCCCCGCCCCCGCCCGGCCAGGGCTTCCCGCCGCCGCATGCCGGTCCGGCGACCTGGACGGCCACCATCGGTCCGGACCGCGAGTACTTCATGGCGATGATGCAGCGCTCCGGCCCCGAGGCCGCGGGCCTCAACCTGCCCGCGTACTCGCCCGAGCAGCAGCGCACCCTCAGCGGCAACCAGATCACCATCGGCCGCCGCCGGCACTCCACCGGCGACACCCCCGACATCGACCTGGCGGTGCCGCCGGAGGACCCGGGCGTCTCGCACCAGCACGCGGTGCTCGTGCAGCAGCCGGACGGCAGCTGGGCGGTCGTCGACCAGAACTCGACGAACGGTACGACCGTCAACGGCTCCGATGAGCCGATTCAACCTTTCGTGCCGGTACCGTTGCAGGACGGGGATCGGGTGCACGTGGGTGCGTGGACGACGATCACTATTCGCCGCGGGTAGCCGGCACCGTTGCAGGGTGCGGCGCCGTCGTGGTTGATCGCGCAGTTCCCCGCGCCCCTCAAGGGCGGCTGAATCACCGGAGGGGCCAGATGTACGGTCCCTCCGGATCGTCCAGCCATGCCCACTCCTGCTCCTCGCTGACCGTGATGCCGTAGCGCTCCCGCTGTGGCTGTCCCTCGCGCTCCCACAGGGCGAACGCCTCCTGTGGGTCGAGGCTGCCGCGGGTCAGGGCCAGTAGGAACCGGAACAGTTCGTGGTCCCGGAAGCGGCGTGGAATGGCGCCCAGGTGTGCCGTTCCCGGTTCGGGGCGGGTCTCGCCGCGCAGCGGCACGAAGTAGGCGGGCGTGTGCAGGAAGCGGCCCTCGGCGTGTGTGGTGTCCCGGACCGTCAGGGCGATCAGGCCGGTGGCGAACGGCGCCAGGATGCGGGCGCCGGGGCCGCACTGGGCGAGCCAGGCGCGCGGGATCGACGTCAGGGTGCAGGTCGCGATGATCCGGTCGTAGGGGGCGCGTTCGGGGACCCCGCGCGCGCCGTCGCCGGTGACGACGGCCGGGTGGTACCCGGCGGCGGCCAGGTGCTGCCGGGCCGACTCGGTGATCTCCGGCTCCAGATCGACGGTGGTGACCAGGTCGTCGTCACCGAGCCGGTGGGCCAGCAGGGCCGCGTTGTAGCCAGTGCCCGCGCCGATCTCCAGGACCCGGTTGCCGTCCTCGACCCTCAGCTCGGCCAGCATCTTCGCCATCAGCGACGGCTGGCTGCTGGAGGAGACCAGTTCGCCGTCGCGCAGCCGCGTGGCCAGCGGGGCGTCCTCGTAGGCACCCCGCATCCAGCGCTCACGCGTCCGCGGATCCGGGCTCTCGCCCCACCGCCGCTCATAGCCGCCCACGGCCCCGACGTAGTAGTACGGCACGAAGACATGGCGCGGCACCGCCTCGAACGCCTCCCGCCACACCGGGTCGTCGTCCCAGGCCCCGCTCGCGTCGATCTCCCGCACGAGCGCCGCCCGCGCGGTGACGGCGAGGTCGTCCAGATCCTTGTCGAGAGCAGCTGCGCCCATACGTCCACTCTCCTGCGGGACGGGGCACGAGGCGAGTACCGGAGCCGCCAGATCCGGAATGTCCACTTCCCGGGCGTGGGGCGGGGACCTAAGCCTCAAGTCCTCCTCCGCGCGGTCTGAGAGCATGGGGAGCGTGAATGAGATTCGGCGTGGCACGCTTCAGGAGCAGACCTTCTATGAGCAGGTCGGCGGGGAGGAGACCTTCCGCCGCCTCGTCCACCGTTTCTACGAGGGTGTGGCCGAGGACCCGGTGCTGCGGCCCATGTACCCCGAGGAGGACCTCGGCCCGGCCGAGGAGCGCCTCACGCTGTTCCTGATCCAGTACTGGGGCGGCCCGACGACGTACAGCGACAACCGCGGCCACCCCCGGCTGCGCATGCGCCACGCCCCCTTCACCGTGAACCGCGAGGCGCACGACGCCTGGCTGAAGCACATGCGGGACGCGGTCGACGAGCTCGGCCTGTCCGAGGAGCACGAGCAGCAGCTGTGGAAGTACCTGACGTACGCCGCCGCCTCGATGGTGAACACCCCGGACTGACTGATCACCCGCCGTAACCAAACAGAAATCCGGCGAGGGTGTTGACGCCCTCGCAGGCCGGTGTCATGGTTACGGCCATCAAGACATCAGATGTCTGACGTCAGATATCTGACCCAGTTCGGTTCGAGCAACTGGTTCGGATAACTTCAGACGGTTCGAACGCTGAGGAGGCCCAACGATGTCGCTCTCCGAAGACCTCGCCGAGCGCCTGCTCAGCGCGATCATCGACGGCACATACCCGCCGGACGCCGCTCTCCCCCCGGAGGGCGAACTCGCCGAGCAGTCCGCCGTGAGCCGGCTGACGGTGCGCGAGGCGGTCAAGCAGCTGCGTGCGCAGAACGTCGTACGCGTGGTGCGCGGCCGCGGCACATACGTGAACCCGCCGGACCGCTGGACGGCTCTGGAGCCGGTGGTGCGCGCCGCCTCCCGCTCCTCCCACACATCGCTGTCCCAGCAGCTCATCGAGGCCCGCCGGCTGATCGAGAACGGCGCGACGGAGCTGGCCGCCGAGCGCCGCGACGAAACCCACCTCGCGGAACTGCGCGAACACCTCGCCACCATGCGGGAGGCGGCCGACGAGGCCGACACGGAGAAGTTCGTCCAGGCCGACATCGACTTCCACGCCACGGTGATGCGGGCCACGGGCAACCTCTTCGTCCCCCTCCTCTTCGAGCCCTTCGGCGCCCTCCTCGCCGAGGGCCGCCGCGAGACCTCCGCGGTCCCGCAGATCCGGGTCAACGCCATCGCCCATCACGAGGCGGTTCTGGCGGCCCTGGAGTCCGGCGACCGGCACAAGGCCCGCGAGGCGATGAACGCCCACATGAACCAGACGGCGGACGACTACCGCAGGCACGTGGTGAAGTCCGCCGAGTAACCACCCCTCCCCGCCCCAGCACCCCAGGAACCGCCATGTCCCTACCCCGTCACGCCCTTCCGGAGTCGGAAGTGATCCAAAATATCCCTGTAATAAGGGAAATCGACCCCGCCTCGGTGGCCGCACGCCTGACGACGGCACCCCGCCTGGCCGTGCTCGACGACGACCCGACGGGCACCCAGACCGTCAAGGACATCCCGGTCCTCACCACCTGGACCGTGGACGACCTCCGCTGGGCCCTCCGCCAATCCAGCCCCGCCTTCTTCGTCCTCACCAACACCCGCAGCCTCTCCCCGCAGGACGCCGCCACCCGCAACCGCGAAATAGCCCGCGCCCTCCACGAGGCCTCCCGGGCCGAGAACATCCCGTACGTCATCGCGTCCCGCGGAGACTCCACCCTCCGCGGCCACTTCCCCCTCGAAACGGACGTACTCGCCGAGGAGTTGAGGTCGGTGGGCGCCGCCCCCGACGGCGTGGTCCTGGTCCCCGCCTACATCGAAGCCGGCCGTCTCACGGTCGACTCGACGCACTGGATGCGCACCCCGGACGGCGACCTCCTCCCCGTGGGCGAGAGCGAGTTCGCGAAGGACGCCACCTTCGGCTACGCCTCTTCCGCCCTTCCCGACTGGGTGGAGGAGAAGACGCAGGGCCGTGTCCCCGCCGACAAGGTCCTCCGTATCACCCTCACCGACCTGCGCACCGGCGGCCCGGCACATGTGGCCGACCTGCTGGCCACCCTCCGCGACGGCGCCACGGCGGTCGTGGACGCGGTCTGCGACGACGACCTGCGCGTCCTCGCCCTCGCGCTCGTCGCGGCGGAGGAGAACGGCACCCGCCTCCTCTACCGCGTCGGCCCGTCCTTCGTCCGCGCCCGCGCGGGCCAGCCCGCCCACCCCCCGCTCACGGCCCCCGAACTCGCCCCCCTGCGCGCTCCCTCCCCGCACGGCCTGATCATCGTCGGCTCCCACGTCTCCCTGACCACCCGCCAGCTGAACAGCCTGCGCGAGCGCACCCCGGACCTCGCCGAGTACGAACTCGACGTGGCCCAACTCCTCGACCCGGCCCGCCGGGACGCCCACATCACCGAGACCGCGAGCGCCGCGGCGGCCTCGCTCGCCGGCGCCGACACGGTCATCCGCACCACCCGCACCGTCGTCACCGCCGCCGACCCGGACGAGAGCCTCGCGATCTCCCGCAGCGTCTCCGCCGCCCTGGTGGAAACGGTCCGCCGGATCACCGCCGCCCACCGCCCCGCCTTCGTCATCGCGAAGGGCGGCATCACCTCCAGCGACACCGCCACGCACGGTCTGGAGATCCGCCGGGCCTGGGCCCGAGGCACCCTGCTGCCCGGCATCGTCTCCCTGTGGCAGCCGGTCGACGGCCCGGCCGCCGGTATCCCCTACATCGTGTTCGCCGGGAACGTCGGCGGCGCCGACGCCCTCGCCGACGCCCTCGCCCTCCTGAGGAGCGCCGCCTGATGCTGCTGACCGGCCCCGACGGCCTCAAGGCCCTGACCACGGCATACGAGAACGGTCGCGCCCTCCCCGGCTTCGTCGCGTACAACCTGGAGACGGTCCAGGGCATAGTGGCCGCGGCAGAGGCGAACCCCGACCACCCAGTCCTGATCCAGGCGGGCTCGAGCCCCTTCGGACACGCGGGCCGCGAACCGTTGATGCGCCTGGCCCTGGACGCGGCGAAGGCCTCCCCGGCCCGCCTCGGTGTCCACCTCGACCACAGCCGCGACCTGGACGAGATCACCGCCTGCCTGCGGGCCGGCTACACCTCGGTCATGGTCGACGGCTCCCACCTTCCCTTCGCCGAGAACATCGCCCTGACCCGCGAGGCCGTCCACCGGGCCCGCGACCACGGCGCCTGGGTGGAGGCCGAACTGGGCGCCCTCGCAGGCGACGAGGACGTCTCCACGAACGCGACGCCGGCCGACACGACTATGACCGACCCCGCCCAGGCGGCCGAGTTCGTGGCCGAGACCGGAGTCGACGCCCTGGCAGTGGCAGTCGGCAACGTCCACGGCTTCACGGCCACTCCCGTACGCCTGGACCTGGCCCGCCTGTCCGCCATCCACACGGCGGTCTCCATCCCGCTGGTCCTCCACGGCGCCAGCGGCCTCCCCGAGCCCCAACTCCGCACCGCCCTCACCCGAGGCGTAGCCAAGATCAACGTCAACGCGGAACTCCGCCGCGCCTACCTCCGGGCGGTGGAGGCCGAACTCCCCACGGCACTCCCCGGCTCGGACGTGGTGAGCCTCTGGTCGGCGGGCCGGGATGCGGTGACGGAGGCGGCCTCCCGGATCATCACCCAACTCGCGTAGCTGCAGCAGCATTCGTACCTCGCTGCGGGCGAGTGGGGGCTGGTCGCGCAGTTCCCCGCGCCCCTAAAGAGCTGCAGCCCCGTCAACCACCATCGCTCCCCCCTGCGTAGCTGTGGGCAGTCGTGCCGCTGGGGCGGCACGGGTGGGCGCAGCGGCACCCCGCAAGCGCGGGCAAGCACCCCCACCCCACCCCAGCCCCCACTCCGGGCTCCCCACCGGACAGCAGCACCCCAAGAAACCTGCTCCCCAGAAACCCCAGTCCCCAGAAAGGCCCAACACCCCATGCACCCCCGTCCCCACACCGCAGTAATCGGCCTAGGCGCCATGGGCCTCCCTATGGCCACCCACCTGGCCGCCCACCTCCCGGTAACCGCCTACGACATCTCCGGCCCCCGCCTCACCCAACTCGCGGCAGCAGGCGGCACCCCCGCATCCACCCCCGCCCAAGCCGCCGCAAAAGCAGACACAGTCCTCCTCGCCGTACGCGACCAACACCAGGTCGATTCCGCCCTGTTCGGCAAGAACGGCGCCACAGAAACCCTCCGCCCCGGCACCACAGTCATCCTCACCAGCACAGTCGGCCCGGAGGCCGCCCGCACCACCGCCACCCGCCTCGCAGAGCACGGCGTCCTCACGGTCGACGCCCCCGTCAGCGGCGGCCCCGTGCGCGCAGGCAACGGCGACCTCCTCATCGTCGTGGGCGCCGAGGACAAGGCCCTCGACCAGGCCCGCCCGGTCCTGGACCTGCTGGCCTCCACCCTCACGGTCGTAGGAAAGAACCCCGGCGACGGCCAGTCCCTGAAGGCGATCAACCAGCTCCTCGCCGGCGTCCACATCGCCGCCGCGGCGGAGGCGATCGCCCTGGCCCGCGGCCTGGGCCTCGACCCGGCGACGGTCATCGAGAGCCTGCGCCACGGCGCCGCGGGCTCCTTCATGTTCGCCGACCGGGGCCCCCGCATGGTCGAGACGTACGAGAACGCCGCCGCCCCCGAGGTGAAGTCCCGCCTGGACATCTTCGTGAAGGACATGGGCATCGTCACCGGCATCGCGAAGGACGCCCACGTCCCGGTCCCGCTCGCCTCCGCCGCGCAGCAGCTCTACCTCCTCGGCGAAGCCGCCGGCCTGGCCGCCCACGACGACTCGTCGTTGGTCACCGTCCTCTCACCGAAGCACGACGCCTCCGCCGACTCCCCAGCCTCCCCCAACTCCCCATCCCAGAACGGAGAGTGACGATGACCCACACCACCCTGCTCCTGATTGCGGCCGCCGGTGTCGCCACCCTTCTCCTCCTGATCCTCCGCGCCAAGGTCCAGCCCTTCGTCGCCCTTGTCGTCGTCTCCATCGGGGTCGCCCTCGCGGCCGGCGTCCCGGCCGCCGACCTGGTGAAGACGATCGAGGACGGCATGGGCTCCACGCTCGGGCACATCGCCACGATCATCGCCCTGGGCGCGATGATCGGCCGGATCGTCGAACTCTCCGGCGGGGCCCAGGCGTTCGCGCACTCCCTGATCGACCGCTTCGGCTCCAGGCGCACCCCGCTGGCGCTCACGGTCGCCGGTTTCGTCCTCGGCATCCCGGTCTTCTTCGAGGTCGGCCTGATCATCCTGATGCCGATCGCGTACGGCGTCGCCCGCGCCTCCCGCAAGCCGCTCCTCGGCTACGCCCTCCCCATGGGCGCCGCGATGCTCACCGTCCACGCCTTCCTGCCGCCGCACCCGGGCGCGGTAGCCGTGTCCCAGGCCATCGGCGCCGACCAGGGCCTGGTCCTGCTGCTGGGCATCCCGGTCACCGCGGTCGTGATCTTCCTCGGCTACCTGCTCTCCCGCCGACTGACCCGCCGCGAGTACCCGATGGACCCGGCCGTGTACGCCGAGGTCTACGGCGAGGAGTCCGCACCGGAGGCCGCAGGCAGCTCAACTCCCGCCGCCAGCACGGCGGATGACGGCCACGGCACCGCCGTACTCACCAAGCCCGCCGCCACGGACACCAACCCCGGCCTCCCCGCGCCCGCCTTCGGCACCGTCCTCGCTCTGATCGTCACCCCGATCCTGCTGATCCTGGCCGGCACCCTCGGCCAGAACCTCCTGGCCGACGGCTCCGCCCTCCGCGCCGTCCTCACCGTCCTCGGCGCCCCGATGGTGGCCCTGCTGATCGACGTGGCCCTGTGTGCGTACGTCCTCGGCGCCCGCCGCGGCTGGGACCGTACGCACATCGCGAGCGTGATGGGCTCGGCCCTGCCGTCGGTGGCGATGGTGATCCTGGTGGCGGGCGCGGGCGGCGTCTTCGGCAAGGTGCTGGTGGCGAGCGGCATCGGCGACGCCATCGCCGACGTACTGGACCGCACCGGCCTGCCCGCCCTCGTCCTCGCGTTCCTGATGGCGCTGACCCTGCGCGCCGCCCAGGGCTCGACGACGGTGGCCCTGATCACCACGGCGGGCATCCTCACCCCGCTGCTGCAGCGCGCCGACCTGTCCACCGCCCAGCTCTCCCTGGTCGCGCTGGCGATGGGCGCGGGCGGCCTGTCCGTCTCGCACATCAACGACGCCGGCTACTGGATGTTCACCAAGCTGACCGGCCTGGACGTCGCGAGCGGCCTGCGCACATGGACCGTCCTGACGACCGCGATGGGCGTCATCGGCTTCGGCCTCACGGCCGCGCTCTGGCCCCTGGTCTGACGGTCGGTCAGCGGACGCTGACGTCCAACGCCCCAAGTCCCGCACGCCGTACGGCAATCGACCCGTACGGCGTGCGCAGCCGCAGCCACGCACCCGACGAGACCAGCGCGAGATCCCCCGCACCCTGAGTGGACCGCAGGAACCCGAGCGACTGTGCCGCGTGCGCGGCCCGTACCGGAAGGTGTGTGTCCCCGACCGTCCGGGACCAGATCTCCCGTCCGATGCGGTCGAGTTCGGCCCGCGTGCGCAGCTCGGGCGTCAACTCCTGTGTGCGGGACCGGAATTCGGCGACGGCCGCGCCGACCATGGCCCGCAGGGCATCGGGCGCGGGCAGCCCGGGCTCGGGTCGCCACCCGCCGCGCGGCGGAAGGACGCCCGCCCACGGCGGCCCGGTCACCGCCGCCGGAACGCCGGCCGTCGCGGCCGACTCGTCCACCGCCTCCAGGAGTTCACCGGCGGACACGGTCACGTCGAGCGTGACGTCGAGCCCGTTCTCGTACGGCTTGGCGAGCCGCACCGCGCGGATCGCCAGCACCTCGAAGGACGGCGGCCGCCCGAATACGGCGAGCGCGGTCCCGGCGGCCTGGAGGCGTACCGCTGCGCCACGGTCGTAGTGGAGCAGCCGCGAGAGGAAGGCCGCGAGGTCCGCCGCCTCCCCCTCGTCGGCAAGGTGGAGCACCGTCATGCGGCGACGGCCTCCTCCTCGGCGTCGTCCCGGTACCCCTCGAGGAACTCACGCTCCTGCGAGGTGATCCGGCGCGGCCGCTGTGTCTCGAAGTCGAACGGCACGACGACGGTCGAGGCACGTACATAGACCAGGTCGTCGTCCTTCACCTCGCAGGTGATGGTGAAGGACGCGGCCCTGATCTCGGTGATCCACAGCTCGATGTCCACCGGATCGGGCCGGTGCACCAGCTGCCGCTTGTAGTCGATCTCATGGCGCGCCACCACGGACCCCTGCTTGGACTCCTTGGCCCTGAGGGACAGGAAGTCGATACGCGCCTCCTCCAGATAGCGCAGGAACATCGCGTTGTTGACATGGCCGTACGCGTCCATGTCCGACCAGCGCAGGGGGCAACGGTAGATGTGCCGCAAGATCGATCAGCCCCGAGTCAGCTTCTTGTACGTGGCGCGGTGCGGACGCGCGGCGTCCGGTCCGAGCCGCTCGATCTTGTTCTTCTCGTACGACTCGAAGTTGCCCTCGAACCAGAACCACTTGGAGTCACCCTCGTAGGCGAGGATGTGCGTGGCGACTCGGTCGAGGAACCACCGGTCGTGGGAGACGACCACGGCCGCGCCCGGGAACTCGAGCAGCGCGTTCTCGAGGCTCGACAGGGTCTCGACGTCGAGGTCGTTCGTCGGCTCGTCGAGGAGCAGCAGGTTGCCGCCCTGCTTGAGGGTGAGCGCCAGGTTCAGCCGGTTGCGCTCACCACCGGAGAGGACACCGGCCGGCTTCTGCTGGTCGGGGCCCTTGAAGCCGAAGGCGGAGACGTAGGCCCGCGAGGGCATCTCGACCTGGCCCACGTTGATGTAGTCCAGCTCGTCCGAGACGACGGCCCAGAGGCTCTTCTTCGGGTCGATGTTCTCGCGGCTCTGGTCGACGTACGAGATCTTGACGGTGTCGCCGACCTTGATCGAACCGGAGTCGGGCGTCTCCAGACCCTGGATCATCTTGAAGAGCGTGGTCTTGCCGGCGCCGTTCGGGCCGATCACACCGACGATGCCGTTGCGCGGCAGCGTGAAGCTGAGGTTGTCGATGAGGACCTTGTCCCCGAAGGCCTTGCTGAGGTTGTCGACCTCGACGACCACGTTGCCCAGCCGCGGGCCCGGCGGGATCTGGATCTCCTCGAAGTCCAGCTTCCGCATCTTGTCCGCCTCGGCGGCCATCTCCTCGTAGCGGGACAGACGCGCCTTGGACTTGGCCTGCCGCCCCTTGGCGTTGGAGCGGACCCACTCGAGCTCTTCCTTGAGCCTCTTCGCCCGCTTGGCGTCCTTCTGCCCCTCGACCTTGAGGCGGGAGGCCTTCTTGTCGAGGTACGTGGAGTAGTTGCCCTCGTACGGGTGGGCGCGGCCGCGGTCCAGCTCGAGGATCCACTCGGCGACGTTGTCGAGGAAGTACCGGTCGTGGGTGACGGCGACGACGGTGCCCGCGTACTTCGCGAGGTGCTGCTCCAGCCACTGCACGGACTCGGCGTCCAGGTGGTTGGTGGGCTCGTCGAGCAGCAGCAGGTCGGGAGCTTCGAGGAGCAGCTTGCAGAGGGCGACGCGACGCCGCTCACCACCGGAGAGGTTGGTGACGGGCCAGTCGCCGGGCGGGCAGCCCAGGGCGTCCATGGCCTGCTCCAGCTGCGTGTCCAGGTCCCACGCGTTGGCGTGGTCCAGGTCGTCCTGGAGCTTGCCCATCTCCTCCATGAGCGCGTCCGAGTAGTCGGTCGCCATGAGCTCGGCGACCTCGTTGAAGCGCTTGAGCTTGCCCATGATCTCGGCGGCGCCGTCCTGCACGTTCTCCAGCACCGTCTTGGACTCGTCGAGCGGCGGCTCCTGGAGGAGCATGCCGACGGAGTAGCCCGGCGACAGGAAGGCGTCACCGTTGGACGGCTGCTCGAGTCCGGCCATGATCTTGAGAACGGTGGACTTACCGGCACCGTTCGGACCGACCACACCGATCTTCGCGCCGGGCAGGAAGCTCAGCGTCACGTCGTCAAGGATCACCTTGTCGCCGTGCGCCTTACGCGTCTTGCGCATGGTGTAGATGTACTCAGCCAAGAGAAACCGTCCGGCAGCTTGAATTCTGGCAGTGGGCAGATACACCCCATCTTGCCTGAGGTCCAGCCTTGGGTGGTAACCCATATGGCCGGGGGCCTGTGACCTGGGGTTTCGTCGGTGACGGCTGAACCTCGATTGTCACTCCCGGTCGTCGTTGGTCGGCCTCGGGCACCCTCGCACGGCCCAGAGACGGCCCAGCATCGGGACTGCTCACTCAAGAGGCTGGGCCGCCACCCTCAGCTGCTGGCTGTAGAGCCAAGTGAAGGTGCGGTCAGGTTCGAGATGGGCGTCTCCCCAGGGGATGACGTGGATGCCGTTCTCCGGGTCTGCCGTGAAGAAGAGACACACGAGCTTCGTGGAGGCACCCAGGGCCTCGAAGGTCTCGTGCAGTTCCTCGTACTCGTCTGTTGTGAGCTCGTCGTCAATGTGAGCTCGTCGTCAATGGGAAAGAGGCCGTCCTGCGGCTCTGGCCCGTGACTCAGGAGCATCCGACGGCGCGTAGGGGAAGCGTTGGCCGCCAGCCACGCACGTTCGAGGGGCTTGGGGCGATCGGCGTACTTAAAGGGGAAGAGAGCGTGGTCGTTGATGACTGCGTACTCGTACCCGTGCACGTCACGTACGGCCTCGTCCAGCTCACGAGCCGTATCCGCGAGGTTCTCGCGCACGGCCTCGGCCAGGGTGACGCCGTAAGGGCTGCGTTTCTTCAGCCTCGCGGTGAGGTGAACGGCATGAGCCCTGGCGTGGGCCCTCGCCAGCTGCTCTGGGATCGCTTCGACGAGCTTGCCGGCATGCCGCCCAAACCGCTGCACTTCCCAGTCCGACGGATCATCGTGATTACCACTCAGCACGGACATGCAGAATCCCCCTCCCCCAGTCACCCCGCCTACTCACTGTGTGACACGTGCATGAAGCATCAACAAGGGAGCCGAGATGGCCATACGGCGTGGAGAGCCTGCTCCGTACACCGACAGACTCGGAGCGAGGGCTTAGAAGGCGCTTGGCGTGTTCGCCTGGGATCGGTCGCTGAGCTGGGCAGCTACCCGTTCCGCTGGCAGCTCGTCACCTGACGTCGACACACATTCGACACGGCTCGGAGCCGGTTCACGGCCGCCGGTAAGCAGAGGGGGCGACACCCGCTTCTGGCTTCCTGCTGAACGACACGTAGGCAGCGTGCTCAGGGTCTCCCACCTGCACGAGGGCGAAGAGAGCAAGGTCATGATTCGCGAACCTGTGGAGGTACTGGAGGAACAGCTCCAACTCGTCGTCCGACAGCCGCTCATCGTGCCGCTCGTTGCGCATGCGGTCACGATACGAGCCGAGGGAACCTTGACGTGGAGCTGCCCTGCTAGCGGTTGATGGGGCCTTTCGGTCCCAGACGTATGTGCATGTCAACGCCTCATGGTTGAGCGGTGGGCGATCCACACTCCACAAATAGTCCACTGACGGTCACGATGGTTGACCCACCTTTCACTTCGCGTCGCGGATGGTCTGCTCGAACGCCCGATCCATGTCCCACAGGGGTTCCCAGGTGACGTGAGCCACGTGGCCGTAGGTCTGGTTGTGGAACGCCTGGTAGCCCCCGAAGGCCTCCGGATCCTCGACTTCGATCAGCACGTACCCGCCCCATCCGGTTCCGTACGTCTGGTGGTGCGTCACGCCGCTGCTGGCGTCACCCCAGTTTCCCGTCCGGGCGAACGCCTTGAAGCCTTCGCCCCATGCGTGATCGAGTGCGGCCTTGTCGACGCCCTCGGCATAGACGAAACGCTGAAGATACATCTGACCCATCGGTTTCCTCCTGCAACGCAGAGGGGCAGCCCTTGCGCATCGGCTCTCGTTGATCGCAAGATAGCGGCCATTTGTCTACATTCCGCTGATAGCACCTGGTTGAGGGCGTGTCAGGTCTACAGCGCTCCGGTGCGTATGGCTTGGAGGAGGTGGGCGAGCGGTGCGGGTGGTGGCCGTCCGGAGGGTGCGCGCTGGTACGAGGTCGGCGGACTCCCAATGGCTGAGTCAAGCCGTCACATCGACGGACGCCCCTCGATGCGAGCTATGGGCGCGACGGTTGCTGTACCGCGCTGCTGTACGGCAGGAAGGTTCTGCTTGGATCAGTCCATGATTTCTGTTGGTGCACCGGACGAGACACGAGAGAAAGCAGAGCTCGCGGTCTGGTTCGGCGGGGCCTCCTTGGCGTGCTGGCTCTGCTGCCCGTTCTGGATACTGGTCAGCTTCGTCTCGCTACCCCTGGCATTCGTCGGCCTTGTGCGGGCCTGTATCGAGTACCACGCATCAAAGTCGGGGCGAGCGAATAGGACGCGAGCTTTGGTGGGGGCCGGGTTGTCCCTCCTGGGGGCATCAGCGGCGATCACCTACATGATCTTTCTGGCCAACCATCCTGATCTCCCCGTCCAGGAGTAGCGGGCGAATAGCCACCGCTTTAGGAGCGAGGTGAGGCGAGTGCCGCTCTGACCTGCCAACCGCCCACGTAGGCGGACTGGCGGTTAGCCACCCGTCGGCCACTCCCGTTTCCCGTGGCTCCCCGCTGTATCTGGCACGGATGTGGCACAGGGAACTTCTGATCCGTAGCTAAGAACGGATCGATCATCCAGAGTCATTACGGCCGCTTTCGGGCCGCTGTCGACTTCATGGCGGGCGCTGTCGTTTGCTGTCGCTGCTGTACTTCACTGCTGTACGGAGGGGGCGTGCGCCTCATCATCACCAGAACCACCAGTGGGGTAAGTGCCCTTGACCTGCCGTGGTGGTACTTGTCTCGGTTGCTGGTCCAGGGCGGGGGAGCCCGTAGAGGCCATGATCCTATTGTCCGCCTGGCGCGTGGTTGCAGCCGACGGCAATGAAAGCCGACCGAATTCTGATTAATGCCGAAATCTGAGTAAGTGAGGGTAGTCGTGGGGGTGCTGCTCTCGTACCTGGTCCTTTTCCTTATTGAATGCGGCTTGATGGCGCTACAGATTGTCGGCGCGTTCCTGCTCATGTTGAGTACCGCTCTGTTTATCCGGCGCTTCGCTATTGCCCGCAAGCGTCGACCCGATGGCCACTGCCTGAAAGCGACGCCAGTGGCACCATATGCGCTTGGCGGCATCGGCATTTGCTTGCTGGTTCCGACTTCGGCAGCGCTCTTCATCGGGAACAAGTTGGGCATTTTTGAAACCTGGGCGATATAGGCCGAAACCGCTGTGCTCTGCGGGGGCATCGTCGGCCTGTCGAGGCTGATAGCGGTAGGCTGCGGACGCGGTGGTTGCTGCACCTTGCTGCTGCACATCACCAGTTTGGAAGATCGGGTAAACCGATGATCGCTGAGCTGGGCCGTTGATGGTCTGGGGTTATGTGAAACCTGGCCTGCAAGTCCCCGCTGTTCCCCATTGGTGCTCGCTGGTTCGGGCACGTGGGGGACATGCCCATGGTGAGCCGTGTCTGGTGATTGTCATGGTCGTTGGAGCGAGCATGCGAAAGATCATCATGACCGCCACGCTGGCCGTGGCTGCTGTCGCCATGGCAGTTCCTGCTCATGCGGACAACAAGTCGACCCCCCACTGGACCTTCGCGCCGGGATCCATCTGCGGGTTCGAAGGGGCAGAGGTGTCGGTGCTGCCTATTCTGACCGACTTCATTCCGATCCACTCCAACAACTGCCCGAACGGCAACGTGCTCAATTACCCGACGATCTAGGTCGAACGGTCCCCTCAACCCACCACTCTCCCCAACTCCCATCCCGTCCGCCGTCGCCCCACACACCGTGGAGCGGGCGTGGTGCATGGCGTCCAAGTGGAGCGCGCCACTGTACGAACGACCTGGACGCCATGGGCCGCGTCTGCTCGGCTCTGCCTGGGTCGATGGTGGACGGGATGGGAGCTCCCCACGCACACCACCACGGAGCCGCGGCCGGGAACGGTGCCGCCTCCATCCCGGTGTCGGCCGATCCCCCGCCGGAGGCATTGCCTTGACGGTGGCTGCTCCATGAGGTGATCGACTCATGGCCGCTTTCGCTGTCCGGCCGGTGGCCTGGTGCGGGATAGGCGGGCCGTTCGAACGCCCGCGTATCTGGCAGCGTTGGTCCGTGTGCCGTCGCCACCACGATCCGGCCTCTATCGGTAACACAAAGCGTCTTTGACCTGCATTGTTGGGGATCATCGTTCGCCCCCGTGCCCGTATTTGGCCGCCGCGCTTGGCCCTGAAACGAGGGCGTTGGGGTCCAGCTGCTGTTGGTCTTTTCCATTCCTGAGGCCGGATCGTGGTGGCGGCGGCATGCGGGCCGACGCGGTCGTTGATGCGCTTGGGCGGAGTCTGCGGCCCGAAGATGGCAAGCGCCGTCGGCCGCCGGTCGAGCGAGCGCAGCGAGCCTTGATGAAGTAGGGAAACTCTGTCCGCGCTCGGCTACGCGGCGGCTGTCTTGTCTCGGTTGATGCTTGACGTTGTGGCCTCACTTGATGCTTGACACCGCTTGCCTCGGCTTGGCTGTGCGCGTCTGATCAGTGTGCGTGGGAGAGCTGGGGTAGCTACTCACCGAGAAGCTTGAGCTGGTACCTGTCGGTGAGTTCAGCGACCCACTCGTCGGAGAACCCGAGACCGTACTGCTCGCCTAGCTCGGCCCGGCGCTGGATGAACTCGGCAGGATCAGCAGCCGTCTCGCTGACCGTGCCCAGCGCGTCGAAGAACCGCTCGAAGCCTGCGGGGGAGATAATTTCCAGGAGCCTCGCCGGTTCCGGTCCAGCGTTCCAGAAGGTATGCAGGATCCCTCGCGGCTTGAGGATGTAGGAGCCCGGACCTGCCGTGGCCTCCTGGTCGCCCACCCGTGCACCGACCCTGCCCTGCAGGACGTACGAGAACTCGTCCTCGCGGCTGTGTACATGCGGCGGTATGAGGCGGCCCGGCTCGATGGGGTGCTCGACGATCGAGAACTGGTTGCCGGTCTCCTCACCCCAGATCTTGAAGTCGACTCCTATGCCCGCCAGCCAGATCGACTTGCCCTCATCCGGTTCGACGACGATGCGGAGAGCCCCCATAACGGCCTCCCAGGTGTCGCTTTCGCTGTCTTCTGCAACTCTATGACCGATTCCTAGGAGACGCCCGACAGGCCGGCCACAATCAACTCCAACGAGAATCGCGTCTTCCACGGCGAAGCGCTGGGCACCACCATGTTCCGCACCACGACGAAGGAGGTGGTGATGCGCCCCTCCGGTGAGTACACCCACCGAAAGATCGTCTAGGGCAGGCCTCAAGCATCACCCGACGCCAATCCGTCAACCATCAACTGAGACTCGACACGGCTACGCGGCGGCCGGTGTCGATCTACGATCCGGAGTTGCCGGTCATGGAAGCCCGCGTTGGCCTCCGCCGGCATCATCCCTGCGCCCAAGAAGGGGCAACGGCACGCGGCGGCACGGGAACACGGCATGCACGCCCTTCGGCACTTCTGCGCCTCGGTCCTCCTGGACGCCGGAGAGAACATCAAGGCCCTGAGCCTCTACCTCGGTCACAGCGATCCGGGGTTCACGCTCCGCGTCTACACGCACCTGATGCCGTCCAGCGAGACCCGGACCCGGAAAGCCATCTCCTCGATGTACCAGGCCGCCGGTCACGCTCATGATGGTCCAGGAACGGCCCAAGCCGCCTGACACGGCCCCTCATCGGCAGGAAACCCGCTGGTGAGGGGCCTTTTCTTGCCCTCTGGCGGCAATTAACCAGTGCCTGACGTCCACCCCGCGATGGACGCGTATGGCCGATCACCTCTGACCTGGACGGCTGTGCCTCGTCTGTCGATACCGGTTGTCGTCCACCACCCTCGGGTCCCCTGGTGCACCAGAGGCGATTGGCGACCGGTGGAGTGGCTGTTCTGTCCGACCGGGTGACGCGGCGCCGCGCGAACGGGTGATTCAGGCGGTTTTCCCGTTGTCGGATGGAAGGGAAAAGGTGGCATTTTTGCGCGAATGAGGCGCATGAGCATCAGGGAGGAATCATGCCGATACAAATGGCCGCGCTCGCGCGCGGCAGTGCGGTGCTGGTCACCGCCGCGGCGACCGCCGCCATGCTGAGTGCCCCTGCCGAAAGCATCGAAGCCAACGACGGGCGGACAAACGGCGGGCGGGCGAGCGAGACCAGGCAGATCGCGTCCTCGGTCCTTGACGCGGACGAGAATGTCAAGTTCACCCTGACCGCGATTCGGTCCACCGTCGACCCGCTGAAGGCCTCCGTCCGCCTGAAAGCCTTCGTTCGGCAGCACGGCCGGTTCGTACTGTCGGACGAGGTACAGGTCGGCGCGGCGGACGGCTGGTTCTGGTTCCCGGTCACCGGGCGGGGCGCGATCTGCGAGTTCTCGACGGCGAGCACCAACCCCGCACCCGTTGCCGCGAGCCTGCTGATCACCCCGTCGATCGGATGCTCGCTCCCCGAGCGTTTCGAGCTGCGGGACGGGAAGTTCGAGGCCGACGGCCAGAGCGCGCGGGCCCCGCGCGGCGGAGTAAGCGCCGGTGGTGGCGGCATGGCCGGAAAGACCGCCGCTCAGGGCGCGGTTGAGCGGGGCGACAGCCCAGAGACGGCCCAAGCCGCCTGACACGGCCCCTCATCGGCAGGAAACCGCTGGTGAGGGGCTGTTTCATGCCCTCCGGCGGCAAGTAGCACCCCGTCTTGCCTGAGGTCCAGCCTTGGGTGGTAACCCATATGGCCGGGGGCCTGTGACCTAGGGTTTCGCTGTCGGCCTCGGCGGTCGCTCAGGCTCCGGGGTGCTGGTGCGGCTGCTGCGGCTGGCCGTATGCCTGACCGCCGGGAGTGCCTACGGCTTGTGCCTGGAGCTGCTCGGCCTGTTCCTCGGTCAGCTTCTGCTCCGTGCCGCAGAAGGTGCACTGTGTCGCGTACTTCGTCGAGATGGGGAACAGCGGCACGAAGAACAGCGTGAACTTCGTGACGCGCTTCCTGAGCGTGTGCGCGGCAGGGTTGCCGCAGCCTCCGCACACCAGCGTGAGTATCGCGAGCTGGTACAGGTATCCCTTGGTGCCAAAGACGATCACGAGGTCGGTCCTTCTCGAGTGGTCACTGTCAGTGGTCGCCGTTCGTCCTCGGGAGCCGCTGAGCCAGCAGCAGAGCAGTCACGGCCGTCACCCCCACCACCCCGGCCGAGCGGAACGCGCGGGAGGAACGCCAGGACAGTACCGACCACCGGGACTGCGCGGACAGCAGTGATCCCGTGCTCAGCCATGATCCGGCGGAGATCAGCGACAGCGCCGAACCGATCGATCCGACGGAGAGCGCGCTCCCGATCGAGGCGACGGACAGGGCCGAGCCGACGGACCCGATGGACAGCACCGACCCCACCGAGCCGATCGACAGCACCGAGTCCTGCGACCACAGGGACAGCACCGAGCCCGTGGAGGGGCGCTGCCCCGGCGATACGGATGACTTCGTCATGAGGCCATCCTGCCCATCGATCGCGCGGGTCTCCACCGTGTAGTCCTCTTCGCGCTTGGACCAGGCGACGCGGGCGGTGATCCGGTCTTCGCCCTCGCGGTCTCTCGGCCATCTCGGGACACCGGTTCCTCCGGGGGCACACGGCGCGGGTCACGGGACCCGCGCCGGACGAAGGCGACGAAGGCTCAGTCCTGCGTCGGTGCGTCCTTCTTTCCTACGAGCACCAGGGCCGCGCCGCCGATCACCACGAGGGCGATGGCGATGCCCGCGATCAGCGGCGTTGTGCTGGAGCCGCCGGTCGCGGCGAGGTTGGTGTCGTCGGCCGTGCCGCCCACCGTGGCGGGGCTCGGTTCGCTGAGGATCTGGGTTGCGTTGCCGCCCTCGGCGCCCTGTGTCTTGCAGTCGAGGATGCCGGTGAAGCGCTTCTCGAGGCCGCCCGGTCCCGTGATCGTGAAGTCGTACGGCTGGTCTTCCTGCAGCGGGATCGTCACCGTGCGGGACTCCCCTGCCGGGATGCTGTGCTCGGCCCCCATCAGCTCGAAGGTGAACGCCTCGTCACCCTGGTTGGCAGCGGTGATGTCGACACCGCTCCTGGCGCAGTTCTTCGCCGCGGACAGTGCCGGTATCGCCCCCTTCTTCGCCCAGGTCGCGCCGGCCGCCGCCGAGACCGTGGACTCGCTGGAGCCGGCCAGGATCTGCGTCTGGCTGCGGGTCTCGGAGGCGAAGGCGCGGCCCACCGGCACGGTGGTCGAGGCCTGCACGGTGATCTCGGCCGAGCCGGCGGCGGCACCCTCGGGCACGTCGAAGAAGACCTGGCTGCCGTTGACCGCGGAGGTGAGGGGCTTGCCGTCCTTGCCGACGATCCGCACCCCGCTGGTCGCCGCGTCCGCCGGCGGCGTCACGGTCACGCCCGCCGCGTTGGTGTGCACGGTCACCGGGCCGAGCAGCTCGCCGGGGTGGCCGGAGACCGCGGGCGGGTCCAGCGTCAGCGACGCCTGGGGCTCCGCCACGCCGACCGCGCTCTTCTCCAGGTAGTCCGCGAGCTTCTCGGCCTGCGGGTCGACGGCGTCGACGTCGGCGTCGTCCGAGTAGCGCCAGATGGCCACCTGGGTGCCGGCCGCCGCGTCCTGCTCGGTCAGACCGCCCTGGACGCCCGCCTTCGCCGCGAGCGTCGCGAGGTCGTTGACCTGCGGGTAGGAGTTCTGCAGGATCCAGCGGATCCTGCCGGCGTTCTTGTTGGCGCCCAGCGAGGTGCCGCTCCAGGCGGTCTCGTGGTACTGGGCATCCCGCTGTGTGGGGTTGTGGATGTCGACGCAGTACGTCTGGAGGGTGCCGCCGCCGTCCACGGACATCTCGAACAGGCCGGCCGAGACCTGCTGGTCCCCGGTGTCCTCGTGGATCACGGCGGCGCCGTACGTCTTGAGGCCGCCTATGGTGGCGGTCGCCCCACCCTGGCTCTGTGTCGTCTCCTCCGCGGTGGCAGTACCGGCTCCGGTGAGCACCCCGACGGCCACGAGCCCGGACACCAACGTCGCGGCGGCGAGGCGCACGGCCCCTCGCCTGCGCGCGGACAGCGCAGAGAAAGAAGAAAACACCAAATTCCCCTTCGAGCAGGACCATTGACGTGGGGGTGTGGTCCCACCAGCAGAATCAGAAGCCCCGAGAGCTATGCCCGGCATCCTAAGGACGCGGCGCACCGCGCTTGCCGGTCATACCGTCGGACAAGCGATCCGACTCGGAATCGTTATCGCCAAGACGGCCTGTGAGCAGGGCTTATCGACAAATCAACCGGACTGTTCGGAACGCATTCGCCGATAAGCCGCAGTACGGTCAGCTCGGGGCAGCACCTGACATCACGTCACCGCAGCGGGTTCCGGCTCCCGTTGGGCGGAGGCGAGGTGTGAACCTCCGGGCGGGGTCTCCCAGTTGGGCTCGGGCTGCTGGGGCGCCGCTGCGGTCGTATCCGTCTCCGGCCTGCCCGGCCGCCGGAAGGCCGAGGTCCCCCGCGTGAGGTCATGGCCGATCGCCACCGCCTCGAGGTCCGCCGAGGTCCAGTTCTGCCCCTCGCGCGGTTCCGTACGCACCTTGAGCCTGCCCTGCACGATGACGGGATCGCCCACGTCGAGCGAGGCCGTCACGTTCGTGGCCAGCTGCCGCCTGGCCCACACCGTGAAGAAGTTGGTGTGGCCGTCGGTCCACTCGTTCTTCTCGCGGTCCAGATAGCGCGTGGTCACCGCGAGCCGGAAGCGCGCCGACGGCCCCGACGCCAGATCCCGGAACGCCGGCTTCGTCGCCACGTTCCCCACGGCGCAGATGATCGTCTCGTTCATCGTGAACCCCTCCCTGGCCCGGCCGCCGAGGCCGGGCGGACATGCCTACGGGCCCGTCCCGTACGGCTGCGTCTGCCGCGGCGACCACGTCCCTCGCAACCGCCGCACCGCCAGACTGCCTCCGTCGGACCGAGCCCGCTGAGCCCTGTGGATCGTCCACCGCCTGTGGAAATCTCCGTCACCCGGACGGGTGAGCCCAGGACAACCCCGACGAGTGATCATCTGCAGAAAGGCCCACCGTCACCCTCCGGAACCCGCCGCCCCCGTCCGGGTGTCACCGGGGCACGGCGCCCGCCCCCGTCACCCGCCCGTACTGCTCCCGCACCTCCCGGTACCGCAGCAGCTCAGCCGCCACCGGATCCAGCACCCGGGCCCGTCCGCACCCGGCGGCCGCCTCCCGCAAACGCCGTTCCGCATCGGTGCCGTAGCGCCGGGCCGGTCCGCGCGCCGCCATCCGGCAGCTCCACTCGACGATCGGGCCGCCGATGATGCCGGTCGCCATCAGCAGCACCGGCACCCCCAGATTCGGCGCCATGACCCCGACGATCTGCCCCAGAAGCCACAGTCCGCCCACGATTTGAAGGATCGTCATGGAGACCTGCGCCAGCACGGCCAGCGGCCACCAGCCCGGCCGCGGTGGCCGGCCGGGCGGCAGACCCGCCCGTACCGCCAGTTCGTCGAGCGCCTCGGGCAGCCCGTGGGAGCCGCGTACGGCCGCCTCGCGCACCCCTTGTGCCCATGGTGCGGGCAGCCCGGTCGAGGCCCGGTCGGCGAGCGTCCGTACCGCCTGCTCGACGCGCTGGCGTGCCGCGATCTCCTCGTCCGCCTGGGTGCGCAACGGCAGCCGCCCCGTGGTCGGTTCGGACCGGTCCCGGTACCACCGCCACAGCCGCAGCCAGGGCGTCCCGCAGGCGCGGTTGGCGTTGCGCAGCCAGGCGCGCTCGGCCGCCTCGCCCGCGGCGGAGGCACCCACCGCGTCCGCGAGCCGGGCGGAGAACTCGTCCCGCGCCTCCTCGCTCAGGCCGGTCCGCCGCCGCGCGGCGTACAGGGGCCGCAGTTCCGCCGCGGCCGCGTCGAGATCGGCCGAAATTCGCCGCGCCGGAGCGCCGCGTTCCGCCACAAACTGCCCAAGTGCTTCGCGCAGTTCACCGACGCCGTCTCCGGTGAGCGCGGACAGCGCGAGCACGGTGGCACCGGGGTCGCCGTACTCGCCCAGCGCGATCCCGTCCTCGTCGAGCAGCCGCCGCAGGTCGTCGAGGACCTGGTGGGTGGCCTCGCCGGGCAGCCGGTCGGTCTGGTTGAGGACGACGAACATGACCTCCGCGTGCCCCGCCATGGGCCGCAGATAGCGCTCGTGGAGGACGGCGTCCGCGTACTTCTCGGGGTCGACGACCCAGATGACGGCGTCGACGAGGGCCAGGACCCGGTCCACCTGTTCGCGGTGCTGTACGGCCGCCGAGTCGTGGTCGGGCAGGTCGACCAGGACGAGCCCGCGCAGTTGCGCCTCCGTCTCGGGGTTCTGCAACGGGCGCCGCCGCAGCCGGGGCGGGATGCCGAGCCGTTCGATGAGGCTCGCCGCGCCGTCGCTCCAACTGCACGCGATGGGCGTCGCCGTGGTGGGCCGCCGTACACCGGTCTCCGAAATGGGCACCCCGGCCAGCGCGTTGAACAGCTGCGACTTGCCGCTGCCGGTCGCGCCCGCGATGGCGACGACGGTGTGCTGCCCGGAGAGCCTGCGCCGCGCCGCCGCCTCGTCGAGCACCCGGCCGGCCTCGGCGAGCGTCCGGCCGTCGAGCCTGGTGCGCGAGAGCCCCACGAGTTCCCGCAGCGCGTCGAGCCGCGACCGCAGGGGGCGGTCGTATGTGAGCGGGACCGTCGGCTGGGCGCTGAGCACCCGTGTCTCCACGACCGCGACGTGCTCGGACCCGGCGTTCTCCTCGGTGGCGCGCCGCGCGATCAGCCCGTCGTCCCAGGCGCTCGCGGAGTCCGCACGCCGGGAGGTGCCGCCGTCCTCCACGCGCGCGTGGCCGCCTTTCTCGCGTACGTCGGCCTCCCGCGAGGGCCGGCCGTCACGCACGCCCTCGCCGGACTCCGCCTTCGCGGCCCCGTCCCCTCCGGGGAGGTCTTCGCAGACGCCCCCTTCGGGGTGCTCGGCCCGGCCCGTGTGGTCCTCGTCAGTGACGGCAGTCACCGGTCACCTCTCCTTCTGCAGCAGGGACAGCGTGGCGATGAGTTCGGCCTGGGGTTCGGGGTGGATTTCGAGGGCGTCGAGCGGTGCGAGACAGCGCTCGCGTTCGGTGTGCATCACCCGGTCGAGGTGCTCGGTGAGCAGCCGCCCGCCCCGGTCGCGCAGCCGCAGCGCCCCGTGCGCGCCGATCCGCTCGCCGAGCCCCTCACCGGCCGAACGCGCCCGGCGGCCGCCGAGCAGCGCGGTGGCGACGAGGACGGCGACCACCTCGGGGTCCGGCGCGACGTTGCGGTCGAGGTCGCGGACCTCTTCCTCCGCGTACTCCTCGAGCTCGCGCCGCCACCGTCGTACGGCCATTCCGATGCGGTGCTCCGGGCTCTCCAGGGACGGTTCGCGCTCCGTCAACTCCGGGGCGCGCGCCGCGGGTTCGCGCCGCCAGGCCTCCCGGATGCGCTCGTCGGCGGCGGTGACGGAGCACAGCAGGAGCGTGGCCAGGCTCTCCACGAGCGCGTCCAGGAGCTCACCGGCGGAGCAGTCCAGCGGAAACGCACGCCACCGCTTCAGAGCGTCCCCGGCGAGTACGGCGCCGGCCTGCAGCCGTCCTCGCACGCGCGCGTGCTCGCTGTCGTACGCCCCCTCGACGGCGTTGGTGAGCCGCAGGGCGGCCGCGTACTGGGCGGAGGCGGCACTGGCCAGTTCGGGCAGCCGGGCCTTGAGGGAGTTGAGCATCCCGTGCGCGGTACGGTTCATGGCCTGCTGCCGGGCGGCCGGGTCCTGCGCCAGGTGCACGAGCCAGGTCCGCAGCGACGCCACGGCGGTGGCCGGCAGCAGCCCGCTTCCCCAGGCAGACTCGGGCAGTTCGGGCACAGTGAAGCGCGGTACGTCGCCGAGTCCGGCCTTGGTGAGCAGTGCGCCGTACTGCCGGGACACCTCGGAGACGACCTGGTGCGGCACGCGGTCGAGCACCGTCACAAGGGTGGCGTCGTACTCCTTCGCGGTGCGCAGCAGATGCCAGGGGACGGCGTCGGCATAGCGGGCGGCCGTGGTGACCATGACCCAGATGTCGGCCGCGCAGACCAGTTCGGCGGCCAGGACCCGGTTGTCGGCGATCAGGGAGTCGATGTCGGGGGCGTCGAGGAGGGCGAGCCCGCACGGCATCGTGTCGGCGGTCTCCACGCGCAGCACGCGCGCGGGGTCCTCTCCGGGAAGCAACAGGTCGTCCCCGGCCTCCTGATGGGGCACCCACACGCGCGTGAGGTCGGGCAGCACCCTCATCCCGCTGAACCAGTGATGGTCCTCCGGGTGGCACACCAGCACCGGTGTCCGCGTGGTCGGCCGCAGCACGCCTGCCTCGCTGACCCGCCGCCCCACAAGGGAGTTGACGAGGGTCGACTTCCCGGCTCCCGTCGATCCCCCCACGACGGCCAGCAAGGGCGCTTCGGGCTCCCGCAACCGGGGCACCAAATAGTCGTCGAGCTGCGCAAGCAGTTCGTCGCGGTTGGCACGCGCGCGTGGAGCCCCCGCCAGGGGCAGCGGGAAGCGTGCGGCGGCGACACTGTCGCGCAGGGCGGAGAGTGCGTCGAGCAGCTGAGGCCGTACGTCCAAGGTCACCACATGCGGAGAATGCCCGATTTTAGGGGAATTCTGAAGCATATGAGCATGTCTGCGCGCCGACAGGACACAAGGGATGGAAGGGATGACTGGGACGCAGGCACAGTCCAGGCATAACGAGTGCACAACACCCGGTGCGTGAGGGCCCAAAAGCGATGCACGATTCGTACCTGCCTGCGATTATCAGGACCGCTTCACCGAACCTCCACATCGAGCCACGGAGGCGAAGCAACAGGGACAAGGCCACGGGAGCCCTATCCTTGTCCCCGGCAACGTCACGGATCAGCCCACACCCGGGCACCCACGACAGAGGCCACACACCCGGCCCCCGTAGCTCAGTGGATAGAGCAGGCGCCTTCTAAGCGCTTGGCCGCAGGTTCGAGTCCTGCCGGGGGCGCCCCGTCTCCGCCCTCCTTCGGGAGGGCGTTTTTGCTGGTCGGAGCAGGTTTCCTCAGGCACGACAAAGCCCCGGGCCCTCCCTCAACGATCAAGGGCAGGCTCCGGGGCTGTCCGGCTGTCACCGGGTTTTTGCGGGTCGCCGTGTCGAATACGTGTCGAAGTTTTTGGCCGAAGATCAGCCAGCTTCGCGCGGCTCGGGGAGGTCGCCGGCGGCCTCGATGCGCTTCTTGAGGTCCGGCAGCTGCCCGTCCACACAACGGGCGTATGTGGCCAGCAGCACGGGCACGCTGTTCCCGGCCCAGTCGGCCACCTGCGCGGGCGGGATGCCGTCGTTGAGCCACTTGGTCAGGCGGGTGTGCCGGATGTCGTACACGCGCTTCCCGGTCGGCGAGTCGAAGACGTGCGGAGCCAGTACCGCCCGGCGAGCGCTGCGCCAGGCCCGGCGAATGACAGAGCCCGCGAGAATGCCGCCGGTTTCGCCCTGAAACAGAAGATCACCCGGCTTCAGCTCCTCGTCTTCGATGTGCTGCCGCAGGATGCGCGTCAGGGCGGGATGCCCCGGCACCGTGCGCGTGTCCCCTTCGGCACGGCCCTTGAGGTCGCGCTCCTCGTGGATCTCTCCCGTGTCGGTCCACTGCTTGCCGACTTCCGGAGTCGCAGTGTGGATCGTCACTTCGCACCACTGGTCGGCGGCGTCCGGGGCGGGCAGAGTCACGTCCCACATCCGCATGGCCACGGCCTCTTCCGGGCGCGGTCCGCAGTAGTACAGCGTGGCGAAGAAGGCGTGCAGTCGCTTGCCGCCGCGGGGCCGGCGACGAATCCAGTCGAGGAGCGCCGCCGCCTGGTCGGGGTTCATCAAGCTGCGCTTGTCCACGGCGTTGCTCGTCTTGGTGGCAGTCGTCGCCTCCTTGCCCTTGGGCAGGGGGTTCGCTCGCAGGATCCGCCGCCGGAGCGCGTACTTCATGACCACGTTGAGGATCCGGCGGTGGCGCTTGCGGGACCAGGCTGCCGCCTGCTTGCCATCGAGCCGGGTGTCGATCGCCTGTAGGACGTCGTCGACCTTTTCGGGGTCCTCCCAGACCGAGACCGGAAGAGAGTTCCGCTCGACCCATCTGAAGATGGCCACGACGTCACGCGGCGCCTCCGATCGACGATTCGCGTTGAACGCCCACTCACGCAGAGCTGTCCGTACGGCCACCGGATCGAACTGGGTGGGCTGCCCCCGGAGCAGCGCGAGAGTGGTTGCGGTGAGCGTCTTGGCCGTGTTCTTGCGGCTGTTGCCTCCGAGTTGAGCCCACCGGGCATCCACGTACTGAACGGCGAACTTGTACCAGCTCATGGCGGCCGACTTGGAGCGATGAGACACCGGCAGCCCGGTCGCGACGACGAACGCCTCACCCTTGCCCGTGGCTTGGATCAGTTCGGACCGGAAGCCCTCAGCGAGCGCCACGGTGTCGAAAGGCTCACGCCAGCGCCTGCCCGCAACCACCCAGCGCACGGTGTACGTGGTCTTCCGAGCGCCCTTGTACGTGAGGATCTTGTAGACCTTGACGTCGTAGGTCGTCTCCATCAAGCGACGTCCTCCCGGTCATCGAGCCAGTTGTCGAGGTCGGTCCGCCGGATCCTCAGATCACCGTTCGGGAGCTTGATGCAGCGGGGTGCACGGTGCTTGGCGCGCCAGTCGTAGAAGGTCGAACGCGAGATGCTCAGTTCCTCGCAGACCTCAGCGAGAGTGAGCATGCTCCGTGATCGAACGGCTGTGGTCTGGGCCGGAGCTCGAACGGCTCGGGCGTATCAAGAGGTCACCGTGCGGCGGGCTCGCACCATCAACACCAACGAGCTATCACGCGATGGGTGTTGACGTGGTGGCGGCCGCGAAGGTACCGAGCGTCACCGCTCTATGCGGAGGCATCAACGCCGTGTTCGCCGGAGATATCCGCCCGGTGCCCACGCGACCGCCACCACGAGATCCGCCGGACCGTCCGCCGCTCTGATGCGAGGCGTCAGTCGCCAGGCAACGTTTAGACATCACGGTCCAGCATTCGAACAGCACCGCAAGGCTCACAGCTCCTCGTGGCGCCGTTGACAAGGAATTAGGCAACGTTCGCCCTGGTGAGGAACCAAGCCAACACAGCCACGCCGATGGGTAGCGCTAGAAGGTAGCCGACGAGGATACCGACGCCCGGATCAGCCAGCGCAGGAAAGGCCCAGTTCACTGCTGCAGCCACGAGCAGTCTCACCGTTGCCAGCGCAAGGAGAGCGGCAACAACAGCAAGCCGACGCGGCGGGCCCGTCCCGCTGTACAACTCAGCCGCAGGCCCGATCGCGATCAGGCCCGTCACGAGGAGGACGAAACCAGTGTCGGGCAGCCACCCGAACGGCCACCCCACCAGAGCGACCAACCCGGAGACAGCAAGGCCGCCCAGTTCCAACGCGACGGTGGCCGCTACCGGGTGGTCCCACGAGGGGCGTCGGATCGAGCCGCTCCCACTGTCCTTCTCATCGGCCACGTCGTCAGAGTAGCCATCGACAGGGCGAACGTCGCCTGATACGGCATTAGGAGCGTCCCGTCTTGCTGGTCCGCCGGCCGCGATGGGCCAGCAAAAGACGGTTCACCCACGCAGCCATGCCCTCCGGTGCCGGGCAACGCCGTAAACCCGCTCGACCTGCTCAGCCGTAAGCTTGCCCGAGAGGGGCGCCAGCGCCGACACTTCGCGCTCCTGATAGATCCGCACGGTGTACTGCGTCACGGCACGCTGCAGCGAGGCGACGCCGACAAAGACGAGGACGGGTTCCACGGGAACAGCAAACCCACAGTGTCGTTCCAGCACCTCTTGGGCATAGTCGGCCTCTGCCTGGCTGGCCGCCGCATACGGGACCGGCTTACCGCGATTGACCTTGGCCATGGTGTCGCCGACCCAGACCGAAGCGTTTTGGTGGTGCTTGGTGTTGATGGTGAACACCCCACCAGGGCCGATCAATAAGTGATCGATATCCCCGCCGTTGGCCTTCGGCACGCCATGCAGAACCTTCCACCCGCTAGCTGAGAGTCGTTGCAGCTCCCGACCGACACGACGTTCGCCTTCGAGCCCGACATACCAGCTATCCCACTCCGAAGACCGCCGCAGCGCCCGCGT
This sequence comes from Streptomyces sp. NPDC001401, assembly GCF_042895385.1. Lineage (NCBI taxonomy): Bacteria > Bacillati > Actinomycetota > Actinomycetes > Kitasatosporales > Streptomycetaceae > Streptomyces > Streptomyces sp. NPDC001401. The sequence continues at coordinate 1,260,805 of NZ_JBIAWI010000001.1, forward strand.
CCAGAACCTCTTGACCACCGACGGCCCTCGCGCAGCGATCGTCTCAAGGACCACCGCACCGGGACGGGTTCTCTGCCAGGTCATCGGCGACGGTCAGCTCGGGCAGAGCCACAGGCTGACGACGCCGGGGCGGGTTGGCACCGGCCGGCTGCCGTGGAGGTGTCACTGTCGGCGATTCAGAAGCCGCGCGGGGGCGCGCTTCCTCAGACCGGACACTCACTGAGTCCCCGAGGTGCTTACGTAGCAACGCCACGGCCTCATCTCGGTACTTCACCACCTTGATCGTGATGACCTTCGTCAGCCGATCCGCCCACGCGACGGTGGTCCCGTCGGGCAGATTCACATACAGCCGATCCTTGCCGTGCCCCTTCCACGGGTTCACCGTGAGATCGCTCATCGGCCCGCGCCCCCAATGCGTGTCCTCCACACATGGCAGCAGCCAAGCATGAGCCCTGCAAGAGCGCCTCGCGGTCAGACTTGCCCTACATCAATCAAGGCTCGCTGCGCTCGCTCGGCCGGCGGTCAACGGCGCTCAGTGATCATCGCCAACCCGGCCGCCGCACACTCCGCCCAAGCGCATCAACGGCCGCTTACGGCCCGCATGCCACCGCCACCACGATCCGGCCTCGGGAGGGAAGAACGCAACCGCGGTCGGACCTCAACGCCCCGCTTCCGGGGTCACGCCGCAACCCTTTCCACCCGGTTGCCTATACCAGTAGGTCGGATCAAACCGAGGGCCGCGCAAAGCGCGGCGGCGCCGGCCGGTCGCCGCCGCGCCGCCTCCATGTCTTCGCCACCCGCGCACGTCGCCGCCCGCCCGTCGGCCCGCAGCGGCCACATTCCAACAAGGGCACAGGGGGACGAACGGCGATCCCCAACAGTGCAGGTCAACGACGCTTTGTGTTACCGAAAGAGGCCGGATCGTGGTGGCGGCGGCACGCAGACCAACGCTGCCAGATATACGGGCGTTCGTACGGCCCACTGATCCCGCACCGGGCCACCTGCCGGACGGCGGACGCGGCCATGAATGGGGGAGAACCCCGACGTGGCTGGGGCGGTCGGCTCCGCGACTTTAGCCAGCCACTTTGGCGCGAGCCTCGAAGATCATGGCCCCAACGTCGTGCTTTAGCGGGCAGGTCCACAGACTGCCCGACGCGCCGGAAGCTTACGGGGCCATGATCACTCGCGCCAAAGCAGCTCCCGGCCAAAGTCGCTACGCCGACCTTCGGGAGCTATCGCACCCGGAATAGTGGGATTTTGCCGGGAGGGCAGACAATCACTGAGTCGGGCCCACGAAGTACAAGCGCCCGCTCATTGTTCTCTTCCAAGTAGGCCCTCAGCTTCTCCGCCAGCTCTTTACGGATCTCGTCTTCACTGGCCCCCTCTGCGGGTTCCAGCGTGATCCATTCCTCCTGCCATACCGTGATGGCAGTTACTTGAATGGTTTGGCCGTCGGCCATCAAGGCCGTCACGCGAAGCTGTGTCATGGCGTCCACCATGAGGTCCGGCAAGGGATGAACGCCAGTAACCGGCCCAAATGGACCAAAGCCTCAGCCCGCCGCCCCCCTCGTCGCGCGCAGACCGCATGCTGCCCCGGCAAGCCAGAGGCCTAAGATCAGGCCACCAGCACGAAGGGGGCGGGCGATGAACACCCGAGCATGGACGTGGGCGCTAATTTCGGGCCCGGTGGCGCTGTCGGTCTCCGCGTGCATGGGATGGGGCGGCTATCCGCCTGCGAAGAACGTCCACGACTCTCAGCTCGTAGGCACCTGGCGCGCCCGGGAGTGCGACACCACGTTGACCTTGAACCCGGACGGATCGGCGTCCGCCGCCGGCATCCCTACCGAGATGGAACTCGACGGCAAGGTCACGCAGAGGGTCAGCGGGGATGGCACCTGGGAGATCGACGAGTCCGGCGCTGAGCAACAACTCGAATTTGTCATGGGGGACCAACACACCCCCTTCGACCTATACCGAGACAAGGGGCGCTTGCTCGTGGCTCTGACCGTAGGGGACCCCGACGATATGAACTCGTGCATCCTGACCAGACACTCGAAAACGGCAGCCAATGCCCCAACCGCTGTACAGCAATGAAGTACAGCAACCAGCGCAACCGCAGCTGACCGTTACCGGCCTCAGCCCACCGCCTGACCAGTTGAGGAGACCTCAACGACCTCCCTGCCCGTAGTTCGCATCGAGAGGGTCACCAGCCGGCAGGGCTTGGGACGACCTTGAGAGATGCGACCGTGAGCAAGTCTCGGCATGCGCGATCCAGCGGTCGAAGTACTGAGCCTCGGCGTCTGCGGTGCCCTCGGTGACGAGCCATTCCCGGGCGGCTCTGACCATTTCGCCCTCAGCCTCGGCCGTCTCGCTTGGCCGCAGTTCAACCCAATCCGTCAGGGCGCCCCAGAGAAGTTGCAGAGCGATGCAAATCTCGTCCCCGTCGTCGCTCGGCCATTCCCTACCAGCGCGGCCCCAGATCTTCATGCCCGCGTCGTAGGGCTCAAGGTCCCCACTCACCATGGACCGGGCATAGTCCCGCACCACCGAGCGAAACGCCGTCGAGTCCTTCACACGGCCGAGCATAGACGGCGGGCTTCGGCTTCTCGTGCCGCCCAAGGCCAGAGCGGTGAGCCCCGACCAGGCCGAACGCTCGTTGGCGCTGGGCCGTCTCCGGGCCGTCCGAGGGTGCTCAACGACGACCACCGCCGACAACCGTCGACAGGTAAGTCGCAGGTCGCAGTGTTGATCGATTGCAGGGCCGGCCCCTCACTTCTTCGGCTGCTGATCGCACTCGACGGCCTTGACTCGCCGATTGAGACTCCACTGACCTGACGTCGGCGCGGATGGAGACCTCAGATTGCGCTGGGTATGTACCTCGGTGCGACAAGCTCGGCCAGCACCCGCAGTCGTGCGTAGTAGTCCCTGCAGTACTCGTCATCGATCAGGGGCAAGACCTTGTCGAGGTCCGTGATGCACGCCCAGAGGATCGCGACTTCGTCATGATCCAGCCCGCCGCTCAGCTCTCCCATGACCAGACCCGCAACGCTTGAATCAAGCAGGACCAGTTCCACGCCTGCGATGTCCACACCGCGGAAGCGGCCGGGGAACGGCGCGCGCCGGTGCTCCTCCCACAGCGGGCGGAGCCGGTCGTTCAAGTCTGGCTTACCCATGCTCTGATTCTCTCCAGGCGGTGACTCGTTCGAAAGCGGGGTCCAGCTGTACAGCAGCGAAGTACAGCAACCGGTACGACCGCAGCCGACCAACACTGCACGTACGCGGCCGGCTGATCAGCCCAGCAAGCCTCAGCGACCGCCGCGCCCGTAGTTCGCATTGAGCTGTCAGTGCCCGACGGTACGGCGCGCACCATGATCTATCCCTCGCCACGTCCCGCGGGCTGTCGCAGGCCAGTGGGACGCCAGACCTACAGCGTTGGCCGTCTCGGCTGGGGCTGGGGAGCTGGCGCTGCAGACGGCCGTACCTCCACACCGGGCTCGTTCTCCGAGGAGCCCGCGGCGGGCTTACGGACGGCCCTCGTCCTCTTGAAGCGGGGCCTGATGCCGGCCGCCTCTTCGGCCTTACGCCCGCAGGTACGACAGAAACTAGTCCCGTGGACCAGGGCAATTTCGCGAATCTCGATGCTGCAAGTGCAGAGGTCTTCCTTTTGCGGCGACTGCTCGGCCATAGGGGATATGTACCCGAACCGGCCGCCCATCACTCGGCCGGGGCCTGCTCCACATGCCGCACCACCCGCTTTACGGCCATCTCCAGCTCGCCCCGGCGTCGGTGACCATCACGCTCCACGCCGCAGGCTGAGGGCACGATGCAGCCCACTCCCACTCGCCACGCGCAGACGCCTTGCCAGCTTCATGACACCCAGTCAAGCCAACGCGCCGACCCCTGGTCTGTCGAATGCGTGTCGAAGTTCCACAGATCCCCTCCGTTCGAGGCGGGCTAAACCGGGCTAAACCAGGTCAGAACACAAGTAGGGCAGCTTGCGCCAGGCGCCTTCTAAGCGCTTGGCCGCAGGTTCGAGTCCTGCCGGGGGCGCCACAACCCTTCTCACCTGGGACTACGGGTCAGATGGAGCGCTGAGGACGGCGTGGCTCGCCCCTCCGCATGGCACCTACTTCGAGCGCGGCTGGGTCGTCGGGATCCGGTGGGTGAAGAACAGCGCGAGGACCGAGGTGAGGGCGAGGATCGCGAGTGCCGCGCGCAGGCCGTCGAGCCTGGCGTCGGTGTTCGCGTCGAGCGCGGCCTGCGTCACTTTCTCGCTCGTGCCCGCCTCGTCGAGGGCGGCCTTGAGCTGAGCGTCCGACACAAAGGGCGCACCACTCTGGAGTTCGACGCTCGCCGTGCTCTTGACGTGATCGGGGATGTCCGGGTTCTGCTCGATATTGGCGAGGAACGAACTCGTCAGCGCGGCGATCAGGACCGACCCGGCGAGTGCCGTACCGATCGAGGCGCCGAGGTTGGTGACGGCGTTCTGGATGCCGCCCACCTCCGCGCTCTGCTCGTCCGGCACCGCGGACACGGTGACCGAGCCGAGCTGGGACGCCAGCGCGCCCATGCCGAGCCCGATCAGCAGGAGGGGGATGGTGACGATCTCCGCGCCCGCGTCCTCGTCGAGCGCGGCCATCAGGACCACCGCTCCCGCAAGCAGGGCGAGGATCCCGAGCCGGACCACCCGCCGCGGCGAGACGTCCGGGAGGAAACGCGGGATGAGGATCGCGGCGGCCAGCAGTGTCAGCGAGAGCGGCAGGATGCGCGCACCCGTCTTGAGCGCGGACAGGCCGAGTGCCACCGACAGGTACAGGGGTACGACGAAGAACACACCCATTTGTACGAGGTACTGGAAGAAGAACATCGTCAGCCCGCCGGTGAGCTGCCGGTTCTGCAGGAGAGCCGGGTCCACGAGTGGTTCCCTGCGCTGCTCCACCAGACGCGCCTCCCAGCGCAGGAACAGCCAGACCAGGAGCAGCCCCGCCAGCATCAGCCAGACGACCAGTGAGACCCCGAGCCAGGAAGGCGCGTCGGGCTTCGGGCGGAACCAGCCCCATTCGTCGGAGCGGAGTACGCCGTAGACGAAGATCCCGAGGCCGGCGGCGGACAGCAGCGCGCCGACGAGATCGATGCGCGGGCGGCTCTCGGCCGGCGCGTCGGCGATGCGGCGGCCGAGGAACAGGATGCCGAGCACGATCACGACTTCGCCGGCGAACACCCAGCGCCAGGAGAAGTACGTGGTCGCGATGCCTCCGATGAGCGGCCCGACGGCGATCGCCACGGCTCCCGCGGCCGCGACGAGTCCGTAGGCGGCGGGCCGGCGCTCGATGCCGAAGTTGCCGGCGACGAGCGCCACGATCGCGGGCATGATCAGCGCCGCCCCGATCCCCTCGAGGAACGACCAGCCGAGCAGGAGCACCGGCAGGTTCGGGGCGAGGGCCGTGGTCAGGGATCCGCAGCCGTAGATCACGCAGCCGATCAGGAACGCGGACTTGCGGCCGATCAGGGCGCCGACCTTGCCGCCGGGGATCATGAACATCGCCATCACGAGGGTGTAGGCGGTGATCGCGCCCTGCACCCCGGTCACCGTCGTGCCCACGTCGTCGGCCACCGTCGCGATCGAGACGTTCATGACGGAGCTGTCGAGGGCCATCAGGAACTGGCCGGACGCGAGTGTCAGCAGGACGAGTTTTGCGGCTGCCGAATTCGAAGAACTGCCTTGCCCTGGTGCCATGCCCGCATCGTCTCAGCGGCCATGGCGATCGATCATCGACCCGCCACGGAGGTCGACCGGTTGGCGGTGGGTCGGCCGAACCTCGAATCCGTGCCCGCCAAGAGGTCGGCCAGTCACCTCGAGAGGGTGATCCGGTGTGGCCGCAGGGCGGGCAGCATGCGAGGAAGAGGGTCCCTGCGCGCAAGAGAGGGCGGTGTCGGCATGCGTTACGAGTTCCGTGTCGACGGTCGCGTCTCCGTGGCATTGGCCGAGGCGTTCCCGGAGCTGGCGACGAGGGCCGGTTCCGAGCAGACGCTGTTCTTCGGCCCGGTGAAGGACGAGGCGCATCTGTACGGACTGCTGCTGCGTTTCCAGAATCTGGGGCTGCGCATCGACGAGATGCACCGCCTGCCGGATGCGGGGACACCGGCGACGAGGAGGCCGCAATGACAGCGACGAACCAGGCCGGCAGCCACCTCACCGTGGCCGAGCGGGCCGCGCAGGGCAGAGCGGCCCGCTCCACCGTGCCCCGGTCGAGCCACGCACGGTTCGTTCCGGCCGAGAAGCGCCCGCAGCCCATCGGCGTCCTCGAGCAGCAAGCCGTCACGCGGGTGCCGGAACTGGTGCCCATCCGCTACGGCCGGATGCTGGAGTCACCCTTCCGGTTCTACCGGGGGGCCGCTGCGATCATGGCCGCGGACCTCGGCCGGGCGCCGCACACGGGCATCACGGTCCAGCTGTGCGGCGACGCCCACCTGCTGAACTACGGTCTTTTCGCCTCTCCCGAACGGCACCTCGTCTTCGACATCAACGACTTCGACGAGACCTTGCCGGGCCCCTTCGAATGGGACATCAAGCGGCTGGCCGCCAGTCTCGCCGTCGCGGGCCGCGCCAACGGTTTCGACGACGGGCAGCGCGCCGCCGTCGTCAAGGAGGCGGTGAAGGCGTACCGCGAGCGGATGCGGGTCTTCTCCGACATGCGCACGCTGGACATCTGGTACGCCCAGGACGACGCCGACCAGCTCAACGCGGTGCTGCCGGACAAGAGCGTCCGCCGTCGGACGTCCCGTGCCATGGCCAAGGCCCGCACCCGGGACAGCCTCCAGGCCTTCGACAAGCTCACCCATGTGGTCGACGGCGTACGACGGTTCGCCCCCGACCCGCCCCTGATCACCCCCATCAGCGACCTGGACACGGGCACCGAGCGCGAGGAACTCGAACACACTCTGAGATCGCTCATCGAACGCTACGGGCACAGCCTCTCCACCGAACGCCGCCACCTGCTGGAACGCTTCCACCTGGTCGACATGGCGCGCAAGGTGGTCGGGGTCGGCAGCGTCGGCACCCGCTGCTGGATCGCCCTCATGGAGGGCCGGGACGACGGCGATCCGCTGCTGCTGCAGGCCAAGGAGGCCGGGGAGTCGGTCCTCGCCCCGTACTGCGGACCCGGCAGGTACGACAACCAGGGAAAGCGCGTCGTCGCAGGGCAGCGGCTGATGCAGGCGAACAGCGACATCTTCCTCGGCTGGGAACGCGTCACCGGCATGGACGGCCGGCTGCGCGACTTCTACGTCAGGCAGCTGCGCGACTGGAAGGGCACCCCCCGGCCCGAGACCATGCCGCCCGACGTGCTGCGTCTCTACGCCAACCTGTGCGGTGGCTCGCTGGCCCGCGCCCATGCCCGCTCCGGGGATCCGGTCGCCATCGCCGCCTACCTCGGCACCGGCGGCTCCTTCGACCGTGCCCTGGCGGAGTTCGCCGAGGCGTACGCCGACCAGAACGACCGGGACTACGAGATCTTCGCCGAGGCCGTACACGCCGACCGGATCACCGCCGTGGCTGCCTGAGCACGCGGTCCGCCACAACCGTTCATCACCCGTCAGGGGTGACGACGGGCCGGTCGACCAAGCGGAAGCTTGATCACATACGGCTGCGGGCCGCAGCCGTACAAGGAACGGAGGTCCTGCAATGGCCACCACCCACCACCGCACGCCAGGCGTCCAGGCTGCCGCCACAGGGATGACGCTCTTCGCCGCCGTGTTGCTGTTCATCGCCGGCACCCTCGACCTCTTCCGAGGCATCATGGCGATCGCCAACGACGACGTCTTCGTCAACACCCCCAACTACGTCTTCAAGTTCGACCTGACGAGCTGGGGCTGGATCCAGCTGACGCTCGGTGTGATCGCCATGGTCACGAGCTTCGGTCTGTTCGCCGCGGCCACCTGGGCGAGGGTCATCGGCGTGGGCATCGCGGCGCTCCTGATCATCGCCAACTTCCTGTCCATCCCGTACTACCCCGTCTGGTCGCTGACGCTGATCGCCCTGTACGGGTTCACCATCTGGGCGCTGTGCTCGGTCAAGCGGGAGGACATCCGGGACTGAAGGGGTTCACGGGGCCGTCGGCCCGCCGAGTCCCTGCCGGTCGGCCCCCTCCGCCACCGCCGTGAGCAGCGGATCCCGGAAGGAGTGGGCGAGGCGGTCCACCAGGGCGACGCGTTCGGCCAGGGGGGCTCGCCGGTGGTCCGGGGCCGCTTCGGCCACGGTGTCGAGCAGCACCCGTAGACGTCGTACGACCTGCAAGGACGTCGCCCCGTAGTGCAGGATCTCGTCCAGTGCCAGGCTCACAAGACCTGGCCACACGGGCGCGGAGCGGCGCAGGCGGGGTGTCCCCCGGTCGTCCGTCACCAGGGCCACGCCGAGCGGGCGGGTGACGAGCCGCAGCAGGGTCTCCTCGATCTGGTCCAGTGCCTGGACGGCGGTCGTGGGGTCGTTGACGGCCGGTGAGAGTGCGCGGATCGCGATGTCCACCAGGAGCCGGAGGCCGTACGACGGATCCTGGCCGAGGGAGCGGACCCGGTCCACGTGTACGCAGGACGCCAGGAGGCGCAGCCGGCCGCCATGTGGTTCACGCGCCTCCGCCGGGCCGTGCACATACCCCAGGACCGAGCCGGCGCCGACGTAGTCCCCGGGACCGACCCCGAGTGCGACACGCGCGTCCCAGCCCGTCGCGATCCGTACCAGCCGCCGCTCGTCGACGCCCTGGACGACGCCGGGCCGCCCGGTGTGGACCAACGGAACACCCGTCCCGGATGCCCAGGCCTCTGCCGCGCCGGCGGCCGCTGCGGTGCCGTTCAGCGGGAGAGCGGCGTCAATCGACGCGGGCATGAGTTCGCCCACCGCCCGGGCGAGGCCGCCCCCGGTCACGAACTGCCGGAGCCTGGTGAGACTCCGCAACAGAACGGCCGTGTCGACGACCACGAGGGCGACAGCCAGGGTCACCGACAGCCGCGGAGTCTCGTCGGGCCGGATCTGGGCCAGCACGACCAGCGCGTAGACCGCGGTCCCGGTCACGAGCCCCACGACGGCCACAGACCGGCGGAAATGGCCGATGACGCCGATCAGCCGGGGCGACATGCTCTGCACGGTCTGGATGACCAGGGTGACCGCGGTGATGACGAACCCGGACAGGGTGATCATCCCGCCAGCGATGGCCGCGAGGGTCGTCGAGGCCGTCGCCGGGTCGTAGGTCAACCCGACCTTCGGCAGGGAGTCCTCCCAGTGCGGCAGTCCCAGGCCGAGCACGACCGCTGCCACCATCGTCGCCGTCGCCAGGGCCGGGCTCAGCAAGCCGACCAGGCGCCTGAAGCGGGGCGTGGCGACGGGACCTCGCGTGTGCCACGGCTCTGCCTCCACGCGATCACCGTAAGAGCCCGGGGGCATTCGCGCGCGTCATGTCACGCGAGGGAACCGAGGGCTGCACGGCGCTCGCCCCACTTCCGTTGTCACCCCTGACGGGTGATGCGGGGGGGCGTACGTCAACGGCAGTGCCGCATGATCCAGTGTGCGCCGTGATCCGCCGCGAGGTAGCGGTGCCGCAGCCGCTCCGGAAGGTTCCACGGCTCGTCCAGCCGGATGGCTCCGGGACGGTGGCCGTGCCGGCCGCCGGCTTCGGTCGCCCTGGCCAGTTCCTCGGCACATTCGTGGAGTCGCTCGAGCGATCGCTCGTCGGCGGCGTTCAGCTGGTCGTACGCGGCTTCTACGGCCGCCAGGGCGTCCGCGAGGTTCGCGGTCCCGGGAACGAGTTCCGTCGCCATGGCTGTTCCTCCTGGTCACACGCCGACCGCGGGGTGCGCGGGTCGTCCATGCCTGCGCTGTGAGAATGCGGCGACCGGGTCGTCCGTGAGGCCACCCGTAGCGGGTGATCCGCTGCACTCCGTGCCGGTGGACCGTGGTGCCGTCAGCACCACGCCGCTGTGGCCATCGGACGGCGGACCGGAAACCGGAGGGCATCATGTCCGACTACCCCCTGCTCAACGCGTTCCTCACGATGATGTGGTTCTTCCTGTGGATCATGTGGTTCATGCTCCTGTTCAGGGTCATCACCGACATCTTCAGCGACGACGCCCTCAGCGGCTGGGGCAAGGCGGGCTGGACACTCTCCGTCTGTGTCCTGCCCTTCCTGGGCGTCCTCGTCTATCTGATCGTCCGGGGCCGGAGCATGGGCGAGCGGGCCATGCGGCAGGCACAGGCCCGGGACCAGGCCTTCCGCGCGTACGTACGGGATGCGGCCACCGAGGCCCCGACGACCGGGACGGCCGGGACGAACAAGGCGGACGAACTGGCCAAGCTCGCCGGCCTGCACGACCACGGCGACATCAGCGACGCCGAGTACGAGAAGGCCAAGGCCAAGGTCCTCGCCGGGTGAACGAATCCGGTCGGGTCGGCACGGCGCCCGAAAATGTCCCTGTCGGTTCTCACCGACAGGGACATCGCATGTGGACACCGCGCCATGTGCCGCATCACTCGGGAAGACGTCGCATCTCCACCACGTGCAGTCCCAGCGACTGGAAGCGTGTCAGCAGGCCGTACAGCTGCGCCTCATCGGTGACCTGGCCGAACAGGACGGTCTGCCCGGCCATGACGATGCTCTCCAGCTCCGGGAACGCCCCGGTCATCGTCCGGGACATCTCCCCGTCGACGCGGATCTCGTATCGCATGAGCGCGCTTCTCTCGCAGTCGTACGACAGCTCTGCCCCCGATTCCATGCTGGGACCCCCGGACGGTGCGCGGCATCACCCGCCTCAGGTGACCGGGCCTTCCCGCAAGCGGCCTTCCTACAGGAGGTGCAGCTCCCGGGCGTGACGCACCGCTTCGCCCCGCCGCCTCACGGCGAGCTTGCGGTAGACGTTCTTCAGATGCGTCTTGACGGTGTTGACCGACAGATGGAGATCGGCGGCGATCTCCTCCGTCGACATCGTCTGCGCCAGCCGTTCCAGCACCTCGTGCTCACGCTCGCTCAGTGGCTCGGCCATGATGCCGGGGCCGGGCTCGTGCGCGTGCTGCGTCGGAGGGTGTCCCACCAGTACGGGGGGCAGCCAGTCGTGACCCCGCGTCAGCTCCGGCCGGTGGCGCACCAGACGGTGCAGCCATGGTCCGGCCTCGACGAACGGGCGCCTGAGCTCTTCGGGCCGGGCCGTGGACAAGGCTCGTGCGGTCAGCCGCTGTGCCGCGAAGCCGTCGCCCAGCGCATCGGCGGCCTGCGCCCGTGCCAGCAGCATCCTGACCGTGACGGCGGGTCCCTCGCCGTGTCCCACCGGGAACGCGTCGAGCAGACGCTGCGCCTCGTGCTCGCTGCCCACGGCGAGCCGGGCGCGGGCCGCGGCCACCACGCTCTCCGGCCCGGCGGCCCCGTCCTCCTCAAGGATCTCCGCGGCGGCTTCGGGGCGGCCTTCCCACAGGTGTGCGTTGGCCCTCGCCAGGGCGGTCCGGTCGCGCACCCACGGCGAGGGCTCGACGGGGGCCGGCGGTTTCTCCAGCTCGTCGAGGACGCGCAGTGCCGCGCGCGAATGGCCCTTGGCGAGCAGCAGGCGCGAGCGCAGGAGCGTCACTTCGGCCCGCACGATGGGGTCGTGCGGGGCCACGGACGATGCGAACACCTGCTCGAGATGGGCATGTGCGGTGCCGAGTTCGTCACGGTCGAGGGCGACGGATGCCAGCACAAGCTCGGCGACGCCAGTGCGGGCCGCCGGGGGCAGACCGCCCCGCTCCGCCTCGGCGACCGCTTCCCGGGCGTGCCGTTCGGCACGGTCGGGCCAGCCGCGCAGGAAGTCGATCAGAGCCAAACGGCTGAGGCACTCGTGCCGCGGAACCGCGGTGTCCGGACCGTCGCCCAGTTGCGCCGCGGCGGACAGCGTCGACCGGGCGGCGTCGAAGCGCCCTGCCCACAGCTGGGCCGATCCCAGGTCGGTGAGGGTCAGTGCGCGCAGTTCGGGATGCGGTTCCAGACGCTCGGCGGGGATGGCTCGCTCCGCCGCCGCCACGTCCTGCGCGGCGTCCTCGGCCAGGTCGGCCGAGCCGATCATCCGGGCGGCGAGCACCCGCAGCAGTGCGCAGCTCAGCCGCCGGGCCGCGGACGGAGACCCGCCGTCGTGCAGGTTGTCCTGGGCGCGGCGAAGGTGTTCGAGCCCGCGGTCGACATCGTGGCGGGTCAGATGACGGGCGGTGCGTACGAGATCCGCGGCGGGCCCTGGAGTGTCCGCGGGCATCGTGGAGAAGAGCCGGTCCAGGCGTTCGGCGTCCAGGCCGGTGAGCAGCCGGCCGATGGCCAGCTCCTCCACGAACTGGTTCGCCGTGTGCTCCCAGTCCCCCGCGTCCGCGGCGTGCGGCAGGGCCTCGGCGAACAGTCCCGCTTCGCTGAGCCACCGTGCGGCCCTCCGGTGCAGCTCGGGCTCGAGCCCCGGGCACCGGACCCGTAGATGGACCCGGAGGATCTCGGCGAACAGGGGGTGAAGCCGGTACCACGAGTGACCGATGGACTCGACGAACGCGTTCGCGCGCTGCAGCCCGGCCAGGATCGGCTCCGCATCGTCGCGGCCCGTGAGGGCGTTGGCCAGGTCGGGATGGATCTGTTCGAGGATGCTGCTGCGCAGCATCAGGTCCTGTGTCCGGCCCGGCTGGGTGTCGAGCACCTCGGCGAGCAGGAAGTCGGCGAGCGTGCTGCGACCCGCTTCGAAGTCCTTCAGGAAGACGTCCGGGTCCTCGGCCTGCTGCGCCGCCAGAATGCAGAGCCGGAGCCCGGCGGCCCAGCCCCCGGTCCACTCGGTCAGGGCCCGGGCGCCCTGCTCCGACAGACGCATGCCGTGCCGGCTGAGCAGCTCGGCCGTCTCCTGGGGCAGGAATGCCAGGTCGGCGCCGCGGATGTCGACGACCTGGCCGGCGGCGCGGTAGCGGTGCAGCGGCAGCAGCGGTTCCGTACGGCTGATGACGACCAGGCGCAGTCCGTCGCCCACGTGACGGAGCACGAACTGAAGCTCGTCGGCGACCTCCGTCGAGCCGGCGACGCGGTCGAACTCGTCGAGCACCAGCACGACGGGCTCGCTCTGCTCACTGAGATGAGCGGCGAGCCGGGCGAGCAGCGAGTGGTCCACCTCGCCGGGGCGGGCCGGGCTGCCGACGGCGTCCGGTGGGCCGAACCCGTGGCGGCGCAGGGCCTCCAGTACGTAGGTCCAGAAGACGCCGGGGCCGTTGTCCTCGTCCTCCACCGTCAGCCATGCGACCCGGCTCGACGCCCCGCCCGTGGCGATCCAGTCGGCCACCAGCAGCGTCTTGCCCGCTCCCGCGGGTCCGTTGACGAGGGTCAGGGGCACGTTCCCGCCCGGAGCCAGACGCGCGACGAGCCGCGGTCTGCGTACGAACGTGCTCGGGGGAACCGGCACGCTGAACCGTGCCGCCAGAAGGGGATCACCGTTCGGTGTCAGCCGTTCGGCAGCAGCGTCCCGGTGTCCGCCGGAACTCGGACGGGGCATGGCACACACGACAACACCGCAGCTCGCAGTCCGGAAGAACTGCCTTCCTTTTGATCCTCACCCGTCAACCGGAAGGCCGCAACGCAGGCTGTTCTTCACCCGGGGCGGGTGAGGCGCCGGGACGCGCTGCCGCGCACTGTGGGGGCAGGGAAGCGGGCCCCACCGGGACGACGGTGGCCCTGCCGGGGCGACCTGGAAAGAAGGCGCGGCTCATGTCCGAGATCCACCGCCAGATCCTGCCGATCCCCGATGTGCACCGCCTGGGGCCGATCACGTACGACGCCAAGGATCCGGACACCTCGTTCCCGCCCATCCAGCCGCTGATGCCGCCCGAGCAGGCGCCCAACGTGATGCTGATCATGCTCGATGACGTCGGTTTCGGCGCCCCGAGCACCTTCGGCGGCCCCTGCGAGACCCCGGTCTTCGACCGCCTGGCGCAGCACGGTCTGCGCTACACCCGCTTCCACACGACCGCCCTGTGCTCCCCGAGCCGTGCGGCCCTGCTGTCCGGCCGCAACCACCACTCCGTGGGCATGGGCGGCGTCACCGAGATCGCCACGTCGGCCCCCGGCTACAACTCGATGCGCCCCAACACCAAGGCGCCGCTCGCCGAGATCCTCAAGCTCAACGGCTACTCCACGGCCCAGTTCGGCAAGTGCCACGAGGTCCCGGTGTGGCAGACCAGCCCGGCCGGCCCCTTCGACGCCTGGCCCACGGGCGGCGGCGGCTTCGAGTACTTCTACGGCTTCATCGGCGGCGAGACCAACCAGTACGAGCCCGCGCTGTACGAGGGCACGTCGCCCATCGACCCGCCGAAGACCCCCGAGGAGGGCTACCACCTCACCGAGGATCTGACGGACCGTGCCATCGCCTGGGTGCGCCGGCAGAAGACGCTGATGCCGGACCGCCCGTTCTTCTGCTACTTCTCACCGGGCGCCACGCACGCCCCCCACCATGTGCCCGCCGAGTGGTCCGACCGCTACCGCGGCCGCTTCGACCTGGGCTGGGACGCCATCCGGGAGGAGATCCTCACCCGGCAGAAGGCACTCGGAGTCGTACCGCGGAACGCGGAGTTGACGAAGCGTCACGCGGAGATCCCCGCCTGGGAGGAGATCCCGGCACAGTTCCGTCCCGTGCTGGCACGGCAGATGGAGGTCTACGCCGGCTTCCTCACCCACACCGACCACCACATCGGCAGGCTCGTCGCGGCCCTGGAGGAGCTGGGGATCCTCGACGACACGCTGATGTACGTGATCACCGGTGACAACGGCGCCTCCGCCGAGGGCGGCCTGCGCGGCAGCTTCAACGAGCTGCTCGCCTTCAACGGCATGGCCCAGATCGAGACCCCGGAGTTCATGGCCTCCCGCATCGACAAGTTCGGCACCCCGGAGGCGTACAACCACTACGCGGTCGGCTGGGCGCACGCCATGGACACTCCGTACCAGTGGACCAAGCAGGTCGCCTCGCACTGGGGCGGCACCCGCAACGGCACCATCCTCCACTGGCCGGGCAAGCTCCGCGTCGGCGGCGAGGTGCGCAGCCAGTTCTGCCACCTGATCGACGTCGCCCCGACCGTCCTCGAAGCGGCCGGGATCCCCGAGCCGACCACGGTCAACGGCGTGCTGCAGTCGCCGATGGAGGGCGTCTCGATGCTCTACAGCTTCGAGGACGCCGACGCGCCCGAGCGGCACGACCAGCAGTACTTCGAGATGTTCGGCAACCGCGGCATCTACCACAAGGGCTGGTCCGCGGTCACCAAGCACCGCACGCCATGGGTCGTCGTAGGGGAACAGGTGGCGTTCGACGACGACGTCTGGGAGCTCTACGACGGCTCCACCGACCCCTCCCAGGCCCACGACCTGGCGGCCGAAATGCCGGACAAGCTCCACGAGTTGCAGCGGCTGTGGCTGATCGAGGCCGTCCGCTACAACGTCCTGCCGATGGACGACCGGACCGCCGAGCGGTTCAACGCCGAGATCGCGGGACGGCCCGAACTCATCAGGTCCGACCACCAGTTGCTGTACGGCGGCATGGGCCGGCTGACCGAGAGCAGCCTGGTCAACGTCAAGAACAAGTCGTTCGCCGTCACCGCCGAGATCGACTCCGCCGACGGCCCCGTCGAGGGCGTCATCCTCGCCCAGGGCGGCAGCTTCGGCGGCTGGAGCCTCTACACCAGGCACGGCCGCGCGAAGTTCGCGTACAACCTCTGCGCCCTGGAGATCGCCCAGGTCGAGGCCGAGCGGCCGCTGCCCTCCGGCGAACACCAGGTGCGCATGGAGTTCGCCTACGACGGCGGCGGCCTCGGCAAGGGCGGCACCGTCTCGCTGTACTACGACGGCGACAACGTGGGCGAGGGCCGGGTCGAGCACACGCTGCCGTTCCTCTTCTCCGCAGACGAGACGGCCGACGTGGGCGTGGACACCGGCACTCCGGTCGCCCCCGACTATGTGAGCCCCGACGGCGCGTTCACCGGTGACATCCACTGGGTGCAGGTCGACACGGGACCCAACGACGCGGACCACTTCATCCGGCCCGAGGACCGGATCCGTATCGCCATGGGACGTCAGTGACCCTCACTGCCCCTGTGGCGTCGCACCAAGGAGAAAGATCATGGACTACCCACTGCTGAACGCGTTCCTGACCATCATGTGGGTCGCCCTCTGGGTCATGTGGTTCATGCTGCTCTTCCGCATCTTCGGCGACATCTTCCGGGACGACTCGATGAGCGGCTGGGGCAAGGCCGGATGGTCGGTCTTCTGTGTCGTCCTGCCGTTCCTCGGCTGCTTCGTGTACCTCATCGCCCGCGGCAGGGGCATGGGCGAACGCGAGGCCCGCAGGGCCCGCGAGAGCGAACAGCAATTCCGTGACTACGTGCGGGAGGCCGCCGGTACGGGGCAGGGCGCCGCCGCTACGGGCCAGGGCGCGGCCACCGGTCACGTCGCCGAGTTGTCGAAGCTCGCCGGCCTGCACGACCACGGCGACATCACCGACGCCGAGTACGAGCGCGCCAAGGAGAAGGTGCTCGCCGGCTGACGGTGTGTGAGGAAGGGGAGCTGTCATGGACGTGGGACCTGTCGAGTACGTCGTCGTCGCCTTTCCGGGCAACCGCTTCCGGGGCGAGATCGCACCGGAGCTGAGGGCTCTCGTGGCGAGCGGCACGGTGCGGATCCTCGACCTGACCTTCGTCAAGAAGGACGCGGACGGTGTCGTCTCCTACGTCGAGCTCGATGCCCTCGACCCCACGGAGGCCTCCGTGTTCGACGACATCGAGGGAGATGTCGGCGGGCTGTTCAGCCAGGAGGACCTCGAGCTGATCGCCGAGGAACTCGTGCCGGACTCGTCGGCGGCCATTCTCCTGTGGGAGGACACCTGGGCAGCGGGGATGGCCGGCGCCGTCCGCCGGGCCGGCGGCAGGCTCGTCGCCCATGAGCGCATCCCCGCCGAAGTGGTGGAGCGGGCGTACCAGAACGCCGCCTGAAGGGACGCACTCCGATCGGAAAGGGAAGGTGAGGGCCATGCTGGGTCGTCGCCCCTTGGCGCGTCGCGGACGTCCCGGTGTCGTCGGCGTGGCCGCCCGCACGGCGGTGGCCGCCGGTACCGCGAGCGCGGTCTCCGGCCGGGTCGCCCGGCACCAGGCCGAGCGCGCCGCCGCACAGGAGACCGCGCAGGAGCCGTCGGGCCCGTCGGCCTCTTCGGGGCTGACGGACGAGGAGATCAGCAATCTGGAGCGGCTTGGCAAACTCCACGATCAGGGCGTGCTGTCGGACGAGGAGTTCGCCGTCCAGAAGGACCGCATCCTGAGGGGCTGACGAAGCTACGGCTCCTCGTCGGCCGTCGGGGTGCCCAGCCACCGCGGGAACGGCCCTGAGACCGCGGTGACCTGGCCGAGCGCGACTCCGGCGACGATCACGCAGCAGCCCGTGATCAGCCAGGAGAGCGCGGTGAAGACGTAGCCGAGGGAGCCGAACTGGGCGATGCTCCGCTTCATGGTCGCGGGCATGAACAGGCCCGACAGATAGACGAACACCACCATGCCGACGCCCGTCAGAACGGCTCCCGGGAGCAGCGGCAGCCAGCCGATGCGCGCCCCGAGCAGCAGGTGCTGCGTCCACCACCACAGCAGTACGGCGGTCACCACCGAGAGCAGCACACCGAGCAGGGGGCCGCCGCCGAAGCCGTGGCGCAGCGGAGCCTGGAGCAGCACCGCGGCCAGCCAGCCCAGCAGCCACGCCAGCCACCGCCAGGCGGCCATGCGTGCGCCGGCCTTGGGCAGTTCCCAGCAGCGTTCGCAGACACTCTGCAGCGCCCGGCTCAGCGCGGTCGCCGAAAGGAGCGTGACGACGACGCCGACCGCTCCGTACGCTTCCTTCGTCGCGCCCTGGGCGGCGAGCGTGTTCTCGATGTCGTCGACCGGCGCGTCCTTCCCGAGCATGGCCTGGACGGAGTTGGTCAGCAGGTCCTTGACGGGCTTCGGCGCGAACGCGGCCATGACGATGAGCAGCGGCAGCGCGGCGAGGAAGGTCTGGGCCGCCAGTCGCGCGCTGGCGTCCATCCAGTTCACACTGATCAGTCTGCCGAGCATCCGCCCGATCACCGGGGTCCGCCGGGGCATCTCCTTCGCCGTCCTGGCCCACTGCCCGAGCTGCTTGCGCTTCACAGTCCGTTCCTCGTGTCGACAGAGCCCTGCCTCAGCCGTGCGCCAGAGCCAGATCGCGCAGCCGCCGCCAGTCCAGGCGCGCACGGGACCGGGGTACGCCCGGGCGGCGTCGTGGGACGCGTACACGCAGAGCCTGGGGATTGATCACGCAGCGAACGGGGGTGGGGAAGGAGAGCGCCTCGCCGTCCACGCCGACCTCCACCTCGGGCTCATCGGCATCGACGACGATTTCGTGTGCGGTCGCGACGGTGAGCCCGGACGAGCGTCTGCCACGGAGCAGTTCGGCCGCCTGGACCGCGTTGTCGACCTTGATGCCCAGCACTCCGAGAACACCGGTGTCCAGCCGCTCCCGGTGTCCGAGGCCCGCCGGGTCGTCCGTGCTGTACGGGTTGTTGCTGACGAGCACGGCCTGCGGGGAGTCGATGCTCACCCCCGCGCCGTGAACCATCAGGCGGGAGCCGAGGTGATGGGTCAGGACGTCCGGCAGCATGCGAAGGATGGTGTGCAGCTTGTCGTCGCGGTAGGCGGGGCTCTGCACCACTTCCGCGTAGGCACCGAAGGACACGTTGTTGACGAAGGTCCGCTCGCCGATGCGGCCGAGGTCGATACGGAGTTCGACACCGTCGGTGAGCGCGTCCAGGCAGGTGGACGGGTCCTCGCGGTCGAGTCCGAGATCGAGGGCGAAGTGGTTCCGTGTCCCGGCCGAGATCACCATGAAGGGGATGTCGTGTTCCGCCGCCACACTGACGACGAGAGCCTGTGTGCCGTCACCGCCGGCGACGCCGAGGAGATCCGCGCCGTTCGCCAGGGCGTTGCGGGCGAGTTCGGCGACATCCTGAGGGTGGGCAGGGTCGAGCAACGCGACCTGGGCGCCCAGGGCTTCGGCCTTCTCCTTCAGCCCGAACCTGCCGACCTTCCCGCCGCCCGAGCGTGGATTCATGATGAGGTACGGGCGCTCGGGCGGCGGAGTGCGGTGTTCGACCGGAGCGGCCGGTCGGCGGTCCTCGGCGAGCGCGGCCCAGCCCTCGAAACACACCACGGCCCACAACAGCAGCAGGACGATCACCAGCCAGAACAGGCCGACGGCGACGAAGAGCGCGATCACCGCCGCCTGTACGGCCACCGCGAGCGCGGCCGCGAGCACCCTGACCGGGCCCCTGCGGCTGAGGGCCCACCACAGCCCGGCCGCGCTCACGCCGAACCCGGCCAGCGTGACCGCGGCCAGCCCCAGGCTCTTCAGACCCGCGACCACGAGTGGCAGAACCAGTGCGGCGACGGCCGCGGCGATCGCCAGCCGGGCCGCCCACCGTTGCGTCGCACTGCTGTGATGCCTGCCGACGTCGCCGCCCATGATTCCTCCGTAGCTCGTCCGAGTACTACCGCGCGGTGGCCGAGGGCCCGGCGGCTTCCTCTTCGGGTGCCCCCTCCCGCAGCTGTGGCCGCGCGGCCGCCGCCTTTTTGTGCCAGGCGCCGTATCGCTCCGCGAGCACGACGGCCGACAGCCCGTGCAGCAGGATGCTCAGCGCGACGGTGACCGCGATCACCCGGCCGAGGAGCTGGTCCCCCGGGACGTGTTCCTCCACCACGAGCAGCCCGAAGACGACGGAGGCGAGCCCGCGCGGCCCGAACCATCCGATGTAGGCGACGGTGGGCAGGGCCAGGCGGCTGCCGGCCAGGGAGAGGGCGACGGGCAGCATCCGGACCACGGTCAGGCTCAGTACGGCGTACGTGAGGATCCGCCAGTCGAGGTGCTCCAGCGCCGGACCGAGCAGGACGGCGCCGAACACCAGGAAGCTCAACGACGCGAGCAGTTCCGCGAGTTGCTCGGCGAGGTCGGCGGTGTGCCGCCCGCCGGCCGGTGCTCCCGCGGCCTCCGCCTCCCTGGTCCGCTGCTGGGAGGCACCGAAGGCGAAGCCTGCCACCCAGGCCGCGATGAACCCGCTCCCGTCGACGACGACGGCCAGTGTGTACGAGCCCGCGGCCACGGCCAGGACGAACATCTGCCGCCAGTCACGGCTGCTCCAGCCCCTCTCGCGCGACCAGCGCAGCAGCCATCCGCCGACCCCTCCGACGGCCAGCCCCAGAGCGGTGCTGACCACGAGCGCACGCCAGAAGACCCCGGCAACTCCCTCCTCCGAGGCGTGTGTTCCGGGCAGGGCCGCCAGGAAGAGCACGAAGAAGGGCAGCGCCATACCGTCGTTGAGGCCGCTCTCGACGTTCAGACCGCTGCGTACGAGCGGGGGGACACGCGGGCTGGAGACGGCGGTCTTGCCCAGGGCCGCGTCGGTCGGGGCCAGGATCGTCCCGGCCAGCGCCAGCTCCCACGCGGTCAGCCCGGGCAGCAAGGGCCACGCGAGGAGCCAGCCGGCCCCGATGGTCAACGGCAGCCCGATCCCCAGCAGCCGGCCGGGGAGGAATCCGCCGACGCGCAGATCGCGTCGGCGTACGGTCATCGCGTCGGTCACCAGGACCAGGGTCAGGGCGGCTTCGACCAGGGTGAGCACCGATCCCGAGTCATGGGTCAGATCGAGGAGGTCGAGCCCGACCGGACCGATGGCCACCCCGAAGCCGGCGAACACCATCGGCCCCGACACGACGGTCGTGGACAGTCGCCGCGAAAAGAGCGCGTATCCCGCCGTGACGGCTGCCACGGCAGCCCCGGTCCACGCACCGCCACCGCTCACCGCGACCCCGCCGGCGTGTCGTCCCGGGCGCAGCGGAAGCCCTGGTTGCCGGTGCTGCTGTCGGGGGTGCTGGAGCTGCGGGCGGCGACGCGGTAGCGGCGGCAGTAGGAGGCGTGGCACAGGTAGGACCCGCCGCGGATCACCCGCTGCACTCCGAACGACGGGCCGAGCGGACCGTTCTGCGGGCTGCGCGCGTAGTAGGCGGGCGAGTACCAGTCCGCGCACCACTCCCAGACGTTGCCGCACATGTTGTGCAGGCCGTAGCCGTTCGGGGGGTACGTGGTGACGGGCGCCGTGCCGTACCAGCCGTCCGCGACGGTGTTGTGGTCGGGAAAGGTGCCCTGCCACACGTTCATCCGGTGCTCACCGCCGGGCTCCAGTTCGTCGCCCCAGGGGAACACCGCCTGTTCGAGGCCGCCGCGGGCCGCGTGCTCCCACTCGGCCTCGGTCGGCAGCCGCTTCCCGGCCCAGGCGGCGTAGGCCGTGGCGTCGTTCCACGAGACGTGGACGACCGGGTGTCCGGCCCGGTCGCGTACGTCGGATCCGGGGCCCTCGGGGTGACGCCAGCACGCCCCGTACGCCTGCCGCCACCACGGGGCCTCGGCGACCGCCCGGGTGTCGGGAAAGTCGTCCGGAAGAAGCCCGGCGAAGACGAACGACCAGCCGTAACGTTCGGCGTCCGTGACGTGTCCGGTCGCGTCGGCGAACTCCTGGAACTCCGCGTTGGTGACGGCACAGCGGTCGATCCAGAAGGGGCCGAGCCGAACCGGATGGACGGGGCCCTCCCCGTCCCCGGGCACGACCCAGTCGTCTTCGGCACCCATCAGGAACAGGCCGCCGGGCAAGTGCACCATGCCGTTTTCTGGCATTGAGTACCAATCGGGATCGAACGTGCCAACTTCCACATGATCAGACCCTGATACGTCCGCACCCGGCATCGACACGGGGCACTCCGGATGGCGCACCCCAGGATGCCGTACCTGCGGTGATCGGGACGAATGGGTACCAACGGCAGCCACGACAAGGCCGCACCCCAGTCCTGAGTCTGGAGGACGGATGACCAACCGGATCGTGCGGAAGGTGGCCTCGGCGGTTCTGATCGTCCTCGCGTGCATCCTGGTGCCCGTGTCGGTACTGACCGTGTGGGTGCACGACATCGCCCTCGACACGGACCGTTACGTCGCCACGGTCAAACCGCTCGCCTCCGATCCCGCGATCGAGGAGGCCGCGCACAACCGCATCGTCCAGGCCGTCGACGTACGGGTCGACGGCAAGCGGGCCACCGCCGAGCTCGCGGCGTGGCTGCAGTCGCAGGGCCTGCCGCCGACGGCGGCCCAGGCGGTGCGGGGGCTGGCCCCCCAGCTGGACGCGGCCGTGACGGGCGCCGCGGACAAGGTTGCGACGCGCTTCGTCCAGAGCGACCGGTTCGAGAAGGTGTGGACGTCGGCCAACCGGGACGCACATGCAGCCGTCGTGCACGCCCTGACCGGAAAGGGACGCGGGGCGCTCGGCGTCGACGAAGGCACCGTGACCCTGAACGTCGGCACCGCGGTCGACCGGGTCAGGCAGGAGCTCGTCGATGCCGGTGTGACACCGGCGTCGCACATCCCGGACGTCGACAAGCAGATGGTTCTCTTCAAGTCCGACCAGCTCAAGCGCGCACAGGGTGCCGCGCACGCCCTCGACGTCATCGGCACCTGGCTGCCGGTGCTGACGGTGCTCCTCGCAGCGGCAGGCGTACTCCTCGCACACCGGCGCAGACGCGCCCTGATGAAGACCGCGCTGGGTGCCGCCGCGGCGGCCCTGATCGTCGCCATCGGCCTTGTCGTCGCCCGCCGCTACTACCTGGACCATCTGCCCCCGCAGGTGCAGTCGGAAGCGGCCGCGGCGGCGGTCTTCGACCATCTCCTGCACTTCCTGCGGGTCACGCTGCGCACCGTGATCGTGCTCGGGGTGGTCGTCGCTCTCGGCGCCTACTTCGTCGGGCCCGGCCGAGGCGCGCGCGCCGTGCGGGGCACCTCCGAGCGCACCGCCGACTCCGTGGCCCGCTGGGCGGACACCCACGACATCAGAACCGGCCGGGTGGGGACGTGGACGGCGGACAACCGGCGATGGCTCACGATCGGCGTCCTGCTGGTACTGGCCCTGCTGTTCGCGCTGTGGAACCACCCCACGGTGCTGACGGTGCTGCTCCTGGTGCTCATCTTCCTTGCGGTACTGGCACTGATCGCACTGGTGGCGGCCACCGGCCGCAGGACACGGGCGGCAGGGACCGCCTGAGCCGCTACGGCGCCGAGTCCTGCTTCCCGCTCGCCGCCGCATACGCCTGAGCCGGCGTCATCGGCACCCCGTTGATCTGCACCGTCTTGTAGGGGCTGACCTTCGCGCAGGTCTTGGCCTTGTCGGCGGTCTGGGCATGGGCGTCGGCGACCGCGGCGTGCGTGTCGGCGGGGGCGGCCGACGAACTGCCCGAGGAGCCGTACGCCGTGCCGCTCGGCCAGTCGCTGCCGATGACGAGGACCACGCCGCTGCTGCTGCCCTGGGTGAGGTGCGAGGCGGGCAGTCCGAGGGCGGAGGCCGCCGTCCGGGCCTCGGCCTTCTGTCCGGGGCCGTAGGTGATCGTCGTCCTCGACGCCTGCTCGGGAGCGTTGCCCGAGGTGGTGTTCGAACTGAAACCCTTGGCGATCAGCGCCTGGGCGACCACCGAGGCGCGTCCGCCGGTGGTGGTGCCGTTCTCGACCTGTACGGCGACCTCGGAGGCCGGCACGGTGGCCGCCGCCGACGCGGACGGGGACGCCGAGGACGTCTTCTTCTTGCCGCTGCTCGAGGTCAGGGACTGGTCGTTCGCAATGGTCTGGAACAGCGACTTCGCGGCGGCCGCGGGCACGACACGGTTGGCGTTGGTCGGGTCGGCCCCGGTCTGCATCGTGGTGAACGTCATCCGCTTGGACGGGACCTTGTTCAGGTCGGTCGCCAGGTCCACGAGTTTGCTGACGCTGCCCAGGCCGGTGTCCACAGTCAGCGCCTTGGTGGCCGCGTCCGCCAGCGAGTAGACCTTGGCCGGGTTCGCCAGCGTGCCCGCGCTCTTGAACTGGCGGATCATGGCGCCGAGGAAGAGATGCTGGGAGACGGTACGGCCCAGGTCGCTGCCGTCGCCGAAGCCGTGCCGGGAGCGGACGAACTCGAGTGCCGCCTCGCCCTTGAGGGTGTGCGTGCCCTTGGCGAGCTTCAGGTGGGAGTAGGTGTCGTAGACGTTGTCGCTGACGCACACCGACACGCCGCCCACCGCGTCGGACATCTTCACGACGCCGGAGAAGTCGAGCATCACGAAGTGGTCGATGGTGATGCCGGTGAGCTGGTGAATGGTTTTGACCTGGCAGGCCGCGCCGTACTGCAGTGCGCTGTTGATCTGCCCGTAGTAGCCGGACGTCGCCTGGCTGCTGTCCGGGTCCTTGCAGGCGGGAACCCTGGTCATGGTGTCGCGCGGGACGCTCATCACGGTGGCGTTGGAGCGGTCGGCGGAGACGTGCACCACCATCTCCACGTCCGCGTTGTGGCCGACGGTCGCACTCGCCGAGCCGCAGCCGCCGCCGAGCTTGCAGTCGGCCTTGTTGTTCCGGCCGTCCGAGCCGATCACCAGGATGTTGATCGGGGTCCGCCCGAAGGAGTCGGCCTTCTCCTTGCCGCCGGCGCCGTCGTCGATCGCGACGCTCTTGATGTTGCCGTTCAGGTGCTCGTACAGCCAGGCACCTGCTCCGGCGGTGACCAGGATCAGCGCCGACACCGTGAACAGGGCTATGCGGGCGATCCGTTTGCGCCGCGCGACGGGCTTGGCCCGGCGGCCCGAGCCGCGCCCCCGGGAGCGCGCCGCCTGCCGGGCGGCCGCCCGGCCTCCGTACGGCGGGCTGTGCGGTTCGTCCTCGGACTCACGCTGGCGGGGAACATGTGCCGAGCGATCGCGTGTGGCCGAATGGCCACGGGTTCCGCCCCAGGGGTCGCTCAACTCCCACTCCCTACGCTGTGGCCGACGCCAACCGCCGGCGCCACGGCGCACCCCTCGGGTTGGTTGATTGCGCAATATAGCAAGCGTTTACGAGTTCGCAGGTGGGCTGCGTCACACCTCGCGGACGGTGCTGTCCTCGGACACCGGACGGGCCGACACGGCACCGTCGTCCTTCATGGCCTTCGCCTCGCTCTTGAGGATGCGCATGGACTTGCCCAGTCCGCGGGCGGCCTCCGGGAGCTTCTTCGAGCCGAACAGCAAGATGATGACGATCGCCAGGACCAGCAGGTGCCAGGGTTCCAGTCCGTTGCGGAGCATCCCGCCCACCCCTTCTCACTTCTCCATGGTTGCTACGTTGCGCAACTGTACAACCAAGGGACTCTCCTGACAGCCATCAGGCCGACGGTGTACAGGGCGAGGACCGCAGCCAGCAGAAGGTAGTAGAGGAGCGGCAGCGCGGTCAGGCCGAGCAGCGAGCCGAGCGGGGAGACCGGCAGCAGCAGTCCTACGGCGGCCAGCGCGCCCGCCGCCCAGCCGATCGGCCCGGGCCCGCGCCCCGCCGCACGGCGCCCGGCGCGCAGGAGCACCATCACCAGGGCCTGGGTGAGCAGGTTCTCGGTGAACCAGCCGGAGTGGAACACCGCCTGGTCGTCCAGCCCCTCGGGCCCGTGCAGGGCGAGTTCCAGCACGCCGAAGGTGGCCAGGTCGGCGACCGCGTTGAGGACGCCGAAGCCGATGATGAAGCGCAGCAGGTCGCGCGGGCGCAGCACCGTCGGGCGCCGCAGCACCGACGGATGCGGCCGGTCGTGCGCGAAGGCGAGCTGCGCGGCGTCGAAGCACAGGTTCTGCGCCAGCACCTGGGCCGGGAGCATCGGCAGGAACGGCAGCAGGAGGCCGGCGGAGAGCATCGCGAGGACGTTGCCGAGGTTCGAGGAGAGGGTGATGCGCAGATAGGTGACGATGTTGCCGCCCGAGTACCGTCCGGCCGCGATGCTGTGGTCGATCGCGGTGAGGTCCTTGTCGGCCAGGACCACGTCGGCGCTCTCCCGGGCGACGGCCACGGCGTCGCGCGGTGCGATGCCGACGTCGGCGGCGCGCAGGGCGGGCAGGTCGTTGACCCCGTCGCCGAGATAGCCGACGGTGTGCCCGCCGGTCCGCAGGGCCGCGGCGAAGCGCGCCTTGTGCTCGGGGGTGCAGCGGGCGAGGACGACGGTGCGGGCGGCGACCTGGACGAGTTCGCCGTCGGTGAGTCCGTCGATGCCGTCGGCGGTGAGGACACCGTCCGGCGGTACGGCGACGCCCAGGTCGCGGCAGGCGCGGACAGCGGTGCCCGGGTGGTCGCCGGTGAGGATCTTGACGGTGACACCCCGGTCGGCGAGGACCTTCAGCGCTTCGGCGGCGGTGGGGGCGAGCGCGTCCTTGAAGGTGACGAAGCCCCGGAAGTCCAGGCCGCGTTCGTCGGCGGCCGTGTACTCGCGCGTCCGCACGGGGCGGGCGGCTGTGGCGACGGCCAGCACCCGCAGCCCTTCGTCCGCCTGCCGCGCCGCGATCGAGAGCAGTTCCCCGCGCTCCGTGTCCTCCAGGGAACACCGCTCCAGGACGGCCTCAGCGGCTCCCTTGACGACCAGCGTGTGCGTGCCCAGCCGGCCCGGCGTGCGGACGACGGCGGTCGCAAGGCGCCGCAGCGGATCGAACGGAAGGGCCGCCACCCCGTCGTACGCCATGACGTCGTCCTCGTCGGCCGCGTCCAGGACCGCGTCGTCGAGGGCGTCCGGGGCGGGCAGGTCGGCGAGTTGCAGGGTCCACCAGGCGTTCACCGCGGCCCAGCGCAGCACCTCGGGGTCGTCCCGGCCGTCCGGGCCGAGGGCGCGGTGGAGGACCGGCCGGTCCTGGGTGAGCGTGCCGGTCTTGTCGAGGCACAGCACGTCGACGGCGCCGAGGTCGTGCAGCGCGGGCAGCCGCTTGACGATCACCCCGTGGGCCCGGGCCAGCAGCGAGGCGCCGCGCGCGAGGCACATGGTGACGATGACCGGCAGCATCTCCGGCGTCAGCCCGACCGCCACCGCGACGGCGAACGGCAGCGTCTCCAGACCGCGGTCGCGCAGGGCCGCGTTGGCCATGAGAACCAGTGGCGGGGTCAGCAGCATGAACCGGATGAGGATCCAGGAGATGCCGTGCACGGACCGGTCGAAGGCGCTGGCCTCCGGCCGGGCATCGGTACGGCCGTGCGCCGCGGCGAACCGGGTCCGCGCGCCGGTCGCCACGACGACCGCGGTGGCACTGCCGGACGCGACGCTGCTGCCCTGGAAGCAGAGCTCGGGCCGGCCGAACGGACCGCCGCCCGCCCCGCCCGCCCCGTCGGCGGCGTCCTTGGCCGCGGGGGCCGACTCGCCCGTGAGCGCGGCCTGGTGCACGGTCAGGCCCTGCGCACGCAGCAGCCGTACGTCCGCGGGGACCAGGTCGCCGGGGCCGAGCCGGATCACGTCACCCGGCACCAGCTCGTCCACCGGAATCTCCCGGGCGTCCGGCGGCAGGTCCTCCCCGGTGCGGCGCAGGACGGTGGCCGTGGTGGCGACCAGGCCGCGCAGTGCGGCCATGGACCGGTCGGCCCGGTGCTCCCCGGACGCACGCAGCACACAGCTCACGGCGACCAGCAGGAGGATCACACAGGCGGTGCCCCAGGAGGCGACGGCCGCCGACACCAGCCCGAGGCACAGCAGTACGGCGGTGAACGGATCCCGCAGACTGCGCAGCAGCACCCTCGGCCAGGAGGCTTCCCGGTGCGTCGGCAGAGTGTTGGCGCCGAAGCGGACCTGCCGCTCCTCGGCCTGTGCCTCCGTCAGACCGCGCGGCCCGCTGTCCAGGCGCCGCAGCGTCTGCAGCAGGGTCGCCGGTTCGGGTCCCGGACCCGCATGGCCGTCCGGTACCGGTCTTCCCGCGGAAACCAGTGCCCCGGGGTCCGGTTCCGAGGCCGCGGTGGTGTCAGCCACCGGCCCCGCGCAGCGCGTGCACGGACGCGGACGCCCCGTCGGCACGCGCGGCCAGCTGCCCCACCATCACGCGGACCACGGTCACGACGTCGGGATCGTCGACGAAGTAGATCTGCCGCCGCCCCTCCCGCCGGGACCGCACGAGCCCCGCGAGCTTCAGCTTCGCCAGATGCTGGCTGACCGCGGGCAGGGCCCCGCCCACCCGGTCCGCGAGGTGGGTGAC
Organism: Streptomyces sp. NPDC001401; assembly: GCF_042895385.1. NCBI lineage: Bacteria > Bacillati > Actinomycetota > Actinomycetes > Kitasatosporales > Streptomycetaceae > Streptomyces > Streptomyces sp. NPDC001401. The sequence continues at coordinate 1,288,883 of NZ_JBIAWI010000001.1, forward strand.
ATCGCTCTCGCCCTGGGCCAGCGCCCACACGAGGTGCAGCCGGGCCGAGGAGGCCAGCAGTCCGAAGGCAGCAGCCGCCTCCGCCAGCACCTCGGCAGACGGATCCTCGAAGCCCCCGATGTCTGCCGCCACAGTCCTCTCCCGTCCCACCCTGGTCGCCGCGCCACGCCGCACCGCGCCACGCCGGTCCAGTCTAGGTGTCCGGCTGTGCCCGGACCTCCGTCTCGCCGCCCGCCGGCGCCCCGTCGTCCGGCTCGGGCCGGCCGCGGGCCGCCATCAGGAACCAGGCGACGTCGCCGACCGCCGTCCCGGCGGCCACGGCCCCGGCGATCAGCCCGGCCGTGATCAGCCCCTGTCCGACGTAGGGCCGCCCGGCGAAAGCGCCCACACCGAATCCGAGGAACAGAAACACGGCCGCGGCAGCGGCCGGCACACCGGTGACGAGCATCGCCCGCACGCACACGAACCGCATGTATCTCCCCCGATGGATGGACGCCCGCGGCATGGAGTGGCGAGTGTAATGGTTCTCGGCTTGCGCAATCCTTAAAGGCTTATTTGATCTACGCCGTACTCGAGTGGCCGTCGGATCCCGTCATACGCGACCATTGCTGATCACGCCATGTCACCCGACCGCGCCGACGAAAGGGACCCGCCGTGCGGCTGCGCTGCGCTGTGCTCGACGACTTCCAGCAGGTGGCGACGGAGCTCGCCGACTGGTCACCCGTGGCCGACCGGGTGGAGACCGTCAGCTTCCGCGAACACTTCGGCACCGAGGCCGAGCTCGCCGAGGCCCTCTCCGGCTTCGACATCGTCGTCACCCTGCGCGAGCGCGTTCCCTTCCCGGCCTCACTGCTCGCCCGCCTGCCCCGGCTGAAGCTGCTCGTCGCCTCCGGCATGCGCAACAGCGTCATCGACTACGCCGCCGCCGAGGCGCACGGCGTCACCGTGTGCGGCACGGCGAGCACCTCGACACCGCCGGTCGAACTGACCTGGGCCCTCCTCCTCGGCCTCGCCCGCGGCATCGTCGAGGAGAGCAACTCCCTGCGTTCCGGCGGCCCTTGGCAGCAGACGGTGGGCGCCGACCTGCACGGCCGCCGCCTCGGACTGCTCGGCCTCGGCAAGATCGGCAGCCGGGTCGCCCGGGTCGGCACCGCCTTCGGCATGCACGTCAGCGCCTGGAGCCAGAACCTCACCAAGGAGTACGCCGACGAGGTGGGCGTCGAACTCGCCGCCTCCAAGGAGGAGTTGCTGTCGAGCAGCGACTACGTCTCCGTCCACCTGGCCCTCGGCGACCGCACCCGCGGCCTGCTCGGCCCCGCCGAATTCGCCCTCCTCAAGCCCACCGCCTACCTGATCAACACCTCCCGCGCCGCGATCGTCGACCAGGACGCCCTGCTCGCCGCCCTGCACGAGGGCCGTATCGCCGGCGCGGGCATCGACGTCTTCGACATCGAGCCCCTCCCCGCCGGCCACCCGATGCGCACGGCTCCCCGCCTGCTCGCCACACCCCACCTCGGCTATGTGTCGAGGGCGAACTACGAGACGTACTACAGGGAGGCGGTCGAGGACATCCGGGCGTACCTGGACGGTGCGCCGGTACGGCGGCTGAGCTGAAACGAGCGGCCGAACCGAGCAGCGGTCAGGCGTACCGATAGATCCGGCTCACGTCCTCCATCTCGTCCGGCGTCACGCCCCACGGCGGCATCCGCTCGTACCGGGCGACGATCCGCCCGCGCTGCTCGCTGTCGGGGCCGGGCGGGTAGGCCGGCAGATAGCCCGTGCCCCGCTGCTCGTGCCGTTGCTGCCAGCGGGTCCACTGCAGGTCGACGAATGCGTGGTGGAGCCAGAACACGGGGTCGTTGACGGAGGCGCCGCCGACCATGGCACCGCCGACCCAGCGGTGGACGAGGTTGTGATTGTGCAGGGCGGCGGGGTCCTCCCCGGTCCCCCACCCCTCCAGCTTGTTGCGGAATCCCTCCTCGCAGGTGGAGTCCCAGGGCGAGGTGTCGTAGACCGGGTCGTCGAGCGCCGTCTCGAGGTCCTCCTCCGTCGGCAGCTCGATGGGGTCGCGGGCGCGGCCGAGGTCCCGGGTGAGGAACACGGCGTCGATGATGCCCTCTCTGATGGGCCAGTAGCCCTGCACATAGGCGAACGGCCCGGTGACGACCTGGCGGTCGAAGCTGCGCCCGTTGCCGCCGAGGAGGTCGTCGGTCCAGGGCACGGACATCGTCGAACGGTCCCGCGTCCAGTCCCAGTACGGCACCGTCACCGACGGGTCGACCCGCTGCAGCGCCCACTCCAGGTCCAGCAGGAAGCGGCGGTGCCAGGGCAGGAAGGACGGCCCCATGTGGGCCGAACGCAGGCCCCTCTCACCGTCGGAGGCGTAGTACGCGATGTGCATCCGCACGAACTCGTCGTACTCTCCCCGCCATTTGATCTGGAGCAGCGCGTTGACGAACCGCCGCCGCTCGTCGGGCGTCAGCGTGCTCACGTCCTTACGCACGTACGTCATGGTCTTCCCCCATGTGCATGGGGGCCCCGCCGAGCGGGCCCGGGGCCAGGTCGCGCAGCCCCTGCCCGGGGCCGAGTTCGTCGACGGCCGCCCGGGTCGCCTCCAGCGAGGTCCGGTACGAGCTGTAGTGGTTGACCATGCTCAGCCAGGTGCCGTCGGAGCGGCGCATCAGATGCAGCGGGTGACCGTCCACTGTGACCTGCCACGCGTGGCCGCCGGCGCGGGTTCCGGCGGCGCTGAGCGGAGCGCCCCGGATGCGACGGCCGCGATAGACCTCGTCGAAGGCCGATTCCGCCGCGCCCCCGGAGCCGACCGCACGCCGCGGGACGCGCGAGGCGGCGAGGACGGGCGCGAGCGCGAGAGCGGCGATGGAGACGAGCAGCCGGCGCCTTATCGCCTGCCCCGGCCGCTGCTCCCCACCCATCGGTACTCCGCCGGTACTGACGACCATGGCTCGCTCCCTCGCACACCCGACACCGGTACGGCCATACGATGCTGCGCGCACCCGGGGCGCCGACGGAACCAATAGGTCATTTCGTCCAAAAATCCCACTAACGGGTCAGGGTCGGCATGCCGACGACGCTGATGTGCAGCCGGAACCGCGCGAGGTTCACCCGACCGTCGTTGTCGCGGCCAGCACCTTGCCCAGCGCGGTCACCACGCCGGTGACGGCCGGGGCGATCTTGTCGGCATCGCCGGAGGCGACGGCCGCGAGCAGGGTGTCGACCGCCTTCTTCAGAGCGGTGAGCGCGTCACCCTTGAGGTCCTTGGTCGCCACCGGGGCGACCTTGGCGATGGCGTCCTTCACGGCGTCGCCGAGCTTCTGCGCCTCGGCGACGGACAGTTGGCCGCTGTCGGCCTTCAGTACCGCGTTGAGCAGTTTGGCGACCGGAGTGAGCACACCGCCGAGATCGCCGAGGCTCTTGACCTGGGCGAGCAGTTCGTCCGCACCGGGGACGGGTGCACGGGACGACGCATGGGTGCGCTCTCTTGCGGACTCGGCCGCGACGGCGGCCGGAGCGGCGATGCCGACCAGAAGGGCGGCGCAGAGAACGGTGGACGCGATACGCCGTGCGGGCAGTGCGCGCATGAGGGTTCCTTTCGATGTGCGTCGGATGCGTTCACCCCCGTTGGGCGAACACTCAGCGGTAGACGCGAAGGTGGTCGACGGCGAACGTGATGGGGCCCGGGCCGGAGGGGGCCGGGTGGTACTGGCCGGCGCTCAGCGAAAGATTCAGGATCAGGTACGCCGACCAGTCGGCGCCCACTCCGGTGCCGTCACGGAAGACCTGTTCGCCGTTGACGTACCAGTCGACGGAGTGCTCGCCGTAGCAGTTGCCGATGGTCACCCACTCGTTCGGGGCGATCGCGTCGGCATCGGTGTGACAGGCGCAGGCGTCGTTGACGTGGTTGGACAGCTCCAGCAGGTTCGGGTTGTCGGGGTGGTACTCGAAGGAGTCGATTTCGTTCGCGCCGTCCTTCCAGGTCCACAGCGCCGGCCAAGCACCGGTCCCGGAGGGCAGTTTGACGCGGGTCTCGACGTAGTCCCCGGTCCGCACCTGGAAGCCCTCGGCGGAGTACTCGGTGGTGAGCAGTCCGGTGCGCCAGGCCTGCAGGCCGTTCTCCAGGGTGTGGCCGGCCGGGGTGGCGGTGAAGGTGGCCACACCTTCGAAGACGGTCACACAGCCGGGGCTGAGCCAGTCGAGCTTGTTGTCGTCCGGATTGTGGTTGCCGTAGCGGTAGGCGCTGGTTCTGTCGCCGACCCATTTGGCCCCCCAGGCGATGGGGGTGTTGAACTCCTCCGACCAGGTGAGCGACTTGCCGGTGGCGATGGCAGGGGACACGGTCGGCATGGGCTTGGCGCTGTCGGCGGTCATGGCGGTGAGGGTAGGGCCGCGGGGCTGCCGCCCCGGCCGACGTACCGGCTGCACCGCTGGAATTCCTCTTTCACACTACCCATCCGGTCGAAACCGCACCCACCATACGATCAATTGATTCACCGACCATGTGAATCCCTTTGACGACACCGTACGCAAAGCATTGTTCACCCCTCCGACTTTCATGCGTATGGAGTAACGCATCGCTTTTACGGAGGGCATGGACTGCTATGTTCTCCAGCCGTCGGATCAGAGGTAACTTTCAACCGAGGTGAATCATGAAGAAGGCAATTTTCACCACTGCGGCGTTGGCCATCGGCGCGGGCCTCGTGGGTGGGTCCGCCGTCGCGGCGTCGGCCGCCACCCCACCGGCCGTACCGGCCTCGTCGGGCGGTCTGCTCGGTCTCATGTCCCCGACCAAGGTGACTCCCGCGGTCGTGCCCGCGGCCGACGTCGTGTCGCGACTGGCCCGCAACGGCAAGCTCGCCAACGGCAGCGCCTTCGACAAGCAGAAGACGCCGGGCGTCTCGGGCGTATACCTGGACGGCATGGACCCGAACGCCTCCAAGAAGCCCACGATTCCGGTGAAGAACCCGGCCGGAAACGGCGTCGTTCAGGTCCACCCGCTGCAGGCTCCGACCTCCGCCGGACTGGGCAGCCTGCTCAGCAAGTGACGAGACGGAAACCGTAGGAGCCGGCCGTACCGGCGAAAGCCCCCACCCGAACCACTTGTCCGGCCCACCGGCCCTCTCCCTTCCGGTGGGCCGGACACATGTCGGCGTCCGTTTCTTTTTCGGATTGTCGTTCATTTACGCCACACGGATTCCGGACTGATTCCGGTCCAGCCCCCTGGAACGTGCGGCATTGCGCCATCCGACGGAATAAACCTTGTTTAGGCGCCAGTCCCGTGACTTATACGCGCATATCAAGGTTTCCTGGTATGCAAGCGTGCGCAACGGTGAATTGAGGAAGGAAACTGAGTTGCCCAGGAAGTTCGCGGTCATCACTGCCCTCACCCTCGGCGCTATGGTCAGCAGCGTCGGTTTTGCCTCGGCCAACGACAACACCACCACCGTGAAGGGCGGCAGCGGCTTTGCGGAGTCGCCGGTCGTCGTGAACGCCCCTCAGCAGGGTGTTCTGGTTGTCAACGGGACGCTCGTTGACGGTCGTTGCATCGCCCCGTGGTCCAACGGGTCCGTCCTCGGCGGCGTCGTGGCCCCGAATTCGCACTACGCGGCATGCAACACGGCGCAGGTCGACCAGTCACAGAACGCCCCCTACGCGGGTGGCCTGCTCTTCTGACCCCTGTCCCGAGTAACTCGGAGCAGGTGCAACACCCAATACAGCCCGGAAAGGCGCAACTCATGCGTAACAAGGTTTCGGCCATTTCCGCCCTCGCTGCGGGCCTCGTCCTCGCGGCGGCCGGCACCGCGGCCGCCGAGGACTGCACCGACGTCAAGGGTGGCGGCGGCTTCTCGTCGTCCCCGGTCGTCGTCAACGCTCCCCAGCAGGGGGTCGCCGTCGTCAACGGCTCGGTCGCCGACCTCCGTTGCGTCGCGCCGTGGTCCAACGGTTCCGTGCTCGGTGGCGTCGCGGCCCCGAACTCGCACTACGCCGCATGCAACACGGCCAAGATCGACCAGTCGCAGAACGCCCCGTACGCGGGCGGCCTGCTCTTCTGACCTGCTCCGAGCAACGCGGAGCACGGAAATCCCAACCGCCCCACCGAAAGGCGCATCCCATGCGTAACAAGGTTACGGTCATTACCGCCATCGCCGCGGGCCTCGTGCTCGCGGCCGGTGGCGCCGCCGCGGCCGACGACTCCAACACCACCGTCACCGGCGGCAACGGCTTCTCGCAGTCCCCGATCGTCGTGAACGCTCCCCAGCAGGGCGTCGCCGTCGTCAACGGCTCGCTGATCGACGGGCGCTGCATCGCTCCGTGGTCCAACGGTGCCGTCCTCGGTGGCATCGTGGCTCCGAACTCGCACTACGCCGCGTGCAACACGGCGCAGGTCGACCAGTCGCAGAACGCCCCGTACGCGGGCGGCCTGCTCTTCTGAGCCGTACTTCACTCGATGGCGGTCCGCCGGAATTCCGGTGGGCCGCCATCGGCGTTTCCATGCCCTTCGTTCCAGAGTCGGGAAAATGCCCGCGGGGCCTGTCTGCGTCTGAAGCAGACAGGCCCCGCGATCTGGAGGTGGCCGACGAAGAGCGCGCCAACAAGGAGGGAAAGGCGCTCCACCAGGTCATTCCAATGGGACCAACGGCACTCGGCCGCTTGCGGTCACCCTGAATCGTTCGTTTGGCCCAGCGCACGAAGCGTGACCGCAGTCGATCTGACGAATGCGCTCCCCCGCACATGCCGAAGGGCCGACTCCGAGGAATGCGGAGCCGACCCGAATCGTCGAAACCATGGGCGGCGAAGTTGTCGCCGTACCTTCCGACCGGCTACTTGCCGACCGGGAGCCCGCCCAGCAGCTTGCCGTCGGCGGGGGTCGCCGGCAGGGCGGGGTTCGGCAGGGCGCCGCCGACGACGGGGCCCTTCACGCCCGCCTCCTTCATGCTGCCCTTCACGCTGTCCTTCACACTCTGCGCCACCTGGCCGACGTTGTCGCCCACGAAACCCGTCGACACCTTGGCTGCCGTGGGGACGCCACTCGCGACCGTCTTTCCGCTGTCCACGAGGCCCCCGGCCGGCATGTCCGCCGCGACCGCGGAGCCGGCGACGCCGGCAATGGCGAGGGAGCCGGCTACGACGGCGGCAGCCTTCAGAGTCTTCATCGTGTGCCTTTCTTTCGTAAGTCGTCTTCGACCGGCCTAACGAGAGTGAGGCTTCCTGGAAACCCTGTTGCCTTCCCGTAACTCCAAATGGGTGATCCGGCGCGACAAATAGCTCATGGAAACGCCACCATTCCGACACAGATGACCGGTTCGCAGATAAATACGGGTGAGCGGCTAGAGTGGCTCACCTCGTGATTTCAGCGATGCCGGTTGAACAACCAACCTCACGCTCTCGAACGGGTGCGGGTTTTTATATCAAGAACACGAGCCGCACGTCCTGGCCCCGGCTCGGACTCTTTTGTTCGGAAGGGCATCCTCGCTCATGCGTATTTCCCCACGCGTGCCGCACATCCTGCATGTCACCCAGCCCGTCGAGGGCGGTGTCGCGCGGGTCGTGACGGACCTGGTGGAGGCTCAGCTCGCCGCGGGGCTGCGGGTGACCGTGGCCTGTCCGGAGGGCGGCACGCTGGCGGAGACTCTGCGCGCGCCGGGCTGCACGGTGCTCCGCTGGGACGCGACCCGTTCGCCGGGGCGCCGACTGCCGGGCGAGGTAGGGCGGTTGGTGCGGATCCTGCGCGAGGTGCGGCCGCACCTGGTGCACGCGCACAGCGCGAAGGCGGGACTCGCGGCCCGGCTCGCCGTTCGCGGCAGTCTCCCGACCGTCTTCCAGCCGCACGCCTGGTCGTTCGCGGCCGCGGACGGGGTCGTCGCGCGCCTGGCGCTGGGCTGGGAGCGGTTAGGGGCGCGGTGGGCGACGCGCGTGCTGTGCGTCAGCGAGGCGGAGCGGCGCACCGGGGAGCGGTGCGGAATCAGCGCCGTGTGGCGTGTGGTCCCCAACGGTGTCGACACGCTCAGGTTCCGGCCGGAGGGCGACGGCGCCCGGTCCGGGGCGGGGCCGCTCGTCGTGTGCGTGGGCCGGCTGTGCCGCCAGAAGGGGCAGGACGTGCTACTGCGGGCCTGGCCCGAGGTGGAACGGCAGCTGGCCGGGGCGCGGTTGGTGCTGGTCGGCGACGGTCCGGACACGGACCGGCTGCGCTCCTGCGCACCCGAATCGGTGCTGTTCGCCGGTGCCGCGCCCGACGCGGCCCCCTGGTACCGGGCCGCCGACGTCGTGGTCCTGCCGTCCCGCTGGGAGGGCATGGCGCTCGCCCCGCTGGAGGCGATGGCGTGTGCCCGGCCGGTCGTGGTCACGGACGTGGACGGGGCGCGCGAGAGCCTTCCGCCCGAGCAGCTGCCGTACTGCCTGGTGCCGCCGGAGGACCCCGGTGCGCTGGCGCGGGCGCTGACGGTGCTGTTGCGGGACGAGCCGCTGCGCACGGCGCTGGGCGCGCAGGGCCGTCGGCATGTGCTCGCCGCTCACGACCTGCGGCAGGCGGCGGACGCCGTGACGGACGTGTACCGCGAATTGCTCGGCGTCGTTGTCGCGCCGGTCGTCGTACCCAACTAGAGCAGGAAGTGCATCACCAGATGACTGCGGAAAGTACCGTTCCCCCTCCTACGGGGCAGCAGCCGCGGGCGGCAGAGCGCGCTGTCTCCGTTCTCGCCCCGCGCGGCCCCGCAGCCGGACGCCGACTGCCCGCGGCACGGAGAGAGAGCCGGCCGCGGCGGGCCTTTCGGGTGACCCTGCCGCTCGTCGACGGCGGCGCCGCCCTGCTGGGGGTCCTGGTCGTGCCCGGGGCCCCGAGGTATCCGCTGGTCATCGCCCTGCTGACGCTGGGTGTGATCGGGCTGAACCGGCGGGCCCGCCTGTACGACAGTTCCGTCGTGCGCGGCGTGCTCGACGAACTGCCCGCCGTCTGCGGACGCATCGCCGTCGGCTGGGCCGCCGTGGGGGCGCTCTCCCCGCTGCGGCCGCTCCCGCCGGCCGCGCTGGTCACCGCGTTCGCCGTGCACTGCGTGGCGGCCTTCGCGGGCCGCGCGGCGGTGCACGGACGGCGGGCGCGGCGGCGTCGGCCCGACCCTGCGCTGGTGGTCGGCCCGGTCGCCACGGCCCGGCCGGTCGCGGCCGCGCTGTTGCGCCAACCGGGCTGCGGAGTACGGCCGGTGGGCGTGGTCAGCGACACCCACGACGTCCTGGCCCGGTCCGGCGAAGGTCGCGAGCTGCCGGTGCTGACCACGGATCAGGAGGCGCGTCGCGCAGTCATCCAGAACGGTGTGGAGACGGTGCTCGTCGTGGGCGCCGCCACCCGGGTGGAGAAGACCGCGCTGCTGCGGGATCTCGCCGCGTACGGATGCGTGCTGTGGGAGCTGGACGCGGACGCGCCGTCGTACGGCCTCGGCGGGCGGCGCGAAGGAGCCGGGCATCTGGCGGGATTCCCGCGCAGGCTGCTGTGCCCGGGGCGCGGACGGCGGCGGGTCGGCGTGGGCAAGCGGGTGCTCGACGCGGTGCTGTCGGGCTCGCTGCTGCTGCTGGTCTGCCCGGTGCTGCTGGTGTGCGCGGCGGTGCTGCGGGTCATGGACGGGCCCGGCGTGCTGTTCCGGCAGGAGCGGATCGGCAAGGACGGGCGGCCGTTCACCCTGCTGAAGTTCCGCACCCACCGGCCCGCCAGCGCGCACGAGGCGGCGACCCGCTGGAGCGTGGCGAACGAGCAGGAGATGAGCCGCTTCTGCCAGTTCCTGCGCCGCACCTCGCTGGACGAGCTGCCGCAGCTGTGGAACGTCTGCCGCGGAGACATGAGCCTGGTCGGTCCGAGGCCCGAACGGCCTTACTTCGTCGCCAAGTTCAGCCAGGCCTATCCCGGTTACCGGGAGCGCCACCGGATGCCGACCGGGATCACCGGGCTCGCCCAGATCCACGGGCTGCGCGGCGACACCTCCATCGAGGACCGGTGCCGCTTCGACAACGCCTACATCGACAACTGGTCGCTGTGGCAGGACATCTGCATCCTGGCGCGTACGGCGGTCCTGTTCGTGCGGCCGACGGGGAGCTGAGCGCGGGTGAGCACTCCCTCGGCGGCCTCCGTACCGCTCGTGCCGCCGCTTTCTGCGCTGCACCGGGCCGCTCCCGTGCTGCCCGTCCTGGCGGTGATCGCCCTCATGGGGCTGCCGGCCGAGACGGACAGCGGCGCCACGCCCGCCGACCTGACCTGCGGGCTGGTCCTGCTCTGGGCCGCCGTATGCACCGTACGACGGGCGCGGCGCCCGCTGGCGCGGACGGCGGCGGTCGTGCTCGGGCTGCCCGTGGTGGGCATCGCGGTGTCCGCGACCGGGGCGGTGACGCCCGGCGACGCGATCACCGGACTGGCGCGCTATCTCCAGGTGTTCGTGCTGGTCCCGCTCGCGATGGTGCTGCTGGTGCGCGACCGGCGCGACGCCCGGCTGGTGCTCTGGGGGCTGGCCGGTCTCGCGCTGTGGCAGGGGGCGGTCGGGGTGCACCAGTACCTCACCGGAACCGGGGCCTCGTACCAGGGGGCCTACATCCGGGCGGTGGGCACGTTCGGGCCGCACGACGTGATGGGGATGGCGGCCGTCGTCGCGTCCGGAGTGGTGGTGCTGACCGGTCTCGCGCTCGGGACCGGTGGGCGGCGGCAGCGGATGGCGGCGGCCGTTTGTGCGCTGGCGCTGCTCGTGCCGCTCGCGCTGTCCTTCAGCCGGGGGTCCTGGATCGCCACGGCCGTGACCTGCGGGGCGCAGCTGCTGCTGGCCGGGGTACGGCGGGCGGTGAAGGTGTTCGCGGCGGGGGCCGCGGCCTCGGTGGTGCTGGTGGGCGGGTTCGGCGTGGGCGGCTCGGTGCTGCAGGAGCGGCTGACCAGCATCACCCAGGTCGCCGGCGCACCGGACCAGTCGGTCGTCGACCGCTACACCATGTGGGCGGCTTCCATCGACATGTGGCACGAGCACCCGGTACGGGGCGTGGGCCTGAAGGCCTTTCCCGCCTACCGGGACTCGCACGCCTCGCTCGCGCTGTCGTCGGGCAGCGACACGGAGGGCGACGGCCAGGCCTTCCGGCGCCAGCCCCTGCTCTCCCCGCACAACATGTACATGCTGCTCCTGAGCGAGCAGGGCCTGCTGGGTCTGCTCACGGTGGCGGGCAGCTGGCTGGCCCTGCTGGTGTGCGCGCTGCGCCGGCTGCGGCGTGCGGGACGCGCCAGGGACTGCGCGCTCGCGGCGTGCGGGCTGCTGCTGTGGCAGCTGGTGAACTTCCTGTACTCCGACATCGGCGGCCCCTCCACCACCCTGACGGCCGTCTGCTTCGGCGTCGCGGCCTGGTGGTCGCTGGGGGGGCGCTCCGCTGGCTGTGCGGATTTGCGGCTACGCCGCGGGGCCGCAATTGGCCGTCGGCCGTCTGCCACGCCGTCGTGGCTGGTCGCGCCCCGCGGCGAAGCCGCAGATGGACACAGCCCCGCGCCCCTTCAGGGGCCTACCGGCCCCGCCGCGGAATCGGACCCGCGGTGAATCCCGGACCCGCCAAGACCGCGGGCGCTCCCGACGCGGCCGGTCTCGACGGCGCGCTCCCGGCGGACGGCCGCCCGGGTGCGGCAGCCGCCCGGCAGGCGGACACCCCCTCCGCCCGCTTCCTGGCCCGGGCGACGCTGCTCTCCGCCGCGCTGTCCATGGCCGGGGCGGTCCTCGGCCTGGCACGGGACCAGGCGCTCGCGCATCTCTTCGGTGCCGGCGCGGAGACCGATGCGTTCCTGGTGGCCTGGACCGTGCCCGAACTGGCGGCGACCCTGCTGATCGAGGAGGGCATGGCGTTCGTGCTGGTGCCCGCGTTCAGCGTGGCGCTGGCCCGGCGGGCGCTCGGGAACAGCACCCCCGACCCGGTGCACGCCCTGGTCTCCGCCTCGCTGCCGCGGCTGTGCCTCGCCTTCGCCGCCGCGGCCGCCGCGCTCGTGGCCGGGGCACCGCTGCTGGTCTCCGCCCTCGCACCCGGTCTGCCCGACCCGGCCCTCGCCATCTCCTGCACCCGGCTGACCGCGACCTGCGTGCTGAGCTTCGGGCTGGCCGGGTACTGCAGTGCAGCGCTGCGGGCCCACCGTTCATATCTCGCGCCCGGCGCGATCTACATCGCGTACAACGTCGCGATCATCTCCACGATGTTCGTCCTCGGTGCGCGCTGGGGCGTGCGGGCCGCCGCTCTGGGCGTCGCTCTCGGCGGGTGCCTCATGGTCGTCGTGCAGACTCCGTCGCTGGCACGGCGGATCGCCGGGCGGCCCGGCCGCAACGACGGCGCGTACGAGGACGACGGCGGGCGGCCGCTCGCGCCGGGCCTCGTCTGCGCGGTGCTGCTGTTCGCCCTGTGCCGGCAGTCGCAGGTGCTCATCGAGCGGCACTTCGCGTCCGCGCTGCCCGCCGGCGCGATCTCGCACCTCAACTACGCCCAGAAAGTCGCCCAGTTGCCGATGTCGCTGTCCATGATGGTGTGCATCGTCACCTTCCCGGTGGTGGCGCAGGCCATCGCCGAGGGCGACACGCGGCGGGCCCGGGACCGGGTCGAGCGGGATGTGCTGCTGATGGCCTGTCTCGTCCTGCTCGGCGCCGCGGTGGTCGTCGCCGGTGCGCCGCAGATCGTCCAACTGCTTTTCCAGCGCGGGGCGTTCACGGCTCAGGACACCGCCGCGACCGCCGCGGTGATGCGGGTGTACGCGGCCGGGCTGCTCGGGCAGACGCTCGTGGGTGCGCTCGTACGGTCGTACTTCGCGGCCGGCCGCACCACCTGGTTCCCGCTGGGCGCGATGGGCGTGGGCGCGCTCGCCACCGTCGTCATCGGCGCCTGGGCCGTACGGCCCTGGGGTGCGTGCGGCATCGCCGCGGCCAACGCGACCGGCATCACCCTCACCGCGCTGCTCATGCTGCACGGCCTGGGGCCGCGCAATGTGCCGGTGCGCGTGCGCCGGGTCGTCGCCGAACTGGTCCGGCCGGTGTGCGCGGCCGTGTGCGCCACCGGAGCCGGGCTGGTGGTCGCGGGGCTGTTCACCTCGCCCGCAGCGTCCGTCGCCGCCTGCTGCACCTGCGTGACCGCCGTCTTCCTGCTGCTGGCCTGGGCCCTCGACGCCGCGGACGCCCGGTCTCTTCTGCTTCCCCTCGCGCAGTCACTCCGTCACTCCGTCACACGAAAGCTGGATCATGGTCGCTGACGTCTCCGCCGCACCGCGCAAGGCCGAACCCGATCCCAGATCGTCCGCGAGAAGACGGTCCAAGCGGGGGCCTGCCGTCTGGGTGGCCATGTACCACTCCGTCTCGGACTGCCCGGACGACCCGTACAACGTCACCGTCACCCCAGCGCGCCTCGACCGCCAGTTCGCCTGGATGTCCGGCCGCGGCCTGCGCGGAGTGAGCATGCGGGAACTGCTCGCGGCGCGCGCCCGTGGCACCGAGCGCGGCCTGGTGGGGCTCACCTTCGACGACGGATACGCCGACTTCACCGGCGACGCACTGCCCGTGCTGTCCCGCTGGGGTTTCACGGCGACGGTGTTCGTGCTGCCGGGGCGGCTCGGCGGCGAGAACGCATGGGAGCCGCTCGGACCGCGCAAGCCGCTGCTCGACGTGGCCGGCATCCGCCGTGCCGTGGCCGCCGGCATGGAGATCGCCTCGCACGGTCTGACCCACCTCGACCTGACCAAGGCCACGGACGAGGTGCTGCACACCGAGGTCAACGACAGCCGTCACCTGCTCTCCAGGATCACCGGCAGCGGCATCGACGGCTTCTGCTACCCGTACGGGTATCTCGACGAGCGCGTCGCCGCCGCCGTGCGCCTGGCCGGTTACCGCTACGCCTGTGCGATCACCCCCGGCCCGGACGGCTGCGGCGACTTCGCGCTGCCCCGCATCCACGTCGGGCAGATCGACACCGCGGCGCGGCTGGAGCTGAAGCGACGCCTGGCCCGGCTCTTCGGCCGCTCCGTGGAGGCCGTGTGAGGGCCCTGCACGTCATCACCGGCCTCGGCGTCGGCGGAGCGGAACAGCAGCTGCGCCTGTTGCTGCGTCATCTGCCCGCGCAGTGCGACGTGGTGACTCTGACCAACCCCGGCCCGGTCGCCGCGGGCCTGGCGGCCGACGGTGTCCGCGTCGTCCACCTCGGGATGGGCGGCAACCGCGACCTCGGCGCACTGCCACGCCTGACCCGGCTGATCCGCACCGGCGGCTACGACCTCGTCCACACCCACCTGTACCGGGCCTGCCTCTACGGCCGGATCGCCGCGCGGCTCGCGGGAGTGAGGGCCGTCGTGGCCACCGAGCACTCGATCGGCGCCACCGCGCTGGAGGGCCGGCCGCTGACCGCGGGCGTCCGCGGGCTGTACCTGGCCGGCGAGCGCCTCGGCCGCGCCACGGTCGCCGTCTCGCCGACGGTGGCCGAGCGGCTGCGCCACTGGGGCGTGCCCGGGGCGCGCATCCGCGTCATCCCGAACGGCATCGACGCGCCCCGCTTCCGCTTCGACGAGGTGGGCCGCAAGGAGGCCCGCATGCACTACGGGCTGCCGGAGGACGCGTACGTCGTCGGCGGGGTGGGGCGGCTCGCCCCGGGCAAACGCTTCGACCTGCTGCTGCGCGCGCTGTCCCGGCTGCCCGGCGACGTACGGCTGCTGCTGGTGGGCGGCGGGCCCGAGGAGGCGGCGCTGCGGCGCTCCGCCCGGGCGCTGGGCGTCGCGGACCGGGTGGTGCTGACGGGCGAGCGGCCGTATCTGCCCGATCCCCGCGACGCGGCGCCCGGCCTGGTCGACCTGCTGTCCGCGATGGACGTGCTCGCCTCGCCGTCGACGGAGGAGGCCTTCGGGCTGGCCGTGGTGGAGGCGCTGGCGGCCGGGCTGCCCGTGCTGTACGCGAGCTGCCCCGCCGTCGAGGACCTGCCGCCCGACGCGGCACCCGGCGCCCGGCGCGTCACCGGCTCCACCGGGGCGTACGTACGGGAGCTGCTGCGACTGCGGGCGGCGGGGCCGGACGAGCGAACCGCCCCGGACGCCGTGCACCACTACGACATCGCGTGCAGCGCCCGGCAGTTGATGGATGTGTACACGGCCGCTGTGGCCGGCTCGACCCTGGAAGTGAGTTCTCCATGACCGACAACCCCGCTCAGCGTGACCGCCTGCCCCGCCGTGAGCGCGCCCGTGCGAAGCGGCTGCCCGCGTGGTGGCTGCTGCCGGCCGGTGCGCTGCTCGGTGCCGTGGCCGGCGGCGCGTACGGACTGGTGAAGCCGCCGCAGTACACGGCGACGAGCTCCGTCGTCGCCGTGGCGGCCGGCCGGTCCGACGTCGACTGCGCCGACGCGCTCGGCTTCGCGCAGGCGTACGGCCGGGTGGCCCCGCAGCTCGCGGTGCTCGGGGACGCGCAGGTCGAGGCGGGCGTACCGGCCGCGACGCTGCGCAAGAGCGTGCAGGTCGCGACCTCGCCGGACGCACCGATGGTCTCGGTCTCGGCGACCTCGTCGAGCCCCGGCCGGGCCGCGGACATCTCCAACGCCGTGTCCGGCGCACTGGTCACGCAGGCGGGCCACACCAAGGCCAGCACCGGCATCCGGCTCGAGCGGCTCGCCCGGGCGATGAGGCCCGTCGAACCGTCGTCCGCGTCCTGGAAGCTGACCTCGCTCGTGGGTGCGAGCGCCGGAGGTCTGCTGGGCGGCCTCGTCCTGCTGGCACGGCCGCGGCGGGCGGCGGACGACGACGGACCGGGCCAGCCGACGGTGCCCGCCCCGACCCATGCCGCGGACGCCCGCGGGACCCTCGGATGACCGCGTCCGGCCACCCGCTCTCGGTGGAACTGTGCACCGACGAGCGCACGTTCGCCGGGCTGGCCGAGCAGTGGGGGCGGCTGCACGATGCCTGCCCGTCGGCGACGCCGTTCCAGAGCCACGCCTGGCTGCACTCCTGGTGGCTCTCGTACGGCACACCCGACGGGCTGCGGCTCTTCCTGGTCCGCCGGGGCGGTGAACTGGTGGCCGCCGCACCGCTGATGCGCGTGCGGCGGCCACTGCCGAAGCTGGTGCCCATCGGCGGCGCCATCTCCGACTTCTGCGACGTACTGCTCGACGAGAAGGAGGCCGAGCGCGGCAGCCGGGCACTGACGGACGCCCTGGCCGACGCGGCCCGCACCGCGCTGATCGACTTCCGGGAGGTCCGGCCGGGCAGCGCGGTGGAGCAGGTCTACGGCCGCTGGCGCGGTCCGCGCCGCCGGCTGCGTGACTCGACGTGCCTGGAACTGCCCGCCGTACCGATGACCGAGCTGGTCAAGCGGCTGCCGCCGACCCGCGCCCAGCGGGTGCGCAACAAGGTGAACAAGCTCGGCCGGCTCGGCGTCGAGTGGCGGGTCGTCGGCCACGACGAGACGGAGACCGCGCTGCGGCGGCTGCTGGAGCTGCACCGTCTGCAGTGGCAGGGCAAGAAGATGACACCCGAGCACACCCGGCCGCAGTTTCTGGAGCACCTGGTCCGGTCGGTGGTCCCGATGACCCGCTCCGGGCAGGCCGCGGTGACGGAGTTCCTGCTCGAGGGCGTAGTGGTGGCAGTCAACCTGCATCTGCTGTCCGCAAGGCTGCTGGGCGACTACATGTACGGCTTCCACCCGGGGCTGCGGGAGCGCAAGGTGGACGTGGCGACGATGCTGCTGCGTGCCTCCACCGAGCATGTCGCGTCCGCCGATGACGGCCGGGTGCTGAGCCTGATGCGCGGCGACGAGCCGCACAAGTACCGCTGGTGCCCCGAGACGGTCCACAACCAGCGTTTCCTGCTGGCCGGCCGGCGCACGGCGGTGCTGCTGGCGGCCACCGTGTGCGCGGCCGCCGCCCGGTGCGGGGCCAAGGCCGTCCGGCGCATGGTCCCCGATTCCAAGGACCATTGGTAGCGCTGCCCTCAGCGGGCGGGGGCGGGCGGGGCGGCCGGCGTCACCGGGGGCGTGGGCACCGGCGTCGGCAACGGCACCGGTGTCGGCTCCGGTACGTCGGGGGTCGCGGGCGCGGGCGGGACGGGGACGACGGGGACGGGGACGACGGGCCCCGGCGTCGGCTCCGGCAGGACGGAGCTGGCCAGCACCGCGCGGTACGTGGCGGCGGCGCGGGGATTGTCGGTACACCCCCACACGCCGTGCGGGCAGTAGTCGGTGATCGTGTTGTACAGCGGCTTGTGCTCGTCCATCCAGGCGAGCATGCGCAGCATGTACGTGACGTTGTCGCCGTTGCGGTACAGACCCCACTCCGGATACGAGATCGGCTTGTGGTGACGCCGCGCGAAGTCCACCTGGAACTGCAGCCCGTAGGGCTCGGACACCTCCTCGTCGAACGACATTCCGTGCGGCTGGTCGTACGAGTCCATGCCGACGATGTCGACGAAGTCGTCGCCGGGATAGCACTTCGGCCACGGAACCGCGTCTGCGCCCCTGTTCGGAGCGAAGTCGAACCTGAACCTCTGCCCGGGAACCGAGCGCATGACGGTGACGATGCGCCTCCAGTACCGGATCCAGTTCTCCGGGTCGGGGCCGCAGCGGTGGGTGTAGGTGCTGCCGTTCATCTCCCAGCCGAGCACGAGGACCGTGTCCGTCGCGCCCAGGGTCACCAGGCGCTGCGCCAGCCGCTGGAAGTGGCCGTCGAACTCGCCGGCTGCGGCGCGCCGCAGCAGCCGTGCGACGGCGATGTCGGAGAACTGCGCCTCGTTGTGCTCCATCAGCGGAACATTCAGCACGAGCAGCCGGTCGGGCTTGGCCAGCCGCCACTTGGCCCAGCTGTCGAGGAAGCCGTAGCCGCCCTCGATGTTCTCCCACACGTCCCCCGGCAGATAGGTGTGCCCCACGCGCAGTTCGGTGCCGCCCAGCCAGCCGCTGAACTCCTTCAGCCGCACCAGCCCTTCGGGCTCGGAGTCGAGGAACGCGCCGAACGCGGCCCTGCGCACGTCCGCCACCGAGTAGGAGCGCGTGTCGTCCGTGGGCGGGACGGGCGGGCCCGGTGCGGGGGGCACCGCGGGCATGGCGCGCTGCAGGTCCGGGTGGCGTGCGGCGTCGGCCGGGGAGGCCGGGCCCCAGGCGAGAGCTGCCGACGCGATCCCGCCGGCGGTGATGAGCGCCAGCCGCCTGTGGGCGGACCGGCGGCGATGAGGGGTCATCCATCCTCCTTTGCCGCAATTCCGCACATTAATGACACACAGTCATATATCACTTAATTGCACCACTTGAGTCGCGCGGCCGGGCATGGATCACCCGCAAGAGTGACCTGGTCAGGCCGTCAGCCGCGGTACAGCGCCTCGATCTCCGTCGCGTACGCCGCCGTCACGGCATGCCGCTTGATCTTCAACGACGGGGTGAGCAAACCGTTGTCCTCCGTGAACTCGCCCTCGGCCAGGGCGAAGGCACGGATCGACTCGGCCCGGGAGACGGCCTCGTTGGCGTAGTCCACGGCCTTCTGGACCTGCGCACGCATCCGCGGATCCCGTACGACCTCCGACATCGGGGTGTTCGCCGGCAGCTTTCGGACCGTCAGCCAGTGGGCCACGGACTCGGGGTCGAGGGTGATCAGTGCGGCGACGAAGGGGCGGTTGTCGCCGACGACGATGCACTGGCCGATCGGCGGGCGGCTGCGCAGCCGGTCCTCGAGGACGGCCGGGGAGACGTTCTTGCCGCCGGAGGTGACGAGGATGTCCTTCTTGCGGCCGGTGATGGTGAGGTAGCCGTCCTCGTCGAGCGAGCCGAGGTCGCCGGTCGCGAACCACTCGTCCTGGAGTACGGCGTCGGTGGCGGCCGGGTTGTTCCAGTACGCGCCGAAGACGATGCCGCCCTTGATGAGCACCTCCCCGTCGTCGGCGATGCGCACCGCGGTGCCGGGGACCGGGACGCCGACCGTGCCCGGGCGGGGTTCGAGGGGCGGGACGATCGTGGCGGCCGCGCTCGTCTCCGTGAGGCCGTAGCCCTCGTAGACGATGATTCCGGCGGCGTAGAAGAACAGGTTGAGCTTGCGGTCCAGTGGGGAGCCGCCGCTGATGGCGTAGCGCATGCGGCCGCCGAGTTCCTTGCGGATACGGCGGTAGACCAGCAGGTCGTACAGGGCCCAGGCGGCGTAGAGGGCGGGGGTCGGACCCTTGCCGGTCTCCAGGAACTTGTTCAGGTACGCCTCCCCGAAGCGCACCCCGATGCGGTCCGCGCGGTCGAAGGAGGCGCCGCGGCCGATCTTCTCGGCGGTCGCGCGGCCCGTGTCGTGGATCTTCTCGAAGAGGTAGGGGACGCCGACGAGGAAGGTCGGGCGGAACTCCTTGAGGGCGGGCCGGAGTTCGTCGGGCTTGATGCTCGGGCAGTGGCCGATCTCGATGCGGGCCATAAGGCAGGCGATCTGGAGGGTGCGGCCGAGGATGTGGGCGAGGGGGAGGAAGAGGAGGGTCGAGGCGACCTGGCGGGTGACCTCCTTGAAGATGGGGTGGAGCAGTTCGACCGTGTTGGCGGCCTCGGCGTGCAGGTTGGCGTGGGTGAGGACGCAGCCCTTCGGCTTTCCGGTGGTTCCGGAGGTGTAGCAGATCGTCGCGATCGTGTCGGGAATGAGGGCGCTGCGGCGCTTGGCGACCTCCTCGTCCGGGATGTCGCGGCCGAGGGTGGTGAGGTCGGTCAGGGCACCTTCGTCCAACTGCCATATCCGCGGCTGCCGTTCGTGGCGGGCCGTACCCGTCGTCACCGTGGCGGCGTTCTCGACGGTTTCCGTGATGACGAAGCGGGCGTCCGAGTCGCGGACGATCCACTCCACCTGGTCGGCCGAGGAGGTGGCGTAGATCGGGACGGTCTGGCCGCCCGCCGCCCAGATCGCGAAGTCCAGGACCGTCCACTCGTAGCGGGTACGGGACATGACGGCGACGCGGCCGCCCGGTTCGAGGCCCGCCGCAATCAACCCCTTGGCCACGGCGGTGACTTCGCCGGCGAAGGCAGCCGCGGTCACCGGCTGCCAGGTGCCGTTGTCGTGCCTTCGGCGCAGGACCACGGCATCGGGGGCCTCGGCCGCGTTGGTGAAGGGGAGGTCCGCGGTGCTGCCGGTGGCCGGGCGCGGGGCGAGGGCGGGGGTGCGGGCCTCGCGTACGACTCCGTCCTCGTCCTTGACCACCTCGGTCCTGGTGCGTGCCCCCAGGTCAGTGCGCTGCTTTGCCCGTTTCAGATCCTTGCGTACGCCCATGACGGCTCCCAGTCGGCTCTGACTGGGAGGTCAACTTACTCGCAAGTAAGGAAAGGTCAATGGGCCGGTGACCATTGGACTGATGTTCTGGCCCTGGCCTAGCCCTGGCCGCGGTGGGCCTGGTCTATCGCGTCGGCGAGCTGCTGCACGTCCTTGTCCTCCGTCTTCCTCGCCAACTGCTCGGCGCGGTCCTGGAGTTCGCCGAGGCCGGGGTCACCGGGGAGGGATGACCAGCGTTCGTCTCCCTGGCGGAGGGCGTCGGCGAAGTAGGCGGCGACGGCGGTGACCTGGAAGCGGGGGCTCGCCTTCCAGAGGGAGTCGTGGAGGGCGCCGGTCTCCAGTTCGCCGGACTTCTCGTGCGGGTCGCGGGTGTCGGGGTCGAGCCAGCGGACGGTGGCCGTGGCGAGGTGACCGTCGGCGCCGGGCCTGGTGCGGACGGCGTAGAGGGCGGTGACCGTGTGGCCGGGGCCGACCTCGCCGCCGTCGACGCGGTCGTTGCGGAAGTCGTCGTCGGCGACCCGGCGGTCGTCGTAGCCGACGAGGCGGAACTCGGCGACCGTGGCGGGGTCGAAGGCGACCTGGGCCTTGGCGTCGCGGGCGGTCAGGTCGATGTTCTGCGGGAGCTGGGTGCAGAAGACCTTGCGAGCCTCGTCCTCCCCCGACACGTACACGGTGTGGCCGTCGCCCTTGTCGGCGAGGCGTTCCATGAGGGCGTCGCCGTAGTCGCTGCCGACGCCGACGCCGAAGAGGGTGATGCCGTACTCGCGGCGGGCCGAGGAGATGCGGTCGAGGATGGAGTCGGGGTCGGTGTCGCCGTCGTTGGCGAGGGCGTCGGAGATGAGGACGACACGGTTGGTGGCGTTCTTGCGACGGCCCTCGACGGCGGTGGCGTAGCCGGTCTCGACGCCCGCGCCGAGGTTGGTGGAGTAGGTCGGCTCCAGGCTGTCGACGGCGTCGTGGATCTCGCCGCGGTGGCCGCCGAGGCGGGTCATCGGCAGGACCTGCTCGGCCTTGTCACTGAAGGTGACGATGGCGACCGAGTCGTCGTCGCGCAGGCGGTCCGTCATCGTGTCGAGGGACTTCTGGGCGAGGTCGAGACGGCCGGGCTCCGACATGGAGCCGGAGATGTCGATGACGAAGGTCAGGGCGGCGGGCGGGCGTTCGCCGGTCTCGGTGGACGGGCGGGTGGCGAGGCCCACGCGGACCAGGGACCAGTTCTTCTCGTCGGTGCGGGCGCCGTCGACGGTGACCGTGAAGCCGTTGCCGTCGGGGCGTTCGTAGTCCTGGCGGAAGCTGTTGACGAACTCCTCGGGGCGGATGGTCGACGGGTCGGGGCGCTGTCCTGCGGCGAGGGTGCGGCGGGCGTAGCCGTAGGAGGCGGTGTCGACGTCGAGGGCGAAGGTGGACAGGTGGTCGGCGGTCGGGGACGGGCTCGCGAAGGAGTCCTCGCCGTCCTGCCGTTCTCCGGTGGCCTGGCTGTTCTGCGGGGCCGGTGCGGGGAAGCCGGTCCTGTTCGAGCTGTCGGAGGCCTTGTTGCTGTTGCTCCCGGAACCGCCCGCGCCGCAGGCCGTGAGCAGCAGGCCGCTCGCTGCCGTGAGGGCGAGGACGGCGGCGCGCAGCCGTCGGGTGCGGTGTGGCGTGCGCAGTGGTCGGGTGCGGCGGTGTGGCGTGCCCGGCCGTGGTGTTCGGTACCGCTCCATCTTCCGTGCCCCCTTGGTGTGTTGACGTCGACGTCTGTGACTGTGACGGCGCAGGGGGTCGGAATGTGCGGCACGGGGTGTTGCGGATGAATCTCAAGACGGCCACGATCATGGCCGGTCGAGACCGGTGGGAGATCCTCCGTTGACCTAGGACACCACGTCCTTGCGGGCAAAACCCCGGAAGGCCAGGGCGAACAGCACGAGGGCGTACGTTATGGAAATCGCCGTGCCCTGGATCATGCCGGACCACTCGGGGTGCGGCTGGACGGCGTCCGCCCAGGCGAACTGCCAGTGCGCGGGCAGGAAGTCGCGCCAGTGGCCGAGGGCCGTCACGGCGTCCAGGACGTTGCCGACGATGGTGAGGCCGACCGCGCCGCCGACGGCTCCGAGGGGGGCGTCCGTCTTCGTCGACAGCCAGAACGCCAGCCCTGCGGTGACCAGTTGGGACACGAAGATGAACGCCACGACCACCAGCAGGCGCTGGGCCGCCGTCCCCGAGTCCAGCGCGCCGCCGGTGGGGATCTGGAGCGGGCCCCAGCCGTAGGCGACCGTGCCGACGGCCAGTGCGACCACCGGGAGCAGGATCATCGCGGCCAGGCTGAGGCCGAGTCCGACGACGAGCTTGGACCACAGGAGGCGTGCCCGTGGAACGGGGGCGGCCAGCAGGTAGCGCAGGGAGGACCAGCTGGCCTCCGAGGCGACGGTGTCCCCGCAGAACAGGGCGACCGGGATGACGAGCAGGAAGCCCGCGGAGACGAAGAGATTGACGGCCGCGAAGTTGGCTCCCGACGCGGTGGCCGTGTCCATCAGCGTCACCTGGCCGTTGCGGCCGCTCGGGTCGCCGCCGATCGCGAACGCGATCAGCAGCACGAACGGCAGCGCGGTGAGGATCCCCGCCATGATCAACGTTCGGCGCCGCTTCAGCTGCCGGACCAGCTCGACCCGTAGGGGCAGCGTGTGGCCGGCCCGGTAACCGGAGGCGGCGTGAAGGGGCTCGGTGTGCTCGGCCAGCGTGCTCATGCGGAACCTCCGATCAGGGTGAGGAAGGCGTCCTCGAGGCGGCGGTGGGGGCCGAGGGAGGCAACCGGGACTTCCAGGCGCACCAGCTCTACGAGGAGGTGGGCGGCGGTGCCTGTGCCCGTGCGGGCGGCTGCGGGTGGTTCGGCGGTGAGTGCCGCGGTATGCCGTTGTTCGTCTGCGGCGCCGTCGTGGCTGGTCGCGCAGTTCCCCGCGCCCCTTATCGGCGCTGCCGAACCGGGGCCGACTTGGCTCGCGCGGGGACTATCGCCGGGAGCCAGCCGTACCAGGAGCCCCCCGTCCGTCCGTACCGCCGACTCGACGCCCGGCAGTGCCGCCACCTTCTCGATCAGCGGGTCGGCGATGTCGGCCGCCAGGCCGACAAGGAGGGTGTCTCCGGAGCCGATGATCTCGGCCACGGGGCCCGCCTGGACGAGGCGGCCGCGGTCCATGACGACCAGGTGGGTGCAGGACTGTTCGACCTCGGCCAGGAGGTGGCTGGAGACGATCACGGTGCGGCCGGCCGCCGCGTACCGGATCAGCACCTCGCGCATCTCGCGGATCTGGGGCGGGTCGAGGCCGTTGGTCGGTTCGTCGAGGATGAGCAGGTCCGGGAGGCCGAGCATGGCCTGGGCGATGGCGAGGCGCTGGCGCATGCCCTGGGAGTAGGTGCGGACCGCTCGGGCGAGTGCGTCGCCGAGGCCGGCGATCTCGAGGGCCTCGTCCAGGTGGGCGTCCTCGGGCGGGCGGCCGGTCGCCTGCCAGTACAGCTCCAGGTTCTCGCGGCCTGAGAGGTGCGGGAGGAAGCCCGCGCCCTCCACGAACGCGCCGACCCGGGACAGGACCGGGGCGCCGGGGCGGATCGCCTGGCCGAAGACACGGATCTCGCCGCCGTCCGGCCGGATCAGGCCCATCAGCATGCGCAGGGTGGTGGTCTTGCCCGCGCCGTTCGGTCCGAGGAGACCCAGGACCTGGCCCTTCTCCACGCGGAAGGACAGGTCCCGTACCGCGTAACGGTCCGTCGACTTGGCGTACCGCTTGCTCAAGTCCGTGATCTGGAGCGGAACTTCGGCCAGCTCGGGGGCCGCAGGCGCGGCGGTCGTGCGGCGGCGGCCCGTCAGCAGCAGGGCCAGGGCGAGCACCGCGCCGGCCAGCGGGAGCCACCACACCCAGGACGGCAGCGGGGCGGCCGCGGTCGTCACGCCGGGTGCCGTCGGCACCTTCAGGTCGCCCTTCAGGGAGACGGTGTACGTCGCCGGGGCCGCCGGGGATGCATAGCCCAGGTCGGTGGAGGCCAGGACCAGGCGCAGCCGGTGGCTCTGCTCGACCTCGTGGTCGACGGCCGGGAGCGTGATCGTCACGTCCTTGCCGGACTTCGCGCCCTCGACGCGGACGGGGGCCACCAGCTGCGAGGGCAGCACGGGCGAGCCGCCGCCGGGACCGACGTCGTACACCTTCCCGAACAGCACGGCGTCGTCGCTCGTCGACTTCACGTGGACGGTCACCGTCGGCGATCCAGTGATCCGCAGGCTGCTGCTCACCGGTGCCGACTCGAACTGTGCGTACTGGCCGGGGAAGTCCAGCGACACCCCGACGCCGAGCGAGGACAGCTGGGCGAGGCCGCCGGAGCCGCCGAGGCCGGGCAGGGCGGAGACGGCGGGCGGGCTGGCGCCCGCCGGGTTGGCGAACCTCTGTTCCGAGCCCCTGAGCGGCACGGAGCGCTGTCCGCTCTCCAGGCCCGGGTAGGTGTCGGCGCTCGCTCCCCGCAACACGGCCGCGCCGTCCGTGGCGTCGACGCCTCCGGTGCGGGTGATGCGGAAGGCCGGGCCCGTGTCCGTGCCCTTCTCGGCCTTGAGGTACCGGTCGAACCATGCACGCACGCGTGTCTGGACGCGGGCGGCCTCCATGTCGCCGCCGTCGTGTCCGCCGGCGATCCAGTCGACGTCGACCGGGGCGCCGCCCGCGCGGATGGCCTTCGCCGCCGCGTCGGCCTGGCCGAGCGGGAAGAGGGAGTCCGTCTGGCCCTGCACCAGGAGCGTCGGCACCTTGATGCGGTCGGCGACCGCGGACGGGGAGCGGGCGGCCAGCAGCTCACGCGCCTGCGCGTCGGGCTTGCCCGACTCCGCGACCCGCTCGTACATCCGGCACAGCTCGGGCTGGAACTTGTCGCAGCCGCCGCCGGAGTTGATGAAGATGCCCGCCCACAGCTTCTTGAAGACGCCGTTCGGGAACAGGGCGTCCGCCAGGTTCCAGTACGTGATCGCCGGGGCGATGGCGTCCACCCGGTGGTCGTACCCCGCCGCCAGCATCGAGATCGCGCCGCCGTACGAGGCGCCTGCGACGCCCACGCGCGGGTCGCCGGGCTTGTCGAGCTGGACCTGGGGCTGCTCGGCGAGCCAGTCGATCAGCTTGGAGACGTCGGCGACCTCGCCCTTCGGGTCGTTCAGCCCGATCTTGCCGGTGGACTTGCCGAAGCCTCGCGCGGACCAGGTCAGGACCGCGTAGCCGTCTCTGGCCAGGTCCTGCGCCTGCTGCCGTACGTCCTGCTTGCTGCCGCCGAAGCCGTGGGCCAGGAGGACGGCGGGGTGGCGTGCGCCGCTTGAGCCGGACGTGAAGTACGAGGTGTCGATGCGGACGCCGTCCACGGCCATGACCCGGTCGGTCTGGTGCACCGCGGGTGTGTCGTCCGAGGCGACGGCCGTCCATGTCCCGGCACCGGCGAGCACGACGACGGCGGCCCCGGCGGCCAGCAGGCGCCGGGGCCGCCGAAGCAGCCCTCGCAGGCGGGGCATTCGAAGATCCATGCCTCAACGGTACGGGGCGTCTCTGACAGTTGGAGCAGCCTCGGGGGTGAGGGGGGTGCCCTCCCGCGGGAGTACCGGGGGATCAGGGTGTACCGCGGTTGCTGTACGGCTACGGGCTCGGTTGCTTCTGTGATTTGCCGGGTGCGGGTTCGTTGTGGCTTGTCGCGCCGTTCCCCGCGCCCCTAGGCACGCTCGTCTTCCGGGAGGGAGATCAGCCACCGGGTGTCCCTGCGCGGGCGCAGGTAGAAGGCCCAGTACAGGGTGGCTGCGGCGGTGATGCCGCCCGTCCAGAGCAGGTAGGTCGTCTCCTGCTGGCTGAGGATGTATGCCAGGACCGCGATCAGCAGGATCGGCATTGCGGGCCACAGGGGCATCCGCCAGGCGGGGGTGTGCTTGTGGGAGCCGCGGCGGGAGAGGAGGGCGGCCACGGCGACCAGGAGGTACATGCCTGTCACCGAGACGCCCGTTACGCCGTACAGGGTGTCGAGGTTCACGAAGCAGAGCAGGGCGCCGGGGACTCCGACGGCGAGGGTGGCGACCCAGGGGGAGCCGAAGCGGCCGAGCTTGGCGAAGACGTTGTTGACGGGCTCCGGCCAGGCCTTGTCGCGGGCCGAGGCGAACAGGACACGGGAGTTCTGGATGACCATGACGATGCCCGCATTGATGATCGCGAGGGCCACGCAGAGGCTGACGAAGGTGCCGACCGCGGAGTTGGACCAGGCGGTGACCATGGAGCTGATGTCGCCGCCGGTGAGAGTGGAGAGGTCCGAGGCGCCCATCGTGATCGCGACGACCGGGATCAGGATGATGAACGTGGAGATGGCGAGGGTGGCCAGGACCGTGCGGGCGACGTTGCGGCGCGGGTGCTCCAGCTCCTCGGAGAGGTAGACGGCGGTCGAGAAGCCCTGGGTGACGAAGAGGGCGATGGCCAGCCCGGAGACGACCAGCATCGCCGTCACCGTGTCCGTGTGGCCGCCGGAGCCCGCCACCTGCATGGAGACCAGGCTCCCGGCGCCCCGCTCGCTGTGCGCGAAGCCCAGGACCGCCACGACGGCAGCCGCGATGACCTCCAGGACCAGGAAGATGCCGGTGATCCAGGCGTTGGCGCGCAGGTCCAGCAGGCCGGCGAGGGTGGCCAGGAGCATCACTCCGGCGCCCGCGATCGACGGGTCCAGGTGCACGACCGGGGCCAGGTAGTCCGCCGTGCCCATCGCGATCACCGGCGGGACGATCATGACGACCAGGAGCGAGAGGACGAAGACGAGCCAGCCCGCGAGCCGTCCGGCCATCGTCGAGACCATCGCGTACTCGCCGCCCGCGCTGGGGATGAGGGTGCCCAGCTCCGAGTAGCAGAAGGCCACGGCGATACAGAGGAGGGAACCGATGGCGATCGTCAGGGCGGTGGCGGTGCCGAGCGAGCCGAACAGGTCCGGGACGACCACGAAGAGCGTGGAGGCCGGGGTCACGCAGGAGAGGGTCAGCAGTGTTCCGCCCACCACGCCGATCGAGCGCTTGAGCTTCTGCGGGCTGTGCGGGGTGTCGACGACGGTGTCGACAGGGCGGAGCGTGTCGGTCATGCGCGGTTCCGATCGCCAGGAGCAGCAGATTGCGCTGATGGAATCCCAACGAAAACCAGCGCGTCAATAGCTGTTTACCTACGAAATCCGTAGATCGAAAGGGCCTTTGATCACGGATACGGCACACCGTGCGGGAATTCGCCGCCTTTCACTCGTACGGGAACCGTAGTCCCGAGGCGCAAAAAAATGGGGCCGTCCGCAATACGGACGGCCCCTGACGCCTGCGTCAGTGGTTGCGCGGGAAGCCCAGGTCGACGCCGGAGGGGGCGTCCGCCGGGTCGGGCCAGCGCGTGGTGACGACCTTGCCGCGGGTGTAGAAGTGCGTGCCGTCGTTGCCGTAGATGTGGTGGTCGCCGAAGAGCGAGTCCTTCCAGCCGCCGAAGCTGTGGTAGCCGACGGGGACCGGGATCGGGACGTTCACGCCGACCATGCCGGCCTCGATCTCCAGCTGGAAGCGGCGGGCGGCGCCGCCGTCCCGGGTGAAGATCGCGGTGCCGTTGCCGAACGGCGAGGCGTTGATCAGCGCCACGCCCTCTTCGTAGGTGTCGACGCGCAGGACGCACAGCACCGGGCCGAAGATCTCGTCCTGGTACGCCTTCGCGGACGTGGGCACCTTGTCGAGCAGCGAGATGCCGATCCAGTGGCCGTCCTCGAAGCCCTCGACGGTGTAGCCGGTGCCGTCCAGGACCACCTCGGCGCCCTCGGCCGCCGCGCCCTCGACGTAGGAGGCCACCTTGTCGCGGTGGACCTTGGTGATCAGCGGGCCCATCTCGGAGGTGGGGTCGTTGCCCGGGCCGATCTTGATCTTCTCGGCGCGCTCGCGGATCTTCTCCACCAGCTCGTCGCCGATGGCGCCGACCGCGACCACCGCGGAGATGGCCATGCAGCGCTCGCCCGCCGAGCCGTAGGCCGCGGACACCGCCGCATCCGCCGCCGCGTCCAGGTCGGCGTCCGGCAGGACCAGCATGTGGTTCTTGGCGCCGCCCAGGGCCTGCACGCGCTTGTGGTTGGCGGCGGCGGTGGTGTGGATGTAGCGGGCGATCGGGGTCGAGCCGACGAAGGAGACGGCCTTGACGTCCGGGTGCTCCAGGAGGCGGTCGACGGCCACCTTGTCGCCGTGTACGACGTTGAAGACGCCGTCCGGCAGCCCGGCCTCGGCGAGCAGCTCGGCGATCTTGATGGACGCCGACGGGTCCTTCTCCGACGGCTTCAGCACGAAGGTGTTGCCGGTCGCGATGGCGATCGGGAACATCCACATCGGGACCATCGCCGGGAAGTTGAACGGCGTGATGCCCGCGACGACACCCAGCGGCTGCCGGATGGACGAGACGTCCACGCGGCTGGCCACCTCGGTCGACAGCTCGCCCTTCAGCTGCACGGTGATCCCGCAGGCCAGGTCGACGATCTCCAGACCGCGGGCCACCTCGCCCAGCGCGTCGCTGTGCACCTTGCCGTGCTCGGCGGTGATCAGCTCGGCGATCGCGTCCCGGTTCGCCTCGAGCAGCGCCCGGAACCTGAACAGGATCGAGGTCCGCTTGGCGAGCGAAGAGGTGCCCCAGGTCGCGAAGGCGTCCTTCGCGGCGGCGACCGCCGCGTCCACCTCGTCGACCGTGGCGAACGCGACCTTGGTGGTGACCGCGCCGGTCGCAGGGTCGGTGACCGGCCCGTACGTGCCCGACGCGCCTTCGACGGTCTTGCCGCCGATCCAGTGGTTGACGATCTTCGTCATGCCCAGTTGCTCCTTCACAGATGGCGGCGTCGGGTCGAGACGTGCCGTTCGTACAGCTCACGGGCCTTCACCGCCGACGGTCGGGTCGCGGTCTCGGCCACAGGTACATCCCACCAGGCCTGCGCCGGCGGCGGGCCCGACACAGTGTCGGCCGTTTCGGTCTCGACGTAGACACATGTGGGTGTGTCGGCGGCGCGGGCCTCGGCGAGCGCCGCCCGCAGGTCCGCCACGGTCTTCGCGCGCAGCACGCGCATGCCCAGGCTGGCGGCGTTGGCGGCGAGATCCACGGGCAGCGGCGCGCCCGTGTACGTGCCGTCGTCCGACTGGAAGCGGTACGCGGTGCCGAACCGCTCGCCGCCCACCGACTCGGACAGGCCGCCGATGGACGCGTACCCGTGGTTCTGCACCAGCAGGACCTTGATCGCGATGCCCTCCTGGACGGCGGTCACGATCTCCGTCGGCATCATCAGGTACGTGCCGTCGCCGACCAGCGCCCACACGGGCCGGTCCGGGGCGGCCAGCTTCACGCCGATCGCGGCCGGGATCTCGTAGCCCATGCAGGAGTAGCCGTACTCCAGGTGGTACTGGTCCCGCGACCGCGCCCGCCACAGTTTGTGCAGGTCGCCGGGGAGCGAACCGGCCGCGTTGATGATCACGTCCGTCTCGTCGACGATCGCGTCCAGCGCTCCGAGCACCTGCGGCTGCGTCGGCCGTACGTCCGGCTCGTCGGCCTCGTAGCAGGCGTCGACGCGCTGCTCCCAGCGCTCCTTGTCCTCGGTGTACTCGGTGACGTAGGAGGCCGCGACCCGGTACGTGTGCATGTCGAGGGCCTCCGTCAGCTCCTGGAGGCCGCTGCGGGCGTCCGCGATCAGAGGCAGGCCGGCGAGCTTGTGGCCGTCGAAGGGCGCGATGTTGAGGTTGAGGAAGCGCACGCCCTCGCCGGCGAAGAGGGTGCCGGAGGCGGTGGTGAAGTCGGTGTACCTCGTCCCCACGCCGATCACCAGGTCGGCGGTGCGGGCGAGTTCGTCGGCCGTCGCCGTGCCGGTGTGGCCGATGCCGCCGACGTCCTGGGGGTGGTCGTAGCGCAAGGACCCCTTGCCGGCCTGGGTGGAGGCGACCGGTATGCGTGTCACCTGCGCAAACTCGGCGAGGGCCGCCTCGGCGCGGCTGTGGTGGACGCCGCCGCCCGCGACGACCAGCGGCCTGCGCGCGTCCCTGATCACTCTTACGGCCTCGGCGAGTTCGGTCGGGTCGGCGCCCGGACGTCGTACGACCCAGGTGCGCTCGGCGAAGAACTCGTCCGGCCAGTCGTAGGCCTCCGCCTGGACGTCCTGCGGGAGAGCCAGGGTTACGGCGCCGGTCTCCACGGGGTCGGTCAGCACGCGCATGGCGTTCAGGGCCGAAGGGATGAGGGCTTCCGGCCGGGTGATGCGGTCGAAGTACTTCGACACCGGGCGCAGGCTGTCGTTGACCGACACATCGCCGGCGTACGGGACTTCGAGCTGCTGGAGGACCGGGTCGGCGGGGCGGGTGGCGAAGACGTCGCCGGGGAGGAGCAGGACCGGGAGGTGGTTGACCGTGGCGAGGGCGGCGCCCGTGACGAGGTTGGTGGCGCCCGGACCGATGGAGGTCGTCACGGCGTGCGTGGACAGGCGGCCCGACTGCCTGGCATAGCCGACCGCCGCATGCACCATGGCCTGTTCGTTGCGGCCCTGGTGGTACGGCATGGCATCGGCGTACTCGATGAGGGCCTGGCCGATTCCGGCGACGTTGCCATGGCCGAAGATGCCCCAGGTGGCGCCGATCAGCCGCTGACGGACGCCGTCGCGTTCGGTGTACTGGGCCGACAGGAAGCGGACGAGTGCCTGCGCGACCGTGAGCCTCGTCGTCGAGGTCATCGACATCCCTCCTTCATCGATGGACACGGGTACGCGCCGGCTGCCACCGGCGTTCACGCATGGGGACCTCCGGCGCGGGGCCGTAGCGGGCGGGGAGTCGTCGCTCGCACTTCGCTCCTGCCAGGGCGAAGCGGCCTCCCGCGCCGGAGGCGATCTGGACCCGGGCGTCACGGGGCGCGTACACGAGGTCTGAGACCGACGTGAACACGCTTTCCCTGCCCAGGAGTTGGAACTCTTCGTCCGTTATGTGGCCGGCTATCCGCACGGTACATCCGCCCCGCGGCGGAAGCACGGCGCTGGTGCCGCGCTCTGCGTACAGCTCGCCCACGATCATCAGACCCTCACAGCAGTCCTACGGCGGTGTCCACGGCGGCGGCCACGTCGCCGTCCGCCGGGTACAGCAGCGAACGGCCGACCACCAGGCCCCGCACGGTGGGGAGTTGGAGGGCGCCGCGCCACTTCTCGTACGCGCCGTCCTGGTCGTCGCCGACCTCGCCGCCCAGCAGCACGGCGGGAAGGGTGGACGTCTCCATGACCTCGGCCATGTCGTCCGGGTTCTCGGTGACCGGCAGCTTGAGCCAGGTGTAGGCCGAAGTGCCGCCCAGGCCCGAGGCGATGGCGATGGACTTGGTGACGGCCTCGGCGGACAGGTCGTTCTTCAGCCGGCCCTCGTCCGTGCGGCGGCTGATGAACGGCTCCACGAAGACGGGGAGTCTGCGCGCGGCCATGTCGTCGATGGCGCGGGCGGTGGACTCCAGCGTGGTGAGGGAGCCCGGGTCGTCGTAGTCGATCCGCAGAAGCAGCTTGCCGGCGTCGAAGCCGAGGCGCTCGATGTCCTCGGCGCGGTGGCCGGTGAAGCGGTCGTCGAGCTCGAAGCTGGCGCCCTGGAGGCCGCCGCGGTTCATCGAGCCCATGACGACCTTGCCGTCGAGGGCGCCGAGCAGCAGCAGGTCGTCGAGGATGTCGGCGGTGGCGAGGACGCCGTCGACACCGGGGCGGGACAGCGCCAGGCAGAGGCGTTCCAGCAGGTCGGCGCGGTTGGCCATGGCGAACCTGCGGTCGCCGACGCCGAGCGCGCCGCGGGCCGGGTGGTCGGCGGCGACGATCATCAGCCGGCCGGAGTCGTTCAGCAGCGGGCGGCGGGTGCGGCGGGCGGCCGCTTCCGCTATCGCCTCGGGGTGGTGGGCGCGGAGGCGGACCAGTTCGCTGACGTCGACGTGCGGGGGCGTGGCCGCTCTCGGGGTCACGGTCATGCCCAGGCAGCCCGTGTCGCCCGTCTCGTCCACGCCCTTGCGGCGGCGGCGCGTGCTCACAGCACCGCTCCGGCCTTGAGTGCGGTCTCGATCTCGTCGGTGGTCGGCATGGCGGAGGAGCACTCCAGGCGGGAGGCGACGATCGCGCCGGCCGCGTTGGCGTGCCGCATGATCGTCTCCAGGTCCCAGCCCTCCAGCAGGCCGTGGCAGAGGGAGCCGCCGAAGGCGTCTCCGGCGCCGAGGCCGTTTAGGACATTGACCGGGAGGGGCGGGACCTCGGCGGACTCGCCCTTGCTGTTGACGGCGAGGACGCCCTTGGGGCCCTGCTTGACCACGGCGAGTTCGACACCGGCGTCGAGCAACGCCTGGGCGGCGGCCTGCGGTTCGCGCACTCCGGTGGCGACCTCCACCTCGTCGAGGTTGCCGACCGCGACGGTGGTGTGGCGCAGGGCCTCTTGGTAGAACGGGCGGGCGGCTGCCGGGTCCTTCCAGAACATCGGGCGCCAGTCGAGGTCGAAGACCGTGGTGCCGGCTCTGGCCCGGTGGGCGAGCGCCGCCAGCGTCGCCGTACGGCTGGGCTCCTCGCTCAGGCCGGTGCCGGTGACCCAGAAGATACGGGCGTCCCGGATGCCGTCGAGGTCGAGCTCGTGGGCGTCTATCTCCAGGTCGGGGGCCTTGGGCTGCCGGTAGAAGTAGAGCGGGAAGTCGTCCGGCGGGAAGATCTCGCAGAAGGTGACCGGGGTGGGCAGGCCCTGCACCGGGGTGACCCAGCGGTCGTCGACGCCGAAGCCCTGCAGGGCCTCGTGGAGGTACGCGCCGAAGGGGTCGTCGCCGGTGCGTGTGATCACCGCCGTACGGCGTCCGAGGCGGGCGGCGGCGACCGCGACGTTCGTCGCCGAGCCGCCGAGGAACTTGCCGAAGCTCGTCACCTGCGGCAGCGGGACACCGGTCTGGAGCGGATACAGATCCACTCCGATGCGCCCCATGGTGATCAGGTCGTACGCCATCGGCTTCCCTTCGTTACGGCTCTCCCCGCGTTTTTAGCCCCGCACGCGGAACCCTGTCAATGTTTTGTCCAGACATTCGGACGACACCTTGACAGCGCTTACCCGCGCCCGGAAGCTGACCGACATGACGTCGTTGTCACCTCCCTCCTCACTGTCCCGCATCCGGATCGGGTCGGCTCCCGACTCATGGGGTGTGTGGTTCCCCGACGACCCGCAGCAGGTCCCCTGGCAGCGCTTCCTCGACGAGGTCGCGCAGTCCGGCTACGAGTGGATCGAGCTGGGTCCGTACGGGTATCTGCCGACCGATCCGGCCGTCCTCACGGAGGAGACCTCCCGGCGTGGCCTGAAGGTGTCGGCGGGGACCGTGTTCACGGGCCTGCACCACGGCGAGGCGGTCTGGGAGAAGACCTGGGCTCATGTCGCCGACAACGCGGTGCTCGCGCAGGCCATGGGCGCGTCCCATCTGGTGGTCATCCCGTCCTTCTGGCGGGACGACAAGACCGGTGAGGTGCTGGAGCCGGACACGCTGACGGCCGAACAGTGGCGGAATCTGACCTCGCTGACCGAGCGGTTGGGGCGGGAGGTTCGCGAGCGGTACGGGCTGCAGATCGTCGTCCATCCGCATGCCGACACGCATATCGACAGCGAGGAGAACGTCGTCCGGTTCCTGGACGGGACGGACTCCGGTCTGGTGTCGCTGTGCCTGGACACGGGGCACTACGCGTACTGCGGTGGCGACAGCGTCAAGCTGATCGAGACGTACGGGGAGCGGATCGGGTACCTGCATCTCAAGCAGGTGGATCCGGAGATCCTGGCGGACGTGCGGGCCAATCAGGTGCCGTTCGGGCCGGCCGTGGCGCGGGGCGTGATGTGCGAACCCCCTGCGGGGGTGCCCGCGCTCGGGCCCGTTCTGGAGGCGGCTCAGAAGCTGGACGTGGATCTGTTCGCCATCGTCGAGCAGGACATGTATCCCTGCGAGGCGGATCGGCCGTTGCCGATTGCTCGGCGGACTCGGGCGTTTCTGCGGTCCTGTGGGGCGTAGGAACGCCTACGGATGTGCCGGGATCTGTAGCAGTGCGAGTGCCGCTTGTACGTGGCTGGCCGCGCCCACGCGGCGGAGCCGCAAATCGATACAGCCCCGCGCCCCTAGGCATGCTGCAGCTCACGTAGGAGCATGTGTGCCCTCGACTTCAGCGCGGGAGGGCGGATGTCGGTCGAGCTGCGCAGTCGGTCGGGCCAAGGCCCCTGGGGGTCGTGGGAGACCGTGCTTGCGCGGCCGGATCCTCGGTTGCGGCCTGCGGTGATCAGTTATCGGGGGATCCGGCTGGCGTTGGACCGGCCTCGGCGGCGGCTGGAGGCGCCGATCGGGGCCGCGACGCTGTTGCTCGGGTTCGAGCAGCCGGTGAGCGTCACGCGGGCGGGCCGGGCACCGGTGACGCTGGTGTCCGTGTTCGCCGGGCCGACGACCACGCCGGCCGTGGGCGAGCACAGCGGACGTCTGTCGGGCATCGAGGTGCTGATGATGCCGTGGGCCGCGTTCACCCTCTTCGGCACCCCGCTGTACGAACTCATCGACCGCACCATCGCCCCCGACGATCTCCCGCACGCCCTGGGCACGCGCCGAGCGGGCGACTGTCGCAACACCATCCGCGAACTCTCCGCCGCGCTGGCCTCGTTGCCGACCTGGGAGCAGCGGTTCGGGCTGCTCGACGACGTGTTGACGCACTGGTCCCAGGCCGGGACGCCGAGTTCGGTACGGGTCGTGCAGGCCTGGTCGGAGCTGGTGCGGACGTGGGGTGCGGTACCGGTACGGTCGCTCGCCGACGAGGTCGGCTGGAGCGTACGGCAGTTGGAGAACCGGTTCCGGGAGCAGATCGGGCTCGGGCCGAAGGTCGCGGCACGGGTGCTGCGGCTGCAGCGGGCGCGGCGGTTGCTGGCTCAGGGGCGCGGACAGGCGGAGACGGCGGCGATCTGCGGTTTCTACGACCAGGCGCATCTGAGCGGGGAGTTCAGGGCGATGACGGGGTGCACCCCGCGGGAGTTCACCATGGCCCGGGTGATTCCGCCGGTGTCGCAGCCGGGTGCGCCTGCGGCCGACCGGATGACCGGCGAGGCGACGAGTCTCTTGCTCACATCCACGCGAAGTGCGGTTTTTTCCAAGACCGGCAGGGTCCGCTGAATGCACGCTGATCGTCCGGCCGGTGATCCCTGGGGGGAGGTCTCCGACGGCACCGCCACGGGGAACCGGGGGAGCCGGTGGGCCGGGCCCGGCGCAGCGGGTCCGGCCCACCTCGCCGATGTCAACGCGCCACACTTCTGAGCCCACCGGTGCCTTGCGGCACTTGTGTCACAAACACCTCCGTCCTGTCACACGTGTCGCATGTACGCGAGCCGTGCGTCACACCCGGCCCACAGACCCTGCCTCCGTTCACGCTCCGTCGTTGACCAGGCACAGATCTGTGATCGCCAGCGCAGCGCCCGGCTCCCCCGACGGCCGCCCCCGGCCGCCCCCGCGGTGCGCGCGGGGAGGTGCTACCCATGACCGACCGAAGGCTCTGGTCGTACAAGGAGATCGCGGCGCACATCAAGGTGCAGCCGGACACCGTGCGGTCCTACCGCAAGCACGGGCTGCTGCCGCCGCCCGACCACGTCGAGGGCGGCAAGCCCTTCTGGTACGCGGACACGGTCCGGGCCTGGGTCGCCTCCAGGCCCGGAAACCGCGGCCGCAGAGACGACGAGCCCCGTGACCACCCGACCTCGTGACTTCCCGGCCTCGTGGCCTCGTGAGCACCCGGCCTCTCGGCCTCGCGGCCTCCTGACCTCCTGACCTCCTCGAAAAGGACCGGACCTGTGCCCCACCTGCCCCGTGGGGCACAGTCGTCTGCCCCGCGAGTGGGCCGCCCTCAGCTACACGGCTCGATGACCGTCACGCCCGCTCCCGGCGCCGTCCCCATCGCCGCCAGGGCGTCGGGGGTCGCGTCCAGGGTGATCGTGGATGTGACCAGCAGGTCGGGGCGCAGGACGCCCGCTCCGACCAGCTCCAGCATCGGCGGGTAGGTGTGCGCCGCCATGCCGTGGCTGCCGAGGAGTTCGAGCTCCAGGGCGATCGCTCGGGCCATCGGGACGGGGGTCGTACCGGTGGGAGACGGGAGCAGGCCCACCTGGACGTGGCGGCCGCGGCGGCGCAGGCCGTTCACGGAAGCGGCGCAGGTGGCGGGTGAGCCCAGGGCGTCGAGGGACAACTGGGCGCCGCCGCCTGTCAGTTCACGGATCTCCGCGGCCGTGTCCGGCGTCGTCGATCCGTCCACGCACTCCGCCGCACCGAACTTCCGCGCCAGGTCCAGGGCCCCGGGCGATACGTCCACCGCGATCACCCGCGCCCCCGACGCCGCCGCGATCATCACCGCGGACAGGCCCACGCCCCCGCAGCCGTGCACCGCGACCCACTCCCCCGCCGCCACCCGGCCCTGCTGTACGACCGCACGGAACGCCGTGGCGAACCGGCAGCCCAGCGCTGCCGCTGTGGCGAACGACAGCTCCTGAGGTACGGCCACGAGGTTCACGTCGGCGTGGTTCAGTGCCACATACTGCGCGAACGAGCCCCAGTGCGTGAAGCCGGGCTGGGTCTGGCGCTCGCACACCTGCTGGTCCCCCGCGGCGCATGCTCCGCAGGTACCGCAGGCGCAGACGAAGGGGACGGTGACTCTGTCGCCGGGGTGCCAGTTGCTCACGCCGGCGCCGACTGCCTCCACTACGCCGGCGAGTTCATGTCCGGGTACGTGCGGGAGCGTGATGTCCGGGTCGTGGCCCTGCCAGCCGTGCCAGTCGCTTCGGCAGAGGCCGGTGGCCTCGACCCGTACGACCACTCCGTGGTCGGCGGGGCGGGGGTCGGGTACGTCGCGTACGTTGGCCGGCTCACCGTATTGCTCGAATACCACCGCTCTCATGTGCGCTCCCATCGCCGTCGCGGTCTGCGGGTACATCGTGGCTGGTCGCGCCGTTCCCCGCGCCCCTATTGGGGCGCTCCTCGGCCCCTTCGCTCAAGCCGAACCGTTCGTGGAACCTCCGCAGCGGCCCCGGCGCCCACCAAGTCGCCCTGCCCGTCAGCCTCATCACCGCCGGAACCAGCAGGCTCCGGACGATCATCGCGTCCATCAGCACTGCCAGGGCGATGCCCAGACCGAGCATCTTGGTGTTGGTCACCCGGGACGTCCCGATGGCGACCATCACCACCGCCAGGATCACCGCCGCTGCCGTGATCAGGCCGCCCGTGCGCTGCAGGCCGTGGCGGACCGCCTCGTTGTGGTCGCCCGTTCTGTCGTACTCCTCCTTGATGCGGGAGAGCAGGAAGACGCCGTAGTCCATGGAGAGGCCGAAGGCCACGCAGAACATCAGGACCGGCAGGGTGGTCTCTATGGAGCCGGGGCTGGTGAAGCCGAGGAGGCCGGAGAGGTGGCCGTCCTGGAAGACCCAGACCACCGCGCCGAACATGGCGGTCAGGCTGAGCGCGTTGAGCACCACTGCCTGGATCGGTATCAGCACGCTGCCGGTCAGCAGGAAGACCAGGAGCAGGGTGACGATCGCGATGAAGGCGGCCGCCCAGGGCAGGCGCTCGGCTATGGCGTGCTTGGAGTCGACCAGGACCGCCGCCGTGCCGGTCACCTTGGTGTCGAAGGGGGCGTCCATGGTGCGCAGTTCGCCCACCAGGCGCTGGGCCGCGTCGTCCACGGCCTCCCCCTTCGGCAGCACCGTGAAGTACGCCGACTGCCCCTTGACCAGCGGGCCGTCGACCCTCAGCACGCCGGGCAGGGCGGCTGTCCGGTCCTTGTACGCGGTGTACTGCGCGGGGGTCGCCTTCCCCTCGGCGAGCACCTCCAGGCCGCCGCCGGGGCTGCCCGGGAAGCCGTCGCGGATGTGCTGCTGGACCACGTGGGACTCTGCGGTCGAGGGGAGTTGGCGGTCGTCCGCGGTGCCGAACTTCACGCCCAGGAAGGGCAGTCCGA
Source organism: Streptomyces sp. NPDC001401 (assembly GCF_042895385.1). Lineage (NCBI taxonomy): Bacteria > Bacillati > Actinomycetota > Actinomycetes > Kitasatosporales > Streptomycetaceae > Streptomyces > Streptomyces sp. NPDC001401. Next base: position 1,327,109 of record NZ_JBIAWI010000001.1, read on the forward strand.
GGACGATCAGGACAACAGTGGTCGCCACGGCGAAGAGCGGGGCCCGGCGCATCACGAGGGTCGCCATGCGCGCCCACGCCGTGCCCTCCTCGCCGGACGTCTTCGCCGGCTGCCCGCGCCGGAACAGGCGCCGCAGATCCAGGGCGTTGACCCGGTGCCCGAGCAGGATCAGGGCCGCCGGGAGCAGGATCAGCGCGGCCGCGGCGGCCAGCAGGACCACCGCTATACCGGCGTATGCGAAGGACCGCAGGAAGTACTGCGGGAAGAGCAGCATCGCCGCAAGGGAGACCGCGACCGTGAGGGACGAGAAGAGGACCGTGCGGCCCGCTGTGCGCAGGGTGGTGCCCACCGCCGTCAATGGTTCGGCGCCGGTGGACAGTTCCTCACGGAAGCGGCGGACGATGAACAGCGCGTAGTCGATGGCCAGGCCCAGGCCCAGGGCCGTGGTGAGGTTCATCGCGAAGACGGACACGTCCGTGAACTCGGTCAGTCCGCGCAGCACCGCGTTCGTGCCGAGGATCGCGACGATGCCGATGCCCAGCGGCAGCAGGGCGGCGATCGCCGACCCGAAGACCATCACCAGCAGCACGAGTGTCACCGGCAGGGCGATCATCTCGGCGCGGGTCAGGTCCTCCTTGATGATCGTCTGCATCTCGTGCCGCACGGCGACGATGCCGCCGACCTTGACCTTCACCGGTCCGTGTGTGCCGCGGTAGTGGGGCGCGATGCGGTCCAGGGTGTCGCCCATCGCCTTCTCGTCACCCGTGATGTGCGCGGCGATCAGCGCCTCGTGGCCGTCCTTCGCCCGGAGGGCCGGCGACTTCGACTGCCAGTAGGAGCCGACACCTATGACGCCCTTCTCACCGGCCAGGCGCGCGGTGAGGCGCCGGGCCTCGGCGGCGACGGAGGGGCCGTCCACCGAGGAGTGGCCCGAGTCGACGAGCAGCAGCAGGTTGGGCTGGGAGTCCGGGAACTCGCGCTCCAGGGCCTTGGTCGCGTACGTCGACTGGGCGTCCGGGTCCTCCCAGCCGCCGCTGCCCAGGCGGTCGGCGACCCCGCTGCCGGCCAGCACGGCGAGCGCGGTGATGACCAGGGCCACCAGCAGCGAGAGCCGCGGCCGGGCGGTCACGAAGCGGGTCCAGCCCCCCGGGCGCGGTGGCTTGTTGACTTCGGTCATCGTGCGGTGTCCCCTTCACCGTGGAAACCATAGACTGGCAAACACGAGAGAGCGCTCGCGTTTCACCTGGATCCAGAATGCGAGCGACCGCTCGCGTTTGTCAATCGCGTTCGGAGAACTGGGGATAACGCGTGCCCGACAACCCGCAGAAGGAACAGCCGCGCCGCCGCCAGGCCCGCGGCGAGCGCCGCATCGCCCAGCTCCTGGAAGCCGCCGCCGCCGTCTTCTGCACCACCGGCTACACGGCCGCCAGCACCAACGCCATCGCCCGCGAGGCCGGCGTCTCACCGGGCACGCTGTACCAGTTCTTCCCGAACAAGGAAGCGATCGCGATCGAGCTGGGCGACCGGCTGATGCACGAGATGCGGGAGGCGTACGGCGAGGCACTCGCGCCGGTCGACCCGGCGACCCCGCTGGAGGAGGCGGTCGGCGCCGCCGTGGACCGGTTCATCGCCTTCAACTGCGATCACCCGGTGTTCTTCGCACTGATGCACGGCCCCGACATCCCCGGCCGGATCGCCGAGGAGCACGACGCCCTGCACGCGACCCTGGTCTCCCGCATCGAGGCCCTGCTGTTCTCACTGCTGCCGGACGCACCCCCGGCCGACGTCACCCGTACCGCACATGTCTGCCTCGGCATGTACAAGGCGGGTCTGGAGCTGGTCCTCGCCCACGAGGGCGCCGAGCGCGACGCCTACACCCAGGAGATCAAGAACGTACTGATCCGCTATCTCGGGCCCGTGGTCGGCGACCGGCTGGGCGCCCCGGAGGGTGCCGACGCCACCACGACGCGAACCGTCTGACTGCCGCGCCCCTCCTTGGATGGGTACCCCCTAGGGGTATACTGTGAGGAGTGGAGGGCCTCCCGTGGGCCCCCGCAGCCCCACACGCCTCGACGAGGAGAACGACATGACCGCCCAGACCGACACCCCGGGTACCGTCACCGCCGTCTACAAGGTCAGCGGGATGAGCTGCGGACACTGCGAGGGTTCCGTCTCCGGTGAGATCCTGGAGCTCCCCGGTGTCAGCTCGGTGACGGCCGTCGCCGCGTCCGGTGAGGTCACCGTCGTCTCCGCCGCCCCGCTCGACGAGGCCGCCGTGCGCGCCGCGGTAGACGAGGCGGGCTTCGAACTCGTCGGCCAGGCCTGACCGAAGCCGGGGAGCCCGAGATGAGCAGCACCACCACAGAGACACCGGCACCGATACGCACGGCGGCGGACGCCTCCGAGGTCGAGCTGCTCATCGGCGGGATGACCTGCGCCTCCTGCGCGGCCCGCGTCGAGAAGAAGCTCAACCGCATGGACGGCGTCATCGCCACGGTGAACTTCGCGACGGAGAAGGCGAAGGTGAGCTACCCCGCGGGCATCCAGGTCGCCGACCTGATCGCCACCGTGGTGAAGACGGGGTACACGGCCGAGGAGCCGGCCCCGCCGCAGCCGGAGCCCGCCGAGCGGGAGACTCCAGAAGATCCCGAACTGGCTTCCTACCGCGGGCGGTTCACCGTCTCCGCCCTGCTCGCACTCCCCGTCGTACTGCTGTCGATGATCCCGGCCCTGCAGTTCGACAACTGGCAGTGGCTGGCGCTCACGCTCGCCGCGCCCGTGGTCGTCTGGGGCGGGCTGCCCTTCCACAAGGCGGCCTGGACGAACGCCCGGCACGGCGCGGCCACCATGGACACGCTGGTCTCGGTGGGCACGCTGGCCGCGTTCGGCTGGTCGCTGTGGGCGCTGTTCTTCGGCGATGCGGGCATGCCTGGCATGCACGACGAGTTCAGGTTCACCGTCTCGCGCATGGACGGGGCCTCCACGATCTACCTCGAGGTCGCCGCCGGCGTCGTCGCCTTCATCCTGCTCGGCCGCTATCTGGAGGCCCGCTCCAAGCGGCGTGCGGGCGCGGCGCTCAGGGCGCTGATGGAGCTGGGCGCCAAGGACGTGTCCGTACTGCGCGACGGCCGTGAGACCCGTATCCCCGTGTCCCGACTGGCCGTCGGGGACCGTTTCGTCGTACGGCCCGGGGAGAAGATCGCGACCGACGGCACCGTCGTCGAGGGCGCGTCCGCCGTGGACGCCTCGATGCTGACCGGCGAGTCGGTGCCGGTGGACGTGGGCGTGGGCGACGCCGTCACCGGGGCCACGGTCAACGCCGGCGGGCGACTGGTCGTTGAGGCCGCCCGGGTCGGCGCCGACACACAGCTCGCGCGGATGGCGAAGCTGGTGGAGGACGCCCAGAACGGCAAGGCCGAGGTGCAGCGGCTCGCCGACCGGATCTCGGCGGTCTTCGTGCCCGTCGTCATCATGATCGCGCTCGGTACGTTCGGGGTGTGGCTCGGCATCACCGGTGACACCGTGGCCGCGTTCACCGCGGCCGTCGCGGTCCTGATCATCGCCTGCCCGTGCGCGCTGGGCCTGGCCACACCGACCGCGCTGATGGTCGGCACGGGGCGCGGCGCCCAGCTCGGCATCCTCATCAAGGGCCCCGAGGTCCTGGAGTCCACGCGCCGCGTCGACACCGTCGTACTCGACAAGACCGGAACGGTCACCACCGGCCGCATGACCTTCCACGAGGTGTACGTCGCCGCCGGCGCCGACGAGGAGGAGGTGCTGCGGCTCGCGGGCGCCGTCGAACACGCCTCCGAGCATCCCGTGGCCCGGGCGGTCGCCGTGGGCGCCGAGCAGCGGGCCGGGCGGCTTCCGGGGGTCGAGGGGTTCGAGAACGTGCCCGGGCGAGGCGTACGCGGGCGCGTGGAGGGCCATGACGTGGCCGTGGGGCGGCTGGCCGAGTACACCGCGGAGCTGCCGCAGGAGCTGGCCCGTGCGAAGGACGCGGCCGAGAAGGACGGACGTACGGCCGTCGTGGTCGGCTGGGACGGCGTGGCACGCGGTGTCATCGCCGTCGCCGACGCGGTAAAGGAGACCAGCGCCCAGGCGGTGCGCGAGCTGCGCGCGCTGGGGCTCACGCCGGTGCTGCTGACCGGGGACAACCAGGCCGTCGCTCAGGCGGTGGCGCGCGAGGTCGGGATCGAGCAGGTGATCGCGGAGGTCCTGCCCGAGGACAAGGTGGAGGCCGTGCGGCGACTGCAGGCCGAGGGGCGGACGGTCGCCATGGTCGGCGACGGCGTCAACGACGCGGCCGCGCTGGCCACCGCCGATCTGGGGCTGGCGATGGGGACCGGTACGGACGCGGCGATCGAGGCGGGCGATCTGACGCTCGTGCGCGGGGATCTGCGGGTGGCGGCGGACGCGATCCGGCTGTCCCGCAGGACGCTGTCCACTATCAAGGGCAACCTGGTGTGGGCCTTCGGGTACAACGTGGCCGCGCTGCCGCTGGCCGCCGCCGGGCTGCTGAATCCGATGATCGCCGGGGCCGCGATGGCCTTCTCGTCGGTGTTCGTGGTCACGAACAGCCTTCGGCTGCGGACATTCCGCTGAAACCGCAGCGAGGTTACCGGCGGTTAGTCGAAGTCGAGGTGAGAGCACCTCTGGAGTCCGGCGCCAGCCTCACATAAGCTCTTCACAAGGCTCGCGCATCATCCTTACGCTTGGACCCCGATCGCTATATTGGGGCTCTTGCGTATCTAACGGACATATGCAAGAGACGCAGATCACAGTGATGTGAACGTAACCATCGAAGGGGTTCGAAGGTCTAAGTTGACGATGTCAGGCAGCGTCTTGGGGGGCGTTTCCTGGCATCTGAGGATGTCTTGGGGGACTTCCTCAGAGTTGCGTTGCCGGGGCCACGTACACCGGGGAGCTTTGAGCGGCCCTCCCGAGCGTGCGTTGTCCCGGCAGACCGCAGAACCATGAGAACGGCGAGTTTTGCTCATTCTGCTCAACCCTCGCCGCACTCGACAGCTCAACAGCGATTCAGGCGCTGGCTTCACAGACGCCCGGCCGGATCCCGTGGGGGGAATCCGCACCGGGACATGGGAAGGCGCCCTGTACGTCGGCCCGTGGGGGGACCGGCGGCAGGGCGCCTTCTTCTTTGCTCAGGTGTCTTTGCCCGAGGCGTCAGCGTGCCTCGACCGGAACGAAGTCGCGCTCGACCACGCCCGTGTAGATCTGGCGCGGACGGCCGATACGCGAGCCCGGCTCCTTGATCATCTCGTGCCACTGGGCGATCCAGCCCGGGAGGCGGCCGAGGGCGAACAGGACCGTGAACATCTCGGTCGGGAAGCCCATGGCGCGGTAGATCAGGCCGGTGTAGAAGTCCACGTTCGGGTAGAGGTTGCGCGAGACGAAGTACTCGTCCGAGAGCGCGTGCTCCTCCAGCTTCAGCGCGATGTCCAGCAGCTCGTCGGACTTGCCGAGGGCCGAGAGGACGTCGTGCGCCGCCGCCTTGATGATCTTCGCGCGCGGGTCGAAGGACTTGTACACCCGGTGGCCGAAGCCCATCAGGCGGACGCCGTCCTCCTTGTTCTTCACCTTGCGGATGAAGGAGTCGACGTCGCCGCCGTTGGCCTGGATGCCCTCGAGCATCTCGAGGACGGACTGGTTGGCGCCGCCGTGCAGCGGGCCCCACAGGGCGGAAATCCCGGCCGAGATCGACGCGAACATGTTCGCCTGGGACGAGCCGACCAGACGGACCGTGGACGTCGAACAGTTCTGCTCGTGGTCCGCGTGCAGGATCAGCAGCTTGTCGAGGGCGGAGACGACGACCGGGTCGAGGTCGTACTCCTGGGCGGGGACCGAGAAGGTCATGCGCAGGAAGTTCTCGACGTAACCGAGGTCGTTGCGCGGGTAGACGAACGGGTGGCCGATCGACTTCTTGTAGGCGTAGGCCGCGATCGTCGGAAGCTTGGCGAGAAGGCGGATCGTCGAGAGGTTGCGCTGCGTCTCGTCGAACGGGTTGTGGCTGTCCTGGTAGAAGCTGGACAGCGCCGAGACGACCGACGACAGCATGGCCATCGGGTGGGCGTCGCGAGGGAAGCCCTTGTAGAAGTTCTTGACGTCCTCGTGCAGCAGGGTGTGCTGCGTGATGTCGTTCTTGAACACGGAGAGCTCGTCGACGGTCGGCAGCTCGCCGTTGATCAGCAGGTAGGCGACCTCCAGGAAGGTGGAGCGCTCCGCCAGCTGCTCGATCGGGTAGCCGCGGTACCGGAGGATGCCTTCCTCGCCGTCGAGGTAGGTGATCGCGGATTTATAGGCGGCGGTGTTCCCGTAACCGCTGTCCAGCGTCACCAGTCCGGTCTGGGCGCGGAGCTTCCCGATGTCGAAGCCCTTGTCGCCGACGGTGCTGTTGATCACCGGGTAGGTGTACTCGCCGTCGCCGTACCGCAGTACTACAGAGTTGTCGCTCACGTCTTCCCTCACCGACGTAGTGCCTCATCTTCGAGGTTGCCCTGACTGTCTCTACCTTCCCCCAATTGGCTCAGGAGAGTGCACTCGGGGTCGACCATCGGGCCTATTGGCGGCACTGAGTGCCGCCAACTTGCTCATCCTGCCCCCTTGATTCCCCATCCGGAAGTGGTCTGTGACCTTCGCGACTCATTTGATCGATCATTTTTCGTGATGCCTGTCTCAAAGAGGCCGCACGGAGGTCTGAAGCGCTCTCACAGAGGTCTCGGGGAGAGCCGGAAGTCGAGTGCCGTGCAGCGTCGTCCGGCCGACACCGTGCGCACCGCCTGGCCGATCGCCTTGCGTGAACCGACGAGCACGACCAGCTTCTTGGCGCGGGTCACCGCCGTGTACAGCAGGTTCCGCTGGAGCATCATCCAGGCTCCGGTGGTGACCGGGATCACCACGGCGGGATATTCACTCCCCTGGGAGCGGTGAATGGTGACCGCGTATGCGTGGGCCAACTCGTCCAGTTCGTCGAATTCGTACGGAACCTCCTCGTCCTCGTCGGTCAGCACCGTCAGGCGCTGGTCGACCGGGTCGAGCGAGGTGACCACGCCGACGGTGCCGTTGAAGACACCGTTCTTGCCCTTCTCGTAATTGTTGCGAATCTGGGTGACCTTGTCGCCGACCCGGAAGACCCGGCCGCCGAACCGCTTCTCGGGCAGGTCGGGGCGGCCGGGTGTGATGGCCTGCTGGAGCAGGCCGTTGAGGTTTCCCGCGCCCGCGGGTCCTCGGTGCATGGGCGCGAGGACCTGGACGTCCCGGCGCGGGTCGAGCCCGAACTTGGCCGGAATTCGACGGGCCGCCACATCCACCGTGAGCCGGCCCGCCTCCTCCGTGTCGTCCTCGACGAAGAGGAAGAAGTCCTTCATGCCGTCGGTGACCGGGTGCTGACCGGAGTTGATCCGGTGCGCGTTCGTCACGACCCCCGACTGCTGGGCCTGGCGGAACACGCGCGTGAGGCGCACCGCAGGGATCGGGCCGCCCTCGGCGAGCAGATCGCGGAGCACTTCGCCGGCGCCGACGCTGGGCAGTTGGTCGACGTCCCCGACGAAGAGGAGGTGGGCGCCCGGCGGGACCGCTTTCACCAGCTTGTTGGCCAGCAGCAGGTCCAGCATGGAGGCCTCGTCGACGACCACCAGGTCGGCATCGAGCGGGCGGTCCTTGTCGTACGCCGCGTCGCCGCCGGGCTTCAGCTCCAGCAGGCGGTGGACGGTGGAGGCCTCGGCTCCGGTGAGCTCGGCCAGTCGTTTGGCGGCGCGGCCCGTGGGGGCCGCCAGGACCACCCTCGCCTTCTTGGCGCGGGCCAGCTCCACGATCGAGCGGACCGTGAAGGACTTGCCGCAGCCGGGGCCGCCGGTCAGCACGGCGACCTTCTTGGTCAGCGCCAGCTTGACGGCGGCCTCCTGCTCGGGCGCGAGCTCGGCGCCCGTACGGTCCTTCAGCCAGGCCAGCGCCTTGTCCCAGGCCACGTCGTGGAAGCCGGGCATCCGGTCCTCGTCGGTGCGCAGCAGGCGCAACAGCTGGGCGGAGAGGGAGAGTTCGGCGCGGTGGAAGGGGACCAGGTACACGGCCGTCACCGGGTCCCCGCCGTCCGGGCCGGGCACCTTCTCCCGTACGACACCGGGGTCCTCGCCGTCCTCGGGCGGCTGGGCGAGCTCGGCGAGGCACTCGATGACCAGGCCGGTGTCGACCTGCAGCAGCTTCACCGCATCGGCGATCAACTGCTCCTCGGGGAGGTAGCAGTTGCCCTGGTCGGTGGCCTGCGACAGCGCGTACTGCAGGCCTGCCTTCACGCGCTCGGGGCTGTCGTGCGGGATGCCCACGGACTGGGCGATCTTGTCGGCGGTGAGGAAGCCGATGCCCCAGACGTCGGCCGCGAGGCGGTACGGCTGGTTCTTGACGACGGAGATCGAGGCGTCGCCGTACTTCTTGTAGATGCGCACGGCGATGGAGGTGGACACCTCGACGGTCTGGAGGAAGAGCATGACCTCCTTGATCGCCTTCTGCTCCTCCCAGGCGTCGGCGATCTTCTTGGTGCGCTTGGGGCCGAGACCGGGGACCTCGATGAGGCGCTTGGGCTCCTCCTCGATGATCTGCAGGGTGTCCAGGCCGAAGTGCTGGGTGATGCGGTCGGCGAAGACCGGCCCGATGCCCTTGACGAGGCCCGAGCCGAGGTAGCGGCGGATGCCCTGGACGGTGGCCGGCAGCACCGTCGTGTAGTTCTCGACCGTGAACTGCTTGCCGTACTGGGGGTGGGAGCCCCAACGGCCCTCCATGCGCAGGGACTCACCGACCTGGGCACCGAGCAGCGCGCCGACGACCGTGAGGAGGTCGCCGGCTCCTCTGCCGGTGTCGACCCGGGCGACCGTGTACCCGTTCTCCTCGTTGGCGTACGTGATCCGCTCCAGTACGCCTTCGACCACCGCCTGATTGGACATGATCCGACGCTACAGCGGGGGTCTGACATCACGATCCGGTTTCGGGATGTGGTTGAGGGCTTGATCAACCCACGTGTAATCGATTCCAATCCTCGGTACACGAAGTCGTGTAATCGATTCCACAAGGAGGTGGGAGCGGCGATGGCGAGCATCAAGGACGTCGCTGCCGAGGCGGGTGTCTCCGTCGCCACGGTGTCGCGCGTCCTGAACGACCATCCGTCGGTCAGCGCGGACGCACGCACGCGCGTGCTGGCCGCCGTCGAGGCGCTGGGCTACCGCCCGAACGCCGTCGCCCGTTCCCTGCGCACGGACCAGACCCACACCCTCGGCCTGGTCATCAGCGACGTGATGAACCCCTACTTCACCGAACTGGCCCGCTCCGTCGAGGAGGAGGCCCGCGCGCTCGGCTACAGCGTCATCATCGGCAACGCCGACGAGCGGCCCGACCTGCAGGACCACCACGTACGGAACCTGCTGGACCGCCGTATCGACGGGCTGCTGGTCTCCCCCACCGACGGCGGCTCGCCGCTCATGCTGGACGCCGTGCGTGCGGGGACGCCGATGGTGTTCGTGGACCGGTGGATCCCGGGCGTCGACGTGCCGGTGGTGCGGGCGGACGGACGGGCCGCCGTACGCGATCTCGTCGCGCATCTGCACGGCCTGGGCCACAGGCGGCTCGCCATCATCGCGGGGCCCGCGGCCACCACGACCGGACGGGAGCGGGTGGAGGTCTTCCGGGAGGCGCTCGGCGCGTACGGCCTGGAACTCCCCGAGGCCTACATCGGGCAGGGCGACTTCCAGGCCGAGAGCGGGCGGCGGGTGACCGAGGGCTTCCTCGACCTGCCCGAGCCGCCCGAGGCCGTGTTCGCCACCGACAACCTGATGGCGCTCGGCGCGCTGGACGCCGTACGCGCGCGTGGGATGCATGTCCCCGAGGACATCGCGCTGGCCGCCTTCGACGACATCCCGTGGTTCGTGCACACCGATCCGCCGATCACCGCGATCGCCCAGCCCACGGGCGAGCTGGGCCGGGCCGCCGTACGGGCCCTGGTCGACCGCATCGAGGGGCGGCCCGCGCGGTCCGTCACCCTCGCCGCCCGTCTCGTCGTACGCCGCTCGTGCGGCGAGTCACCGGCTTCGTGAGAGCCCGTGAGAGCCATCAGAGCCGTCCCCGTAACGAACAGGAGCCAGTCGTGAGCAACCCGGACGAGTTGCTGCGCATCGAGGGCATACGGAAGACCTTCCCGGGCGTGGTCGCGCTCGACGGCGTCGACTTCGACCTGCGCCGGGGCGAGGTGCATGTGCTGCTCGGTGAGAACGGCGCGGGCAAGAGCACCCTGATCAAGATGCTCTCCGGCGCCTACACCCCCGACGCCGGGCGGATCCTGGCCGGCGGCGAGGAGGTGCGCATCCATGGTGCGCAGGACTCCGAGCGCCTCGGGATCGCCACCATCTACCAGGAGTTCAACCTCGTACCCGATCTGACGGTCGCCGAGAACATCTTCCTGGGGCGGCAGCCGCGCCGCTTCGGGATGATCGACCGGAAGACGATGGAGGCGGAAGCCGAAGTCCTCCTCGCGCGCGTGGGCGTGAATCTGTCGCCACGCGCGCGTGTACGCGAACTCGGCATCGCGCGCCTCCAGATGGTCGAGATCGCCAAGGCGCTGAGCCTGAACGCGCGCGTACTGATCATGGACGAGCCGACCGCCGTGCTCACCTCCGAGGAGGTCGAGAAGCTCTTCGCGATCGTGCGCAAGCTGCGCGAGGACGGGGTCGGGATCGTCTTCATCACGCATCACCTGGAGGAGATCGCCGCCCTGGGCGACCGCGTCACCGTCATCCGCGACGGGAAGTCGGTCGGGCAGGTCCCCGCGGTCACGCCCGAGGACGAGCTCGTACGCCTCATGGTGGGCCGTTCGATCGAGCAGCAGTACCCGCGCGAACGGGCGGACGCGGGCGCCGCGTTGCTGACCGTCGAGGGACTCACGCGTGACGGCGTCTTCCATGACGTCAGTTTCCAGGTGCACGCCGGTGAGGTCGTCGGCATCGCGGGGCTCGTCGGAGCCGGCCGTACGGAGGTCGTGCGGGCGGTGTTCGGTGCCGATCCGTACGACAAGGGGGCCGTGAAGGTCGCCGGGGCCGAGGTGCGGCGGGGCGATGTCAACGCCGCCATGGCGGCCGGTATCGGTCTGATCCCTGAGGACCGCAAGGGCCAGGGCCTGGTGCTGGACGCGTCGGTCGAGGAGAACCTCGGCCTGGTGACGCTGCGGAAGGCCACGCGCGCGGGGCTCGTCGATCTCAAGGGACAGCGCGAGGCCGCCGCCCGGGTCGCCGGACAGCTCGGTGTGCGGATGGCCGGACTCGGCCAGCACGTACGGACGTTGTCCGGCGGCAACCAGCAGAAGGTCGTCATCGGCAAGTGGCTTCTTGCCGACACCAAGGTGCTGATCCTCGACGAACCGACGCGCGGCATCGACGTCGGCGCCAAGGTCGAGATCTACCAGCTGATCAATGAACTGACCGCCGCCGGGGCGGCCGTACTGATGATCTCCAGCGATCTCCCGGAAGTCCTCGGCATGAGCGACCGGGTGCTGGTGATGGCCCAGGGCCGGATCGCGGGCGAACTCGCGGCCGACGAGGCCACCCAGGACGCCGTGATGGCGCTCGCCGTAAGCACACCCACGCACGAAACGGAGGCCTCCCGTGGCCACTGACACGCTCAAGAGCACGACGGGCGCGAGTGGCGCCACGGGCGGCCTGCGCCGCCTCCTGCTCGACAACGGCGCACTGACCGCGCTGATCGTCCTCGTCGTCGCCATGTCGGCGCTGTCCGGCGACTTCATGACGGCCGACAACCTCCTGAACGTCGGCGTCCAGGCGGCCGTCACCGCCATCCTCGCCTTCGGCGTCACCTTCGTGATCGTCTCGGCGGGCATCGACCTGTCGGTGGGCTCGGTGGCCGCCCTGTCCGCCACCGTCCTTGCCTGGAGCGCCACTTCACAGGGTCTCCCGGTCGCCGTCGCGGTCGTCCTGGCCATCGCGACGGGCATCGCGTGCGGCCTGGTCAACGGCTTCCTGATCTCGTACGGCAAACTGCCGCCGTTCATCGCGACGCTCGCCATGCTGTCGGTGGGCCGCGGTCTGTCGCTGGTGATCTCGCAGGGCTCCCCCATCGCCTTCCCCGGCTCGGTCTCGCACCTCGGCGACACGCTCGGCGGGTGGCTGCCGGTGCCGGTGCTGGTGATGGTGCTCATGGGCCTGGTCACGGCGTTCGTGCTGGGCCGGACGTACATAGGCCGCTCGATGTACGCGATCGGCGGCAACGAGGAGGCGGCCCGCCTCTCCGGCCTGCGGGTGAAGAAGCAGAAGCTCGCGATCTACGCCTTCTCCGGGCTGTTCGCGGCGGCCGCGGGCATCGTGCTCGCCGCCCGGCTGTCCTCCGCGCAGCCGCAGGCCGCGCAGGGCTACGAGCTGGACGCCATCGCGGCGGTCGTCATCGGCGGCGCCTCGCTGGCCGGTGGTACGGGCAAGGCGTCCGGCACGCTGATCGGTGCGCTGATCCTGGCGGTGCTGCGCAACGGCCTCAACCTGCTGTCCGTGTCCGCGTTCTGGCAGCAGGTCGTCATCGGCGTGGTGATCGCGCTGGCGGTGCTGCTCGACACCGTGCGGCGCAAGGCCGGCGCAACTCAGGTGGCGGCCGGTGCGTCCGGCGGCGGCAAGGGCAGGCAGGCCGCGACGTACGTACTCGCGGCCGTGGTCGCGGCAGCCGTCGTCGGCGCCATGTCCTTCCTGCACAGCGGTACGTCTGCGGCGAAGGACCAGAAGATCGGTCTGGCCCTGTCGACCCTCAACAACCCCTTCTTCGTGCAGATCCGCGCCGGAGCGCAGCAGGAGGCGAAGAAGCTGGGCGTCGACCTGACGGTCACCGACGCCCAGAACGACGCCTCCCAGCAGGCCAACCAGCTGCAGAACTTCACCAGCGAGGGCCTCGGCACGATCATCGTCAACGCGGTGGACTCCGACGCCGTGACGCCGGCGGCGAAGGCCGTGAACAAGTCGGGCATCCCGCTGGTTGCGGTGGACCGCGCCGTCAACAACGCGGACACCGCCGCGCTCGTCGCCTCCGACAACGTCACCGGCGGCAGGCTCGCCGCCAAGTCCCTCGCGGACAGGCTCGGCGGCAAGGGCACCATCGTGGTCCTGCAGGGCCAGGCGGGCACCTCCGCCAGCCGTGAGCGCGGCGCCGGCTTCACCGCGGGCCTGAAGGCCTACCCGGGCATCAAGGTCGTCGCCGAGCAGCCCGCCGACTGGGACCGCACCAAGGGCCTCGACGTGATGACGAACCTTCTGCAGGCCCACCCCGACATCGACGGCGTCTTCGCGGAGAACGACGAAATGGCGCTCGGCGCGATCAAGGCCCTGGGCAGCAAGGCCGGCAAGTCCGTCGCGGTCATCGGCTTCGACGGCACTCCGGACGGCCTGAGCGCCGTCAAGGCGGGCACTTTGTACGCGTCTGTGGCCCAGCAGCCGACGGAACTCGGCAGAATCGCGGTACAGAACGCGCTGAAGGTCGCCGAGGGCAAGAAGGTCACGAAGTCGGTGATGGTACCGGTGAAGGTGGTCACGAAGGAGAACGTGGCCGGCTTCAGCGGCTGACGAGGCGACTGGCAAGGGGAATGGGCGGGCGGTTGTTGCCCGGGGGTCCGGGGGTTACCCGGTGGCGACGGCCGCCCGCCTCGAGTCATCTCTCATCATCTCTCAGGGGAGTTATTTGATGTACGACTACGACCTGCTGGTCGTGGGATCCGCCAACGCCGACCTGGTGATCGGTGTCGAGCGGCGGCCGGGTGCCGGCGAGACGGTGCTCGGCTCCGACCTGGCCGTCCACCCGGGCGGCAAGGGCGCCAACCAGGCCGTCGCCGCCGCCCGCCTCGGAGCCCGTACGGTCCTGCTGGCCCGGGTCGGCGACGACCCGTACGGCCGGCTGCTCCTCGACTCGCAGCGGGCGGCCGGTGTCGACACGGTGGGTGTGCTGGTGGGCGGGGCGCCGACGGGGGTCGCGCTCATCACCGTCGATCCCTCCGGGGACAACAGCATCGTGGTGTCGCCGGGTGCGAACGGCCTGCTGACCCCGCAGGACGTCCGGACCGCCGCGAGCCTGTTCGTGGCCTCGCGGGTGGTCTCGACGCAGCTGGAGATCCCGCTGGAGTCGGTCGTGGAGGTCGTACGGAATCTGGCGCCGGACAACCGCTTCGTACTGAACCCGTCGCCGCCACGGCCGCTGCCGCCCGAGGTGCTGGCGGCCTGCGACCCGCTGATCGTCAACGAGCACGAGGCGAAGGTGGTCCTCGGCGACGCATACGTCTCCGACCGCCCGGAGGACTGGGCACGACTGCTGCTCGCCAAGGGCCCGCGCTCGGTCGTGGTCACCCTGGGCGCGGAGGGCGCACTGGTGGCTTCCTCGGCCGGAGTGACGCGGGTGCCCTCGGTGAAGGTGGACGCGGTGGATACGACAGGTGCGGGCGACGCGTTCACGGCGGCGCTGGCGTTCCGGCTGGGGTCGGGGGCGTCCCTTGCGGAGGCCGCGGCGTACGCGGCCCGGGTCGGCGCGGCCGCCGTCACCAAGGAGGGCGCGCAGGTGTCCTTCCCTACGGCCGAGGAGGTCGAGGCCCTGTGAAGAGGGCGGGAATCCTGAACCGTCATCTCTCCGGCGCCCTCGCCGAACTGGGTCACGGGGACGGGGTGCTGGTGTGCGACGCGGGCATGCCGATACCGGAGGGGCCGCGGGTGGTCGACCTCGCCTTCCGGGCCGGGGTGCCGTCCTTCGCCGTGGTGCTGGACGGGCTGCTGGCCGAGCTGGTGGTGGAGGGCGCAACGGCGGCGAAGGAGGTGCGAGAGGCGAATCCGGCGGCCGCCGGCCTGCTGGAGAGCGAGTTCCCCGACCTGGAACTGGTCCCGCACGAGCACCTCAAGGAGCTGTCGGCAGGCGCGCGGCTGATCGTACGCACCGGGGAGGCACGGCCGTACGCGAATGTGCTGCTGAGGTGCGGGGTCTTCTTCTGACCCCGCCCTTTCGGGGTGCGGACAAATTCGAGGGGGCCCGGTCCGTCGACCGGGCCCCCTCGGCTTTTCCCCTCCAACATCAGAACCCCCGCGATCCCCCCAGATCCCCCTCCGAGAAGTCCTGATGCCAAGTACGACCCGCGGGGTGGGGGGAGGGTTGTACGGCTTCTTCAGAATTTTTCGGCGCCGGCGTCCGGGTGGAATATTCCCAGGTCAGCCGCGTACCTCAGAAGTCGGGTATGTCGGTACGGAGAATGCGGGCGACGAAGATGTCCGGCCCGGGGTCCGGGTCATCCCGTTCTGGCTGGGTGTCGCCGACGTGGTACTCGACCAGGCCAAGGTCACGGACCAGCGGTGCGGAGTACGTCAGGCCGCCCAGGGACGGGAAGGGCGTCTTGCGGAACTGGGTTCTTCCGCAGCTCGACGAGGAACGCAGCGATCGCCCCGAAGACGTCCGCAGGCACGCTCGTGTCGTTCAGGATGTCCCAGACCTGGGGGGAGAGAGTGATTCGGTCGTGCTGTTCGTCGCTCACCGGCCGCGGACCTCCGTGGCAGCGCGGAGAGCGGCGGAGGCGGGGTGTCCGGGCCGGGTGCCGTCTTGGTGCTCGCGCAGCATCCTCTCGCCGGGGTCGGGGTTCTGGTAAAGACGGATCCGCAGGCGCCAGCGCCGCAGGACTCCGCTGATCGTCTCTTCAGTGGCGGTGCCGATCTCCCGGTAGAACTCCATTCGCTGCGCAGGCGGAAGAGAGGCGGCAACGTCGTCCGGAGTACGAGGGGGCTCGGGGAAGGGATCGACGGGCTGTGCGCTCATGTGCCTGCTCCTTGAGATGGGCGTACAGATGATGCTATGGACGCTCATGGGCGGAGTGCGAGCCTTTCGTGGTTCAGACCGGAACGATGCGATCACACTAGGTACGGCGATACGACTGACCAGGGGAAATACCTCCCCGCTCACCCGTTCAGGGGAGCCTCACGCGTCACGCTCCACCCGTGTCACCGGCACTCGGCCCACAGCAGCTTCCCACCCTTCGAGGCCCCCAACTCCCGTAGCACCGAGACCCCGACCGCATCCGCGCAGGCTCGCACGAGATGCAGCCCGCGCCCGTCCTCGGCATCCAGGGGAGGCAAGGCAACCGGCATCCCATTGTCGGCGAATCCGGGCGGGATGCGGGGGTCGTTGTCCCATACGGCGACCCGCAGCCGACCGGTCTCCATCGGGCGCACCCGCAGGGCATACGGTCCGCGGGTGTGCAGGTGGGCATTGGTGAGGAGTTCCGAGGCCAACAGCTCTGCAGTGGGCACGAGTTCGGCTAGGCCGTGGGCGGTGAGGACAGTGCGGAGGGTGGCTCGGGCGATGCCCGGGGCATGGGGATCGTGCGGGAGTTGGAGGGTGTGGGCCCAGGCCGGGGATACGGTGGCCATCGGAAGTCTCCGATCACTGAGGGGGGTTGACGGGTGGCCCAGTCGCGGTGCCGCCCCGTCGGACGGTGCGCTTCTGAGCGAGGGCGCCTGACATCAAAGTAGCGGCGAATGAGTAATGCATTACACGAGTTCGCTAAAATCCATTTCACGCCCACCCATGTGGGTGACATCCTCGGCAAGCAGAAGGGCAAGCCCGTGAGGACCAACCCGACGGGTCGCCAACTCCGGTTGGGTACTGAGCTGCGCAAACTCCGGGAGTGCGCGGGTCTGACGGCTACCGAGGCCGGTCAACTGCTGGGCGCGAAGCAGACCCTGATCAGCAATATCGAGGCCGGCCGGGCAGGCGTGAGCGCTGAACGCGTACGCACACTCGCCTGCCATTACGACTGCACGGACAAGGCCCTGGTCGAAGCCGTCGCCGACATGACAGGTGACCGCAGCCGCGGCTGGTGGGAGGAGTACCGCGAGATCCTGCCCGCCGCACTCCTGGACCTGGCCGAGCTCGAACACCACGCCATGCGGCTGCGCACCGCCGTGACGGTGCACGTCCCCGGCCTCTTCCAGACCACCGACTACGCCCGCGAGATCTTCCGCCAGGCCGTGCCGGACCTGCCGCCGCCGGACGTGGAGCATCGGGTGTCGTTCCGGATCAAGCGGCAGACCGTGCTCTACCGGGAGCCGCCCACCTCACAGCAGGTGATCATCCACGAGGCCGCCCTGCGCATGCGGTTCGGCGGCCCTCAAGTCACCCGTGCCCAGCTGAAATACCTGCTGGAGATGAACGAGCGGGACCACATCGCGATCCACGTCATCCCCTTCGCCGCAGGCACCTTCGCCGGCTCCGGCCAGTCCGTCTACTACGCCGAGGGCCCCGTACCGCAGCTCGACACCGTGAACCTCGACCAGTCGCACGGCCCGGTGTTCCTCGACACGGAAGCCCAGTTGAGCAAGTACCGCGTCACACTCGACCGGCTGGAAGCGGCGGCCCTCACCCCGGAGGAGTCGCAGAGGTTCATCCACACCATCCTCAAGGACCTGTGAGGGAGCCCCCGATGCCCGCACTCACCTGGCAGAAGTCGTCGTACTGCCCCGAGGGCAACTCCTGCATCCACGTAGCCGCCACCCCCCAAACGATCCACATAACCGAAACCAGCGACCCCACCCGCGCAGTACTCACCACCACCCCCGACGCCTTCGCCACCCTCCTCACCGCCCTCAAGAACGAACCGCACCCCAGCACCCCCGCCCTCCAAGTCACCACCGGCGAGCAGGACACCGTCCGCTTCCGCAACGGCACCACCACCGTCACCACCGATCGCCTCAAGTGGCACGCATTCGTACGCGGCGTACAGGCAGGCGAGTTCGACCACTTCGTAGAGGACTTGCAAGGGGTATGACCACGAAGATCATCGCGTAGCGAGACAACCTCGGACGCGGCGCAGCAACTGACCGCGGTCAGCCACCTGCCGTATCTGGACAGCCAACTGCTCGAGTCGGTGTCCGAAAGACGCCGCCGCCTCCGCGGCGCTCTCCTCTTCGGTGCCCAGCGGCAGCGGCGGTCCGTGGATGAGCGGGTGGGGAAGGTGTTTGCCGGAGTTGTGATTGCTGCTGTGGTGTGTGCCGGGTGTGTGGGGTGGTCGTTCGTGACGCATCGGGTGGTTGGGAAGACTCCGTATGGGGGTTCCGTGCAGCCTTCGGGCGGGTCCGGCTCGCCCTCCGTCCCCTCCCTCACCCGGTGATAGGTTCGAATACGTGATGTCTGCGGGGGCCTTGAGTCGTGCGGCGGCCAATGGGACCGCAGTTGTTCTGAGTCGCGTCACCCTGGTCGGAGAGCGGCGGCGTATTGATCTCGTGTTGCCGGCTCGGGAGCCGGTCGGGGTGTTGTTGCCCGAGATTCTGCGGGTGCTGGACTACCGGGTGGGTGAGCGGCCCGAGTTGCGGCATCTTGTGACCGTGGACGGGTCCGCGCTCGGTCATGACAGCAGTCTTGAGTCCGCCGGGGTCCGGGACGGTGCCGTGCTGCGGCTCGTACGGGCCGAGGATGCTCCGTCCGCGCCCGTCGTGCACGACGTGAGTGACGAGGTCGCGGAGGATCTCGGTGGGCGGGCGTGGCAGTGGGGGACCGGGGCGCGGCGCGTCGTCGCCGGGCTGGCCACGGTGGGCTGGGCCGGTGCGGGCGGGGTCTTTGCGCGGAGTGCCTACGACGCCTCCGTCGTCGCTGGTGTGTTGCTCGTCGTCGCTGTTGGCGCTGTTCTTGCCGGCGCCCTTGTGGGGCGTGGCCGGCGGCAGGGCGGGCTTGTCAGCACGCTGATCTGCACGGGCGGGGTGCTTGGTGTGCTCGGGGCTTCCGCGCTCGCCGATGATCATCGGTGGTCCGGTGCGCTGCATGTGGGTGCGCTGGCCGCGGTGGGTGCCGTGACGCTCGTACTGCTGGGGCTCTTCACCCGGTTGGGGCGCGGTGGGCTGGTCGGTGCGGGCGCTGTCGCCGTCAGTGTTCTCGGCTGGGAGGGCGTCGTCGCCCTGCAGTCGGGGGCAGATACAGCCGGGCAGCAGGCTCGGACCGGTGCGGTGCTCGCCGTCGTCTCCGTCGTCGCCCTCGGTGTGCTGCCGCGGCTCGCGCTCATGGTTTCCGGGCTGTCCGGGCTCGACGACCGGCGGGCCGGCGGGGTTTCGGTGAGCCGGTACCAGGTGTCCGCGGCGCTGGCGGCCGCCCATCGCGGGCTGGTGCTCGCCACCGTCACCGTTGCTGTGTCGGCGACCGTGGCGGGAGTGTGGGCGCTGCATGCGCCCACCGTGTGGACCGTGCTGCTCGCCGCCGTCACGGCGGTCGTGGTGGCCCTGCGGGCGCGGGCTTTTCCGCTGGTTGCCGAGGTTGTGGTGCTGCTGGCGGGCGCCGCCCTGGTGGCCGTACGGCTGTTGTCGGTGTGGGTGGAGCGGTCCGGGGCGACTGGGCCGGCCCTGGTCGTGCTCGTGGCGCTGGCCGTGCTGACGCTCGCCGCGCTCGTCGTGCAGCCCGCCGAGCATGTCCGGGTGCGGCTGCGGCGGGCGGGTGACCTGCTCGAGTCCGTCGGTGTCATCGCCCTGCTTCCGCTGCTCATCGGTGTCTTCGGCGTGTACGGGCGGCTGCTCGGCACCTTCGCTTAGGAGACGGGACGGCATGGCTCACGGGGAACAGGGGCAGGAGCGGCTGGGCGACGGCAGCGACTGGCAGCTCGAGGTGTTGCGGCAGCTCGGGCAGGCGGAGCAGCAGCGGGCTTCGGCGCCCTCGGGCGAAGCCGTCGTAGCGGCGGATCCGGCGGTTCCCGTGGGCGCCGGCGAGCCCACCCCGCGGCTCGTGCACTCGACGCGACCCGAGCAGCCCGCCCCTTGTACGGGGCAGATCGGCCCCTCGGCCGGTCCTATGCCCCCGGCCGCCGCACCCACCCCGCACATCACCTCCGCACACCCCGTGGGCACCCCTGCCCCCATGGGCAATCCGGCTTCGCCCCAGCCACCCGCGGCCGCGGTACCCGCGCGCCCCGCGGTCGTCCCCGCCCCGCCACTCGGCCCGCCCACCACTGCGCCCGCGCCGACGACTGCCCTCCCGGCGCACCCCGCCGCCCCCGAGTCCAGGCCGCCCGTGCCCACCACTCCCATCGCCTCCCGCACGCCCGCATCCGGACCCCGCTCCCAGGCCCCCGCCCCCACTCCCCCTTCAGCCCCCGCCGCACCCACCTCCACCCCCGAGACCCGCCCCACCCTCGACCCCCGCCTGTCCCTCGCCCTCGGCCGCCCCCACCACGGCGACTCGCTCGCCCACCGCACCGGCCGTACCCTCCGCCGACTTGCCACCTCCGTCTCGCAGGACGTCGCCGAACAGACGCGGATCGCCCGGGAGTTGCAGCAGCCTGTGGCCACCGGGCGGGTCATCGCCGTGACCTCCATCCGCGGGGGCGTCGGCAAGTCGACCGTCGCCGCGCTGCTCGGCCGTACCTTCAACCACTACCGGCACGACCCGGTGCTCACGCTCGAGGCGGACTCCGCCCTGGGCACGCTTCCGGTGCGGATGGGTGCGGAGTCGGTGCGGTGGTCGTGCGCCGACCTCGCCCGGATTCTGACTCCGGCCATGCAACTGACCCATGTGACCGGGTATTTGGTGCCCGTGGCCGACGGCGGCTGGCTGTTGCCCGGGAGCCAGGGGAAGGTCGGCGCCCCCTTGGACGTACGCACGTACCGCACCGTGACACTGGCGCTGCGGCGCTACTTCTCCGTGACGGTCGTCGACTGCGAGACGCTGCCCGGCGACGTCGCCCGTACGGCGATGGACACGGCCCATGCCCGGGTGGTCGTCGCGCCGACGACCGCGGAAGGTGTCGGGGCGACCCGGCAAGTCCTCGACTGGCTCGGGCAGTTGCCGCATTCCGCGCTCTCGACGACGGTGGTGGCCCTCACCGCGAGTTCGCCCGACATGATCCTCGACGTGAAGGCTGCCACCGCTCATCTGAAGGAGACGGGCGTTCCCGTCGTGGTCCTGCCATACGACCGGCATCTGGCCGGCGGTGGTCCCATCCGCACCGATCTGCTCGGCCGGGCGGCTCAGGACGCGGCCATGCAGCTGGCGGCCGAGGCGCTGCACCGGGCAGTGCGCGTGCGATGACCGTGATCACTGCGATGACCACGACCAGCCGTCCCTTCCTCCTCTCCGGAGCGGCCCTTCAGTGACCCGGCAGCTCGTCCACCGGCCCGCTCGCAGCACGCGCCCTCTCACCCCCGCCCCGCCGCGCTCGATCGAGCCGCCGCCCAACCTGCCCGAGGGCAAGCTCGGCAACGCGGCCACCGTCGTCGGACGCGTCCACACCAGCCTGGCCGGCGAGGTCAAACGCCGCCAGCAGGTCCTCAAGGACGCCGGGAGCGTCGCCGACATCGGCCATTACGCCGCCCTGCGCGCCACCGAACGCCCCGACCTCGAACCCCTCCCCCACCTCTTCGTCGTCATCGACGAGTTCGGCGAACTCATAACCGAAGCGCCGTAGACGGCGGGATCAGAACCGTATGACATCCCCTTCCCGCACCCGTCCGCCCCGCACCACCTGCGCATACACCCCGGCACACGGCTCGGGTGGTCGGCCGGGCAGGGCAGGTACGCGGTTGTGGTGGGCGAGGACACGCAGAGCGTCCGGGTCGCGGGGGAGGTCGCCGTGGGCGAGGGTGGGGATCGCGCAGCGGGGCGTCGAGGCGATGACGCGGAGGATCGGGCCGTCGGCGATGCGCAGTTGTCTGCCGGCCCAGGTGTGTTCCACGAAGCCTTCGGCCTCGTCCGTCTCGATGACCAGGTTGGGGCGGTAGCGCCGCACCTCCACCGTGCCCCGGGGGCTCAGCTCGGCGATTCTCCTCAGGGTCGACGTCGTGATGACGTGGACCGGTGCGAAGTCGAAGAAGGTGCCGGGCGGGGAGGCCGAGCCGAACTGGACGGTGTCGGCGTCCACTTCGGCCTCCTGTCCCGCCGCCAGGACCTGCTCCGGACGGGAGCGGTCCAGTGTGGCGGCGGGCGGGGGTGCGTCGGTCAGCGTGACGTTGCGGCCGACGAGGGCCGAGAGGGCGGCGGTTCCGTGAACTTCCGTGCCGTCCGGTCCGGTGATGCGCGGTCCGGCCTCGGTGAGTGTCGCAGCGCACCTGAGTAACTCCCGCCACAGACGCGGGGTCTTCGCGCTGGCGACCTTGCCCGTCTCCTCGTCAAGCAGCGCGAACCGCCGGTCGCCGCTCAGGCCGCGGTCCGTGACCTCGACGGCCTCGAGCGGCTCGCCGAGCATCGACTTCACCGGGTAGCGGTACAGCTCGGCGACCGTGGCCCGTCTCAACTCTGGCCCGCCCCGGGACTCGGAGGACCGGCCGCCTCCACCGCCTCCGCGGCAGCCCGCCGCAGCGCCCCGGTCGTCGCCCAGCCGCCGAACGTCGCCAGACAGTCGACCACGCGGGCCGTCCAGTCGGCGTCGCCGAGCCGGTGCACCTCGCCGTCCTCGACCAGCTGCGTCATCACGGCCTGCAGGGTCAGGACGTCCTTCGTCCGGTACCAGCGGGGATGGCGGTCGAAGAACAGCTGCTGGTCCTCGTACGGGTGGCGCACCGTCATGTGCAGATAGCCGCCGCCGCGCCCCTTGAAGGGACCGGGCAGGCCGCCCAGAACGCCCATCTGGGTGTAGACGTCGCGGTTCGGGTAGCGGCCGCCCAGGGTGATGCGGAAGCCCAGCATGATCCTGGACCAGGGAACGATCTCCACCCGGGAGTCCCGCGCAACGGCGTGCAGTCCGTCCGTCCGGAACTCCACCCACGCGCGGCCCGGCCGCCGGGCGTCCCCCAACGCCCAACGGCTGTCGACCCGTTCCAGTGGTCCCAGGCTCTCGCTCACGAGATCACATTCTGCACGAACCTCTGTGCGGTTCCAGCGAATTGTTCCCGTGCTGTCAGGCGGCGTGCTCCACGAACCGGGCGGCTGTCTCCGCCAGCACCTCCCGCCCGTCCCGCGCCCACAGGCCGTCGTTGAAGAGCTCGACCTCGATGGGTCCGGTGTAGCCGGCCGCCTCCACGTACCCCTTCCACTCCCGCATGTCGATCGAGCCGTCCCCGATCTGCCCGCGGCCGTTGAGCACGCCCTCCGGCAACGGCGTGGTCCAGTCGGCGAGTTGGAAGGTGTGGATACGGCCGCCCGCGCCCGCCCGGGCGATCTGCGCGGGCGCGTTGTCGTCCCACCAGATGTGGTACGTGTCGACGGTGACGCCGACCTGGTGGGCGGGGAAGCGTTCCGCGAGGTCCAGGGCCTGGGTGAGCGTCGAGACCACGCAGCGGTCGGCGGCGTACATCGGGTGGAGCGGCTCGATGGCCAGGCGGACGCCGTGCTGCTCGGCGTACGGGCCCAGCTCGCCCAGCGCGTCCGCGATCCGCTCACGTGCGCCGTGCAGGTCCTTGGAGCCGGCGGGCAGGCCGCCGGAGACCAGGACCAGGGTGTCGGTGCCGAGCGTCGCCGCCTCGTCGATCGCACGCCGGTTGTCGTCCAGGGCCTTGGCGCGCTCCCCCGGGTCGATGGCCGTGAAGAAGCCGCCGCGGCACAGGGTCGTGACCGTCAGGCCCGCGTCACGGATCAGTTTGGCGGTCGCGTCGAGGCCGTACGACTGGACGGGTTCGCGCCAGAGGCCGATGTTGCCGATGCCCAACTCGCGGCAGGCGTCGACCAGTTCGGGCATCGACAGCTGCTTCACGGTCATCTGGTTGATGGAGAAGCGGGAGAGGTCTCCGAGAGCGCTCACTGGGCCACTCCGTACAGCGACAGCAGGTTCTTCATGCGCTCCAGAGCCAGCTTCGGGTCCGGGAACAGGCCCAGGCCGTCGGCGAGTTCGTAGGCGCGGGCGAAGTGCGGGAGGGAGCGGGCCGACTGGAGGCCGCCGACCATCGTGAAGTGCGACTGGTGGCCCGCGAGCCAGGCGAGGAAGACGACGCCCGTCTTGTAGAAGCGGGTCGGGGTCTGGAAGAGGTGGCGGGACAACTCGACCGTGGGGTCGAGGAGTTCGCGGAAGCCGGTCACGTTCCCCGTATCCAGCACCCGTACCGCCTGGGCCGCCAGCGGGCCCAGCGGGTCGAAGATGCCGAGCAGGGCGTGGCTGAAGCCCTGCTCGTCGCCGGCGATCAGCTCGGGGTAGTTGAAGTCGTCGCCCGTGTAGCAGCGGACCCCGTCAGGGAGCCGGCGGCGGAGGTCGATCTCCCGCTGGGCGTCCAGCAGCGACACCTTGATGCCGTCCACCTTGTCGGGGTGGGCGGCGATGACGTCGAGGAAGGTGTCCGTGGCCGCGTCGAGGTCGCTCGACCCCCAGTAGCCCTTCAGCGCCGGGTCGAACATCGGGCCCAGCCAGTGCAGGACCACCGGCTCGGACGCCTGGCGGAGTAGGTGGCCGTAGACCTCCAGGTAGTCCTCGGGGCCGGACGCCGCCGCGGCCAGCGCGCGGGACGCCATGAGGATCGCCTGCGCGCCGGACTCCTCCACGAGGGCGAGCTGCTCCTCGTAGGCCGCCCGGACCTCCACGAGAGACCCGGCGGTGATCTGGTCGGTGCCGACGCCGCAGGCGATCCGGCCGCCGACCGACTTCGCCTCGGCCGCGCTGCGGCGGATCAGCTCGGCCGCGCCCGCCCAGTCCAGGCCCATGCCGCGCTGGGCGGTGTCCATCGCCTCCGCGACACCGAGGCCGTGGGACCACAGGTGGCGGCGGAAGGCGAGGGTGGCGTCCCAGTCGACGGCGGCGGGCGAGTCGGGCGACACGTCCGCGTACGGGTCGGCGACGACGTGGGCCGCCGAGAAGACCGTACGAGAGGTGAAGGGGGTGCCGGGGGTCACCACCAGGGGCTCGGGGCGGGGCTCGTATGCCCTCAACCCGCCCTTGAAGTCGGGGAGTTGGATGGTCACAGCGCAATCTCCGGTACGTCGATGCGGACGCCCTCCGCCGAGGACTTCAGGCCCAGCTCGGCGAGCTGGACGCCGCGGGCGCCGGCGAGGAGGTCCCAGTGGTAGGGGGCGTCGGCGTAGACGTGCCTGAGGAACAGCTCCCACTGGGCCTTGAAGCCGTTGTCGAAGTCGTCGTTGTCCGGGATCTCCTGCCACTGGTCGCGGAAGGAGTAGGTGGCCGGGATGTCGGGGTTCCAGACCGGCTTGGGGGTCATGCTGCGGTGCTGGACGCGGCAGTTGCGCAGGCCCGCGACCGCCGAGCCCTCCGTGCCGTCGACCTGGAACTCCACCAGCTCGTCGCGGTTGACGCGGACGGCCCAGCTGGAGTTGATCTGGGCGATGGCGCCGCCGTCGAGCTCGAAGATGCCGTAGGCGGCGTCGTCGGCCGTCGCGTCGTACGGCTTGTCGTTCTCGTCCCAGCGCTGCGGGATGTGGGTGGTGGCGATGGCCTGGACGGACCTCACGCGGCCGAACAGCTCGTGGAGCACGTACTCCCAGTGCGGGAACATGTCGACGACGATGCCGCCGCCGTCCTCGGCGCGGTAGTTCCAGGAGGGGCGCTGGGCGGTCTGCCAGTCGCCCTCGAAGACCCAGTAGCCGAACTCGCCGCGGATGGAGAGGATGCGGCCGAAGAAGCCGCCGTCGATGAGGCGCTTGAGCTTCAGCAGGCCCGGGAGGAAGAGCTTGTCCTGGACGACGCCGTGCTTGATGCCCTTCTCATGTGCGAGACGCGCCAGCTCCAGGGCCCCCTCCAGACCGGTCGCGGTCGGCTTCTCGGTGTAGATGTGCTTGCCCGCCGCGATCGCCTTCTTGATCGCTTCCTCGCGGGCCGAGGTCACCTGGGCGTCGAAGTAGATGTCGACACTCGGGTCGGCGAGGACCGCGTCGACGTCGGTCGAGATGCTCTCGGGGTCCAGACCGTGCTGCTCGGCGAGTGCCCTCAGGGCGTGCTCGCGGCGGCCGACCAGGATCGGCTCCGGCCACAGCACGGTGCCGTCGCCGAGGTCGAGGCCGCCCTGTTCGCGGATGGCCAGGATGGAGCGGACCAGGTGCTGGCGGTAGCCCATGCGCCCGGTCACGCCGTTCATGGCGATACGCACCGTCTTGCGTGTCACGTCATTCCCTTCGCAGGCGTCGTACACAGCCTTGTACGCGGGTGGTGTGCGCCGCGTCGGCCCTACTGATGAGCGTCACAGCAAGCGCTTTCTATACAAGGAGAAGCTAGCCTCTGAGCAGCGTCCGGACAAGACCGTGACCGCTTCGAGTTGTTCGAGGGGACGAACAGTGGGGGGTTCTGGCCGTAAGGTCTGCTCGACGTGCTCGGAACCGGGGGCCTGGGGCGGCCTGTCTACGAGGACGTACGACGAGGTACGGACGTACGACGAGGTACGAGAGATGCGCGACGAAATGCGCGACCGGAGGACGACGAGATGACGGTGACCCTGGCGGACGTGGCGGCCCGCGCGCAGGTCTCGCCCGCGACGGTGTCGCGCGTGCTGAACGGGAACTATCCCGTGGCCGCCTCCACCCGTGAGCGGGTGTTGAAGGCGGTCGACGAGCTGGACTACGTGCTGAACGGGCCGGCGAGCGCGCTGGCGGCGGCGACTTCCGATCTGGTCGGAATTCTCGTCAACGACATCGCCGACCCTTTCTTCGGGATCATGGCGAGCGCGATCCAGTCGGAGATCGGGGGGCCGGGCGGCCGGGCCGGCGGTGAGCGGCTGGCCGTCGTCTGCAACACGGGGGGTTCGCCGGAGCGTGAGCTGACGTACCTGACCCTGCTGCAGCGGCAGCGGGCGGCTGCGGTGGTGCTGACCGGCGGCGCGATGGAGAACGAGCCGCACGCGGCGGCGGTCGCGGCGAAGCTGCGGAAGCTGACGGACGCGGGGACGCGAGTGGTGCTGTGCGGGCGGCCGCCGTCGCCGGACACGGGGGCGATCGCGCTGGCCTTCGACAACCGCGGGGGCGGGCAGCGGCTGACCGAGCACCTGATCGGCCTTGGACACCGGCGGCTGGGCTACATCGCGGGGCCGGAGGAGCGGACGACGACGCGGCACCGCCTTGAGGGGCATCGGGCGGCGCTGGCCGCGGCGGGGATCGAGGAGGATCCCCGGTGGACGGTGTGGGGGCGCTACGACCGGACGTCCGGGTACGAGGCGACGCTGGAGCTGTTGCGGCGGGATCCCTCTCTCACGGCGGTCGTCGCGGCGAACGACTCCGTCGCGCTGGGTGCGTGTGCGGCGCTGCGGGAGTCCGGGCTGCGGATTCCGGAGGACGTCTCGGTCGCCGGCTTCGACGACCTGCCGTTCAGCGTCGATGCGGTGCCTGCACTTACGACGGTGCGGTTGCCGCTCGCGGAGGCGGGGGCCCGGGCGGGGCGGATCGCCATGGGGCGGGAGGAGCCGCCGCCGGGAGGTATTGCGACGGTTCGGGGGGAGCTGATGGTGCGGGGGTCGTCGGGGGTGCCGCGCGGCTGAGGTACGGCTGCCCGGCCGGGCGGGGAGTGCGGAGCACCCTGCCCGGCCCCGAATGTCAGTGGCAGTGTCTATCGTCCGGCCATGGTCTTTCCCTTGCCCGGTGGGCTGTCGAGTGGGCGGTTCGAGCGTCGTGGGGCCGCTGATGTGTGGGTGTCCGAGGAACTGCCCGACGACATCGTGGAGTTGTGGCCCCGGCTGATGCAGTCGGCCGCGGTGACGGGCGTGCACCCGTATCTCTGCTGGCCCGACGAGCCTTTCTCTCCCGAGGACTTGGGCGCGGTGGACGCCGTACGCCTGGAGTCCGTTCTCGCGGCGGACTTCGCCGAGTACCGGCGGCGACGGCTGCCGTTCTGGAGCGCGCCTGCTCAGGACGACAACGATCTGCCCGAGGGCATCGCGCCCTGGCCGCACGATCCCGGTCCGCCGTTCGAGAGCTGGCCCGGGTTGGCTGCCGGCGTGGAGAGCGGAACCGGCGGTCCGGGGCCGGAGGAGGCCGCGGCGCGGGTCGTCGAGGAGCTTCTGACCACCCATCCGTTCGCGCACGCGTGCCGCCTCGCTCTCGTCCCCGCCCCCCGCAGCGCCGACGTACCGGCCCTGATGGGGTGGTCCGCCGAGGCGCCGATACCCCTGCTCATCGCCCTGTTGCGCAGCTGGGAGGAGCGGTTCGGCGCCCGGGTCGTGGGAGCCTTCGGCAGCGAGTTGTTCGCCTCGGTCGCCCGGCCACCGCTCGAGCTTCCGCATGCCGAACGGCTCGCGCTGGAGCATGTCCTGTCCACCGCCGACAACATCGTCGACGACCCGCCCACGCCCTTTCCCGAGTACGCCGCCGAACTGGTCGGGCGGACCGAGTGGCGGTTCTGGTGGGACTGACGAGACTGGACCGAGGCGCCTCCACGGCCTCGGGCCGGTGGACGCGGGAACGGGCGACGACTCGCGGGCCGTCCCCCGCCTACGCTCGACCCCACCGATGATTTCCGCGCTGCGCCCTGGTCTTCATTGCCGTAATCGCCGTAATCGCCATGATCATCCGAGCGAACGACAGGAGAGAGTTCCATGCGCATCGTCATCAGCGAGTTCATCAGCCTCGACGGGGTCGTGCAGGCGCCCGGCGGCCCCGAGGAGGACACCGACGGCGGCTTCGCGCACGGCGGCTGGTCGCACCCGTACTTCGACCCGGAGGTGGTCGGCGGCGCCTTCGCCGCCGGGCTGGAGAGGGCCGAGGCTCTGCTGTACGGGCGGCGGACCTATCTGACCATGGCGGGGGCCTGGCCCGAGCGGGCCGGGGATCCGTTCGCCGACCGGCTCAACGCGCTGAAGAAGTACGTCGTGACCGACACCCTCAGCGACGACGAGCTGACCTGGAACAACACCGAGCGGATCGCGGGGAGCGAGGCCGTCGAGCGGATTCGGGCGCTGCGCGCCGCCCCCGGCGGCGACCTGGCGATGATGGGCAGCCCCACGCTCGTCCGGACGCTGATCAAGGAAGGGCTGGTCGACGAGCTGCAGCTCATCCAGATGCCGGTCATCCTCGGCGGCGGCAAGTCGATCTTCCCCGATGACGGGGCCAAGCGGCCGTTCGAGCTGGTCTCCACGGCGCAGGGCAAGACCGGTGTGCAGGTGAACGTCTACCGGCCGGCCACCGAGGGATAGCCGAAGGGATAGCCGAGGGGTAGTCGCGCGGGTGCGGGTGTCCTAGGCTCGGACCGACGGTATCTCTGACTGAGTCAACTATCGGGACAACCATCGAGTCAGCCACCGGGGGTCGACGATCATGACCGTCCAGGACATCCGCACCTTCAACCGCTTCTACACGAACGTCATCGGCGCCCTCGACTACAGCCGCCAGCTGTACGCCCCGTACACCCTGACCGAGTCCCGCGTCCTGTACGAACTCGCGCACTCCCCGCGTACGGACGCGGCCGACCTGCGGGCCGAACTCTCCCTGGACGCCGGGTACTTGAGCCGGATCCTGAACAAGTTCGAGGACGACGGGCTGATCGAGCGCACGCCGTCCGCCCGTGATCCCCGGCGCCGTCGCGTCTCGCTCACGCCGCGCGGCCGCGAGACCGCCGCCCTGCTCGCCGAGCGGGCGAACGAATCCGTCGGCGCGCTGCTGTCCACCGTGCCCTCCGCCGACCGGCCGCGCCTGGCCGAGGCGATGCGAGCCGTCCGCGAGATCCTCTCCGACGGCCGCCCGCCCCGCCGCGAGGACGTCGTCCTGCGCGAGCCCGGCCCGGGCGACCTGGGCTGGATCGTGCAGCGCAACGCCGCGCTGTATGCCGCCGAGTACGGGTGGAACGCGGACTACGAGGGACTGGTGGCGCGGATCGTCGCCGACTTCGCAGTGGATCACGATCCGCATCTGGAGCGGGTGTGGATCGCCGAGATCGACGGGCGGCCGGTGGGGTGTGTGATGTGCGTACGGGACGAGGCGCCCGCCACGGCCCGGCTGCGGCTGCTGCTGGTCGAGCCGGACGCACGCGGGCTCGGCATCGGCGACCGGCTCACCAAGGCCGTCATCGACTTCGCGCGCGGTGTCGGCTACCGCGAGCTCGTCCTGTGGACCAACGACGTCCTGGCCGCCGCCCGCCGCATCTACCAGCGCCACGGCTTCGTCCTCGTCGCCGAGAAACCGCACCGTTCTTTCGGAAAGGACCTGAACGGCCAGGACTGGCGGCTGGACCTGCACAGCACACAAGAGTGACAGTAGGGACCATGAGACTGGCCTTCTCCACCCTCGGCGTTCCCGGTCTGCCCATCCCGGACGTGGTCCGGCTCGCGGCGACCCACGGCTACCACGGTGTCGAACTGCGCGCGCACCCGGAGGAGCCGGTCCACCCCGGCATCGACCTCGCCGGGCGGGCCGACGTGGCCGCCGAGTTCAAGGCGGGCGGCATCGAGATCCTGGGCCTCGCGGGGTACGCCCGCGTGGCGGCGCCGGGGGACGACGGCCCGGTGATCGAGGAGATCCGCAGCCTCCTCGGCCTCGCCCACGACCTCGGCGCCCCGTACGTCCGGGTCTTCCCCGGCGGCGGCCACGAGCAGAGCACCGAGCGCGCCGACGCGACGGCCGCGCGACGGCTCGGCACGGCCGCGGAGCACGCCGCCGACCTCGGCGTACGCATCCTGCTGGAGACCCACGACTCGCACCGCAGGGCCGCCGACGCGATCCGCATCCTCGGCCGGGTCGGGCACCGCCATGTCGGCGCCCTCTGGGACGTCATGCACACATGGCTGGGCGGCGAGCAGCCCTCCGAGTCGTACGCGGCTCTCTCCCCGTACCTCGGCTACGTCCAGGTCAAGGACATCGCCTCGGCCGACGACACGACCCCGCTGCCGCTCGGCGCCGGAGTGCTGCCGCTCACCGACTGCGTGGAGGTCCTCTCCCGGCACGGCTGGGACGGCTGGCTGTGCTGGGAGTACGAGAAGCGCTGGTACGAGGAGGCCGCGCCGCTGCCGGAGCTGCTGGGGGCGGGGCGGGAGCATCTGGGGCGGCTGCTCAACGAGTGCGCGTAGCGCTCCGCGGGGTGCGCCGCGATGGGCCGTGGGCGTCTGCGGCGCCGTCGTGGCTGGTCGCGCAGTTCCCCGCGCCCCTTTAGGGGCGTTGCACCACCGTCGGTAAATCGGTCGCCGGGCGCGGGGGCCGCCGTATAGCGTCCCCGCCATGCCCGCGCAGACCGCTCCGTATCCCGTCATGCCCTCATGAGCTCCGGCCTCGGGCGTGCGCTCGTCGACGTCCGGCCGCTGCGCGCCTCGCCGCTGTTCCGGCGGCTGCTGATCGGGCGGACCGTGTCGCTGCTCGGCACGTTCATGACCGTGGTGGCCGTCATGTACCAGGTCTGGGACATGACGCACAGCACGGTGTGGACCGGTGCGGTGGGGCTGGCGGGTGCGCTGCCGACCGTCGTCGTGGGGCTGTTCGCCGGGGCGTGGGTGGACCGCGGGGATCGGCGCCGGATCTTCCTGTTCAACACCGTTGCCCAGGCGGTCTGTTCGCTGCTGCTCGCGGTCCAGGGGTTCACCGGTCATGTGCCGGTGGCCGTGGTGCTGGTGCTGATCGCGGCGCAGTCGGGCTTCGGTGCGGTGGGCGGTCCGGCAGCGGGAGTGTTCGTGCCGCGGCTGCTGCCCAAGGAGCAGGTGCCGGCCGGTCTTGCGCTGAACATGATGTCGTTCACGACGATGATGCTCGTCGGTCCGGCCCTGGGCGGTCTGCTGATCGGCTGGGCGGGCATCGGCTTCTGCTACCTGGCGGACGCCCTCACCTTCGTACTCGCCTTCTACGGCGCTTTCGGGCTGCCCGCGCTGCCACCCGAGGGCGAGCCGTCGCGGGCCGGGCTGCACGGCGTCCTGGACGGGCTGCGCTTTCTGTACGGGCACCCGGTGGTGCGCGGTGCCCTGGTCACCGACCTGGCGGCCACCGTCCTGTCGATGCCCGTCAGCCTGTTCCCGCTGGTCAACGCGGAGCGCTTCGGCGGCAATCCGCGCACGCTCGGCCTGTTCCTGTCCGCGATCTCCGTCGGCGGCATCGTGTCCTCGGTGTTCTCCGGGGCGGTGACGCGGCTCGGCCGCCCCGGTCTGGTGATGCTGTGCGGCGCCGGGACGTGGGGTGTCGCGCTGGCCGCGTTCGGCCTGATGAGCAGCCCCTGGGCGGGACTTGCCTGTCTGGTCGTCGCCGGTGCCGCCGACAACGCCTCCGTGGTCGCGCGCAGCACGATCGTGCAGACCCGCACCCCCGACTCCCTGCTGGGCCGGGTGACGTCGGCCGAGCAGATCGTCGGCCAGGCCGGGCCCAACATCGGCAATCTGCGCGGCGGTCTGGTCGCCGGCTGGACCTCGGGCGCGACGGCCCTCGTCACCGGGGGTGTGCTGTGTCTGCTGGCGGTGCTGTCCGTGAGCGCGAGCACGCCGGAACTGCGGACGGGGACGGCTCTCACTCCGGACGAGGCGTGAGCCTCACCGACCCGTCCAGGCACCAGTCCAGTACGGCGGGCCAGGAGCCGTAGCCGGCGTCGAGGTCGAGGTGCGCGGCGCCGGGGAGGATGTCGGTGGGGATGTCGAGGGGGTCGCCGTACTGGTCCCGCCCCCCTTCGGGGCAGTACGGGTCGTCGTCGCCGGCGACGAGACGGGTGGGCGAGGGGAGGGCGAAGTCGAGGGCGGGCGGGGCGAATCCGGCCACCTCGGGATGGCTTGCGAGGACGGAGGCGGACGGCGGGGCGACCAGCAGCGCCCGGTCCACGGCGCCCA
Source organism: Streptomyces sp. NPDC001401 (assembly GCF_042895385.1). Taxonomy (NCBI): domain Bacteria; kingdom Bacillati; phylum Actinomycetota; class Actinomycetes; order Kitasatosporales; family Streptomycetaceae; genus Streptomyces; species Streptomyces sp. NPDC001401. The sequence continues at coordinate 1,359,736 of NZ_JBIAWI010000001.1, forward strand.
TCTTCACGAGCCCGCGCGACACGGCGTGCAGCCAGAGCAGGACGGAGGCGCTGTGGGCGATGACAACGCGCTCGGGGCCGGGGAGCTCGTCCAGGTGACGGGCGAGCTCGGTGAGCCAGACCTCCAGGCTCGGGTCGTCGGGGTCGGGCAGCTGGGGGTAGGTGACGTGGTGGCCGAGTCCGGTGAGACGGTCGGCGAGCCAGTGCTGCCAGTGAGCCTTGGGGCGGTGGTTCTGCCAGCCGTGCAGGATGAGGAAGTGCTTCGCGGTCATGGGTCGACGGTCTACGACCACCATGCCCCCGGTCCAGCCAGTCTTGCACGGTGGACCAGGAACAGGTGAGCAAGACCTTCGTGGTTGCGCCGGCCGGCTACCCGCCGGCCGCCACGAACCCCGCCACCCGCTCCTCCAGCCGCTCCCGGCACTCCGGCCACTCCGCCGCCGTGATGGAGAAGATCGCGGAGTCGCGCAACCGGCCCTCCTCCCCCGGCGCCCAGGACCGCGACCAGTTCCTGAGTACGCCCTCGAAGCGTGCCCCGGCGCTCTGAATCGCCGCCCTGGAACGGCTGTTGCGCGCGTCCGTCTTCAGGTCGATCCTCTGCACGCCCCACACCTCGAAGGCGTGCCGGAAGAGCAGCAGCTTGGCCTCGGCGTTGATGCCCGTGCCCTGCGCGGACGCACCGAGCCAGGTGAACCCGACCTCCACGGCGTCGAGCCGGTCGTCGGCGAGCCAGGCGCGCGGCTCCCAGTACGACGTCGTGCCCACCGCCCGCCCGGTCTCGACCGACACCTGCGCGTACGGCGCGAGCCGTCCCGTCGCCGCGCGGGCGAGCTGCGCGTCGATGTAGCCGCCCACCTCGTCGGCCCTCGGCACCCAGGTGAACTCGTATGTGCCGCGCTCCTCCTCCACGGCCACCGCCAGGTCGGCGGCATGCCGGTGCTCCAACGGCTCCAGGCGCACCAACTTGCCTTCCAGCAACGGCCCTTCGAGCCTGAAACCGCCGTCACCGGCCATCCCGGTCCACCCCCTACCCCGGCAACTGCCCCCGCAGCTGCGCGAACGCCTCATGGAAACCCGGGAAAGTCTTCCGTACGCAGCCGGGGTCGTCGAACGAAATACCCGGCACCCGCAGCCCGGCCACCGCGAAGGACATCACGATGCGGTGGTCGCCGTACGACTTGATCTCCGCACCGGCCCCGGACGGCACACCCGGGTGGATCTCGATCCAGTCCGGCCCCGTCGACACATCCGCCCCCAGCCGCCGAAGGTTCTCCGCGCAGGCCTCCAGCCGGTCGCACTCCTTCACGCGCGTGTTCGCCACGTCCTCGATCCGCACCGGCCCCGACGCGAACGGTGCGATCGCCGCCAGCGTCGGCATCGTGTCCGAGATGTCCCGCATATTGACGGTGAGGCCGCGCAGTTGTCCCGTGCCCCGGACCGTCGTGCCGTCCGGGCGCACCGACACCTCGGCGCCCATCCTCCGCAGTACGTCGACGAAGCCGAGGTCGCCCTGCAGCGCTCCTTCGCCCAGCCCCGGCACGGTCACCTCGGCGCCCGGTGTCACCGCGGCCGCCGCGAAGAAGTAGCTCGCCGTCGAAGCGTCCGGCTCGACGGCGTAGGTCGTGGCCCGGTAGCCGCCGGGCGGGACGACGAACACGTCGCCCTCCCGGGCCACCTCCACCCCGAACGCCCGCATCATCGCGATGGTGATCTCCACGTAGGGGACGGAGACCAGGTCCGTGACCCGGATACGGAGACCCTTGCGGGTCAGGGGCCCGAGCAGCAGCAAAGCTGTCAGGTACTGCGACGACTGCCCCGCGTCCAGGACCACCTCCCCGCCCTCGACACCCGCCGCCCGCACCGTCAGCGGGTGGTGCCCCTCAGCCTCCTCGTGCCGCAGGTCGACCCCCAGGTCACGCAGGGCGCGGGTCAGGGGCAGGAGGGGACGGCGGCGCATCTGGGGCGACGCGTCGAAGCGGTACGTCCCGTGTCCCGCCGCCGCCAGCGTCGGCAGGAAACGTGCCGTCGTGGCACCGTCCCGGCAGTACACGTCCGCCTCGCTCACCGCAGGGCCCTGCGGACGGCCGTCCACCTGCCATGCGTCCCGGGTACGGCCGACGCGATACCCGAGCCGCACCAGCCCCTCGGCGAAGCCCTCGGTGTCGTCCGAGCGGAGGGGGCGTACGAGGGTGGTGACTCCGTCGGCCGCCGCCGCCAGGAAGAGCGCGCGGGCGGTGATGGACTTGGAACCGGGGATGGTGACTACGGGCATGCCCTCATGATCGGCCGAGCGCGGGCTCGATCGCCGCCGCGTCCACGGGATGGACCACTTCCCGTCGCCCCCGCGTCACCGACACCGGCCCGACGCCGCCCGCCGGTCGCGCCCGTACGACGCCGGTACGCCCTGTGGCGCAAAGGAGCCGCATCTCGTCCGGCGATCGCAGGGACCGTACGCACTCTGCAGGAGCAGTGACCGAACAACACGTCCCACCCGTCCCGTTGAACCCTCGGGCACCAACTTCCGGGAATCGCGGGGAACGCGGGAACCCGCCCCGAATACGGTTCGTCCAACCCGCAAGCTGCCGGATGAGTCTCCGCTGTGCGGTGTCGGCCCTCGCTGCTGGCTGCGATCGCTGACCTACCCTCTCCGCCGTACTGCGGCCGGCAGCACGCCGCCATCGGCGCGCCCCCCTCCAACAGCGCCGATGGCGGCCCCTTTCTGGTTACTGTGCACTCCCTTGACTGGCAGAAACTTCCCGGTTATTGGTGACTTCTCGGAAGTTTCCTTCAGCCGATCCCCAGTGATCTCCAGTGATCTCCAGCGGATCACTCCTGATCTCCAAACGGATCACTCCGGAAGGAGCGCACGTGCCCTCCAGACGTACCGTCCTCGCCGCCACCGCAGGCGTCACCGCAGCTCTGGCCATCGGCACCACCGCAAGCGCAGTCACCACCCCCGGCGACAAGAAGCTCCGCTCCCTCATCTCCCGTATGACCTTGGAGGAGAAGGTCGGCCAGCTCTTCGTCATGCGCGTGTACGGCCACTCGGCCACCGCCCCCGACCAGGCCGACATCGACGCCAACCTCAAGGAGATCGGCGTCCGCACGGCCGCCGAGCTGATCGCCAAGTACCGCGTCGGCGGCATCATCTACTTCACCTGGGCACACAACACCCGGGACCCCCACCAGATCGCCGACCTCTCCAACGGCATCCAGCGCGCCTCCCTCACCGGGCCCCGCGGCCTGCCCGTCCTCATCACCACCGACCAGGAACACGGCATCGTCTGCCGCGTCGGCAAGCCCGCCACCCTATTCCCGGGCGCGATGGCCATGGGCGCCGGCGGCTCCCGCGACGACGCCCACGCCCTCGGCCGTATCTCCGGCGCCGAGCTGCGCGCGATGGGCATCAACCAGGACTACTCCCCCGACGCCGACGTAAACATCAACCCCGCCAACCCGGTCATCGGCGTACGTTCCTTCGGCGCCGACCCGGACGCGGTGGCCGGTCTGGTCGCCGCCGAGGTCGCCGGGTATCAGAGGTCGTCGGTCGCCGCGACCGCCAAGCACTTCCCCGGGCACGGGGACACCGCCGTCGACAGCCACTACGGCTTCCCGGTCATCACCCACAGCCGGGAACTGTGGGAGCAGCTGGACGCCGTGCCGTTCCGGGCGGCCGTCAAGGCGGGCATCGACTCGATCATGACCGCGCACATCCAGTTCCCGGCCCTCGACGACTCCGGCGACCCGGCCACCCTCTCCCACCCGATCCTCACCGGCATCCTGCGTGAGCAGTTGAACTACGACGGAGTGGTGGTGACGGACTCCCTGGGCATGCAGGGCGTACGGACCAAATACGGCGACGACCGCGTCCCCGTGCTCGCGCTGAAGGCCGGCGTCGACCAGCTCCTCAACCCGCCCGACCTCGCCACAGCCTGGAACGCCGTCCTCAAAGCCGTACAGGACGGGGAGCTGACCGAGGCGCGGCTGGACGAGTCGATCCTGCGCATCCTGAAGCTCAAGGCCAGGCTGCGGCTCTTCGACGACCCCTACGCCGGCCGGAGCGGCGTCGACCGCACCGTGGGCACGGACGCGCATCTGGCCGCCGCCGACCGCATCGCCGAGCGCACGACGACGCTGCTGGTCAACAAGGCGGGCCTGCTGCCGCTGTCCCGCCGTACGTACAGGAAACTCCTCGTCGTCGGCGCCGACCCGGCCTCCCCGTCCGGTACGACGGGACCGCCCACCGGCGTCCTCGCGACCGCCCTCGCCGAACTCGGCTTCACCGCCACCGCCCTGTCCACGGGCACGGCCCCCTCCGCGGCCACCATCGCCACGGCGGTCGCGGCGGCACAGGACGCGGACGCGGTGGTCGTGGGCACCTACAACCTCACCTCGGGCAGCTCGCAGCGCACGCTGGTCGAGCAGCTGGTGGCGACCGGGAGGCCGGTGGTGGCGATCGCGATCCGCAATCCCTACGACGTGGCTCAACTCCCTTCCGCGACCGCCCACTTGGCGTCGTACTCGTGGACCGACGTGGAGCTGAGAGCGGCCGCGCGGGTGATCGCGGGGAAGGCGGCACCGCGCGGGAAGCTGCCGGTGCCGGTGCAGCGGGCGGACGATCCGGCGACGGTGCTGTATCCCATCGGGTACGGACTCTCGTACTAGAACCCCTGCATCCGGCAGCCGGTGCACAGGGCGTAGGGCGCATACGTCACGCACCCGGCGTGCGACCCCAAACTGGCCCAAAGCCTCCCGCGCGTCTGGCGTGCGCCCGCTGCGGCGGGTCACGCTGGCTGAGGGGGCACCAGGGGGGATTGCGATGCGTGCGAGAAGTTCCGTGGGGGTGGTCTGTGCACTGCTGGTACTGGTCGCTGCCCTGCTGACCGGTTGCCAGGTCCTGAAGTCCGGGGCGGACAAGAGCGAGGGGCCCGCCACGACGCCGAAGGCGACCACGACCCAGCCCTCGGGCTACGGGGCCGTGTTCCTCGCCGTGGACGAGTGCAGTTCGTTCGGGTCGACGAGCTTCACCGAGGTGCCGTGTCCCAGCGAGCGGGCGGCGGCCCGGGTCGTGGCGCGCTACGACGGCAAGGTTGGCGACGGTCCGCTGTGCCCGGCGACCACGGACTTCGTCCTGCACATCAGCCGGCAGAGCCCGTCCTCCGACGAGGACGGCGACGGCTCGATCCCGCAGGGCTACGCCTGTATGCGCAATCTGGAGCCACCGCACCCCGGCGACCCGGGCGGCGGGGGCGGCCCCCGCACCATCGTCGGCGACTGCGTCTACGGCTCCGGGAACGGGCAGGTCCGCGAGACGGCATGCGACGGCAGCGGCAAGAGGAAACCGCAGTACAAGGTGGTGAAGGCGGTCGCCAGGCGCGCCCTGTGCCCCTCGGCGACGGCGCTGTATGTGCAACTGGACGGCCAGGAGCCGGTGGGCTGCGCCCGTCGCGTGTGAACAACGGCCGGGCGCAGCAGGAGAGTTGCAGCCCTACGGCCGCAGAGCCGGCTCTCGCTCCACGTCCCGGACGTCCAGCTTCCGGTCGAACTCGGCCAGCGGCTTCGCCTGGGCCGTGGACGGGGCGGGGACACCGGCCCAGTCCAGGATGCGGGCGGTGGCCAGCGCCTTCTGCTCGGCGACCAGACCGGCGACGTTCGCGCCGTGGTTCAGCCCCGGTGCCGTGAAGACGTACGAGTCCTTCGTGCCCTTGCCGACACGGAAGCGCTCGGCACCCCACGGGTCGTTCTGGCCGTAGACGAAGAGCATGTGGTGCGCGTTGTGCCGCACCCAGGAGTCGACGTCGCGCATCGCGTACGGCAGGAACTTCATCGGGATGTCACGCGGGACCAGGCTCCGCGGCGACTCGTAGCCGTACCGGATGTACTTCTTCTCGATGTACGGGAAGTGGATGTCCGGCGCGCCCAGCTGCGTGCCCGCCTGGTAGTAGTACGGCGTGTACGGCTCCAGGCCCTGGTCCGTGTAGAAGGAGAAGCCGGAGATGGTGTCCACGGAGTCCCAGATCGCCTGGTCGGTCGCGGTCTTCGCGTCCGCCGGGATCGTGGCGCAGTCGCGCAGCAGGCTGTACTGCCAGAAGCCCCAGACGTAGTCGAGGACGACGGCCTCGTACGCCCGGTCCAGGCTGCCGATGGTCTTGAAGGTGTAGCCGTTGTCGGCCGCGTAGGCCGCGTACTTCTTCTCCAGCGGCTCCCGGCGCACCAGCGCCTCGCGCTGCACGGCGTTCAGCCTGTCGCGGCACTCCTTGGTGCCGACCTGCGTGAAGAAGCGGTCGTAGGCGGAGTCCTCGTCGTTGACCACGTCGTTCGGCGCGACGTACGCGACGACCCCGTCCATGTCCTTGGGGTAGAAGCGCTCGTAGTAGGTGGCGGTCATGCCGCCCTTCGAGCCGCCCGTCGAGATCCACTTCTTGGTGTAGACGGACTTCAGCGCCTTGAAGATCCGGTGCTGGTCAGTGGCCGCCTGCCAGATGTCCAGCTTGCTCCAGTCGGCCGGGGCGGGCCGGGAGGGAGTGAAGAAGCGGTACTCCATGGAGACCTGGTTGCCGTCCACGATCTGGGTCGGCTCGCGGCGACTGGGGGTCGTGGAGACGTTGTAGCCGCCGGTGTAGAAGACCGTCGGGCGGCTGACGTCCTTGTGCAGCACGGTGATTCGCTGCTGGAAGGTGCCCTTGGACGGGTCGCGGTGGTCGACCGGCTGGGTGTAGTTCAGGACGAAGAAGCGGTAGCCGGTGTACGGCTTCTCCTCGATCAGGCTCATCCCCGGTATGGAGAGCAGCCGATCCTTGATGTCGGTGGCCTCCGGCTCGGCGGCGGTGGCCGCCCCCGCCGTGCTCAACGTGCCTATGAGCACCGTGAGCGCCAGCAGCCATCTGAGCGCCTTGCGCATGCACCCTCCCCTGTGAGTCAGATGTGCGAGCGGAAGCTATCGGAGCAACTCCGGTACGCACCAGGGGAGATGGGGAAATACCTCTGTGATTGGCGGGATCAGTAGCGCTTCCAGCCACCGGAGTCGTACGACCCCCGGCCCACCGAGCCCTTGATCCACACCGTGCGGTGTCCGACGTACGAGCGCACGGGTCCGGCGTGCTGCGTGAACTGCCCCTTGTCGACGACGGGCTCGAAGCCGCGCGCCTGCAGGCTGACCATCATCGGGCGCTTGCCGCCACCGCTCTTGGGGACGGTGACGGCACAGAGGTAGCTGCCGCTCTTGTAGAGCTTCACGGAGCCGGTGGAGAAGGAGAACGTCCTGATCTTGCGGCCCGAGCAGGACGAGGAGGTGGCGGCCTGCGCCTCCCCCGGCGCCGCGAGCGCGAGCAGCCCGGAAGCGGTCAGCACGGCAAGGAGCGCACCGAACCGCCGCCGTATCGCACCACTGTCCACTGTGATCCCTCCCGTACCCCGGCGATGAGCGTACGGGTGTACGGACGCGCGACGTATGTCGGATGGTTGCACGGGCGTCAGCGAGACGCGCCCACCGGCTCCTCCGGCTCGGCCTGCCCGATGAACGTCCGCCACAACCCGGCGTACCGGCCGTCCCGCGCAAGCAGCTCCTCGTGCGTGCCGTCCTCGACGACCCGGCCGTGGGCTGAACCTCCCGATGTCGCCCTCGCACCGCTCGGCCCTGGCGGGCCTCTCAGCCACGCCGCGGTAGCGGCATATCGGCACGGCGGACGACCGGCCGGACTCCGTCCGGCGCCCGGTGCGGCCGGCGCCGCCACGGCAAGAGCGGATCAGGCTCGCCGGTCAGGCCACCACAGGCTCGTCGGACCCCACGAACGTCCGCCACAACCCAGCGTATCTGCCGCCCAATTGCAGCAGCTCCTCGTGCGTGCCGTCCTCGACGACCCGGCCGTGGTCCATCACCACGACGCGGTCCGCTCGGGCTGCGGTGGTCAGGCGGTGGGCCACCACGAGAGTCGTACGGCGGCCTGCGAGGCGGTCGGTCGCCTGGTTGACCTGGGCCTCCGTGGCCAGGTCAAGGGCGGCCGTCGCCTCGTCGAGGAGGAGGATGTCGGGATCGACGAGTTCCGCGCGGGCCAGGGCGATCAGCTGGCGCTGGCCGGCCGAGAGGTTGCGGCCGCGTTCGGCGACCTCGTGGAGGTAGCCGCCGTCGAGCGTGGCGATCATCTCGTGGGCGCCGACCGCGCGGGCGGCCGCCTCGACCTCGGCGTCGGTGGCGTCCGGGCGGCCGTAGGCGATGGCGTCGCGGACGGTGCCCTGGAAGAGGTACGCCTCCTGCGGGACGACGCCGAGACGGTGCCGGTAGGAGGTGATGTCGAGGCTGCGCAGGTCCTGGCCGTCGACCGTGACCCGGCCGCCCGTGGGGTCGTAGAAGCGCGCCACGAGCTTGACGAGGGTCGACTTGCCGGCGCCGGTCTCGCCGACGAAGGCCACCGTCTGGCCCGCCGGGATGCTCAACTCGATACCGCCGAGCGCCGCGTCGTTCTCATCGGCCGCCCCGTACGCGAAGTGCACGTCCTCGAACGCGACCTCGCCCCGCAGGGAGAGCACCTCGAGCGGTTCGTCGGCGGCCTTGGTGGAGGTCGGCTCCTGGAGCAGTTCCTGGATGCGGCCGAGGGAGACGGTGGCCTGCTGGTAGCCGTCGAAGACCTGGGAGAGCTGCTGGACCGGGGCGAAGAACAGGTCGATGTACAACAAGTACGCAACCAGCGCGCCGGTCGTGAGCGTGGCGTCGGCGACCCTGCCCGCACCCGCGATCAGTACGGCCGCGGCGGCGACGGACGACAGGAGCTGCACGAAGGGGAAGTAGACCGAGATCAGCCACTGGCCCCGGATACGGGCCTGGCGGTAGCTGTCGCTGCGCTCCGCGAACCGCCGGCCGCCGTCGCCCTCGCGCCGGAAGGCCTGCACGATCCGCAGCCCGGACACCGACTCCTGCAGATCGGCGTTGACCAGCGACACACGCTCACGGGCGAGTTCGTACGCCTTCACGCTCGCCCGGCGGAAGAAGAACGTGGCGACGACGAGCGGCGGCAGGGTGGCGAAGACGACGAGCGCCAGCTGCACGTCGATCACCAGCAGGGCGACCATGATGCCGAAGAAGGTGACGACGGAGACGAAGGCGGTGACGAGACCCGTCTGCAGGAAGGTGGAGAGGGCGTCGACGTCGGTCGTCATCCGCGTCATGATCCGGCCGGTCAGCTCCCGCTCGTAGTAGTCGAGTCCGAGCCGCTGCAGCTGGGCGAAGATCTTCAGACGCAGGGAGTACAGGACCCGCTCGCCGGTGCGCCCGGTCATCCGGGTCTCGCCCCGCTGGGCCGCCCACTGCACGACTACGGCGAGCAGGGCCACCAGCGAGGCCGACCAGACCGCGCCGAGCGCGAGCTTGCTGACGCCCTGGTCGATGCCGTGCCTGATCATGATCGGGAGCAGCAGGCTCATGCCCGCGTCCACGGCGACGAGCGCCAGGCTGACCAGCAGCGGGAGCCCGAAGCCGCGCAGCAGCCGCTTCAGGCCGTACGACTCCTCCGGCCGCACCGCCCGTGCCTCGTCGATGTCCGGGGTGTCGGTCGCCGGGGGCAGCGCGTCGACCTGGCCGAGGAGTTCGGGGGTGGCCGGCATCCCGGCCAGCGCGGTGTCCTTGGGCTCACGGTCGCCGGTCCACAGGCGGGGCGTCACGCCGCGCTCGGCGTCGAACTCGGCATCCAGCTCGTCCCGTACCGAGGTGTCCTCGGCCGGTACGGCGGGCTGGGTGTGGCCGGGTGAGACGCCGCCGAGCTCGTCGGGGTCGGTGAGGAGACGGCGGTAGAGGGCGGATCGTTCCTGCAGCTCCTCGTGGGTGCCGATGTCGGCGAGGCGGCCGGCGTCGAGGACGGCGATGCGGTCGGCGAGGTTGAGGGTGGAGCGGCGGTGCGCGATGAGCAGGGTCGTGCGGCCCTCCATGACCTGCTTCAGCGCCTCGTGGATCTCGTGCTCGACCTGGGCGTCCACGGCGGACGTGGCGTCGTCGAGAACGAGGAGCCGGGGGTCGGTGAGGATCGCGCGGGCGAGGGCGACGCGCTGGCGCTGGCCTCCGGAGAGGGTCAGGCCGTGCTCGCCGACCTTGGTGTCGTAGCCGTCCGGGAGCTCTGCGATGAAACGGTCCGCCTGGGCGGCGCGGGCGGCTTTGCGGATCTCTTCCTCGGTCGCGTCGGGACGGCCGTAGGCGATGTTGCTCCGGACCGTGTCCGAGAAGAGGAAGGAGTCCTCGGGGACCAGGCCGATCGCGGCCCGCAGCGAGTCGTGGGTGAGCTCGCGGACGTCGTGGCCGCCGATGAGGACGGCGCCGTGGGTGACGTCGTAGAAACGCGGGAGGAGGAGGGAGACCGTGGACTTGCCCGAGCCGGAGGAGCCGACCACGGCGAGGGTCTCACCGGGGCGGATCTCAAAGCTGAGTCCGTCGAGAACGGGGCGCTCATGGTCGTACCCGAAGGACACGTCGTCGAACTCGACGGTGGCCGGCGCGTCGGCGGGAAGGGTCTTGGTGCCGTCGGTCATGGACGGCTCGGTGTCGATGAGCTCCAGGACACGCTCGGTGCCCGCCCGCGCCTGCTGCCCGACCGTGAGCACCATGGCGAGCATGCGGACCGGGCCGACCAGCTGGGCGAGGTAGGTGGAGAAGGCGACGAAGGTGCCGAGCGTGATGTGCCCGCGGACGGCCAGCCAGCCGCCGAGGGCGAGCATGGCGACCTGGCCGAGGGCGGGGACGGCCTGAAGGGCCGGGGTGTACGTGCTGTTCAGCCGGATCGTGCGGAGCCGGCCCGCGAAGAGGCGACGGCCCACTTCGCGCAGCTTGCCCGTCTCCTGGTCCTCCTGCCCGAAGCCCTTCACCACGCGTACGCCGCTGACGGCGCCGTCGACCACGCCCGCGACGGCGGCGGCCTGAGCCTGGGCGTACCAGGTGGCGGGATGGAGCCTGGAACGGCTGCGCTTGGCGATCCACCACAGGGCGGGGGCCACGGCGAGGGCGACCAGGGTCAGCGGCAGCGACAGCCAGGCCATGATCACGAGGGAGATGAGAAAGAGGAGAACATTCCCGATGGTCATCGGGAGCATGAACAGCAGGCCCTGGATCAGCTGGAGGTCGCTGGTGGCGCGGCCGACGACCTGTCCGGTGGACAGCTCGTCCTGGCGGCGCCCGTCGAGCCGGGTGATCGTCTGGAACATCTCGGTCCGCAGGTCGTGCTGGACGTCCAGGGCGAGACGGCCGCCGTAGTAGCGGCGTACGTAGGTGAGGACGTAGACGAGGACGGCGGCGCCCAGCAGCGCACCGGCCCAGGGGGCCATACCGCGGCTGTGGTCGCCGATGACGTCGTCGATGATCACCTTGGTGACCAGCGGAACCAGCGCCATGACGGCCATGCCGCCGAGAGAGGAGCCGAGGGCGAGGAGGACGTCCTTGGGGTAGCGCCAGGCGTATGCCGCCAGCCGTCGTGCCCATCCCCGTTGCGGTTCCACGCCGGTGCCCTCCGTCTGACGTCCTGATCTACCGGAAGGCACCAACGCATACGGGCTGCGATTTCATCCCGCTGCAACAAAACGCAGGGGGAGGGTCACACACGTACCCGCAAGTAATAGAACCGCGTCGTCTGCACCGCGTTCTGGTTGTCGTCGCTGACCAGGAGGACCTTCAGACGGCCCCGGGCGTCGTGGCCCGTGATCGTCATGCCCTCGATGTTGTCGAGGAGCGGGTTGGGCTGGGGCTGCTTGGCTGTGGCGCCGAGGGACGGGCAGTCGGCGATGTCGGTGAGCAGCGTCTTCTTTATCAGGCGTACGCCGGTCTGGCCCGTGAGGTTCTCGATGCCGCTGGTGTCCGTCGCGTGGCGCGGGTCGGCCAGGTAGAGGCGGACCGTGTTGCCGACGCCGGAGGTGAAGCCGCGCTCCAGGACGAGCAGGCGGCCGTCGGGGGTGGCCTGGACCTCGGGGACGCCGAGGCCGGAGTCGATGGGGTAGGCGTACTGGGCGGCGAGACGGAAGTGGTCGTCCTTGGTCCGGGTCCAGGTCTGGAAGCGGACGATGTTCTTGGAGTCGCCGGAGATCGCGTTCTCCATCGACGCCAGCAGGGTGTGGCCGCCGGGGAGGAGGGTCAGGCCCTCGAAGGTCTGGTTGGCGGTGGCGCGTCCGGCGGGGGCGACGAGGAGCGAGGACGGGACCGGGAGGCGGTCCAGGATCCTGCCGTCCACGCTGTAGCGGCGGATCGACGGCTCGGTCTCCGAAGTGATCAGACGGGTGCCGTCGCGGTCGATGACGAGGCCCTCGCTGTCGAGCGCGGCGCCCTTCTCGTCGGCGAGCTGGACGACGGACTTCGGCTGGAGGGTCTTCGCGTCCAGGCCGAAGAGGGAGGAACGGTCCTCCAGGGCGGCCGGCGACCCGTCCCGGTCCACGGCGAGCGCGGAGAAGTTGCCGACGAAGGTCCCGTCGTACGTCGTCTTGTCGAGCGCGTCGGAGAAACGGTCGATGGAGACGGACGGCGAACAGGCCTTGTTCTCATGGGCGTTGGCGGGCCCGGCGGCGGTCAGGCTGGTGGCCGCCGCCAGGGCCGCGGTGACGGTCGCGAGTACGGTTCTCAGGCGCATGGGCGCCACCGTAGGACGGGTGGGTGACGGGCGGGAGACCGCCAGGGGTCAACTCGCGGCAAGGTCCCTGTGAATCGCCTTGGCCACGCCCTGGATGGTCGTGATGCCGTAGTTCATGGTGCTGTTGCCCCAGGTGAGCACCGTGATCATGTAGTCGTGGCCGCCGCCGTTGAAGGTGCCGAGGCTGTGCACCCGCCAGCCGTGCGTGGAGCGCTGCAGCCAGCCGTTCTTGACGTGGACCGAGACCCCGGAGGGCGCTCCGTAGGGCGTGCCCCAGCGCTGCGAGGAGATGACCTGGCTCATCAACTTCAGGATGTACGCACGGGAGTTGTCGCTCAGGACCGTGTTCTGCGCGGTGATCAGTTTGAGCAGCTTCTGCTCGTCGGTGACGTTGATCTGGGTCAGGCCCCAGTAGCCGTTCGCGCCCGGCACGGTCTTCGTCATGCCGGCCGCGGTGAGGAAGCCCTTGATCTTGGTCAGGCCCAGCTGCTTCCAGAGCTTGCTGGTCGCGGTGTTGTCCGACTTGGTGATCATGGCCTTTGCAAGGGAGGCCTCGGTGTCGGTCAGGTAGCGGTTGTGCCTCTTCGCGTCCCAGAGGAGCGTGGCGAGGACGGTGACCTTCACGGCGCTGGCGGAGTCGTAGGAGGACGAAGCCCGCAGCGAGCAAGTGGTGTTCGTGGAGCGGTCGTAGAGACCGACCGCGATGGTGCCCGCGCGGTTCGCGACGGCGGCGGTGATGTCCTTCTGGAGCTTGGTGGCCAGAGCGGACTGCGAGGACGTACAGCTGACGGTCGGTGTCGTGGCGGCCGCGGCGGGCGAGGCGGCGGCCACGCAGGGTATGAGAACTCCGGCGGCGAGCCCGGCGCCGAGCACACGAACCGGTCTGAACGTACGGCGAGTCATGGAGGATCCCCCGTCTTTCTGGGCGTCGTTGAGCGCACTCAGGCGCTCTCGCCTCTCCTGACTCGCAACAACGGCCGAAAGTTGCACACGCGTTCAGAACGAACGGATCACGTCTGCGCATGAGGAGCCGCGATTGATCCGAATAGGACCGAGTTGTCGGGGCACAGCTGTAAAGGATTACTTGACATCGAGAACGTGTAAAGGCAGCCTTTACACGTGACCGATTCCCCCCAGACCCTCACCGCCCTGAGCGGCCTGCTGGCCGAGCGGACCTCGGTCCTGGCCGAGGCGGTCGGCAGCCCGCTGACCGCGCCTGCCTACCTCGACCTGGTCCGGCACGCCCAAGGCGTGGACGACCTGGCGGAACAGGTGCTCAAGCTGTGCGTGCAGCAGTGTCGGGACGCCGGCCACACCTGGCAGGAGGTCGGGGACCTGCTCGGAGTCACCCGCCAAGCCGCCTTCCAACGGTTCGGCAAGCCCATCGATCCCCGCACGGGAGAACCCATGGACAAGACAGTGCGCATGTCCGACGCCGCGGAACGCGCGCGCACGATCGTCACGGCCGTCCTCGAGGGACGCATGGACGAAGCCAGGCAGTCCTTCAACACACAGGTCCTGGAGGCTTTCACCGACGAAGTCCGGGGCAACGGGCTGGCCACGGTCACCGGCCTCGTCGGCGAGTTCGAGGGCTTCGGCGAGGGCGAGCCGTTCGTCCGACGCATCGGCGATCACACGGTCGTCGACATCCCCCTGCAGTACGAGGCCGGCGACATGAAGGCCCGGGTCGCGTTCGACACGGACGAGAAGGTCGCCGGAATCTTCATCCTCGCCCCCGAAACCCCGTAGGACGCCGCCCCGTGTTGGCCGACTCCCTCAGCTCACCGCCGCCCACCCCGTGGGTCGCGATCGTGCCGCTGATCGCGATCATCCCCGCCGTCCTCTGCATGATCGACATCTCACGGCACCCACGCACACGACAGTTCCCGCCGCAGGTCTGGCTCGCCATCTGCGCCTTCGGGAACATCTTCGGCCTCCTCGCCTACCTCGGACTCGGCCGAAGCGAAGACCGCTGACCGTGGCAACGCGGGCCGGCGACGGCCTCCTTTGCACGGCCCTTTGCCAATTCACAGGCAAGAGCCAGGTTCGCCACAGCGCGCACTCACCCGGTGTTTGCACGATGCCCGCGTGACATCTGCCACCGATCCACACCCCCACACCGAAACCGTGTCAGCCGACTGGCCGCCGCCGGCCCCACCCGCGGCGCCCCCGGACAAGGCACCGCGCTGGTCGCTGCCCGCCCTGATCGCGATCCTGGTCCTGGCGGCGGTCCTCTACGGCTGGAACCTGTCCGGCAACAGCCTCAACAGCTTCTACAGCGCGGCCATCTACAGCGGCACGAAGAGCTGGAAGGCGTGGTTCTTCGGCTCGCTCGACGCGGGCAACTTCATCACCGTCGACAAGCCGCCGTTCGCGCTCATGATCATGGGCCTGTCCTGCCGGGTCTTCGGCTTCGGCACCTGGCAGATGATGCTGCCCGAGATCGGGGCCGCGCTCGGCACGATCTGGATCCTGCACACCTCCGTGAAGCGGGTGTTCGGGCATGTGGCGGCCGCCATCGCGGCGCTGGTCCTCGCGCTGACGCCGATCACGGTCGCCATCAACCGCGACAACAACCCCGACACGATCCTGGTGTTGCTGATGGTCGCCGGTGCGGCCCTCGCGCTCCGGTCCGTGCGCAACGACAGGCTGCTGCCGCTGATCGGCTCCGCTGTCTGCTTCGGGCTCGCCTTCAACGCCAAGATGCTGCAGGGGTACATCGCCCTGCCGGCCGTCTTCGCCGTCTACGTGTACGCGTCGAAGCTGGGCTGGAAGAAGAAGGTCGTCAACCTGGCCCTGGCGGCCGTGGCGTTGGCGGTCTCCAGCTTCTGGTGGGCGACGGCGGTCTCCCTCGTCCCCGCCGACGACCGCCCGTACATCGGCGGTTCCACGGACGGCTCCGCCTGGAACCTGATCATGGGCTACAACGGCCTGGGCCGGGTCCTCGGCGGCGAGGGCAACGGCGGGGGCGGCGGGGGCGGGGGCGGCACCTTCGCCGGTACGGCGGGCATCGGCCGTATGTTCAACGACATCCTCGGCGGCCAGATCTCCTGGCTGATCCCCTTCGCGTTCATCGCCCTCGTCGCCGGCCTGGTGCGGTGCGGCCGCGCCCCGCGCACCGACGCCACGCGCGCCGCGCTCGTGATGTGGGGCGGCTGGCTCGTCCTCCACTACCTGACCTTCGCCATGGCCGAGGGCACGATGCACCCGTACTACACGACCGCGCTCGCCCCCGGCATCGCGGCACTGACCGGTGCGGGAGGCGTCATGCTGTGGCGCGCCTTCCGCAGCGGTGACGCACGCTGGTCCTGGGTCCTTCCGGCCGGTCTGGCCGTCACCGGCATCTGGGCGATCGTGCTGCTGCGCCGGGCGACCGGCTGGAACACGTGGCTGTGGCCGGTCGTCGGTGTGCTGATGGTCCTTGCGATCGTGGGCCTGTTCGTCTTCCGTTCCGCGGGCTCCGGTACGCGGGTCCGGCTGCTCGGCGTCTCTGTCGTCGCGGCGATCGTGGCGGCCCTCGCGGGTCCGACGGCATACGCGGCATCACCGGCCTTCGGTTCCTCCGGCGGCGGCATGATGGGCGGCACCAACCCGACTGCGGGCCCGTCCACCGGCGGCGGCATGGGCGGTCCCGGCGGCGGCCGGGGCGGCTTCGGCGGCGGCAACGGCGGTCCGGGCGGCGGCGAGATGCCGGGCGGTACGCAGCAGGGCGGCCAGGCGAACGGCGAAATGCCGGGCAGCGGCCAGGGTCAGATGACACCGGGCGGCGGCAACGGCGAACTCCCCCAGGGCGGAGGTGCTCCCAGCGGCGCACCCAACGGACAAGGCGGCCAACAGGGCGGCACGAACGGCGAGTTCCCCGGCGGCGGCAACGGGCAGACGATACCGGGCGGCGCCGAGAACGGCAGCGGTACGGCTCCCGGCGGGGACGGCACCAGCGGTCGCGGCGGCTTCGGCGGCGGTGGCATGGGAGGCGGCATGGGCGGCGCCGGCAGCCAGCTCATCTCCTACCTGGAGAAGCACCAGGACGGCGCCAAGTGGCTGCTCGCGGTGTCCAACTCGCAGAGCGCAGGCCAGCTGATCCTCAGCAGCGGCAAGCCCGTCATCTCCATGTGGGGCTTCACCAGCTCCGACAAGGCGATGACCCTTGCCAAGCTCAAGGAACTGGTGAAGAAGGGCGAGCTGCACTACATCCAGCTCGGCGGCGGTATGGGCGGTGGCATGGGCGGCAACAACAGCCTCAACCAGGAGATCACCACCTGGGTGCAGAAGCACGGCACGGCGGTGAAGGAGAGCGCGTACAGCAAGAACGCGACCTCGGAGTCGTCCTCGTCGTCCCCGTCGTCTTCGTCCTCCTCGTCCTCCTCGTCCTCCTCGTCCTCCTCGTCGCAGAGCAGCACCTCGACGATCTACCGCCTGGACCCGTCGGACGTCAGCTGACCGACACACCCCAAAACGGCCCCCGCCCACACGGTCGGGGGCCGTTTTGGTATGTCAACTCGCGTAGACACGGGGCGAATTGCCGGTTCCGGTCATCTGATTGACACGTTCAATTTATTTACAGGCCCGCATGTCCATGCCACGCTCCCCTCTGCCGCCTCCATTCAACCCGCGTAGATGGGAACCCCCACATGCTGGCGACACGCACCCGCCGCTGGAAGTCGGTGGCCTGGGCCACCGCGGCCGTCCTGGTCGGCCTCACCGCCCCGGCCCTGACCGCGGCTCCGGCCTCCGCCACGACGACCGACTACGACTCGACGTACTACAAGAACGCGATCGGCAAGACGGGCGCGAGCCTCAAGTCGTCCCTCCACACGATCATCAGCAGCCAGTCCAAGATCTCGTACTCCGCGGTCTGGGACGCGCTGAAGGTCACCGACCAGGATCCGAACAACAGCAACAACGTGATCCTGCTGTACAGCGGCGTCTCCCGCGCCAAGTCCCTCAACGGCGGTGACACGGGCGACTGGAACCGCGAGCACGTATGGGCCAAGTCCCACGGCGACTTCGGCACCGCGACCGGCCCCGGCACGGACCTCCACCACCTGCGCCCGGCGGACGTCACGGTCAACAGCATCCGCGGCGACAAGGACTTCGACAACGGCGGCAGCAGCGTCAGCAACGGCGGCGGCAGCCTCACCGACTCCGACTCCTTCGAGCCGCGCGACGCGGACAAGGGCGACGTGGCCCGCATGATCCTCTACATGGCGGTGCGCTACGACGGCGGCGACGGCTTCGCCGACCTGGAGCCCAACGAGAAGGTCGACAACGGCAGCGCCCCCTACATCGGCAAGCTCTCGGTCCTCAAGCAGTGGAACGACGAGGACCCGCCGAGCGCCTTCGAGGAGAACCGCAACCAGGTCATCTACGACGACTACCAGCACAACCGCAACCCGTTCATCGACCACCCGGAGTGGGTGGACTCGATCTGGTAGACCGGGCTGCATGACCTGTTGAACGGGTGAACTCCCCGCGCCCCAGGGGAGTTCACCCGTTCACGTGCGGGCCCGAGCCCTCAGCCCAGATGCGTAGCCGCAAACATCCGCAGCACCGCCGGCAGCACGACCACCGACGGGCCGGGCGCCGCCAGCGCCTTCGCCAGGTCCGCCTCCAGGGCCTCCGGCGACGTCCGCACCCCCGGCACCCCGAACGACTCCGCCAGTGCCACGTAGTCCGGCCGGGACAACTCCGTCGCCGTCGCCTCGCCGAACGCGTCCGTCATGTACTCGCGCAGGATGCCGTAGCCGCCGTCGTCGACGATCAGCCAGGTGACGTTCAGGTCGTACTGCTTCGCCGTCGCCAGCTCCGCGATCGAGTAGAGCGCCCCACCGTCGCCGGACACCGCCAGCACCGGGCGGGTCGGGTCCGCCGCCGCCGCGCCCAGGGCCGCCGGGAAGCCGTAGCCGAGGCCACCGGCGCCCTGGGCGGAGTGCAGGAGGTTGGGGCCCTTGGCGTCGAAGGCCGACCAGGCCCAGTAAGCCAGGATGGTCATGTCCCAGAAGGACGGGGAGTCGGCGGGGAGGGCCCCGCGGACGGACGCCAACACGTTCTGTTCCAGGGGGAGTTCCTGGGCGGCGATGCGCTCGGCGACCTTCGCCAGCACCTCCCGTACCCGCTCCGGGGCAGCGGGATCCGTGCGCTCCTCCACCGTCTCCAGCAGCGCCTGCAACGCCAGTCGCGCGTCCGCGTGGATGCCCAAGGCAGGGTGGTTGGACTCCAGCTTGCCTAGGTCGGCCTCGACCTGGATGACCCTGCCCCGCGGCTTGAACGTGTGGTAGTTCGAAGACAGTTCACCGAGTCCCGAGCCCACCACCAACAGCACGTCCGCGTCCTCCAGGAAGTCCGTGGTGTGCCGGTCCTCGATCCAGGACTGGAGCGAGAGCGGGTGCTTCCAGGGGAAGGCCCCCTTGCCACCGGGAGTCGTGACGACCGGTGCCTGCAGCCGCTCCGCCAGCTGCTTCAGCTTGCCCGACGCGTCCGCCCGTACCACTCCCCCGCCGGCGATGATCGCCGGACGTGCGGCCTTCGACAGCAAGTCGGCTGCTACGGCCGTGAGTTCGGGGCGCGGAGGCAGCTCCTCGGGAAACGCGTCGCCACCCGTCACCACCGGGATCGAGGTCTCAGCCAGCAGCACGTCCTGCGGGATCTCCACCCACACCGGCCCGTGCGGCGCCGTCAGGGCCGACTTCCACGCCTCCGCGATCGCCGACGGGATCTGGGACTGCGTACGGACCGTGTGAACCGACTTCACCACGCCCCTGAACGAGGCTGCCTGGTCCGGGAGTTCGTGCAGATAGCCGTGACGGCCGCCGCCCAGGCCCGCCGTCGGGATCTGGCTGCTGATCGCCAGTACGGGGGCGGAGGCCGCCCGCGCCTCCTGCAGTGCGGCGAGTGACGTCAGCGCGCCCGGGCCGGTCGACAGGAGTAGCGGGGCCGCCTCTCCGGTGATCCTGCCGTACGCGTCCGCCGCGAACCCCGCGTTGTTCTCCACCCGCAGGCCGATGTACCGCAGGTCGGACCGGCGCAATGCGTCGAACATGCCCAGCGCGTGCTGGCCGGGCAGGCCGAACACCGTCGTCGCGCCGAGTCCGGCGAGCGTCTCCACGACCAGGTCTCCGCCGTTGCGGCCGGGAGGAGGGTTCAGAGCAGCGGAAATCTGCGCCTGAGTCGGGCGGAGTTCCAGGTCGTGGTCGTGGGTCACTTCGCGCGGGCCTCGGCAATCTGGCGGGACATGATCGTGGTCAGTTCGTACGCCGTGTGGGACGCGGCCACCGACGTGATCTCCGCGTGATCGTACGCGGGCGCCACCTCGACGACGTCCGCCGAGACCAGGTTGCAGGACGCCAGGCCCCGCAGGATCTCCAGCAGCTCCCGCGAGGTCATGCCGCCCGCCTCGGGCGTTCCCGTGCCGGGCGCGTGCGCCGGGTCCAGGCAGTCGATGTCGATCGAGATGTACAGCGGGCGGTCGCCGATGCGCTGGCGCAGCTGGTCGGCCACCTCGTCGGCGCCCCGGCGGTAGATGTCCGCCGAGGTGACGATCCCGAAGCCCATCTTCTCGTCGTCGGTGAGGTCCTGCTTGCCGTAGAGCGGGCCGCGGGTGCCGACGTGGGACAGGGCCGAGGTGTCGAGGATCCCCTCCTCCACCGCCCGCCGGAACGGCGTCCCGTGCGTGTACTCCGCGCCGAAGTACGTGTCCCAGGTGTCGAGGTGCGCGTCGAAGTGCAGCAGCGCCACCGGGCCGTGCTTCTTCGCGACCGACCTCAGCAGCGGCAGCGCGATGGTGTGGTCGCCGCCGAGCGTCATCAGGCGCGCGCCCGTGCCCAGCAGGTCGTCCGCCGCCGCCTCGACGGTCTCCACGGCCTCGTTGATGTTGAACGGGTTCACCGCGATGTCGCCGCCGTCCGCCACCTGCGCCAGCGCGAACGGGGACGCGTCCTGCGCCGGGTTGTACGGCCGCAGCAGCCGGGACGCCTCACGGATCGCGTTGCCGCCGAAGCGGGCGCCCGGCCGGTACGAGACGCCCGAGTCGAACGGCACGCCCACGACCGCGACGTCGGCACGCCCGACCTCGTCGAGGCGGGGCAGCCGGGCGAAGGTCGCGGGTCCGGCGTACCGCGGGATACGGGAGGAGTCGACGGGGCCGCGGGGCGTCTCGTTGCTGGTCATGGTCGTATGCCTTCTTTCTGTCTTTACCGTTCGGTCTACCGGGATGCCGGAACCGGCTCGGGAACCTCGCGCCCGGCGAGTCGCTCCCGCCACGCCATGAGTACGGCGGTGTCGGTCGCCGGGGTCGCCAGGGATACGGCGACGTAGGCGACCAGAGATGACAGGAGGCCGTAGTAGACGGGCTCATTGGCCAGGATGCCGTAACCCGCCATGAGGCCGATGACGGCGAGACCACCGACGACCACGGAGGCCAGCGCGCCCTGGGCCGTGCCGCGCCGCCACAGCAGCCCGCCGAGGATGGGCACGAGGAGGCCGCCGACGAGGAGGTTGTAGGCGACGGTGAGGGCCTCGACGACGTTGTTGAGGGCGATCGCCGTGCAGATCACCCCGACACCCATGATGAGGATGAAGGCGCGATTGCCGCGCACTTCGTCATGGTCACCGGATACGGTCCGCCCCCGCAGCCGCGACCAGATGTCGTTGTTGGCCACGGTCGCGCAGGCGATCAGCGCGCCGGACGACGTCGACATCACGGCGGCGAGGGCCGCCGCGAGCACCAACCCCCTTACGCCGACCGGGAGTTCGTCCTTGACGATGGTCGCGAAGGCGTCGTCCGGGCTGCCGAGCTTCGGGTACAGCACCTTGGCCGCCGTACCGATGACGGCGCCGGCGAGGGCGTACGCGAGACAGTAGGTGCCCGCGACCGTGCCGCCCCACTTGGCCGTCCTGTCGCTGCGGGCCGTGAAGACGCGCTGCCAGATGTCCTGCCCGATGAGCATGCCGAACGTATAGATCAGGACATAGGTGAAGATCGTCTCGCCGCCGATGCCCAGCGGGTCGAAGTACGCGGTGGGCAGCTTGGCCTTCATCTCGGAGAAGCCGCCGGCCTTGACGACCGCGATGGGCAGGAGCAGGAGCAGCACGCCGATCGTCTTCACCACGAACTGCACCATGTCCGTGAGCGTGATCGACCACATGCCGCCGAGCGTCGAGTACGCGACGACGATCGAGCCGCCGAGGACGATCGCGACGGCGCGGTTCATGTCGAAGAGGACGTCGAAGATGGTGGCGTACGCGATGGTCGACGTCACCGCGAGCATCAGCGTGTACGCCCACATGACGACACCCGAGATCACGCCTGCCCGGCCGCCGTACCTGAGATCCAGCATCTCGGAGACGGTGTAGACCTTCAGACGGGCGATGCGGGCGGAGAAGAAGACGGACAGGGCCAGCAGCCCGAGGCCGATGGTGAAGACCATCCAGGCGCCGGAGAGGCCGTACTGGTAGCCCAGCCCGACACCGCCGATGGTGGACGCGCCGCCGAGGACGATCGCGGCCATGGTGCCGGAGTACATGGCGGGCCCGAGGCGGCGCCCTGCGACCAGGAACTCGCTCTTCGACCTGGCGCGGCGCATGCCCCACCAGCCCATGGCCAGCATGCCGGCCAGATAGATGACGATCACTGTGTAGTCGACGGCCACAGGGCCCTCCTTCGCTCGGTCTCGCCGGCGGGTGATGAGCACTGACACTAGGTGGCTGGAAAGCGACTGCGAAGTGTACGTTTCATCCATTCGAGCCGTACGAGGTGGAGGGAACGCACACCATGCCGGATCCCCTTGCTCCCTCTGTTCCTCCCTCCACTCCCCCTACTCCACCCGTGCCCCTCGCGTCGCTCCTGGCCCGTGAGGACCTGGCCCTGCGGCAGATCGCGGGGCCGGCCGACCCCGACATCGTGATCCACTGGGCGCACACCTCGGAGATGGCCGACCCGTACCCGTATCTGCTGGGGGGCGAGCTGCTGCTGACGGCGGGCGTCCACATCCCGGAGGCGGCGGGCTCGGGCACCTACTTCGACGACTACGTGTCGAGGATCGTCGCGGCGGGCGGCGCGGCCCTCGGCTTCGGGCTGGCTCCCGTGCACGACACGGTGCCGCGCGCCCTGGTTGCGGCGTGCGACGCGTACGAGCTCCCGCTTGTCGAGGTACCTCCGCAGACCACGTTCTCCGGTGTGGCCCGCGCCGTCTGGCAGCTGATGGCCCAGGCCCGCCTCGCCGAGCTCCGCCGTGTGACGGAGGCCCAGCAGAGCCTCGCGGCGGCGGCCTCCCGCCCGGACCCGGTGCCGTCGGTGCTGCGGCAGCTGGCCCAGCGGGTGGGCGGCTGGGCGGTGCTGTACGGGCCGGAGGGCGCGGAAGTCGCGTCGGCGGGGCGGGGGCCGGCCGCCGCGGTGCGGGAAGCGCTGGCGGGGCTCGCGGAGGTCGTACGTCCCTCGGGTCCGGGCACGCCCACCTCCGCCACCGACAGCACCGCCGGCACCCACCTCGCCGCCTACGCCCTCGGCGCCGGTCAGGGCTTCGCACTCGGGGTCGCCGCGCCGCAGCGCGAACCCGGCGACCACACCATCGCCTCCGTCGCCGCCGTGCTGCTCTCCCTCCTCACCGGCGAGCACCAGAGCGGCACGGGGGCGGCGCGGTCGTCGGCGCTGGTACGGCTGCTGCTGGGGGCGCCGCCGGCCGAGGTGGCCGCCCTCCTCGGGTCCGGGCCGTGGCTCGTGGTGCATGCCCGGCCGGATGCGCAGGCGCCCGACCCGGTGGCCGCCTCGGCGCTGGGCGCGGCCCTCGGGTCGCCGCTGGTCGACCTGGCGGACGACGTCGTACGGGTCCTGGTGCCCGCCGACCGCGAACCGGCCGCGCAGCCGGGCTGGGCGCTGGGCGTCAGCGCCGCGGTCGCCCCGCCCGCGTGGCCGTCCGCCGACACGCAGGCCGCCCGCGCGCTGGCCCGCGCCCGTGCCACCCGCGCGGCCCTGGTGCGGCACGGCGACCGCGCCGGACTCGCCGACCTGCTGCCGCCGGACGAGGCCGCGACGCACGCCCGCACGCTCCTCGCCCCGATCGCGAGTACCCCCGCGCTGACCGAGACGCTGCGCACCTGGCTGTCCCTGCACGGCAGTTGGGACCGTACGGCCGTCGCCCTGTCCGTCCACCGCAACACGGTCCGCCAGCGCATCACCCGCTGCGCCGCGCTCCTCGACACGGACCTGGACGACCCGGACGTACGCATGGAGCTGTGGTTCGCGCTGCGGCGGCAATAGGTACGGAGGCCCATGAGGATGAGTACGTGACTCGCGTCCCAGCGCGCCGGACGCCAGGGATTCGCACAGTCACCTGCCTCACAATGGGTTTCATGCCGATACCCCGGACACCCAGCCGCGCCGAGCTCGTCGAACACCTCGTGAAGACCCGCATCGCGGGCGACGTCGCCACCCCGCGCGAGAACAACCTCTCCCACTACCGCCAGCTCGCGAACGGCGTCCGCAACTTCTGGCTCGGCCTGGAACTCGGCGACCGGTGGACCGACGAGCAGGACGTGCTCGCGGTGATGGCGGAGCGGGTGGGTGTGAACGACGATCCCGAGTACCGGTACGGCCAGGACACCATCGACCCCGAGCTGACGGTCGACGGTCTGGAGCGCATGGCGGCCCGGCTGCGCAAGGCCGCCGACGGGCAGCAGCGGGTGCTGTTCGCGACCGGCCACCCGGGCGGCCTGCTCGACGTGCACCGCGCCACGGCCGCCGCCCTGCGCACCGCCGGCTGCGAGATCGTCGTGATCCCGGAGGGGCTGCAGACGGACGAGGGGTACGTCTGGCAACTCGCGGACGTGGCAGTCCTCGAGCACGGCGCCACCCTGTGGCACACCCACTCCGGCGAGCCGATGAAGGCCATCCTCACGGCACTCGAGAACGAGGGCCGCCCCCTCCCCGACCTGGTCGTCGCCGACCACGGCTGGGCGGGCTACGCCGGCCAGCACGGCATCGACTCGGTCGGCTACGCAGACTCCAACGACCCGGCACTCTTCCTCGCCGAGGCGGAGGGGACCGTACAGGTGACGGTCCCGCTCGACGACCATGTGCCGAGCCCGCGTTACTACGACCCGATGACGGCGTATCTGCTGGAGGCGGCGGGCCTGTTGGCGTGACTTTCCGTCAGCGCGGAACCCGGACCAGGCCTTCCTGGATCACCGAGATCGCGAGCTGACCGTCCTGCGTGTAGATGCGGGCCTGGCCGAGCCCGCGGCCGCCGTGGGTCGTCGGCGACTCCTGGTCGTAGAGCAGCCATTCGTCGGCGCGGAAGGGCCGGTGGAACCACATGGCGTGGTCGAGGGAGGCTCCGACCACGTCGCCGACGGCCCAGCCGCCCCGGCCGTGTGCGAGGAGGACCGAGTCGAGGAGGGTCATGTCGGAGACGTAGGTGGCGAGGACGACGTGGAGGAGGGGGTCGTCGGCGAGCTTGCCGTTGGTGCGGAACCACACCTGGGAGTGCGGCTCGCGCGGTTCGCCGAACTTCCCGTACGGCGGCTCCTCGACGTATCGCAGATCGACGGCCTCGCGCGCCTCCAGGAACTTCTCCACGACCTCGGGGGCGATGTGGTCGTAGCCGCGCAGCCGCTCCTGGGAGGTGGGCAGCGTGGCCGGGTCGGGCGCGGGTGGCATCGGGGTCTGGTGGTCGAGGCCGTCCTCGTACACCTGGAAGGACGCCGACAGGGCGAAGATCGGCCTGCCGTGCTGGACCGCGATCGCCCGGCGGGTGGTGAAGGAGCGGCCGTCACGGATGCGTTCGACCGTGTACACGATGGGCGCGCCCGGGTCCCCGGGGCGCAGGAAGTACGCGTGCAGGGAGTGGGCGTGCCGGTCCGCGGGCACCGTACGCCCGGCGGCGACCAGCGCCTGGGCCGCCACCTGTCCGCCGAAGACGCGCGGGACGACGGCGGACCGGGACTGGCCGCGGAAGATGTTCTCCTCGATCTGCTCGAGGTCGAGCAGATCGAGGAGACCCTGTAGTGCCTGGCTCATGGCAGACAGTTGTACCCGCCAGTCTTTTTCTTGGGTTTCGCCGGTCTTACAGACCCATGTCCTTGGCGATGATCGTCTTCATGATCTCGCTGGTGCCGCCGTAGATGCGGTTGACGCGGTTGTCCGCGTACAGGCGGGCGATCGGGTACTCGTTCATGAAGCCGTAGCCGCCGTGCAGCTGGAGGCAGCGGTCGATGACGCGGTGCGCGACCTCGGTGCAGAACAGCTTGGCGCTGGCGGCCTCGGCGGGCGTCAGCTCACCGGCGTCGAGGGCTTCGAGCGCACGGTCGGCGACCGCTTCCGCCGCGTCGACCTCGGCCTGGCAGGCGGCCAGCTCGAACTTGGTGTTCTGGAAGGACGCGACGGGCTTGCCGAAGACGGTGCGCTCCTGGACGTACTCCTTGGCGAACCGGACGGCGGCCTTGGCCTGCGCGTAGGCGCCGAAGGCGATGCCCCAGCGCTCGGAGGCGAGGTTGTGGCCGAGGTAGTAGAAGCCCTTGTTCTCCTCGCCGAGCAGGTCCTCGACGGGCACCTTGACGTCGACGAAGGCGAGCTCGGCGGTGTCGGAGGTCTTCAGGCCCAGCTTGTCGAGCTTGCGGCCGATGGAGTAGCCCTCGGACTTGGTGTCCACGGCGAAGAGGGAGATGCCGTGGCGGCGGTCCTCGGCGCTGGGCGCGGCGGTGCGGGCGCAGACGATCACGCGGTCGGCGTGCACGCCACCGGTGATGAAGGTCTTGGAGCCGTTGAGGACGTAGTGCGTGCCGTCCTCGGAGAGCTTGGCGGTGGTCTTCATGCCCGCGAGGTCGGAGCCGGTGCCCGGCTCGGTCATCGCGAGGGCCCACATCTCCTCGGCGGAGACGAACTTCGGCAGGAACCGCTTCTTCTGCTCGTCGGTGGCGAGCATCTTGATGTACGGCAGGCCGAGCAGCACGTGCACACCGGAGCCGCCGAACTGGACGCCCGCGCGGGCCGTCTCCTCGTACATCACGGCTTCGAACTTGTACGAGTCGATGCCGGCGCCGCCGAACTCCTCGTCCACGCGGATGCCGAAGATGCCGAGCTCGGCGAGCTTGTAGTAGAAGTCGCGCGGCGCCTGGCCGGCGGCGAACCACTCGTCGTAGACCGGGACGACCTCGGCCTCGATGAAGGCGCGCAGGGTCTCCCGGAACGCCTCGTGGTCCTCGTTGAACACCGTACGGCGCACCGCCGCCACCTCCACCTGACTCAAAGGGTCCATGTCTAAGCGCTTGCTCAGAACATCAAGGTACCGGCGGGTAAGGAGAGGCGTCCAGAGGTGATCCCGTAACGCTCGTCACTCCGCCCCGGCCGCCGCGAAGGCCCCCCTGGCCATCCGGTGCAGCAGCTCCGCCGTCGCCCCGCGCCCCGGCAGCGAGCCGGGGCGGCCCAGGTGCGGGGTGGAGTTCAGAAGGCCGAAGACGGAGTGCACGGCCGAGCGGGCGGCGGGTTCCGCCAGGCCGGGGTAGACCTCGCGCAGGATCTCCACCCACAGCTCGACGTACTGCCGCTGCAGCTGCCGTACGAGCTTGCGGTCGCTGTCCCGGAGGCGGTCCAGCTCACGGTCGTGCAGGGTGATCAGGGGGCGGTCGTCGAGCGCGAAGTCGATGTGCCCTTCGATGAGCGAGTCGAGGACCGCCTCCGCCGAACCCCCGTCCGCCTCCGCCAGCCGCCGCTTGGCACCGGTCAGCAGCTGGCCGCTGATCCCCACCAGCAGCTCGGCGAGCATCGCGTCCTTGCCGGCGAAGTGGCGGTAGAGGCCCGGGCCGCTGATGCCGACCGCGGCACCTATCTCGTCGACTCCGACCCCGTGGAAACCGCGCTCGGCGAACAGCCGCGCGGCCTCCTTCAGGATCTGCTCGCGGCGGGTGGGGGCGTCGGTTCTGGTGGCCATGGAAGCAATTCTAGACAGGGAGGTTAGCGGTCGTTAACCTGAAGGAAATGGTTAACGCTCATTAACAGTCGACCACTGGGTGAGGGGACCGCAGGATGCAAGAGGCACCGGAGCTGACGAGCGCGGCAGATCCCGCGTCGGAGGCCTGGCGGGCCAATGAGGCGGCGCACCGGGCGCTCGTCGAGGAGCTGCGCGGCAAGCTGGCCGCCGCGCGGCTCGGCGGCGGCGAGAAGGCGCGGGCCCGCCATGCGGCACGCGGGAAGCTGCTGCCCAGGGACCGGGTGGACGCCCTGCTCGACCCCGGGTCGCCCTTCCTGGAGCTGGCGCCCCTCGCCGCCGATGGGATGTACGACGGGGCGGCCCCGGCCGCCGGAGTCATCGCCGGGATCGGGCGGGTCGGCGGGCGCGAGTGCGTGGTCGTCGCCAACGACGCCACCGTCAAGGGCGGCACGTACTACCCGATGACGGTGAAGAAGCACCTGCGCGCCCAGGAGGTGGCCCTGGAGAACCGTCTGCCGTGCATCTACCTGGTCGACTCCGGGGGCGCCTTCCTGCCCATGCAGGACGAGGTCTTCCCGGACCGGGAGCACTTCGGGCGGATCTTCTACAACCAGGCGCGCATGTCCGGGGCGGGGATTCCGCAGATCGCCGCGGTCCTCGGGTCGTGCACGGCGGGTGGGGCGTACGTCCCGGCCATGAGCGACGAGGCGGTCATCGTCCGCAACCAGGGGACCATCTTCCTGGGCGGCCCGCCCTTGGTGAAGGCCGCCACCGGAGAGGTCGTGACCGCCGAGGAGCTCGGCGGCGGCGAGGTGCACTCCAGGGTCTCCGGCGTGACCGACCACCTCGCGGAGGACGACGCGCACGCGCTCAGGATCGTGCGGAACATCGCCGCGACGCTTCCCGCGCGCGGGGCGCTGCCCTGGGAGGTCACGTCCGCTGCGGAGCCCAAGGTCGATCCCTACGGCCTGTACGGCGCCGTCCCCGTCGACTCCCGCACCCCCTATGACGTCCGCGAGATCATCGCGCGCGTGGTCGACGGCTCCCGTTTCGCGGAGTTCAAGGCCGAGTTCGGGCAGACCCTGGTCACCGGGTTCGCGCGGATCCACGGACACCCGGTCGGGATCGTCGCCAACAACGGCATCCTGTTCTCCGAGTCCGCCCAGAAGGGCGCCCACTTCATCGAGCTGTGCGACCAGCGCGGGATCCCGCTGGTGTTCCTGCAGAACATCTCGGGGTTCATGGTCGGCAAGGACTACGAGGCGGGCGGCATCGCCAAGCACGGCGCCAAGATGGTGACGGCCGTGGCCTGCACACGCGTGCCGAAGCTGACCGTCGTCGTCGGCGGGTCCTACGGCGCGGGCAACTACTCGATGTGCGGCCGGGCGTACTCCCCCCGCTTCCTGTGGATGTGGCCCGGCGCCAAGATCTCCGTCATGGGCGGCGAGCAGGCCGCCTCCGTCCTCGCGACCGTCAAGCGGGACCAGCTGGAGGCGCGCGGCGAGTCCTGGCCCGCGGACGAGGAAGAGGCCTTCAAGGCACCGATCCGGCAGCAGTACGAGCGCCAGGGCAACGCCTACTACGCCACCGCCCGCCTCTGGGACGACGGCGTGATCGACCCGCTGGAGACCAGGCAGGTGCTCGGGCTCGCCCTGACCGCCTGTGCCAACGCGCCGCTGGGTGAGCCCCAGTTCGGCGTCTTCCGGATGTGAGGAGGGGACTTATGTTCGACACAGTGCTCGTGGCCAACCGGGGCGAGATCGCGGTCCGCGTGATCCGTACGCTCCGCTCGCTGGGCGTGCGCTCGGTGGCCGTCTTCTCCGACGCGGACGCCGACGCACGGCACGTCCGGGAGGCCGACACGGCGGTACGGATCGGTCCGGCGCCCGCGGCCGAGAGCTATCTGTCCGTGGAGCGCCTGCTGGAGGCCGCCGCCCGCACCGGCGCGCAGGCCGTGCACCCCGGATACGGCTTCCTCGCGGAGAACGCCGCCTTCGCGCGCGCGTGCGCCGAGGCGGGGCTGGTCTTCATCGGGCCGCCCGCTGAGGCCATCTCGCTCATGGGCGACAAGATCCGCGCCAAGGAGACGGTGAAAGCGGCCGGGGTGCCGGTCGTGCCCGGGTCCAGCGGTAGCGGGCTCTCCGACGGCCAACTCTCGGATGCCGCCCGGGAGATCGGGATGCCGGTGCTGCTGAAGCCGTCGGCGGGCGGTGGCGGCAAGGGCATGCGGCTCGTGCGGGATGCAGAAAGGCTGGCCGACGAGATCGCCGCCGCCCGCCGCGAGGCCCGCGCCTCCTTCGGCGACGACACGCTGCTCGTCGAGCGGTGGGTGGACCGGCCCCGGCACATCGAGATCCAGGTCCTGGCGGACGGCCACGGGAACGTGGTGCACCTGGGCGAGCGCGAGTGCTCGCTGCAACGCCGGCACCAGAAGATCATCGAGGAGGCGCCCAGCGTGCTTCTCGACGAGAAGACCAGGGCCGCGATGGGCGAGGCGGCGGTGCAGGCGGCCCGTTCCTGCGGGTATCGGGGTGCGGGCACGGTGGAGTTCATCGTGCCGGGCGGGGACCCGTCGTCGTACTACTTCATGGAGATGAACACCCGGCTCCAGGTGGAGCACCCCGTCACCGAGCTGGTCACCGGGCTGGACCTGGTCGAGTGGCAGCTGCGGGTGGCGGCGGGTGAGCAACTGCCGTACAAGCAGGGCGACATCAGGCTGACCGGGCATGCGATCGAGGCTCGGGTATGTGCCGAGGACCCTTCGCGCGGGTTCCTCCCGTCGGGCGGCACGGTGCTGCGCCTGCGCGAGCCCCAGGGTGACGGCATCCGCACCGACTCCGGACTCAGCGAGGGCACGGAGGTCGGCAGCCTGTACGACCCGATGCTGTCCAAGGTGATCGCCTACGGGCCGGACCGGGAGACGGCGCTGCGGAAACTGCGGGCCGCCCTCGCGGAGACGGTGACGCTGGGCGTGCAGACCAACGCCGGGTTCCTGCGGCGGCTGCTGGCCCATCCGGCCGTTGTCGCCGGCGAGTTGGACACGGGGCTGGTCGAGCGGGAGGTGGACGGACTCGTCTCCGCCGACGTACCGGAAGAGGTGTACGAGGCGGCGGCGGCCGTGCGGCTGGAGGCGCTGAAGCCGCGCGCGGAGGGCTGGACCGACCCGTTCTCCGTGCCGAGCGGCTGGCGGCTCGGCGGGGCGGCGAAGCCCGTCGGCTTCCACCTCCGGGTGCAGGACCCCGTGCATTACGTGCCGCACGGCAGCCACACCCTCACCGACGACACCGTCTCCGTCACCCTCGACGGCGTCCGCCACACCTTCCACCGCGCCGCCGACTGGCTCGGCCGGGACGGCGACGCCTGGCACGTGCGCGACCACGACCCGGTCGCCGCGTCCCTCACGGGTGCACGGCACGCGGGCGCCGACTCGCTCACCGCGCCCATGCCCGGCACGGTCACGGTCGTGAAGGTCGCCGTCGGCGACGAGGTGAGTGCAGGTCAGAGTCTGCTGGTCGTGGAGGCGATGAAGATGGAGCACGTCATCTCCGCCCCGCACGCCGGCACGGTCGCCGAACTGGACGTCACACCGGGCACGACGGTCGCCATGGACCAGGTGCTGGCCGTCATTGCCCCGGTGGAGAACCCTGCGGAGGAGGAGAAATGACGCTCCCCATGGTCGTACCGGCTTCCGGTCTGCCCGCCCGCGTCCGCATCCACGAGGTCGGCGCCCGCGACGGCCTTCAGAACGAGAAGACGATCGTCCCGACCCAGACCAAGGCGGAGTTCATCCGCCGCCTGGCCGACGCCGGCCTGACGACGATCGAGGCGACGAGCTTCGTACACCCGAAGTGGGTGCCCCAACTGGCCGATGCGGAACAGCTGTTCCCCATGGTCGACGGGCTGCCGGTCGACCTCCCGGCCCTCGTGCCGAACGAACGCGGCCTGGACCGCGCCCTGGCGCTCGGGGCCCGTCGCGTCGCCGTCTTCGCCAGCGCCACCGAGTCCTTCGCCAAGGCCAACCTCAACCGCACGGTCGACGAGGCGCTGGCCATGTTCGAACCGGTGGTCGCCCGCGCCAAGTCCCAGCAGGTCCATGTCCGCGGCTATCTCTCCATGTGCTTCGGCGACCCGTGGGAGGGAGCGGTCCCGGTCCCCCAGGTGGTCCGGGTCTGCAGGGCCCTGCTGGACATGGGCTGCGACGAACTGAGCCTGGGCGACACGATCGGGGTCGCGACGCCGGGTCACGTACAAGCCCTGCTGACCGAACTGGACGTCCCCGTCGAGAAGTTGGGCGTCCACTTCCACGACACCTACGGCCAGGCCCTCGCCAACACCCTGGCCGCCCTCCAGCACGGCGTCACCACCGTCGACGCCTCCGCCGGCGGACTCGGCGGCTGCCCGTACGCCAAGTCCGCCACCGGCAATCTCGCCACCGAAGACCTCGTGTGGATGCTTCAGGGTCTCGGCATCGACACCGGAGTCGACCTCGGCCGCCTCGTCGCCACCAGCGTGTGGATGGCCGAACAACTGGGCCGACCCAGCCCGTCCCGCACCGTCCGCGCCCTCTCCCACCAGGAGCAGTGATCACAGCCATGGACTACCGACTCTCCCCCGAGCTGGAGGAACTCCGACGCACCGTCGAGGAGTTCGCGCACGACGTCGTGGCGCCCAAGATCGGCGAGTTCTACGAGCACCACGAGTTCCCGTACGAGATCGTCCGCGAGATGGGCCGCATGGGCCTGTTCGGGCTGCCGTTCCCCGAGGAGTACGGCGGCATGGGCGGCGACTATCTGGCGCTGGGTGTGGCTCTGGAGGAGCTGGCCCGCGTGGACTCGTCGGTCGCCATCACGCTCGAAGCGGGCGTCTCCCTGGGCGCGATGCCGATCCACCTCTTCGGCACCGACGCCCAGAAGCAGGAGTGGCTGCCCCGGCTGTGCTCCGGCGAGATCCTGGGTGCCTTCGGCCTCACCGAGCCGGACGGCGGCAGCGACGCCGGAGCCACCCGTACGACGGCCCGCCTCGACGAGTCGACCAACGAATGGGTGATCAACGGCACCAAGTGCTTCATCACCAACTCGGGCACGGACATCACGGGGTTGGTGACGGTGACGGCGGTCACCGGCCGCAAGCCGGACGGCAAGCCGCTGATCTCGTCGATCATCGTCCCGTCCGGCACGCCGGGCTTCACGGTCGCGGCGCCGTACTCGAAGGTCGGCTGGAACGCCTCGGACACCCGCGAGCTGTCCTTCTCCGACGTGCGCGTCCCGGCGGCCAACCTGCTGGGTGAGAAGGGCCGGGGTTACGCCCAGTTCCTGCGCATCCTCGACGAGGGCCGTATCGCCATCGCGGCTCTCGCGACCGGACTCGCTCAGGGCTGTGTGGACGAGTCGGTGAAGTACGCGAAGGAACGCCACGCCTTCGGCCGGCCCATCGGTGCCAACCAAGCCATCCAGTTCAAGATCGCCGACATGGAGATGAAGGCCCACACGGCCCGTCTGGCATGGCGCGACGCGGCCGCCCGCCTGGTGTCCGGCGCCCCCTTCAAGAAGGAGGCCGCGCTCGCCAAGCTCCACTCCTCCACCATCGCCGTCGACAACGCCCGCGACGCCACCCAGATCCACGGCGGCTACGGCTTCATGAACGAGTACCCGGTGGCCCGTATGTGGCGCGACTCCAAGATCCTGGAGATCGGCGAGGGCACCAGCGAGGTCCAACGGATGCTGATCGCAAGGGAGTTGGGACTGGTGGGCTGACAGGCTGCGCACAGGTTCGGGCCCGGAACGCCCGCCCCTCTGGACATCGACTGAGGTTAGGCTAACCTACCTTCGAACCTGTCCGGCGGGCGTTTCGCCCCGTTCGAAAGCGGCCACGCATGTCCAACGCCAGAGCCACCCACCTCACCCGACGCGGCATCCTCGCCGCGGGCGGCGCCCTCGGCCTCGGGGCCGTGCTCGCGGCCTGCGGGGACGACGACGCGAAAAGCGGGGGCTCCGGCGACGGTACGACCGCCGCCAAGTCCGGCCCCTGGTCCTTCAAGGACGACCGCGGCACGACGGTGAAGCTCGACAAGGTGCCCGCGAACATCGTCGCGTTCACCGGTGTCGCCGCCGCGCTCCACGACTACGGCATCGGCGTCACGGGCGTCTTCGGCCCCACCAAGACCACCGACGGGAAGCCCGACGTCCAGGCCGGCGACATGGACATCAGCAAGGTCACGATCCTCGGCAACGTCTGGGACCAGTTCAACGTCGAGAAGTACGCGGCCCTCGCGCCCGACGTACTCATCACCACGATGTTCGACGACGCCGGCACGCTCTGGTACGTCCCCGAGGCCTCCAAGGACAAGATCGCCAAGCTGGCTCCCAGCGTCGGCATCTCCGTCTACGACCGCCAGTTGACCGCGCCGCTGCAGCGCATGTGGGCGCTGGCCGAGTCGCTCGGCGCGGACATGAAGGCGGCCAAGGTCACCGAGGCGAAGAAGAAGTTCGAGGCGGCCGCCGCCCGGCTGCGCAAGGCCGCCAAGGCCAAGCCCGACATCAAGGTGATGGCCGGTTCCGCGAGCGACGCGCTCTTCTACGTGTCCGGCACGAACCTCTCGATCGACCTGGAGTACTTCAAGGCGCTCGGCGTGAACTTCGTGGAGCCCCCGGAGAAGGCCAAGGCCAAGGGCGGCGGCTGGTTCGAGTCGCTGAGCTGGGAGAACGTCGACAAGTACGCGGCGGACATCATCATGATGGACGACCGCTCCTCGACCATCCAGCCGGCCGACATCACCAAGGCCACCTGGAAGAAGCTGCCCGCGGTCAAGGCCGGGCAGGTCATCTCCCGCTCCCCCGAACCGATCCTGTCCTACGACAAGTGCGTGCCGCTGCTCGCAAGTTTGGCCGAGGCGCTCGAGAAGGCGAAGAAGGTCAGCTAGGCGCTCCTCCGGAAGAGCCGGTTCAGCGCCGCAGGCCCACCGCACCGTGATGAGCTGCGGGTCCATCGTGGCTGGTCGCGCCCACGCGGCGGAGCCGCATATCGATGCAGCCCCGCGCCCCTTTGGGGCGCCTCACCACAGGGAGCACATATGACCACCGCCGTAGCCGCCCCGTTCCGTTTCTTCTCCCTTCAGGTCGTACGGACGAGGCGGCTCGGCCCGTCTCTGGTCCGCGTGACCTTCGTGGGGGAGGACCTGCAGTACTTCTTCTCCGACGGACGCGACCAGTCCCTTTCGTTGTTCCTGCCGCAGCCCGGTCAGAGCGAGCCCGCCGTTCCGTACGAGCTCGATGACGGCTGGTGGCAGGCCTGGCGTGAACTCCCCGACGACGTACGGGCGGTGATGCGGTCGTACACGCTCCGGGCGCTGCGCCGCGGCCCCGACGAGCCGTACGAAATAGACATCGACTTCGTCCTGCACACCCCGGCCGGCCCCGCCTCGCGGTGGGCCTCGAAGGCCGCCGCCGGTGATCGCGTCGTGCTGCTCGGGCCCGCGATCGCGGACAACCGGGCGATCCGGTTCCGGCCGCCCGCGGACACCGATCTGACGCTGATCTGGGGGGACGAGACCGCCGTTCCGGCCGTCTCGGCGATCCTCGAGTCGCTGCCGGCCGGCACCCGTGCCCGGGTCTGGCTGGAGGTGCACGACGCCGGGGACATCCAGGACCTGACGACCGAGGCCGACGCCGAGATCACCTGGCTGGTCCGGGAGGCAAGCGACGTCGAGGGGTCCCCCATGGCCCTCGACGCCTTGCGCACGGCCCAACTCCCGCCCGCAGAGCACCCGTACGCCTGGATCGCGGGCGAGAGCGGATGCGTGAAGCAGCTGCGGCGGCACCTCGTCGGGGAGCGCGGTATCGACCGGCGGCGGGTCACCTTCGTCGGCTACTGGCGACGGGGCCTGAGCGAGGAGCAGCTGCGCGAACAGGAGTGACGGCGGTCACGGGAGGGGCGGGATCAAACCCAAGTGACTTAGGTTAGGCTTACCTAAGTTAACCGGCCGCTTCGTCCCTCGCCCCCGCCCGCACGGACCGTCCCCACCGGAGGACCCTCAATGCGCTCGCACCTGCTCAATGACCTGACCGCGGAGCACTACCGCCGCTCCGTGACCGAAGGAGTCGAGCGGGTGGCGGCCAAACTCGCCACCACCGACCGTCCGTTCACCGGTGTCACCGTCGACGCCCTCACTCCCCGGATCGACGCCATCGACCTCGACCGGCCGCTGGGCGACACCGGCGAGGCCCTGGACGAGCTGGAGGACGTCTACCTCCGCGACGCGATCTACTTCCACCACCCGCGCTACCTCGCCCATCTCAACTGCCCGGTCGTCATCCCGGCGGTGCTCGGCGAGGCCGTCCTGTCCGCCGTCAACTCCTCCCTGGACACCTGGGACCAGTCGGCCGGCGGCACCCTGATCGAGCGCAAGCTCATCGACTGGACGACCGCCCGCATCGGGCTGGGCCCGGCCGCCGACGGCGTGTTCACCTCCGGCGGTACACAGTCCAACCTGCAGGCGCTGCTGCTGGCGAGGGAGGAGGCGAAGACCGACACCATCGCGAAACTGCGCATCTTCGCCTCCGAGGTCAGTCACTTCAGCGTCAAGAAGTCCGCGAAACTGCTGGGCCTCGGCCAGGACTCCGTGGTCTCCGTCCCCGTCGACCACGACAAGCGGATGCAGACCGTCGCCCTCGCCCGTGAGCTGGAGCGCTGCAAGAAGGACGGCCTGGTCCCCATGGCCGTCGTCGCCACCGCCGGCACCACCGACTTCGGCTCCATCGACCCGCTGCCCGAGATCGCCGAGCTCTGCGCCCAGTACGGCACCTGGATGCACGTGGACGCCGCATACGGCTGCGGGCTGCTCGCCTCGCTCAAGTACCGGGACCGTATCGACGGCATCGAGCGCGCCGACTCGGTCACCGTCGACTACCACAAGTCCTTCTTCCAGCCGGTGAGTTCGTCCGCCGTACTGGTGCGGGACGCCTCGACCCTGCGCCACGCGACCTACCACGCGGAGTACCTCAACCCGCGCCGAATGGTCACCGAGCGCATCCCCAACCAGGTCGACAAGTCCCTGCAGACCACCCGCCGCTTCGACGCCCTCAAGCTGTGGATGACGCTGCGGGTGATGGGCGCCGACGGGATCGGCGGACTCTTCGACGAGGTCTGCGACCTGGCGGCCGACGGCTGGAAGCTCCTCGCCGCCGACCCGCGCTTCGACGTCGTCGTGGAGCCCACCCTCTCCACCCTCGTCTTCCGCTACATCCCGGCCGCCGTCACCGACCCGGCCGAGATCGACCGCGCCAACCTGTACGCCCGCAAGGCCCTGTTCGCCTCCGGTGACGCGGTGGTCGCGGGCACCAAGGTGGGCGGCCGCCATTACCTGAAGTTCACCCTGCTCAACCCCGAGACGACGACCGAAGACATCGCCGCCGTCCTCGACCTGATAGCCGGCCACGCCGAGCAGTACCTGGGAGAGTCCCTTGACCGCGCGTCCTGAAAACCCGACCAGAACCCATGACTTCGTGGGGATCGGGCTCGGCCCGTTCAACCTCGGGCTGGCCTGTCTGACGGAGCCGATCGACGAGCTAGACGGCGTCTTCCTGGAGTCGAAGCCGGACTTCGAGTGGCACGCGGGCATGTTCCTGGACGGTGCGCACCTCCAGACCCCGTTCATGTCGGACCTCGTCACCCTCGCCGACCCGACCTCGCCGTACTCCTTCCTCAACTACCTGAAGGAGAAGGGCCGGCTGTACTCGTTCTACATCCGCGAGAACTTCTATCCCCTCCGCGTCGAGTACGACGACTACTGCCGCTGGGCCGCGAACAACCTGAGCAGCGTCCGCTTCAACACGACGGTGACGGAAGTCCAGTACGAGGAAGGGCTCTACGCCGTGAAGACGGCGGCCGGTGACACCTACCGCGCCCGGCACCTCGTCCTCGGCACCGGCACCTCGCCGCACTACCCGGAGGCTGTGCGCGGCCTGGACGGCGACTTCTTCCACAACTCCCGCTATGTGCAGAACAAGGCGGAGCTGCAGCAGAAGGAGTCGATCACGATCGTCGGCTCCGGCCAGTCCGCCGCCGAGATCTACTACGACCTGCTCAGCGAGATCGACGTACACGGCTACCGGCTGAACTGGGTCACCCGCTCCCCGCGCTTCTTCCCGCTCGAATACACCAAGCTCACGCTGGAGATGACCTCCCCGGAGTACATCGACTACTACCGGGAGCTGCCGGAGGCCACCCGCTACCGGCTCACGGCCGAGCAGAAGGGCCTGTTCAAGGGCATCGACGGCGACCTGATCAACGAGATCTTCGACCTGCTCTACCAGAAGAACCTCGGCGGCCCCGTGCCCACGCGCCTGCTCACCAACTCCTCGCTGAACAGCGCGCGTTACGAAGACGGGACGTACACCCTCGCCTTCCGCCAGGAGGAGCAGGAGAAGGACTTCGAGCTCGAGTCGCAGGGCCTGGTCCTGGCCACCGGCTACAAGTACGCCGAGCCGGAGTTCCTGAAGCCCGTACGCGACCGGCTGCTCTACGACTCGCACGGCAACTTCGACGTCGCCCGCAACTACGCGATCGACGTGACCGGCCGGGGCGTCTTCCTGCAGAACGCCGGTGTCCACACCCACAGCATCACCAGCCCCGACCTGGGCATGGGCGCGTACCGCAACAGCTGCATCATCCGCGAGTTGCTCGGCACCGAGTACTACCCGGTCGAGAAGACCATCGCGTTCCAGGAGTTCACCGCATGAGCCCTACGACCTTCACCTTCCGCCCCCTCGACCCGCTGACCGACGCCGAACTCCTGCACACCTGGGTCACCCACCCCAAGGCCGCCTTCTGGATGATGCAGGACGCGAAACTGGAGGACGTCGAGCGCGCCTACATGGAGATCGCGGCCGACGAACACCAGCACGCACTGCTCGGACTGCGGGACGGCGAGCCGGCCTTCCTGATGGAGTACTACGACCCCGTCCACCGCGAACTGGTGGGCCTCTACGAGCCGCAGCCGGGCGACATCGGCATGCACTTCCTGACCCCCGCCACCGACACCCCCGTCCACGGCTTCACCAAGTCCGTCATCACCGCGGTGATGGCCCGCCTCTTCGAGGACCGTGCGGTGGAACGCGTCGTCGTCGAGCCGGACGTCTCCAACAAGGCCGTCCACGCCCTGAACGAAGCGGTCGGATTCGTCGCCGAGCACGAGATCCAGAAGCCGGAGAAGAAGGCGTTGCTGAGCTTCTGCACCCGCGAGCAGTTCGAGAAGGCGGTGGCGCTGGTATGACCCTCGCCGACGCCGTCGCCCACCTCTCCCCCGAACGCTGGGAGAAGGCCAACCGCCTCCTGATCCGCAAGGCCCTCGCCGAGTTCGCCCATGAGCGGCTGATCACCCCGGAGCGGAACGGCGATCAGTACGTCGTCCGCAGCGACGACGGCCTGACCCGCTACCGCTTCACCGCCACCCGCCGCGCCCTCGACCACTGGCAGGTCGACGCCGACTCGATCACCCGCCACCGCGACGGCACCGAACTCCCCCTCGCGGCCCTGGACTTCTTCATCGAGCTGAAGACTGCGCTGGGCCTGAGCGACGAGATCCTCCCCGTCTATCTGGAGGAGATCTCCTCCACCCTCTCCGGCACCTGCTACAAGCTCACCAAGCCGCAGATCCCGGTCGCCGAGCTGGCACGATCCGGCTTCCAGGCCATCGAGACCGGCATGACCGAGGGCCACCCCTGCTTCGTCGCCAACAACGGACGGCTCGGCTTCGGCATCCACGAGTACCTGTCGTACGCCCCCGAGACCGCGAGCCCGGTCCGTCTGGTGTGGCTGGCCGCGCACAAGTCGCGCGCCGCCTTCACGGCGGGTGTCGGGATCGAGTACGAGTCCTTCGTACGGGAGGAGCTGGGCGAGCAGACCGTCGAGCGATTCCACGGCATCCTGCGCGAGCGGGACCTGGACCCCGCCGACCACCTCCTCATCCCCGTCCACCCCTGGCAGTGGTGGAACAAGCTCACCGTCACCTTCGCCGCCGAGGTCGCGCGGGGGCACCTGGTGTGCCTGGGCGAGGGCGACGACGAGTACCTGGCCCAGCAGTCCATCCGGACCTTCTTCAACAGCTCGCACCCCGAGAAGCACTATGTGAAGACGGCCCTGTCCGTCCTCAACATGGGCTTCATGCGCGGACTGTCGGCCGCCTACATGGAGGCAACCCCGGCCATCAACGACTGGCTAGCCCAACTGATCGAGGGCGACCCGGTGTTGAAGTCCACCGGCCTCACGATCATCCGCGAGCGGGCGGCCGTCGGCTACCGGCACCTGGAGTACGAGAAGGCCACGGACCGCTACTCCCCGTACCGCAAGATGCTCGCGGCCCTGTGGCGCGAGAGCCCCGTCTCCTCCCTCCAGGAGGGCGAGTCCCTGGCCACCATGGCCTCCCTCGTCCATGTCGACCACGAGGGCGCGTCCTTCGCGGGCGCGCTGATCGAGCAGTCGGGCCTGACGCCGGTCGAGTGGCTGCGGCACTATCTGCGGGCGTACTTCACCCCGCTCCTGCACAGCTTCTACGCCTACGACCTGGTCTACATGCCGCACGGCGAGAACGTGATCCTGGCCCTCAAGGACGGGGTCGTCCAGCGCGCGATCTACAAGGACATCGCCGAGGAGATCGCCGTGATGGACCCGGACGCGGTGCTGCCGCCGACGGTCGAGCGGCTGCGTGTGCAGGTGCCGGAGGACAAGAAGCTCCTGTCGATCTTCACGGACGTCTTCGACTGCTTCTTCCGCTTCCTCGCCGCGAACCTCGCCGCCGAGGGGATCCTGGCGGAGGACGACTTCTGGCGCACGGTCGCGGAGGTCACCCGCGCATATCAGGAGTCGGTGCCCGAACTCGCCGACAAGTTCGAGCAGTACGACATCTTCGCCCCGGAGTTCGCGCTGTCCTGCCTCAACCGGCTCCAGCTGCGCAACAACCGCCAGATGGTCGACCTGGCCGACCCGGCGGGCGCCCTCCAGCTGATCGGAACCCTCAAAAATCCCGTCGCGGGGTTCTGATCAAGGCGGACGGGCACCCCGGAGTACGGTCCTCCGGGGTGCCCGTTCGGCACGTTTCAGCCTACTTCGCGGGCCACGGCACCTGCGGCGACCGGTAGTAGCCGATCCCCAGCGCGTCCCACCGCGGCCCCTGCGCCGCGAGCCGCACTTTGTAGGCGTCCCAGTCGTGCGTGGACGCGGGCGACCAGCCGAGCTCGGCCGCCCCCGCCAGCCTCGGGAACACCATGTAGTCGATGTCGGCGTTCGTCACGATCGTCTCGGTCCACAGCGGCGCCTCGACGCCCCTGATCGCCGAACTCGGCGCACCGGCAAGGTAGTTGCCAGGGTCCCAGTCGTACGATCGCCGCACCTCCACCAGGCCCGCCCAGTCCTGCCCGAGCGGGGTGTCCTCGGTGTACTTCATGTCGAGGTAGAGCCGGTCGGCGGGCGAGAGGATCAGTCCGGTCCCGTTCTGCGCGGCCTTGGCGACCTGCGCCTTCTCCGCG
Source organism: Streptomyces sp. NPDC001401 (assembly GCF_042895385.1). Classification (NCBI taxonomy): domain Bacteria; kingdom Bacillati; phylum Actinomycetota; class Actinomycetes; order Kitasatosporales; family Streptomycetaceae; genus Streptomyces; species Streptomyces sp. NPDC001401. The sequence goes on from NZ_JBIAWI010000001.1 coordinate 1,400,766, forward strand.
GCGTCGGTGTCGTCCAGCCCCCAGTACTGGGCGATCGCCCCCTTGGCGGGGTGGGCACCGGTCAGCTGGTGCCAGGCGATCACCGTCTTGCCGTACTTGGCGACGATCGGCTGCACCCGGTCCATGAACTTCACATAGTCCTCGTGGCTGGTGGAGTGCGCCTCGTCGCCGCCGATGTGGAGGTAGCGGCCCGGCGTGATCGCGGCCAGCTCGCGGATGACGTCGTCCACGAAGTCGTACGTGATGTCCTTGCCGACGCACAGCGAGCTGAAGCCGACGTCGGTGCCGGTGTAGAGCGGGGGTGCCACGCCGTCGCAGTTCAGATCGGCGTACGAGGCGAGGGCCGCGTTGGTGTGGCCGGGCATGTCGATCTCGGGGACGACCTCCAGGTAGCGGGAGGCGGCGTACCGGACGATCTCCTGGTAGTCGGCCTTGGTGTAGAAGCCGCCCTGGCCGCCGCCCACCTGGGTCGAGCCGCCGTAGGTCGCCAGCCGCGGCCAGGAGTCGATGGCGATGCGCCAGCCCTGGTCGTCGCTGAGGTGCAGATGCAGCTTGTTGACCTTGTAGAGGGCCAACTCGTCGATGTAGCGCTTGACCTGGGCCACGGTGAAGAAGTGGCGGGAGACGTCGAGCATGGCGCCTCGGTAGGCGTAGCGCGGGCTGTCCGTGATCGTGCCGCCCGCGACTATCCACGGCCCGGGCTGTACGGAGTCCTTCTCGACGGCCGCCGGGAGCAGCTGGCGCAGGGTCTGCACGCCGTGGAAGAGGCCGGCGGGCGCTGCGGCGGTGATGGTGACGCCCTTGCCGCCGCTGTCGAGGCGGTAGCCCTCGGCGCCGAACGAGCCCTTCGCCAGCCGGAGTCGGATGCCTCCCCCGCCCTGCGTGGTGACGGGCAGCCGGTAGCCGGTGGAGGGCCGCAGGATGTCCGCGAGGTACTCGCCGACCCGCCGGGCCGGGCCGGAGTCGGGGACGCGGATGGCCGTGTCACGGGTGATGCGGTACGCGGATCCGCCCGGGGTGACCGACGCGGGTGCCGGAACCACCCGGTCGAGCGGGGACGCCTCGGCCCGAGGTGCCGCTGCCGCGCCGGCGGTGAAGGCGCCCGCCGCCGCGACGAGCAGCAGGGACCCCAGGACCCGGGCCATACGGGGAGTCGTTCTGTGGTGCCGTCTCACATGCGCTCCCTTCGACAGTGATCAACACTGACCAGGATTGGTAGAGACCACTCTCTCGCAGATCCGGTGAAACAATCCCCCCATGGCGGAAATCATCCAGAAGGACGGCACGTGGGCCTTCGACGGCGATGCCCTTCGGCTGACGCCGGGCCGGGACAGAAACGTCAGCCTGCTCCGCCGGACCCTGGGTGAACTCGTCGTCCCGCTGGGCGCGTTGGCGGGGATCTCGTTCGAGCAGGGCAAGAAGTCGGGGCGGCTGAGGCTACGGCTGCGCGACGGCGCCGACCCGCTGCTGCACGCCTCCGGCGGCCGCCTCACCGAGCCCAACGACCCCTACCAGCTGCTCGTCGAGTCCGACCGGTACGGCGTGGCCGAATACTTCACGGACGAGGTCCGCAACGCCTTGCTTCTGGACGAGGTTCCGTGCGACCCGGCGACGGAGTATCTGCTGCCGGGCCCCTCCGTCCCGCTCTCCGTCTCCGCCGGGGACGGCACCGCGAGCTTCGACGGCGAGCACATCCGCCTGGAGTGGAACTGGAAGACGGAGGACGCCAAGGCCGCCGCCGGCACCCGCACGCTGGCCGTCACCGACCTCGCCGCCGTGGAGTGGCAGCCTGCGGCCGGCCTGGAGAACGGGCATCTGCGCTTCACCGTACGAGGCGCGGCCACCAAGGCGCCGCCCAAGTACGACCCCAACTCCGTGGAGCTGTGGGGCTTCAAGAAGGACCCGCTGATGGCGCTGGTCGCGGCGGCCGTGCAGGCACGGCTGCCGCATCCCTCGGCGGCGGCCGTGACCGACGTACCGCCTCTGGAGCATCACGCCCCCAAACAGCTCGCCCCCGCCGACGGGCGCGAGGACGACCACGACGCGCTGCTGCGACGGCTGCGCGAACTCGGCGAGCTGCACCGCACGGGCGTCCTGACGGACGAGGAGTTCGCAATGGCCAAACAGGCGGTCCTCAAGCGCATGTAGCGCATGTGAGGACCGCCTGCGACGCGTACACCCTGCCTTCGGGGCGTACGTCCGCGGCCGGAGGCCGCCGATGGATGCCTACTTGGCCCTGCGCGCCACCGTGAAGTGGTCGATGCGGTCACCGGTCTCGGCGATGCCCGACACCTTCAGCTTGGCGTAGTGCCCCTTCGACGCGGGCACGACGTCCACGCGCAGGAAGGAGTAGTTGAGGTAGCGCACCCGGGACCAGGCGACAGTCTCGTTGACCTTGCCGTCCTTGGTGTTGATGAACGAGGCGACGGAGTCGACCTCGTGCTCGTGCCCCTCGTAGGAGTCCGGCGCGGTGAACGCGTACAGGCTGCGGCCCGCCGCACCCGCCGTCACGTAGACGACGCCCTCGGTCTCGGGGTAGGCGGTCTCGCCGATCGGCAGCTTCTTGGTGACCTGGTTGCCCTTGATGACGTCGGTGCGCTCGTACTGGTGGTTGTGGCCGTTGATGACCAGGTCCACCGTGTACTTCTCGAACAGCGGCACCCACTCCTGCCGCACGCCCCCCTCCGAGGCGTGCGCCGTGGAGGTGCAGTAGGCGCAGTGGTGGAAGAACACGACGATGAAGTCGATGTCCTTCGAGGCCCGGAACTTCTTCAGCTGCGCCTCGAACCAGGTGGTCTGGGTGCCGCCGGAGATGCCGAGGTTGGCGGGGATCTCGTACGACACGTCGTTCGGGTCGAGCGAGATGATCGCCGTGTTGCCGTGGACGAAGGAGTAGACGCCCGGGAGGTTCGCCTTGTCCGGCCCGTTGTCGGGGAGCGTGAAGCGGGCCTCGTCGCCGCCGTAGCCGTTGGGCGAGTACCAGGCCTCCATGTCGTGGTTGCCGTAACTCACCATCCACGGCACGGACTTGGCGACCGACTCGGTCTGGTACAGGAACTGGTCCCACACCCGCGAGTCGAAGCCGGTGTCGGCGGTCTTGCCCGCGCCGGCCGGGTCCGCGTAGGCGATGTCGCCGGCGTGCAGATGGAAGGACGGGTTCTGGCCGAGGATCAGGCTGTCGTTGGCCAGACCGTGGTAGCTGACGCCCTGGTCGCCGAAGGCCGTGAAGGTGAACGGCTTCTTGTGCGAGGGCGCGGTGGTGAAGGTGCCCAGGGTGCCGAGGAGGTGCGGCTCGGCCGGGTCGAAGCCCTCGTGGCCGACGCCGTAGTAGTACGTCTTGCCGGGGCGCAGGTGGGTGAGCTTGGCGTGGATGTAGTACTGCGTGTGGTCGGCGCTGGTGCCGACACCGGCCGGGGTGTAGAGGCTGCGGACCTCGGCCTCGATCTTGCGCGAGAGATCCCAGGGGTGGGCGCCGATGCGGATGAAGGGCTTCTTCACCGCAACCGGCACCTGCCAGGAGACGGTCATCTCGGTGCTCGCGTCGTTGCCGAAGGCGAGGTGGCGGCCGAACGGGGCGACGAGCGAGCCGTCGACCGTCTCGGTGGCGGGGGCGGTGCGCTGCGTGGGAACGGCGGCCTGGGCCACCGCACCCGGCACGAACGCGCCACCGGTGACGGCGCCGATCGTCACGGCACCGCCTCTCATCAGGTTGCGCCGCGAGAATCTCGCGCGCAGGTACTCGTGCTGCTCGGCCATGCTCATGCGCTCGGCCAGCTGCTCCGGTACTCCCATACGAGGTATGTCCATGGCGTCTGAAACTCGCCGACATGAGCAACGGGGCACAAGACTCAGGATGGACAGCTTGCGAACAGAGGTTCACAAGAGCATCAACAGTCACTTGCCCGATATCGGGCAGGATTCTTGCGAAACGGTCTCCGGTACCTCAGGATCTACCGGGTGCACGACGAACTTGTTGATCACCTGACGCGGTCCACGCCCCTCAGCAGGGGCGAGGCGCTGCGGGTGATCCAGGACGTGCTCGCCTACTTCGACGAGACGACCGTGGAGTTCGTCCGTCGCCGCCACCGCGAGCTGCAGGCCCAGGGCCTGGTGAACGCGGAGATCTTCGAACGGATCGAGGCGGACCTGAAATACCGGGCGGTCGCGCCGCCGGAGCTTACGCTCAGGCAGCTGCGTCGCATCGTCTACGGCTAGGAAGACGTATATATGTGCGGAATCGTCGGATACATCGGGAAGCGTGACGTGGCCCCCCTCCTGCTGGAGGGTCTGCAGCGCCTGGAATACCGCGGCTACGACTCGGCGGGCATCGTCGTCACCTCCCCGAAGACCGCAGGCCTGAAGATGGTCAAGGCCAAGGGCCGGGTCCGCGACCTGGAGGCCAAGGTCCCGGCGCGCTTCAAGGGCACGACCGGCATCGCCCACACCCGCTGGGCCACCCACGGCGCCCCCTCCGACGTGAACGCCCACCCGCACCTGGACGCCGAGGGCAAGGTCGCCGTCGTCCACAACGGAATCATCGACAACGCCTCCGACCTGCGCCGCAAGCTGGAGGCGGACGGCGTCGAGTTCCTCTCCGAGACCGACACCGAGGTGCTCGTCCACCTCATCGCCCGCTCCCAGGCCGAGACCCTGGAGGAGAAGGTCCGCGACACCCTCCGGGTGATCGAGGGCACGTACGGCATCGCCGTGATGCATGCGCAGTTCCCCGACCGGATCGTGGTGGCTCGAAACGGCTCCCCGGTGGTCCTCGGCATCGGCGAGAAGGAGATGTTCGTCGCCTCGGACATCGCCGCACTCGTCGCCCACACGCGGCAGATAGTGACTCTCGACGACGGCGAGATGGCCACCCTCAAGGCCGACGACTTCCGGACGTACACCACCGAGGGCACCCGTACGACGGCCGAGCCGACCACCGTGGAGTGGGAGGCGGCCTCGTACGACATGGGCGGCCACGACACGTACATGCACAAGGAGATCCACGAGCAGGCCGACGCCGTGGACCGCGTGCTGCGCGGCCGCATCGACGACCGCTTCTCCACCGTGCACCTCGGCGGCCTCAACCTGGACGCCCGCGAGGCGCGCCAGATCCGCCGCGTGAAGATCCTCGGCTGCGGCACCTCGTACCACGCGGGCATGATCGGCGCCCAGATGATCGAGGAGCTCGCCCGCATCCCCGCGGACGCCGAGCCGGCCTCGGAGTTCCGTTACCGCAACGCGGTCGTCGACCCCGACACCCTGTACGTGGCGGTCTCCCAGTCGGGTGAGACCTACGACGTCCTGGCCGCCGTCCAGGAGCTGAAGCGCAAGGGCGCGCGGGTCTTCGGCATCGTGAACGTGGTCGGTTCGGCGATCGCCCGCGAGGCGGACGCCGGGATCTACGTCCACGCGGGCCCCGAGGTCTGCGTCGTCTCGACGAAGTGCTTCACCAACACCACGGTCGCCTTCGCGCTGTTGGCGCTGCACCTGGGCCGCACCCGCGACCTCTCGGTCCGCGACGGCAAGCGGATCATCGAGGGCCTGCGCAGGCTCCCCGCCCAGATCACCGAGATCCTGGCGCAGGAGGAGGAGATCAAGAAGCTGGCCGAGCAGTACGCCGACGCCCGCTCGATGCTCTTCATCGGCCGCGTCCGGGGCTACCCGGTGGCCCGCGAGGCCTCCCTCAAGCTGAAGGAGGTCTCGTACATCCACGCCGAGGCCTACCCGGCCTCCGAGCTCAAGCACGGCCCCCTGGCCCTCATCGAGCCGGCCCTCCCCACGGTCGCGATCGTCCCCGACGACGACCTCCTGGAGAAGAACCGCGCCGCCATGGAGGAGATCAAGGCCCGCAGCGGCCGCATCCTGGCTGTCGCCCACCAGCACCAGGAAAAGGCCGACCAGACAATCGTCATCCCGAAGAACGAGGACGAACTGGACCCCATCCTGATGGGCATCCCCCTCCAACTCCTCGCGTACCACACGGCATTGACGCTGGGCCGGGACATCGACAAGCCCAGGAACCTCGCGAAGTCGGTGACGGTCGAGTAGCGGCAAACAGAACGGACCCCCACGTGATGCCACCAATCACGGGGGGTCCGCTCCATTCGCCGGGGGCCGCCCAAACCCCCGGCCTGCGCAGCTAGCCGGTGGCCGTCACCCGCCGGCCGGCAGCACGCCGAGGAAGCACCGTCGGCCAGTGAGCCAGCGCCGCAGTCGCCGCGTACCAGGCAACTGCCCCCGCCGCCACGGCGAACCAGCCCCCCACCTTCGTGAGCGATCCGCTCGTCGCGAACTGCGCGATCGCGAGAAGCACGAGGGAGACGAAGAACAACCCGTACGTACCCTGCGTGAGTTGATCCCCACCCGCCAGGGTGAGCGACAACGTCACGAGGGCGAACAGCAGCAGGAACAGCCCGGCCGCATTGGCGGACATCGCCGCGCCGGCGGTGACGGCCCAGGTGAACCAGAGGGCGCCGAGCGCCGAGTACGCCGTTCCGTTGACGGAGTCACCGTCACGGAAGGCGAAGAGTCCGGCGACGAAGAGCGCAACGCCGCCTACGTAGTGGGCCAGTGAGACGGCGTCAGCGGCCGACACGCCATTGATCACATCGGTGTATCCGAGTCCGAACGCCAACAGGGTGATACCCAGGGCGAGTCGGCCGACCACGGTAGTGGTTCCGCTTCCCGCAGAGACGTCGTTGTCCACGGCGGGCTCCCTTCATGCATGTGCAGTTGTGCGGTGACCGATATATGCCCTTCACAAGGGCACAAACACCTCTACGCGTGAGTAGGTTTGCACGCTGCACAAAGGAAGCAGACCGTTCCCGGATCGCATCTCACCTGGGAGAACGAGGCGTTACGGAATGACAACGACGGGTCGCTTCGCCCGCTTCGCGAGCCGGCCCGCGACGGAGCCGAAAATCCGCCCGACGATGCCGTGCGTGGAGCCGACGACGATCGCGTCCGCCTCGTACTCCCGCCCCACCTCTTCGAGTTCGTGGCAGATGTCGCCGCCGCGCTCGACCAGGATCCACGGCACCTCGGCGAGGTATTCCGCGCAGGCGAGCTCGAGGCCGAGCACCTCGGTGCGGTGATCCGGCACATCGACGAAGACCGGTGGCTCGCAGCCGGCCCACACCGTGGTGGGCAGCCGGTTGGCGACGTGGACGATGATCAGGCCCGATCCGGAACGGTGGGCCATGCCGATCGCGTAGGCGAGGGCGCGCTCACTGGAGGTGGAGCCGTCGAAGCCGACGACGACGCCGTGCTTGAAGGCTGGATCGCAGGAATGGCGTGGCTCTTCGGCCGCCTGGGGCTCGGCCGCCGTGGGATCGGCGACGGGCCGCTTGCGGTCCGCGGGTTCGAAGAATTCGTGACCGGCCATGGCTGTCTCGGCGTTTTGATCCTTTATGGGAGGGCCCGCGAGCGGAACTCGCTGACGGATGCAGCAGTAAGCGGCGGAGCTGTGTCCGGGAAACATCTTCCCAACCCCATACCCCCAAGGGTACGGCGGCACGCCTCCTTAGCCCAGATCCCGCCCACTCCCCCACTCTCGGCTTCGCTCGAGCGGGGGGACCCCCATCGTGGGGGTTCCAGGGAGCATGCACGAGGGTGCGCCCGTAACGCAATGGTTGCTGCGCTGTACAGGCGGTTTGCACAGGGTTCAATTATTCCGGGGCCGCAGAGGCGGAGGCGTACAGTGACCGCCCGGTCGAACACGCGTTGAACACCGAGACCCAGGCCCCAGGGAGCACGCATGTCCGGACCGCACCCCACCCCCGAGACTCCCCGCGCGACCGCCCCGCCCCAGGACACCGTGACCGATGTCGTGCGCTGGGCGGTGTTCAGCTGCGTCCTCGTCCCCGTGGTCCTCCTCTGGTACGGCACCTCGCTCGCCGGCGCCGCGGGCACGGCGCTCGGCCTCGCCGCCGTCACCGCGGTGTGCCGGCTGCTGCTGCGCCAGTCCGAACGCGTGGCGGCCCGCCCGCCGAGCGAGGATCACACGTCCCGTCGTGGCCGCCATCACAGGAGCGGCACGGGTGCTCACAGAGGCAGGCGTCACACTGGGGGAAGTACACCGGTCGGCTGACCGGTTTCCGCGCACGCGCCCGACGCTTTTCAGCCAACTTCCGGACACCGTGCATCCCTTGCCCCGACCACCCCCCAACCCCCGTTCCACCTGCAGAGAAAGGGGCTCGGGGACCCCGCGTACCCTACGTGGATTGGCCACTGCGACAAGGCGCACTTCCCTGCACGGCCCACGAGTGCAACGCTTCGTGATCGAATGCTTCACGCCAAGTTGCCATGTCGACAATGCGCCGGTTGGCGAACTGGTCACACCGGCAGCATGCGACACAGTAGATTCGATCTTGACGTCTTACGGCGGGGGACTCGTGCAGGACCGAGGGGAAACGTGCAGGAGCGACACAACCGAGGAGCCGCGACCACCGAGGGGGGCTTAGCAGTATGAGCCACGACTCCACTGCCGCGCCGGAAGCCGCGGCCCGGAAGCTTTCCGGGCGACGCCGCAAGGAGATCGTCGCGGTGCTGCTGTTCAGCGGCGGCCCCATCTTCGAGAGTTCCATACCGCTGTCGGTGTTCGGGATCGACCGCCAGGACGCCGGCGTACCGCGCTACCGACTGCTGGTGTGCGGCGGCGAGGAAGGCCCGCTGCGGACCACAGGGGGCCTGGAACTCACCGCGCCACATGGCCTGGAGGCGATATCGCGCGCCGGCACGGTCGTCGTACCGGCCTGGCGCTCGATCACGTCTCCGCCGCCGGAGGAGGCGCTCGACGCTCTGCGCCGGGCGCACGAGGAAGGCGCCCGCATAGTCGGGCTGTGCACCGGCGCCTTCGTGCTGGCGGCGGCGGGCCTGCTGGACGGCCGCCCCGCGACCACACACTGGATGTACGCGCCGACGCTGGCCAAGCGCTATCCGTCGGTGCACGTCGATCCGAGAGAGCTCTTCGTCGACGACGGGGACGTATTGACGTCCGCCGGTACGGCGGCCGGAATCGATCTCTGTCTCCACATCGTGCGGACGGACCACGGCAACGAGGCGGCGGGCGCACTGGCCCGGCGTCTGGTCGTGCCGCCGCGCCGGTCGGGCGGTCAGGAGCGCTACCTCGATCGATCTTTACCAGAGGAGATCGGCGCCGACCCGCTCGCGGAGGTCGTCGCCTGGGCGCTGGAGCACCTCCACGAGCAGTTCGACGTGGAGACCCTCGCCGCGCGTGCGTACATGAGCCGGCGCACCTTCGACCGCCGGTTCCGCTCGCTCACGGGCAGCGCCCCGCTGCAGTGGCTGATCACCCAGCGGGTGCTGCAGGCGCAGCGCCTGCTGGAGACGTCGGACTACTCGGTGGACGAGGTCGCGGGCCGCTGCGGCTTCCGTTCGCCGGTGGCCCTGCGCGGGCACTTCCGCCGTCAGCTGGGGTCGTCTCCGGCCGCCTACCGTGCCGCGTACCGCGCTCGCCGTCCGCAGGGCGACAAGCCGGCCGACATGGAGGGTGCGGCCGGGTCGCCGGGGCCCGCGCCCATGCTGCATCCGGAGGGTCCGGTTCCGCTGCAGAGCCGACGGGCCGCGGCGAGTGCCGTCGGGTCGGGGGCGTCGCTTTCGGCCGCGGCCGCGGCGGAGAACGGCCGCGAGGCCTATGTGACAAGCCGGGCGAGCCTGCCGGGGCAGCGCAGCGGCACGTGACGGCGAGGAGGGGGCGGGTGACCGAGGCCACCCGCCCCCTCCCCCCCCCGTACTCCCGCTCCTCGAACACCAGAGGGGCTGTTTTTGCGGGCGCCAGCCTTAGGGTGGTCGCATGAACGATCGCATGGTGTGGATCGACTGCGAGATGACCGGCCTCTCGCTGTCCGACGACGCTCTCATCGAGGTGGCCGCCCTCGTCACCGACTCCGAGCTGAACATCCTCGGGGAGGGTGTGGACATCGTCATCCGTCCGCCGTCCAAGGCACTGGAGACGATGCCGGAGGTGGTGCGTCAGATGCACACCGCGTCCGGACTGCTGGAGGAACTCGCCGGCGGCACGACACTGGCGGACGCCGAGGAGCAGGTCCTCTCCTACGTCCGCGAACACGTCAAGGAACCCGGCAAGGCCCCGCTGTGCGGCAACTCGGTCGGCACCGACCGCGGCTTCCTGCTCCGCGACATGCCGACGCTCGAGGACTACCTCCACTACCGGATCGTCGACGTGTCGAGCGTCAAGGAGCTCGCACGGCGCTGGTACCCGCGGGCCTACTTCAACAGCCCCGAGAAGAACGGCAACCACCGCGCCCTCGCCGACATCCGCGAGTCCATCGCGGAACTCCGCTACTACCGCGAGGCGATCTTCGTGCCGCAGCCCGGCCCCGACTCCGACACCGCCAGGTCGATCGCCGCGAAGCACGTCCTGCCTGCGGAGTAAGGACCTGTGAGGCGCGCGGCAAAAGCCGTGCGCGAGCACCCCTTCGGACCCTGTACACTTTTTCTCGGCCGGTCGGAAAACCACGAAGTAGACCGCCGGTCGTGGTGGGTGTAGCTCAGCTGGTAGAGCACCTGGTTGTGGTCCAGGATGTCGCGGGTTCGAGTCCCGTCACTCACCCTGAGTAATCAGCCGGTGACCCTGAAGAACAGGGTCACCGGCTGATTCGTTTCCACCACCGCCAGCTGCGCCGCCGTACTGCGCCCCGTAAGGGGCGCGGGGCGTTGAACACCTCCCCCACCGTGCGGAGATACGGCTCGACGGCGGGAACCTCATGGCAGACCCGAGCGGTGATCAGGAAGACGTACGCGTCACCAGCTCCGTGGCCAGGACCACCTGGCGGCGTTCCAGGTCGCGGGAGACGGCCGGGCGGCGGTCGGCGATCTCGCCGAGGAGGAGGTCGATCATGCGGCGACCCATTTCCTCGATGGGCTGGCGGACGCTGGTGAGGGGCGGGTCCATGTGGCGGGCGATGGCCGAGTCGTCGTAGCCGACGAGCGCCACGTCGTCGGGGATGCGGCGGCCCTCCTCACGCAGGACCTGGCGGGCGCCGGCCGCCATCACGTCGGAGCCCGCGAAGACCGCGTCCAGGTCGGGGCAGCGGGCGAGCAGTTTCGTCATGGCCCGGCGGCCGCCCTCCTCGGTGAAGTCGCCCGGTTCGATGAGGAGTTCGTCGACCTCGTGGCCGGCGTCGCGCAGGGCGTCGCGGTAGCCGTCGACGCGGCGCTGGGCGCCGTAGACATCGAGGCGGCCGGTGATGTGGGCTATCTTGCCTCGGCCCCGGTCGATGAGGTGCTCGACCGCCGAGCGGCCGCCGCCGTAGTTGTCCGAGTCGACGGAGGTCAGGGTCTCCGCGGCCGAGCGGGGTCCGCTGATGACCGCCGGGATCTCCAGCTGGGCGAGCAGGTCGGGGAGCGGGTCGTCCGCGTGCACCGAGACCAGCAGGACGCCGTCGACGCGGTGGGCGGCGAGGTACTGGGCCAGGCGCTGGCGCTCGCGGTCGCTGCCCGCGAAGATCAGCAGGAGCTGCATCTCCGTGTCGGACAGCTCGGCGCCGACGCCTTTCAGCATGTCCGAGAAGTACGGCTCCGCGAAGAAGCGGGTCTCCGGCTCGGGGACGACCAGGGCGATCGCGTCCGTGCGGTTCGCCGCGAGGGCCCGGGCGGCCGTGTTGGGGACGTAGCCGAGTTCGGCCACCGCCGCCTCGACCGCGGCGCGGGTCGCGTCGCTGACGCGCGGCGAGCCGTTGATCACCCTTGAGACCGTGCCGCGGCCCACGCCGGCGCGGGCGGCAACCTCTTCGAGGGTGGGTCGACCACCGCTCCGGTTCCGCACCATTGGCTCCGCCCTTTCCGCCGTTATTGCAGCTGGCCTGGAATGTAACAGTCCCGTGGGATCCGTGAACGCCCCTGGGGACTGCCGCCCCCAGACCCCCGCTGTCGGCCTGAACGGCCTCGTCCTCAAACGCCGGACGGGCTGAAACAGCCGACCGGGGCCGAACGGCCCGACCCCTCGCAGCGGACTCCTCAAGTCCAGTTAACAGCCCGATAACTGAACACATCTCGCCGCGCCGACTCCCTTGACACCCCCGCTCGAACCGACGAACCTTCAACACATCACTTGTGGGAGCGCTCCCACAGTACCTGACACATACACATCCCGCACGTTCCCCGCCCGAGCCGCAGCGTGTAGAACGGGCCCAACAATGCAGTTGGCCGGGGGGTCGGCACGTCAGGCAACAGGAGGACGCAAATGGGCACGAGTACCCGACGGTCCCGCAGGCTGATGGCCCTCGCGGCCGTCGCCGCGCTGACCACGGGGCTGCTGGCCGGCTGCTCCAAGGACTCGGACAACGGCTCGTCGAACGACAGCGGCGGCAACGCCAACGGCAAGACCACACTGACCATCGGCACCTTCGGTGTGTTCGGCTACAAGCAGGCCGGCCTCTACGACGAGTACATGAAGCTGCACCCGGACATCAGCATCAAGGAGAACGTCACCACCCGTACCGACGTGTACTGGCCGAAGGTCCTCACCAGGCTGCAGGCGGGCTCCGGCACCGACGACATCCAGGCGATCGAGGTCGGCAACGTCACCGAGGCCGTGCAGACGCAGGGCGCCAAGTTCGTCGACCTCGGCAAGGACGTCGACAAATCCCAGTGGCTGAACTGGAAGAACGCCCAGGCCACCACCAAGGACGGCAAGCTGATCGGGCTCGGTACCGACGTCGGCCCGATGGCGATCTGTTACCGCAAGGACCTCTTCAAGAAGGCGGGCCTGGAGACGGACCGCACCAAGCTCGCCGCGCAGTGGAAGGGCGACTGGGCGAAGTACGTCGACCTCGGCAAGGAGTACATGAAGAAGGCGCCGAAGGGCACCAAGTTCGTGGACTCGGCCTCCTCCGTCTACAACGCAGCCCTCGGCGGCGGGAGCGAGCGCTACTACGACAACAGCGGCAACGTCGTCTGGGACAAGTCCGACGGCGTGAAGAAGGCCTGGGACGTCGCGATGACGGTGGCGACCAGCGGCATGTCGGCGAAGCTGAAGCAGTTCGACAAGCCCTGGGACCAGGGCTACGCCAACGGCACCTTCGCCTCGGTGGCCTGCCCGGCGTGGATGATCGGCTACATCGAGCAGAAGTCCGGTGACTCCGGCAAGGGCAACTGGGACGTCGCCGCCGCGCCGACCGCGTCCAACTGGGGCGGCTCCTTCCTCGGCGTGCCGACCGCGGGCAAGCACCAGAAGGAGGCCGTCGCCCTGGCCAAGTGGCTGACCGCGCCCGAGCAGCAGGCGAAGGTCTTCGCCAAGCAGGCCAGCTTCCCGTCGACCCCGTCGGCGTACGCGAATCTGAAGCCGGCCGCGGACACCACGGCGTACTTCTCGAACGCGCCGATCACACAGATCTTCGCCGACTCGGCGAAGACCATCCCGGTCCAGTACTTCGGGATCAAGGACCAGCCGATCAACACCGCGATCACCGACGTGGGGATCCTCCAGGTCGAGCAGAAGGGCAAGAGCCCCTCGCAGGGCTGGGACGCGGCCAAGAACGAGATCAAGGACGTGCTCGGCCAGTGAGCAGTTCCAAGCAGGCACTCGCGCATCCCGCGTCGAGCGCCGAGGCCGCGCCCGGCACCCCGCCGGGCGCGGCCCGGGGCGCTCACGGTCGCGGTACGCCGCCCGGGGGCTCCGACTCCTGGCGCAGCCGGCTGTACCGCTGGGACATGAAGGCGTCGCCGTACGCGTTCATCGCCCCCTTCTTCATCATCTTCGGGGCGTTCTCGCTGGTCCCGCTGCTCTACACGGCCTGGTACTCGCTGCACAACGTGCAGCTGTCCTCGCTGGACACGCAGACCTGGGCGGGCCTGGACAACTACAGGAACCTGCTCGGCTCGGACTTCTTCTGGAACGCCCTGAAGAACACCTTCACCATCGGTGTGATCTCGACCGTGCCGCAGCTGATGGCCGCGCTCGGGCTCGCCCACCTGCTCAACTACCGGCTGCGCGGCTCGACCATCTGGCGGGTCGTGATGCTCACCCCGTACGCCACCTCGGTGGCAGCGGCGACCCTGGTCTTCACGCTGCTGTACTCCTGGGACGGCGGCATGATCAACTGGCTGCTGCACTTCGTCGGGGTCGATCCCATCAACTGGCGTGAGTCCGACTGGGGTTCGCAGTTCGCGGTGTCGTCGATCGTGATCTGGCGGTGGACCGGTTACAACGCGCTGATCTATCTGGCGGCGATGCAGGCGATCCCGGTCGACCTGTACGAGTCGGCGGCACTCGACGGCGCCAACCGCTGGCAGCAGTTCCGGCATGTGACGATTCCGCAGCTGCGGCCCACGATCCTGTTCACGGTGGTCGTCTCCACGATCGGCGCGACCCAGCTGTTCGGTGAGCCGCTGCTGTTCGGCGGGGTCAGCGGCTCCAAGGGCGGCTCGGAGCACCAGTACCAGACGCTCGGCCTGTACATGTACGACCAGGGCTGGATCATCGGCAACCTCGGCAAGGCGTCCGCGATCGCCTGGTCGATGTTCCTGATCCTGCTGATCGTCGCCGTGATCAATCTGCTGTTCACCCGACGCCTGAGGAAGTCCCAATGACCACCAGTGAACTGACGTTGCCTCAGGTTCGGAATCAGAAGGCGAAGAAGGACCGCAACCGCCGGGTCATGGGCGCGGGCAAGCAGCTGCACGCGGGCCCGGTGACGTACCTCGTCCTGACGGTCTTCGCGCTGCTCTCGCTGGCTCCCCTGGTGTGGACGGCGGTCGCGGCCTCCCGCACCGACCACCGGCTGGCCGAGACTCCGCCGCCGCTGTGGTTCGGCGGGAACCTGTTCAAGAACCTGCAGGCCGCCTGGGACCAGGCCGGCATGGGCACCGCGATGTTCAACAGCACGGTCGTCGCGGGCACCATCACCATCGCCACGGTGCTGTTCTCCACGCTCGCCGGGTTCGCCTTCGCCAAGCTGCGGTTCAGGTTCTCCAGTGTGCTGCTGCTGCTGACGATCGGCACGATGATGATCCCGCCGCAGCTGGCCGTCGTACCGCTGTATCTGTGGATGTCGCACCTGGGCTGGTCGAACCAGCTGCAGACGGTCATCCTGCCGACCCTCGTGACGGCCTTCGGCACGTTCTTCATGCGGCAGTACCTGGTGCAGGCACTGCCCACCGAGCTGATCGAGGCGGCGAGAGTGGACGGCGCGAGCAGCCTGCGCGTCGTGTGGCACGTGGTCTTTCCGGCCGCCCGGCCCGCGATGGCCGTGCTCGGCCTGCTGACCTTCGTGTTCGCCTGGAACGACTTCCTGTGGCCGATCATCGCCCTCAACCAGCAGAACCCGACCGTGCAGGTCGCCCTCAACTCCCTCGGCACCGGTTACGTCCCCGACCAGGCGGTGATCATGGCGGGCGCGCTGCTGGGCACGCTGCCGCTGCTGATCGCGTTCATCCTCTTCGGCAAGCAGATCGTGGGCGGCATCATGCAGGGCGCGATCAAGGGCTGACCGCTCCTCATATCGCTCTTGCCCCATGCCCCTTCGGGGCCGGGTCACCGCCGCCTCGGCCCCTCTGCTCCTCTCCTCCTGTCCCCGCCCCTCCCCTCCAACTCTTCGGTCTGAACGACCACTTATGGGAGCGCTTCCATGTCTGAGTCCGCACAGCCGGCGACCCCGGTGACCTTTCCCCCCGCCTTCCTCTGGGGTGCCGCGACCTCCGCGTACCAGATCGAGGGTGCGGTGCGGGAGGGCGGCCGTACGCCGTCGATCTGGGACACCTTCAGCCATACGCCGGGCAAGACCGCGGGTGGCGAGCACGGTGACATCGCTGTCGACCACTACCACCGGTACCGCGAAGACGTGGCGCTGATGGCCGAGTTGGGCCTGTCCGCGTACCGCTTCTCGGTCTCCTGGTCGCGGGTGCAGCCGACGGGGCGTGGTCCGGCCGTGCAGGTGGGTCTGGACTTCTACCGGCGGCTGGTGGACGAGCTGCTCGAGCACGGCATCAAGCCGGCCGTCACCCTCTACCACTGGGACCTGCCGCAGGAGCTGGAGGACGCGGGCGGCTGGCCGGAGCGGGACACGGCGCTGCGGTTCGGCGAGTACGCGCAGATCGTGGGCGAGGCGCTGGGCGACCGGGTGGAGCAGTGGATCACGCTCAACGAGCCGTGGTGCAGCGCGTTTCTGGGATACGGCTCCGGGGTGCACGCACCGGGCCGTACGGACCCGGAAGCATCGCTGAGGGCCGCTCACCACCTCAACCTCGCACACGGTCTCGGCACTTCGGCCCTGCGGTCCGTGATGCCGGCCCGCAACTCGGTCGCGCTCAGCCTCAACTCGTCGGTGGTCAGGCCGCTTTCACCGCAGGACCCGGCGGATCTGGCGGCAGTACGGAAGATCGACGACCTGGCCAACGGCGTCTTCCACGGCCCCATCCTGCACGGGACCTACCCGGACTCGCTGTTCGCGGCGACCGAGCTGATCACCGACTGGTCGTACGTCCTCGACGGCGACCTGCCGGCGATCAACCAGCCGCTGGACGCGCTGGGCCTCAACTACTACACGCCCGCGCTGGTTTCGTCGGCCGAGGCCGACCCGAGCGGCCCGCGCGCCGACGGCCACGGCGCCAGCGACCACTCCCCCTGGCCGGGCGCGGACGACGTCGCCTTCCACCAGACGCCGGGCGAGCGCACCGAGATGGGCTGGACGATCGACCCGACGGGCCTGCACGAGCTGATCATGCGGTACACCCGCGAGGCCCCCGGCCTGCCGCTCTACATCACCGAGAACGGCGCGGCCTACGACGACAAGCCCGACCCCGACGGCCGCGTCCACGACCCCGAGCGCATCGCCTACCTGCAGAAACACCTCGCGGCGGTACGCCGGTCGATCACCGACGGCGCGGACGTCCGCGGCTACTACCTGTGGTCCCTGATGGACAACTTCGAGTGGGCTTACGGCTACGAGAAGCGCTTCGGCGCGGTCTACGTCGACTACGCGACCCTCGCCCGTACGCCCAAGTCGAGCGCCCTCTGGTACGGGGAGGCGGCGCGGACGGGGACGCTGCCGCCGGTGGAGGCCGAGTAGCGGGACCCATGAGCGGGGGCGGGGCGCGGTGGCCGAGGGGGCACCGCGCCCCGGTCTTCACAGGGACCGCTCAGGCGGGGCTCAGAGGCCTCTCGTGCGGGGGCGTTCGATCCGTACTGCAGGGCGAGTTGCCCCTGAGCTGCTCGGCGGGAGCCTCTCCACGCTGGACGCGGGCGGGAACCAGGCCGCCCGGCAGGCCCTGGCGGACGCGGGCGAGCGGCACCGGGCGGCCGAGGGGCAGCTCGCCACCGCCTGCTCCCCCGCTCAGTACGCGCTGGTCACGCAGACCGCGGTCGAGGGACTGCACCATGTGCGTACGGCCCGTACCGCCCTGGGCCTGGACGCGGGTCCCGCCCTGCCGACCACGGGGCTGGGCGGCGGCCAGGTCACGGTCGGCGGGCAGACGCACACCGCCGCCGCGCAGCCGGGTGCGGCGACCCCGTACTACTTACCCGGGCGGTGTGGTCGGCGGACGTACAGTGCCCGGCGGCTGGTAAAGCGCGCGTGGTGGAAGACCACGCTCGGGGCCGGTGCGGCGGGGGTCGGCGGGATGCTGCTGGCCGACGCGATCTTCGACGGGTTCCACCACCACGGCCCCGACCCCGGCGGCCCGGGCGGGTTCGGCTTCGAGGGCTTCGGAGGACCCGGTCCCTTCTGACGGGCCCGTCCCTTCTGACGCGGGTGTGCGCCCCGGCCGGGTGGGGGGAGATCCGGCCGGGGCGCATCAACCCCCGTTCGGCAACGGTCAGTTGAAAGCGCCGAACGCCTTCGAGAAGGCGAACTTGTCCTGGGTGATCGAGCTGCAGGTGGCGTCGGCGGTGGGCTTGGTGCCGCCGTCGCACTGCTTGTCGCGGGTCGCCGACCACATCGAGAGACCGCCGAGGCCCTTGGACTTGGCGAAGTCCGTCAGCTGGGTGGCGTCGTCCACCTTGAAGATCTCGGACGAGACGTCGTTGACGCCGATCATCGGGGTGACGGCGACCGCCTTCCAGGCGGCCGAGTCGGAGAGGCCGAGCACGCTCTTGACCTGCGCCTGCGTGGCGGTCGCCGCCTGCTCGGCGTAGGTGCCCATGTCGCCGCTGTACGAGGCGCCGTAGTCCATCGCCATGATGTTGACGGTGTTGATCTTCACGCCGTTGGACTTGGCGTTGGAGAGGAGGTTCACGCCGTCCTGGGTGAGGCCCTCGGGCATGACCGGGAGGGTGAAGGAGACGTCCAGGTCGGGGTGGGCCGCCTGGAGCTTGGCTATCGCCTTCGCGCGGTTCGTGTTCGCCGTGGTGTTGGGCAGCGCGCCGCCCTCGACGTCGAAGTCGACCTTGGTCAGCTTGTACGCGTCCACGACCTTGCCGTACGCCGTCGCCAGCGCGTCCGCCGAGGAGCACGTCGTCGCCAGTTCGGAACCGGACGCGCCGCCGAAGGAGACGCGGACGTCGCCGCCCTTGGCGCGCAGCGCGCCGATCTGCGAGGCCACGCCGTCGCTGCCGAGGTCGCTGACACCGCCCCACTTGGGGGTGCAGCCGCCGCCGTCGGTGATGAAGGCGAGGTTGTAGTTCTTCACGCCGGTCGCGTCGGCGCTCGCGAGCAGGTCGAAGGCCGGGTAGAGGGAGGTGTCGACGTAGGGGGCGAAGCCGGCGCTCGCGGTGGTGCCCGTGCCCGAGCTCTGGGTGGGGGTGGGCGTGGGGGTCGCGGTCTTGGTGGGGGTGGGGGTGGCGGTGGCCGTCGGGGTCGGCGTCGCGGACTGCGTCGGGCGGCCACTGGGCTCCGGCGTCGGACCGTCGTCCGCGGAACACTTGGCGCCGTCGACGAGACAACTGGTCGGGTCCGCGCTGCCGTTGACGACGAAGCCGACGGTGACGGACTTCCCGGGCGCGAGGCCGTCGGTGTCCCACTTGGCCGGCGTCACGGTGACGTGCTGCCCGCTCACACTGGACTCGGCGTTCCAGAGCGAGCCCAGCTTGGAGCCGGACGGCAGGTCGAACTCCAGCTTCCAGGTCTTCTCCGTCTGGCCGCTGTTGTTCGTGACGACGTACTGCGCGGTGTAACCCGTCGACCAGTCACTGGTCTTCGTGTACGCGGCGCCGATGCCGGCCGCCTGCGCGGTACCGGTGAGCAGGAGCGCGCCGCCACCGATCACGGCCGCGGCGACAGCTCCGCCGATCGCCTTGTTCCTGCCACTGACCTTGCGCCGGTGCGTGCTCATGCGCGTGCCTGCCTTCGCTGTTCACGGGGGATCGCGGGGTTTCCCAGGGGTGGGTGCGGCAGCACGCTAGCGAGCCGGAATCGGGCAAAGTGCCTGATCCGGACGGGGGTTGAGGATCTTAGGGTGCGCTTAAGGAAGGGATCGGGGACGGTTAAAGGTAGAGACCAATTTCCAGACCGGCCTTCTAGACCGGCTTCGAGACCGGCTTCTTCTGTCTGCGCCGCCGTACGGAGCGGTGGCCCCGCCCGGGCGTCCGCTCCCGTCCGTCCAGCTGGATCCAGATCCGCACCTCGGTGCCGCCCAGCACCGACGCCCCGATCCGGACGTCACCGCCGGTCGACTCGGCGAGCCGCCGCACGATGTCCAGGCCGAGTCCGGTGGACCCGTCGCTGCCGGAGCCCCGCCCGCGCGCCATCGCGGCCTCGGGGTCCAGGATCCCGGGACCGGCGTCGGAGACCAGCACGATCACCGCGTCCTCGCCGTTGTGCAGGTCGACCGCGAAGGCCGTGCCCTCGGCGGTGTGCCGGAAGACATTGCCGAGCAGGGCGTCCAGCGCGGCCGCGAGGTCCGCCCGGGCCACGGGTATGCGCACCGGCCGGTCGGCGCCGGCCACCCGCCACTTGCGGCCCTCGTCCTCGGCCAGCGCCGACCAGAACGCCATCCGCTCGCGGACGACCTCGGCCGCGTCGCATCCGGCGCCGGGACCGGCGGCCGCGGTCTGCGGTTTGGCGTCCCGGGCCGTGCGGATGATGGTGTCGACCTCGCGCTCCAGCTGGGCGACGGCGGCCCGGGTCTGGTCGGCGGCCGGTCCGTCGCCGAGCGAGGCAGCGTTGAGGCGGAGCACGGTCAGCGGGGTGCGCAGACGGTGGGACAGGTCCGCCGCCAACTCCCGCTCATTCGCCAGGAGTTGTACGACCTGGTCGGCCATGGAGTTGAACGCGACCGCCGCCAGCCGCAGTTCGGTCGGCCCTTCCTCCGGCACCCTCGACCCCAGCTTCCCCTCCCCCAGCTCGTGCGCGCCCTCGACCAGCTTCTGCGCGGGCTGCACCATCCGTACGCCCAGCCGGTCGGCGACCGCGACGGACCCGACGATCAGCGCGATACCGACCCCCGCGAGCACCGCCCACGCCGTGCCGACGCCGTTGCTGACCTCGGACTCGGGGACGTACACCTCGACGACCGCGATCGCGCCGGAGCTCAGCGCGACCGGCTGGAGCAGTGTGGAGCCGCCGGAGACCTCGGTGGTGGAGGCGCGGCCCAGCCTGCGCACGGTCGCGATGTCCTTGCCCGCGGCGCGCTGCCGTCCGATGTCGACGGCGGGCTGTCCGGCGGCCGCGGGTATGTGCACGGCCATCCCGGTGTCCGAGCCCGCGGAGGCGACGACCCGCTCCAGCTGGTCGCGCTCGGTGGTGATGGACAGCGCCGGGGCGACCGCGGCGGCCTGCCGCTCGGCGTTGGAGAACGCGCGGTCCCGGGCCATCTCCTTGATGACGAGCCCGAGCGGCACCGCGAAGGCGACCACGACCATGGCGGTGACCGCCAGGCAGACCTTGACCAGTGCCCATCTCATCGAGGCGGCTCCGCTCCTTCGGAGGCGGGCGGCTCCAGTTTCACGCCGACGCCGCGCAGGGTGTGCAGATAGCGCGGCTGCGCGGCGGTCTCGCCCAGCTTCCTCCGCAGCCAGGACAGATGGACGTCGATGGTCTGGTCGTCGCCGTACGACTGCTGCCACACCTCGGCGAGGAGTTCCTTGCGCGGGACGACGACGCCTGGCCGGCCGGCCAGGAAGGCGAGCAGGTCGAACTCGCGGCGGGTGAGGTCGAGGCGGACGCCGTCCAGTTCGGCCTGGCGGCGCAGGGGGTCGACGGTGAGGCCGCCGACGCGCAGGACGGTGGACGGCGAGGTGTCCGAGGGGGCGGACCGGGACCGTCGTAGGACCGCGGACATCCGCGCGGACAGGTGCTCGACGGAGAACGGCTTGGTCAGGTAGTCGTCCGCGCCCGCGTTCAGCAGCCGGACGATCTCCGTCTCGTCGTCCCGCGCGGTGGCGATGATCACAGGCACGTCGGTGATGCCGCGCAGCATCTTCAGGGCCTCGGACCCGTCCAGATCGGGCAGTCCGAGGTCCAGGATGACCACGTCGAAACGGAAATGGGCGACCTCGCGCAGCGCCTCCAGCGCCGTCCCGACACTGCGCACGGTGTGCGCGGCATCGGTCAGGTGCCGGATCAGCGCCGAGCGTACGAACTGGTCGTCCTCGACCACGAGCACACTTGCCATGCGCGGCACCGTACGCCATGCGGGCGGGCCGTATCTGGGCCTGTGGATAACTCCGACCGTGTGCGGCTCGTGGGACGCGTGAGGCAGTATGGCCCGCGATGCGCAGAGGACTCGTACACGTACTGGCTTGGTCGCTCGCCACGGGCGCGGCGGTCACGCTGTCGTGGTGGGGTGTCCACACGGTGATGGCGGGCACTGCGTACGACCCGCCGCGCGCCCTGCCGATCACGGCGGCGGACGCGACCACGCAGGAGTCGAAGCCGCTGGCGTCGTCGACGAAGCGGCCCTCCCCGTCGCCGTCGAAGAGCGCGTCGCGGGGGCCCTCTCCGACGCCCACGCCGTCGGCGGCGACGACACCGGGTCCCACCCCGACCCCCACCGCGTCCGGCCAGGTCAAGGCCTACGACACCGGCGGCGGGCGCGCGGTGTTCGACCTCGGCAGAACCTCCGCGACGCTCGTGTCGGCGACGCCGGGTTCCGGCTGGTCGATGCAGTTGTGGAAGACGGAGACCTGGATCCGGGTGGAGTTCACCTCGGGCACGAACAAGGTGTCGGTGATCTGTACGTGGCACGACGGGCCGCCGCACGTGGAAATAGGCAATTACTAGCTAGCGGAACACCGAGGGCGGCGGTGCCGGTGAGGCGACCGCCGCCTCGTCCGTCACCGGGGTCGCCCCGCCGGTGAAGTCGAGGAGCGCACGGCCGTGTTCGACCCGGCCGGGGTGCGGGTCCGAGGCGGCCCGGCGGGTCAGTTCCGTGATCGGCAGCGGGGCGTCGGAGGCGACGAGGACCGCGTTGCCGAAGCGCTTGCCGCGCAGCACGGTCGGGTCGGCGACCAGCGCGAGTTCGGGGAAACGGGCGGCCGCGGTGGCGATCTGGCCGCGGAGGTGGGCGAGCGGCGGCCCGTCGGCGACGTTGGCGGCGTAGAAACCGCTCGGTTTCAGGACCCGGCGGACCTCGTCGAGGAACTCGGTCGAGGTGAGGTGGGCGGGTGTGCGGGCCCCGCTGAACACATCGGCGATGACGAGGTCGGCCCAGCCGTCGAGCACCTTGGTGAGCCCTTCGCGGGCGTCGACGGAACGCACTCTGATCCGGGCGTTCGGGTCCAACGGCAGTTCGCGGCGGACCAGTTGGACGAGGGCGGCGTCCCGCTCGACGGCCTGCTGGGTGGAGCGGGGGCGGGTGGCGGCGACGTAGCGGGCGAGGGTGAGGGCTCCGCCGCCGAGGTGCACGGCGTGCACGGGCTTCCCGGCGGGCGCGACCAGGTCGATGACGTGCCCGAGCCGGCGCTGGTACTCGAAGGAGAGGTAGGAGGGGTCGTCGAGATCGACGTGCGACTGCGGCGCCCCGTCGATCAGCAGCGTCCAGGCCCGCGCCCGGTCCCGGTCGGGCATGAGCTCGGCGAGCCCGCCGTCGACGGCCTCGACGACGGCTTCGGCGCCGCCGCTTCCGCGCCGGGGGTTCCTGGACTTTCCCATTGCGCCATTATCGGCAGCCCGGGGCGGCCACGCCTGCGCAGGGTGCGGACCCCGGCCCTCGGGTCAGCGGCAGTTGTCCGCGGCCTCGATGATCCGTGCCGCCTCGCCCAGCGCGGCGCGCAGCACCGCCGGGTCGGTCGCGAGGTCGGCCTCGCCGGGCGGGAGCAGCCAGTCCGAGCCCTCCACGGGCGGCTCGGGGTTCAGACTCAGGCCGCGGCCGTTGGTCTCCGTACAGGTGCTGCCCGGGACGTCCCAGGCGGCGGCCGTGCCGGGCGGCACCACGAAGCCCAGCGTGTTGCAGTCGTCGTCGTGCAGGACGGGGCCGACCGCGTCGCCCGCTCCGCGCCGCAGGATGTCGACGGCCTCCAGCCCCTGCCGCGTGGGCACGGTGACGAGGTCGCATGCACCGTCCGGGAGGGGCGGCCCGCTGCGCTCCGGGGTCGGGGCGTGCGCCACGGCCGCGGGCAGCGTATGAGGAACGACGCTCTGGCTGGTCTCCATCCCGGCCTCCACCACGGAACCCCTCCTTGAACGAAGCGGGTCGGGAGTCGGGCGGCTCCCGGTCCGCAGGGTTCAACGCGGCGCCGCGTCAACGGCTACGGCGGAAGTCAGCCACAAAGGATGGCAGTTCATGGCAGATCCCGTATGAGATATCCGGTTTGTAGCCAAACCCAGCGTGAGGGGTCCGGCACAGCAGGTACGTTCTTGCCCGCTGGAGACAGGGCGCTACACGGACAACTCACCCTGAATCCGGCATGGTTCGACGGTTCGCACGAGAGGACCCGGCCATGACGTCGTCAGAGCTGACCTCGTCCCAGCCCACGCCCCCCAGGCCACCACGGCCGAACCTCGTCTTCCGGCAGTTGCGCGGACAGCGCTCGCCGGCCGAGTTCGCCGCGGCGGTGCGGCGGGCCGCGCGCGAGATCGGGGAGCGGGTCAGCTGTGACGCGCGCTACATCGGCCGGGTCGAGGCGGGCGAGATCCGCTGCCCCAACTACGCATACGAACGGGTGTTCCTGCACATGTTCCCCGGCCGCACCCTCACCGACCTGGGCTTCGCGCCCCGCTCGTCCGTACGCGGACGCCGGGCGCGCACCACCGGTGAGACACAGGGGGCGTACGAGCCGTATGAAACGCAGAACAGCCCGGGCCCGCAAGTCCCTTACGACCCGCATGAGCATCACGAGAGCCATGCGCTTCACGAGAACTACGAGGAGAGCGACGTGCTGCGTCGCGCATTCATGACCGGCGGTGGCGCCACGGTGGCCGCCGCCTCGCTGAGCCCCATCGGGCTCGCCTTCGACGCCGCGGCAGCGGGACGTCCCGTCCGCCGCCCCGGCACGCACGACGCGTACGCGCTCGAAGAGGCCGTACGCAGAATCCGGCTGCTCGACGACCGGCACGGCGCGGACGGGCTCTACCGGCGCGCATCGGAACCGTTGCGCGCCGCCTATGCGCTGCTGGACGCCGGGGCGACCCGGCAGACGACCGCCGACCGTCTCCACTCGGGCGCCGGTGAACTCGCCATCTCCGTGGGCTGGCTGGCGCACGACTCGGGGCGGTTCGACGATGCGCGTTCGCACTACGCGGAGGCGCTCGCGACCGCCCGGATGACCGGCGACGACGCCCTGGAGGCGCATGCCTTCTGCAATACGGCCTTCCTCGCGCGCGACGCCGGACGCCCGCGCGAGGCGGTCCGGGCCGCGCAGGCCGCGCAACGCGTCGCGCGCCCCCTGGGCTCCGCCCGCCTGATGTCGCTGCTCGCGCTGCGCGAGGCGGGCGGCTGGGCGGGGCTCGCCGACCGCACTGCCTGCGAACAGGCGCTCGTCCGCGCGCAGACCCTCTTCGAGCGAGGCCCCTCGGACGCCGACCCCGAGTGGATGAGCTTCTACGGCGAGGCCGAGCTGGAGGGCCTGGAGGCGCAGTGCTGGTCGACGCTGGGCGACTGGCCGCGCGCCGCCCGCCACGCACGGCGCGCGGCCCAGCTCCAGAACCCGCACTTCACCCGCAACATCGCCCTGTACACGGCGGAACTGGCGGACGACCTGGCGAGAGGCGGCCGCCCGGACGAGGCGGCGGCAGCCGGGATGCGGGTACTGGACCTTCTGGACCAGGTCCAGTCGTCCCGGGTCCAGACGATGCTGGCAGGCACGGCACGAGTGCTGCTGCCACACCGCCGGGCATCCGGGGTTTCGGGCTTCTTGGAACGCCACGCTTCACAGCCGCGCACGGCTTGAGGCAGGCCGCCCGCCGTAGCCGCGGGCAGTCGTGCCGCCGTAGCTGCGGGCAGTCATGCCGCCGTAGCTGCGCCGCCGTAGCTGCGGGCAGTCGTGCCGCTTGGGGCGGCACGGGTGGGCGCAGCGGCACCCGGCCAGCGCCGGTGAGCGACACCCCCTCGACGGCCACCCCGTCGGACGGTGCAATTTGCTACCCCGCGAGATGCCCCAGGTCATTCCAGCTCTCAATCGCGGGCTCGCCATAGGCCCACCCGAGCACCGACAACGACGTCGGATTGAGCCGTATCCGTGCCGCGAACTCCAGCGGCAACCCCAACCACCGCGCCCCGATCGACCGCAGAATGTGCCCGTGCGCGAACACCAGCACATCGCGGTCAACGTCGCGCGCCCACGCCACCACCTCATCGGCCCGAGCGGTCACTTCGGCAAGGGACTCGCCTTCCGGAACCCCGTCGCGCCAGATGAGCCACCCCGGCCGCGAGGCCTGGATCTCCTCGGGCGTCATGCCCTCGTACGCACCGTAGTCCCACTCCATCAGCGTGTCCCACACAGCCGCCCGCTCCCCGAACCCGGCAAGTTCGCACGTCTCACGCGCGCGTGCCAGCGGGCTGGTGCGGACGGTGACCCCGGGGAGCCCCTCGAACGGCGCGCGGTGCAGCCGCTCGCCGAGCAGCTTGGCGCCGCGCCGGCCCTCCTCCAGGAGCGGTACGTCGGTCCTGCCGGTGTGCTTGCCGGACAGCGACCACTCGGTCTGTCCGTGCCGGGCCAGCAGAATGCGAGGTGCCATGAGCTGAGCGACCTTCCGGGAGAAATCGCAGGCGGAACCCCTCCATCATCGCGCACGCTTGGTACGGGCAACCCGGCGGGCGATCTCTGCGTCTTTGAGGGCCGGGGCGCCCGAATGGGGTGCGCACGTACGCCGTAAAGTGGCACGACCGGACCGCCGGACGCCGCGCGAGAAGAAGGGGGAGGCGATCGGATGCCGAGGACCGAGACGACACCGGGCATCGAGGCAGCAACCCCGCGGACCCGCCTGCGCTGGTGGACCGAGCTGCCGCTGATCCTGCTGGTGTACGCCTGCTACTCGGCCGGCCGCCTCCTTGCACGCGGTGACACCTCGAGCGCCGTCGACCACGGCGTGGCGATCCTGAACATCGAGAAGTTCCTGCACATCAACGCCGAGCACCCGCTCAACCGGCTCTTCACGCGCGAGGCGTGGCTCGGTGTACCGGCCGACTTCTGGTACGCGTCGCTGCACTACCTGGTCACGCCGGCGATCCTGGTCTGGCTGTTCAGATCGCGCGCCGTGCACTACCGCGCCGCCCGCACCTGGCTGATGACCTCGACCTTCTTCGGCCTGATCGGCTTCACCCTGCTTCCGACCTGTCCGCCGCGTCTGCTCTCCGCGGGCCACGGCTTCGTCGACACGATGGCGCAGTACAGCTCGTACGGCTGGTGGGGCGGCGAGGCCAGCGCCCCGCGCGGCCTCGGGGGCATGACGAACCAGTACGCGGCCATGCCGAGCCTGCATGTGGGCTGGGCGCTGTGGTGCGGGGTCATGCTGTGGCGGTACGGCAGGACGCGTACGACGAAGGTCGCCGCCGCCGCCTACCCGTTGCTCACCACGATCGTGGTCATGGGCACCGCGAACCACTACTTCCTCGACGCGGTGGCGGGTGCGGCCGTGATGGGCGTCGGGCTGTTGCTGACGCCGTACGTGATGCGGGGCGCGGACCGGATCAGGGAGCAGTTCCCCTCCGGCGCAGGGCGCTCGCAGGTCGCAGGTTCCTCAATTGTCAGTGCCGGATGCCAGACTTCCGCGGGTGAGCGAATTCCACGGCAGCGCGAGTCCCGGATCGGATCCGGAGCCGAGCCGGATGCCTCTCCCACGGACGCGGGGGAAGGCGCTCCGGCAGCGGCTCGCTGAGCTGCGCGGTCCCGACGTACCGGCCAAGGCGCTGGACGCGCGTGCCCTGGCGGCCCTCGCTGCCAACCCCGGTTGCAAGCGGCGCGCGATCCTGGACGGCGCCGGGGTGAACAAGGCGGCGCTGGCGAGCGCGCTGGGTACCCCTTCGGTGTTCGGGCAGTCGCAGTTCGCGTTCACGCGGGGCAACGCGTTCGAGGCGAAGGTCAAGGCGGACGGCGGCGCGGAGCTGCTGCGGCTGGTGCACGAGAAACTGGACCGGCGCGCGGAGCCGCCCGCAGGCGCGCATGTGCCCGACCTCTCCGCGACCGGCCCCGAGGGCCGCGCGGCCCGTACGGCGCTGGCGCTGCGCGAGGCCACCGCCGCGCCCGGCACCTGGACGCTCCTCGACCACCCGATGCTCGCGCTCGACGTGGCGGGCTCCCCCGCGTTCCTGGAGCCGGACGCCGTGGTAGCGCACCCCGACGGCAGCTGGACGGTCGTGGAGATCAAGTCCTTCCCGATGCTGGACGGTTCCGCGGACCCGGCGAAGGTGGGCGCGGCGGCGCGCCAGGCGGCGGTCTACGTGCTGGCGCTGGAGGAGGTCGCCGCCCGTCTCGATCCGGCCCCCGAGGTGCGGCACCGGATCCTCCTCGTCTGCCCCAAGGACTTCTCCAACCTCCCCACCGCCTCGGCCGTCGATGTGCGCAAGCAGCGCGCGGTCACTGGCCGCCAGCTGGCCCGCCTGACCCGTGTCGAGGACATCGCCGACACGCTCCCCGAGGGCGTGTGCTTCTCCCCGGAGCTGCCCGCCGCCGAGCTGACGTCCGCCGTCGAGTCGGTTCCGGCGACGTACGCGCCGGAGTGCCTGTCCGCCTGCGAGCTGGCCTTCCACTGCCGCGACCGCTCCCGCGCGGCCGGTGCGGTGACCTCCCTGGGCCGCTCGGTCCGCGCCGAACTGGGCGGCCTGGCGACCATCGGGGACGTCCTGTCGGCGGCCCGGGGAGAAGCCGGAGACCCGGAGGATCCGGCGGTGGCGGCTCTGCGCAGGGCGGCCCGGCTGCGCGCCGAGGCGCTGGAGAGCCTCGGGCCGCAGGCCCCGGCGGATGCCACGACGGGGGGTGCCGTGTGATGACGGCCTTCCCGACCCCGGCCCCCTGTTCCGAGGAGCCCCCGTGTCTCTGATCACGACGCTCGCCCGGCTGGAAGCCTGTCGCACCGGCCGTGCCCAGCCCGCCGCCACGGTCCGGCACCGGCACCTGTCCGAACGGCCGCTCGTCTTCGTCCCGCTGACCACCGCAGGTGAGGCGGGGGCCCCGCTCGGCGCACTGGTCGGCACGGACCGGGACGCGCCGCGCCTGCTCGCCGTGCCGCAACCGCGCGACCGCGACCTCAGGTTCACGTTCCTGGCCGAGCTGGCGGACGTCGTCCTGCCGTATCTCGACGCGTACGCGGACGACGTGGAGGCCGCCGAGCGCAACGAGACCGACCCGGAGACCGGCAAGCGGGTCAAGGTCGAGGTCGAACTGTGCGCGGACGCCCCGCAGCTGATCGTGCCGAGCCGTGCGGGCGTCGACTTCGTACGGCTGCTCGGCCGCTCCATGCGCTTCCGGCGTACGGCGGAACAGGACCCGGAGACTCCGTATCCCGCACCCCCGCGCGTGCCACTGCTCGGCCGCTGGCTGACGCACTTCGGGGAGCGCGCCCGCGTCCCCGGCTCCTCCCTGCTGCTGGCGATGACGGACGTCCTGGCCCGGCACTGGGCGACCGGACAGTCCACGCTGGAGGACCAGCACCTGGGCGCCCTGCTCGCGTGGATCGACCCGCCGGAGGGCTCGACGGGCGCCGAGGCCGCCCTGCACGCCGAACTCGCCCGCGACCCCGAGGGCCAGCTGCAGTGCCCGCCCGCCGGACCGGCCACCGACCCGGCGTTCGACAACAAGCTGCTCGCCCCGGCCATCGAGCGCTACGACCGCGCGCGTACCGCCCTTGCCGCCGCCGAGGACGGTCTGCAGGCGGACGACCGGCTCGGTGAACTCACCGCCGCCGAGCGGGAGATCCGGGAGCTGGTGCTGAGCCGCACCCTGCCCACCTGGGAGAAGGTCTGGCAGGGCCTCGACCTGCTGAAGGCGCTGCCGGACGGGGCGCACGTCGAGGAGCGGTGGACGCGCGACCGCTGGTCGTTCACCGGTCACCGCGACCGGATCGTCGCGGGCGAGCCGCCGCAGCCGCGCCGCGACGATGCGGTCACGGCCGCCAACAAGCTCGCCGCACGCGAGCGCGAACAGGCCCGCCTCGAGGCCCAGGAGGCGCTCGACGACCCGTTGGTGATGGCGGGGCGGCGGCTGTCCGGGGAGGCGTTCGCCGGGGAGGTGACGGACGTCGTGATGGCGTACAGCGAGGGCAAGCGGCCCAGCCCGCGCCCGCTGGTCACCGTACGGACTGAGGACCGTCCGCACCTGGGCGAGCGGGTCAAGGTGTACCGCTCGCTGGGCGGCAAGCCGCAGGCGGCGGAGTTCGTCGGGCGGGAGGCGGAGGATCTGCTCGTGCTGCGCATCGTCGACAAGATGGGCCGCGGCAAGGAGCCCGAGGCCGGCTCCGTGCCGGAGAAGGGCGACCGGTTCTGCTTCACCCTCTTCGAGCACGAGCAGCGGGGCGGCCCGAAACTGCCCGACCCGGAGGAGACACCGTGGACGCACGGCGGACCGCCGGGTGAGGCGGCTGCGGAGGCCGCCGATCCTCTGACCGCGGAGGATGTCCTGTGACCACCGCTTTCGACCCCGGTGCCCTGGCCGCCGAGGCCACCGACGCCATCCTCCGCGACACCCTGCACGGCACCCACCGGGGCGTGGTCGTCGACTCCCCGCCCGGCGCCGGCAAGTCCACGCTCGTCGTCCGCGCGGCGCTCGAACTGGCCGACGCGGGCCGCCCGTTGATGGTCGTCGCCCAGACGAACGCCCAGGTCGACGACCTCGTGCTGCGCCTCGCGGAGAAGAACCCGGACCTCCCCGTCGGCCGCCTGCACAGCAGCGACACCGACCCGTACGACAAGGCGCTCGACGACCTGCCGAACGTACGCAAGTCGGCGAAGGCGGGCGACCTGACCGGTCTGTCGGTCGTCATCTCCACGGCCGCGAAGTGGGCGCATGTGAAGGTTGACGAGCCATGGCGGCACGCGATCGTGGACGAGGCGTACCAGATGCGCTCGGACGCGCTGCTCGCCGTGGCCGGGCTGTTCGAGCGGGCGCTGTTCGTGGGCGACCCTGGGCAGCTCGACCCCTTCTCCATCGTGGGCAGCGAGCAGTGGGCAGGGCTGTCGTACGACCCCTCGGCCTCCGCCGTGACCACCCTCCTGGCCCACAACCCCGAACTGCCGCAGCACCGTCTGCCGGTGTCCTGGCGCCTCCCGGCCTCCGCGGCCCCCCTGGTCTCGGGCGCCTTCTACCCGTACACCCCCTTCCGCAGCGGCACGGGCCATGGCGACCGCCGCCTCGCCTTCGCCGTCCCGTCCGACGGCTCCGGCCCCGACAAGGTGATCGACGAGGCGGCCGAGTCGGGCTGGGGCCTGCTGGAGCTGCCCGCCCGGCACACCCCGCGGACGGATCCGGAGGCGGTGCGGGCGGTGGCGACCGTCGTACGGCGGCTGCTGGACCGGGGCGGCGCGGCGACGTCGGAGCGCGCACCCGAGGAGCCGCTGCCGCTGACCCCCGACCGGATCGCCGTCGGCACGGCCCACCGCGACCAGGCGGCGGCCGTCCGCGCGGCGCTGGAGGAACTGGGCGTCACGGACGTCACGGTCGACACGGCGAACCGCCTCCAGGGCCGCGAATACGACGTCACGGTGGTCCTCCACCCCCTCTCCGGCCGCCCCGACGCCACCGCCTTCCACCTGGAAACAGGCCGCCTGTGCGTCCTCACCTCCCGCCACCGCCACGCGTGCATCGTGGTCTGCCGGGCGGGCGTGAGCGAGCTCCTGGACGACTATCCGTCGACGGAGCCGGTGCAGCTGGGGACGCTGGTCAAGTTTCCGGACGGGTGGGAGGCGAACCATGCGGTGCTGGCCCGGCTGGCGGAACACCGCGTGAGCTGGCAGCCGTGACAGAGACACCGGAGACCCGGCCATCAGCATCGACCCCCACCCCGCCAATCCACCGGCCGGAGGCCGGCACGCCGCCGGAGGCGGCCAATAAATACAGCCCGGACGGGTGGGAGGCGAACCACGCGGTGCCGGCCCGGCTCGGGGAACATCGCGTGCCGTTCAGGCCTTGAGGAACCTGGCGTCCCAGACCCACTTGCGTGGCCGCGGGACAATGGACGGTGGCCCGGTCATGGACGGGTCGACCGCGACGTACGAGGAGGAGAAGACATGGCGGAGCCCACGCCGCGTCGGAACGAACCGCGGCTACGCCCCGCGCCCCTGCTCTTCGAGCCCGCGGAGGCGGCCTCCGACCCGGAGCACTTCTTCGACCTCGAGTCGATCGACGACCCGCGGGCGCTGCTGGCCCGCGCGACGGAGCTGGCGCAGGCGTTCCGTGCGGCGGCCGACCGGGCGGTGGAGTTCCAGGCGATGGCGGCCGCGCAGCTGGCGGACCCCCGGCGGTTCGACCGGCTGACGCCTGCGGACATCGCGGAACGCGCCGAGTGGACCGAGGACTATGCCAAGAAGATGGTCGAGTACGGGCGGGACCTGATGAGCGGGGCCGAGGGGCGGGGTTCCGCCGACCCGGTGTGAATACGGGCCATTTCGCTTTGGCATATGCCAGGTGGGCAAGATACTCCCGCCCACTCCCACCTGTCCCGGTTTCCGGCAACTCCTTGGAATGGTGCGTTCACAGCCGGTAGATGTAGATGTCATGAGCAGCGAACGCACGGATCCGTTCTCCGACCGCTTCGACGTCAGCGGGGTCACCGCGGACGGAGCCGCCTGGCTCGCCTCGGCAGGGACGTATCCGCGCAGCACGCTCGCCCTCTGGAAGGAGCACGCCGACGCCCCGGTGGTGCTCCCCTGCGGCTCCGCCTTCGACGTCGTCAGTGCGCCCGCGGTCTTCGCGCGCCGGATGGTCGACCGGCTGTGGGACGAGGGGCCGGGTTCCGGCCCGGTGGCGGCCTTCCGGGGCCGGCTGCTGCTGTTCGCCGCCCCCGGCACGGCCCAGCGGCTGCCCTCGCTGCTGCGCTGGGAGGAATTCGGCCGCACGGGCGCGATCCCGCCGCTGCTGTGTCACGGCAACGGCGACGCGGTGACCGTCCCCGCCCTGCTCTCGACCGCCCCGCCGACCTCCCCCGACTCCCGCTGGCTGGTCGCCCCGGACACCCGTCACCCCTGGCTGCCGGGCCCGGAAATCCTCCTGTGGGCGGCCGTGCGGGCGGCCCGTGCGGCCGTGCGCATATCGATTTTTCCTCCCGCCGATCAGGATGCTAAGGTCTACGACGTCAGCAGGCGCCGCTAGCTCAGTTGGTTAGAGCAGCTGACTCTTAATCAGCGGGTCCGGGGTTCGAGTCCCTGGCGGCGCACAGACAGCGAAGGTCCCTCGCAAGCGCGGGGGACCTTCCCCTTTGGCCCCTCTCCGGTGCCCTGATTCCCTCCGGCGCCACAGGGCGGCTGGGGGTCCGGGGGTTATCCCCCGGGAAATGCAGCATCAGCGGGTCCGGGGTTCGAGTCCCTGGCGGCGCACGATGGCGACGGCGAGGCGTGTTCGCGGAAAGCGCGAACCACCTCGCCATCGCTGTTTTTGCGCGGCTGCGCCGCGCACTGTGGGGGCTTCGCCACCCACACCCCCTTCACCGTCGGCTGCCGTGGCCGCAGGCCGAAGAAGTCACCCGGCGGCCGTGATCTTCACCGTCCACGCCCCCGAAACCATCCGCCCCTCCACTTCCACCCGGATCCCCTCGCCCGGCACCGTGAAGGTCTCGCCCAGAGAGACCGGGGCGTCCGCGAGGGGCGGGTAGACGGAGTTCTCCCAGCACGCCTCCGTGTGCGGGTGGGCGTCGATCACCTCGATCGGGCCGCCGCCGGACTGGGCGCCGCCGCGCACCCGGTACACGAGGATCCCCGACCGGCAGGCCGCCGCGTCGTTGCCGACCGGCCCGCGTGCCTCGAAGGCGAGCACGGTGTCGGGACCGGTCCGCACCACCGCGAGCTTCACGCCGTGCCCGAGCCGGAAGGCCGGCGGGCCCGCCGCACCCCTGACCGGGATCCCCGGCCCGGCCCCCAGCGGCTCCAGTGTCAGCCGCGTGACGCCCGCCTCCCGCACGCACACGACCTGCCGCGGGGCCAGCCACCCCAGCTTCCACTTGTGCCAGCCGAACAGGTCCGGAGCCAGCCCGAACTGGCTGCCCATCAGATCCCAGTCCCCGACGTACGTGTCCCAGTCGCCCTTGCCGTCGTCGGGCCGGTGGTACAGATCCGGCAGGTCGAAGACGTGTCCGGTCTCGTGGGCCAGCACGAGCCGGTCCGGCGGATGCTTCTCGAACACCGTGACGACCCGGCGGATGTCCGTGCCGTCGGCTCTGAGCGGGGTGTCCAGGTTGACGACCTTCGTCGCGTCCGAGTCCACACCGGGCGCGTCCGGGTCGGCGACGAAGTAGACGACGTCGTAGCGGGAGAAGTCGACCTGCGGATCGGCGACGGCGAGTGCGTCGTGCAGGTACGCGGCCCGGTGCTCGGCGCTCCAGTCCCGCTTCATGGCGTACGCCGTGGACGGCTTCGGCATCCGGATCCAGTGCCGCAGCGAATGCGGGTGGAGGGTGAACCTGCCGTAGGAGGAGCGTTCGAAGTAGCGGCTGGTGGCCGGGAAGTGGTCGGCGGTCAGCTGGGCGGGCGTGGTTCTCGGGACGGCATCCGGGAACGACAGGAAGACCATCACCGACTTCAAGGCGCGGGTCGGCCGCGGATATGCGGCGTTCCAGGTGTCGAGGCCTTCCGAGTGATGGGCGTCGGTGCGCTGCAGCGCACACGGCACCGCCGAGAACGGTTCGGCGATCGACGGTCCGGTCACCAGCGAGGTCGCGGCGAGCGCCGACAGGGTGGTGAACACGGCGGCGGTGCTGCGCAGTCGGGAACCCCTGAATTCCTTGAGGGGGGACTGACGCGGCACAGGGACCTCCGGAGGCGGTACACGGGACACCGCACCCAGCCTGTGTCAGTTTGTCGTATTACGCCCTGTTCGCCTGCCCCAGATGAGTGAGGCGGCCGGAAGACCTGTCAGAGTCGACACCCCCGAAACGCTCACGGAACGTCACAAGCGGTCGGGGGCCCCAACAACCCGTCCACCTGCGGGCAGAAACGATCTGTCAGAAGTGCCGCCGGATCCGGGACACTGGGCATGGGGTGGAAGGCCCTTGGGTCTGCCTCTATGATCGGCACACTTTCCTGCACGGACAGAGATCGAGTGCACTGCGGGAGCGAGCGGTGAGCGGAACGTCCGAAGGGCCGGCGCCCGCGGCAGACCTCGACCGGGGCGCCGTAACAGAGAGTAACAACTATGCGTCTCCTCGTACCGAGTCGCTGAGGACTCGTACGGAGCGACCGGCGTACCACTCGGCCTTCACGGCTGCGCCGCTCGCCATGGCGGTCGTCGACCGCGAGGGGCTGGTGGTCAGCGCCAACGACGGGTTCGGCGCCCTGTTCGGCAGCGCCGCCGACGAGTTGGCCGGCCGCCTCGCCGCCGACCTGGTGGACCTGGCGTCCGACGCCCGTACCTGGCACGCGTACCGCGAGGTGCTGCGCGGCCGCGAGGCGAGGCTGCGCTGCACGCGCCGTCTGAAGAGCCCCGACGGCCAGTCGGTCTGGGTCCAGGTCACCGTCTCGCCCCTGGCGGCCCACGACGACGGCGTCCTGATGTCGCTCACCGACATCAGCGCCCACCGTGAACTCCAGGGCCGGCTACGGCACTTGCAGATGCACGACCCGGTGACCCGGCTGCCCAACCGCACCCTGTTCTTCGAGCGGCTGACGGCCACGCTGGAAGCGGAGTCGTACGACGAGAGCGGCACCGGACGGATCGGCCTGTGCTACCTCGACCTGGACGGTTTCAAGGCCGTCAACGACACGCTCGGCCATCGCGTCGGCGACCGGCTGCTGGCCGCCGTGGCCGAACGCCTCACGCGCTGCGCCGACGAGGCGGGTTACGCCAGAACGAGCGCCCCGCTGGTGGCAAGACTCGGCGGCGACGAGTTCGCCCTGCTGGTGGAGGACTCGACGGGCACCGAGCAACTCGCCGATCTGGCCGAGGCGGTGCTGGAGGCGGTCCAGGCGCCGTTCGACCTCGCCGGTCAGCGGGTGTCGGTGTCGGCGTCGATCGGCGTGGTGGAGCGGCGCGCGGCCGACACCACTCCCACCGCCCTGATGCAGGCGGCCGACACCACGCTCTACTGGGCGAAGGCCGACGGAAAGGCCCGTTGGACGCTCTTCGACCCGGAGCGCAACGCCCACCGCATGACCCGCCAGGCCCTCGCCTCCACACTCCGCCCCGCCATCGAACGCGATGAATTCGTCCTCGAATACCAGCCGTTGGTGGGCATGGAGGACGGGCGCCTGCGCGGCGTCGAAGCCCTGGTCCGCTGGAATCACCCGCAGTTCGGCATGCTGACGCCGAATCGGTTCATCGGATTGGCGGAGGAGGACGGCTCGATCGTGCCGCTGGGCCGCTGGGTCCTGCGCACGGCCTGCCGCCAGGCGCGCCGCTGGCAGTTGGACCACCCGGACGAGCCGCCGCTGTTCGTGAGCGTCAATGTGGCGGTGCGTCAGGTCTGGGACTCGGAACTGGTCGCCGATGTGGCCGAGACCCTCGCCGAGACCGGGCTCGCGCCCCATCTGCTCCAGCTGGAGCTCACGGAGTCCGCGGTGATGGGCTCGGCGGGCCGCCCCCTGCAAGCCCTGCAGGCCCTCAGCGACATGGGCGTCGGCATCGCGATCGACGACTTCGGCACGGGCTACTCGAACCTGGCGTACCTCAGCCGGCTGCCGGTGTCGGTGCTGAAGCTGGACGGCTCGTTCGTACGGGGCTTCCAGTACGAGAGCGACAAGGACGGGGCCGTCCCGCCGAACCCGGCCGACGAGGTCGTGGTCGAGGCGATGATCCAACTCGCCCACCGCCTGGGCCTGACGGTCACCGCGGAGTGCGTGGAGACGTCGGCACAGGCAACCCGCCTGCGCCGCATCGGCTGCGACACCGGCCAGGGGTGGCTGTATTCACGGCCGGTGTCGCCGGCTCGCATCTCCGAACTGCTCGGGCCCGACGAGGAACAGAGCGCACGCGCCGAGGATCAGGCGGTCGGCAACCCGTAGGCCTCCGCGATCAGTTCGTATGAGCGCAGCCGCACATCGCCGCTGTGGGCGTTGCCCGTGATCATCAGTTCGTCGGCGCCGGTGCGCTTCTGGAGGTCGTCGAGGCCGGTGCGGACCTCGTCCGGGGTGCCGTGGATGACATTGGAGTTCCAGGAGTCGACGAACTCCCGTTCCATCGGGCTGAATTCGTAGGCCTCGGCCTCTTCGGGGGTCGGGACGAGGCCGGGGCGGCCGGTGCGCAGGCGGACCATGTTGAGCGCGGCGGCCAGGACCTGACGGCGGGCCTCCTTCTCGTCGTCCGTGGCGAGGGCGGAGACGCCGATGAGGGCGTAGGGGGCGTCGAGAACCTCGCTCGGCCGGAAGGACTCGCGGTACAGGTCCAGGGCCGGGACGGTGTTCTGCGCGGAGAAGTGGTGCGCGAAGGCGAAGGGCAGGCCGAGGACGCCGGCCAGCCGGGCGCTGAAGCCGGAGGAGCCGAGCAGCCAGATCGGCGGGCGGTGCGGGGACTGGACACCGCCGGGGGAGGTCGACTGGATCGGGCCGGGTACGGCGTGGATACGGCGGTAGCGGTGGCCGTCCGGGAAGTCGTCGTCCAGGAAGCGGGTGAGTTCGGCGAGCTGCTCGGGGAAGTCGTCGGCGCCCTCGTTCAGGCGGTCGGTGCGGCGCAGGGCGGCGGCGGTGGCGCCGTCCGTGCCGGGCGCGCGGCCGAGGCCCAGGTCGATGCGGCCCGGGGCCATGGCCTCCAGCGTGCCGAACTGCTCGGCGATGACGAGCGGCGCGTGGTTGGGCAGCATGACACCGCCGGAACCGAGCCGGATGCGGTCGGTGTGGGCGGCGAGGTGGGCGAGGATCACGGCGGGGGACGAGGAGGCGACGCCCGGCATGGAGTGGTGCTCGGCGACCCAGTACCGGTGGAAGCCGCGGGACTCCGCGAGACGGGACAGGGCGACGCTGGTGCGCAGGGCGTCGGTGGCGGTGCGGCCCGCGCCGACGGTCACCAGGTCCAGTACGGAGAGGGGTACGGGGGCGGTGCCCTGTGCGGTGCCCCGGATCTCGTCTGCCGTCACGTGTTGCCTCCGTCGGTTTCGCCGTGTGCGTGGTCCATCCGGCGCTAACAGGAGGCACTCTCCGCTTTATTCCCGAGGGGCTCCGCCCCCGGACCCCCGAGTGCGGCAAATCCAGCCCCTCCGGCGTTTGAGGAGCGGGGGTCCGGGGGCGGAGCCCCGGGGGACGGGACGGGGCGGCGGGGGCGAGGAAAAATCAGACCTGGACGATCGGCTCCCTCGTGAACAGCGCCCCCAGGTTCGGCGCGTTCACCCTCCGGTCCGCCAGCCGCAGCGCCTCCCACACCGTGACCTGGTTGGCCGTGAGCACCGGCTTGCCCAGCTCCTTCTCCAGGGCTGGGATGTGCGCAGCAGTGTGCAGGGCGGTGTCCGGCAGGAGCAGTGCGTCCGCGTCCTCCCGATCCGCATCCCGCGCCAGCAGGAACACCTCCGCCTCCCCCCACGTGCCGACCTCCGCCGCCGTGATGATCCCGGCGCCGCGGACGGACGTCACCTCCGCACCGCCCGACCGAAGGAAGTCGGCAAAGAGCCCGGCCACGTCGTCGGGATACGTCGCACCGACCGCCACCCGCCGCGCCCCGATCTCCTGCAGCGCGTGCACGAAGGCAAAGGACGTCGACGAAGCCGGCAGCCCGGCCGCACGGGCCAGTGCGCGCACCTGCTCCTGGGCGCCCTCCCAGCCGTAGACGAAACTGCCGCTGGTGCACGCCCACACCACCGACTCGGCGCCTCCCATGCGCAGCTCCTCGACCCCCGCCGCGAGCCGCTCGGCCGAGCCCATCTCCCGCAGCGCGTCCACCCGGTGTGCGTCCTCGCCGATGTCGGTGTGGACGACGTCGAGGCGGATGTCGCTGCCGAGAAGCTGCTCGATGCGTGGGTATTCGTCCTCGGCGGAGTGGCCGGGATAGAGGAATCCGAGTGCCGTCATGACCTGCCTTCCTGCTGCTGTTCACCGTCCGGGAGCTGTGGCAGTACGGGGCCGGAGCGCGCCGCCGGATCGATCAGCGCCTGATACGGCCCCACCGCCCGGGTACCCAGTCGGGACAGCGCAGCCCACATCGTCACCTGGTTGGCCGAGATCACCGGGATGCGCAGCTCGGCCTCCAGCTGCGGGATGACGTCGTAGGTCGGGAGGTTGGTGCAGCTGATGAACAGGACGTCGGCCGAGCGTCGTACCGCCCTGTGGGCCATGGCGACCACATCGCGGTACGGGACCTTCCAGATGTGCCGGGTCAGACCCATGTACGCGCAGCCGGTGACCTCGACGCCCGCCTCGGCGACGTACTCCTCCAGCGCGCGTGTCACCGACACCGTGTACGGCGTCACCAGTGCCACCCGCCGGGCGTCGAGCGCCGCGAGGGCCTCCAGCAGGGCGCCCGAGGTGGTGACCGAGGGGATCGCGCCGGCCCGGGTCATCGCCGCGCACATCGCGCGCTCCCCGGCGATCCCGCCGACGAAGCTGCCCGAGGTGCAGGCGTAGGCGACGACCTCGGGGGAGATCGCGGTCAGGGTGCGGACCGCGTCGTCCAGCGTCTCGTGCTCGCTCACCAGACGGGCCAGGTCGAGGCTCACCTCGACCGGCACGAACGGCGTCCGCGTCAGATGCAGTGAAACGTCGTCCGGGACCCAGCGCCACAGCTCGCGGTCCAGTGCGAAGTCAAATGGGGCGACCACACCCACACCCCGCTGGGGAAGTGGTCCGCCGAGGAATGAAACGTCCATGGAACCCATGGCGACCACCGCCTCACCGTGAGAGACCAGCGGAGCAACGGACCCCCCATCGCACCCGTGTTGACGAAGGTAGGTTCAGGTGCGAGCGTGGTCAAACCTCGCATGTCAGACGGCCGCCACCACCCCGAGAAACGGCTTTCGCATGACCACCCCCACCCTGCTCGTCCTGGACGCCGATCCGCTCCCCCGCCTCGGCAGACTCACCGGCCGCGCCCGGATCGAGCACGCGGACGAGTCGACCCTCGCCGAGCGGCTGCCGCACGCGGACGTGCTGCTGGTCTGGGACTTCACGTCCCGGGCCGTGCGTTCCGCCTGGCCGGGCGAGGGTCCGCGGCCGCGCTGGGTGCACACGGCGAGCGCGGGCGTGGATCACCTGATGTGTCCGGAACTCGCCGCGTCCGACACGCTGGTCACCAACGCGCGCGGCGTCTTCGACCAGCCGATCGCCGAGTACGTCGCGGCCCTCGTCCTGACCATGGCCAAGGATCTGCCGCGGACCTTGGAGCTGCAGCGGGAGCGGACCTGGCGGCACCGGGAGACGCAGCGGGTGGCGGGCACGCGCGCGTGCGTGGTCGGTTCCGGGCCCATCGGCCGTACGATCGCCCGCACGCTCAAGGCGCTCGACATCACCACCGCCCTCGTCGGCCGCACCCCGCACACCGGCATTCACGGCCCGGACGACCTCGACCGGCTGATCGCCCGCGCCGACTGGGTGATCGCGGCCGCCCCGCTCACCGAGCAGACGTACGGCATGTTCGACGCGCGCCGCTTCGGCGTGATGCAGCCCTCCGCCCGCTTCATCAACATCGGGCGCGGCGGTCTGGTCGTCGAGGACGCGCTCGCTCAGGCGCTGGCCAAGCGGTGGATCGCGGGCGCCGCCCTGGACGTCTTCGAGCACGAACCCCTCACCCCCGACAGCCCGTTGTGGGAGGCCCCGGGCCTGATCGTGTCCCCGCACATGAGCGGCGACACGGTCGGGTGGCGCGATCAACTCGGCACTCAGTTCGTGGAGTTGTACGAGCGCTGGGAGGCGGGCAAACCCCTGCTGAACGTGGTCGACAAGAAACGCGGGTACGTACCAGGACGCTGAACCGCCGAGCGATGGAGGGAAGATGACGGACCTCGACCTCACCGAGCTGACCGCCGTACGAATCGTCGAGGGCTACCGCAAGGGCGAGTTCAGTCCGGAGGAGGTCACGCGGGCCGCACTGGAACGGGCCGAGCGGATCCAGCCCGAGGTGAACGCCTTCGTGCGCCTGCTCGCCGACGAGGCCCTCGCGCAGGCCCGGGAGTCGACGCAGCGATGGCGGCGCGGTGAGCCGAAAGGCCTGGTGGACGGGGTCCCGACGACGGTGAAGGACATCATCCTGCTGCGCGGCGCCCCGACCCTGAAGGGCTCCAACACCATCTCGGAAAAGGGCAGTTGGGACGAGGACGCGCCCTCCGTCGCCCGGCTGCGCGAGCACGGCGCGGTGTTCATCGGCAAGACGACGACACCGGAGTTCGGCTGGAAGGGCGTGACGGACTCGCCACAGTCGGGGGTCACGCGCAATCCGTACGATCCCACCCGCACCGCCGGCGGTTCGAGCGGCGGTGCGGCGGCCGCGGTGGCGCTCGGCGCGGGCCCCCTGGCCCTGGGCACGGACGGTGGCGGCAGCGTCCGTATCCCGGCGGCGTTCTGCGGCATCTTCGCACTGAAGCCGACGTACGGCAGGGTGCCCCTCTACCCGGCGAGCGCCTTCGGCACCCTGGCCCACGTCGGCCCGATGACCCGGGACGCGGCGGACGCGGCGCTGCTCCTGGACGTGATCGGGGTGCCGGACCACCGCGACTGGTCGGCGCTGCCCGCCGCGCCCGGGTCGTTCGCCGCCGGATTGTCGGGCGGCGTGAAGGGCCTGCGGATCGCCTACTCGCCGTCCCTCGGCGGCCAGGTGGCCGTGCAGCCCGCGGTCGCTGCGGCGGTGCGGCGGGCGGTGGAGCGGCTGGCGGAACTCGGCGCGTACGTCACCGAGGACGACCCCGACTTCACCGACCCGGTGGACGCCTTCCACGCCCTGTGGTTCTCCGGGGCGGCCCGGGTGACCCAGCAACTCGGCTCCGAACAAAGGAAGTTGCTCGACCCCGGCCTGAGGGAGATCTGCGGCACCGGCGCCCGCCTCTCCGCGCTCGACTACCTCGCCGCGGTGGACGTCCGCATGGAACTCGGCCGCCGCATGGGCCGCTTCCACGAGTCCCACGACCTCCTGGTCACGCCGACGCTGCCGATCACGGCGTTCGAGGCGGGCGCCGAGGTGCCGAAGGGCTCCGGTCACCGGCGCTGGACGGGCTGGACCCCGTTCACGTACCCCTTCAACATGACCCAGCAGCCGGCGGCGACCGTCCCGGTCGGGGTCGATGGGGACGGTCTGCCGATCGGGTTGCAGGTGGTGGGGGCGCGGCATCGGGACGATTTGGTGCTGCGGGCGGGGCATGCGCTGTACGAGGCGGGGGTCGCGGGCGGCGTCACACCCGCCGGAAGCTGAGCGTCTCCCCCGCCGCCCCCGACCGCCACAGGTCGTTGCAGGCCTCGGCCATCGCGTCGAGGCCCTCGACCACCTGGCCCCAGACGATGCCCGGGACCCAGCCCACGTCCCCGTTGAGCAGCAGGTTGTTGCGCTCGTAGAAGAGGGCGAGGTCGACGACGGTGGTGCCGGGGCGTACGTCGGTGTCGTAGCCGTAGGCCTTGGTGCCCAGCTCCGTGCCGGCGAAGGAGAAGTAGCAGAGGTCGCCGGGGATCGGCGTGACCGTCGGGTTCTCCAGGGGTGGCTCCCGGTCGGCGAAGGGCGGGAAGAGCGCGTAGATCTCATTGCGTGCGTATTTGGCGTGATAGACGTCGCCGCTCAGCGGAAGGGCGTCCCACACCGCCGCGCAGGTGTGCGGTGCGCGCTCGTCGAGGAGCTTCGCCGTGCAGTGGACGCCCCGCTTGACCAGCGAGACTTCGATGTGACGGTCGGCCATGTGCCCTCCTGTGGAGCTGCTTTCAGTCATGTATGCCGCGCCCCGCCGCCGTTGCACGTTCGGTCACCTCCCCAAGAGTCAATGGCAGCGGTGGTGCCCGGGCCACAAGACTCTTGGTGCCCGCGCAGGAGGACGCCACGCGTGACCTCTTGTGAAGCATCAGCACATCCCGCTCAGGAGGCGCCCCGATGACCTCGACGACCGCACGCCGTCCCCGCAAGACCCTGCTCGGAGTCCTGGCCGTCGCCGTGGCCGCCGGAACGGCCCTCGGTGTCACCCCCGCCGAGGCCGCGACGGCGACCAAGAAGTGCAGCGGCGGACCGGCCAACTGCGTCCTCGCCAAGGTTCACCCCAAGAAGGGGACCGTGAAGGTGACGGTCGACAACACCGGAGGCAACAAGCCGTACAAGTACGGCTGGGACCTCCGTCAGAACGGCAGGATCCTGTGCAGCGGAGAGATCCGCGAGCGCTGGCCCGCGAAGACGTTCACCTGCAAGAACATGCCGAAGGGCAAGCTGATGCTGAGCGCGTCGTACCAGAAGAACGCCTCCGTCGGCCTGAAGTGGTAGCCGCGGCATGAAGCGGTGACCCCTGCCCGACGACGTACCCGATGCCTGCGCCAGGGCATCGGGTACGCCCCTTTTGCCATCTTGTGCACCATCCTCATCAGGGGCCGCAAACAGACGGCATAGGTGCAATCGGTCTGGGTAGACGCGCGCCCATGGCTCCACCACAGGGCAAGAACTCAGGAAGCGACACAAGAAACGACACAAGAGGCATCCGGCGCCGCTCGCTGCTCGCGGGGGTAGCGGCGCTCGGCGCGGTGGGCACGATGGGCGCGACGAGCGCATGCAGCAGGGTGGCGACGGCGGACACCGGCGACGGCGGGCATCTGCTGGATCAACTGCGGGCGAAAGGCGTGGTCCGGCTGGGCCTGGCGGGCGAACAGCCCTTCGGCTACATCGGCAAGGACGGAAAGATGACGGGCGAGGCGCCGGCCGTCGCCGAGCGCATCTTCAAGCGGCTCGGGGTCGACAGCGTAGAGCCGTTCGCGACCGAATTCGGCTCGCTGATCACCGGCCTGAATTCCCTTCAGTTCGACTGCGTTGCGGCCGGCATGTACATCACTCCGGAGCGCTGCGGTCAGGTCATCTTCGCCGACCCTGAATACCAGATGCTCGATTCCTTCATCGTGCCGAAGGGAAACCCGAAGAACCTCCGCACTTACAAGGACATCGCCAGAACCGGCGCCAGGATGGCCACCGGCCTCGGCTACGCGGAGATCGACTACGCCAAGGAAGCCGGGGTCAAGCACATCACGACCCTGCCCGACCAGCTGGCCGGCCTCCTGGCGGTCGAGCAGGGCCGCGTCGATGTCTTCGTCGGCACGGCGGTCACCGTGCGCAATGTCGTGAACCAGAGCAAGTCCCAGAAGGCGGAGGGCACACCGGAAGTCACGCCGTATGTGAAGGGAAAGCCGGTCATC
Source organism: Streptomyces sp. NPDC001401 (assembly GCF_042895385.1). Lineage (NCBI taxonomy): Bacteria > Bacillati > Actinomycetota > Actinomycetes > Kitasatosporales > Streptomycetaceae > Streptomyces > Streptomyces sp. NPDC001401. Next base: position 1,444,476 of record NZ_JBIAWI010000001.1, read on the forward strand.
GACGTCGGCGCCTTCGCATTCCGCAGTCCGGAGACCCATCTCAGGGATGCTTTCAACCGCGAGCTGCACAAGATGAAGCGGAGCGGTGAACTCCTTGAGGTCATGCGGCCCTTCGGATTCACGAAGGACCAGATGACGACCATCACCGCCAAGGAGAAGTGCAAGCCATGAGCGAAATCAGCTGGGGTTTGTGGAAACTGCTCCTCAACGGCATATGGACCACCGTCCAACTCACCGTCTACAGCGCCGCACTCGCCGCCGCGGTGGCCTTCGTCATCGGCCTGGCGCGCACCCATCGACTGTGGATCGTGCGCTTCCTCTCCGGCGCGTACTTCGAGATCTTCCGCGGCACCTCCGCGCTGATCCTGATGTTCTGGATCTTCTTCGTGCTGCCGATCGGCTTCGGCTGGCAGCTGGTCCCGATGTGGGCCGCGGTACTGGCCCTGGGCCTGAGCTACGGCGCGTACGGCTCGGAGGTCGTACGAGGCGCCGTCAAAGCGGTGGCACCGGCCCAGCGTGAAGCGGGCATCGCGCTCAGCTTCAGCCCCGCCCAGCAGCTGCGCAAGATCATCCTGCCGCAGGCCTGGCCGGGGATGGTCCCGCCGTTCAACAACCTGCTCATCGAGATGCTCAAGGGCAGTGCCCTGGTCTCGATCATGGGCGTCGGCGACATCACCTTCGGCGCCTCACTGGTGCGCAACGCCACCGGCCAGAGCGCACCCGTCTACACGATCATCCTCGTCATGTACTTCGTGCTGGCGTTCTTCCTCACCCGCGGCATGCGCGTCGTGGAGCGGCACGCCAAGGCCGGCATCGGCCAGGCTCCGCAGAAGCGCGAGGGTCTGCGGACCCGGATGACCGGCAGCCAGGTGAACGACTTCGCGCGCTCGGGCGCGACTCCCGGCGGAGGTGGTGTCCAGTGAAGTGGGACTGGAACGCGGTCGGCGACTTCATGCCGATGTTCTGGCACGGTCTGCTGGTCACCCTCGAGGCACTGGCGCTCGGCGCTGTGCTCGCCTTCGCCCTCGGCCTGGTGTGGGCCATGATGCAGCGGTCGGAACACGCCGCGGTGCGCTGGCCGGTGCTGGCGGTTACCGAGTTCGTACGGAACACCCCGCTGCTGGTGCAGCTGTTCTTCCTCTTCTATGTCCTGCCCGAATGGGGGCTCACGCTCTCGGCGCTCACCACCGGCGTGGTCGGCCTGGGCCTGCACTACTCGACGTACACCGCCGAGGTGTATCGCGCCGGCATCGACGGTGTGCCCGTGGGCCAGTGGGAGGCGGCCACGGCGCTCAACCTGCCCCGCGCCCGCACCTGGTTCGCGGTGATCCTGCCGCAGGCGATCAGGCGCGTCGTACCGGCACTGGGCAACTACGTCGTCGCGATGCTCAAGGACACGCCGATGATCTTCGTGATCGGTGTGCTGGAGATGCTGGGCGAGGCCCGGCAGTTCTCAGCCCAGACCTTCCACACGGTCGAGCCCATCACGATCGTCGGCATCGCCTTCATCGTCATCTCCTACCCTGCGTCCCTTCTCCTGCGAGTCCTGGAGCGTCGCCTTGTCCGCTGACAGCAGCCTCTCGAAAGAAACGGCCAATCCCGCGGTGGACGGCAGCGAGCTGATCCGCTTCGACAAGGTCACCAAGCGCTTCGGCGCCAACACCGTCCTCGATTCCCTGGACTTCACCGTCTCCTCCGGCAAGCACGTCACGCTGATCGGACCGTCCGGATCGGGCAAGACCACGATCCTGCGGCTGCTGATGACCCTGACGAAGCCCGACGAGGGCACCATCAAGGTCGGCGGCGAGTACCTCACGCACGAGGAGCGGGGCGACGGGCTCGTCCCGGCCGGCGAGAAGCACGTCCGTGAGGTGCGCAAGAACATCGGCATGGTGTTCCAGCAGTTCAACCTGTTCCCCAACATGAAGGTCATGCGGAACATCACCGAAGCCCCGGTGCATGTCCTCGGCCTGTCCAAGGACGAGGCCGAGGAGCGGGCCCGCGAGCTGCTCGACCTGGTCGATCTGACCGAGCACGCGGACAAGTACCCGACCCAGCTCTCCGGCGGCCAGCAGCAGCGCGTCGCCATCGCCCGCGCCCTCGCCATGCGCCCCCAGGTGCTCCTGCTCGACGAGGTCACCTCCGCGCTCGACCCCGAGCTGGTGGCCGGGGTGCTGGACGTGCTGCGCGACATCGCGCACACGACGGACATCACGATGCTCTGCGTCACCCACGAAATGAACTTCGCGCGGGACATTTCCGACGATGTCCTCATGTTCGACGCGGGCCGGGTAATCGAGTCCGGTTCGCCCCAGAAGATATTCACCGAGCCCGACCACGAGCGCACTCGGCAATTCCTGAGCGCGGTTCTGTAACCGGCCCGGGGCAGTCGTGTGAAGGGAGCGAAACTCTCCCTTCACACGACTGCCCATGAGGGCATTGCACTTCTGGACACCTCCCCAAGTCCCAATGGCGGCCCGGAACCGGCAGTTGAAGAATTCATTTCAACGAATCCACCGGTTTCGGTTACTGGAGGTATCCCCCCATGCCATCGACCACCCCTCGCCGCACTTCCGTGGGCCGCATCGCAGCCGCAGGCCTGGCCGCCGCCGCGTCCCTCGCCCTGCTGGGTACGGCGAGCCCGGCCGCCACCGCCGCACCGTCCGCCCACACCGCGCATTCCGGTGCGACCGCCGTGGTCGGGAAGGACAAGTACGGGAAGTGGGTCGCGACCGGCCCGGCCCGCTACAAGTGCCGTGTCTACGTCGCCGTCAGCGCAGGCGGGACCGCCAACGGCGCGGCCTCGGGCGAGTGCACGGTGAGGATGTCCCAGGTCGTTGTCGTGGGCATCAGCATCAACAACAACCACATCAAGCACACCACCGCGCGCGGCACCGGCAAGAAGGTCTACACCCAGGCCGTGAAGGAGACGAACCCCAGGGGCAAGCAGACCATCTGTGCCTTCGGCTACGTCAACTCTCCCCTCGACGAGACCAACCCGGTGCGCAGTGAGGCGAAGGTCTGCGTCAAGGCCTGAGCTGACGGCAAATATCCCGCCTTCCTCAAATGAACCTCAGTTCCTTTCACTTGCCTATGGATCTCGTCAATTGATCGCGAACGCGAAGACACTGCCCTAGAGTGTTGAGCGAAGGTGAAGGAAAACGGGGAAGGTAGCCATCACCGTGCCGATCAAGAATGCAACGCAATACCACTGCCACAACACACCGCATGAGCCCGGAGATCCACACTGCCCCTGTCGGCTCGCATTCCAGCCGGTTGAGACCGAACCGGCGGTGAATGAGCTGACGGACCGCGAGCGACAGGTCCTGGTCCTCCTCGGGGGCGGGCTGCCCAACCGTCTCCTCGCCCGCCAGCTGGGCATCGCGGAGCGGACGGTCAAGGCCCATGTCGCGCACATCATCGAGAAGCTGGGGCTGCGCACCCGGCTCGAGGCGGCAGTCGTCGCCAACCTTCACCACGACCTGATCTGCCCGGGAAGAAGCTCCCACAGCAGGTGACCGTCCCGCCCCGGGCCCGGACCGGGAAAATTTCCGGCGCGATGTCGCCGCTTCAGGGGTTGAACACGATTCAATCTCCGAGGTCCGGGCTCCGGGGCATGACGAGCGCATATGCCAGAGTGCCTCCGCCCCTGCTGAGAGCCGTGCACCGGGGTCGGAATCTCGTCAACAACCGCTCACAACAAGCCGCTTGACCGTTATCGTGGAAGAGATTCGCTGTCCGCAATACGGCCCAGTTGTAGAGCGAGCGCAGGGGGACCACCGTGGCGCTGAAGCACGAGCCGACCGCGCCGTACCACTCGGCCCAGGACGCCCTGCGCGTCCTGGAGACCGTGGCACGGCACACCACCGGAGTCACCGACACCGAGCTCGCCAGGCTCACCGGCCTCACCCCGGAGCGGCTGACCACGCTCCTGAGGATGCTGCGCCGCGAGGGCTACGTCGAGCAGATCACCGACGGGGCCTACGTCACAGGCGACGCCCTCACCCGCCTCGGCTCCGCACAGGGCCGCGAACAGGCACTGCGCGACAAGCTCCAGCGCACCCTGGACCGGCTGCGCGACTCGGTGGGCGCGGCCGTGTACCTGAGCCGGTACGTCGACGGCGAGGTCAAGATCGCCCAGTACGCCGACGGCCCGACCACCCCGGTGGTCAACGAGTGGGTCGACTTCCGGTACTCGGCGCACGCGACCGCGATCGGCAAGAGCCTCCTGGGTCAGCTCGACCAGAACAGCCGGCGCGACCATCTGTCCCGCCACAAGATGGCCCGCCTCACCTCGCGCACGATCACCAGCGACCGGCTCCTGCTCTCCCGCCTGGAGTCCCAGCCGCCCACCGTGCCCCACCTGGACCTCCAGGAGTACGCGGTCGGCACGGTCTGCGCGGCCGTCCCGATCAGCGCCGGCTCCGCGGTCGGCTGCCTGGCCCTCTCCCTCCCCGTCGAGGACGCCCACCGCCTCCGCCAGGCCGCGGACACCCTGAACCGGAACGCGGCGCCCGTACTGCTGTCCCTGGCGATCTAGAGCACGCCAGCCGGAGTACACCGGCCGGTGGTCAGAAGCACCCTTCCGGACCAGGTACTATTTTCTTCGTCGCCGCCCACGAGGAACGCACCAAGTGGTCGGCGAGAGTCATGCGCCGCTAGCTCAGTTGGTTAGAGCAGCTGACTCTTAATCAGCGGGTCCGGGGTTCGAGTCCCTGGCGGCGCACTTCTGAAGGGCCTCTCGTGGGAGCGAGGGGCCCTTCGAGATTTTCCGGGCACCGCAAGGGCGGCTGGGGGTCTGGGGGCCGCGCGGCGGTAGCCGCATATCAACACAGCCCCCAGAGGATGCAGCATCAGCGGGTCCGGGGTTCGAGTCCCTGGCGGCGCACCTCTGAAGGGCCTCTCGTGGGAGCGAGGGGCCCTTCGACGTGTTCCGAGGTCAGCCTCCGGTACGTCCCCTCGCCCGGCGGCCGCCACCACACCGGATCGGCGCACCGGAGCCCCTCCTTCCTGAGCCGCGCCCGGTGGATCTTGTTCGTCGCCGTGACCGGCATCCGCTCCACCACCCGTACGAACCGGGGCGCCATCTTCGTCCCGAGGTCGGGCTGGGCGGCCAGGAAGTCCGCGAAGTCCGCCGCGTCGAACCGTCCCGCGAGCGTCGCCATCACCTGGTCCCCGGTCACCGGATCGGGCACGGCGTACACGGCGACGGCGTCTGCGCCCTCGTACCGGGCGAGGATGTTCTCGATCATCGCGGCGGCCAGGTTCTCGCTGTCGACGCGGAGGCGGTCGTCGGTGCGGCCGGCGAAGTAGAGGTAGCGATCGGCGTCCCGGTAGAAGAGGTCGCCGGTCCAGTACCAGCCGTCGTGCCGCCGCTCGGCCTCCGCCGCGGGGTTGCGCCAGTAGCCCTCGAAGGGGTTGGACCCCTGGTTCACCAGCTCCCCTATGGCCTCGTCCCCGTTGAGCAGCCGCCCCGCCGAGTCGAAGACAGCGGGCGGGCACTCCTGACGAGTCTCCGGATCGAGTACGACGAGACCGGGCGCCGCCCGCCCCACCGCCCCGGTCGGCGTCCCCGGCGACCACTGCACGGCCGCCCCGCCCTCCGACGACCCGTACCCCTCCACCAGCCGCACCCCGAACCGCCGCTCGAAGGCCGCCGCGTCCACCGCGCCCGCCTCCGTGCCGAAGCCGAGCCGGAGGGGATTGTCCCGGTCGTCGTCGCGCTCCCCGGTGGCCAGGATGTACTGCACGGCCCGCCCCACATACGTGAAGTACGTCGCCCCGTACTGCCGTACCTCCGCCAGGAACCGCGAGGCCGAGAAGCGCCGCCGCAGCGCCACGCCCGCACCTGCCGCCAGCGCGGGCGCCCAGTCGGCGATCACCGCGTTGCCGTGGAACATCGGCATGCAGATGTAGTGCACGTCGTCGCGGCGCACCCCGAACTGTCCGACGAGGGACGCGCCCGCGGCGGCCAGCCGGCCCTGGCTGCAGATCGCGGCCTTGGGGGCGCCCGTCGAGCCCGAGGTGAAGTAGAGGAGCAGACGGTCGTCGGGGGCGGCCCGGGAGGCGTCCGGCTCGGCGTCCGTATACGACGCGAGCAGGTCGTCGTACTCCTCGCTGTCGGTCAACAGCAGCCTCACGCCGGGGAGTTCGAGGCCGGTGAGGAGCGGGAGGTGGGTGCGCTCGGTGATGACGGTCCGGCACTCGGTGTGCAGGATGTCGCGGGCCAGCTCCGGGCCCCGGCGGGTGGGATTGATCCCGGCGACCGCCGCTCCCGCCAGTGCCGCGGCGCCCAGCCACAGGGGATATTCAGGGGTGTTGTCGAGCAGTACGCCCACGTGCGGCTCGGCGCCGGGCGGCAGCAGGTCGGCCAGCAGGGCCGCACGGGCCGCGGCACCGGCGGCCACCTCGTGATGGGTGAGGACCAGGTCCTCGCACCACAGGCCTGGGCGGTGGTCGCCCCACCGCTCGGCTACGAGTTCCGCGACCGTGCGCCTCTTGGACTCCATGGCGGCGCACGGTAGTTGATGGACCGTCAGATGTGGAGGGTCACGGGGTCATCGTGACGCCGTCCACCACGACGGTGTTGGTGGTTTCGTCGGTGCCGTCGCCGAAACCGAACTCGTCGGACATCGCATGGAACGTGACCATGAAGCCGACGCAGAACACCGCGACCACCCCGAGGAACGCCAGGATGGCGACGGTGCCCGCGGCCAGCGCGCCCCGGCCGGGAGCCTTGGCCGTGGCGACCACGTTGTCGCCCTCCGCGTAGTAGACGGTGACGAAGTCGCCCTCCAGGATCGTCGCCGGGCCGTTCTCCTCCTCGAAGCGGACGACACGGCCGTCGCGCGCGGTGAACTCGTATACGTGGTGCAGCGTGGTGCTCACGGACGAGTCGCCACCGCCGCCGTGGGTCGTCGTGAACATCCGCAGACAGCGCCCCTCGGCCGTCAGCCCGCTGTTCCAGGCGCTGCGTATCTGCAGCGAGCGGCGCAGCACCCGGTACGCGCCGAAGAGGACGGCGGCCAGGATAAGGCTGGGGATGAGGTAGAAGAAGAGGTCCATGATGCTTCCCCCGAGGTCAGGTACTGCTTCGTGTGGGGAACCTACCCCCGGGGGAAGCCTGCCTGTCTCAAGTAACGCTCAGAGATCCACGAGCAGGTCAGAACGTGACGTCCGAGCAGGCGTAGAACGCGTTGCCCGTGTCCGCGATCGTCCATACGGCGACGATGACGTGGTGGCCGCTCAGCCCGGACGGGAGTGTGCCGCTGTGGGAGAGGGTGGCCGGGGGACGCTGGCCGTTGTACGGCACCGTGAGGAACGGTGTCGTGTTGAGGTCGGAGCGGGCCAGGTTGTGGTTCTGGTTCCAGCCCTGCCTGGTGACGTAGTACTTGAAGTCGGTGGTGGCGTGCATGGCGGTGAACTGCCAGCGGAACGTGTAGCTCTGGCCGCCGGTCACCTTGGTGGTGGGCCAGGCGCCGCCCGACGGGGTCTTCGGGCTGTCGAGCTGGGCGAAGCGGGAGTTGCCGCCGGAGCAGATGGCGCCGTCGGCCGGTCCGGCGGCGGGGAAGCCCTTGGGGCCCTCGACGCTCTGCGGCTCGTACTGGATCTCACCGCAGTTGGTCACGGTGCCGTTCTGGCAGAGCTTCTGCCTGCTGATGGGGAGGTCGGTGTAGCCGTGGCCGCTCGCGCCTCCGGCGGAGAGCACGAAGGCCCCTGCCGTGGTGAGCCCGAGCGCGGCGGCGTACCACTTGGTCTTTTTGCGCATGCTGCCGCTCCTGAAGAACGTGGGGGAAGTTCCATGAGGGGTGCAGGTCTAGACCAAGTCTCAGATTATTGCCGTTAATTGAACATGTCCATACCAATCACGGGCCGGGTTCTCCCCGCCCCGCACAGAACGCCACCGTCAAGTCCTTGACCAGCGCCTTGCGTTCGTAGTCGTCCAGTTCCACCAGGCCCCGCACGGTCAGCCGCGTCACGGTGTCCTCCACCGAGTCGACGACCGAGGTCAGCACGGTCGCGCGGTGCTGTGCGTCCAGGGCGGCGATACGGCGGCGCTGCATCGCGGCGGCGACCTCGGGGGCGTACTCGACCCGGACCGGCTGCACCGAGAACACCTCGAGCCCGATCGGCGCCGCGTCCGCCGCCGTCAGCCGGGTCAGTGCGGCGATATTGGATTCGGCCGCCTCCACCGAACTCCTCGCCCCGCCGGGCGCCTCCACCGCGACCCGGGCGAGGGCCGCCTCCACGCACTCGCGCAGATAGGTCTCGTGGTCCTCGACGCCCAGCACCGCCCGCGCGGTGTCCCGCACCCGCCACACCACCAGCACCACCACGCGCAGCGCGACCCCGTTGCCGTCGGCCGCGGGCATCTCCTCGCTGCGCCAGTGCCGCAGCCGTACGTCGACCCGGCGGCGCAGCAGCAGCGGGTTGACCCACATCAGGCCGGTGCGCCGGACGGTCCCCCGGTAGCGGCCGAACATCCCGAGCACCCAGGCCCGTCCGGTCCGGCCGCGGGCGAGTCCGCCGAAGCCGAAGAGCCCCAGCGCTCCGGCGCCCGCGTAGGCCGCCCACTGCACGGGACCGAGCCCGGCCCCCGGGTGCGCCGGCAGCCGCAGCGCCGCCGCCGCGAGCGACGGCAGAACGCCGGCCCACCACGAGGTGGCCACGCACCCGGCCGTCCCGCAGGCCCCGACGAGCACGCCTGCCGCCCCGGGCAGCACCCTGGCGGGCCGCTCGCCCAGTTCGGGGTCGACCTTGGGTACGGACGGCGACTTCGCCGACGCGGGGCGCCGGAACCGCGGCTGTTCACCCGTCCCCTGCCGGCGGCCGACGACCGTCGGCCTGAGCGGCACGGACACCGGGGCTTGTTCGTCGCGGAACAGCAGATGGACGGGGATCTCGGTGGTCGCCTCGTTCTGGATGAGGCGACCGGGCCTGCCCGGCCCCTCGGACTCGGGCGTCTGTGAAGTGGTCGTCGTACTCATGCGTGCCTCCAGCCTCCGCGCCAGATGCGTCACAACGGGTGGGTCAAACCAAACTGCTCAAACCGCTCAGAACCACAGAAAAGCCAGTACTGCCGGAACCGCTCAGGACCAGAACCGCTCAGGAGAACAGCCGCCGCCAGGTCTCCGGGCCCGGGATGCCGTTCGCCGCGCCGCCCCGCCATCCCTGGGAGCGCTGGAAGGCCTCGACATTGCGGCGGTCCTCCTCGTCCCAGCCCGGGCCCGGCTCGTCCGTGTAGTGCTTGCCGAACCCCTTCTTCACCAGCTGGTCTCCCAGCTGGGTGACGTAGGTGTTGGACGCGCCGGGGCGGAACATCGCCCGTCCCGGATAGCCCTGCACCCCATGGGACGAAGGCACCTTCGGAGCCGTCACCGCGGCCGACTTCGGATCCGCGAACACGGCCGCCGTCGGAACCGGCACTCCGGCCTGCGTCGGATCCGCGAACACGGCCGCCGTCGGATCCGCCACCTCGTCCTGCGTCGGATCCGATTCCTCGGCCGCCGGAATGTTCTTGCCCTTCCCGGACACCAGCAGCTCCCAGGTCCGCGGCCCCGGCATCCCGTCCGCGCCCTTGCCCTTCCAGCCCTGGGCCAGCTGGAAGGCCCGGGTGGCCTGCCGGTCCGCGTCCGACCAGCTCGGGCCGAGGTCCGACGGGTAGTAGCGGCCGGCACCGCGCGCGATGAGCATCTGCCTGAGCTGGGTCACGTACTTGTTGTTCGCGCCGGGGCCGAAAAACGCCGCTCCCGGGTACGCCATCGGGCCGCCCGGAGCGGCCGGCTTACCCGGCGCCGGCCCCTCCGCGTCCGCCTTGAGCCCCTTGTACCGGTAGGGGATGTAGCGGCCCGACTGACTCCAGTAGGCGTACGGGGTGGCCTTCCGGCGAGTCCGCGGGGGCGTCTGCTCGTAGGCGGTGTACTTGGTGTGCGCGCCGTTCTTCCAGCCGCCGAAAATGACCACGTGCGAGCCCCTCTGCGGGTTCGCCGGATTGTGGAACAGCAGAATGTCGCCCGGCTGCAGTTCCGCCTTGGTGACGCGTTCGCCGAAGTGGTCGAGGCTGCCCGTCCATTCGTTTCCGAGCAGGCCCCAGGCCATCGAGACATAGCCGGAGCAGTCCTGCCGGTAGCCGTCGGACCAGTAGGCCTCCATGCTGTACGGCACCCTCGCGTCGAGCCATTTCCTGGCCCGCTTGATGATCTCCGCACGGGTGGTCGCGGGCGCCTTGAGCGCATCCGCGGGCTTGAGGGACTGCCCGCTTCCGCCGTGCAGCGGGGCCCGGTGGCCCTGCGGGGTGGCAACCTCGTTACCTGCGGAAACGCCCGGGCCGGGCGGTAGGTGCGGGGCGGCGAGCGCCGGTGCCACGTGCCCCGTGCCGAGGGCGGCGGTCGCGGCGGCCGCCACGATCAGGGCCCTGCGGGCCGCCGGGTGCCGTCCCGCCCTCGAATACGGCAGGACGCGCCGCCAGTGCGCACATCCGGGGCAGTCGCAGTCGCTCGCCGGATCGAATTCCTCGAATACCGGAGTCGCCATGCGATTCCCCTCACACTCCAGATGAAAATGTCCGCGCCTGTCCACGATGATCAGTTTCCCAACCGTCTTCCCGACGCGCATGTTGACGGTCCGAATGATGTACAAGGCCGGTCCTCGACCCGGGCCGGGCCCGGGGTGGATGGTGCGGAGCACCCCGGACCGTCCGGTAGAGTTACGACGTCAGCAGGCGCCGCTAGCTCAGTTGGTTAGAGCAGCTGACTCTTAATCAGCGGGTCCGGGGTTCGAGTCCCTGGCGGCGCACAGACAGCGAGGCCCTCCGCGGAAGCGGGGGGCCTTCCGCATGTCCGGCCACGGGCTGCCCGGAACGCAGACTGTCCGGAACCCGGGAGCTCCCCTTGTTTGGCCGGATACTCTCTGGCCATGGCAGCGCGTGACCTCCAGGAGCGGATCAAGAAGCTGATCATCGATCGCAGGCTGCCCTCCGGGGCCCCGCTGCCGACCGAGCCCGAACTGATGGAGTTCCTCGGCGCGAGCCGGAACTCGGTACGCGAGGCGCTGAAGGCGCTGCAGGCGATGGGCATCGTGGAGATCCGGCACGGCTTCGGGACATACGTCGGCCCGATGTCGCTGGCCCCGATGATCGAGGGGCTCGCCTTCCGCACGGTCGCCGGGCACTACCGGGGAGAGGACTCCCTGCTCCAGCTGCTGGAGCTGCGCGAGGCGGTGGAGACGGGGCTGGTCTCCCGGCTCGCGGGACGGATCCCGGAGCCGGACCTCATTGAACTCGACGCCCTCGTGCACCGTATGGAACACCAGGCCGCGCAAGGAGGCGGCGGCCTCGCGGACACCGACCGCGCCTTCCACGCCACCCTGTACCGGGGGCTGGACAACGTGCTGCTCGGCGAGGTGCTGGAGGCGTTCTGGGACGCCTTCCACCGCGTACAGACGGATCTGGGAGGCGTGCCGCAGGACCCGAAAGTGACCTGCAGGCAGCACCGGGACATCCTCGACGCGGTGCGGTCGGGCGACTCGGTACGGGCGGAGGAGGCCATAAGAGAGCACTTCGGCAATATCCGCGCCCGGCTGTCCACGACTGGTCCACAAGACCCTCACAGGCACCGCAATGAACGCGTATGACCGGTAAACACCGCGTTTCGCATCTTGCGATCATGATGAACGCCGTAGAACCCTGTTTTTCAAGATGCTGCGGATACGCGGCAGTTGGGGGTCTAGTAAGCGGTTGCCGGGTCTGCGGGGATAGGGGGCCCCGTTCACGAGGCGATGCCGAGGGGGGCATCATGCAACCGGAAGGCCGCGGTTCCATGTCTACGGGTGTGGAAAGTGTGGTGACTGCGGCCGGTCACTGATACGTCTGTGGAGAGTCGAGGGGGACTCGGCCGCGGACGGAAGGAACCGACACAACACGCGGGCGTGTCCTGCGTGTGGGGGGATGACTCATGACGTCGACGCCGACGGGCGCCCGGCAGAACTTCGACCCGTCAGAAACCACCCAGCTCAGGGTGCCTTCGCACCGGAACAGCCAGACGGGCCAGTTCCGCCGCATCAAGAAGACCCTGCCGAGATACGACTACGAGCACTACAGCCGGCTGGCCGGTCCCCTCACCCAGCCCGACCCGAACAAGCCGTACAAGGTGCAGTACCGCTCGCTGCTCTCGCAGGAGCCGCACCGGCTGCGTGCCGCCCTGATGCTGGGCGCCGCGCCGCTGCTCTCGCTGATCCTGCTCGGCTGGCTGCTGCAGCCGCAGCATTGGACCGAGCGCGACTACCCCGCCTTCAGCTTCCTGCCGACCCTCGACGTCGTGATGCTCGTCTCGATCGGTCTGATCGAGTTCTTCCGCTGCATGAACGTGCTGTCCAACGCGCACGCCACGCTGGTCGCCCGCGACCCCGTCCCGGTGGTGCCTGAGACCGGCACGAGAGTCGCGTTCATCACGACGTACGTGCCCGGCAAGGAACCCCTGTCGATGGTGACGAAGACCCTGGAGGCGGCCGTCAGGCTGCGCCACCGGGGCCTTCTGCACATCTGGCTCCTCGACGAGGGCGACGACGCCGAGGTGAAGGCGGTCTGCGAGCGCCTCGGCGTACACCACTTCTCCCGCAAGGGCGTCGAGAAGTGGAACCAGAAGAAGGGCCCGCACCGCGCCAAGACCAAGCACGGCAACTACAACGCCTGGCTCGAGGCGCACGGCGACGACTACGACTTCTTCGCCTCCGTCGACACCGACCATGTGCCGCTGCCCAACTACCTGGAGCGGATGCTCGGCTTCTTCCGCGACCCGGACGTCGGCTTCGTCATCGGCCCGCAGGTGTACGGCAACTACGACAACCCCATCACCAAGGCGGCGGAGTCCCAGCAGTTCCTCTTCCACGCCCTCATCCAGCGGGCCGGAAACCGCTACGGCGCCCCGATGTTCGTCGGTACGTCGAACGCCGTACGCATCAAGGCGCTCCAGCAGATCGGCGGCCTGTACGACTCGATCACCGAGGACATGGCCACCGGCTTCGAGATCCACCGGCACAAGAACCCGGCGACGGGGAAGAAGTGGCGCTCGGTGTACACGCCGGACGTGCTCGCGGTGGGCGAGGGACCGGGTGCCTGGACGGACTTCTTCACGCAGCAGCTGCGGTGGTCGCGGGGCACGTACGAGACGATCCTGAAGCAGTACTGGAAGGGCTGGTTCTCACTGCCTCCGGGCAAGCTCTTCAACTACACGATGATGATCATCTTCTACCCGATGTCGGCCCTCAACTGGATCCTGGCGGCGCTGAGTTGTGCGCTGTTCCTGGGGCTGGGCGCCTCGGGTGTGAACATCGACCCGACGGTCTGGCTGATGCTGTACGGCAACGCGTCCGCGCTGCAGATCGGCCTGTACATCTGGAACCGCCGGCACAACGTCTCCCCGCACGAGCCGGAGGGCTCCGGCGGTGTGGCGGGCATGGTGATGTCGGCCCTCTCGGCGCCGATCTACGCCCGCTCGCTCATGGACACCGTGCTGCGCCGCAAGAGCAAGTTCGTGGTGACGCCCAAGGGCGACTCGGCCAGCCCGGACACGCTGTTCGGGACCTTCCGGATCCACCTGTTCTTCATCCTGGTCTTCGGCGGTTCGATCGCCGCCGGTCTCACACTCGGGCACTCGCACCCGGCGATGATCACCTGGGCCACGTTCGCCCTGCTGATCACCGCGTCGCCGATCTTCGCCTGGCGGTACGGACTGCGGCAGGCGAAGAAGCAGCCGCCCGCGCCGGTGTACGAGGAGCCGCAGGACTCGGCGGCGCCCACGACGGCGTACCAGCCGAAGCCGCTGCCGGGGCAGCAGGCGCCGCACTCGCCGCACGGCTCGGGGCAGAAGCCCAGCTGGGCCGCCTCGAGCGGGGGCTCGAGCGGAGGCAATGACCAGACGATGCAGATCGCTCTCGGTGGATTTGGGGGACGTAAGGAATGAACGACCGTGCAGGCCGCCGCCGCGCCCGTCGACTCGCGATCGGCACGGCGGTGGTGCTCGCGCTGGCCGGGATGAACGGGCCGTGGCTCTACCGCGTCGGGACCGAGAAATACCACCAGTACAAGATCAACAGACCCGAGTACAAAGCGGACAACGGACACTGGGACATCATCGAGTTCCCGCCGGAATACCGCCAGGACACCATCCATGCGGCGCTGCTGCGCACCGGCAAGGTGCTGCTGATCGCGGGCTCGGGCAACAACCAGGACAACTTCAACGCGAAGAAGTTCGACACCCGGATCTGGGACCCGGTCAAGGGCACGATCAAGAAGATCCCGACGCCGAAGGACCTGTTCTGCACCGGCCACACGCAGCTGGCGAACGGCAATCTGCTGATCGCGGGCGGGACGAAGCGGTACGAGAAGCTCAAGGGTGACGTCACCAAGGCCGGCGGCCTGATGGTGGTGCACAACGAGAACCCGGACAAGCCGATAACGCTGCCCGCGGGGACGAAGTTCACGGGCAAGGAGAACGGCAAGACCTTCGTGTCGAAGGACCCGGTGCTCGTGCCGCGCGCGAAGAAGGTCTTCGACCCGAAGACCGGCAAGTTCCTGCGCAACGACCCGGGTCTGGGCCGTATTTACGTCGAGGCGAAGAAGAGCGGCACGAAGTACGAGACCGGTACGCAGGACAACTACCGCATCCAGGGCCTCACCGGCACCGAAGCGCGCAACACGTACGGCATCGCGCAGAAGCTCGCCCTCGACAAGAAGGATTTCCAGGGGATCCGGGACGCCTTCGAGTTCGACCCGGTCGCCGAGAAGTACATCAAGGTCGACCCGATGAACGAGGCCCGCTGGTATCCGACGCTCACGACTCTGTCGGACGGCAAGATCCTCAGTGTCTCCGGGCTCGACGACATCGGGCAGCTGGTGCCGGGCAAGAACGAGGTCTTCGACCCGAAGACCAAGAAGTGGACGTACACGTCGACGATCCGCCAGTTCCCGACGTACCCGGCGCTGTTCCTGATGCAGAACGGCAAGATCTTCTATTCGGGGTCGAATGCGGGGTACGGGCCGGACAATGTCGGTCGCATTCCGGGTATTTGGGATGTCGCCAGCAACAAGTTCACCAAGCTGCCCGGGCTGAGCGACTCCAACAGGATGGAGACGTCCGGCACGGTGCTGCTGCCTCCGGCGCAGAACGAGAAGTTCATGGTGATCGGCGGTGGCGGGGTCGGCGAGTCCAAGCTGTCCAGCAACAAGACGCGGCTGATCGACCTGAAGGACAAGAACCCGAAGTTCACGGACGGGCCGACGCTGGAGAAGGGGACGCGGTATCCGCAGGCCTCGGTGCTGCCCGACGACACGGTGCTGGTGTCCGGCGGGTCGGAGGACTATCGCGGGCGCGGTGACTCCAACATCCTGCAGGCCCGGCTCTATCACCCGGACACCAATACGTTCAAGAAGGTCGCCGATCCCGAGGTGGGGCGGAACTATCACTCGGGGTCGATTCTGCTGCCGGACGGGCGTGTGATGTTCTTCGGGTCGGACTCGCTGTACGGCGACAAGGCGAACACCAAGCCGGGGAAGTTCGAGCAGCGGATCGAGATTTATACGCCGCCTTATCTGTACAGGGATTCGCGGCCGTCGCTGTCGGGTGGCCCCCAGACGATCGCGCGGGGCGGGACGGGGACGTTCACGTCACCGCAGGCTTCGGCGATCAAGAAGGTGCGGTTGATTCGACCCAGCGCGTCCACTCACGTCACGGACGTGGATCAACGGTCTGTCGCGTTGGACTTCAAGACGGCTGGGAACAAGATCACCGTTACTGTGCCGAAGAATCGGAATCTGGTGACGTCCGGGTGGTACATGCTGTTCGTCGATGACGATCAGGGGACACCGTCGAAGGCGCAGTGGGTGAAGGTTCCGTAGCGCTCCCGCGGGTTGCGTTGTTGGGTGCGGGAGCGCTGTGGCTTGTCGCGCAGTTCCCCGCGCCCCTAAGAACCTGACCCCTCCGCCAGTTTCAGAGCGTAGGTCGGCCACCATTGGCCCGCCTGCGGGCCGCCCTTGCATGTGCCGTCCGATTCCCCGGGGCGTTTGACCCAGAGGTACGCGTCCACCAGCGGGTCTGCCGTCTTTGTCGTCGGGGACTCGCCCAGTTTCCGGCCCGGCGGGTTGCACCAGTTCTCGTCGGCCTTTCCTGCCGTGTACGGGCCGTTGCCGTTGCGGCTGGTGTCGATGACGAAGTGCTTGTTGGCCACCTTGGCCGAGAGCTGCTTGCCGTAGGCGATGGAGTCTTTGGTCGAGTAGAAGTTGGAGACGTTGACCGAGAAGCCGTCGGCCTGGGCGACGCCCGCGCGCTGGAGGGGCTGGAAGATCTGGTCGGGGTGGCCCCAGCCGGCGTTGCCCGCGTCCAGGTAGACCTTGGTGCTCTTCAGGGACTTGAGCTTGGTGATGGCGTAGTTGAGGAGGCTGTAGCGCTCCTCCTGGAACTGGGACTGGGTGCAGCCGTCCACCAGGTGCAGTATGGCGTCCGGCTCGAGGATCACCATCGCCGCGCGGTTCCCGATGCCCGCGGCCACGCCGTCGATCCAGGCGCGGTAGGCGTTGCCGTCGGCCGCGCCGCCCTGGGAGTACTGGCCGCAGTCGCGGTGCGGGATGTTGTAGAGGACCAGGAGGGCCGTGCGGCCGGCCTTGTCGGCGGCCTCCGTGAAGCCCTGGGCCTCCTGCTCGGGGTTCTCCGGGCCGATCCACTCGCCGGTCGGCTGCTCGGCGATCTTGCGGATCTGCTCGGCGTCGGCGTCCTTGCCGGACTTGGCGTAGGCAGCCACCTGACGTGCCGCGTTGCCGTCCGGGTTGACCCAGAACGGGTCGCTGTCCTTGGGCTGTTGGGTGATTTTCGCGCCGGCGTCCTTGTCCTTGTCGCCGCCGCCTCCGGAGGAACACCCCGCGACGAGCAGTGCTGCCCCCAGCGCCGCCGCGGAAGCCCTCATTCCGGCCCCCCTCATGCCGTACATCCAACTCCCCCTTGGGTGCACTGGTCGAAGTCCCAATCCTGACATACAGCCCGCGTCGCCCACGAGATCGCCCGAACCTTGTCGGTGAGCTGTTACAGCACGATGGTTGGTGCAGGTGCACGCTTCAACAAAGGCGAGTGGCAGGGGGAAAGGGGCCGTGCGCGGTGACACACCACAGCATGCGGGAACTGCGGCTGGCAACGGCGCTGGTGGAGGCGGCCGACACCCTCACCGAGAGCTTCGAGGCCACGGACCATCTCCGGCGGGTGGCCGATCACTGTGTGGAGCTGCTGGCCGCGCGGGCGGCCGGAATCATGCTCATCGACGGCGGCCGGGCGGTGTCGATGAGCGGCAGCAGCCGGCAGGAGGCGGTGGTGCTCGACCTGCTCGCGGCCCAGCACGGCGGCGGCCCCTGCCTGGAGAGCTACGGCTCCGGGAGGCCGGTGCCGCCGGTCTCCATCCGGGCCGCCCACGCGGAGGCCCGCTGGCCGGACTTCACCGAACGGGCCCTCGGGCACGGCATCGCGGGGACCTTCGCGGTCCCGCTGCGCCGGGGCGGGACAGCGCTCGGTGCTCTCAACGTGTTCTTACCGGCGCCGCCCGACGGCTCCTCACCCGACGGTTCCTCGCCGGGCGGTGAGTCGGGACTGCCGGTGGCGCAGCTCCTCGCCGACGCCGCGGCCGTCGGGGTGCAGAACCACCGCACGTTCACGCAGTACCGCTCGCTGACCGAGCAGTTGCAGGAGGCACTCTCCAGCCGGGTCCGCATCGAGCAGGCGAAGGGCATGCTCGCGGAACGTTGGAACATCGAGCCCGACGAGGCGTTCGCGACCCTCAGGCAGTACGCACGCCGACGCCGACTCCCGGTGAACCGGGTCGCGCAGGCGGTGATCGAGCGGGTGGCGGACGACGAGCTGCGCCGGGAAGGGCCGGGCGGGTCCGGAGAATCGTCGTAGAAACCTCAATGAACCCTCATCCACCAGCGCGTATGACGGAGAGCCACCGTAACGGAACCTGGCGTCATTCAGCCTCTAGGATCTGGCGCTCATCCGAACTAGAGTCTTCTCAGACGGCCCCAGCCCCCGGCCAGTCCCAAACCTCCCGCGCCGGTCGCCGGGTTACTCCCGCAGCCCGTGCGCGCGCGGTTGAGGACCAGCCCGGTCGGCGGCTTCGGGGGGAGCAGGCCGCCGACCGGGCCAGGTGCAGCCAGGCCCCGGTGAGGGCAATCAGAGACCCGCTCCGGCGAGGTACGCCGAAACGATCACATTCGCCGCGCAGCCGCGGCTGAACCTCCCGCGCCGGTCACCGGGTCACTCAGCCCTGCCTCCCGATCCCCGCGCCGGAGATCCCGGCCAACCCGCTCTTCTGCTGGGGGTCCGGGGGTCATCCCCCGGGAAAAAGCAGCACTCCCGCAGCCCGTGCGCGCGCGGTTGAGGACCAGCCCGGTCGGCGGCTTCGGGGGGAGCAGGCCGCCGACCGGGCCAGGTGCAGCCAGGCCCCGGTGAGGGCAATCAGAGACCCGCTCCGGCGAGGTACGCCGAAA
The DNA here is from genome assembly GCF_042895385.1 of Streptomyces sp. NPDC001401. Classification (NCBI taxonomy): domain Bacteria; kingdom Bacillati; phylum Actinomycetota; class Actinomycetes; order Kitasatosporales; family Streptomycetaceae; genus Streptomyces; species Streptomyces sp. NPDC001401. The sequence goes on from NZ_JBIAWI010000001.1 coordinate 1,462,996, forward strand.
CGATCACACTCGCCGCGCAGCCGCGGCTGAACCCCCCGCGCAGGTCACCGGGCTACTCAGCCCTGCCTCCCGATGTCCGCGCCCGCGATCCCGGCCAACCTGCTCTTCTGCTGGGGGCCCGGTCAGGGCAATCACAGACCCGTTCCGGTGAGGTATGCCGAGACGATCACGTTCGCCGTGTAGCTGTGGCTGTCCCGGTCGAAGGTGCCCCCGCAGGTGATCAGGCGAAGCTCGGCGTGCCCCGGCCGGTGCTGGCCGTAGGCCTGCCGGGGGTCGAAGCGGTCGCGGTCCTGGACCTGGACGTCGTCGACGGTGAACTCGGCGACCTTGCCGTCGTCGCGGATGACGCGGACGGTCTCGCCGGGCCGCATGGCGCTCAGCTTGTAGAAGACGGCGGGCCGGGTCCGGGTGTCGACGTGGCCCACCATCAGCGCGGCTCCGGCGGCCCCCGGTCTGGTCCCGGCCGCGTACCACCCCACGGCGCCCGCCTGGTCGAAGGGCGGCGGATCGATCGCCCCCTGCCGGTCCAGGCCACGGGCCACCACGGGCGCCTGGACGCCCAGGTCGGGAATGTCGATGCGCTGCGGCAGCGCGTCCCCCAACGGGCGGGCCGCAGGCGGGAGTTCCGCATCCGGCGGCCGTCCGACCGCGGCCATGTCGCCGGTGACGGTCGCGGATATGCCCTGCCCTACGTCGGTCACCTGCCGCCCCCACATCCACAGCCCGAGCAGCAGCACCGCCCAGGCCAGGCCCATCAGAAGACGCCCGGAGCCGGAGGAGTGTTCGTCGTCGGACATGGGGTCAGTCCGTTCCGCGGCTCCGGCGCGCGCTCAGAACCGCCACGGCGGCCGCGGCGACGCCCACGAGCACCAGCCCGGTGACCGCCTGCGCCGCGCCGGGTCCGGCCTCCCGGACATCCACGGAGGCGAAGTGCGTGGAGCCACCGCCGCCCGCGTGGACGGGGGCGACGGGGGACGCGTGGGCAGTGGGCCAGGCAGACGACTGCGACTGGGACTGCGACTGGGACTGGGACTGCGATACGACGGTGATGCTGCCCGTGATCACGGCGCCGGCGCAGGTGACCTTCACGTCGTAGAGACCGGGCGCGGCGGACGCGCGGACCCTGGTGGCCCCGGTGAGGGTGCCGTCGGCGCCCGCGAGCCGTGCGTCCGTGACGAATGCCCTGGACGTGGCGCCGGCCGCCTTCGCGGAGCACCCGGCCACCCGGAGCGTGACATCGGTGCCAGGGGCGGGGGACGACGGAGTCACCGTGATGCCCGCACCGCCCCCGTCGGCCGCGTACACCGGCGGGGTGAGGGCGCAGACGGCCAGGAGCCCTGTACAGAGAGTGAGACGTAGTGAGCCCATCGTGAAACCTCCAGACAACTGGAGGCTCCCCCTCCGACCCTGGCCCCGCATCCTCATTCGGGGCCTTATTACTCCATATGGGTTGATAAAGGTTTATAGGCCGAGAAAGGTTTCAGATCGGGTCGGATCCGGTCGCCGGTGTCCATGCGGTCGCCGATCACCGCGCTGGTCTCGGAATCGCGGCGAAAGCCCTGGTCCAGCCGACGGTATTCATCCTGATGAATGAATACCATGGCCGTCTCGTAGACAGACAGAGCAGGAGTCCGCACCCATGACCCAGCGCAAGCCCATCGAATCGTGGCTCACCGACATGGACGGGGTGCTGATGCATGAGGGCATCCCGGTGCCCGGCGCGGACGCTTTCATCAAGAAGCTCCGCGAATCGAGTCGTCCGTTCCTGGTCCTCACGAACAACTCGATCTACACCGCGCGTGACCTCCACGCCCGGCTGAACAGGATCGGCCTCGATGTGCCGGCGGAGAACATCTGGACCTCTGCCCTGGCCACCGCCAGCTTCCTGGACAACCAACATCCCGGCGGCACCGCCTACGTGATCGGCGAGGCCGGCCTGACGACGGCCCTGCACGACGCCGGTTACGTACTGACTGACTCCGACCCCGATTTCGTGATCCTGGGCGAAACCCGGACGTACTCCTTCGAGGCTCTGACCAAGGCCATCCGCTTGATCAACGGCGGCGCCCGCTTCATCGCCACCAACCCGGACAACACCGGGCCCTCCTCGGAGGGTGTCCTCCCGGCGACCGGATCCGTCGCCGCGCTGATCACCAAGGCGACCGGCAAGGAGCCGTACTTCGTCGGCAAGCCGAATCCGCTGATGATGCGGACCGCGCTGAACACCATCGGAGCCCACTCGGAGACCAGCGCCATGATCGGCGACCGCATGGACACGGACGTACTGGCCGGACTGGAGGCCGGCATGGAGACCTTCCTCGTGCTGACCGGACTGACGGCCAAGTCCGACGTCGATCGCTACCCCTACCGGCCGACGAAGGTCGTGGACTCCATCGCTGACCTCGTCGACCTCGTCTGACCGCCACAGCACCTGGGCCCGCCGCAGGAGCGGGCCGTGCTGGCGGTGAGCTCGAGGAATCAGCTGCCGGTGGCTTGCTTCCAGGCCTCGACGTACGACGACAGGTTCTTGTCGATCTCGGTCCAGTCCGGCTCGAAGATCTCGACGCCGTCCATCAGCCTGGCCAGGGCGGTCGCGTTGGCGTCGCCGGCCTTGATGTCCTGACGTGCGGCGAAGCCGCCACCGATCTCGCTGATCTGCTGCTGGGCCGACCGACTCAGCATGAAGTCGAGGAGCTTCTTGCCGTTGGCGGAGTGCGGCGCCTTGGTGACCAGCCCGGCCGCGTACGGCAGCGCGAAGCTGGTCGGCTTCCCGCCCTCCTTCGCCGGGAACCAGATGCCGAGGCCGGGCATGGTCTTCGACTGGGCGTAGTTCATCTGGACGTCGCCGTTCGCGACGAGCAGCTCGCCCTTGTCGACCTTGGGCGCGAGCTTGCCGGTGGAGGCGGAGGGGCCGACGTTGTTGGCCTGGAGCTTGCCGAGGTAGTCCAGGGCGGCCTTCTCGCCGCCGAAGTCGTGCATGGCCTTGATGAGGACGGCGGTTCCGTCGCCTGCGACGCCGGGGGTGGAGTACTGGATCTTGTTCTTGTACGCCGGCTCGAGCAGCTCCTGCCAGGTGGTCGGGGCCTGCTTCAGCTCCTTCTTGTTGTAGACGAACCCGAAGTAGTTGTTGACGACGGAGGTCCACGTCCCGTCGGTCGCCCTGCCGGCGCCGTCGACCTGGTCCGATCCCTTCGGGGCGTACTTCTGCAACAGGCCCTTGCTGTCGGCCTGTTGGATGAAGGGCGGGAGCGTGACGAGCACGTCGGCCTGCGGGTTGCTCTTCTCGCGGACGGCTCGCTGCACCATCTCGCCGGAGCCGCCCTCGACGTACTTCACCTTGATGCCGGTCTGCTTCTGGAAGTCGGCGAAGACCTTGTCGTACCAGCCGTCGCCGTTCTCGCCCTTGAGGCCGTCGGCGCTGTAGACGGTGACGACGTTCGCGTCGGAGGCGGCTGAGGTGCCGGAGCAGGCGGTGAGCAGGGGGCTTGCGAGGAGGGAGAGGGCAAGGGCGAGCTTGTGACCGTTTCTGGGCATGGCGGGATGAACTCCTTGCGCTGGAAAGGTGACTGGCAGGGTGACTGGAAGCGTGGTCGGTCAGCGGTACGCGGCTCTGGTGCGGACGCGGGAGACGGCGAGCAGGACGATCAGGGTCGCCGCCATCAGCACCATCGCCAGGGCGGAGCCGGCGAAGAGGGCGCCCCGGTCGGTGGCGGCGTAGATCAGGACGGGCAGCGGGGTCCAGTCGGGCGGGTAGAGCATGACGGTGGCGCTCAACTCGCCCATGGACAGGGCGAAGCAGAGGCCCGCGGCGGCGGTGAGGGACGGCAGGAGCAGGGGGAGCCTGATCCGCCACAGGACGTACGCCGGCCGTCCGCCCAGCGAGGCGGCGGCCTGCTCGTACGCGGGGTCGAGCCGGGTGATCGCCGCCGAGACCGACTGGTACGCGAAGGCGGTCACCAGGACGGTGTGGGCGAGGACCACGATCCACCGGGTGCCGTTGAGCAGCATCGGCGGCCGGGAGAAGGCGACCAGGACCGCCAGACCGACCACGACGGACGGCACGGCGACCGGCAGCACGAACAGGGCGTCCAGCACACGGCGCAGCGGCCTGGGCAGGGCGTGCGCGGCGAGCGCGGCCCAGGTGCCGACGGCGAGCGCGAGCAGGCTCGCCGCGAGGGCGGTGACAAGGCTGGTGGTGAGGGCCTGCAGGGCCTCGCCGCGGGTGGCCGCATCGTAGTGGGCGGTGCTGAGGCCGGACGGGAGGACGCCCGACCAGTTGGTGGCGAAGGAGGCGCCGAGGACGACGAGGAGGGGCAGCACGAACAGGGGCAGGAAGAGCACGAAGAACACGGCCCATACGGCCCACTTCGCCCCGCGGCTATGCACCAGCACGACGGCTCACCACCCGGTACAGGCCGTAGAGGCCCACGGAAACAAGGACGTTGACGACGGCGACCACACAGGCGCCCGGGTAGTCGGACTCCAGGATCGCCTTGCTGTACACGAGCATCGGCAGGGTCGTGACGCCTTTCGCGCCGGTGAACAGCACGATCCCGAACTCGTTGAGGCTGAGCACCAGCACAAGACTCCCGCCGGCGGCGAGCGCGGGCAGCGCCTCGGGCAGCACGATCCGCCGCACGATGCGGGGTGCACGGGCACCGAGGCTCGAAGCCGCCTCCAACTGGGCGGTGTCCAGTTGCGAGAAGGCGGCGAGCAGCGGCCGCATCACGAAGGGCGTGAAGTAGGTGACCTCGGCGAGGAGCACGCCCCATGGGGTGGTGAGGAACTGGAAGGAGCCGACGATGCCGGTCGTGCCGTAGACGAACAGCAGGGCGAGGGTGATGAGGAAGGACGGAAAGGAGAGGTAGACGTCGACGAATCCGGCAACCGCCTTCGCCCCGGGAAACGGCACGAAGGCGATGACCAGCGCGAGCGCGAACCCGAGAACCAGACAACCGACGGTGGAGGCGAGGGCCAGCCACACGGTGGTCCAGAGAGCGTGCCGGAAGGCCTCCGAGGCGAAGACGTCGGCGTACGGCTGGAGGGAGGTGCCGCCGGTGTCGGGGCGGAAGGACTGCTGAAGGACGAGGGCAAGGGGGTAAAGGAAGAAGAGGCCAAGCAAAACGACTGGCGGGAGGGCACCCACCCAGGGGCGCGGGGAACTGCGCGACCAGCCACGACGCACTCGCAGCGACCGAACAACCTTAGTCACGGCTCCCCCCTGCGGCCAGCAGCACCGCGTCGTCGGGTGCGAAGTGCAGTGTTACCGCGTCCCCGTGCGCGGGAGGGTCCTTCAGCTCCCGTACGTCGGCCATGACCCGGTGGCCGTCGACGTCGACGTAGAGCCGATGGGTGGACCCCCGCCACTGGATCTCGCGCACCGTGCCCGCGAGTTGGTTGGGCCCGTCGCCGAGGCCGACGAGATGCGGCCGTACGCACAAGGTGTCCGCGACTTCCGGAGCCTGTCCCGACACCTTGATCCGCCGCCCGCCGAAGAAGACCCCCTCCTCCCCCACGGTCACCGGCAGCAGATTCGCGCCGCCCACGAAGGACGCCGTGAACTCGTCGGCCGGCGCCCGGTACAGCTCCCTCGGCGTCCCGCAGGCGCGCAACCGCGCCTTGTCCATGACGGCGATCCGGTCGGCCAGGGTGAGGGCCTCCACCTGGTCGTGGGTGACGTAGAGGATCGAGACTTCGGGCAACTCCCGGTGCAGACGGGCCAGTTCGGCGAGCATGCCGGAGCGGAGGCGGGCGTCGAGTGCGGAGAGGGGCTCGTCGAGGAGGAGTACGCCGGGCCGTATGGCAAGCGCGCGGGCGATCGCGACGCGTTGCTGCTGGCCGCCGGAGAGCTCCCGGGGGTGGCGGCGCGCGTAGGCGGCCATCCCGGTCATGTCCAGCGCCTGCGCCACCCGCCCGCGGATCTCGCCCTTCGCGACCTTCTGGGCCTTGAGCCCGAACGCCACGTTCTCCTCGACCCGCAGGTGCGGGAAGAGCGCGTACTGCTGCACCACCATCCCGACGCCCCGCCGGTACGGCGGCAGGTCCGTCACATCGCGCCCGCCGAGGAACACCCGCCCGGAGGCGGGCCGCACGAACCCGGCGACCGCCCGCAGCGCGGTGGTCTTCCCGGACCCGGACGGCCCGAGCAGCGCCATCACCTCGCCGGGTTCGACGGTGAGGTCGAGGGCGTCGAGGACGACGTTCCCGTCGTAGGCGACGGTGACGGAGTCGAAGCGGATGCCGCTGTTCATGCGAGCACGCCCGGCAACTCGGCCACGGAGCCGAGCACATGGGTCGCCCCGGCCGCCCGCAGCGCGTCCGCGTCGTGCGCCCCGGTCCGCACACCGGCGACCACGCCCGCGCCCGCGCGGACACCGCTGAGCATGTCGTACGAGGTGTCGCCGACGACGGCGATCTGCTGCACCCCGTCCGCGGCCGCCGTGCGCAGGAACGCGGTGAGGACCATGTCGGGATACGGGCGGCCCCGGCCCCCGGCGTCGGCGGGGCACAGCGTCAGCTCCACCAGGTCCTGCCAGCCGAGTGCGGCGAGGATCGCGTCCTGGGTGGTGCGCGCGAAGCCGGTGGTCAGTACGACGGTGCGGCCCTGCGCATTGAGTTCCTCGATGGCCTCGCGTGCGCCGGGGAGGGCGGCGACCCGCCCGCCGTCGACGAGTTCGGCGTAGGCCTCCTCGAAGGCCTTGTTGGCCTGCTGCGCCCTCGTCTCGTCCCCGAACAGGTGCCGGAAGACGGAGATCTTGGACTCGCCCATGGTGGCGCGGACGTAATCCAGCATCGAGTCGGGATCGGTGTCCAGCCGTCGTGCCGCCGCCGCGAAGGCCTGCTCGACGAGGCCGCCGTCGGCGACGGTGGTGCCGGCCATGTCGAGGACGACGAGCCGGATGTCGTGGGCATCGTGCGTGTCCGTGGTCAACTTCCTCACCAGCCAAGTTCGTTCGCGGTGGTTTCGGCTATCGCGGGCGAGCAGGTCATGCCGCGGCCGCCGGGCCCCGTGACCAGCCACACCCCGTCGCCCACCTGCTGCCGGTGCACGACCCGCGCCGGGTCGGTGCACTGCGCGTACACACCCGCCCAACGGCGCCGGATCCTCGGCAGCGGGCGGCCGAGGAGGGACTCGACGACCTCGGTGAGGTGCTCGTAGGGGTCTTCGAGGGTGTCGAAGGCGAAGGGGTGCCCGTACTCGTGGGTGTCGCCGATGGTCAGGCCGCCGTCGGCGCGCTGGACCATCAGCAGCTGCATTCGGTGGTCCCGTGCCGTGGGGGTCTGCGGCTGCCGGGCGTTGAGCTCGTCGAGGGCCGTGGATGCATAGGCGGGGTAGTAGCGGAAGCTGTCCGCGTCCGCGACCGACGTGGTGAGCGGCTCGCCCAGCGGGTCGGTCTGCATCATCTGCAGGCGTACGCGGCGAACGGGCAGGCCGGGTCCGGCGAGTTCGCGGACGAGTCCGCTGAGCCAGGCGCCGGTGCACAGGACGACGGCGTCGGCGTGGTGCACCTCCCCGTGATCGTCCCTGACCGTCCCCGCACCGGTCACCTCGCGCACTTCCCTTCCCGGCAGGAAGGTGTAGTTGGGCGACTTCAACAGCTCGGCTCGCAGGGCGAGTTGGGCGGTACGGGGTTCGACGGCCGCGTCGCGTTCGCAGTACAGAGCGGCGGTGAACTCGCCGCGCAGGGCGGGGTTCAGGGCGCGGGCCTCGGCGGGTGTGAGGAGCTTGTAGCCACGGGCCGCGGAGTCCTCTCGCGCTACGGCGGCCTCGGCGACGGCGAGTTCGAGGTCGCCGCGGACAGGGGTCAGTGACCCGTTCGCACGGAAGCCGAGGCCGGGCACGCGCCCGCCGATCTCCTCCCACAACTCCCGTGCCCGCAGGGCGGTTTCGAGCTCCTCGCCGCCCGCTCGCCCACTCACCCAGATCTGCCCGAAGTTGCGCAGCGAGGCGCCGCGGGCCTCGGCCTCGCGCTCGATCTGCACGACCTCGTGGCCGCGTTCCACTGCCTGCCAGGCGTGCATGGTGCCCACCACGCCTGCTCCGACGACTGTCACTTTCACGGCGGTCACGCTCCTCGCGCAGGGGGAACCGGAGGAATCCGGCCGACAACGAGAGCCTGAACGAGCCATCACGTTTGGGCTAGACCCGTTATCTTTTCGTGATCCCAAAGGAGGGTGGCCGATGGGGTGGGCTCAGCCCTGGAGATGGGTGGTGAAGGAGAAGCGGTCCCCGCGATAGAGCGTCCGCACCCGCTCCAACGGCCGTCCGGCCGTATCCCTGGACACCCGGTGAATGAGCAGCATCGGAAGGGCCGGCGGGGTCCCGATGAGCAGGGCCTCGCGGGGCGTGGCCAGCACCGTTTCGATCCGTTCGTCGGCGTCGCCGAAGGTGATGCCGCGGTCGTGGAGGTAGCCGTAGAAGGAGGAGTCGGGCTCGAAGTCGGTGTCGAGGCGAGGGACACGGGCCACGGCGACGTACGTGCTCTCCAGGCCGACCCGTTCCTCGTCCGCCAGCAGCACGCGCTCCAGGTGCCAGACGGGTTCGCCGCGTTGGAGGCCGGTCTCGGCGGCGAGGGCGTCGGGGCAGGGGAAGCGGTCGAGGGTGACGAGGCTGCGGCCGGGGGTGCGGCCCTGCCGTCGTACGCCCTCGGTGTAGCTGGCGAGGGAGAGCGGCTGTTCCAGCTTGGGCCCCGCGACGACGGTGCCGCGCCCCTGTCGCCGCAGCTTGCCCTCCAGCACCAGCTCGCGCAGCGCCTGCCGTACGGTCTCCCGCGCGACCCCGTACTCCTCCGAGAGGTCGCGCTCGGTGGGGATGAGGTCCCCCTCCCCCAGCTCGCGGACGAGGTGGTCGATCCGCGCCTTCACCGCGTAGTACTTCGGGATACGGCCGTGCTCCGGGATGCCGGAGCGGACGGGGGCGCCGGGGGCCTGGTCGTTCGGGTAGTCCACGTGAGCGATCGTCGCAGACGCCGGGGGCCGGCTCAGCGGCGCCTGCGGGCCAGCAGCACGGCGCCGCCGGTGACGCAGAGGACGGCGGTGGCGGCGAGGGCCCCGCCGGGGGTGACGAGTCCGGTGCGGGCGAGTTCGTCGGCGAAGGGGAGGCGTGGGCTGCGGCTGGGCGGGGTGCTGCCGGTTCCCGTGGTGGTCGGGGCGGGCGTGGGGGTGGCGCTCGTGTCGTTCTGGATGCGGAAGGCGTAGTCGTTGGACTGCCCGACCCAGTCGCCGTCGTCGCCCCGCCGCTGGACGACGGCGGCGTCGGCGGTGACCCCGTTGGGTGCGGTGTCCGAGGTGAGGGCGAGGCGGACCTTCACGCTGACGGTCTTTCCGGCGCCGACCGAGAAGCCGGGGAAGCCGTCGTCGAAGGCGCCGACCAGTTCGTCCTCGTCGGTGGTCTCGAAGCGGACGGGGTGCGGGCGGGTGCCCTCGTAGAACTCCAGATGGGGCTGCGAGGGCCGCAGCTCGTGCTTGTCGTCGACGAGGACGACGACCGGGTGGATGTTTCCGCAGGTCCGGGTGGTGGTGTTGGTGAGGTCCAGATACCAGATGCCGTATCCGCCGCCCGCTTCGTAGGTGTCGGGGCCGCCGTGGATGCGGGTGGTGAGGGGGAAACGGCGGTCGTCCTGGGCGGCGCAGGTGGGGTCTGCCTTCCGGACCGGGTCGGGAGCCGCGTGCGCCGGGGGCGCCGCGGGGAGGAGGGCGGCTGCCGCCAGGAAGAGGGAGACGGGCGTGCAGAGTCGCATAGACACGTGACTCTGCCGGGTCCCGGCGAGCGGGGAGCGGTGCCGCTCCGTACGGCCCGTCAGATCCGCTCGTTCAGCGCAGCGCCCTGAAGGGGCGCGGGGCTGTATCAATTTGCGGCTCCGCCGCGTGGGCGCGACCAGCCACGATGGTGCCGCAGACGATCGACAGCACACCCTGCGGAGCGTCCCTCAGCCGTCGGCCCGTCCGAACAGCGGCGCCAGCACCAGCTGTGCCGCCCCCTCGGCGATCCCGCCGGAGGCGACCCGCACCGGCACCGTGTCCTCGCCGAGGCGCCGGGCGCACTCGTCGAGGACGGCACGCACCCCTCGCAGGAAGGCGTCCGGGGCGGCTTCGACGGTACGGCCGCCGAGGAGCACGAGGTCGATGTCGAGCAGCGCGACCAGGTTGCCGGCGCCGATACCGAGCACACGCGCCGCCTCGTCCACCTCGCCGCGCGCCACCGCGGCCAGACACAGCGCCTCGACGCAGCCGCGGTTGCCACAGCCGCACGGCGGCCCGTCCAGCTGGACCACCTGGTGCCCGAACTCCCCGGCCCCGGTACGGGCGCCCCGGTGCACGGCGCCGCCGATGACCAGCCCGGCGCCGAGCCCCGTACCGAGATGCAGATAGGCGAAGGACCCGCCCTCGCCCCCGACGGCGAGTCCCAGCGCGGCCGCGTTGGTGTCCTTGTCGACGACGACCGGCCCGCCGAGCCGCCGCGCGAGCGCGTCCCGCAGAGGGAAACCGTCCCACTCGGGGAACCCCGTCACGCGGTGCAGGACACCCCGGGTGTGATCGAGGGGGCCAGGGAGAGCGACACCGACGCCGAGGAGAGGCGCCGTGAGGAGGGCCCCCGCAAGCGATCCCGTCTCCCCCGCCACCGCGGACAGCACCTCCTCCGCGCCCGCCCCGAGGTCCAGCGAGGTGCGCCGCTCCCCCACGACGGCCCCCGTGAGATCGACCAGTACCGCCCGCAATCCGTCCCGGTCCAGGTGCAGGCCGACCGCGTGGCCCGCCTCGGGCACCAGCCGCAGCACCGTACGGGGCTTGCCTCCCGTCGAGGCGCGGCGCCCCGCCTCCGTCACGAGACCCTCGTCCCGCAGCCGGGCGGTGATCTTGCTGACGGCCTGCGGGGTCAGCCCGGTCCGCTCGGCGAGTTCGAGCCGGCTGATGCCGTCCGCACCGGCCGTGCGCAGCAGATCGAGCACGAGCGCCATGTTGTGGCTGCGCAGCGCCGGCAGGTTCGCACCGTCGGCCGTCATCCTCTTCACACTGCCATCTTCCTCGCCCTGCCATCCTCTTCGCCCTGCCATCCTCCTCACCTTGCATTCTCCCTTCCGCTTGCGCTTTGGCAACAGCGTTGCGAAAGTGGAGGACATGACTGGACGCACGACTCGCACCCCCCTCCGCGTGGGCCTCGTCGGCTACGGCCTCGCGGGCTCCGTCTTCCACGCCCCGCTGATCGCCGCCACCGAGGGCCTCGCCCTCGACACGGTGGTCACCTCGAACCCGGAGCGGCAGCAGCAGGCCCGCGCCGAGTTCCCGGACGTACGCGTCGCGGCGACCCCCGACGAGCTGTTCGAGCGCGCCGCCGAACTGGACCTGATCGTCGTCGCGTCCCCGAACAAGACCCACGTCCCGCTGGCGACCACCGCCCTGAAGGCCGGCCTCCCGGTCGTCGTGGACAAGCCCGTCGCCGGCACGGCGGCCGAGGCACGCGAGCTGGCCGCCCTCGCCGAGGACCGCGGCCTGCTCCTCTCCGTCTTCCAGAACCGCCGCTGGGACAACGACTTCCTGACCCTGCGAGGACTGCTGGCCGAGGGCGAGTTGGGCGACGTATGGCGCTTCGAGTCCCGCTTCGAGCGCTGGCGTCCGCAGCCGAAGGGCGGCTGGCGCGAGTCCGGCGACCCGGCAGAGATCGGAGGTCTGCTCTACGACCTCGGCAGCCATGTCGTCGACCAGGCGCTGGTCCTCTTCGGCCCGGCGGCGCAGGTCTACGCCGAGTCGGACATCCGCCGCCCGGGCGCCGAGACGGACGACGACACGTTCATCGCGATCACGCACACGGGCGGCGTCCGCTCCCACCTGTACGTCTCCGCGACGACTGCCCAACTCGGCCCGCGTTTCCGGGTGTTGGGCTCGCAGGCGGGTTACGTCAAGTACGGCCTCGATCCCCAGGAGGCGGCCCTGCGAGAAGGCAGGCGTCCGGCGACGTCGGCCGACTGGGGCACGGAACCCGAGTCGCTGTGGGGCCGCGTCGGATCCGGCGACTCCCCGCTGACCGGCGGCGGCCGACCCGAGCCCACCCTCCCGGGCGACTACCCCGCGTACTATGCGGCCGTGACCAGGGCCCTCAACGAAGACGGTCCCAACCCGGTGACCGCTCTCGAGGCGGCCGCAGCCCTCGACGTGCTCGAGGCGGCCCGCCGTTCGGCCCGCGACGGAGTGGCGGTGGCGCTGTGACGCACAACCAGGAGATCACCCCGAAGTTCCACCCGGAACTCACCCCGCCTCTGGAGGAACTGGAGGCGCAGGAACGGCACCTGGTCTTCAGCCAGTTCACCTACGACGACGCCTGGGCGCTGGGTTCCCTGCTCGTGGAGATGGCCCGCGAGCGCCAGGCCCCGGTCGCGATCGACATCCACCGCGCGGGCCAGCAGCTCTTCCACGCGGCGCTCCCCGGCTCCACCCCCGACAACGACGCCTGGATCGCCCGCAAGCGCCGCGTCGTCGAACGCTTCGGCTCCGCCTCCTACCTGGTCGGCGCCCGCTTCCGCGCCAAGGGCAGCACCTTCGAGGACTCCTCCCGCCTGAACCCCGACGAGTACGCGGCCCACGGCGGCTCCTTCCCGATCAACGTCCTGGGTGTAGGCGTGATCGGCGCGGTCACGGTCTCCGGCCTACCCCAACTGGCAGACCACCGCTTCGTGGTCGAAGCCCTGGAGGAGTTCCTGCACAAGGGCTGACCCTTTTGGGGGCGCGGGGAACTGCGCGTTTTTAGGGGCGCGGGGAACTGCGCGAGCAACCACAACGCACCCGCAGTCGCAGAACAAGCGCAGTCCCCCACCCTTTAGGCGTCCTTGAACTCCTGCCGTTGCCGACCAAGCCCCGAAATCTCCAACTCCACAACATCCCCGGCCCGCAAAAACGGCTTCGGCTCAGGCGCACCCAGAGCAACCCCCGCCGGCGTCCCCGTATTGATGACATCCCCGGGGTACAGCGTCATGAACTGGCTGACATACCGCACAACCTCCCCCACGGAAAAGATCTGCTCAGCCGTAGTCCCGTCCTGCTTCAACTCCCCGTTGACCCAAAGCTTCAACGACAGATCCTGTGGATCAACAACCTCATCCGCCGTCACCAACCACGGCCCCAGCGGATTGAACGTCTCGCAGTTCTTCCCCTTGTCCCACGTCCCGCCCCGCTCGATCTGGAACTCCCGCTCGGACACGTCGTGCGCGACCGCGTACCCGGCGACGTACGCCAGCGGATCCTCGTCGTCCGACAGATACCGGGCCGTACGCCCGATGACGACGGCGAGCTCGACCTCCCAGTCCGTCTTCACCGACCGGCGAGGGACCAGCACCGTGTCGTAGGGCCCGACCACCGTGTCCGCGGCCTTGAAGAAGATCACCGGCTCGGCGGGCGGCTCGGCCCCGGTCTCGCGCGCGTGGTCGTGGTAGTTCAGCCCGATGCACACGATCTTGCCGATCCGTGCGAGGGGCGGACCGACACGCAGCCCGGTGGCATCCAGCGCGGGCAGCTCGCCGGCGTCGGCGGCGGCGCGGATCCGGCCGAGCGCCGCGTCGTCGGCGAGCAACGTCCCGTCGATGTCGGTCACGACACCGGACAGATCCCGCAGAACCCCCTCGGCGTCGAGCAGCGCAGGCGTCTCCGATCCCGCCGTACCGACTCGCAGCAGCTTCATGATCACAATCTCCCTCGATCGCGGGGCGCCGACCGATGGGTGCAGCCATCGGAGGACTGGTCGATCCTCCAAGGTCAGCGTCCAGTCCGCAATACCCGGTTCACGGACTGGACCGTAACCACTGGATCAGAAGCGTGAGCACCGTCTCACGAGTAGAGCACCGCCCGCTCGACGGCGCTCCACGCCGTACTGGTCACCACATACAGCGCGGCCGCCAGCGGCACCACCGCCACCGTGAACAGCGTGAAGAAGGACATGAACGGCATGACCTTGCTGACCGCCCCGAGCCCCGGCACCGACTCGCCGCCCTGCACGGAGACGGGGTTGCCGGCAACCATCATCCGCTTCGTCCGCCGATAGTTGAACGCTGCGACAACCGCGACGAAGACGAACAGCCCGAGATAAACCAGCCCCGCACCGCCGAACACCCCACCACCCCCGAGCGCATCCGCCCACCGCCCGCTCAGCGGCGCCGCAAACAACTGATGAGCGAGCAGCCCATTGCTCTCCCCGCCGATCGTCGTGCTGGAGAACAGGTGGTACAGCAGGAAGAACGCCGGCAGCTGCAGCAGAGACGGCAGGCACCCGGACACCGGCGACACCTTCTCCTCGGCATGCAGCTCCAGCACCGCCTTCTGGAGCTTCTCGGGGTCCTTCTTGTGCTGCTTCCGCAGCTCGGCGATCTTCGGTTGCAGCGCGGTACGGGCCTTCTGCCCGCGTGCGGCGGCCCGGGACAGGGGATGCACGAGCAGTCGTACGAGAGCGGTGAACAGGATGATGGCGGCGGCCGCCGCCGAGGCGCCGAACAACGGCTGGAGCAGGTCGGCGAAGTGTCCGACCAGGTCGGCGAACACAGAGAAGACGGACATGGGTGAGCCCTCCGGGGGTCTCGTCGTGCCGGTACTGGGACATGGCGGCATGACGACCCGCGCGGGGTCACTTATGTGTGCGGGTGAGCCCTACGCGGCGGTCGCCGGAAGGGCGGATCCGGGCGCCCGGGGCCGGGTGCGCCCCTTGGCGTCGGGGTCGCGTTGGGACAGGAAGGCCGTGCGGCGGGCCCGGTCGCGGATGGCCGTACGCACCCGCGTGGGCGGCACCGCGGGCGCGCAGCGCGCGGTCAGCAGAGCGCAGGCGGCGAGTGCGGAGCCGGCCGCGGCGGTAGCGGCGAGCGCGACGGTGGCGGTGAGGCTGCCGGTGTCGAGCAGGGCGACCTGGAGGAGCAGGAGGAGGAGTACGGCGGCAAGGCGCGCGTTGACCCAGTTGCGGATCATGCTTCACTCCCCCCTCTCGTATGACCTCGTACGACGTGGTACGACCTCGTACGACTATTCGCCTGCCCTCGTTTATACCTGACCGGTCTCCACGGAATGCTCCCCGGGCTGCTCAATGGGTTCAAGCAGCCGCCTGGGCCTGAGCAGCGCCCGGCTGACCGGATCTGCCGGGTCCGGATCGAGTCCGGGTCCCGGCTCCACGAGGACGTCCTCCACCGGTACGACGGTTGCGCAGGCGGGGCATTCGCCGTACGGCCCGAGTTCGGTGCCGCAGTCCGCGTGCCGGAAGTAGCGCAGTTGGGTCTCCATGTAGTGCTCGCGGCCCCAGAGGCCGAGGGAGCGGAGGGTCGGCCACAGGGCGATACCGCGCTCGGTGATGACGTACTCGTCCCGCGGCGGCGACTCCTGATACCGCCGCTTCTCCAGGATCCCCTCCGCCGTGAGCGCCTGGAGGCGGGCGGCGAGGACCGCGCGCGGGATGCCGAGGTGGAGGAGGAAGTCGTTGTAGCGGCGGACGCCGTAGAGCGCGTCGCGGATGACGAGCAGCGTCCACCGCTCGCCGATGATCTCCAGCGCGCGGGCGATGGAGCACTCCTGTGTCGCGTAGTCCTTGCCGAGTGCCATG
This sequence comes from Streptomyces sp. NPDC001401, assembly GCF_042895385.1. Classification (NCBI taxonomy): domain Bacteria; kingdom Bacillati; phylum Actinomycetota; class Actinomycetes; order Kitasatosporales; family Streptomycetaceae; genus Streptomyces; species Streptomyces sp. NPDC001401. The sequence continues at coordinate 1,478,561 of NZ_JBIAWI010000001.1, forward strand.
ACTCCCACTGTAACCATTTTTCGAGGTCTTGGTTCAGTGAACGAACCTACGGTGCTACGGTTCAGGACATGGCTAGGTTCAATGAACGAACTCTCACCGGCACCGAGGCGCAGGACGCCGTCGGCGACGCGCCTCGTACAAAGCAGCCGGCACCCCACGCGGAGGCGCCCCCGCACCCCCGCGCCACCCTCGCCCTGACCAGCGCGGCGACGGCCGTGACCCTGATGACGTACACCGCCCCGGTGGTCACGCTCCGGGACACCGCCATCGCCCTGCACACCCCGCTCTCCGCACAGGCCTGGCTCATCAACGGCACCCCGCTGGGCCTCGCCGCACTGCTTCTGGTCGTCGGCAGCCTGGCCGACGACTACGGCCGCCGCCGGATCTTCCTCATCGGCACCCTCACCCTCGGCATCACCACGGCCCTCGGCGCCCTGGCCTCCTCCACGCTGCAGTTCACGCTGGCCCGTATCGCACAGGGCGCGGCGAGCGCGGCGATCCTGGCGAGCAGCCTGGGCCTGCTGGTCCACGCCTTCCCGACGCCACGGGGCCGACTGCACGCGACGGGCGTGTGGGGAGCCTTCGTGAGCGGCGGCATCGCGGCGGGGCCACTGCTGGCGGGCGCGTTGCCCGACTGGCGGGCGGCATACGGCGTGCTGGGCGCGGCGGCGGTGATCGTGGCGGCTCTTGGGACGCGGACGTTGACGGAATCCCGCTCACCGAGGGGCGGCCGCCCGGACATCCTGGGCGCACTGGCCTTCGGCCTGGCGCTGGTGTCCCTGGTCGCCGCCCTCACTCTCGGCCGGGACGGCTGGCTGCGCCCGGAGGTGGGCCTGCTGTTCCTGGCGGCGGTGGTGCTGGTGGGCGTGTTCGCACTGGTGGAACACCGCACCACGACCCCGATGATCGACCTGAGCCTGCTGCGCCGCCCGGGCTTCCTGGCCTCGTCCGCCGGCGGCCTGTTCACGGGCCTCGCGGTGATCGGCCTCTTCAGCTTCCTCCCGGTGCTGTTCCAGCAGGTGCTCGGCCTGTCCCCCATGGACACGGCCTGGCTGTTCCTCCTCTGGTCCGGCCTGTCCTTCACTGTGGCGCTGCAGGCCAAGCGCCTCGCGGGCCGCGTCCCGCCCCGCCAGCAGCTGGCCGTCGGCTTCGCCCTGCACGCGGCGGGCGTCCTGACCATGCTCGGCGCGATCGACTCGGGCTCCTGGCAGCGCCTCCTCCCCGGGCTGATCCTGGGCGGCATCGGCAGCGGCCTCCTGAACGCCGCCCTGCCCCTGCTGTCGGTGGAGTCGGTACCGGCGGCCCGCGCGGCCATGGGCTCGGGCGCCCAGCAGACCTTCCGCTACATCGGCTCCTGCGCGGGCGTCGCCCTGACGATCGCGATCGTCACGTCCACGAACGGCGGCCTGGGACACGGCGCGAACATCGCGCTGCTGGTGTCGGCGGGACTGGCCCTGCTGGCGGCGGTCGCCGTACTGGTGCTGCGCGAGCGGACGGTCCGGGCGTGACCCGACGAAGCTCGACAAGGGCTCAACAGCAGCTCAACGCGGGGCTCAACGGGGCCGCATGGAAACGAGCTTGCCCCAGACGACCAGCCGGTACCTGGAGGTGTACTCCGGAGTGCAGGTCGTCAGCGTGATGTAGTAGCCCGGCTCGGAATACCCGTACGCGGGCCTGACGATCGAGCGCGGAATCGGCCGTACGACACCCGAGTCGCGAGCCGAGGTCTGCGGCAGCGTCCTGTCGACGGCGTACGTGTACGTCGCGGCCCTGGTCTCCACCTCGACGACGTCCTTGGCCCGCAGCCGGTTGATGTACCGGAAGGGTTCCCCGTGGGTGTTCCGGTGCCCCGCGAGGGCGAAGTTCCCTGCCTGGCCCGGCTGCCCGGTCCCGCGGTAGTGGCCGACGTACCCCTTGTTGAGGACGTCCTGCTTGCTGACGCCCTCGGCGACGGGGACGCGCAGGCCCAGGCGCGGGATGGTGAGGATGGCGTAGGCCTGGGACCAGTCGGGGCGGGACTGCCGGGCGGTGGCGGCCTGTTGGCGGGTACGGGTGCCGGCGCCGGTGCCGCTGTTCGGCCGGGGGGACGCCGACGGGACGGCCGTACCGGCGCCGCCATCCCCGTTGCCGGTGGTCCCGTCACCCCACTCCCGCTCCAGCGCCTCCACCTTCCGCTCGGCGCCGCGCCGGGCCTCGCGGTTGGTCCACCACAGCTGATGCACGACGAGCAGCAGGAGTACGAGGCCTACGGTGACGAGGAGTTCGCCGCCGGTCCACAGCGCATGCCGGCGTCGCGCGCGCTGCCGCCGGGTGGTCTGCTGCACGACGGGCACCCGCATCCGTACGCCTCCTTCGCCGGGCCGCCAGCACCATAGGGGGCACATCTGCAAGTAACCAGGCGTAAGCAGTGTTCGGCACTTCGTACAAAGGTTTTCGAAAGGGCTGAGAAAGGGCTGTCGCAGCTCTCGACAACCCCATGCGTCACACCCGATGCTTCGTCGTGCCATGAGTGGCATGGCTGGCATGAACGGGACATGCAGCGAAGCGGAGTAGCCATGATCCGACGCAGAACCCTGCTGACCGCAGCGGGCGGCACCCTCCTCGGCAGCGCCCTGGCGACCGGCACCGCACGCGCGGACGCCACGATCGCCGTCAACCCCGGGACGTCGTACGGCACTTGGGAGGGCTGGGGCACCTCCCTGGCCTGGTGGGCCAATGTGTTCGGCGCCCGGGACGACTTCGCCGACATCTTCTTCACCACCAAGTCGACGACGTACAACGGCACCTCGCTCCCCGGCCTGGGCCTGAACATCGCCCGCTACAACCTGGGCGGATGCAGCTGGAACACGGTGAGCGGCGAGAGCATGGTCGCCTCCGCCAACATCCCCTCCTTCAAGCAGATCGAGGGCTACTGGCAGGACTGGAACAACGAGGACCCGACGTCCTCGGCGTGGAAGTGGACGGCGGACGCCACCCAGCGCGCGATGCTGGTGAAGGCGACGGCACGCGGCGCCACCACCGAGCTGTTCGCCAACTCCCCCATGTGGTGGATGTGCCTGAACCACAACCCGTCCGGCGCCTCGGACGGCGGCAACAACCTCCAGTCCTGGAACTACCGCCAGCACGCCTCCCACCTGGCGGCGGTGGCCCTCTACGCGAAGAACAACTGGGGCGTGAACTTCGCAACGGTGGAGGCCTTCAACGAGCCGAGCTCCAGCTGGTGGACGGCGACGGGCACGCAAGAGGGCTGCCACATGGACTCGACGGTCCAGTCGGCCGTACTGCCGTATGTCCGAAGCGAGTTGGACAAACGCGGCCTGACGTCGACGAAGATCTCGGCCTCGGACGAGACGAGCTACGACCTCGCCCGTACGACGTGGAACTCCTTCTCGTCGACGACGAAGGGGTATGTGAACCGGGTCAACGTCCACGGCTACCAGGGCTCGGGCGGTCGTAGGGACTTGTTGTACACCGATGTCGTGACAACGGCCGGCAAAGCCCTCTGGAACTCCGAGACCGGCGACAACGACGGCACGGGCTACACCCTCGCCTTCAACCTCCTCTACGACTTCCGCTGGCTGCACCCCACCGCCTGGGTCTACTGGCAGGTCATGGACCCGTCCACGAACTGGGCGATGATCGCGTACGACGCGAGCACGCTGCAGGCGGGCGCGGTGCAGACGAAGTACTACACAATGGCGCAGTTCAGCCGCCACATCCGCCCGGGCATGAAGATCCTCGACACGGGCGTGAGCAACGCGGTGGCGGCGTACGACGCGAGCGCGAAGCGCCTGGTGATAGTGGCGCTGAACACCTCGTCCTCCGCCCAGACCCTGACCTTCAACCTCTCCAACTTCACCACCGTGACAGGCGGTTCGGGCGGTCTGGTCCCGCGCTGGAACACGGTCACGACGGGCGGCGACCTGTACAAGTCGTACTCGGACACGCACTTGAGCGGGAAGAGCGTGTCGGTGTCGTTCGCGGGGAAGGCGGTGCAGACGTTGCAGATCGACGGGGTGACGATCTGACGCCGTCGCCGTCCGCTCCCTCCGGGAGGATGCCTGCCGGGCTGGTGGCACTGGCGCTCGGCGGTTTCGGGATAGGCCTGACCGAGTTCGTGATCGCGGGGCTCCTGCCGCAGGTGGGCCGGAGCCTCGCCGTGTCCGAGGCAGCGGCGGGCCGGCTGATCTCCGGATACGCCCTGACGGTCGCGGTCGGCGCGATAGCGCTGACGGCCGCAACGGCCGCCCTGCCCCGCAAGCCCGTCCTGACCGGGCTGTTGCTGCTGTTCGTCCTCGGCAACCTCATCTCCGCCCTCGCGCCGGACTACCGGGTGATGATGCTGGGACGGGTGATCGCCGCGTTGTGCCACGGCTCGTTCTTCGGCATCGGCTCCCTCGTCGCCCGCCGCATGGTCGCCCCGGAACGGGCGTCGAGAGCGGTGGCGGTGATGTTCGCCGGCCTGACGGTCGCGAACGTGCTCGGAGTCCCCTTCGGTGCCTTGATCGGCGAACGCTGGGGCTGGCGCGCGACGTTCTGGGCGATCACCGGGATCGGCGTGGTCGCGGCGGTGGCGATCGCGGCGCTGGTACCCGGGTGGGCGGGGAAGGCCGGGGTGGAGGGTGGTGCAGCGGGCGCACTCTCCGCCCAGTTACGGGCCATGCGCTCCGCGCAGGTATGGCTGACCCTCGCGGCGACCGCCCTCAGCTACGGCGGAATGTTCGGCGCGTTCAGCTACCTCGCGTACACCTTCACCGAAGTCACCGGCTTCTCGGACACGGACGTGGCCTGGCTGCTGGTCATCTACGGCAGCGGCCTGGTCCTCGGCAACCTGATCGGCGGCCAGGGCGCGGACCGCAACCGCGACCTGACCCTGATCGCGTCCCTGGCCGCACTGGCCACCACCCTCGCCGTATTCGGCCTGCTGGCAGGCAGCCCAGCCGCCTCCGTGGCCCTGGTCTTCCTCACGGGAGTGTTCGGCTTCGCCCCGGTCCCCGGCCTGATCACCCGTGTCACGGACCACGCCCACGGAGTCCCGCTGGCGGCGAGCGCGAACGTATCGGCATCGAATGTGGGCAATGCGCTGGGGGCGTGGCTGGGCGGGGTGGCCATCAGCGCGGGATTCGGTTACACGGCTCCGCTGTACGTCGGGGCGGCGATCGTCCTGGCGGGCCTGGGGACGATGCTGTTCGCGGCGCACGGGACGCCCGGGCAGGAGGGGCAATGGTGAGCCATCTCCCGATCCCGCCCTTTGACCAGCACATACCTCTTCTTCGTCAGTGATGGGCAGTACGGTTTCCCTCATGCGCCCCGACACGCCTGCCGAGAACGTCGACCACACCGCCGAAGCGGCCCGCCTGGAGCGAACCGCCGGCCTCTACCCCGAGGACGCCGAAGCCCTGCTCCTCCAGGCCGCGGCCCACCTGGAACTGTCCGGCGACCGCCCCGCCGCGACCACGCTCTACGACCGCCTGCTGTCGTCCCAGGCGGGCCTGGAGAACCCCTACCTGGTACGGGCCCTCAAGGCCTCGAACCTCTGGGAGTACGGCCACGAGGCCGAGGCCCGAGCGATCATCGACGGCGTCAGGGCGGGCTCCCCGCGCGACCCGGCCCCCTGGGTGATCGTCGCGGAGGCCCTGGAGTCCCACGACGAGCTGGAAGCGGCCCAGGAGACGTTCACGGAGGGGGCGAGTTTGCTCCTGACGGGCGTGGAAGAGCCCCCGTACTCGACACATCCGCTGCTGTTCGGCCGCCACAGGGTTCGGCGGATGCTGGGGGTCGCCCACGACGAGTGGGACACGGTGGCAGACCTGCTGCATTCGTCTCCGGTCTCGTTGGACGAGCTGCACGACCCGAAGCGGGTGTGGTCGCTGGGGTCGGACAATCCCGCGGAACTGGCGGCGGAGATCTCGCGGCTGCGGGCGGAGTTGGGGACGTATCGGGAGGCGTTGTCGCGCCCGTTCCCGGTGGCGGTGCTGCACTGGCCGGCGGGGGAACTGGCGGAGCTGGTTGAGGCGTACCCGACGCTGGCGGTGGAGTACCCCTCGCACGAGGAGCACCTGACGACGATAGAGGGGTCCCTGCGGGAGCTTGCGGCCTCCGGAACGCCGAACCTGGGGATCGTAACGGGGACGGTGCCGTCGTACGAGGCCTTCGCGGCGTCGGAGGGGGCTTCGCCGGGGGAGGCAGAGTTGCTGCCGCAGTATGCGACGACGCTGGCGGCTCGGGGGCGGGCTGTGGAGTGGCCGCCGCAGCGGGGGGCGGTCTGCTGGTGCGGTTCGGGACGGGTCTACGAGGGGTGCCACGGCGCGTAGCCGTATCGGCCGCCTGGCCGCCCGTCAGCCGCCTTCACCCTCGTCGAAGCGGCGCCGGGCGGCCTCGATGCGCTGGAAGTACCGATACGTCCACACGCACATCCCATCAACAGTCGCCAGCAGCCCCTGCCCCGCCTCGGTGAGGGTGTACTCCACCCGCGGCGGAACGGTCGGATACACCCGCCGCTCAACGAGCCCATTGCGCTCCATCATGCGCAGATTCTGGGTGAGCATCTTGTGGCTGACGCCCTCGACTTCGTTCCGCAACTCGCTGAATCGCAAGGTGCGTTCGCCAAGAGCCTCGATGATCAGCAACGCCCACTTGTTGGCGACGTCGGAAAAGATCTCCCGACCGAGTGAGTCGGCGCGCCGCAGATCCGCATCGGCATCCGCTTCCTCGCCCAAACCCCTGACCTGCTTGGTCACCATAAGGTTCCCCAGTCACTGAAAAGTGCGTTCTTCCATGTCAGAGCTCACTCTCCTATGGTTCCAAAGTAACCACAAGAGAGCACAGCACGCAGGAGAAGAACAACATGCCCATCACCCTGGTGAACCCGGCCGGACTACCCAAGATCGACGTCTACAGTCAGGTGTCGATCGCAACCGGCTCGAAGCTCATCTACATAGCCGGCCAGGTCGCCTGGAACGCCGAGGGCACCACCATCGGCAAAGCCGACCTCGCCACCCAGGTAGAACAGTGCTACCTCAACATCGCCACGGCCCTGACCGAGGCCGGCGCCTCCTTCACCGACGTAGCAAAGCTGACCTTCTACGTCGTCGACTGGACCCCGGACAAGATGCCCGCGCTGCTGGAGGGAGTGTCTCGAGCATCCGCAAAACTGGGGGTCACTCCGACTCCACCGACCACACTGCTGGGCGTCGCGGCGCTGGATGTCCCTGACCACCTGGTCGAGATCGAGGCGACCGCAGTTCTCGACTGAACCCTCACCCAGCGCAAACCGCTAAACCAACTCGGCGTGCCCCGAACTGCTGACGCGCTCACGCCCCCGGTCAACTGCCCAGCCCTCGGCACTCCTGCCCGCCCTGAGGCGGACCGCGGGGCACGACACTGCAAAAGAAGCGGGCAGCAATCCTGTCTGAAAACGATCACCTTTCAGCAGAAGAGCTTCGCTTGTCAGTGACTGCTGTTAGAACTGATCCATATCGGCGCTCGCAAGCGCGAACGAGGACCACGAGGGATCAGAGGAGCGGTCGTGACGGAACCGGGGGGCCAGTCGAAGCCGATTGCGGGTGTCTACGAAAAGCTGATCACCCGCGGCGTGCACGACGAGCTACGGCAGTTCGAGGCTGCAGGCTGGAAAGCCATCGATGCCGAGGTCAGCGCCGAGTCCACGCCTCACGTTCTGGCTCGATACATCGGTGACGCCGTCGGGCGTCGACTGAGCCAGGTCGCCCCCGAAGATCAGGTCACCGTCGCCAACCAAATCCTGGAATCCTTGACTTCGGGTGTACCGGATCCGGACGAAACGGAGGCCGTGGGCACCATCGTCGAGGGCCCGCGGCAACTCCTCGCCCTCGCCAAGCAAGAAGCTCCAGGCGCCTACTCTCTCCGTCCCTTGACACCTCTGTCCGAAACATCCCTCATCACGAACTCCCCCGAAGACCCCAATCTCGGCGCAGAGTTGCGGGCCGAGCTCGCGACCGCAGACCGTATCGATCTGCTCTGCGCGTTCGTGAAGTGGTACGGCATCCGCGTTCTGGAAGACTCACTGCGCGCCGCGAGGGAACGGGGCATACCGATCCGCGTCATCACGACGACCTACATGGGTGCCACCGACCGGCACGCGCTCGACCGCCTCGTTCGTGATTTCGGTGCCACCGTAAAGGTCAACTACGAGACCCGATCCACGCGGCTGCATGCGAAGGCCTGGCTGTTTCGACGCGAGACCGGCTTCGACACCGCGTACGTCGGCAGCTCGAACCTCTCGAAGGCCGCACTCCTGGACGGCTTGGAGTGGAACGTACGCCTGTCGTCCGTTGCCACTCCAGCAGTACTGAACAAGTTCGAGGCCACCTTCGACGCGTACTGGAACGACACGGCATTCGAGCTCTACGATCCGGATCGCGACGCGCTCAAGTTGGACGAAGCTCTGGGCGTGGCAGGCGGCCCGACGTCCGGCCAAGATTCCAAAATCAGCCTCTCGGGCCTTGAGGTTCGGCCGTACCCGCACCAGGCAGACATGCTGGAGCGGCTGCGCGTTGAGCGCGAAGTCCGCGGTCATCATCACAACCTGCTGGTCGCCGCGACCGGAACAGGCAAGACCGTCATGGCGGCCCTCGACTACCGCAATCTGCACAAGCAGTGGGGCGGCAAGCAGTACCCGCGGCTGCTCTTCGTGGCGCACCGCAAAGAGATCCTGAAGCAGTCGCTGCGCAAGTACCGTGAAGTGCTCGATGACGCGTCTTTCGGTGAACCGCTCTTCAGCGGCGAGCTACCGCGCGACTGGCAGCACGTCTTTGCCAGTGTCCACTCGCTGACCGACCAGCGACTCGACCAGTTCGACCCGGAGCACTTCGACATCATCGTCGTCGACGAGTTCCATCACGCTACAGCTACGACGTATCGCCGCGTACTCAACCACTTCAAGCCGAAACAGCTCCTTGGCCTGACCGCTACTCCCGAGCGTGCCGACGGGCTCAACGTGCAGGACGAGTTCTTCGAAGGCAGGATCGCCGCCGAGATGCGACTGTGGGAGGCACTCGACAACGACCTCTTGTGCCCGTTCCACTACTTCGGTGTGCCTGACGGGACGGACCTCACTCGCCTCAACTGGCGTTCAGGGACGTACGACCAGAGCCAACTCGGCGACTTCTTCTCCGCCGACCATGCCCGGGCTCGCATCGTCATCAAGCAGGTGCGAGACAAGGTATCCGACCCGATGAGCATGCGGGCGCTCGGCTTTTGCGTCACCAGGAAGCACGCTCACTTCATGGCGCAGTGCTTCCAGAAAGCAGGCTTCAAGGCTGAGGCCTTGGACAGCGAGTCGAAGCCCGAAACCCGTGACCGAATCCTGTCCGAACTCAAGGCGGGACAGATCCAGGTCATCTTCTCCGTGGACCTGTTCAACGAGGGCTTGGACATCCCCGACGTCGATACGCTGCTGCTCCTCCGTCCGACGAACAGCGCCACCGTCTTCCTGCAACAACTCGGCCGAGGCCTGCGCCGTACACAGGACAAGCCCGTGCTCACGGTGCTCGACTTCATCGGCCAGCATCGCGCTGAGTTCCGGTTCGAAGAGCAGTTCCGCGCCATGACGAACCTGTCGCGCAACCGGCTCCTTGAGCACGCTGAGCACGACTTCCCTCTACTCCCGTCGGGCTGCCAGATCATCCTTGAGGGCAAGTCCAAGGACCTCGTGCTGGGCAACATCCGCACCCAGATCAAGGCAACTGTCCAAACCCTGTCCAAGGAAGTCAGGGTCTTCAATACGCCGTACCTCGCCGACTACCTCAGGGAAAGCCGCCGCGAGATCAAGGAGCTGTACAAGTCGAGCAACTCATGGACATCCGTCCTGCGCCGCGCCGGCTTGGCGGACCAGCCTGAACAGGCAGATGAGGAAGGGCTGTTGAAGCGCGTGCAGGCGTTCCTACACGTCGACGACCTCGAGCGGCGTGACACGTACACCCGCGTGCTGAGCGATGACGCGCCGACGTATGAGGCTCTGAGCCCGAAAGACAAGACGTACGCACGCATGCTCTTCTTCAACCTCTGGGACAAAGCCGGTGGTTTCGACTCCTACGCGCAAGGCCTTGAATCACTCCGTGAGCAGCGAGCCTTCCGTAGCGAACTGCGGCAGGTGCTCGACCACGTGATGGGCCAAGCCGACCACTTCCCCATTCCCCTGGAGGGCCCGCACGCGCACATCCCACTGAAGATCCACAGCGCGTACAACCGCTCGGAGATCCTGGCCGCACTTGGCGTCGCCCGCCTCGGCGGGCAGATGCCTGGTTCCTTCGCGCAGGGCGTCCTGTGGGACGAGCCGAACAACACAGACGCGCTGTTGATCACTCTTGAGAAGAACGAGAAGGACTTCTCTCCCACCGTCCGGTACAAGGACTACGCGTTGAGCCCTTCTCTCTTCCACTGGGAGTCACAGAGCACGACCGCCGATACCTCGCCCACCGGTCTCCGCTATCAACAGCACGCCCAACGCGGCAGCCACGTGCTGCTGTTCATGCGGCGCTACAAGGACACCGACATCGGCAAGGCCCAGCCTTGGATGCTGCTCGGCCCTGCGACCTATGTCCGGCACGAGGGCAGCAAGCCCATGGCCATCACCTGGCAGCTGCATCATGAGCTGCCTGCGGATGTGTGGTCGTACTCCGCCATCGCCGCGGGTTAGAGGACTCGACGACCGTCATGCGACCTCGCTGATCTCAGCCTCAAAGTGAGTCTGGGCTCGGTCAAGTACGTCATCGGGGTCATGCCCGTGTGCATGCAGCCAGTGCAGTACGTCGGCCATGACCCCGATGGCGGCCTCTTCTGCCGCTGTCATGCTCAGCAGACTGCCGCCCCCAGCCATGGCCCTACCGCGCGGAAGTGACCAGGATCCGTACAGATCAAGGATCGCCTCGGCGCGCGTGCAGCGGGGACCGTTCGTCTGACTGCAGGCGGCGGAGGCATCAACAGCAAGCTCACACCACACCACTTTGGAGTCGCCGCGAAGGATCACACCCCACCGGTGGTCCGTCATGGCGTCGACGAGCGCCATCCCCCGCCCTGACTCCGAGACGGTGCTGGCTGCAAGCAAGGTGGGCAACGCCCGCGTATCAGGATCCTCAACTTCCAGGCGTAGATACGGCTCGCTGAGCGCCACTCGCAGCGTTACGGGTGTTCCCTCGCCGACATGCCGAATGACGTTGGTCACCAGCTCTGTTACGCAGATCTGCGCTGCGTCTACGTGATCGGGCAGCCCCCACAGGATGAGCCGAAGCTTCAACATCCGCCTCAACTGGGCGACTTCATTCGGATGGGCAATGAACGTGTGCAGCAAGGGCTCTCGTCCGACGCGAGCGCTCACGTAGATCATCTTCGACCACCTTTCACGCGCACCGTTGCGCACTGTGTATCGGGCGATGACTCCCAGTGACAGAGTTGCAGTGACAGTCCCTTCATGCAACGTGCACGAAGGGATTCCCTCTTTAGGGTGATTGGCCTTTCGCCCCCCTTCCGATGGGATGGACCTTCCGCTAATCCACGAGGAGTTGACATGGCCGGATCCCCCACGGCTCGGCGTCGCCGACTTGCGATCGAGCTCAAGCGGCTACGCGAGGAGAGCGGCCTTACCTGTAGTCAGGTAGGCAAGGAGTTGGACTGGAGTAGCTCCAAGGTCAGCCGCATGGAGACGGGGCAGGGGCGCGTCCAGCCCTCAGACGTCGACGCTGTATGCCGCTTCTACCAGGCCTCCGAAGAACTACGTGATCTCCTGAAGTCGCTGGCCAAGGACTCCAAGACAAAGGGGTGGTGGCACGCTCACGGCGATGCGATCCCCACCTGGTTCTCTGTCTACGTCGGCCTTGAGCAGGCTGTTTCCAACCTGCGTAGCTACCAAGCAGAGTTCATCCCGGGCCTGCTGCAAACAGATGGGTACGCAGCCGAGCAGTGCCGCGCGTGGGTCGACCACACCCCCGAGGACATTCAGCGCATGGTCGACGTCCGGATGCGTCGCCAAGAGCTGCTCACCAGCGAGAGTGCACCCGACCTGTGGGCCGTTGTTCACCAGAGTGCACTGCAGCACGTGGTCGGCAGCCGCCAGGTCATGGCCCGCCAACTCGAACGTATGCTGGAAATCAGTAAGTTGAAGAACGTGACCATCCAGGTCCTACCGTTCGATGCGGGCGCCTACCCCACCACCGGGTCGTACACGATCCTCGGCTTCCCGGAGCAGGAGGACCCAGACGTGGTCTACCGAGAGGGGCTTACAGATTCGGTCTACCTCGAAGAACCCAAGGACGTGGCTCTCTACACAAAGGCGTTCGACCACCTCAGGGCCTTGGCAATGAGCCCTCAGCGCTCGACCTTGCTGATCTCGAGACTCCTGGAGGAGCACTCCCGATGATGCCGCCATCCAGCATCCAGTGGCACAAGAGCAGCTATAGCAACGGCATGGGGGGTGAGTGCTTGGAAGTAGCCGCACTCGCTGAAGCAGTCGCCATCCGCGACTCCAAGGTCACCTCGGGGCCGCAGCTCATACTGAGCACTGCTGCATGGCACGGCTTCATACGGGCCCTACCCCCCCACACCGGCAGGAACTCACTAACTGACCGGCTGCCGCGGATCACGAATGATCTCACCAGCGCGCTGCAGGAAGGCAGCGTGCGCCAGCACCATCTCATCTCTAGCCTGGTCAAATCGGGGCCAATCTGCGCTTACACCTGAGGAACTCGCGCTCGCCATATGCAGCAAGGTGCGCACCGTGGCTACCGACTTGCCTGTCAGCGCATGGGCCAAAAAATTTGCCCCATTTGGCCCCCATAGCGCCAATTGACTGGTCTTACTAAGACCAGTTGCTGGCATCCGGCCACACTTCGAGAGCGACATCTGCCATCTCGGCTTGCCTCTCGCGAATTCCCTCGGGCCTCCACCGACTGTTATCAAAGTCCCACAGTCGGTCGATTCTGGTTTCAGAAGAGACAAGGAGCGCCGAATTCTGATAGATGTGAGCCTTCTCAGGGTAGGTGCGATTTGCGATATTCTGATTCTTCCTGCCGCTGAGCAATGTCAGATTTCCAAGTCGGTGAACCAGTGCCTCGTGCTCTTCCAGTCGAACTTCCTGCTCAGGTTTCTGAGGGTAAATATTCTCGACGTGTACTTTTCCAGGACCGGCTACGGTGAGTTCGTCAATGCCGGCCTTAAAGCGTAGATTAGCCTCGACCTTCTCTAGGATATGTCGCGCTTGCGAACCTTTTGCGAGCGACCGTTCTTCAAATTCTGCCCTGAATGTGTCATTGTCGGGAATCCAGCCACAGACACGTCGCATGATTGAGGAGCACCCGGCACCGCCAGAGAATTCCTTAGCCACTCCGAAGATATTCTCTTCGAGTGCTGTAGATTCTCTGTTTCCGATCACTGTCCATCGCACGTAGTAACTCAAGCATGCCTCGACGAGATCCTGCAGCTCGGTGTAGTCGTTTCTCTCAGATGCGGCCAGCAACAATGGATGCAACGCATCTGCGCTCAGCGCCTTAATGTCCGTCAATGCATTGTCAAATTCCTCAACCCCGGTTGAGCAATGAATCAAGTCTACATACCGCAGAGAGGCGCTCTCTAGCTCTGCCGCGAACGCTTTGGGGGAATATGCCTGTGGTTTTTTGGAAAACTCCTTAGCAAGCTCTTCTTTGATTGTGGCATAGAGACTGTGCGACTTTACGTCACCATGTCGCGCCACCCAAAAATGCCGCAGGAACCTTTCGATTTCTTCCCGCTTTTCGAAGCTGTCAAGCAGCACCCGCCAGGTGTCGTTTACTCGCTGCTTTGAAGGTTCATCTCGACACTCCGCCATTAGGAAATTACGAACAAGGTCCACGGTTGAGAGGTCTTTGCCGCGCGAGTTGATAGTCTCGAATACTTCGTTGGCGTCACTTGATGTTGGAGTCTGGATCTCAACGAATACGAGTCCTTTAATTAGGCACTCGTACAGCGAGTCGAGCCAGTCAAAGCGTGAGTCGTCGTCTGGAATTGATGAGAGTTCGGAGCTGATTTTACTCTCGAAGTTAGAATACGCCTCTCGGATCAGCCTGTGTGACGGACGCTTTCCCTCTTCAACTCCTCTTGTGCTTCCTGATGTTTCACTCCAGTCCTGCACGAAATCACGGAAAAAGTCTCGATCGAAAAGGGACAACACCAAGAAGTATTGCATTGGTTCCCGACGGCCAGCTTTTCTCGCGATATAGTCGCGTTGCATGTTATTTGCTATGGCTCGGGATTCGAGGGACCCCATCCGCCAAAGGATGTCGCGAATTACCGCTATTAGAATCGTTGATGTGGTCAGGCGTTGCTGTCCATCAAGTAGCGACCTACTTTTGACGGCCTCGTCGGTGATGGTGACTATTGGGCCTATGAAGTACTCTGATGCCGACTCCTTGCCCGTCTCCCTGGCGATCCTGAACTTCTGGATATCTTCCCAGTAAGTGTCCACTTCTTTCTTGGACCACGCGTACTGGCGTTGACTGTCGTTGGGAACTGTCACGACTGGATTGTTGGCGCCAATTAGCTGGCCGAGGGTCTGACGTGCAGCATGCTTGATGATGGCCATGGCTATCTCCGAGGAAACGGACGCTTGGGTGCCTGATCGTATCGCTGGCGGACGTCGTATGGCTACTTTCCAACGGGCCTGACAGCAGCTTGCGTTGGGGCCGGCACTGCGCTGCGACGCCTGTAGTTAGCGGCCTGCGGGCCATACTTCGATGTTCCGGGCCCAGGGCAGTCACCTTGGTGCTACCGTCGCAATACTCGTAGGGCGCTCGGCTCGGCCAGCCATGCATCAAGGGAAAACATGAGCTTTTCAAGTGAGAACACTGCCACCCATCACTTGCACACTTTGCTTTCCAGGGTGAAGGCGTCGGGGAAGTCTAACTATGTGGAAGGGTGGGCCACTGTACTTGGGGCCGAGTGGGGGTCGGTGGAATTTGTGAAACGCCATGGTGAAGTCGTTAACTTGATGGTAGCCACAATCGAACAGCTGGACTCTCTCCCGGAGCGTCCTCGGGAGCGTTCTCTCCGCTATGTCAATTCATGGTGGCATTCCATTGTTCAGCCACACCTGAACTGGACCGACTCTGGCAGGCCGGCTGAAGGAATCATTCAGCAAGACATGCTAGACCACCTCGAATCAGCCGCAGACATCATTGCCGGCAGTCTAGTGGGGTCAACCGCAGCACCGCGTGGTGTCGATCTCCAAGGAATTGTAGAGCAGTGTCGTGAGTGGTTGGACCTTCTGCAGGGCATGGAAGAATCGGAAATCTCGGGTCCTGTCAGAGATGGTTTGATCTCGCAACTTGAGCATCTCATTTGGCTGGTCCAGAATGCCGATCTATTTGGCGGGGCTCGCGTTTCCGCAGAGGCGAGTCGCATAATTGGATCCTTGGCTCAGGCGTCGGCGACTATGGAAAACGCAACTCCGGAGACGGTTAGCCGCTGGAAGAAGAGGTGGGTGGCTTTCATCGCTGTCTGTGTAGCATTTAATGGCGGCGCGTCGGTGGTTCAGGAGTCGATTACGTCTGGCACCGCCATCGTTAAAGAAATTACGGGAGTGGTGAGCGATATTCAGGGAAATAATTAGGGATCCGTGAATTAGTTCGGTGGAATCTTGACGGCCCAACCAAGCCATCGTGGCTGCGGCGCGCGATAAAGAGCTCCGCGCCCTTGTTGAGAGCGGACCTCTGTGCTGCGTGATCCTGAAGCGGCATGGACTTCTGGCCCCTCGATGCGAAGTGCGGGAGGAGCGGTCGGTGAGGTCTGACGGGCAGGTCAGATGGTCTGCGAGAGGCGCGGACGGTAGCCCTGGATGATGGGGTTGCTACTCCGCTGCTGTACCGCATGTGAGAGCGGTTCTGGGAGGCTGCTCGGCTGCGCAGCCTCCCAGAGATACGAGGACAGTCGTTGGCCACACCTCGACGTCCGTCGACGGCAACGCCGACTACACCTTCGTCAAGGCATCTCGGAAGATCAACTCTCTGGTCGAGGAACGGAGCCAGTGGCCGGAACGGGGCATGAGCGTCAACTGACAGTTCGCTGCTGGCAGGGGCGAACCCCGGGTTGCGGGCGCTGCTCCAGCCCCGGACGAGATGGTGTGGCGGGGCAACCCATCGACGTTCCTACAGTTCAGCGTCGCAAGATCAACGCGTCGTACAACGGCGCGTCGAGAAACGGCAGTACCTCCCCAAACCACTCGTAACCCCATGACTCGTAGAGCGCGCGGACCTTGGGGTGGTCCCGCTCGACGAGAAGTGTGACGCGCTCCTCGGGCCGGTCGCGCAACAGCTCATCGTGGATCTGTTGTGCGGTAGCCGAGCCGCGAACCTTCTCGACGACCATGAGCTCTGATAGTGCGAACGTGCGTGAACCGGTCTCCGCCGTGGCCCCGTCGGGTACCGGGGTGCGTATCCCGTTCCACCAGCGTGTTGTCTCCTGCAGCGTGCATCCGTACGCGTAGCCGACGGGGATGTCATCGATGTAGCCCACAACCGCGGCGAACCCGGGTACCTCGGTGTTCCAGCCGAGCCGCTCGTCGAACCTCTCGACCCGGTGGAACTCCTCGCTCAACCGGTCCGCGTAGATCTCGGCATACACCTCGAGGAGTTGCTGCCGGATATCGCCCAGGCCGACTGCATCCCTGCGTTCCAGCCGCAGCCCTTCCATTTCATGCTCCCGTCTGTCGAGTCTGTTCCAGGAAGTGTGCGGCCGCCGGAACCTGAGCATGTCGCTGGAAGTGCAGCCGCAGGTCACCCAGCTTTCCCCTGACTCGCTCGCTTTGCACGCGTCCCGCGAGGGCCACTGCTCCGCAGGCTTGCGCGGCAGCGTGCTCGATGTCGCCGTCGTCGAGGAGCGCTTGAGCGTATTGGGCCGTGTAGTAGACCCGGTTGCGCTCGAATCGAGGTTCAAGCATCTGGAGTGCAGAGGCGGTGAGTTGCTCGGCTCGCCGGTATTGGCCGAGTGCCTGATGCGCAGCACCTGCGAGGCCGGTCAGCTCTGCCGGGGTGAGAAACGACAGCCAGGCCGCGGGCTGGCCTTGAGTTCGCTCGTATGCCGTCTCGGCTCGGGCGAGAGATCGCTGGGCGCGTGTGCGGTCTCCGGTTCGGGCATGGCCGACGGCCTGTCGGCAGTGAAACAACGCCATCAGCCATGCATCGCTCTTCGCCTGTCGGGTTTCGACGGCTGCGCGGCCGATGCGCAAGGCTTCCCTGTCCCGGTCGAGGAGGCGCGCCTGCATCGCGAGGTTGGACCACACCCGGGCTTGCAACATGCCGTCCCCAGACAGCATGCCGGCCTGCAAGGCCTCGTTGTACAGATTGGTTGCGTCTGCCTGCCGGCCGGCGTCGTACGCAAACCATCCGGCGGAAGCGGCCAGATCACCCATGGCTGAGTACAGCAGGCGCTCGACGCGGTCGCCGTAGGTGCAGTGGTTGACGGCGTATTGAACGCGGCGAAGGGCTTGGGAGGCAGCGTCGTGCAAGGCGCCGCCGCCCAGGGCGTGGTCGTACTTGTACAGGGTCGGAACGATGGCTCGAATGCGCTCAACGTCGCTGGTGCCAAGACGGCCAGCGGACGGGATGAGTTCCAAGCTGAGGGTCGCGAGCAGTCCAACCGCGATGAACTCCCTTCGCGGAATGGCATGTTGATCGGAGACGCCCGTCGACCGGTCGGCCGGAGGCGGGACGCGGGAGGACTTGCGTGGGACGAATCCCATGTCTTGCGGGCTTCGGCCGAAGATGTGCTGGAGGGGCAGCAGGTAACGCGGCCACGGCCACTGCACCTCGCCCGCGATCCACCGACGCACATGGCGATCAGTGCAGTTGGCGGGGTTACCGAAGCGGTCCTCGGCTGTTCTGTTCACCGTCTCCGCGAGCTGCTCATGGGTGTAGCCGAACTCGGCTAACAGGGCTTCGAGCCTGGTGTTCCTCTTCGCGGCCACGTGTGCTCCCTCGCCCAACTGGTCCCTCGACGGTAGTCCTACCGGCATCCACCGCTTGGTAAAACTGTCCGGTCGTCCGTGAGTAACTCAGCAAGATCTGTCCTCATGGCCATCAGGGCACTTCCGGTTTCCTCATAAACGTGACCAGCGCACTCAACTGAGGGAGCCACATTGCTGACGCCAGCCGACATGGACAGACTGATCTCTGAGTGGCTCGCCCGCGCGCATCCGGTGCCGCAACGGGCCCGGGCGGAGTGGTCGAACCAGGGCGTGGCGCTGCTCCCGCTCGGCGACCTGTTCGCCGCAGTTCGACTGCCCGGCGACCTGGTATGCGCCGTTGTCGGCTGTGAGGAACCCGACCAAGTGGCGATCGCCCTGGATGAACTGCTGCACGGCCCCGTCATCCATGACCACCGGAGCACGGGAGCCACGTACTACGCCCTGATCAACTGGGGTGCGGGCGTGATCCAGCAGGTGGACCAGGACGAGGATGCGCCGTGCCTCGGCAAGGGCACCTACCTCGGGGTCCCCCGCATCGACCGCCGCAAACCGCCCGGAACCTACTGGGCGGTGCCACCGCGATACGACGGCGACCTGTGCCGCCCAAGCGCTGTGCGCTCCCTCGTCTCTACGGGCCGAAGGAAGCTGGCGCAGCACGCCACTGCGTGACTTCAACCCTTTCGGACTTCCTCCGCCGCTTCGCAAGTGATCAGCCACGCGAGCTCGTCCGGCGGCGGGGCACAAAATCCCTCTCCCCGAGCACTCGACAGGCATATCGGCACTCAGGGAGAGGGCTACCCGAAGGTCCTCCAACCATGAGGTGAATCCGTGCTCCACACAACCCCGTCAGCGCCGCGAACGACCACGAAGGGAGCGACGCGATGACCACCGCCGTAGCCACCAAATCGCGTACCGGCCGCTCCCTCGTCCCCGCCGACGACTTCGACATGCTCGCCGCCTTCTGCACCGACGAGTACGGCCTCGAACGCAGCGTCGCCGATCGCGTCGTAGACCAGGCGCTCGCCCTGGTCCACGTGATGGGCTCGACAGGCGAGGGCGCCACCATGGCCCCCTCCCAGCAGGTCGATCCCGGATGGCACACGCTCATCCTGCACACCGACTGGTACGCCAACTGGTGCCAGGAGCAGTTCGGTTACTTCCTGCACCACCAACCGAACAGCAAGACCCGCACCCACGGGCTCATGACGGATGTCGTCGGGAAGATCCGTGCGGCCGGCTTCGAGGTCGACGAACGGCTGTGGGGTACGGCCGCCGACTGCAACCCGCCTGCCTGCTGCGGCGACGGCCCCTGCTGCTGAGCAGCACCCGCTTCCTCACCACAGCGGGTCGACCCTCCTCCGGGTCGGCCCGCTCCCCTCCCCTGCCCCCAGAACGGACTTACTCCTGTGTCCCTGACCGAGCTGACCGCGACCAGCAGAGTGACCGTGTTCCCCCTCGAAAGCCTCACCGTCGCCTACACCACCCAGTCCACCGACGAGCGGTGCCTGGGCGACATCGGACTCGTCACCATCGTCGACGAACACAGCGACGGCGACGAGTTGTGGCGTCTGGCGCGGAACCTCGGTGGCCGTAACTCCGATGGAGAACAAGCCCGTTGGATCCTCACCCAGGCAAGCCGCGCCCGGATGATCGCCACGTACACCGACCTGCCGGGCGCTACCTGGACGGCATACATCCGCCGGCGCTTCGCCCTCGACGCGCTCTTCGCGAACCACGACGTCCTCATGACCGGCCGGGTCGAGTTGCCACACCTTTGAGCATTGCGCGTTGGAGACGCGTCGGCCGATCTGCGCCAAAAGAACCCCCCAACAGAATGGACGATGTGAGAGGCGCTCAGGGCCTTCGCCTTCGGGTGACGAGGAGCAGGGTGCAGCAGACGACGGAGCAGGCCAGTCCTGCGTACAGCAGGGGTGCAGTCCAGAACCACACCGCTGGGCCCACTACGAACTCGTCTCCTCCGGCGTGGACATCACCGACGCTGACGAACTCGCCCTGCATGGCAAGGCCTTCAACGCCCTTGACAGCGCCGCGAGTTACGGAGACGCAGCCAAGGAGCTGATCGGCAAAGCATTGGCGTTCTGGAACAACGAATGACCCAGCCGCCGCGAGGCAGCGATTACTCCGGCTGCTCATAGGTGATTGAGACCGGCGACAAACCACTGAAACCGGCCTGTTCCACCCACCGCGCCCCAGCCTCAAGCGATCAACGCGCCACCGTCTCAAGAGTCCAGTCCAGCGACATTGCCGACTTGGTCGTAGTGGACGCAGTGAACATGGTGCCGCCGGAATCGGTCTGCAACTCGACGGAGCCGCCGCACTGTACGTCTGTGGCCTGCCCCTTGGCGGGCTGGATACGAATCGGCCCCTCACCCCGGCACGTCAGAGTGAGCTTGCCAGCCACTCCCGGGGTGTTGTCGGCACCGAAGTGGACGGGGGTCCCGGCGACCAGGCGCAGCCCTGTCCCGGAGGCAGTCACAGGCAGAGCCGATGCCGTATGGGCCGGGCCGGCCGTCGCGGACGGGTGAGCAGAAGCGGTGGATTGGTGTGCCGGGTGAGCGCTGCATCCCGCGAGTGCCACACCGGCAGCCAGAACCACCCAAGTGGCAGGCACACGCTTCATGAAATGGTCTCTCAGTACTTGATACGGATGGAGCGGGGAGGCGCGGTCAGAGTACCCGAGCCAATGGTTTTGACATTGCAAGGGGCGACGATCTCGGTCTTCTTCCAAGGAATCCGACGTCATGCCCGCTTGCGCGCAATTCCCGCGCACCGCACAGGATGCGCAATCTGCTGCAATTCTGAGTGCACCCTGCCCCGCACACGCCCCTGGATCTCCAACCAGCACAGAGGGAGGGCGACATGACGCTGAGGCTCATCGGCACGACCAGCGACGACGGCGACTGCCCTACCCGGTACGACATCGAGGAGACGTGCTGAGCGCGCCTGTACAGGCGATGCGGCGAGGCAGCTACTGACCCGCTGGATGGAGTCCTTTCAGGTTCGCCCTCGATGCCAGACCAAGAGTCCCCGCCCCTCAGGCATGTCGCCCCCCCACTGCCCCTATGGCTGCGGGAAGGCCCAACTCCGCCGCGAAATGGAAGAAAAGGGGCCATCCGCTGCTCCAAACCTTTTCGGAAAGATGTCGCATACTAATTCATTTCGCGGCCTCGACCAAGATCAAACATGTGTTACATTGCCTTCCGACCACATAAAAGAACTAGGGGGAAGTGCATGAACTCGCGTTTTCGCGTCGCAACGGCAGTTGCATCTGCCGCTCTGCTGCCCTTTTTGACCGCCGCCAGCGCAAGCGCTGCGGATGCGCACCAGACCACGGCAAAGACGGCGTTCGACTGCCCGCACGACGGGTACGTCACCAACTGGGACGTCTGCACAAAGCTCAGCAACGGAACTCTTCAGATGGACGAAACCGAGAAGGGTACCTACATAACGACTTCGTACGAAAAGACGGCGGGGTCGGCCATTTCCTGCAAGGTGGGATACCTCAGGAACGGAACGAACCACTGGAGCGCCACCAAAACGTGCAAGACTTCCCTGATCGCGGATGAGTCGTGGACTCCGTCCGCCACGTGCAACCCTGACGTTGGCCTTCTCTTCGCGGGTGGAAGCACGTTCCAGACGCCGCCTACGCGGAAGTGCTAGCAGTTACCGACGCCGATAGAACCCATCTCGACGAAGAGTAGTTCTGGCCGGCCAGGGAATTTCGGCGTTGTCCGGTAGTTCCCTCACGCCCCCTTGCTGCGTTTTTGCAAGGGGGCGCTGCACTTCATAGGACAATGACCGCAGGGAGTCAATATGTTGGAAGCTGTATTCAGAGGGCACTCGGCTTTCATTTTCACCGCAATCACCGTTTCATTCCTTTTTGGTCTCGCCGTCTTCCTGATATCGAGAAACAAGACGGATCGCCCCAGATATTTGGCACTCTGGTGCGCGTCAATGTCGGGCGTTGCATTCTTGACACTGTGGTCCGACGGCGGGAGTCAAGGGCCTGGCACTTGTGTTGTAAACCTTAAACTGCTCGAACCCTTCAGCACAGAACAGGGGATATTGAACTTCCTCATGTTCACGCCTGTGGGGTTCTTCGGCGCACTCGCTACCCGCCAAGTGCTAGCCGGTTTTGCGTCTGGAGTGGCTCTGTCTGCCGCTATCGAGACTGCCCAGGGCGCCATGCCAGCCATAGGACGGGCATGTGACACCAGTGATCTCCTGGCTAATTCGGTCGGCGGCCTTCTTGGGGCACTCGTCGCCTTCTTTCTCATTCGAATCAGCCGTGCAAATCTTGCTCCTTGGAGGCCGCGCGCTTTCAGGACCGTCGTGGCATGCGGGAGTTTCGCCGCGATTCTCGGTATCGTCTGGGCAAGTTCCATTCAGCCTCGCGTCGTGGCAGCCACTGAGGCGGTGGCATCAGCCGACAGCGCTCAGCGGCAGGCTGTCGATGACGCTGTCCATCAGGCATTCGGCGACCACTATGCGATTGGCAACATCCGGTTTTCCTCCTCGCCGGACGGCGACAGCGGCACCGTGATGGCGAGTCTGCCAGTGGGGTTCGTGCAGGTTAACTGGCCAGAACGTAACGAGATCACAGCCAGCCTTGACATGTCGGACAGCGGGAAGCCGTCAGGTTTCCCGGTACCAGGCGCTCCGGCACATGTCACAAGCTCCGAGCAAGCAACGCAAGTCGCGACCAAGTATGCACAGAAGCACTTTCCCTGGGGTGTACCGCAGACTCGTGTGAAAGCTTCCGCAGTTGGCGATAATGCGTCTCTAGGTTGGCTTGTCAGCTGGCGCCGTTACCACAATGACGTTCTTATGCCCATGCGTCTCGATGTACAGATCGATCGCTCGGGCCACGTTTCTCAACTGTCAACCAGACAAGCACCTGACGTCGCTGTACCTCCAGTTCGCGTCAACAACAAGAAGACGGCTGAACTTGCCATGAATGCCGTTCCGGGATGCCGCAAGGTGGATGTTGGTGACTTGTTCGCCATGCGTACTGAAAGCAAATGGCAGGCTGTTTGGCGTGTTGTAGTCACGTGCAAAGACTCGACTACACTCATGAACATAAATGCAACTTCCGGCGCGATCGAAACGAAAGAGAAGAACTCAAGCCGTGGCTGACGACTCCGATAACCACCGCGGGCCCGCCTACGCGCCGATCTCGTTGCCGCCAGGAGCCTTTCCGTACTTGTAGCGGCTGATCAGAAGCAGGGCGGAGCAGACGGCGGAGCAGGCCAGACCTGCGTACAGCAGAGGCGCGGCCCAGAACCACACCATTTCGGTGCTGTGGCCGCTGGTCCAGTGGCAGGTGATGGACGGGGGGAAGCCGTCCACGCTCACCGACGTCAGCCTGAAGTCCCGTCCTGCATCCATGTACACGCCGTCGCCGGTCTTGTCCGCGCAGACGTCGAGCGGGCTCGTGAAGGCGAGCCCGTAGACGGTTCCTGCCCCATATGCGGCGATCGCTGCCACGATGCCGATCACGGCCCAGCGGGCCGGCTGCGAGGGCTTCCTCCTGGTCACCCACACCGCGAACGGCAATGTCCCAACGGCGAAGAGGAGGGCAGTGATTGCCGGCGGGCCGAGGGATGCGAACAGAGACGCCATGCACCCTGACGGTACTTCGAGCGGAGGAAGCATTGCTGGTTCGCCCGGTACTCAGGCCGTCGGACGGTCTCCGACGAGGCGTGCTGCGCCAGGTTGCCGCCGAACGCGTTGCACCAGTCGTCGAGCTGACCGCCGGGGAGAAGGTGCGGGCGTTCCTTACAGGAAGTTTACATCTGCATCCAGCCGGATCGACGGGCGCCACACGGGCGCCACACGTTGTCCGCCGGCTCAATCGCCAGACGTCGAGGCCGCCCTCTTCCACCTTTCGGGCAGAAGTCAGCACCCCCGCCTCGTACTTCCGGCCGATCTGCCGGGCGCCGTCGGCCACCTATGCTGCGCTGCGTAATCTTGAGAACGTCCGTGAGCGAAACCCCCCACCGGGTAGACCAGTTCACCCGAGCGAACTCGAAGGACCAGCAAACGTGTCGTTGAAGAACAGTCGTCTCAGGCTTGCCTCCGTGGCCCTCGTCGTGGCGGTCTCCGGCCTGGCCATGGCGGGCCCGGCCATGGCGGCCACGCAGCAGACCGTCGTGGGAGCGCCCGCGGGTGCACAGCAGGAGCAGGCGCCCGCCATACCCACCTCCTTCGTGGACCTGCCCACGAGTGCCCTCCCGGCTGCAGGCTCGCAGCACGTGTTCACGGTCACCTACCGCAACGATTCGTCGGCGGACCGGACCGCCGCTCCCCAGCTCCTCGTTGAGTCCCCGGACGCGGGACCGTTCCTGGCTCCGTCGGACATCAAGCTGGAGCGCCTCAAGGCGGACGGCTGCTGGGAGGCCGTACAGGTCGGCACCCAGACCGGCACGCTGTTCACCGACCTCTCGACCGCGCAGCGCACGCTGCACGCGGGCGAGACCCTCACCCAGGTCTACCGGCTCACCGTCGTCAACCCGCAGGCCAAGGGCACGGTGGCCCCGAGGGTGGCGCTCTTCGGCTGAGCCGCCATGTATGTGGATGGCCCGGCGGCGGTACTTTGGGCGAATGGACCGAAATGCCCTCGTCCAGTTCGTCCGTGCCCGCCGGCTGGCCGTCCTGGCCACCACCTCGGCCGGCGGGCATCCGCAGGCCGAGGTGGTCGGGATCGCGGCTACCGATGAGGGCGACCTCGTCTTCGATACGACGCGGGCGTCCCGTAAGTTCGCCAATCTCTGTCGGCAGCCGCGCGTGGCCCTGGTCATCGGGTTCGACTGGGGGGACGAGCAGACCGTCCAACTCGAGGGCGTGGCAGCCGAGGTCGCACAGGACGACCCGGCCGTGGCCGCGTACTACGAGCAGCTTCCGAGCGGGCGGGAGCGGGCGGCGTGGCCGGACATCGTCTACGTCCGGGTCCGGCCGGACTGGGGGCGGTACAGCGATTACCGGCCGGGGAGTTCGGGAGTGCAGGAGATCTCGATGCCCTGAGCCCCTCAGCCCGAACAGCCGAAACGGCCCGTCGGAGAAACCGACGGACCGTCACGAAGGATCGAGGTCAGCCTCGCCCCTTGTCGCACGCGGTAATGGCATGGGCCTGCCTGACCCCCGCCCGCTGGAGAGCCTGCTGGCAGTGCAGCACCTCGTCGCCACATGCTGACTCCACCTTGGGCCCAATGGTGTAGCCCTTGCTGTCAAGGTACTTCATGCACTGGTATGCATAATCTGTGCCAGCCTGTGCCGGAGCGGCAGCGAGCAGGGGAATGCCCGCCGCGGCAATGGCAGCAGCAGCAAGTGTTGCCAACTTCCGCATATACAACCCTATTCTTCTCATCGAGCATGAATTTCTTCACGGAGGGGCATTCACAGCACCGCCACACTTTTGGCCAGCACAATGAGATTCTTGGCCAAATGGTCGTTGCCTGTCGCCCGTTCGTGAGGCCGCATCAATCGGCGGCAATGCCAACATAGGCCAGGGGCACATCAAATGTACAATTTGCTGACCGCCCAGCTGGAGTGTCAGGCGTTGCTACTCAGGCGGACTCCGTTGGCGGAGGTGTCGAAGACCGGCCGGTACTTGCGCCATTGCGCGTCCGGCGCGGAGAGATAGATCACGTACTGGGTGCCGTCGGCGCCAGCGAAAGCCAAATCCGCCGCCCGGTACTTCCGCGCCGTGCCGTTGAAGGTGAACTCCCAGTACCCGGCGGGTCGTCCCCTGAAGGTTGTTGCGGACATCCTCACCCTTTCATATCCGGGATTGTCACGACGGGTCTGGCCCTCTTCCGTCTCACGCCAGTGCCGCAACGGATCGGTGCCTGCGAACTCAATGACGTTGACGCTCAGGCGCACCAAACCCGACGGGTCTATATAGGCGACTTCGCCACCGGCCAATGTCTTGCTGCTCCAGCCGTCCGGTACAGGCAAGGAGAGGCCGCTGTCCGCCTTTTCGAAGTGGTATCCGGCGGGCAGTGACGGCAGCGTGGGGCCGGCACTCGGAGGGGTGGAGGAGGCAGCGGCCCCGGCCGCGTGGGTACTCCGCCTATCGGCACTGCCCTTGACCCACCACACTGCGCCCCCTGCCACGCAGGCGGCGAGCGTCCCCGCCAAGGCCGCCCGCAGCACCATACGGTGGCGCTTGCCGCTGCTCTTTCGGGCGGGAGGTGCGAGGTCGCCGGCGCCGTTCGGCCGCGTGGGTGGGTCGAAGGGAGATGTCCGCGTGGCCGTGACATCGCCCAGGCGGCGTTCGACCTCGTGCACGTCCATGCGCTGTTCCGGCTCCTTGAGGAGCAGGCCGTCGATCACCGGAGCCAGGTCTCCGGCGCTGCGCAGGGGCTCGTACGAATCGGTTGCGATGGCGTACGCGGTCTCGATGGGGGTGTCGCGCTGGAACGGGTGCCGGCCCTCGACCGCCGTGTACAGCGTCGCTCCCAGGGCCCACAGATCGCTGGCGGGGCCGGGCCCGGTGCTCGTGCTTCTGAGGCGTTCGGGCGCCAGGTAGCGGATGGAGCCGATCAGCTCGCCGGACTTGGTCAGGGAGGACGTTCCCGACTCCATTGCGATCCCGAAGTCGGTGAGGACGATCCGCCCGTCGTCGGCCAGCAGAACGTTGGCGGGTTTCACGTCCCGGTGCAGGACCCCGGCGTTGTGGGCGGCGCGCAACGCGGCGGCCATGGCGCGGCCGATCCGGGCGGCCTCGTGGGGCGGCAGCGCACCACGGCGCTTCAGGACGTCGCTGAGCGTGGCCGAAGGGATGTACTCCATGACGATGCACGGCAGCCCCTCGTCGTCGACGACGTCATGCACCACGATCACGTTGGGATGCGTGATCCGGGCCGCACTGCGGGCCTCGCGCCGGGTGCGCTCGTGGAGCGTGCGGACCTCGTCGTCGTGCAGGTGCGGCGGGATGTGCAGCTTCTTCACGGCGACATGGCGGCCGAGCAGCTTGTCCTCGGCACGCCACACGGTGCCCATGCCGCCGCTGCCCACCCGCTCGACCAGCAGGTACCGGCCGGCGACGAGCCGCCCAAGATCGGACACCGTGTCTCCTTCTATCCCCCTGATCCCCCTGATCGCCTTCCGATCTCCTTCTGCGCTTCCCATTCGCGAATGAGGGAGATCGAAAAGGCACGATAACTCATTCGACCGAATGGGCGCGGGTTAGCCTCGGGGCACATCAGTCAAAGCGGTAGGAGGCAGGCATGGCCAAGGTTCCCAGTGCGGTGGTCGCCGCGAGCGGGCTCGTGGGTGGGTACGGCGTGGCCCGCTGGACCAAGAAGCGGCAACTGGGCGGGGCAGTGCTGGCCGTCGCGGGGGCCGCGGCCGCGGCGCAGTGGCGGCAGCAGGCCGGTGGGAAGGCGGCGGGGGCGTTGACCGCTGCGTATGTTGCCGCCTTTGGGGCGTCTCATCCTTTGGCCAAGAAGGTGGGGGCGTGGCCTGCGGTGTTGGGGGTGGCCGGTGCGGTGGCGTTGGTGTCTTGGGCGGTGGCCGACCGGCAGGGGTAGCTCCGCCGGGTGGCGGGGATGGGTTGTGTTTTGTCTGCGGCGCCGCTGTGGCTGGTCGCGCAGTTCCCCGCGCCCCTTCAAGATCAGGCCCGGTGCCGCTGCACCCCAGTCAAGACCAGGCCGGTGCCCCTGCACCCCAGTCAAGACCAGGCCGGTGCCCCTGCACCCCAGTTTTCGTTATCGGGGTCCGTCCTGCCCGTCTCCGGCGCATGCATGTGACACGACAGATCAGCCGCCGCACCATGCTCAAGGCCACCGGTGCCGCTGCCGGGGCCGTCGGGATCGGGGCGGGTGTCGGTGCGGGCCCCGCAGCGGCCGCCGGTACGTCCTACGCACACCCCGGGCTGCTGCACACCGGCGCCGACCTCGCCCGTATGGCCGCCAAGGTGAAGGCGGGCGCCGCGCCCTACACCGCCGGTTACGCCAAGCTGACCGCCAACCGGCATGCGCAGAGCGGCTGGACGGCCAATCCGCAGGCGGTCGTGTACCGCGGTGCGGGCAGCCCGCAGAACTACCAGATCCTCTACAACGACATCCACGCCGCGTACCAGAACGCCCTGCGCTACCACGTCAGCGGCGACAGCGCCCACGCCGACACCGCCGTGGCGATCCTCAACGCCTGGTCGGCAAAGCTCACCCAGGTCGCCGGCAGCGCGGACCGGTTCCTGGCCGCGGGGCTGTACGGGTACCAGTTCGCCAACGCCGCCGAACTCGTCCGCCACCACGGCGACTTCGACCTCGGCCGGTTCCAGGAGATGCTGAGCAAGGACTTCGGCGCGGTCAGCGACGACTTCCTCGTCCGGCACAACGGCGCCGTCGTCTCCAACTACTGGACCAACTGGGACCTCGCCAACATGGCCTGCGTCCTGGCCACCGGCATCTTCTGCGACGACAAGGCCCAAGTCGCCCGCGCCGTCGACTACTTCAAGCACGGCGCCGGGCTCGGAGCGATCAAGAACGCCATCCCGGTCGTGTACGGCGACGGGCTCGCCGAGTGGCTGGAGGCCGGCCGCGACCAGGGGCACGCGCTGCTCGGGGTCGGGCTGATGGGCACCTTCTGCGAGATGGCCTGGAACCAGGGGATCGACCTCTACGGCTACGACGACAACCGCTTCCTCAAGGGCGCGCAGTACGTGGCCAAGTGGAGCATGGGCGGGGAGGTGTCGTACACCGCCAACACCCGCCGGAAGGGGGCGATCGGCGGGTGGTCCGGCAGCGAGACCGCGACCGACGCCGCCGGGGTGGACCCGAACTTCCAGCGGCCGATCTGGGCGATGATCGCCAACCACTACACCAAGCGGCGGGGGCTGTCCGCGACCTATCTCACGCAGATCGCCGCCAAGTCCGCACCCGAGGGGGGTGGCGGAGACTACGGGCCCAACAGCGGCGGGTTCGACCAGCTGGGGTTCGGGACGCTGGCGTTCACTCGGGACAGGGCGGCGGACCCGGCGGCCACGCCTGCGCCCGCTGCTTCGGCCTCGACGTCCGGTGCCGGCTCGGATCCTCGGCCCCAGAGTGCGGCCACGGCGTCTGCATCCGCCTCGCCGGCCGGGGGCGATCTTGCGGCCACGGGGTCCAATGACGCCATCGGGTGGGCTGCGGCTGCGGGGATCACGACCCTGGCTGGGGGGCTGCTTCTGGTGCGGCGGCGGGAACGGGTTCGGCGCGGCGGGGCTGAGTAGCGCCGCACGTTGTCGTGCACGGGTGGGGGCGCGCAGCCCGGCGCTTTGCGGGGTGCCGCCTGCGCCCACCCGTGCCGCCCTAGGCGGCACGAATGCCCGCAGGCTACGCACGGCTGCACCCAGGCTAGGCAAGGCGCCCGCAGGCTACGCAGGGCTACACGCCCTTATGCCCCCAGTGCCCGCGAAACCGTATAGATCAACAACCCCGCCAGTGAGCCGACCACCGTGCCGTTGATTCGGATGAACTGCAGGTCGCGGCCGATGTGGGCCTCGATCTTGCGGGTCGTGTGCTCGGCGTCCCAGCCGGCCACGGTGTCGGTGATCAGGGAGGTGATCTCCTTGCGGTA
Organism: Streptomyces sp. NPDC001401; assembly: GCF_042895385.1. Classification (NCBI taxonomy): domain Bacteria; kingdom Bacillati; phylum Actinomycetota; class Actinomycetes; order Kitasatosporales; family Streptomycetaceae; genus Streptomyces; species Streptomyces sp. NPDC001401. The sequence continues at coordinate 1,508,112 of NZ_JBIAWI010000001.1, forward strand.
GGTCGTGACCACGTACACCGCCGCGCCTTCCACCCAGCCGTCGACCTTGGCCTGCAGCTTCGGCTCGACCGCCATCCGCGCGCCCAGCGACAGCAGCGAGGCCCGCACGCGCAGCCGCAGCTCGCTGCGCTCGTCCTCCGCCGCCGAGACGATCATGGATCGTACGGCGGTCCAGGCGGACGCGATCAGGTCCTGCACCTCACCCCGCCCCAGCACCTCGCCCTTGAGGCGCTCCACCCGTGCCCGCGTCTCCGTGTCGGACTGCAGGTCGGAGGCGAAGTCGGTGAGGAAGCGGTCGAGGGCGCCGCGGGCCGGGTGGGAGGGCATGTCGCGCATCTCGGTGACGAAGCGCAGCAGTTCCTTGTAGACGCGCTCGCCGACCCTCTTGTCGACGAAACGGGGGGTCCAGCCGGGGGCTCCGCCCTGGACGGCGTCCATGATCTCGGTGTCGTGCCAGACCAGCCAGTCGTGCGCGCGCGTGACGATCAGGTCGACGACCCGCTTGTGGCCGCCGTCCGCAACGACCTTCTCCAGCATCTTCCCGATGCCGGGCGCGATCTCCTGGGCGTCCGCGCGCCGGGTGATCGCCTCGCCGACCACCGCCTGGACGTCCGAGTCCCGCAGGACGGTCAGCGCACCCCGCAGGGCCGCCGACAGCTCCGCCGTCACCCGGTCCGCATGGTCGGGCACGCCGAGCCACGCGCCGAGCCGGCTGCCGATGCCGACGGCGCGCAGACGCTGCCGTACGACGTCCTCGGAGAGGAAGTTCTCGCCGACGAACTCGCCCAGCGACACCCCGAGCTGGTCCTTCTTGGTCGGGATGATCGCGGTGTGCGGGATCGGCAGTCCCAGCGGGTGCCGGAAGAGGGCGGTGACCGCGAACCAGTCGGCGAGCGCGCCGACCATGCCGGCCTCGGCGGCCGCGGCGACATAGCCCGCCCACGCGCCGGCACCCTCGTGCGAGGCCCATTTGGCGAGGACGTACACCAGCGCCACGAAGAGCAGCAGCCCGGCCGCCGTGAGCTTCATGCGGCGCACCCCGCGCTGCTTCTCCTCGTCGGCGGCGCTGAACGTCGTCATCGCCCGGGCGGCCGCGGCCGGCCGGGCATGCTGAGCTACGGCACTCGCTCCCGGTTCATCCGGATTCGTGCGTTCCATACACTCCACCCGTTCGTGATCCCCTGCACACATTGTCCCTTCCTGACCGACTACTGGAACGGAACAAGAGTTCCCGGCGTCTGTCAGGAGGGGGAAGCTCATCGTGAACTCCGGTGGCCCAAAGGGGGGTCCTGTTCAGCCACCCCTCACCCCATGCCGCATCATGGGGTGATCACTTCGGAGCCTCGGGCTCCCATTCGCCCGAGGAGACCTGCACCGCATGACCAGGCGTCACGGTTATGCCCTGCTTTCCGCGATCATCGCCGTGATCGTGGGCCTTTCGGCCGCCATATACGTCGGTGTCGCGGCCGGCGACGGCAGCGCCAGCACGAACGCCCTGGACAAGGGGGGCGCCCAGCACAACTCCGCCGCCCCCGCCTCCACCGGCATCTGGGTCGGCTCCTGGTCCGCCTCCCCGGCCGGCGCCGAGCCCGGCACCGAGACCTTCGGCACGGCGGGCCGGTCGGTCCGCAACGTCGTGCACACGAGCGTGGGCGGTACGAGCGCCCGTATCACCCTCTCCAACCTCTACGGCCAGACGGCGCTGACCGTCACGCACGCCTCGATCGCCGTGGCCGTCGCCTCCGACACCGCGGCGGCATCCGCGGACACCATGCGGCGGCTGACCTTCGGCGGCAGCACCGCGGTCGTCATCCCGGCCGGACAGCAGGTGTTGAGCGACGCCGTCCGCATCGTCATCCCGCAGGGCAGCGACGTACTGGTCACCACGTACTCCCCCAGCCCGTCCGGCCCGGTCACCTACCACCCGCACGCCCGCCAGATCTCCTACGTCGCCGAGGGCGACCTCACCGAGGACGTGACCGGCACCGGGTACACCGAGCAGACGCCGTTCTGGCGTTACCTCACCGCGCTGGACGTACTGAGCAACGAGTCGGACGGCACCGTCGTCGCCTTCGGCGACTCCCTCACCGACGGCATAACGTCCACGCAGAACGCCAACCACCGCTGGACGGACGTCCTTTCGGAGCGGCTGCGCACGGCCGTCCAGTCCGGCCAGGACCTGCCCCGCTACAGCGTCGTCAACGAGGGCATCAGCGGCAACCAGGTCCTCGCCAGCGGCCTGGGCCGCCCCGCCGACAACCAGAGCGGCCTCGCGCGCTTCTCCCGTGACGCCCTCGCCCGTACGAACGTCAAGGTCATCGTCATCGACCTCGGCGTCAACGACATCCTGCGCAACCCCCGCCTCGCCGACCCGAACAAGATCCTCGACGGCCTGCGCACACTGGTCCGCGAGGCCCACGCCCACGGCATCAAGGTCATCGGCGCGACCCTGATGCCCTTCCAGGGCCACCGGGGATACACCGACGCCCGCGAGGCGGTACGGGAACAGGTCAACGCGGAGATCCGCTCCGGCCGGATCTACGACGCCGTCGTCGACTTCGACAAGGCGCTGAGGGACCCGTACAACCCGCGCCGACTGCGCTCCGACTACGACTCGGGCGACCATCTCCACCCCACCGACAAGGGGTTCGCGAGGATGGCGCAGACCTTCGACCTGAACGAACTGAAGGGCTCGGCACCGGCGGAACTGTAACCGGCGTAGCCTGCGGGCAATCGTGCCGCCTAGGGCGGCACGGGTGGGCGCAGGCGGCACCCAGCCGGCGCCGGTGAGCGAACCCACCGTCAGGCCAGCCCCACCGCCGGTTCACTAGTCGCCGTAACGGCGCCTGTTGCGCTCCTCCCGGCGTTCCCGCTGCCGCTCGCGCCGCTCGTCATGCCATTCCCGGCGCTGCTCGTGCAGATCACGCCGCCACTCGCGGTGGTCCTCGAGCATCCGGTGGTGATCCGAGAGCCCCTCGCCCAGCGGGTGCCCGGCCCCGCGGTCCAGCTTCCCCTGGCGGCGCTCCTCCTTCAGGCGGCGCCGCTCGTCCTTGGTCAGCTTGCGCTCGATGCCGACGCCGCCCCAGAAGGCGAAGCCGTTCACGATCACGCGCGGCGCCCCGGGCTCCCCCGGCACGCCCTCCTCGCGGTGGTCGAACCCGCCCATGATCCCGATGCCGCGCACGACGACCTCGACGCCCGGCGGCACGATGATGTTCACCCCGCCCATGATCGCAACGCAGTTGATCTCGACCTCGTGGTCCGCGAAGTTCGCCTCGCGCAGATCGATCTCGCCGCCGCCCCAGAAGGCGAAGCAGTTGAACACCTTCGGGACGGTCCAGCGCCCCTTGCGCTGGAACCCCGACATCACGGCGACCGCCCACGACGACGACCCCTCGCCGCCGACGATCCGCCCCGCCCAACTCCCGCTCTGCAGCGGCTCCTTGACCAGCGACACGGGAGGCGGCGGGGTGACCCCGGCGGCCGGCAGGTCACGGGTGATCGGCGTCAGTTCGCCGTACGTCCGCGCCTTGTAGGTGGCCTCCAGCCGCTCCTCGAACTCCTCCATGTCGAGACGCCCCTCCGCGAGGGCGTCCCGCAGGACCTCGGCGACTCGTTCACGATCGGCGTCGGATGCGCGAAGCTCCGGGACTGCGGCGTCGTCCGTCATAGACAGCAGCCTACGAGTTCACCCGGCGGGAGGCTACGAGACCGCTTTCTCGGCCTGACCCGGGACAGCGCCCGCGTACATTTTCGCGATCACGGCCTCGATGTCCGGCTCCCGCACCGACAGATCCACCAACGGATACTCCGCCGCGATCCGCGCCACCAGCGCCGCCGCCGACTCCCCCGCCGGGAACGCCAGCCACTGCCGCGGCCCTTCCACCTTCACCACCCGCGCTGGCGCCGCGTCGATCGGCGGCAGCTCCCGCTCCAGGTCCACCACCAGGGTGCGTTCGCTCTCCCCCACCTCGTGCAGCCCGGCGAGCGCACCGTCGTACATGAGCCGCCCGTGGTCGATGACCATGACCCGCGAGCACAACTGCTCGATGTCCTGCAGGTCGTGGGTCGTCAGCAGGACCGTCGTGCCCTGTTCGGCGTTCAACTCCCGCAGGAATCCGCGCACCTTGGCCTTCGAGATCACGTCCAGCCCGATCGTCGGCTCGTCCAGGTACAGCACCTCCGGGTCGTGCAGCAGCGCCGCCGCGATGTCCCCGCGCATCCGCTGGCCCAGCGACAGCTGCCGTACCGGGACGTCCAACAGCTCGCCCAGTTCGAGGAGTTCGACGCAGCGGTCGAGGTTCTCGCGGTAACGGGCGTCCGGGATCCGGTACATGCGGTGCATCAGCTTGTACGAGTCGATCAGCGGCAGGTCCCACCACAGCGTCGTACGCTGCCCGAACACCACCCCGATACGGTGCGCGAGGCGCGTCCGCTCGCGGGAGGGGTCGATGCCGGCGACCCGCAGCCGGCCGCCGGACGGGGTCAGGATTCCCGTCAGCATCTTGATCGTCGTCGACTTGCCGGCGCCGTTCGGCCCGATGTAGCCGACCATCTCGCCGCGCTCCACGGTGAAGGAAATGCCGTCGACGGCCCGCACCTGCCGCCGCTCACGCTTGAGGAAGCCGGTCTTCTTGCGTACGTCGAAGACCTTCTCGACGCGGTCGAGTTCGATGAAGTCGCTGCCCACGTAGTCGCTGTCCACTGTCCGCTAGCTCCCTGTACTCCGATAAGACCGCAGCCCTGCCCGCCATGCCAGCCCCGCCAGCGCACAGCACGCCACCGCCACCAGCGGCGACACGAAGGCCGTCCACCGGGGCAGGTCCAGCGGATACGGCAGGCCCAGCACATACGTCGCCGGCAGCCAGTTGACGAAGGCCAGCGGCAGCACGAAAGTCACCCCGCGCACCAGCTCCGTCGCGAACACCGTCGGCGGGTACTGCAGCAGCGTCGTCCCCCCGTACGTGAACGCGTTCTGCACCTCGGAGGCGTCCTGCGCCACGAACTGGAAGGCCGCCCCCGCGATGAACACCGCAGAGAAGATCGCGCAGCCGCTCACCAGCATCACCGGCATCAGCAGCACCCTCAGCGACGTCCAGTCGATGTCCAGGTGCGCGATCGCGAAGCCGAGCACCAGCGCACCCTGCGTGGTCCGCCCCAGCCGCCGCAGCGCGAACTGGTCGGCGGCCATCTGCGCGAGCACCGGCGCCGGGCGCACCAGCAGCGTGTCCAGCGTGCCGTCGCGCACCCGTCGGCCCAGCCGCTCCATCGACCCGATCAGCATGTCGGCCAGCCCGAACGTGGTGCTGGACACCCCGTACAGGAAGGCGACCTGAGCCAGCGAATAGCCGCCGAGCGCGTCCACGCGGGAGAACATCAGCAGAATCGCGACGAAGTCGAGCGCGGTCGCCGAGAAGTTCGCGAGCGTCGTGATCGCGAAGGAGGCGCGGTAGGCCATCGTGGAACGGATCCACATCGCGGCGATCAGCCCATACGCCCGCAGTCCCTGCCCCATCCGACTGCTCTCACCCACCCTGCACCACCACCCTCCGCGTGGCGACCGCCTGCACCATCCGCCCGGCCGCCAGCAGCGCCACCGCCCACGTGGCCTGGAAGACGTAGGTGCCCAGCGGGTCGGCGTGCCCGAGGAACACATCCGCGGGCGCCTGCAGCAGCGACGACCACGGCAGGGCCCGCACGACCTCGCCGAGCGCACCCGGGAACACGTTCAGCGGCAACACCATGCCCGAGCAGAACCAGCCGACCAGCCATCCCAGCTGCGTCACACCCGTGCCGTCCATCAACCAGAACGTGCTCAGCGCCATCAGATAGCGGATCCCGAAGCTGACCAGCATCGCGAGCAGCACGGAGACCAGGAAGGCGGCCCAGGTCGTCACGTCCGACGGCAACGCCATGTCGAAGAACAGCGCACCGAACACGAAGGGCACCACTCCGCGCCCCAGCAGCTCGAACGCCGCACGCCCCAAGTCGGCGGCCAGCCACCACAGTTGCAGGTCTGCCGGCCGGTACAGATCGATCGCGATGTCTCCCGTGCGGATGCGCTCCATCAGCTCGTTCTCGACGCCCCCGCCGCCGCTCGCCAGCGTCTTGAACAGCGACTGCCCGATCCACACGTAGGTGACGGCCTGCGCCAGGTCGTAGCCCCCTAGATGCGGCCTCTGGTCCCACAGCGCCGTGTACGTGTACACGAGGATCAACCCGAAAACCGTGTTGGTGAACACCCCGGCCGCGGTAGCCGCCCGATACGTCGCGTACCGTCTGAAACCACCCGCCGCGACGGCCGCGTACAACCGTCCCGAGCCCACGTCAGTCAACCTCCCGGACCGCCCGACACCGAAGCGCAGGAGCCTAGTCCGCCGCCAGTGACGCACGCCACGCATTTTCCCGACCGGACGCGTGCCGCGATCCGGGAACGGAACGCATGGTGCGAGAGTCTTCAAGAGGGGGCGCAAATGGCGTACGAGGGCGTACGGGAACGTACGACGCGAAACAGGAGTCCGTGCACGAGATGAGCGACGAGCCGCAGCCGAAGCAGCCGACCCCGGGCTGGGCCCCCAGAGACCCGCAGGCGGCCGACCAGGCGGCCGGTCGGACGGGCGGCCAGGGGGACAGCCAAGGGACCGGCCCAGCGTACGGACCCGGTGACGGAACGAAAACGAAGCGACCCAAGAGGACCGGCTGGCGCCGGCTCATCCCGACCTGGCGCATGGTGCTCGGCACCTTCGTCATCGGCACACTGCTGCTGATCGGCCTGTTCTTCCTCGGCTACTCCCTGGTGAAGATCCCGCCCGCCAACGCCCTCGCCACCAAGCAGGCCAACGTCTACCTCTACGCGGACGGCTCCCAGATCGCCCGCGACGGCGACATCAACCGGGAGAACGTCACGCTCGCCCAGGTCTCCAAGGACGCCCAGCACGCCGTCCTGGCCGCCGAGGACCGCGACTTCTACTCCGAGTCCGCGATCGACCCCAAGGCGATGCTGCGCGCCGTCTGGAACACCGCCACCGGCAAGGGCAAGCAGTCCGGCTCGACGATCACCCAGCAGTACGTCAAGAACTACTACCTGGCGCAGGAACAGACCGTCACCCGCAAGGCCAGGGAGTTCTTCATCTCGATCAAGCTGGACCGCACGGAGTCCAAGGACCAGATCCTCGAGGGCTACCTCAACACCAGCTACTTCGGCCGCAACGCCTACGGCATCCAAGCCGCTGCCCAGGCCTACTACGGCCAGGACGCCACCGCCCTCGACCCGGCCCACGCCGCCTACCTCGCCGCCCTCGTCAACGCCCCCAGCGAGTACGACGTCATCGCACACCCCGAGAACAAGGCGTCGGCCGTGGCCCGCTGGAACTACGTCCTGGACGGCATGGTCAAGAAGGGCTGGCTGACCCAGTCCAAGCGGGCCGGCCTCAAGTTCCCGATGCCGAAGGAACAGACCGTCTCCACCGGCATGTCCGGCCAGCGCGGCTACATCGTCACCGCCATCAGGGACTACCTCACCAAGAACAAGATCGTCTCCGCGGACGACCTCGAGGCCGGCGGCTACCGCATCACCACCACCCTGCAGAAGAGCAAGCAGAACGCCTTCGTGAAGGCCGTCAACGACAAGGTGATGTCCAAGCTCGACAAGAAGAACAACAAGGTCGACAACTACGTCCGCGCGGGCGGCGCCTCCGTCGACCCGAAGACCGGCAAGGTCGTCGCAATGTACGGCGGCATCGACTACGTCAAGCAGTACACGAACGGCGCGACCCGCGGCGACTTCCAGGTCGGCTCCACCTTCAAGCCCTTCGTCTTCACCTCGGCCGTCCAGAACCACTCCACGACACAGGACGGCCAGACCATCACCCCCAACACCTACTACGACGGCACCAACAAGCGCCCCGTACAGGGCTGGTCCGGCGGCAGCTACTCCCCCGCGAACGAGGACGACGTCTCCTACGGCGAAATCAGCGTGCGCACCGCCACCGACAGGTCCGTCAACTCGGTGTACGCACAGATGGCCGTGGACGTGGGCCCCGACAAGGTGAAGGACACGGCGGTCTCCCTCGGCATCCCGTCCGACACCCCCGACCTGACCGGCACCCCCTCCATCGCGCTCGGCGTGAACACCGCCAGCGTCCTCGACATGGCGGAGGCCTACGCGACCCTCGCCAACCACGGCGAGCACGGCGCGTACACGATGATCGACTCGATCACCAAGGACGGCAAGGACGTCGTGGACCTGCCGAAGGACACGACCTCGAAGGCCGTCAGCCGCGAAGCCGCCGACACCACCACCGCCGTCCTCCAGAGCGTCGTCGAGAACGGCACCGCGACCGCCGCCCAGGACGCGGACCGCCCCGCCGCCGGCAAGACCGGTACCGCGGAGGAGGACACCGCCGCCTGGTTCGCCGGCTACACACCCGACCTCGCAACCGTCGTCTCCGTCATGGGCCAGGACCCGGTCACCGCCGCCCACAAGTCGCTGTACGGCGCGATGGGCCTGCCCCGCGTCAACGGCGGCGGCCCGCCCGCCGAGATCTGGGCGCAGTACACCAAGGCCGCCCTGAAGGGGAAGCCGGCCACGGACTTCGACCTCCAGCTGCAGGCCGGCGCCGACGAGTCCGAGCCGCCCGTCACCACCGAGCCCCCGCAGCAGCCGACCACGGGCGGCACGACCAACGGCGGCACGCCCACCACGAACGGCCAGGCCAACCAGGGTCAGACCCAGGGTCAGAACAACGGCGGCACGACGAACGGCGGGACGACCACGGGCGGTACGCCGACCACCGGCGGAACGACGGGCAACACGACGGACGGCGGCACGACGGACGGCGGAACCACCTCGACGGGCGGCACCACCGGAGACACCACAGACGGCGGGACGACGGCCGGCACGGACACCGGAGGCACAACCGGCGACACGACAGCAGGCACCGACACCGGAGGAGCCACAGCTGGCGCAGGCGGCCCAGTGACCTAGTGGTCCAGCAGTCTCTAGTGCCCGGAGGTCGCCTTCAGCCCCACCACGGCGACCAGCAGCAGAGCCACGAAGAAGATCCTGGCGGCGGTGACCGGTTCCCCCAGCACCACCATGCCGAGCACCGCCGCACCGGCCGCCCCGATCCCGACCCACACGCCGTAGGCAGTACCGATGGGGAGGGAACGGGCGGCATACGACAGCAGCAGCATGCTGGCGACGATGCCCGCACCGGTGAGCACGCTCGGCACGAGCCGCGTGAACCCGTCCGTGTACTTCATCCCGATCGACCAGCCGACCTCGAGCAGACCGGCGACGAGCAGCAGAACCCAGGCCATGACGGCACCTCCGAAAACAGGCGTTGCAGGGGTGCGTCGTCTTTTCTGTTCCTGCTGCTCCTGCTGTTCCTGCTGTCCCGGTACGGCGCGTCTCGTCGGGTTCCTTCGAATGTAGCAAACGGGCAGCAAAGAGGGCCGGTGACGATGGTCACCGGCCCTTCTCGCCGTCGATCTACAGGTCGACCTAGTGGTCGATCTACAGATAGAGGCCCATCGTGTCCTCGGACCCCTCGAACCTGTCGGCGGCCACGGCATGCAGGTCGCGCTCACGCATCAGCACATAGGCGACCCCGCGCACCTCGACCTCGGCACGGTCCTCGGGGTCGTACAGCACCCGGTCCCCCGGCTCCACCGTCCGCACGTTCTGCCCGACGGCGACGACCTCGGCCCAGGCCAGCCGCCGCCCGACCGCCGCGGTGGCAGGAATCAGGATGCCCCCGCCCGACCGCCGCTCACCCTCCCCGGTGTCCTGCTTGACCAGAACCCGGTCGTGCAGCATCCGGATGGGCAGCTTGTCGTGCTGCGGGTTGCCGTGCTCGTTTCTGTTGGCGCTCACGCCCCTGAACCTACCTGCCTTTGCCGCGTCCGTACGCCGCCGGGTCAGCCCTTCCGCCGCCGCGAACCCAGGGCCAGCAGCCCCACGAGCCCCACCGCGACGAGAGCGACGGGCACGATCCGCTCCAGGCGCGGCGCGCCCTCCTCGTCCACGAACTGTGCCTTCACATCACTCACGGCCTTGTTGACCCCGACATAGGCCCGCCCCAGAGTGTGATCAATATTCGACACGACCTTGGCCTTGGCATCCCCGACGATCGTCTTCGGATGCACCCGCACCCCGATCTCGTCGAGCGTCTCGGCCAGCACTTCGCGGCGACGCCTGATGTCCGCCTCGATCTGCGCCGGGGTTCTGGTGTCCGACGTGTCCGCCACCGTACGGCCTCCGAAGTCTGCTGATGGTGTTCTGGACAGTCTGTCAGTTCTGCCCGCCGGTGCACTGTCAGGACCCCCGGTTACGCTGGTCCGATGAGCGAGCGACTCCAGCCCGGGGACGTGGCCCCCGACTTCACCCTCCCCGACGCCGACGGCAACGACGTGACCCTGTCGTCCCACAAGGGCCGCAAGGTCATCGTCTACTTCTACCCGGCGGCCCTGACGCCCGGCTGCACCAAGCAGGCCTGCGACTTCACGGACAACCTCGACGTCCTGGCCGGCGCCGGCTACGACGTCATCGGCATCTCCCCCGACAAGCCGGAGAAGCTGGCCAAGTTCCGCGAGAAGGAGTCCCTGAAGGTCACGCTCGCGGCCGACCCCGAGAAGACCGTCACCGAGGCGTACGGCGCGTACGGCGAGAAGAAGAACTACGGCAAGACCTACATGGGCGTCATCCGCTCCACGGTGATCGTGGACGAGGAGGGCAAGGTCGAGCGGGCGCTGTACAACGTCCGCGCGACGGGACACGTAGCGAAGATCATCAAGGACCTGGGCATCTGAGGGTCCGTTTCCGCCGACCGAGCGGCTCGCACTGGGGCGACCTGGTGCGGGCCGCTTTACGTCCTGCGGTTGCTGTGCCCCAACTGCCATGCCACCACCAGCACCTGGTGCAGGGGAGGCAAAAGGCCGCGAGCGACTGCCGGTACGATGGCAGACGGCTAGCGGCGGTGGTGCAATGGCGACACAGCAGACTTAGGATCTGTGGCCCTTGATCGGGCTTGAGGGTTCGAATCCCTTCCGCCGCACATAAACGGCCTGCGAATCGAAGGATCGATGCGCAGGCCGTTTCCGTATGCGTCTCAGCCCAACAACTCCCGCACCACCGGCACCAACGCCCTGAACGCCTTCCCCCGATGGCTGATCGCGTTCTTCTCCTCGGCGCTCAGCTCCGCGCAGGTCCGCGACTCCCCCTCCGGCTGCAGGATCGGGTCGTACCCGAAGCCGTTCGTGCCCACCGGAGCGTGCCGCAGGACACCCCGCAGCTGGCCCTCGACCACCCGCTCCCTGCCGTCCGGCAGCGCCAGCGCCGCCGCGCACGCGAAGTGGGCGCCGCGGTGTTCGTCCGCGATGTCGCCGAGCTGAGCCAGCAGCAGTTCCAGGTTGGCGCGGTCGTCGCCGTGCTTGCCCGCCCAGCGGGCCGAGAAGATGCCCGGTGCGCCGTGCAGGACGTCGACGCACAGGCCCGAGTCGTCCGCGACGGCGGGCAGGCCGGTCGCCTGCGCCAGGGCGTGGGCCTTGAGGAGGGCGTTCTCGGCGAACGTCACGCCCGTTTCCTTGACGTCCGGGACGTCGGGGTAGGCCTCCGCCCCGACCAGCTCATGAGTGAGTCCTGCTTCGGCGAGGATCGCCCTGAGCTCGGTGATCTTTCCGGCGTTGCGGGTGGCGAGGATCAAGCGCGTCATGGGGACCAGTATTGCGGGCCCCGCGTGCCGTCCGTTACGAGGTGCAGACCTTCGTCAGTTCGCCCGCCGCGTCCGTGACCGGGCTGACGTCCGGTGTGTTGTCGCCGTTCTTGATGGCCGTACGGACGTTGGCGACGGCCTTGTTGAGGTCGTCGACCGCCTTGTTGACGTCGGCGTTGTCGGTCTTGTCGCCGATCTTGTCGAGGTTCTTGTCGATGGAGGCGAGGGACTGGTCGAGCTGGGTGGGGTCGTTGGAGGCGTTTTCGACGGCCTGCTGGAGGTTGGTGACGCTGTCGGCGATGGTGTCGGCGGTCTGGACGCAGTCCATGGCCTTGTTGACGGCGTCGCAGCCGGTGGTCAGTCCGGCCGTCAGTCCGACGGCCGCCACCGCGGTGAGAGCAATGGCAATACGGCGACTACGGCTCCTGCGGCGGCCTCGGCTCACGGCCATGACTGTGGTCCCTCCCTTGTCCAGGCCCCGTGGCGAGGCCCCCCGTACTGGTCGGGCGCACGTTGGTGTGCCGTGCGCCCGCACTCGTAGGGACGCGGGTGCGGGCGGCGGGGTTGCCTCCGGCCGTCGTTCCCCTTGGTGCGTCCTTTACTTTTCGAGGACCGTATCAAGTGCCTTGCGCTGATGGACAGCGAGTTCTGCGCAGCCGGAAATGGCAAGGTCGAGAAGGGAGTTGAGCTCCTCGCGGGCGAAGGGTTCGGCCTCGGCGGTGCCCTGGACCTCGACGAAGCGGCCGTCGCCGGTGCAGACGACGTTCATGTCGGTGTCGGCGCGGACGTCCTCCTCGTAGCAGAGGTCGAGGAGGGGGATTCCGCCGACGATGCCGACCGAGACGGCGGAGACGGTGCCGGTGAGGGGCTGGCGGCCGGCCTTGATCAGCTTTCTGCCCTGGGCCCAGGCGACGGCGTCGGCCAGTGCCACGTATGCGCCGGTGATGGCCGCGGTGCGGGTGCCGCCGTCGGCCTGGAGCACGTCGCAGTCGAGGACGATGGTGTTCTCGCCGAGTGCTTTGTAGTCGATGACCGCGCGCAGGGAGCGGCCGATGAGGCGGCTGATCTCGTGGGTGCGGCCGCCGATCTTGCCGCGTACGGATTCGCGGTCGCCACGGGTGTTGGTGGCGCGGGGCAGCATGGAGTATTCGGCGGTGACCCAGCCCTCGCCGCTGCCCTTGCGCCAGCGGGGGACGCCTTCGGTGACGGAGGCGGTGCAGAAGACCTTGGTGTCGCCGAAGGAGATGAGTACGGAGCCTTCGGCGTGCTTGCTCCAGCCGCGTTCGATGGTGATCGGGCGGAGTTGTTCGGGGGTGCGGCCGTCGATTCGAGACATGGCGATGAGCCTAGCCGCATGGGCGGAAAGGGCCCCTCCCGCGGTGGGATGGGGGCCCTTTTCGGTGAACCGGGGGCTCAGATCCGAGTGAGCCGGGGGCTCACATCATGTCTTCGATCTCGGCTGCGATGGGGTCGGCGTCGGTGCCGATGACGACCTGGATGGCGGTGCCCATCTTGACGACGCCGTGTGCGCCGGCGGCTTTCAGTGCGGCTTCGTTGACCAGTGAGGCGTCGCTGACTTCGGTGCGCAGCCGAGTGATACAGCCCTCGATCTCCTCGATGTTGTCGATGCCGCCGAGCCCGGCAACGATCTTCTCAGCCTTGCTGGCCATTTCTGTCTCCTCACGCACGTTGGCTCAACTTCGCGAGCGATTGCGTCGTGCGTACCGAAGGATGACGTCACAGCAGCCATATCGCCCGTAACTGGTCTACACCAGCGGGCAGGCGGTCGCCAACCCTTGCAGGCCCCCACCGCGATCTCCCTTGGGCGGGCCTGAAACCGGGCGTCGCGAAGGGCTGATAACGGACTGGAAAACAGTGGGTTCCTTATCCGGCCTTCATCGTGCTACAACAGGTCTACACCACAGGTCTACACCACTGAGTGGTTCAGACCACCGACGCCGCCATCCTCTTCCCCTGTCCCCGGGCGGCGTCCTGCCCCCTGGAGGAAGTTGTGACCACGGCCAGCGCCGCTCCCGCGGCCGAGAAGAAGAAGGGCCCCGGCGCGATGGCTGTACTCCAGCGTATCGGCCGTAGCCTGATGCTGCCGGTGGCCGTCCTGCCCGCCGCCGCCCTCCTGGTGCGGCTGGGCAATACGGACATGCTCGGACGCCCGTCCTTCCCCACGTTCCTCACGAAGATCGCGGGGTTCATGGCGGCGGGCGGCAACGCGATCCTCGACAACATGGCGCTGCTGTTCGCCGTGGGCATCGCGATCGGCTTCGCCAAGAAGTCGGACGGCTCGACGGCGCTGGCCGCGGTCGTCGGCTACCTGGTCTTCAAGAACGTGCTGGCCACGTTCACGGACAAGAACCTGCCGAAGGTGGCGACGGCCGTCGACGGCAAGGTCGTCATGGTGAACGCGCCGGTCGACGCCAAGGTGCTCGGCGGTGTGGTGATGGGTCTCGTGGTCGCGCTGCTCTACCAGCGCTTCTACCGCACCAAGCTGCCGGACTGGGCGGGCTTCTTCGGCGGCCGCCGCCTCGTGCCCATCCTCTCCGCCTTCGCGGGCCTGGTCATCGGCATCGTCTTCGGCTACATCTGGCCGGTCCTCGGCACGGGTCTGCACAACTTCGGTGAGTGGCTGGTCGGTTCGGGCGCGGTCGGCGCCGGCATCTTCGGTGTGGCCAACCGTGCGCTGATCCCGATCGGCATGCACCACCTGCTGAACTCGTTCCCGTGGTTCCAGGCGGGCGACTACCACGGCAAGAGCGGTGACATCGCGCGCTTCCTGGCGGGCGACCCGACCGCCGGCCAGTTCATGACCGGCTTCTTCCCGATCATGATGTTCGGTCTGCCGGCGGCCTGTCTCGCGATCGTGCACTGCGCCCGTCCGGAGCGCCGCAAGGTGGTCGGCGGCATGATGTTCTCGATCGCGCTGACGTCGTTCGTGACGGGTGTGACCGAGCCGATCGAGTTCACGTTCATGTTCATCGCGCCGGTCCTGTACGCCATCCACGCGGTCCTCACCGGTGTCTCGCTGGCGCTGACCTGGGCGCTGGGCATGAAGGACGGCTTCGGCTTCTCGGCGGGCGTGGTGGACTTCGGCCTGAACTGGGGCATCGCGACCAACCCGCTGGGTCTGATCCTGGTGGGCCTGTGCTTCGGCGTCGTGTACTACGTGATCTTCCGCTTCGCGATCATCCGCTTCAACCTGCCGACGCCGGGCCGCGAGTCCGACGAGGAACTGGCGGAACTGCAGAAGGCGGAGGCCAAGTAGGCCCGCCCCGCACTGCACGAAGGCTCCCGGAACACCTTGGTTCCGGGAGCCTTCCGCATGTTCGGTGCGCTGGATCTCGTACGACTGCCTCAGATCTCGTACGACTGCCTCGGCGCCGCCAGTTCCACCGGGCCGTCGAACACCGCGCGGGCGTCGGCCAGGTTGATCTGCGGGTCGGTCCACGGCGGGATGTGGGTCAGGACCAGGCGCCGGGCGCCCGCCCGGGCCGCCGTCTCGCCCGCCTCGCGGCCGTTGAGGTGCAGGTCGGGGATGTTCTCCTTGCCGTGCGTGAACGCGGCCTCGCACAGGAACAGGTCGGTGTCGCGGGCGAGTTCGTCCAGTGCGGGGCTGATGCCGCTGTCGCCGGAGTACGTCAGCGACGTCCCGCCGTGCTCGACGCGGATGCCGTACGCCTCCACGGGATGGGCCACGCGCTCCGTGTGCACCGTGAACGGGCCGATCTCGAACGTGGACGGCTTGACCGTGTGGAAGTCGAAGACCTCGCTCATGGAGGAGGCGGTGGGGGTGTCGGCGTAGGCGGTGGTGAGCCGGTGCTCGGTGCCCTCGGGGCCGTAGACCGGGATGGGGTCGCAGCGGCCGCCGTCGTGCCGGTAGTAGCGCGCCACGAAGTAGGCGCACATGTCGATGCAGTGGTCGGCGTGCAGATGGCTGAGGAAGATCGCGTCGAGGTCGTAGAGACCGCAGTGGCGCTGCAGCTCGCCAAGGGCGCCGTTGCCCATGTCGAGGAGCAGCCGGAAGCCGTCGGCCTCTACGAGGTAGCTCGAGCAGGCCGATTCCGCGGACGGGAACGACCCCGAGCAACCGACGACGGTGAGCTTCATGAAGCAGAAACCTCCGCTGGCGGGAACTTTTCTGGGAAGGAGACGGGGGTCGTGCGGTCCGTCGAGCGTAAGGCGCAAAACGTCCGGTCGCTCCTCCGGCAAGGGCTGTTGTGGGCGAACTCACCTGTGGTGTCACCGGTTCGGCTGGATGCGGGGCGGGTGAGGCGTGGGGGAGCGAGCACGGGTTCGGCAGAGGGCGCGCGGGGCTGATCGTGCGCCGGTAACGTCTTCGTATGGACACGTCATGGTGGCTCGCGCTCGCGGCGGTGATACTGCTCGCGCTGGTCGCCACGCTCGTCGACGGCTGGGGGCGGGGGCGGCGGCCCGCGGGGCGCCGGACGCGGCCGCCGGGTCGACCGGGCGCGCGGGGTGGGCGCCGGCGGCCCAAGCCTGCGGAGATCTGGTGGGCGAACGTTCCGTACGAGGACAGGCCGGGCAACAAGGACCGGCCCTGTCTGGTGCTGGTGGTGCACGGGGAGCGGGCGGTCGTCGCGAAGATCACCAGCAGGTACCACGACGAGCGGGCCGGGGTGATCCCGTTGCCCCCCGGTGCGGTGGGTGACGCGCAGGGACGCGCCAGTTTTCTTGAGACGGATGAGCTTCGTGAGGTGCCGGTGTGGGAATTCCGCCGGCGGGTGGGTGTGGTGGACCCGGTCCTTTGGGACCAGGTCCGTCACCTGGCGACGTGACGCTCCGCTAGGAGGCCGGTTCTTCGTCTACGGGTCCGTTGTGGCTGGTCGCGCAGTTCCCCGCGCCCCTAAAAAACAGGGGGTTGCTCATGCCCAGAGCTGCCCCTGCAACGTCTCGATGGCCTCTTCCGTCGTCGCCGCCGTGTAGACGCCCGTCGACAGGTACTTCCAGCCGCCGTCCGCCACGACGAACACGATGTCGGCCGACTCCCCCGCCTTGACCGCCTTGTTGCCCACGCCGATCGCCGCGTGCAGGGCCGCGCCCGTCGAGACGCCCGCGAAGATGCCCTCCTGCTGGAGGAGTTCGCGGGTGCGGGTGACGGCGTCCGCCGAGCCGACCGAGAAGCGGGTGGTGAGGACCGACGCGTCGTAGAGCTCGGGGACGAAGCCCTCGTCGAGGTTCCTGAGTCCGTACACCAGGTCGTCGTAGCGCGGTTCCGCGGCGACGATCTTGACGTCCGGCTTGTTCTCGCGCAGGAAGCGGCCGACGCCCATGAGTGTCCCCGTCGTGCCCAGGCCTGCCACGAAGTGGGTGATCGACGGGAGGTCGGCGAGGATCTCGGGGCCCGTCGTCGCGTAGTGGGCGCCCGCGTTGTCCGGGTTGCCGTACTGGTAGAGCATCACCCAGTCCGGGTGCTCGGCCGAGAGTTCCTTGGCCACCCGGACCGCCGTGTTGGAGCCGCCCGCCGCCGGGGAGGAGATGATCTCCGCGCCCCACATGCCGAGCAGGTCGCGGCGCTCCTGGGAGGTGTTCTCGGGCATCACGCACACGATGCGGTAGCCCTTGAGCTTCGCGGCCATGGCGAGCGAGATGCCCGTGTTGCCGGACGTGGGCTCCAGGATCGTGCAGCCCGGGGTCAGACGGCCGTCCTTCTCCGCCTGTTCGATCATGTACAGGGCGGGCCGGTCCTTGACCGAGCCGGTGGGGTTGCGGTCCTCCAGCTTGGCCCAGATGCGGACGTCCTCGGACGGCGACAACCGCGGCAGGCGCACCAGAGGGGTGTTGCCCACCGCGGCCAGCGGAGAGTCGTAGCGCATGCGGATCAGGCCATACCGCCGGCCACGGCCGGCAGGATCGTGACGTTGTCGCCGTCGGCGACCTTGGTGTTGATGCCCTCGAGGAAGCGGACGTCCTCGTCGTTCAGGTAGACGTTGACGAAGCGGCGCAGCTCGCCGTTGTCCACGATGCGGGCCTGGATGCCCGCATGCCGGGTCTCGAGGTCGGTGAAGAGCTCGGCGAGGGTGTCCCCGTTGCCCTCCACCGCCTTCTGGCCGTCGGTGTAGGTGCGAAGGATGGTGGGGATGCGGACCTCGATGGCCATGGCTCAGGGCTCCTGTCGGGAGTGGTCAGTCGGTGGGCGCGCGGCAGCGCAGTAAAGCATGTGGTGCTTGCGGCGCCGCGGCTCACGGCCGTACGGCGGCAGGGGTCAGCGCGTACAGATGGCGCTCTGCAGCCTGCACAGGTCGACGTGCAGCCGCGCCACGAGCAGCATGCCCGGCGTCTTGTCGCTCACGTCGTGGAAAACCATGGGCTCATCGTATCGATTCCCGGTCCCGGTCCCGGAGTGTGATCTCACATTCCGGACGAATTTCATCCAGGGGTCGAGATCAGGTCGATATCAGTACGACTCCACGACCTTGACCTCCTCCTCCGTGACCTCGCCCTCGACGATCCGGTACGAGCGGAACTGGAAGTCGCCGAGGCCGTCGGTGTCCGCGGTGGAGACCAGGACGTAGTGCGCGCCGGGCTCGTTGGCGTAGGAGATGTCGGTGCGGGAGGGGTAGGCCTCGGTCGCGGTGTGGGAGTGGTAGATGACCACCGGCTCCTCGTCGCGGTCGTCCATCTCGCGGTAGAGCTTGAGCAGGTCGCCCGAGTCGAACTCGTAGAACGTGGGCGACATGGCCGCGTTCAGCATCGGGATGAACCGCTCGGGGCGATCCGAACCGGCCGGGCCCGCGACGACGCCGCACGCCTCGTCGGGGTGGTCCTTGCGCGCGTGGGCGACGATCCGGTCGACGAGGGCCTGGGTGATGGTCAGCATGTTCGTCAGGATAAGCAGGGGGGACTTCAGGCCAAGCAGAAGGGCCGTTCCGTACCAATGGGTGGTACGGAACGGCCCGGATGCCGAACAGGATGGAGCGGGGTCAGCCGACCTTCTCCAGCTCCGGCTCGCGCCGCTGGGTGACCTGCGGGTTGCTCGCCTTGAGGATCCCCCAGCCGATGCCGAGCAGGACCGCCCAGCCGGCCATCACATAGAGGCAGATGCGGGAGTCGGCGTCGTAGGCGATCAGGCCGGTGACGAAGACCAGGAACACGATGGCGATGTACGAGCACACCGCGCCGCCCGGTGCCGGGAAGGACGAGGCGGGCAGGCGGCCCGCGACGACCGCGCGGCGGTAGAGGACGTGGCTGATCAGGATCATCAGCCAGGTCCAGATGCCGGCCGCGGTGGCCACCGAGGTGACGTAGCCGAAGGCCTTCTCCGGCACGATGTAGTTGAGGACCACGCCGATGCCCATGAAGGCGACGGAGACGGTGATGCCGAGGGCCGGGGTCTTGGAGGCCGACAGCTTGGAGAAGGCGCGCGGGGCCTCGCCGTTGTCGGCCAGCGTGCGCAGCATGCGGCCCGTGGAGTACATGCCCGAGTTGCAGGAGGACAGGGCCGCGGTCAGGACGACGAAGTTGACGATGCCCGCGCCGGCCGGGATGCCGATCAGCGCGAACGCCTTCACGAAGGGGCTGACTCCGTCGTGGAACTCGGTCCACTTGACGACGCACAGGATGACGGTGAGCGCGCCGACGTAGAACAGCGCGATGCGCCAGGGCAGGGTGTTGATCGCCTTGGGGAGGGTCTTCTCCGGGTTCTCGGACTCGCCGGCCGTGACACCGACCAGCTCGACGGCGAGGTAGGCGAACATGACGCCCTGCAGGGTCATCAGGGACGAGCCGACGCCCTTGGGGAAGAAGCCGTCGAACTGCCAGAGGTTGGCGACGGAGGCGGTGTCACCGGCGGCGCTGAAGCCGAAGGTGAGGACGCCCAGGCCGATCACGATCATGCCGATCAGGGCGGTGACCTTGACCATCGAGAACCAGAACTCCAGCTCGCCGAAGAGCTTCACGGAGATCAGGTTGACCCCGAAGAGGATCACCAGGAAGACCAGGGCGGTCACCCATTGCGGGATGTGCGGGAACCAGTAGTGGACGTAGATCGCGGCGGCCGTCAGCTCGGCCATGCCGGTCACGACCCACATCAGCCAGTACGTCCAGGCGGTGAAGTAGCCGAAGAACGGGCCGAGGAACTCGCGGGAGTACTCCGCGAAGGAGCCCGAGACCGGGCGGTAGAGGAGCAGCTCGCCGAGCGCCCGCATGATGAAGAAGATGATCACGCCTGCGAGGGCGTACATGAAGATGAGGCTGGGGCCGGCCTTGGCGATGTTCGCCCCGGCGCCCAGGAAGAGGCCGACGCCGATGGCGCCGCCGATCGCGATCATCTGGACCTGGCGGCTGCCGAGCCCGCGCTCGTACCCCTCTTCGGCCCCCTCGGGGGCGTTGTCCGTACCGACCTGAGCGGAGGTCATGTGGTGGTGCGCCTTTCTCCATTCCGACCCGGGCCTCTCGTCGGCCCCGGATCGGATCTCGATCCCCCCGGATTGATGGAGCGTTGTGCCTGGCCGGCGATCCGCCGGCTCGGTGGCGCACCCGGCCGAAACATGGGTGGTGTTCGCCGGGCGGTCGTGAAGATTTATCACGGCCGCAATATTGATCGGCTGCGCGACATGTGGCGCATCACACAAGAAAAAGGGGACAGACGAGACAGAAAACGGACACAGTCGGCCGTAGCGGTGACGTGATCGTTATCCGGATTTGAGCGTCCTCTGAGCGAACGCGAAATCCCCGCGAGTCAGGACATAAGGGTGAGTCAGGGCATAAGCGTGGAGACGAGCGTCTCCTGGAGGCCGCCCAGCCACAGATACGCCATCACCATCGGCTTGCGCGGGTCCTCGTCGGGGAGGCGGTAGAGGAGGTCGGTGTCGTCCTCGTCGGTGATCTCCAGGCGGGAGCCGATCGCCAGGCGCAGGTCGTTGAGGGCGCCCAGCCACTGGCGGGACTCCTCGGCCGACAGCTGGAGGACCGCGCCGCCGTCGCCGCCCGGCGTCAGCAGGTCCAGGGAGCGGATCACGGCGAGGGCGCTCTCGCGCTTGGCGGCGCGCAGGTCGTTCTCCGTGTAGCGGCGGAACTCGGCGGAGTGCGCCTTCTGTTCCTCGGCCTCCGCGGGCCCGGGGGTGCCCTCCGGGTCGCTGTAGGCGTCCGGGAAGAGCCGCTTGAGCACCGGGTCCTTCGGGGGCTCGCTGGGGCCCTCGGCGAAGAGCTCGGCCAGCGGGTCGTCGGGGGCGTCCTCGCCGGGGCCGGGTCCGACGAGCTCCAGGAGCTGGACGGCCAGCGACCGGATGATGGAGATCTCGACGTCGTCGAGCGCGACGGCCGCGCCGCCGCCGGGGAGCGGTTCGAAGTGTCCTGGCATCAGGTTGAGTCGCTACTTCCGGTCCTGCTGGAGGGTGGCCCACAGGCCGTAGCCGTGCATCGCCTGCACGTCGCGTTCCATCTCCTCGCGAGTGCCGCTGGAGACGACCGCCCGGCCCTTGTGGTGGACATCGAGCATGAGCTTGGTGGCTTTGTCCTTGGTGTAGCCGAAGTACGTCTGGAAGACATACGTCACGTAGCTCATGAGGTTGACCGGGTCGTTGTGGACGATCGTGACCCAGGGGACGTCCGGCTCGGGTACGGCGAAGACCTCCTCCGCCGGTTCGGTCCGTTCGATCTCAAGGGGAGCGGGTGACGTCACACAGCCCATGCTGCCACGGGCCCCACAAATCGTCACACTGACGCGAAGGGGTGTAGCATCCATTGCCATGAACACAGCGGACCTTGGGCTGCCGGTGGACGTTCCCTCGACGGCGCTCTTCACGGACCAGTACGAGCTCACGATGCTGCAGGCCGCCCTCAAGGCCGGTACGGCCGAACGGCGAAGCGTCTTCGAGGTCTTCACCCGGCGGCTGCCCGAAGGGCGGCGCTACGGCGTGGTGGCGGGCACCGGGCGCGTCCTGGACGCCGTGGAGAACTTCCGTTTCGACACGGACGTCCTGGGCTTTCTGGGCGAGCACGGCATCGTCGACGAGGCGACGCTCGAGTGGCTCGCCTCCTACCGCTTCAGCGGTGACGTCTGGGGCTACCCCGAGGGCGAGGTGTACTTCCCGGGGTCGCCGATCATGCGGGTCGAGGGGTCGTTCGCCGAGTGCGTGCTGCTGGAGACGGTGATCCTCTCCATCCTCAACCACGACTCCGCGATCGCCGCGGCCGCCTCCCGCATGTCCTCGGCCGCCGGGAGGCGCCCGCTGATCGAGATGGGCGCCCGGCGTACGCATGAGCTCGCCGCGGTCGCCGCCTCCCGCGCCGCGTACGTGGGCGGCTTCGCCTCCACCTCCGACCTGGCGGCCGGCTTCCGCTACAACATCCCGACCGTCGGCACCTCCGCCCACGCCTTCACCCTCCTGCACGACCGCGAGCGGGACGCCTTCCAGGCCCAGGTGAACTCGCTGGGCCGGGGCACCACCCTGCTCGTGGACACCTACGACGTCGCCGAGGCCGTGCGGATGGCCGTCGAGATCGCCGGGCCCGAGCTGGGCGCCGTGCGCATCGACTCCGGCGACCTGCTGCTGGTCGCGCACCGGGTGCGGCAGCAGCTGGACGAGCTGGGCGCCGGCAAGACGAAGATCATCGTGACCTCGGACCTCGACGAGTACGCCATCGCCTCGCTGGCCGCGGCGCCCGTGGACGCGTACGGCGTCGGTACGCAGCTGGTGACCGGGTCCGGGCATCCGACCTGCTCGATGGTGTACAAGCTGGTCGCGCGTGCCGAGTCCGCCGATCCGAAGGCGCCGCTGGTGCCCGTCGCGAAGAAGTCCAGCGGCGGCAAGACGTCCATCGGCGGCCGCAAGTGGGCCGCGCGGCGCCTGGACGCGGACGGGATCGCGGAGGCCGAGGTCGTCGGCACGGGGTCGGTGCCGGCCGAGCTGGCGGACCGGCAGCTGCTGGTCGAGCTGGTCAAGGGCGGTGACGTGGTGGCGCGTGAGCCGCTGGACGTCGTACGCGACCGGCATACGGCCGCGCGCGCCAACCTGCCGCTGTCGGCGACCCAGCTGTCGCGCGGGGAACCGGTCATTCCGACCGAGTACGTGCATGTGCGCTCGGGTAGCTAAAGCAGGTGCCGCCGGATACGCCCCCTGACGCCCCTTCCCGTACCGCCCTGGAACTCAATAGGCTCGGAGGTTCAATGGCCGGGCCCGCACCCCTCCCCCGACCCCGTCGTCGAGAAGGACACCCACCATGCGCCGCGCCTTGATCGTCGTTGACGTGCAGAACGACTTCTGCGAGGGGGGCAGCCTCGCCGTGGCCGGGGGTGCCGATGTGGCCGCCGCCATCACCGAGCTGATCGGACAGGCGGGCGGCTCCGGCTACCAGCACGTGGTGGCCACCCGCGACCACCACATCGCACCCGGCGGCCACTTCGCCGACAACCCCGACTTCCAGCACTCCTGGCCCGCGCACTGCGTCGCGGGCACGGAGGGCGTGGGCTTCCACCCGAACTTCGCGCCCGCCGTCGCCTCCGGGGCGATCGACGCCGTCTTCGACAAGGGCGCGTACGCGGCGGCGTACAGCGGGTTCGAGGGGGCCGACGAGAACGGGGTGAAGCTCGCCGACTGGCTGCGCGCCCGGGAGGTCGGCGAGGTCGACGTCGTCGGCATCGCCACCGATCACTGCGTGCGCGCCACCGCCCTGGACGCCGCCCGGGAGGGCTTCCGCACCCAGGTGCTGCTCGACCTGACCGCCGGTGTGGCCGAGGCCACCACCGAGCGGGCGCTCGAGGAGCTGCGGGAGGCGGGCGTGGAGCTCTCCGGGAAGCCTGTCGTCGCCTAGGGCCTGCCCGGGGTCACGGCGGGAGCCGTGGGGCGCCGCAGCAGGGCCCTGACGGGGTGCCACAGCTCCTGGGGGAGCTCCGGGCCCTGCACGACACCGTTGTCAGGTGCCGTGCGCCATATGAGGCCGTCGGGGTGGTGCAGGACCGCGGTGATCTCGTCGGGGGTCGGCGGGGCGGCGTTGCCGCGCAGGTACACCGCCCGCATGCCCAGGTTGCGCAGCCTGGTCAGGGCGCGCGCCCGGTTCTGGGCGTGCACGAGGAAGCGTATGCAGCCCGTGCCGTCGGCGGTGGGGCTGGGCAGATTCAGCGCCACCACCACGCTGCCTGTCGGCAGCTTGCAGAAACCTCCTGCGGCCATGCAGTCACACCCCCGTGCGAGTCGGTGTCAATAAGAGAAGCACAGGACGCACCTAAACACGATCGGCGGCGACCCGCCAGGGGGTCACCGCCGATACGCTTCTGACCTGCGAAAATACCGACTACCTCACTGCGGGGCCCACCTCGACCTTGATCGTCGAGCCGTTCTTGGCCTCCTTGACGATCTTGATCTTGGTGTTGGTGTCAGTGATCTTGACGCCGGCGAACGGGGTCGAGTCGTCGTAGTACGTGCTCGCGTGGTCGTCGAAGACCGGCACGCCCCTCGACGACGGGATCTTCGTCTCGACGTCCGCGTTGTGCAGCGTGAGGCCGTCCGTGCGGTACAGGCTGAACGGCGAGTCGTAGGACTGGATACGGCTGCGCATCAGCGTGCCGTCGGACCACTTCAGCGCCGTCGGGTGCGAGTCGACCGGCAGGACCAGGCCGACACCGGGGTGCTGGCTGGTGTTGTTGTCCTGCTGGGAGGTGTCCCACTTCCAGATCAACAGGCCGTTCTGGTACGGGTAGTGCTCCACCCAGTCCGGACGGGTCGTCGAGAAGCCGAAGTTGTACGGGCCGACCCTCAGGGTCTTGTCGTAAGACACGTACTGGCGGTTCTCGGCGATGTAGTACTGCTTGTAGTCCTTGGTGAAGGACGCACCGATGCGGGAGAAGCCGGTGGCGGTCCAACTCGCGTCCGCGCTCTCGGCATTGTCGGAGAACAGCGCCGTGCCGTCCGCGGTCACCGTGATCTCGTCGGCCGCGAAGCCCTTCTGGGCCACGCCGCTGTCGGTCTGGTAGCGGAAGCGCAGGTCGATCTTCTTGCCCGCGTAGGCGTCCAGCGAGTACGACAGCTTCTTGTAGCCGTCGACCGTGCCCGTCAGCGTCGGCTTGCCGCTGCCGTCGCGCGGGATGGCCTGGCCGTCCACCGTGCCGTCGATCGCCGTCCAGTTGGCGCCGCCGTCGGTCGACACCTCGGTGTAGAGGTAGTCGTAGTTCGCCTCGATGTCGTAGTAGCCGTCGAGGGTGAGGGTGGCCTTGGACTTGCCGGTGAGGTCGACCGAGCGGGTCAGCGTGTTCTTCAGGTCGTTGCCGCTGCCGCTCCACCACTGGGTCGCGCCCTGCGCCGGGGTGACCACGTCGGTGGTGACCGCCTTGTCGGGGAGCGAGACCACCAGCGCCTGCTTGTTCTTGGTGTTGTACTCGGCGACACCCAGCTTGTGCTTCGACTTCGTCGCGGCCTTCGCCGTGTCGTAGTTCAGCCAGCCCAGCTGCAGCTTGTCCCAGGCGTTGAAGTTGCCCGGCAGGTCACCGATGGTGTCCTTGCCGCGGCCGAGCCAGGACCCGTTGGACATCAGCGTCCAGAAGCCGGTCGAGTTCTCACCGGCGTTGGTGGTGTCGTAGTGGTCCGGCAGGCCCAGGTCGTGGCCGTACTCGTGGGCGAAGACGCCGAGTCCGCCGTTCTCCGGCTGGATGGTGTAGTCGCCGACCCAGATGCCGGAGTCGCCGATCTGCGCGCCGCCCAGCTTGTTGCCCGTGGGGCCGGTGGCACCCGTGTCGGTGCCGAACGCGTACCAGCGGTGCGCCCAGATCGCGTCCTTGCCCTGGACGCCGCCGCCCGCGGACTCGTCCTCGCCGGCGTGCACGATCTGGAAGTGGTCGATGTAGCCGTCGGGCTCGTTGAAGTTGCCGTCGCCGTCGTAGTCGTAGCGGTCCCACTGGTCGAACTTCGCCAGGTCCGCCTTGATGTCGGCGTCGGACTTGCCGGCCGCCTTCTGCTGGGCGACCCAGGCGGTGACGCCGTCGCTGACGACGTTCCACACGCTGGGGCAGTTGGTGGAGCCGCAGGCGTTGTTGCCGTAACGGGCCTCGTTGTAGGGGACCTTGACCCAGTCGGCGACCTCGCCGTCCACCGAGTAGCGGCCCGAGGACTGCTTCTCGTAGAAGGACTTCATGGAGGCGGTGCCGGTGCCGAAGTACAGGTCCTGGAAGTGCTGCCGGTTGTAGTCCGCCTGCCAGGCCGTCGAGTTGTCCTTCGTGCGGTCGGGCTGGGCTATCTGGTTGTGCGCGGGGCCCGCCGTGCCGCCGTACGTGCTGTCTATCTTGTCGCCGAACTCGACCAGGATCGTGAAGATCTTGTCGGTCTTCTCCCGGCCCAGCTCCACGTACTTCCTGTCGCCCTTCTTGCTCTTCAGCTGGACGACCTGCGAACCGCCCTGGTTCTTGACCTGGGCCTGGCCGGATATGACCTGGTTGAGGGCCTCCTGGCGCTGGGCATCCTGGGTCTTGGAGAGCGGACCGTCGAGGTCGTCCTGCTCCATGCTCTTGACCGCCGCCGGGTCATGGCGGTCACGGGCGGGCGTCTTGGCCGGGTCGGCGGCCTGGGCCACGGCGAACGTCGAGAACGTGGCGGTGGCCGCGGCGAGCGCGACGCCGACCGCGGCTGCTCTGAACGTCCAGGGTTTTGGGGTCACTTGAGTTCCTCTTGGTCAAGGTGGCAAGTCAAGTGACGCAATTTGACTAGAGGTCGGTAAGAAAAGACAGACCTTGACTTGGACACAACAATTGCACTATGCGGAGTTGGAGTTCGCTTTACGGACACTCCGACCGGCGCGTTCGAACGTCCACTTGATGGACGCCATGACTCCGTGCGCCCCCTGTGCACCGGCACTGTTGGTTAGGTCACGCTTACTGTTCGTTCCACTCGGGCATGCACGCGATTAGAGTCGGTTGGCGGACTGCCCGGAAATCGGCAGAAACCCAGGCCGACACCCCCGTGGACCCCCACTTCCGAGGACACGATTGCCATGCCTCGTCCGACGCCCGCCCAGCTCGTCTACGGTTCGTGCACCGTGATCTTCTCGACGCTCGCCATGCTGCTGCTGTCGCAGACGAGTTCGGGCGTGGGGATCGCGGTCATCGCCTTCGCGGCCCTCGCCCTCGGGCTCCTGGTCGCCATGACGGTCCCACTGCAGCAGCCTCCGGCGGCGGAGGAAATGCCCGTGCCGGCCACCGTCGCCGCGGCGGCACCCGAGCCGGTGCACGAGCGCGCCGCTTCCTGAACAAAACGCTTCGCGGGTTGTGCCACGATCTGCTGTTGATCGTCTGCGGCAGCATCGTGGCTGGTCGCGCAGTTCCCCGCGCCCCTATCGGGCGCGTGCTCAACTGGTGCTCACCACGACCGTCTTGGCGGCCTTGTCGTGCAGGCCCTGTTTGTACGGCCGGTCGAAGTAGCTCCAGCCGCCCGAGATCGCGGTCCAGATGCACGCGCAGCAGAACGCGAACGGGATCCACAGCACCGCCGCGCGGGCCAGCGAGGTCTGTACGGAGGGCGTGGAGCCGTTTTCGAGGTTGGCCACGCGCATGCTCAGCCACTTCTTGCCGAGGGTCTGTCCCGACTTGCTGATCAGATACGTGTCGTAGCCGATGTAGAGCACGGCGGCGATCAGCGACTGCGCGAAGGACTTGCCGTAGGAGACGTGGTCGCCGTTCACGTCGTACTCGTGCACGTTGAAGGCCCAGGTGAGCGCCCAGACGACGATGCCCACGAGGATCAGGTCGATGATCCGGGCGAGCGTGCGCCGGCCGCTGTCGGCGAGCGGGGGCATACCGGCGAGGGGGTCGGTGGGGTACTGGCCGCCGCCATAGGGGTCACCGCCCCCGTGCGGCGGGGGTTGCCCGCCGCCTTCGGGTGCGTCGTACGGTGAGCCCGATCCCTGGCCAGGAGGGGGCTGCTTCCTGAACGGGTCGTCTTCCGGCGGCCCGCCGGATCCGGGGGGCGGTTCGGTGCTCATGGCCCGAGTGGACCGCGAACCCTCCGGCTCCGCATCCGGCGAACGGCCGTCCGGGGTACGGAATCAGCTGGTGCATACGTCGTATGCGGTCAGCCCGTGACGAACGTACCCGCGGCCTTGTCGTGCCAGCACTGGCGCCACGGGCGGTCGAACACGCACCACACGACACCCAACACACCGATGCCGAGCAGCCCGGGCACGCTGTACACGAGCCAGCGGCGCAGCGCCCCGCCGAAGGTCGGCGGCTCGTGCGCCTCGATGTCCCGCACCTCGAGACCCAGCAGCTTCTTGCCAAGCGTGCGGCCCCACTTGGCGGTGGGCAGCACCTCGTAGAGGACGCCGAAGAGGAGCAGTACGGCCAGGATGATGCCCAGGTAGACGGAGGTCGTGCCGTCCAGCAGCCATACGGTCACGGTCTGGCCGGAGAGCTTGGCCTCGTCGATCTTCTCGTTGACGTGGTCGACGGCCTTGGCGCCCAGCGGTACGGCGGCCACCGCCGTGACGCCCGCGAGGACGACGGTGTCCAGCAGCCGGGCGGCCAGCCGCTTGCCGAGGCCTGCGGGGCGGGCCGCCGCCTGGCGCATGGCGGCCGCCTGGAAGATGTCCTCGACCGGCGGCTTCCAGGGGGCGACGGGCTGGTCCTCGTCGGCGCCCGCGAGCCGGTGCACCTGCTGCGCCCAGGAGTGCTGGCCGCCGCCGGGACCGCTGGTCATGGGCGTGGCGACAGGAGCGGGCGACTGCCCGACGGGGGGCTGACCGGCCGCTGCGGGCCGCGCGCCGCCGCCCTGCGGAGGGATCGACGGAGTGGACTGCTGGGGGCCCGCAGGGGCCGCCGGGGCGGGCTGCCCCTGCGCCGCCGCGGCACGGTCGGCTGCCGCCTTGCCCGCGCCGAAGCCGGGCGCCCCCGTGCCTCCGGTCTGCGCCCCGCCCTGCCGACCCGTGCGCTGGGACAGCGCACGGAACGTCATGGTGCCCTCGTCGTCGGCGGGGCCACCGGGGCCGGGGATGCCGTTGACGCCCGCCGCTGCCGGGGGCTCCGTCTCCCCGGTCTGCGCTGTCGGCCTGCGGAACACGAACGTGCCGCCGGAGGCCGGGTCGTCCGCGTCCGCATCCGCCGGCGGGATCGTCGCCGTGCCGTCGGTGCGGGACGCGTGGCCGTCCGGCTGGGACGGGGGGTCGGCGGCCAGGCGCGGGTCCGCGGACTGCGGGTTGCCCCACGACACACGGCGGTCCTGGTCGCCGCCGAAGCCGGACTGCTGGGAGCTGTCGGCGCCCCAGGCGGTCGCGGGTTCGGGGCGGCTGCCGTGCCCGCCCTCGGCCGGGGCCGACCGGGGCGCTGGGTCCTCGTCGAAGAAGTGCGGTCCCGTCTCCTCGACCGGAGCCGGGTCGCTGCCGGGCGGCGGGGCGAGCGACTCGCCGTCCGTCGGGGCCGGACGGCTGGTGCCCGGTACCCAGGACGCACCGTTCCAGTACCGGACATATCCAGGAATGGAGGGGTCCGGGTAATACCCTTCGCGGGGCCTGTTGTCACCGGGGGCCGGGGTTGGGGCGCTCATGTCCGTCGTCCCGTATCTGCTCGGGGGTCAATATAGGGGCCTCCACATCTATCAGACCCGCGCAACCCCCACCGACAGTCCCGCCAGTCCCACCCCTTTCCGGGCAACGCCGCGCACCGTCCTCACACGTTCGGAAAAAAATTCTCCGAACCCGCGTAATGGTCGCGCCCCTCTCCCCTCTCCACGTGTACGGGCCCACCCGCAGGGCCCCGTACACCTGCCCGAGAGAGGAACCGCACGACATGCACTACACCGTGGTGGAGCGCGAACTGGAGCTCAAACTCATCCTGTCGCCGGAGCGGAGCATTCCGGTACCGGCCAGGCTGAGCTACCGAACCGACGACCCGTACGCCGTCCACATCACCTTCCACATCAACTCCGACAACCCCGTGTACTGGACGTTCTCCCGCGAACTCCTGGTGGAGGGCGTGTTCCGGGCCTGCGGGCACGGGGACGTGCGGGTGTGGCCGACCAAGTCGGAGGGCCGCAGCGTCGTCCTGATGGCGCTGAGTTCACCCGACGGAGACGCCCTGCTGGAGGCACCGGCCGCCCAGGTCTCGGCCTGGCTGGAGCGGACGCTGCGGGTGGTGCCCCCGGGGAGTGAGGGCGAGCAGCTCGGGATCGACGACGCGCTCGACCAGCTGCTCGCCCAGTGACCCCGGCGATCCCGGTGCTCCCCAGGGCACGGGATCAGAACAGTTTGCCCGGATTCAGGATGCCCAGCGGGTCGAAGACCTGCTTGACCGCCCGCTGCATCTCCACCCCCACCGGGCCGATCTCGCGCGCCAGCCACTCCTTCTTCAGCACACCCACACCGTGCTCGCCGGTGATCGTGCCGCCGAGTTCCAGGCCGAGGGCCATGATCTCGTCGAAGGACTCGCGGGCGCGCCGGGACTCGTCGGGGTCGGCGGCGTCGAAGCAGACCGTCGGATGGGTGTTGCCGTCGCCGGCGTGCGCGACGACCCCGATGGTCAGCTGGTACTTCTCGGCGATCCGCTCGGTGCCCTCGAGCATCTCGCCCAGCCTGGACCGGGGCACGCACACGTCGTCGATCATCGTCGTACCGCTGACGGCTTCGAGCGCGGTGAGCGACAACCGCCGCGCCTGGAGCAGGAGTTCGGACTCGGCGAAGTCGTCGGCCGGGACGACCTGGGTGGCGCCGGCCGCCTCGCACAGCGCGCCGACGGCGGCCAGGTCGGAGGCGGGGTCCGGGGTGTCGAAGGCCGCCAGGAGCAGGGCCTCCGTGGTCTCCGGCAGGCCCATGTGCGCCAGGTCGTTGACCGCCTTCACCGTCGTACGGTCCATCAGCTCGAGCAGCGACGGCACATGGCCGCCCTCCATGATCCTGCACACGGCGTCGCAGGCGGCGGCGCCGGACGCGAACTCGGCCGCCAGCACGAGCTGCTGCGGCGGCTGCGGCCTGAGGGCCAGGATCGCCCGTACGACGATGCCGAGCGAGCCCTCGGAGCCGACGAAGAGGCGGGTGAGGTCGTAGCCGGCGACGCCCTTGGCGGTACGGCGGCCGGTGGACATGAGCCGCCCGTCGGCCAGCACCACCTCGAGACCGAGTACGTACTCGGCCGTGACCCCGTACTTCACACAGCACAGGCCGCCCGAGGCCGTCCCGATGTTGCCGCCGATCGTGCACATCTCCCAGCTGGACGGGTCCGGCGGGTAGTACAGGCCGTGTTCGCCGACCGCGCGGGAGAGGGTCGCGTTGATGACGCCCGGCTCGACCACGGCGATACGGTCGACGGGACTGATCTCCAGGATGCGGTCCATCTTCGTCAGGGACAGCACGATGCAGCCGTCGGAGGCGTTCGCGCCGCCCGACAGGCCGGTGCGCGCACCCTGCGGGACGACCGGGACACGCAGTTCGGTGGCGATGCGCATGACGTGCTGCACCTGCTCGACCGTGCGCGGCAGCACGACCACCGCGGGGACGCCGGCCGGGCAGAAGCTGGCCATGTCGTTGGCATACGAGGCCGTGACGTCCGGGTCGGTCAGGACGGCCTCGGCGGGCAGACCGGCCAGGAGCCGGTCGACGAGGTTTCCGGTCGCTTCGTCGCGGGGCGCTTCGATACGGCTCATGATCACAGCCTCGCACCCGCGGCCATCGGTGTGAACCCCGTCTACGGCACTGGACGTATGCCGGGATGTGCTCGTCGTATTGACGCACAGTGATCGCCATGGAGAAGCAAGCGGAGGGCCGCCGTCCAGGTGTGGGCCGGCGGGTGCTGATCGCCGCCGTCGCGGGGTGTGCCGTGCTCGGCGGGGCGCTGGCGCTGTGGCCCTGGGAGCGGACGGCCGCGCCCCGGGCGGTCGCGCCGGCGCCGGGAGCGCAGGCGCTGACGGCGGTCACCTCCGGGGTGCCGGCCGCGCTGCCCGACCTGGCAATGCTGATCACCGCGCGCGAGGCCCGGGTGCGGGCGCACCCCGAGGACGCGCAGTCCTGGGCGGTGCTCGGAACGGCCTATGTCGAGCAGGGGCGGCGCACGGCGGACGCCACGAACTATCCGCGGGCCGAGAAGGCGCTGCGGACCTCGCTGGAGGTAAAGGCGAAGGGGAACGCGGCGGCACTGGACGGCATGGCGGCGCTGGCCGACGCCCGCCGGGACTACCGTTCGGCGCGGGCGTGGGGCGAGGCGGCGCTGAAGCTCGCGCCGAAGCGGTGGACGACGTATCCGCTGCTGATCGACGCCTACACCGGGCTCGGCGACTACAAGGCGGCCAAGAAGACGCTGGACCGGCTGCTTGAGCTGCACTCCGGGGCGGCCGCCGTGCGGGCGCGGGCCGCGGCCGTCTACCGCGACCGGGGCTGGCGCGAGGACGCCGCGGCCGCCCTGTCCGACGCGGCAGCGGCAGCGGGCACACCGGCCGAGCAGGCGGCGTGGCTGGAGCGGTCCGGGCAGCTGGCCTTCGAGCGCGGGGACCTGGAGGAGGCGCTCAGGCGCTTCCAGGAGGCGGTGCGTCTCGACCCGGACCAGCGGGCCGCGCAGGCCGGGCAGGGCCGGACGCTGGCGGCACTGGGCCGCACGACGGAGGCGCTGAACGCGTACCGGGTGGCGCTCGACAGGCAGCCGTGCCCCCAATACGCCCTGGAACTGGGCGAGTTGTACGAGTCGCTGGGGATGGCGGAGGCCGCCCGGGCGGAGTACGACGTGCTGGAGACCCGGGTGCAGGACGAGGCGGCGGGCGGCGTGGACGACGACCTGGTGCTCGGTGTGTTCGAGGCGGACCACGGGGATCCGCAGGCGGCCGTGCGCCTGCTGCGCGCCGAGTGGCAGCGGCAGCCGGGGACCGAGGTGGCCGATGCGGTGGGGTGGGCGCTGCACATGGCCGGGGACGACAAGGGGGCGCTGAAGTTCGCCATGGTGGCGACGGACAAGGCGCACGGGGGCGCCGTGCGCAGTGCGCTGTACGCCTACCACCGGGGCATGATCGAGCAGGAGCTGGAGCTGGCCGGGCCCGCTCGGCGGCATCTGCAGGAGGCGTTGCGGATCAATCCGTACTTCTCGCCGCTCAGGGTGCCGCCGGCGAAGCAGGCGCTGGCGGCGCTGGGTGAGCCGCCGGACGAGCCGCTGCCGACGGGCAAGGAGAGCAAAGCGCCGGCGGAGGACGAGGGTTGAGTCAGACCGACGCGGTACCGATCAGCGCATTGCGTGTGACGAGCACTGCCAGTTGCTCCTCTCCCAGCCCCTCCGTCCCCTCCGGCCTGCGCGGCAGCACCATGTAGCGGGTCTCGGCACTGGAGTCCCACACGGTGATCTCCGTCGTCGGCGGCAGCTCGAGGCCGAACTCGGCCAGTACGGCGCGGGGTTCACGGACCACGCGAGAGCGGTAGGCCTCCGACTTGTACCAGCTGGGGGACGGGCCGAGGAGGCGGAGCGGGTAGCAGGAGCAGAGGGTGCAGACGATGACGTTGTGGGTCGCCTCCGTGTTCTCGACGACCCGCAGGCGCTGGTAGGAGCCCTCCATGTGGCCGAATTCCCGCACCGCCGCCGTACCGTCCGCCAGCAACCGCGCCTTGAACGCCTCGTCGGTCCAGGCCCGTGCGACGACCCGCGCGCCGTTCGCGGGCGACGCTCCGGTCAGGGACGCGTCGATGATCTCGTCCAGCCGGGCGCCCGAGAGGACCCCCTTCTCCTCCAGCAGGGTCTCCAGGCGTCGTACCCGCTGCGCGATCGTCGCGTCGGAGTGGTCACCGCTCATCGACTGCATCCTCTTCGTACGCTTCCAAGTAGCTTTCCCACAGGTCCAGTACGACGTGGTGGTCGCCCTCGCCCCACAGGTCACGGGCCGCGAACCGGACCGCGTAGACCTGCTCGAGCGGCGCGTCCCCGCGCCCTTGCGCGCTGACGTCGGCCAGTTCCGCCCGCCCCTCCGGCTCGATCACGACGCCCCGCTTGCCGCGCGCGTACCGCGGCAGGCGGGTGTGGTGCGGCGGGTCGTGGTGGAAGGTGCGGACCGGCGTGCCCGGCGGGAAGCGGTCGCCGTCAGCCATCGAGCTCACCCGGCTTGATCACGCCCTTGCGTTCCAGCAGGACACGGATCGCCTCGAACCAGCGCTCGTAGTACGACGCCGACAGGTACTCCAGCGGCGGCATCGACTCGATCGCGTCCCGGAACTCGTTGGTGTTGAAGATCCCTTGCGCGCGCAGGGCGTTGAGGAGCCCGAGGACACGGGCCTCCCAGTCCGCGTGGAAGGGCTCGGCGTCATCGGTGATGTCGACGGCGCCGAAGCCCTCCGTACCGCCCACGTCGTTGATCCTGGCCATGCGGCAAGCCTACGGCCGGGCCGGCTCCTGCGGCTCCTGCTACGACTGCTCGTCGTCCTTGACGAAGATCGAGAAGCGGCGTGCCCCCAGCTCCCCCGAGGCGAAGCCGAGGTACACCTTCGGATCCGATCCGCCGCGCACGTCGACGCCCTCCGGCTCGCGATAGGCGAGCGTGTACCCGGCCTCGGTGCGCTGCTGCTGGAGCAGCTTCCCGGTGGTGATGTCGAGGCTGGAGGCGTACGCGTTGCCCTTCTTGGCGGCCGGGTTGGTCTTCGCGTCGTAGGCCGTGCCCGCGAGCTGGTAGATGGCGTCGCGGTGCAGGGCGTAGCCCTGGAAGGGGATCTTCGGGTCGGGGTGGGCGCCGGTCTGGGCGATGTCCGCGATCGGGTTGGCGTAGTCGCGGGCGGTGAAGGCGTCCAGGTCCCAGACGCGGTAGCGGGGCTTGTTGGCCTTGTCGCGGTAGCGGACGGCGATGCGCCTGGAGGCCATGCACACCGACGGCTGGTTGTTGGTGGAGTCCGGGACGGGCTTGCGGATCCTGACGTCCGCGCGCGTGCGGACGGCCCCGTCGGCGAAGTGGAAGCGGGTCACGCCCTGCCCGAAGCCGTTGACGGCGTCGGCCTCGGTCCAGATCCAGGTGGAGCCGTCCTCGGCGTCGCGCTGGATGCCCATGCTGACGCCGTGCCCGAAGCCCTTCAGATACATGGCGCCCAGCCGGTTCCCCTTGTAGTCCAGCCGGTTGAGGCACAGGTCGCCGGCCGCGTGGCCGGTGGCGGTGACCTGGAGGACGTACAGGTGCTTGTTCGCCTCGTCGAAGGCGAACGACTGCAGCACCGTCGGCTCCTTCAGCGTGGCCTTCTGCCACAGCCAGCGGTCGGACGGTACGGCGATGTTTATCGGAGTGGTCACGCTCTCCCCCGAGTCCTGTGGATACCCCCTTGGCACCCACAGGACATGAGAGCGTCAACTGCCGTTATTTGGTTGCACGTTCTACGAATTCACAGGCGTCGCACAGGCCTCAGAGGTTGCCGCGCTTCTCCTGCTCCCGCTCGATGGCCTCGAACAGTGCCTTGAAGTTGCCCTTGCCGAAGCCCATCGAGCCGTGCCGCTCGATGATCTCGAAGAAGACCGTCGGACGGTCCTGGACCGGCTTGGTGAAGATCTGCAGCAGATAGCCGTCCTCGTCGCGGTCGGCGAGGATCTTCAGTTCGCGCAGGGTCTCGACGGGGACGCGGGTGTCGCCGACCCACTCGCCGAGGGTGTCGTAGTACGAGTCCGGGGTGTTGAGGAACTGCACGCCGGCCGCGCGCATCGTGCGTACCGTCTGCACGATGTCGTTGGTGTTGAGGGCGATGTGCTGGACGCCCGCGCCGCCGTAGAACTCCAGGTACTCGTCGATCTGGGACTTCTTCTTGGCGATGGCGGGCTCGTTGATCGGGAACTTGACCTTGAGCGTGCCGTCGGCCACGACCTTCGACATCAGCGCGCTGTACTCGGTGGCGATGTCGTCGCCCACGAACTCCTTCATGTTCGTGAAGCCCATGACCCGGTTGTAGAAGCCGACCCACTCGTTCATACGGCCGAGCTCGACGTTGCCCACGCAGTGGTCGATGGCCTGGAAGGTGCGGTGGGCGGGCGGTTCGACCATGGGGGCGGCCGTGACGAAGCCGGGGAGGTAGGGGCCGTCGTAGCCGGAGCGGTCGACGAGGGTGTGGCGGGTCTCGCCGTACGTGGCGATCGCGGCGAGGACGACCGTGCCGTGCTCGTCCTTCAGCTCGTACGGCTCCGCGACCGAGCGGGCGCCGTGCTCGAGGGCGTAGGCGTACGCGGCGCGGGCGTCCGGGACCTCGATGGCGAGGTCGACGACCCCGTCACCGTGCTCGGCCACATGCCGGGCGAGGAAGTGGCCCCAGGTGGTGGCGGGCTTGATGACGGAGGTGAGGACGAAGCGAGCCGAGCCGTTCTCGAGCACATAGCTGGCGGTCTCGCGGCTGCCGTTCTCCGGTCCGGAGTAAGCCACGAGCCGCATGCCGAAAGCGGTGGAGTAGTAGTGCGCCGCCTGCTTGGCGTTGCCCACGGCGAAGACGACCGCGTCCATTCCCTTGACCGGGAAGGGGTCGGCCTGCCGGGCGGTGTCGGGAGTGTGGTGTGTGGTCTGCGTCATAGCGGCAGCCTGTCCCGCATCGGCAAGGTGCGCAATAGTTTGTGTTTTTGCTGGGCAATATGCTCAGACCTAGGCCGAGATCTGCGGGCTTTCTGTACAGGATGACTACCTATTGGGGAGGCTGCGGTGGCGATCGACCAGTTGGACGGCCGGATCATCGTGCTGCTGGCGCGGGAGCCGCGGCTCGGGGTGCTGGAGATGTCCCGGCGGCTGGGGGTGGCGCGCGGGACGGTGCAGGCGCGGCTGGACCGGCTTCAGTCGAATGGCGTCATCCGCGGATTCGGACCGCAGGTGGATCCGGCCGCCCTCGGCTACCCCGTCACCGCCTTCGCCACCCTCCAGATCCGGCAGGGCCAAGGAGCGGACGTCCGGGCGCACTTGGCGACCGTGCCCGAGGTGCTGGAGCTGCACACCACCACCGGCAACGGGGACATGCTGTGCCGGCTGGTGGCCCGCTCCAACGCCGATCTCCAGCGGGTCATCGACCTGGTTGTCGGTTTTGATGGCATTGTCCGGGCCGCCACCGCGATCGTGATGGAGAACCCCGTTCCGCTGCGGATCATCCCGCTGGTGGAACAGGCGGCGGCGGACGCCGAGACGACCTAGCCCTACGGGCGGGGGTGAGCGCGAGTGAGCTTCTGGGAGTATCTGAGCACCCGGCACCAGCAGCTGCTCACCGACGCGTACCAGCACGCCAGCGCCGTGTTCCAGTGCATGGTCGTGGCGACCGTGATCGGCGTACTGATCGGGATCGTCACCTACCGCAGCGAATGGGCCGGGAGCCTCGCCACCACGTCCACCTCGACCATTCTGACCATTCCCTCGCTCGCCATGATCGGTCTGCTCATCCCGGTCGTGGGCCTGGGCGTGCCGCCCACGGTGATCGCGCTGACGCTGTACGGGCTGCTGCCGATCGTGCGGAACTCGATCGTCGGGCTGCGCGGGGTCGATCCGTCGCTGGTGGACGCGGCGCGGGGCATCGGGATGTCCCGGTCGATGCGGCTGGTGCGGATCGAGCTGCCGCTGGCCTGGCCGCCGATCCTGACCGGGATCCGGGTCTCGACGCAGATGCTGATGGGCATCGCCGCGATCGCCGCATACGCCTCCGGGCCCGGCCTCGGCAACGAGATCTTCCGCGGTATCGGCTCGCTGGGCAGCAAGAACGCGCTCAACCAGGTCCTCGCGGGCACGCTCGGGATCATCGTCCTCGCGCTGCTGTTCGACGCCGCGTACGTCCTGATCGGACGGCTGACCATCCCGAGGGGGATCCGTGCCTGAGGCCACCCATGGGGCGACGATCGAGCTGGAGAACCTCACCAAGCGGTATCCGGGCAACCCCAGCCCCGCCGTCGACAACGTCAACATGGAGATCAAGGCGGGCGAGCTCGTCATCTTCGTCGGCCCGTCCGGATGCGGTAAGTCGACGACACTCAAGATGATCAACAGGTTGATCGAGCCGACCGGTGGCCGCATCCGGATCAACGGTGAGGACGTGACCGACATTGATCCGGTCAAGCTGCGCCGCAAGGTGGGCTATGCGATCCAGTCGGCCGGGCTCTTCCCGCACATGACGGTCGCCCAGAACATCGCCCTCGTACCGAGGATGATCGGCTGGTCCAAGGCGCGGATCCGGTCCCGGGTCGAGGAGCTGCTCGACCTCGTGGGCCTGGACCCGACCGAGTTCCGCAGCCGCTACCCGCGCCAGCTGTCCGGCGGTCAGCAGCAACGCGTCGGCGTCGCACGGGCGTTGGCGGCCGATCCGCCCGTGCTGCTGATGGACGAGCCGTTCGGTGCGGTCGACCCGATCACCCGCGACCATCTCCAGGACGAGCTGATCAGACTGCAGCACGAGCTGCACAAGACGATCGTCTTCGTCACCCACGACTTCGACGAGGCGATCAAGCTCGGCGACCGCATCGTCGTCCTGCGCGAACGCTCGCACATCGCGCAGTTCGACACCCCGGAGGCGATCCTCACCAACCCGGCGGACGACTTCGTGTCCGGGTTCGTGGGCGCGGGCGCGGCCCTGAAGCGGCTGAACCTCACCCGCGTACGGGACGTCGAGATCACCGACTACCCGACCGTCACCCTCGAGGACCCGCTCCAGGAGATCTTCAACCGGCTGCGCAACAGCGGGACCAACGAGATCCTGCTGCTCGACAGGCGCAGCCGGCCCTACAAGTGGCTCAGGCGCGGCGACCTCATGCGCGCGAGGGGCTCGCTGGCGAGGGCGGGCACGCTCGTGAGCGACACGGTGACCAGGGACGCAACGCTGCGGGACGCCCTGGAGGCGGTGCTGACCGACAACGCGGGGCGGGTCGCGGTCACCGGGCGGCGCGGCGAGTACGAGGGTGTCGTCGACATGGAGACGCTCATGAACTCCGTGCACGAGCTGCTGGAGGCGGACCGGCTGGAGGCGCTGGAGGCGCAGCACGAGCTGGAGGAGCTGCGGGCCGCCCAGACGCACGCCGAGCAGGAGGGCCCCGGCGGGGTGACGAAGGCATGACCACCTCCAAGCTGGAAGAACCCGGGCTGGAAGAGGAGGAGGCTCCGCAGGAGGCCGAGGCCCCGCCGCCACCGTCGAGTCCCCCCAGGTCACGCATCACCTGGCAGAAGCTGACCATCCTGCCCGCCGTGCTCGTCGCCGTGCTGCTCGCGACCTGGCTGTGGTTCGAGCAGGCCGACCTGGACCCGATCTCCGAGAACGCCCTCGCCCACGGCGTGGTCTCCAGGGCCCTGTGGCAGCACATCCAACTGACCGTGATCTCCACGTTCTTCGTGCTGATCATCGCGATCCCGCTGGGCATCCTGCTGACCCGCAAGGCCTTCCGGAAGGCCACCCCGGTGGCGATGACGATCGCCAACATGGGCCAGGCGACCCCGGCGATCGGCCTGCTGGCGCTGCTGGTCATCTGGCTCGGCACCGGTATGAAGTCGGCCCTGATCGGCATCACCATCTACGCCATCCTGCCGGTGCTGTCGAACACCATCGCAGGCCTGAAGGCCAACGACCCGACGCTGCTGGAGGCGGCACACGGCATCGGCATGTCCCCCCTGGGGGTGCTGTCGCGCGTGGAATTGCCGCTCGCCGTCCCGCTGATCCTCGCGGGTGTCCGTACGGCCCTGGTTCTGAACGTCGGCACGGCGACACTGGCGACCTTCGGCGGAGGCGGCGGCCTGGGCGTGCTGATCCAGACCGGCATCACCACCCAGCGGATGCCGGTGCTGGTGCTGGGCGCGATCCTCACGGTCGTCCTGGCGCTGCTGGTGGACTGGCTCGCCTCACTGGCGGAACTCCTGCTCAGGCCCCGCGGGTTGGAGGTGGGGACGTGAGAGGGCGTACGTGTCTGCTGTCGGCCGCAGCTCTGGTGGCCGCGTCCGGCTGCGGCCTGCAGAGCGGCTCGCCCATGGTCGACGACGTGAAGCCCGCCTCCATCGGACGGAACGAACCCCTCGCGGGCGCCCATCTGACCGTCACCTCCAAGGAGTTCACCGAGCAGCTCATCCTCGGCGCGATCATGGGCATCGCCTTCCAGGCGGCCGGCGCGGATGTGCTCGACCGCACGGGCATCCAGGGCTCCATCGGCGCGCGGGAAGCCGTCAAGTCCGGTGACGCGGACGGCATGTACGAGTACACGGGCACCGCCTGGATCACGTACCAGGGCAACAGCGAGCCGATCGCCGACCCGCAGAAACAGTGGCAGGCGGTGCGCGACGCGGACCTCAAGGACGGCCTGACCTGGCTGCCGCCCTCGTCCCTCAACAACACCTACGCACTGGCCATGAACCAGGCGAACTTCAAGAAGTACGGCACGAAGACGCTGTCCGACGTGGCCGCGCTGGCCAGGAAGGACCCCGGTGCCGTGACCCTGTGCGTGGAGAGCGAGTTCGCCAACCGCGCGGACGGGCTGCCGGGCATGGAGAAGGCGTACGGGATGAGCGTGCCCGCGAAGAACATGACGCAGATGGACACCGGGATCATCTACACCCAGGTGAAGAAGGGGAGTTGCACCTACGGCGAGGTGTTCACCACCGATGGCCGCATCCGGTCCATGAACCTGGTGGTGATGGAGGACGACAGGAAGTTCTTCCCCAACTACAACGTGGCACCGGAGATCAACACCGACACGCTGAAGAAGTGGCCGGCGATCGCGGAGGTCCTGGACCCGGTCACGAAGAGGCTGAACAACACGGTGGCGCGGACGCTGAACGCGAAGGTGGATGTGGACGGGCAGGACCCGCATCAGGTGGCGTTGGACTGGATGAAGGCGGAGGGGTTCGTGAAGTAGGGAGCCGTGGGTCGGCGAAGCGGACGGGTCAATTTCACGCATCATTGATTCACCCTGGCGCATCATGATGCGCGGTGCTTACGCTTGTATGCATGAGGACTACTGTCGACCTCCCCGAGGACCTGATCCAGGAAGCCAAGCTGCGGGCGGCGCGCAGACGCGTGACGGTCAGTGCGGTGATAGAGGATGCGCTGCGGGCGTCGTTCGCGCGGGATGTGGCGGCGGCGCAGAACATCGTGAAGCTCACCACTGATCCTGGCGGCAGAGGGGTACGCCCCGGCGTCAATCTCGACGACAACGCCTCCGTGCGCGACCTCATGGACGGCCTCGAATGATCATCTGCGATGTGAACGTCCTCGTGTACGCGTTCCGCGAGGACGCCAAGGATCACGACCGCTACCACGCGTGGCTCATCGAGCGGCTGCGGGGCGACGAACCCGTCGGGTACAACGGTGTGATCGACAGCGGCTTCCTGCGCATCGTCACCCACCAGCGGATCTACCAGCCGCCGAGCGAGCCGGAGCGAGCGCTCAAGTTCCTCCGGGACGTGCGCAGCGCACCGGTCGCGACCCCGGCCCAGGAAGGGCCTCGGCACTGGGAGATCTTCGAGCGCCTGTGTCTCAAGGCCGGGGCTCGCGGAAACCTCGTTCCGGATGCCTACTTCGCCGCCCTCGCCATAGAGCACGGAGCCACCCTGTACTCCGCCGACCGCGGTTTCGCCCGCTTCCCCGGCCTCCGCTGGCAGCACCCCCTGGAGGACACCGACTGAATCAGCAGCTCGGGACGGACCCCTTGCCCGACTCCAGTGCCGCCAGCGAGGTGACCGCGCCCTTCAGCGTGGTCACCGGGATCAGCCGCAGGCCTTTCGGGAGCTCGGACTTGGCGTCGGAGCACTCGGCCTTCGGCACCAGGAAGACGGTCGCCCCGTCCCGGCGCGCGGCCTGCGTCTTCAGCGCCACGCCGCCCACGGCACCGACCGTCCCGTCGTCGTCGATCGTCCCC
Source organism: Streptomyces sp. NPDC001401 (assembly GCF_042895385.1). Taxonomy (NCBI): domain Bacteria; kingdom Bacillati; phylum Actinomycetota; class Actinomycetes; order Kitasatosporales; family Streptomycetaceae; genus Streptomyces; species Streptomyces sp. NPDC001401. The sequence goes on from NZ_JBIAWI010000001.1 coordinate 1,549,551, forward strand.
GTACCGGCGATTTTGCGGCCGCCCGTGAGGTCCCCGCCGCTGCCGTTCCCGTCCAGCTTGTCGATGATGCCGAGGGTGAACAGGAGACCGGCGCTGGGGCCGCCCACATCGGCGAGCTTCAGCGTGACCTTGACCTTCTTGTCGTTGAGGTGCAGATAGTCCAGGGCGGCCCGGGTCGCCGCGTCCTGGGACTGCTTCATCTGCGCGCTGTTGTGCTGCTCGATCTCCTTGGTGGACTGGCCGCTCGGATACACCGAGTCCCGCGGCATCACGGCCCGGTCCTTGGCGAACCAGGCACTGATCACATCGCCCAGCGAGACATGCGTGTCCGGGTTGGTCGCCACGATCGTCGTCATCCGCAGCTGCCCGCTCGTCTCCCGGGTCTTCGCCCCCGAGACCGTGATCACCGGGGTGCCCTTGTTGTCCCCGAGCACGTTCGCCGTCATCCCGGGCTGCGCCAGCGAGAACGGCAGCGGCGCGAAGACCGCGGTGGCGACCAGCGCCACGACCGGCAGGGCGCAGACAGCGAGGGCCTGGGGGCGTGTGAGGCGAGAGAGCACGGGATCAATCTAGCTTGGCGGTGACTTCCGGCCAGGTGCCGGTCGGCTCACGTACAAGTCTCGCCTCTCCCTCGTGAACCGCCGCAGTGCGTCCGGCAGCGGTTCGATACCGATCCCGGGAGTGGTGGGTACGGACAGGTGGCCGTCCTTCAGGACGAACGGCTCGGTGATGTCCTCGGCGAAGTAGCGGCTGGACGCGGAGGTGTCTCCGGGGAGGGTGAAGCCCGGCAGGGCGGCCAGGGCGAGGTTCGGGGCGCGGCCGATTCCCGTCTCCAGCATGCCGCCGCACCACACGGGCACCCCGTGCGCGTGCGCCACGTCGTGGATGCGGCGGGCCTCCAGGTAGCCGCCCACGCGCGCGGGCTTCACATTGACGACCCGGCACGCCTCCATCGCGATGGCGGACGCGGCGTCACGGGCGTTGTGGACGGATTCGTCGAGGCAGACGGGGGTCCGCAGCCGCTTCTGGAGCTGCGCGTGGGCGTACAGGTTGTTCTCCTCCAGCGGCTCCTCGATCAGCAGCAGCCCGAAGGAGTCCAGGCGCCGCAGGTGCTCGGCGTCGGCGAGCGTGTACGCCGTGTTGGCGTCGACCTGGAGGGGCAGGGCGTCCCCGAAGCGCTCGCGGACCGCCCGCACCGGCTCCACGTCCCAGCCCGGCTCGATCTTCAGCTTGATGCGCACATAGCCCTCGGCGAGGTACCGCTCCACGTCGTCCAGCAGCTCCGGGACGGACTCCTTGATGCCGACCGACACCCCCGCGGGGACGCGGTCGCGCACCGCGCCCAGGTAGGTGGCCAGCGGCATGCCGTAAGCACGCAGCTCAGCGTCCAGGACCGCCGTCTCCAGGGCCGCCTTCGCCAGCTCATGGCCCTTGATCTTCGCCATGGCGGGCGCGAGCGCGGCCGCGGTGAGCTGTGGGAGGGCGGCGACGCGCGGCAGCAGGAAGTCCTCCAGCACGATCTCCGCGCCGGCCACGAACTCCGAGCAGTACAGCGGCTCGGGGTCGGCGGCGAACTCCGACCAGCCCTCGGCCGCGTCCGTCACGACATGGAGCAGGAAGGTGTCCTTCACCGTCATCGTGCCGAAGGACGTACGGAACGGGGTGACCAGCGGGATCGCCACATGGACGATCTCCACGCGTTCGAGCTTCATACCGCCGCCTCTCTCGAAAGGGTGTACCAGCCGTCACGGGACATCCCGGTCGCCGTGTAGCCCTGCGCGAAGGCCTCCGTGAACACCTCGCGGACGGCATACCGCCAGCGCAGGGCTAGTTCCGGGTCGGCCGCGCGGAGCCTGACGATGTCGTCCGGCACGCGGCACCAGATGTGACGGTCGGCGATATCGCGGCGAGCGAGCGCCGCGCCGTCGGGGGCGGAGTGGGTGACGGGGGCGGTGTCCCGGTCCGTGGTCTCGTCCGTGGTATCCGGCGCCGCCAGCTCCCACATCACCGTCAGCCGGTCGCTCTCGTCGCCGTCGTTCACGCCGTCCGCCATGGGGCCGTAGAAGTCGACGAGGTACTCGGTGCCGGTGGCGCCCAGCTTGGCCAGGTTGAAGCGGGCGTTGCGGCCGACCAGCGGGTCGAAGGTCCAGCGCATGATGCGGGCGCCGAGGCCGACGGCCCAGGCGCGCTGGGCCTGCTTCACGGCGTACCCGAGCCCCTGGTCGGCCGCGGCGACCAGGGAGTACGTGTCCCCGTGCGGCCCGAACACCGCGACCGCCGCGCCCGCCAGCCGCGTCCCGTCGTAGGCGGCGTGCACGGCGCCGCCCGCGTGGACGAGGCTGTGCAGGACCTCGGCCGGGTACGGCGGGGCGCTGCGCGGGGTCTGCCAGACATCGCTGAAGTAGTCGCTGACGGCGGCGAGGCCGGCGACGTCGTGGACGGTGCGGATACTCACTCCGTGCGGGCGGTCGAGAGTCATGGGTCAAGTTTCGGAGCCGCCGGGCCGCCCCGGGTTGTGCGCTTGGACAACGGCTGCGTACGTTCGTTTTGAAATCGGCCAACCCTCCGGATCGGCCGCATCACCCGCAGTCCCACACCTGAGGAGCCCCATGGACGCCTGCACCCTCGGCGACCTCCTGGACGTCATCGGCGGCCCCTCACTGCGCCTGCACACCGCCCCCGCGGGGCTCGCCGCCCCGGTCACCGAGGCGCTGCTGTACGACGCCCATGCCCCGATGCCGCATGCGCCGGGTGCGCTGCTGCTGGCGGTGGGGGTGCGGGCGGCGGCCGCCGGCCCCCTCGTCCGGGCGGCTGCGCAGTTCGGGATGACCGGGCTCGTCGTACGCGGCCCGGACGGACCCGCCGACGAGGCCGAGGCGCACGGCGTCGCGCTGCTGTCGGTCGACGAGGACTCGGCCTGGCACCACGTGCACCTGCTGCTGTCCTCGGCGATCGGCGCCCGGCCCGCACCGTCGGCCGGCGGCCTGGGCGACCTGTTCGCGCTGGCGGACGCCGTCGCGGCGGCAACCGGCGGGGCGACGGCCGTGGAGGACCCGCGCCAGCGGATCCTGGCCTACTCCACGGTCCCCGGCCAGCCGGTCGACGAGGACCGTCGGGAGGGCATCCTCGGCCTCCAGGTGCCGGTCAGCCCGGCCAACAGCGAGCAGTACCGGGTGCTGTTCGCGGCGACGGATCCCGTACGGCTGCCTCCGCTGCGCGAGGGCGACCTGCCGCGCCTCGCGGTCGCCGTCCGCGCGGGCGGCGAGACGCTGGGCTCCGTCTGGGTCGTCGACGACGGCAGGCTGGCACCCGACGCCGAGGAGACCCTGGCGCAGGGCGCGTCCACGGCGGCACTGCTCCTGCTGCGGGCCCGGGCGGCGCAGGAACTGGCCCGCCACCAGAACAGCGACCTCCTGCGCCGCCTGCTCGACGGCACGGCCGACCCGTCAACCGCCTGTGACCGCCTGGGGCTTGAGGGCGCGGTGCGGGTGGCCGCCTTCGTACTGGACGCGGCGAGCCTCCCGGACGCCGAGCAGACCGCCCTGCGCCTGCTGGACGTCGTACGGCTGCAGTGCGAGGCGCGTTACGGGCGGCACGCGTGCGTGCTGGTCGACGGGGTGGTGTACGCGGTCCTTCCGGGACCCGGGGCGCGTCACAAGCGGCTGGCCGAGGACATCGTGGCGCGGGCCGGGCAGGCGCTGCGGGTGCCCGTGCGGGCGGCGCTCGGCGAAGTGGTGGCGGAGGCGGCGGAGGTCGTGGGGTCGCGTCAGGACGCCGAGCTGGTGCTGCGCGTGCTCGGACCGGACCTGCCGGTGGCGACGGTCGACGAGGTGCGCCCGCGCGTGACGCTGTTGCGACTGGCCGAAGTGCTGGGCGAGCGGCGGGAGTTGAGCGCGGGCGCCTGGCGGCGCGTGCTGGCGTACGACGAGAGGCACGGCACCGAATACGCACGCACCCTGGTCAGCTGGTTCGACGCGGGCTGCGACATGGCGGGCGCGGCGAAGCTGCTCGCCGTGCACCCCAACACCTGCCGCTACCGCCTGAAGCAGGCACAGCAGCACGTCGGGATCGACCTCGACGACCCCGACGAACGGCTGGTGTTGTGGCTTCAGTTGAGAACGCTGGCCGGGCTCAGGGGCTCAGCCAGCTACTGAGGCGTTCCTCGCAGCTGCGCAGCTGCTCCACCGGGACGTACTCCCCCGCCGTGTGCGCGAGCGTCGGGTCTCCGGGGCCGTAGTTCAGGGCGGGCGTGCCGAGGGCGGCGAAGCGGGCCACGTCCGTCCAGCCGAGCTTGGGGCGGGGCGTGGCACCGAGGGCGGCGACGAGGCCGGCGAGCCGGTCCAGCCCCGGGAGGGCGCCCGGCACGATCTCGGTGACGAGGACCTCGTACTCGGGAAAGAGCTTCCGGACGTACGCCTCCGCCTCCTCGGGTGAACGGCTGGGGGCGAAGCGGGAGTTGACGGTGACGACGCACTCGTCGGGTACGACGTTCCCGGCGACCCCGGCCCGCACGGCGACCGCGCTCAGGCCCTCCCGGTACTCCAGCCCGTTGATGACGACCCGCTCGGGCCTGTGGTCGTGGAGCCGCTGCAGGACCGGGGCGGCGAGGTGCGCGGCGTTGACGCCCTTCCAGGAGCGGGCGGTGTGGGCCCGTTCGCCGCGCACCACGATGGCGGCGGTGAGGATGCCCTGGCAGCCGGCCTCGATGCCCGCGTCGGAGGGCTCCATGAGGACGGCGAGGTCGGCGGCCAGGAGTTCCGGATGGCGGTCGGCGATGCGGTGCAGCCCGTTGCGGTCGCCCTCGACCTCCTCGCACTCGTAGAAGACGTAGGTGAGGTCGCGGGTGGGGGCCGGGACGGTGGCCGCGAGGCGGAGGGCGACGGCGACGCCGCCCTTCATGTCGCAGGCGCCGAGGCCGTGTACGCAGTCGTCACGGAGTACGGAGGGCAGGTTCCCGGCGGCCGGGACCGTGTCCAAGTGCCCGGCGAAGACGGCCCGTTGGGGGCGGCCGAGGTCGGTGCGGGCGACGACGGAGTTGCCGATGCGGTCGACGGTGAGGTGGGGAAGGGCCCGCAGGGCGGCCTCGACGGCGTCCGCGAGGGGAGCCTCGTGGCCGCTTTCGGACGGGATGTCGACGAGGGCCCGGGTGAGGGCGACGACGTCGCAGGCGAGGTCGAGGGAGATCATCCGGCGGTCTCCTGCGGCTGGTTGAGCTTGCTGTGCCGGACGCCGTAGCACCCGTAGACGACGAGGCCGACCACCATCCAGGCGCCGAACGCGATCCAGGTGTCGGCGCCGAGGCTGAACAGCATGTAGCCGCAGAACAGGACACCCAGGATCGGCGTCACGGGCGAGAAGGGGACGCGGAAGGAGCGAGGAGTCCCGGGGTTGCGCCGACGCAGCAGCACGACCGCCAGGTTGACCAGCATGAAGGCGAAGAGAGTGCCGATGCTGGTGGCGTCGGCGAGGCTGCCCAGCGGGACGAGGGCGGCGAGGACGGCGATGAAGGACGAGACGATGACCGTGTTGGCGCGCGGGACACCGGTGCGCGGGTGCACCTTGGCGAACAGCGGCGGCACGAGCCCGTCCCGGGCCATGGCGAACAGGATGCGGATCTGCCCGTACTGCACGGTGAGCACGACGCTGGTGGTCGCGACGACGGCACCGACGGAGAGCAGGATCGGCCACAGACTCCCGCCGCCCACGCTCTGCACGAGCACCTCGCTCAACGTGGCCTCGGTCCCCGCGAACTTCTTCCACGGCATGGCGCCGAGCGCGGCGACCGCGACGAGGACGTAGAGGGCGGTGACCAGGACGAGGGAGAGGATGATCGCGCGGGGCAGGTCCCGCTGCGGGTTGCGGGCCTCTTCCCCGGCGGTCGAGGCGGCGTCGAACCCGATGTAGGAGAAGAAGAGCGAGGCCGCGCCCGCACTCATCCCGGCGGCGCCGAGGGGGAAGAGGGGCTGGAAGTTCCCGGCACGGAAGGCGGTGAAGGCGACCGCGCAGAACATCACCAGCGCGGCGATCTTCACGGCGACCATGACGGTGTTGGCGACGGCGCTCTCACGGGCGCCGCGCAGCAGCACGACCATCGCGAGTACGACGATGAGGGCGGCCGGGATGTTGAGGGTGCCGCCGAGTCCGGGCGGCGCGCTCAGCGACTCGGGCAGGGTCACGCCGAGGGTGAGATCGAGCAGCTCGTTGACGTACTGCCCCCACCCCACGGCCACGGCGGCGACGGACACCCCGTACTCCAGGATCAGACACCAGCCGCACACCCAGGCGACCAGCTCGCCGAGGGTGGCGTAGGCGTAGCTGTACGACGACCCCGAGCCGGGGATCATGCCGGCCAGCTCGGCGTACGAGAGGGCCGAGAACAGCGCGGTGACTCCGGCCAGCACGAAGGACACGACAACGGCGGGCCCAGCCTCCGGCACGGCCTGCCCCAGCACCACGAAGATCCCGGTACCGAGGGTGGCCCCCACACTGAGCAGGGTGAGCTGGGCAACACCCATGGTCCGCCTGAGCGGACTGCCCGCGGCGGCGTCGACGGCCGCCCCGACGGCTTGGCGCCGACTCCATTTACCTACGGGGCCCGTCTGCCGCCCGACCTCGGGCCGAGTACCGACTGCGTCCACTGGCCACTCCCTCCGCGAATCCGCTGCTTGGCCCCTGATGATGCGGAGGGGAGAGCAGGGGACGGTGAGTGGATCGGCCAGAGATGGCGGTGGCGATTTTGCAGATCGGCTAAAGCTGGCGCAGTTGCGGGCAGTCGTGCCGCTAGGGGCGGCACGGGTGGGCGCAGCGGCACCCGGCAAGCGCCGGCAAGCGAACCCGCCCTGCTGGCACCAACCCCGGGCACAGCTCAACGAAGGGCTTCAGCAACCTCCCGCGCAGCGTCAACCACCCGCAGCCCCACACGCTCCGGCACCGCATCGGCCAACATCACAACCCCGACGCTGCCCTCAACCCCCGTAACCCCGAGGAGCGGCGCCGCAGCCCCACTGGCCCCCGCCTCCAACTCCCCATGAGTCAGCGTGTACCCGGGCTCCCCCACCGGCTTGGCCCGCGCAGCAAGAATCGCCCGGCCCGCGGCCCCCCGGTCCAACGGGTGCCTGAACCCGGCCCGATACGCCACGTGATAGTCCGTCCACGTCGGCTCGACGACGGCCACGGCCAACGCGTCCGCCCCGTCGACCAACGTGAGATGCGCGGTCGCCCCTATGTCCTCGGCCAGCGACCGAAGCGCCGGCAACGCAGCCTCCCGCACCAGCGGATGCACCTGCCGTCCCAGCCGGAGCACCCCCAGCCCGACCCGGGCGCGACCGCCCAAGTCACGCCGTACGAGCGCATGTTGTTCCAGCGTGGCGAGCAACCGGTACACCACGGTCCGGTTCACGCCCAGTTTGTTGGATAGCTCGGTGACGGTCAGCCCGTGGTCCGTATCGGCCAGCAGCTTGAGGACTCGCAGTCCTCGGTCGAGCGTCTGAGAGGTCTCCGCGGTCACGACGCCCACTCCTCCAAGTGGTGAGGTCGGCGACCTCCGAGCGGCGGTGCGTCACAGAGTCCCGTCAGTGACGCGCAACAGAGGCCGCCGATCGGCCGGCGGCCCGGCCGCTGCCGGGCCGCGTCGCTTCACGGCTGCGCTCCGCGGCGGCGCTGCCACGGGGCGTGTGCGTAGCCGGACAGTAGCGAAGGGAGTTCGCTGAGCGGAAGTCTCCGTCCAGAATCCGGGCACCCGGAGGGACGGAGTACGTCCGTATGTCGTGATTCGTACAGGGCGCAACAACCGGCACAGCAGCATGCTGCGCCCCTGACCAGGTGCGCTCGGGGGTCAGCGCATTCGCGTGGCCCACTCCTGCACCTTGGCGATCCGCTGCCGCAGCTGCCCCGCCGTGGCCTCGGCGCTCGGCGGGCCGCCGCACAGCCGCCGCAGCTCGGTGTGGATGACCCCGTGCGGCTTGCCGCTCTGATGGACGTACGCGCTGACCATGGTGTTCAGCTGCTTCCGCAGCTCCATCATCTCCTTGTGCGAGACGACGGGCCGCCGCTCGGCCGGCAGCTCCAGCAGATCCGCCTCTGCATCCGGCTTCTTGCGGCTGTGCGCGATCTGCCGCGCCTGCCGCTTCTGGAGCAGGAGCTGCACCTGATCGGGTTCGAGGAGCCCCGGAATCCCGAGGTAGTCCTGCTCCTCCTCGCTCCCCGGGTGGGCCTGCATACCGAACTCGGCGCCGTCGTAGAGCACCCGGTCGAAGACGGCCTCGGACTCCAGCGCCTCGAAGGAGAACTGCTCCTGTTCGCCGGTGTCCTCGTCCTGCTCCTTGTTCGCCTCCTCCATCTCCTTCTCGGATTCGGCGTACGGGTCCTCCTCGCCCTCCTTCTTCGGCTTGTCGAGGGCGTGGTCGCGCTCGACCTCCATCTCGTTGGCGAAAGTGAGGAGGTCGGGGACGGTGGGGAGGAAGACGGAGGCGGTCTCGCCTCGCCGCCGGGAACGCACGAAGCGGCCGACGGCCTGGGCGAAGAAGAGGGGGGTGGAGATCGTGGTGGCGTAGACCCCGACCGCGAGCCTCGGGACGTCGACCCCCTCGGACACCATCCGCACCGCGACCATCCACCGGTCGTTGCCCTCGCTGAAGTCGTCGATCCGCTTCGAGGCGCCGGCGTCGTCGGAGAGGACGAGGGTCGCCTTGCTGCCCGTGATCTCGCGGATCAGCTTGGCGTAGGCCCGCGCGGAGTCCTGATCGGAGGCGATGACGAGGGCGCCCGCGTCCGGGATGCCCTTACGGACCTCGGTCAGCCGCTGGTCAGCGGCGCGCAGCACGCTGGGCATCCACTCGCCGCGCGGGTCGAGGGCGGTGCGCCAGGCCTGGCTGACGGCGTCCTTGGTCATGGGCTCGCCGAGCCGGGCGGCGATCTCGTCACCGGCCTTCGTGCGCCAGCGCATGTTGCCGCTGTAGGAAAGGAAGATGACCGGCCGGACGACGTGGTCGGCCAGCGCGTTCCCGTAGCCGTAGGTGTAGTCGGCGGCGGACCGCCGGATCCCGTCGTTCCCCTCCTCGTACGTCACGAAGGGGATGGGATTGGTGTCGGAGCGGAACGGCGTACCGGTGAGCGCGAGCCGCCGCGTGGCCGGCTCGAAGGCCTCCAGACAGGCCTCGCCCCACGACTTGGAGTCACCGGCGTGGTGGATCTCGTCGAGGATGACGAGGGTTTTGCGCTGTTCCACCCGATTCCGGTGCAGCATGGGCCGCACGCCGACACCGGCGTAGGTGACCGCGACGCCCTGGTAGTCCTTGCCGAGCGGCCCCGCGCTGTACTCGGGGTCCAGCTTGATGCCTATCCGCGCGGCCGCTTCCGCCCACTGCTTCTTCAGGTGCTCGGTCGGCGCGACCACGGTCACCTGCTGCACGACATGGTGGTGCAGCAGCCAGGAGGCGAGGGTGAGGGCGAAGGTCGTCTTGCCCGCGCCGGGGGTCGCGACCGCGAGGAAGTCACGCGGCTGCTCCTGGACGTACTTCTCCATCGCCCCTTGCTGCCAGGCACGCAGCTTGCCGGCGGTGCCCCAGGGGGCGCGGCCGGGGAAGGCGGGAGAGAGGTGGTGGGAGTGCGAGGCAGAGCTGGCGGCGGTGGTAGTCACGGTCTCCGTGGGTGGTTGGGCGGCTCGGCTGGGTATGACAACCGGGCCACCCTACCGGCGGCCCGGCGGTGTCAACGCGCGGACAAGGCAGGGGCGTCCGTGGATGGGACCGAGGTCACATCAACGTGCGAAGCGGGGCAGCTGGGCGGCGATCTTGGGTACGTCCAGGGCGCCTTGGCAGACATCCAGCACGAACCGCTCCGCCTCGTCCACGTCGAAGTCGGCGTCCAACGGGTGCCCGTTCATATGGAGGAAGACCCAGGTCGCGTACCAGGCGATGCGCTTGTTGCCGTCGACGAGGGCATGGTTGCGGGCGAGGGACTCCATCAGCGCGGCAGCCTTTTGCCAGACGTCCGGGTAGGCGTCCTGCCCGAAGACACTCGACTGGGGACGCGCCAGGGCTGAGTCCAGCAGCCCATAGTCACGCACCTCGTCCGCCCCCAGCCGCTGCGCGAGGTTCAGCTGCTCGGGCAGGGTGAGGTAGTGCATCAGGCGAGCCTCCGATTCAGCTCGGCGCTCGCCTTCAGTACGTGCTCGGCAGCCTCGTTGAACAGCCGCGAGTGCTCGTTTATGGCTGCGATCACCGCGTCGTGCGCAAAGGCCTGCATGCTGCGCCCCTCGGCCGCCGCACGCTCACGCAGGGCGTCGAGCTCTTCGTCCGTAAACCGCAGGTTCAATCCAGCCATGCTTCGACGGTACTACGTGGTACCACTCGGTGTCATCGAGCAGCTTCCATCAGCAGACCCCATTGGCGGTCGCCCGCAACCGCGTACTCACCCAAGCCCCCACCAACGCCACCCCCGCCACCGGCAGGAACACCGCCGCGAACGCCGCCGGATGCGAACCGGAGCCCTCGGCCGCCGCATGCGTCACCGCGCCCCCGCCCAACGCGGCGAAGGCGGCGCCCCCGGCCGCCAGCAGAAGCACATTCGACAGGCCGTCGGAGATCTGCAGGGCGGCGGAATTGGCACCGGCCTCCTCCGGGGCGGAGAGACGGAGCAGCAGCACGCTGGTGGAGGAGATCACCAGGCCCATGCCGAAACAGCCGAAACCCCAGGCGACCGCCACCGTCCAGGCGGGCACGGAGTCGATCAGCACGCTCGGCACCACGGCGATGGCGGCCGCGACCAGAAGCATGCCCAGCGTCATCAGGCGTTCCCGGTACGGCTCCAGCCGCGGCCGGGACTGGACCCAGGACGCCAGCGCCCACATCCCGCCGCCGGCCGCGAGGGAGAACCCGGCGAGGGTCGGCGACAGCCCTCGCTCGGTCACCAGCATCAGCGGAATGAACGACTCGGCCGCAATGAACGACCCCGCCGCGATGCCACGCAGCAGCACGACCGACGGCAGCCCCCGCGCCGCCCGGTACGTGCCGCGAGGAAGCAGCCCGAGCACGGCGGGCACAAGCAGTACGACACCCGCGACGCCGGGAATGAGGGAGATCCACCTCAGGTCCTGCGCCGCGTACTGGAGCAGACCGGCGCCCAGCGAGACGCCTAGGGCGAGCCGGATCCGCCGCCGGTCGAAGGCTGCCCCCGAGGCACCGTCCACCGCGCCGGACGCCCGCCGCCGTATCTGCGGCAGCGCAAGCGCGAGCGGAAAGACGACAAGCACCGGAATCCCGAGGAACACCCAGCGCCAGCCGAGGTGTTCGGTCACCGCACCCGCAGCCAATGGGCCGACCACGGACGGCACGACCCAGCCCGCCGCGAAGGCGGCCATGATCGCCGCCCGCAGCCGCTCCGGATACGCCCTGCCGACGACGACATACAGGGCGACGATCACCAGCCCGCCACCAAGCCCCTGCACGGCCCGCCCGAGAAGGAACAGCCACATCGAGACCGCGGTCCCCGCCAGCACCAGCCCTCCGGCGAAGCAGCCGATCCCCGTCGTCAACGCCCCGAGCGGCCCGCGCCGGTCCGCCCACTGCCCGGCCAGCACCATCCCGAACAGACTGGTGGTGAAGTACCCGGAGAAGGCGAACGCGTACAACGCGACCCCGTCCAGCTCCCGCGCCGCAACCGGCATGGCCGTCCCGACGGCGGTCGCCTCGAAGGCGATCAGCAGCACAACAGACACGATCCCGACACTGAGCGCCCGATAGGACCGCCCCAGCACACCCTCACCGGCTCCGCCTGCGGCTTCGTCTGCAACGGCGGCGTCACGCGGCTCAAGGATGGTCATGACCGCCAGAGTAAGGTCCACAGCCCACTTTGACCCCTGTCCGAAGTCGCCCCTGCCCCAGGACCTTGGTCGTACGCCACCCTTCCGGCACCCCTTTCATGAACGGCGTATGGCAGTCCCATTGCAGCCCCCGCGATTCCCTTGAGCCTCTTCCCCGCCCCGCCATACGGTCGTGTCACCGAGTTCGGAACGGAGCGCAGCACTCCACCCCGACCCGGCCGTGTGCCCGAGTGGCTTAGGGACTCGCCTGCAAAGCGAGGTACGTGGGTTCAATTCCCGCCACGGCCTCTGGAAGTACCGTGTGGCCGATCACCTGGCGGGTGGTCGGCCACAGGTGTTTTCGAGGGAGTGCGGGGCGGCTCACGGACATGAGGTCGTTCGGACGGTGATGTCGTTCACAGCACCCCGCCCGCCTCGTCCTGGAATGCCCGTGTCCAGTAGTGCCAGTCGGCGGTGGTCGTGGTGGCCGTCGGGTCCGCGGAGGACAGGACCTGGAGCATCGTCGCCGCCAGTTGGTCGTAGGCCTGGGTCGTCAGTTCGTGGGAGAGGTACTTGTCGATCGAGCGCTCCCGGTAGTGCAGCCAGAGGGTGAAGGCCAGGGTGGAGACGTCCGTGTTCAGGGGGTACAGCCTTGCCTCGGGCTCGCTCCAGTTCAGGACCTCGCCCGTCGCGCCGTCCACCACCAGGCTGTTGTCCTCCACCAGGTGACCCAGGCGTATCAAGTGGTCGGCCCTGGCGGGGAGTTCGAAGGGGGACGTCGTGCCGGGGCGGTCGTCCGCGGCGTACTCCGACAGGGTCTGCAGGGGGACGTCCGTGTCGAGGTGGAAGAGCACCGTGTCCTCCGGCAGGCCCGTCTCGCGCAGGAAGCGGCGCGTCGGCTCGTGCGTGAGCGTGGCCGGGAAGTCGACGTCCTCGAAGCGGGCCACGCGGGCGTGGCCGAACTCCTCGTCCAGGAGGCGGGCGGGCACGTCCAGGGTGAGGCCGGACGTCGTGCCGGGGCCCGTGGCCAGAGCCAGCGGGCGGATCAGGGCCGCCGCCTTCCAGTACGGCGGGACGTTGCCGTCCGTGCCCTCCTCGAACAGCGCCAGCAGCTGCCGGGACGCCTCGGCCGCCGCCTTGCTGCCGTAGCGGCCCGCGTAGGACGCGAACTGTCCCCGCAGGTCCGCAAGTTCCTCGGTGACCGTGGCGAACCGCACGAGCGCGTCCAGGGAGGGTGCCAGGGGGCGGTCTTCCAGCAGATCGAAGAGGTACGCGGTGCTGATCTCGCCGGTGCCGCCGTCCAGGAGGAGCGACTCCGCCTCCATGCCCGCCGGGGCGAGCAGCTCCCCTATCACCAGCCGGTCCCGCAGTTCCTCCGTCAGGGCCGAGTCGTCGCCCTCCGGGTACTGCCCCACCGTGCGCAGCCCGCCCGTGCGCAGCGCGGCGAACGTCAACAGGGCGCCGTCGCCCGGCAGTCCGGGACCCGTCAGCCGGCGCCGCGTCGGCGCGTGCGTGACGTACGGATCGAGTTGGTTCTCGGTGAGTGTGATCGTCGCCGTGGCGATGTCGGTCGTGCCCATTGTTCCCCCGGATGTTCCTGCCCACAGTCCCCGCGCAGGGCGCGGCCGACCGAGCGCTGAGCGCCATGTGCCGTCCGCCGCAACAGACCGGCAGCCGTTCCCCACTGCCCAGAACACTACGCCGCGCCACTGACAACGCCCCTGGATCAGGGGACGTTCAGCACACCCTCGCCCGTTCCCGCCCCGCGAGAATCGCCTCCACCGTCTCCCCCACCGTCAGCTCCGAGCTGTCCAGCCACAGGCCGAGACGGGGCGTCGAAGGCCGCGCCCGCGTCCGCCGGAAGACGTCCCCACGCACGTGTGCCGCACGAGGCAGCTCTTCCGCCAGCGCCTGCGCCGCCGTCGACTCCCCTGCCGCCATCACGCCGGTGATGAGCACCACGCCACGCATCAGGTGCCACGCACTACGTGAAGTACACGCCGCCGAGTACGACCGCCAACGCCGCCACCACGAACAGCAGCACCCACATCAGCAACTTGCCGACAGGGGGCGGCGGTTCGTACCTCGGTTCCTCGGGCCCGGACTCCGGTGCGCTCACCGGTCGGTCACCACCGCGGCCTGCGGCCTTATCGGCAGCCGGTTCACCGGGCGGCCTGTGGCGGCCCGTACGGCAGAGGCGACGGCCGCCGGGGAGGTGACCACAGGCACCGCGCTGACCGCCTTCGCGCCGAAGGGGGCGACCACGTCGCGTTCCTCGACGAGCTTGACGATCCGGATGTCGGGCGCGTCCAGGGCGGTCGGCAGCGCATAACCCGTCAGGTCCGGGTGGCGGATCAACCCGCGCGCGGTGCGCAGGTTCTCCGTCAGTGCGATGCCCACTCCCTGGGTGACGCCCGCCTCGATACGGGCGGCCAGCTGGGCCGGGTTGAGGACGCGGCCGACGTCCTGGGCGAGCGCCAGCTCCACGACCCGTACCGAACCGAGCTCGATGTCGACGTCGACGACCGCGCGGATCGCGCAGAAGGCCATGCCGACGAAGGCGTCGCCCTGGCCTGCCTCGTTCAGCGGCTCGGTGGGGTGCGGGCGGCACTGGGCCGTCGCCCACAGTTCCTTGCCGTCCATCGCCTCGGTGACGGTGGTCGACAGGACTCCGTCGTACGAGGTGATCTTGCCGTCCGTGATCTGCAGCAGCTCCGTGGACATGCCGAACTTGTGCGCCAGGGGCTGCAGGAGCTGGGTGCGGACCATCTTGGCCGCGCGTTCCACCGCGCCGCCGGACACCCAGGTGTGGCGGCTGCGGTTGCCCGCGCCGGCCGGGGGCTGGTCGGTGTCGACGGGGGCGACATGGACCTCGTCGATGCCGAGCGTCTCCTGGACGATCTGGCGGGCCAGCGTGGTGAATCCCTGGCCGGTCTCGACGGCCGCGCAGAGCACGGTCGCCACGCCGTCCTGGACCTTCACCGTCGCCGTGGAGACCTCGTCTGCGCCCTCCGCGCCGAGCATGTGCACCATGCCCAGGCCGTAGCCCACGCCGCGGCGCACCGCGCCCGGTTCGCCCGCGCCCTCGGGGCCGCCGGGCAGCAGCCACTCCTCCTCGGGGGTGTCCTTGGGAAGCGCGGGGAGCGGGAAGTCCCGTACCGCCTGCAGGAGTTCGGCGACCGGCGCCGGGCAGGTCACCGTCTGGCCGGTCGGGAGTACGTCGCCGGTGGCCATGGCGTTGCGCAGGCGCAGTTCCGCCGGGTCCAGGCCCAGTTTCTTCGCCAGCTTGTCCATCTGGGCCTCGTACGCGGCGCAGACCTGCATGGCGCCCTCGCCGCGCACATGCCCGGAGGGCGGGTTGTTGGTGCGTACGGCCCAGCCCTCGATGAAGGCGTTCGGGACGACGTAGGGGCCGCAGGCGAAGCCGACGGCGGCGGCCAGGGCCTCGGAGGACGTGTCGGCGTAGGCGCCCGCGTCGAGCAGGATCTGCGCCTCGACCTTGACGAGCCTGCCTTCGGCGTCGGCGTGGTGGCGGTAGCGCAGCAGGGTCGGGTGCCGGTGGGTGTGGCCCAGGAAGGACTCTTCGCGCGTCGCGGTGAGTTTCACCGGGCAGCCGGTCTTCAGCGCCAGCAGGCCCAGCGGGAGTTGGAAGCCCTGGTCCTCGCGGTCGGCCGTCGCTCCGGGGACGCCGGTGACGACGATCTTGACGCGCTCGGGCTCGAGTCCGTAGCAGGCGGCGGCGATGTCGCGGTCGGTGTGCGGGTCGGTCGAGGCCAGGTACAGCTCGACGCCGCCGTCGGGGCGGGGCACGGCGAGGCCGGCCTCGGCGCCGATGGGTGCCGGGTCCTGGCGGCCGATGCGGTACTGGCCCTCGACGACGATCTCGCCGGCCGCGTCCGGGTCGCCGTGGCGCAGCGGGATGTGCCGGATCAGGTTGCCGTCGGGGTGCAGCGGCTCGGCCTCGAAGGCCTGCTCGGGGTCGGTCACCGGGTCGAGTACTTCGTACTCCACGATGACGGCCGCGGCGGCCATGCGCGCGGTGTCGGGGTGGTCGGCGGCGACGGCGGCGATGGGCTCGCCGTGGTGGCGCACGACCTCGGCGGCGAACACGGGCCGGTCGGCGCTGCCGCGGCCGTAGCGGGCGGCGCCCGGCACGTCCTCGTGGGTGACGACGGCCCGTACGCCGGGCATCTCGCGCGCGTGGGACGTGTCGATGGACACAATGCGCGCGTGCGGATGCGGGGAACGCAGTACGGCGGCCCACAGCAGGCCCTCGGCCCACAGGTCCGCCGCGTACGGGAACGTCCCCTCGGTCTTGGCACGGGTGTCGGCGGCCGGCAGGGAGGCGCCGAGGCCGTGCGGCAGCTGCTCGGGGGCGGGTGCTGCCTCCGCGGCGGTCGTCGCGGTGGCGGCTTCGTTGCTCACACCTGGCCTCCGTCCTGTCCGTACGCCTGGTCATGCGGTCCCGTGGGTCCCGGGTTCATGGCCCCGGGTGACTCGAACGCCGACGGGTTGACACCGCCGGCTCCCGGGCCCGCCTGGTGAGGGATACGTGCCTCGTCGCCGTCCTGTTCGGCGCCGTCGCCCGCGGAGTGCGCCTCGCGCTCGGCGACGACCTCCTGGACGGCGTCCACGACGCCCCGGTAGCCGGAGCAGCGGCACAGGTTGCCGCACAGGGCCTGGCGGGTCTCCAGCTCGGTCGGCGCCGGGTTGCCCTCCAGCAGGTCGTGCACGGTCATCGCCATGCCGGGCACGCAGAAACCGCACTGCACGGCGCCGCACCGGGCGAGCGCGCGCTGCACGTCGGACGGCTGCCCGTCGACGGCGAGGCCCTCGACCGTACGGACCTCGCTGCCGGCGGCGGTCACGGCGGGCACCAGGCAGGAGGCCACGAGGCGTCCGTCGACCTGGACGTTGCAGGCCCCGCACTCACCCTGTGAGCAGCCGTCCTTGGCGCCCGCGAGACCGAGCCGCTCGCGCAGCACGTAGAGCAGCGACTCGCCGATCCAGGCGTCGGAGACGGGACGCTCCACTCCGTTGACGCGCAGGACGTAGGAGGCGAGTGGGTGTTCCTCGCTGGAGGGCGGCGGGGCCTCGTCGGCGGCTTCGGTGTCGGTGCCGTCGGCCGTGTCCGGGCCGACCGAAGTGTCTGAAGTGTCCGGAGAGTCGGGCGCGTCGGAGGCGTTGGGCCCGGTCGACGTCCGCGCGGAGGGCCCCGCGCCGTCCGGCTCGGCGTCCGCTGCGGGCGGCGTGAGCGGCTCCACGGCCCCCTCAGGCGCCCCTGCGCCCTCCTGGGCACTCTCGGCCGCCCCGGCGGCCTCACCGGGCCCGTGTGCGGGCTGTGAGACGGCTACGGCGGATTCGGCGGGCGGCCGAGCCCCGTACTCGTCGGCATGAGGGCCGGGCTGCTCGGCGGTGTGCGCCCGCGCGCCCTCGGGCTCGTGCGTGGCCCGGTCCGGCTCCGCGGGCGCGTGGGCCGCGGCAGCCCCGGGGTGCTCGGCAGGCCGGCCGCCGGTGTGGGCCGGGGGCTGCTCGTACGCGTGCCCCGCACCCGTCGGCGGCTCGGCGGCGTGTTCGCGCGCGTGCCCGGAACCGTCCTCGGGCGCCGTCGGCTCCTCGGTCTGCGGCTGCCCCCAGGGCTGCCCCGCCGCCTCCGTCGCCCAGGGGGCGGGGGCGCCGCCCGGGAGCGTCGCCGGCGGCGTGCCACCCCACTGCTGGACCAGGGACGACGTGGTGAACTCGCCCGATTCGTCCGGAAGGTCGCCCCCGGCCACGGGGATCGACCACTGCCCGGTCACATCGTGACCCGGCGCGGGGGCGGACTCCCGAGTCGCCGTCTCGTCGAAGTTCCACTGCTGGGTGGTCGCGGGGTTGTACGTGAACCGGTCACCCGCGGTGTCCTGCGGCACGGCGTTGGGGTCGGGCCACTGGGCGCCGTCGGCGGGCACGGTCCAGTTGCCGGTCGCCGCCGGGTCGGTGCCCGCGCCGGGATCGACCGTTATCTGCGGCGGCACATAGCCGTGGCCGGGCGCCGCGAGCGGACTGTCGGCGGAGGCCAGGAGGGCGTCGATGCCCCCTTCGGGGAGCTTCACGAAGGCCGTGGCGCCGTCGTCGTAGTCGCCCTGGGGCAGCGGGTCCCAGCGTCCGCCGCCGCGGGGCGTGCCCTCTCCGTGCTGGTCGTCGGTCACGACAGCGCCCTCCCCAGTGCTCGTCGGGCCAGTGCGGCGACGGTGCGCCGCAGGTGCAGTACGGCGGGCGGAAGCTGTGGAACGGTGCCGTCCCCCTCGGGGACGGGGTCGGGGATGCAGGCCGCGGCGACGTACTCCCCGAAGGCGGTCAGCGCCTCCGGGACGATCGTCCGGCCGTTGTCCCAGTCGATGAGCCGGGCAACCCACTGCTCGGCGTCCAGGGGCCTGAGCGGCATCGGCGCTATGGCACCGACGGCGCACCGCACTCCGCGCCGGGCGGGGTCGAGGACGAGCGCGACGGACGCGACCGCGCGTCCGGGGCCGGTCCGGCCGGTCGCCTTCAGGAAGACCTGCGGCGCGTGCAGCAGCGGCACGCGCACGTGCCCGATGAGTTCGCCGGCGCGCAGCATCTCCACCGCGGCCAGCAGGTGCGACACCGGGATCTCCCGGCGGGCTCCGCCCGGGCCCGCGATGATCAGTGTCGCCTCCAGGGCGGCCAGCACCGGCAGCGCGTCCCCGGTGGGGGACGCCGAGGCGATGTTGCCGCCCAGGGTGCCCGCGTTGCGGATCTGCGGCGGGCCCGCCGCGCGCGCGGCGGCGGCGAGCGCCGGGATCAGGGCCGCGAAGTCGGGGCGGCCCATGCGCGCGTGCGTGAGTCCGGCGCCGAGCAGGGCGTGCCCGTCCTGGTACTGCCAGCCGCGGATCTCGCTGATCCTGCCGAGACCGACCAGTGCGGCGGGCCTGAGCTGCCCGGAGTTGACGGCGGCCATGAGGTCGGTGCCACCGGCCACGGGCACGGCGGCGGGCACGGCGGTGAGTGCCGCCACGGCCTCGTCCAGCGTCGTGGGCAGCGTGACGGCCTGCGCCGCCTGCGGTGCGTGCGTGGTCAAACCGGCTGCCCCTTCCCGCTGCCCCACCTGGTCCCACCTGTGTTGCCGTACGGTACGTGCTGACAGGGCGGACGTGGCAACTCTGGCACATCTTCGCAAGACCCGAAGACGGGGGTCCGCTAGGAGGCATTCGCCCGTTTCACCAGGGAGATGGTCCGTTTTCGCACGGCATCACCGGTGCGCACGAATTGCCACTCTTCGGTGATGCTTACGACGTTTTTGCCTTACCTGTTCGGGAGCTCAGTTACCTGTTCGGGGGCGCCCCCTCCTTCGGCCGCCCGAGCACCCCGGGGCGCTTCTGCCAAGGCAATGGCCCGGCCGGCGGCCGGTAGCCCACTCCCAGGGCGTCAAGTCGCCGGTAGTGGACGGCCATCCGCCGCTCGAAGCCGGCGAAGTCCCGTTCCGCCGGGGCGGGGAGCGCACTCCAGGCCACCTCGGCGAAGGCCGAGAGCCGCGGGAACGTCTGGTAGTCCACCCGTGCGGGGTCCTCCATCACCTCGGTCCACACGTTGGCCTGCGTGCCGAGCACGTGTCCGGCCTGCTCGGAGGTCAACTCCGGCGGAACGGGCTCGAACCGGTAGACGTCCTCCAGGGTGCGCACGTAACCGATCGGCACCGGCTCGTCCTCGCCGGCCGCCTGGCGATGGTCCAAGTAGACGTACTGCTCGGGGCACATGACGACATCGTGACCGGCCCGGGCTGCGGCGACCCCGCCCGCGTACCCGCGCCACGAGGACACGGCCGCGCCCTGAGCGAGCCCGCCCTCCAGGATCTCGTCCCAGCCGATGAGCCTGCGCCCCCGCGCGGTCAGCCACTTGTCGAAGTGGCCGATGAACCACGCCTGCAACTCGTCCTCGTCCGCGAGCCCGAGTTCCTTGATGCGGGCCTGCGCGGCCGGCGACTGCCGCCACTGGTCCTTGAGGCATTCGTCACCGCCGACGTGAATGAACTCCGACGGGAACAGGTCGAGGAGTTCCTCGAACACCCCCTCGTAGAAGCGCAGGGTGTTGTCAGTGGGGGCGAGTACGTTGGCAGAGATCCCCCAGTTGTCCCAGACGGAGAGGGCGGTTGTGTCGATGACGTCGGTGTTGCCGAGTTCCGGGTACGCGGCGATGGCGGCCTGCGAGTGGCCGGGTACGTCGATTTCGGGGACGACGGTGATATGCCGCTCGGCGGCGTAGGCGACGATCTCGCGGATGTCGTCCTGGGTGTAGAAGCCACCGTGCGGCTTCTCCTCCCACAGCGGTGAGGCGCGGTGGCCGAATTTCGTGCGCGCCCGCCAGGAGCCGACCTCGGTCAGCCGGGGGTATCTCTTGATCTCGACGCGCCAGCCCTGGTCGTCCGTCAGGTGGAAGTGGAAGACGTTGAGTTTGTGCGCGGCCATCAGGTCGAGGTGGCGCAGGACGCCTTCCTTGGGCATGAAGTGCCGGGCGACGTCGAGCATGAGGCCGCGCCAGCGGAAGCGGGGCGAGTCCTGAATGTGCGTCACGGGCAGCCGCCACTGCCGTCCCGGCAGGGGTGCGCGGCGGTAGGCGTCGGGGCCCAGCAACTGCCGTAGCGTCTGCGCGCCCCAGAAGAGGCCCGCCGGGCCGCCGCCGACGACGTGCACGGTGTGGCGCTGGACCATCAGGCGGTAGCCCTCCTCGCCGAGATCCCTGGTCACGACGGGGTGGATGTACAGCTGGATGCCGTTCTCGGGCGAGTCCCCCGGGGCCAGCGCGAAGCCGGTGGCCGCCCCGAGCGCGCCGCGCAGCCACCGCTCGCACGCCCCGGCGCCCTCGCCCGCCACCAGGCGGGTGTCCGCGCCGAGTTCGAAGTGGCCCCGGTAGGAGTGGACGTACCGGGGCATCGGGATCAGATCGGTCACGTCAGTCCTTTACCGCTCCGCCCAGCCCGGAGACCAGCCGTCGCTGTACGAGTACGAAGAACACCAGCACCGGAATCGTCATCACCGTGGAGGCGGCCATGACCCCGCCCCAGTCAGGATCGTCCGGCTTGTAGAACACCAGCAACGCCATCGGCAGGGTCGACTGCGAAGTGTCGCTGATGATGAAGGACTTGGCGAAGAGGAAGTCGTTCCAGGCGGAGATGAAGGAGAACACGCTCGTGGCCACAAGGCCCGGAAACACAAGGGGGAAAAGGATCTGCCACAGGAATCGCCCACGGCTCGCCCCGTCGAGGTGGGCGGCCTCCTCCAAGGCCTCCGGGACCGCCTTCACAAACCCCCGCAGCATCCAGATCGCGAACGGCAGCGAGAACGCGATGTGCGGCAGGATCAGCGACCCCAGCGTGTTCAGCAGACCGAAGTCCCGCATCTGGAAGAACAAGGGGATGGTGAGCGCCTCCACGGGCACCATCTGGGCCACCAGAAACATGATCAGCAGCGTGGCCCGGAACCGGAAGCGGAATCGCGTCACGGCGGTCGCCGCGAGAAACGCGATCAGCGCCGAGACGATGACGACACTGCCCGCCACCACAAGGCTGTTGACGAAATACCGACCGAAATCCTGCTGCCCGAACACCCGCCGGAAGGAATCCAGGGAAGGCGACGCGGTCCACGGCCTCGGCTCGGTCGACTCGATCTCACCGGCCGGTTTGAAGGCGCTGAGAACCATCCAGTACAGAGGGAAAGCGACCACGGCCGCGATCAGCAGGGCCGAGGCCTCCGCCGCCAGCCGCCAAGGCCGCCGCACGCGCAGACGCAGCAGATTCACAGCTCCTCCCCCTGCCTGCGCAGCAGCCGCAGGTACCCGAGCGTCACGCCGAGCAGGATCAGCAGCGTCACGACGCCGATCGCCGAGCCGAGGCTGTACTGCGAGGACGCGAACGCCTGCTGGTAGGCGTAGACGTTCAGGACCAGGTTCTGGCCCGCGATGCCGCCGCCGTTCGTCATGACGTAGATCTGCGTGAAGACCTTGAAGTCCCAGATGACCGACTGGATGGTGACGACGGTCAGGATCGGCCGCAGCATCGGCGCGAGCACGGACCGCCAGATCCGCCACTGCGAGGCCCCGTCCAGCGCGGCCGCCTCGAGCACCTCGCCCGGCACGGCGCGGATCCCGGCGTACACCGTGACCATCACGAACGGGAAGGAGCACCACACCACTTCGAGCAGTACGAGGAAGAAGGCGCTGAACCGCCCGTACGTCCACGAGTAGTCGCCGAGCCCGAGGATCCGGTCGACCGGCCCGAAGTCGGGGTCGAACAGGAACAGCCAGACCGTGGACCCGGTGACCGCCGGCGTCGCCCACGCCCCGAGCGCGGCCAGCATCAACGCCAGCCGCGGCAGCGCACGCACGCGCGTGAGCAGCACGGCCAGCGCACACCCGACGGCAAGGGTCGACACGACGCACGCGCCCGCGAACAGCACGGTCGCCAGCAGCACCTGCCAGAACTCGGAGTCGGAGAACAGCGCCGAGTAGTTGCCGAACCCCTCGAAGGTGGTCGGTTCACCACCGCTGACCTGGGCCTGGGTGTACTTGAACAACGAGATCAGCCCGAGCTGGTAGATCGGGTAGACGAGCAGCCCGCCAAGGACCACAAGAGCAGGGGCAAGGTAGAACCAAGGGGTGCTCCAGCCCCGGAAGGGGCGCGGGGAACTGCGCGACAAGCCACGAACCACAGGCAGCCGCAAACGCTCCGAAGCCCCCGAGCTATTAGGCGTCACCCGCATCACCCGGCGGAGCCGAAAGCGTCGTTCATCTTCTGCGCCGCTTCCTTCGAAGCCGCCGCCACACCTTTCTTCCCGCTGATGACCTCCTGCAACATCGTCGGCAGCACCAGCTGGGAGTCGATCTGCGACCACCCCGGTGAAGCCGGCACGAACCTGGTCCCCGCAGCAAGGGTCTGCGCGAACGGCTTGACGTACGCCTGCTTCGCGGCGACCTGGTCACGGACGTCCGCGAACGTCGGCAGGAACCCCATCGCGTCGAACATCGAGGCCTGCGTCTTCTTCGAGGTCAGCTGCTCCATCAGAGCAACGGCAAGGGTCCGGTGCGAGGTGCTCTTCAGGACGCCGATGTTGTTGCCGCCCGCGAAGGCAGGCGCGATGGACCCGGCCTTCACGCCCGGCAGCGGTACGACCGCGTACTTGCCCCTGACCTTGCCCGCCTCGACCGCCGTATGGCTGAAGTCGCCCCCGATCGCCATGCCCGCCTTGCCGGCGGCGAACGCGGTGATCGTGTCGTTGCCGCCCATGCCGGCGCACTTGGCGGCCGGACAGTTGTCGTCGCCGAACAGGGAGGTGTACGCCTTGATGCCCTTTTGGGCGGCCGCGCTGTCGATGGCGGAGGCGTACGAGCCGCCCTTGCCGGTGGCCAGTTCGCCCCCGTTGGCCCACACGAACGGCATCGCGCCGTAGGTGTACGCACCGCCGACGACGAGTCCGTACAGGCCGGGCTTCGCGGCGTGGATCCTGCGGGCCGTGGACGCCAACTCGGACATGGTCTTCGGGGGTTGCAGGCCCAGCTCCCTGAACAGGTCCGTGCGGTAGTACAGGGCGCGGACGCCGACGTAGAAGGGGGCGCCGTACATCCTGCCGTCGACGGTGACGGACGTCCTGGCCGTGGGGTCGGCGTCCTTGCCCTCGCTCCAGCCGCCGAACTCCTTGGTGACGTCGAGGAGTCCCCCGTCCTTCACATAGCCGGCGGTGTCGGTGTTGCCGTACTCCATGACGTCGGGGGCGGACTTCGGGTCGTTGAACGCGGCCTTGACGCGCTGGGCGCGCGTGTCGACCGCCATGTACTCCACCTCGACCTCGGTGCCCTTGTGGGCCTTCTCGAAGGCGGCGACGACGGAGTCGACGACCTTCTCCTTCGGCTTGTTGCCGACCTCCTGGAAGAGCCAGACCCGCAGGGTGCCGCTCTTGTCGTCCTTGTCGGAGGAGGAGTTGGTGGAGGTCTGGGGAGCGCAGGCGGTGATGACGAGGGCCGGGGCTGTCAGGAGCACGGCCAGTCGCGGGGAGAGCTTCATGGAGTGTGTCCTCCGAGCGTGCGTTGCAACATATGCAATGGCGGTTTCGCTCTGCACAACGGAGGCTAGGGACTACATGAACATGCCCACAAGAGGTCTCAACCACTTCGTGACATGCAAAAGCCCCCGGGGCGCGCCACAGCACGCCCCGGGGGCCTCGCGAACCTCAGGCGGTACGAGCTACTTGTCGCCGTCCTTGCCCTTGTCGCCGCCGGCACCCATGGACTCGTAGATCTCCTTGCACATGGGACACACGGGGTACTTCTTCGGGTCGCGGCCGGGCACCCACACCTTGCCGCACAGCGCCACGACGGGGGTCCCGTCGAGGGCGCTCGCCATGATCTTGTCCTTCTGGACGTAATGGGCGAAGCGCTCGTGGTCGCCGTCGCCGTGGGACACCTGTGGCGTCGGCTCTACGAGGGTTCCCGTACCAGTCCCGCGCTCGGGCTCAAGAGTGCTCATACCGACCAAGGGTACTGAAGCTCACACGCATCAGTTGAGCGAAGGGTCGTCCGGATACGTGGCCACCATCGCCAGTTCGTTGCGCTGGCGGCGCAGGACCTCGCGCCACAGTCTTTCCGGGGACGGCGAGGAGACGTCGCCGGGCTCGGACTCGACGACGTACCAGGCGCCCTCGACCAGCTCGTCCTCCAGCTGACCGGGCCCCCAACCGGCGTATCCGGCGAAGATTCTCAGAGAGCCGAGGGCCGAGGCGAGCAGCTCGGGCGGTGCCTCCAGGTCGACCAGACCGATCGCGCCGTGCACTCTGCGCCAGCCCAGCGGCGCCCCGTCGACGGTCGCGCCGCCCGGGATGACGGCGACCCCCAGGGCCGAGTCCAGGGACACCGGGCCCCCCTGGAAGACGACGCCCGGTTCACCCGCGAGGTCCGCCCAGCCCTCCAGGATGTCGCCGACGTCCACCGGGGTGGGACGGTTGAGGACGACACCGAGGGAGCCCTCCTCGTCGTGGTCGAGAAGGAGCACCACCGCACGGTCGAAGTTCGGGTCCGCCAGGGCGGGCGTTGCCACGAGCAACCGCCCTGTGAGCGAGGACACCTCGGTCATGGCAGACATGATCCCGCATCTTGCCTCCGTCTGGGGAGGCAATGGCGGTTAGTGGGTGAATGCAGCTCAGGGCGGAATGAAGCACCTCGGGCGCGCGCCGGGGCCGGTGACCCCATGTGCCCGACAGGGAACGGTTCGTGTTGTGACACAGCTATGACGTAGCTGGGCCGTACTTGGACTTACAGAAGGGGGGTGGGCGGCGATTACCCTTTCCCTTCTGGCCCCTGCCCCACTCATCGGAACGCGAGATACATGACCGTCAACGACGATGTCCTGCTTGTCCACGGCGGAACCCCGCTGGAGGGCGAGATCCGTGTCCGCGGTGCGAAGAACCTCGTACCGAAGGCCATGGTCGCCGCCCTGCTGGGCAGTGAACCGAGTCGACTGCGCAACGTTCCGGACATCCGGGACGTTCGTGTCGTACGCGGACTGCTGCAGCTGCACGGGGTGACGGTCCGTCCGGGTGAGGAGCCGGGCGAGCTGGTGATGGACCCCTCCCACGTGGAGAGTGCGAACGTCGCGGACATCGACGCGCACGCGGGTTCCAGCCGTATCCCGATCCTCTTCTGCGGCCCCCTGCTGCACCGCCTCGGGCACGCGTTCATCCCGGGTCTCGGCGGCTGCGACATCGGCGGCCGTCCGATCGACTTCCACTTCGAGGTGCTGCGGCAGTTCGGCGCGCGCATCGAGAAGCGGGAGGACGGGCAGTACCTGGAGGCGCCGCAGCGGCTGCGCGGCACGAAGATCCGGCTGCCGTACCCGTCCGTGGGCGCGACCGAGCAGGTGCTGCTGACGGCCGTCCTCGCGGAGGGTGTCACGGAGCTCTCGAACGCGGCTGTGGAGCCGGAGATCGAGGACCTGATCTGCGTCCTGCAGAAGATGGGCGCCATCATCGCGATGGACACCGACCGCACCATCCGCGTCACCGGTGTGGACAGCCTCGGCGGCTACAACCACGCCGCCCTCCCGGACCGCCTGGAGGCCGCCTCCTGGGCGTCCGCGGCGCTGGCGACCGAGGGCAACATCTACGTCCGCGGCGCCCAGCAGCGCTCGATGATGACGTTCCTGAACACCTACCGGAAGGTGGGTGGCGCCTTCGAGATCGACGACAAGGGCATCCGGTTCTGGCACCCCGGCGGCCAGTTGAAGTCCATCGCGCTCGAAACGGACGTGCACCCGGGCTTCCAGACGGACTGGCAGCAGCCGCTGGTGGTCGCGCTGACGCAGGCGACAGGCCTCTCGATCATCCACGAGACGGTCTACGAGTCCCGCCTCGGCTTCACCTCCGCGCTGAACCAGATGGGTGCTCACATCCAGCTGTACCGCGAGTGCCTGGGCGGCTCCGACTGCCGCTTCGGCCAGCGCAACTTCCTCCACTCGGCCGTCGTCTCGGGCCCGACGAAGCTCCAGGGCGCCGACCTGGTCATCCCCGACCTCCGCGGCGGCTTCTCGTACCTCATCGCCGCGCTGGCGGCCCAGGGCACGTCCCGCGTCCACGGCATCGACCTCATCAACCGCGGCTACGAGAACTTCATGGAGAAGCTCGTGGAACTGGGCGCGAAGGTTGAGCTGCCGGGCAAGGCGCTCGGGTAACAACAGTCGTACGTACGACGATGGGGCGGCCACCCACACCGGGTGGCCGCCCCATTGGCGTTACTGAGCCTCGTACGTCGTCCCGCGACGCACCGCCAGGCTTACTTGCCCTTGGCGGCTTCCTTGAGCTTGCTGCCCGCGGAGACCTTGACGCTGTAGCCGGCCGGGATCTGGATCGGGTCGCCGGTCTGCGGGTTGCGCGCGGTGCGAGCGGCACGGTGGGTGCGCTCGAAGGTCAGGAAGCCGGGGATGGTGACCTTCTCGTCGCCCTTGGCGACGATCTCGCCGACGGTCTCGGCGAACGCGGCCAGCACGGCGTCGGCGTCCTTGCGGGTCACCTCGGCGCGGTCGGCCAGGGCGGCCACCAGCTCACTGCGGTTCATGTTGTTACTCCCGTGTTCTTCTTGCCGTTGAGGCGTGCCACGCGGCGGAGCCGCATATCGGGCACGGTGAAGCCGATGCTGCCAGGGTCCTCGGGAGGCCCCGGGCCCGGGTCCGTGGTCAGACCCCTCGCGCCCAGGGACGCATCCTGCCCCTACCTGCGGCGCGAAAGCCAATCCGGCACCCGCAGGAGTCGTGAGAACACCCTTGGGAGTCACACGAAAAGAGGGCCTGAGCCTGGCCGACACGATAAACGGCGACCAGGAGAGTCAGGTTCCACGACGCGCCGATGCAAGGCCTTGCCGTGGCGATCCTCACAGCCTACGCAAGGGCCCTTACGAGCCTGCCGCCGCCTTCGCCGCTTCCCGCACCGCACCGGCCACCGCGCCCGCGACCTTGTCGTTGAAGACGCTGGGGATGATGTAGTTCGGGTTCAGCTCGTCCTCGGTCACCACGTCGGCGAGGGCGGTCGCGGCCGCCAGCATCATCTCGGTGTTGACCGTGCGGGACTGGGCGTCCAGCAGACCGCGGAAGACGCCCGGGAAGACCAGCACGTTGTTGATCTGGTTCGGGAAGTCGGAGCGGCCGGTGGCCACAACGGCCGCCGTCTGGCGGGCGATTGCCGGGTCCACCTCGGGGTCGGGGTTCGCGAGCGCGAACACGATGGCGCCGTCGGCCATGGCGGCCACGTCGTCGCCGTCGAGGACGTTCGGGGCGGAGACGCCGATGAAGACGTCGGCGCCGCGCACGGCCTCCTTGAGGGTGCCGGTCAGCCCCTCGGGGTTGGTGTTGTCGGCGATCCAGCGCAGCGGCGAGTCCGCGGCGGCCTCGCGCAGGTCCTCGCGGCCGGTGTGCACGACGCCGTGGATGTCGGCGACGACGGCGTTCTTGACGCCCGCGGCGAGCAGCAGCTTGAGGATGGCCGTACCGGCCGCGCCGGCACCGGACATGACGACCCGGATGTTCTCAATTGCCTTGCCGGTGACGCGGAGTGCGTTCTTCAGGGCGGCGAGGACGACGATCGCGGTGCCGTGCTGGTCGTCGTGGAAGACGGGGATGTCGAGGGCCTCGCGCAGCCGGGCCTCGATCTCGAAGCAGCGGGGCGCGGAGATGTCCTCGAGGTTGATGCCGGCGAAGCCCGGGGCGATCGCCTTCACGATCTCGACGATCGCGTCGGTGTCCTGGGTGTCCAGGCACAGCGGCCAGGCGTCGATGCCGGCGAACCGCTTGAAGAGCGCCGCCTTGCCCTCCATGACCGGGAGGGCGGCCTTCGGGCCGATGTTGCCGAGGCCCAGCACGGCCGAGCCGTCCGTCACGACCGCAACGGAGTTGCGCTTGATGGTGAGGCGGCGGGCGTCCTCGGGGTTCTCGGCGATCGCCATGCAGACGCGGGCCACACCCGGCGTGTAGATCATGGAGAGGTCGTCACGGTTGCGGATCGGGTGCTTGGACTGCATCTCGATCTTGCCGCCGAGGTGCATGAGGAACGTACGGTCGGAGACCTTGCCGAGCGTGACGCCCTCGATGCCGCGCAGCTGCTGGACGATCTCGTCGGCGTGGGCCGTGGAGCTGGCCGCGATGGTGACGTCGATCCGGAGCTTCTCGTGGCCCGAGGCGGTCACGTCGAGGCCGGTCACCGAGCCTCCGTGGGACTCTACGGCCGTGGTGATCTGGGAGACCGCGGTTCCACTCGCGGGCACCTCCAACCGGACCGTAATGGAGTAGGAGACGCTGGGCGCCGTTGCCATGGCCGACTTCCTCTGCTTTCACCGTGACGCTGGGTATGCCGTCCGATGGTCGCACCTACTGTCCAGTAGGCGTTAGCCGCGTTGAATTGCGATCGTTTTGTTCACAGCGAAAGAGGCCCGCGTCACATCGTGACGCGGGCCTCTCGCAGGTCAAGTGGCACCGACCCGCCATGCTCGCCTCGCGGCAAGTGGTCGCTCGTAGCGACGAAGGTTGGGCCCGGGGGCTTGGATCGGGCCGGTGCCACACCCAGGCTAACAAACAGATCCCGTAAGGCCATTCCCGTACCGAGACTTCATCCGGTTCTAATCCCGCAGCAGGTCGGGCACCGCATTCGCGTCCGGTTCGTCCCGGTCGGCCGAGACGATCGTCAGCTGCTGGGTCGCCCGGGTGAGGGCGACGTACAGCACGCGCAGGCCGGCCGGGGACTCGTCCGCGATCTCCGCGGGCGAGACGACGACCGTCGCGTCGTACTCCAGGCCCTTCGCCTCCAGGCTGCCGAGGGCCACCACCCGGTCGCCGAGCCCGGCGAGCCACCGGGCGGCCTCCTCGCGGCGCTGCATGGCGACGACGACTCCGACGGTGCCGTCGACACGGTCGAGGAGACGGGCGGCCTCCTCGCGGACGGACTGCGCGAGCGAATCCCTTACGGCCGTGAAACGCGGCTCGACACCCGTCGACCGTACGGCCGACGGGGCCTTGGAGCCCGGCATGGCGAGGGCCAGCACCTTGGACGCGAGCTCGGCGATCTCGGCCGGGTTGCGGTAGTTGACGGTGAGCTCGAAGCGGCGGCGGGGACGGGTGCCGAGGGCCTCGTCCCTCGCCTCGGCCGCCTCGTCGACGTCGGACCAGGAGGACTGGGCCGGGTCGCCGACGACCGTCCAGGTGGCGTGCCGGCCGCGGCGGCCGACCATGCGCCACTGCATCGGGGTGAGGTCCTGGGCCTCGTCCACGATCACATGCGCGTACTCGGTGCGCTCCTGGGCGAGTCGCTCGGCCCGTTCGCGCTGCGACTCCTCGCGGACCGGCATCAGCTCCTCGAGGCCGGTGAGCTGGTCGAGCGGGTCCAGTTCGCGCTTCTTTTTCGGGCGCACCGGGGTACCGAGGATCGACTGGAGCTCGTCCAGCATGGCGATGTCGTGCACGGAGTGGCCGTCACGTCTGAGCGAGCGGGCGACCCTGCGGACCTCGCCGGGGTTGAGGATCCGGCGGGCCCAGCGGCCGAGGCGCCGCTCGTCGGCCATGGCGGCGAGGACGGACCTGGGCGTGAGCTCGGGCCACCAGGCGTCCAGGAAGGTGAGGAAGCTGTCCTCGGTCGACACGTCGTCGTCGAAGGAGGACCGCAGTTCGGCCGCCAGCTCCGGGTCGGTGTGCCGGCCCGCCGAGCCCGACTGCTCCCACAGTGCGTCGAGAAGCAGCTTGCGGGCGCGGGGGCGCAGGAGGTTGACGGGCGCGGTGCCGCCGAGCGCGGCCTGGCGGATACGGCTCAGCGCGGCGGCCTCCAGCTCGAGACGGCGGCCGAAGGCGACGACGCGGAGACGGGTGGGCGGACCGGCCGGCGTGTCGGCGGACACGTCCGTGTCGTCTTCGCCGAAGGCGAGCTGACCGGAGGCGGAGGCGTTCCGGCCGGATGCGGCGAGACCGCCGCCCGGCCCCAGCTCCAGCGCCCCCCGCGCCGCCTTCCGCAGGACCTTCAGCATGCGGTACGAGCCCTTGGCGCGGGCCGTGGACGGGGAGTCGTACAGCGTGGCCTCCGAACCGTCGACGAGCGAGCCGATCGCGCGGATGGCGACCTGGCCCTCCTCGCCGAGGGAGGGGAGGACGCCCTCGGTGTAGGCGACGAGCAGGGGGGTCGGGGAGACGATCAGGATGCCGCCCGCGTACCGGCGCCGGTCCTGGTAGAGGAGGTAGGCGGCGCGGTGCAGGGCGACGGCCGTCTTGCCCGTCCCCGGCCCGCCCTCGACGTACGTCACCGAGGCGGCGGGCGCGCGGATGACCAGGTCCTGCTCGGCCTGGATGGAGGCGACGATGTCCCGCATGGTGTGGCTGCGGGCCTGGCCGAGGGCGGCCATCAGGGCGCCGTCGCCGATGACGGGCAGCTCGTCGCCGTCGAGGAAGGCCGTGAGCTCGGGGCGCATCAGGTCGTCCTCCACGCCGAGCACCTTGCGGCCCTTGGAGCGGATGACCCGGCGGCGCACCACCCGGCCGGGGTCGACGGGGGTGGAGCGGTAGAAGGGGGCGGCCGCGGGCGCCCGCCAGTCGATGACGAGCGGCGCGTACTCGGAGTCCAGTACCCCGATCCGCCCGATGTGCAGGGTCTCGGCGATGTCGGCGGTGTCGTCGTCCCGCACGGCACCCTCAGCAGGCTCCACGGCGGTGTAGGCGCCGTCGGGCCCCTTCTTGCCGTCCTTGCCGAGCAGCAGGTCGATCCGCCCGAACAGGAAGTCCTCGAACTCGTTGTTGAGCCGGTTGAGATGGACCCCCGCCCGGAAGACCTGTGCGTCCCTCTCGGCGAGGGCGCCGGGCGTGCCGACCTGGCCGCGCTTGGCCGCGTCGTTCATCAGGAACTCGGCCTCGTGGATCTTCTCCTCGAGACGCCGGTACACCCGGTCGAGGTGTTCCTGTTCGACGCTGATCTCTCGGTCGCGTACGGAGTCGTGATCCGAGCCTACGGCGGTTTCCTGTTGAGCCTGAGCGGCCACCGGGCCCCCTTCTGACGTGCATGGCAGCCGTCAACCGTACGCGAAGGGGACCCGGCAAAGCTACGTACGCTACGCGTTGATCTCGACGAGCTTCTTGCCCTGGAAGGTCATGACCTCGAAGTGGTCGATCTCATTGGGCTTGAAGGCCGCGCCGCCCTGGGCGTAGAGCGGTTCCTTCGCCTCCTCGGTCTTGGCGTTCGGAATGCCGTAGCCCCACTTCGGGACCGACCAGGAGGACATGGTCTCGCGCTCGCCGTTCTTGCCGACGGCGATGAGCGAGCACTTCAGCGGGCCCTTGACGTTGCTGAGCTGGAGGACACCCCAGGTGCCCCAGTCCTTCTCCTGCATCGCCACGGTCGCCTTGATCTTGCTGGAGGCGTCGGTCGCCGAGACCTTGTCGGTCAGGGTGCCGAAGGCGGCCTTGGCGCCGGCCGACAGCGGGGTCGCGGTGGTGGTGCCCGAGTCACCGCCGCCATTGACGGCCATGACCGTGAGCGGGCCGCCGATGATCAGCGCCGCCGCTGCCGCCACCAGGTAGAAGCCCTTGCGGCGCTTCTGTGCCCGGCGCTCGGAGACCTCGTCGACCAGCTTCTCCGCGAGCCGCGGGCTCGGCCTGGCGGACAGGGACTCCCCGATCGCGGGCGAACCGGTCCCCGGCAGATCCGCGAGGGCGGCGAGCATCGGCTCCATCCCGGCCAGCTCGTCGAGCTGCTGGGCGCACCACTCGCAGGTCGCGAGGTGTGCCTCGAAAGCGGTTGCCTCGGCGTCGTCGAGGATGCCGAGGGCGTAGGCACCGACCGTTTCGTGCTCGCTCGGGCCCGGAGATCCCATCATGGAGCCAGACATACCCGAACCACCTGTACCGAATCCCTGGTTTCCCCCGTAAACACTCATCACGCCGTCACCCCCCGCTCCTCCAGTGCGAGCTTCATCGACCGCAGGGCATAGAACACCCGAGACCGCACCGTGCCACTGGGAATGCCCAGCGTCTCGGCCGCCTCGTTGACGGTACGCCCCTTGAAGTACGTCTCGACGAGCACCTCCCGGTGGGCCGGGGTCAGGTCGTCGAGCGCGTCCGACAGCGTCATCAACCACAGCGCCTTGTCGATCTCGTCCTCCGCGGGGATGACCTCCAGCGGCGACGGATCGACCTCCTGCGGCCGGGCCTGCCGGCTGCGGTGGCCGTCGATGACGATGCGGCGCGCAACCGTCACCAGCCAGGGGCGTACCGATCCGGTCGCTCGATTGAGCTGACCGGCGTTCTTCCAGGCACGGATAAGCGTCTCCTGGACCACGTCCTCGGCGCGCTGCCGGTCTCCGGCGACCAGGCGCAGTACATATGCAAGGAGAGGTCCGGCGTGCTCGCGATAGAGCGCACGCATCAGCTCCTCATCAGGTTCCGAGGGCTGGGACATGCGATGTCGGGCCCTCGATCCACGTTCATTGGCCACGACGGAATCCTTGCGCACGCCCACCTCCGATGTCCGGGGGTTCCCCCAGTCGGTCGCTCGTCCACGGGTACGGATGTGGGCCGCGTCATGTTCAACGCGAGATGACAGTTTTCTTCTGTGTGACGTGACGAGGGGGACATGGGTGCACATTCCCACCTCGCGATCTTTACATTTCCGCCACATTGGCGAGATCGCAACCGCTGCCCGTGTCACGGATGAGGTAAACGGTGTGTAATCGAAATCACTTCGACACTCCGTTCACAGAAGCCGCATACCGGACGTCAAGCGCGCGCAAGAGCCGCCCGCCGACGATGCCGCGCCACCCTTTCCCGGTTCCCACAGACCTCACTGGAACACCAGCGCCTCCTGCGCCCCCGGGACGAATCCACGTAAACGATCGGGCAGTTGTCCCCTTCGCACTGCCGCAGACCGGCCCGCGCGACGGGGTCGGTGAGCAGCTCCACGGCATCCCGGGCGATCGCACCGAGCAGCGCCGCGCACTCGGGCGGGCCGTCCAGCTCCCGCACGAGCGAACCGTCCTCGCCCCGCACGGCGCGTGGGGCCGGAGGCGAGACACGGGCGATCTCGTTCACGCGGGCGAGCGCGATGTCGTACGAGGGCCGGAGCACTGTCGGCGCAAGCCCCCCGCGCACCAACTGCCCGATCTGTCCGCGCAGTTCACGGAAGCCGACCAGCCAGGACGGGTCGGCGTGGGCCAGCGAGGTGGTCGCGGGGACCAGCCCCGCCCCGGTGATCCAGGCGCAGAGCACCTCGATGGAGTCGAACCGCTCCTCGGGGTGGATGGTGGCGAGGAGGTCGAGAGAGATCCGACCGGCGTCGAACCGCAGCTCGTACGCGACCGTGGCCGTACCCAGTGCCATGTGCCTGTCACCGCCTGGCTCGGGAACCTGAGGGCTGAGGAACCGATCCCTCTTACATTGCCTTCCCGCTCGCCCGGCCGGAACCCCTCGTACCGGCGGTGGCGCAGACGACGGGTGGACGCGCGCTTATGCGGATGCGCTTCTCGGCGATGTTCCGGCCGCGCCGCCGTCCGTTGACTGGAAGGCATGACAACCCACAGCAGGAGCACGGGATTCGTACTGGGTGCGGCCGCGGTCGCGATGGGTCTGATCGCCGGGGTCTTCTACATCTTCGCCTGCTGCATCATGCCGGCACTGGCCCGCAGCGACGACCGGGTCTACGTCGAGGTCATGCGGAACATCAACGACGTGATCCAGAACCCGGTGTTCTTCCTCAGCTTCATGGGAGCGCTGCTGCTGACGGCGGTGTCGGCGTGGCAGCTACGCGGGCAGCCGTACCGCTGGTGGGTGTGGGCGGCCCTGGCGGCGTACGCTCTCGGCTTCCTGACCACGGTCGCCTTCAACATCCCGCTCAACAACGACCTGGCGGACATGAAGGATCCGACGGCTGCGCGGGAGCACTTCGAGCACGCGTGGGTGGCGTGGAATGTGGTGCGGGCGGGGTTGTCGACGGTGGCGGTGGGGTGTTTGGTGCGGGCGCTGGTGCAGTACGGCAGGATCACGAGCAGCACTTCTCAGCGCCGGGCAGATGATTTCAGCCCGTCCGGCGTTTGAGGACGAGGCCGTTCAGGCCGATCGGGGGCCTGGGGGCGGAGCCCCCAGCGAGGGCGACACCAACCGCCGGGTGCCTCCCTCACACGTCCGCGTACTTCGCGTCGGCGGCGGGATCCAACGCCAGCCGATACCCCCGCTTGACCACCGTCTGGATCAGTTTCGGCGCGCCGAGAGCCGTCCGCAGCCGAGCCATCGCGGTCTCCACCGCATGCTCATCGCGCCCGGCGCCGGGAAGCGCCCGCAACAATTCCGCCCGTGCCACCACCCACCCCGGCCGCCGCGACAGCGCACGCAGCAGCGACATCCCGGCGGGCGGTACGGGCTTGAGGTCGCCGTCGACGAGGACCGCGTGGCCGCGGATCTCCACCCGGTGCCCGGCGATGGGCAGGGAACGCGCCCGGTTCGGAAGCTCCTGGCAGAGCAGCTGGACAAGGGGGCCGAGCCGGAAGCGTTCGGGCTGGACCGTGTCGACGCCGTGGGCCTGCAGCGGCAGCGCGGTGACCGGGCCGACGCAGGCCGGCAGCACATCGTGGTGGAGGGCGGCCAGAAGCTCGGGCAACAGCCCGCGCTCCTCGGCCCGGTTCAGCAGCGATGCGGCGGCGGGCGCGCTGGTGAAGGTGATCGCGTCCAGTCCGCGGGAGACGGCGGCGTCCAGCAGCCGGTCCACCGGCCCTATGTCCTCCGGCGGCATCCACCGGTACACGGGAACCCCGACGACCTCACCGCCCGCGGCCCGCAGCGACTCCACGAAGCCTGGCAGCGGCTCGCCGTGCAGCTGTACGGCGATACGACGGCCCTCGACACCCTCCTCCAGGAGCCGGTCGAGCACCTCCGCCATGGACTCGCTGGACGGCGACCACTCCTCGGTCAGCCCGGCGGCCCGTATCGCACCCTTGACCTTGGGTCCGCGCGCGAGCAGCTCCACCTGGCGCAGCCGGTCGAGGAGCGGCTCGCCGAGCCCCCACCCGTCGGCGGCCTCGACCCACCCCCGGAAGCCGATGGCCGTCGTCGCCACCACGACATCGGGCGCCTGATCGATCAGATCCTTCGTCGCCGCCAGCAGTTCGCTGTCGTCGGCGAGCGGCACGATGCGCAGCGCGGGTGCATGCAGGACGGCGGCTCCCCGTCGCTGCAGCAGCGCGCCCAGCTCGTCGGCCCGGCGGGCGGCGGTCACGCCCACGGTGAATCCGGCTAGGGGGCCGTGTCGGCCCGGGTCTGGTCGCTGCTGTTCCTCGTACATGGCTCTCGTCCCGAACTCGAGTCGTCGTACATGCAGTAGTGCGGTACCTACATGCCGAACGAGCCTGTCAACGGCGCGTGACAGGCTCGGTTCGACTTGATGTCGCCGGTGTTACGTCACACCTCGGCGTAGCTGAGCTGCGGCTTCGCCTCTGCGGCGGCCGCGGACCGGGCCGCTGCGGCCGGGCGGCGAAGGTATACGGCCCAGGTCACCGCGAAGCAGAGAGCGTAGAAGGCGAGGAAGACGACGAAGGCTCCGGTGCCGGATCCGTTGGTGAGGAAGGACTGGCGGAAGGCCAGGTTGATGCCGACACCGCCGAGCGCGCCCACCGCGCCGATGAGCCCCATGGAGGCACCGGAGAGACGGCGACCGTATGCAGCGGCCTCCTCACCCTCCAGCCCCTTGGCGAGGGCCTTGGCCTGGAAGATTCCCGGGATCATCTTGAACGTGGAGCCGTTGCCGAGCCCGCTGAGCACGAACAGCACCACGAAGACGGACACGAACAGCGGCAGCGACTTCTGCATGCTGGCGAAGACCAGGACACCGGTGGCGGCGGCCATGGCGACGTAGTTGTAGAGGCTGATCTTCGCGCCGCCGTACTTGTCGGCGAGCCAGCCGCCCACGGGCCGGATCAGGGAACCGAGCAGCGGGCCGATGAAGGTGAGGTACGCGGCCTGCAGCGGCGTACGCCCGAACTGGACCTGCAGCACCTGGCCGAAGGCGAAGGCGTATCCGATGAACGACCCGAACGTCCCGATGTAGAGGAAGGACATGATCCAGGTGTGCGCGTCCTTCGCGGCGTCCTTGGCGGCGCCGGTGTCGTTCTTCACGGACGCGATGTTGTCCATGAAGAGGGCGGCGAGGACGGCGGCGACGAGAATGAGCGGGATGTAGATCCCGAGCAGCACGCGCGGCCCGCCGCTCGCCCCGATGATCGCGAGGGCGGCCAGCTGGATGACCGGCACACCGATGTTGCCGCCGCCCGCGTTGAGCCCGAGCGCCCACCCCTTCTTCCGAAGCGGGAAGAAGGCGTTGATGTTGGTCATCGAGGAGGCGAAGTTGCCGCCGCCGATGCCGGCCAGCAGGCCGATCCAGAGGAAGGTGTCGAAGGACGTCCCCGGCTTCATCACCGCGAAGGCCGCGACCGTCGGGATGAGGAGCAGGCCGGCCGAGATGATCGTCCAGTTCCGCCCGCCGAAGATGGCGACGGCGAAGGTGTAGGGGACGCGGACGACGGCGCCGACCAGCGTCACCATGGACGTCAGCAGGAACTTGTCGGCCGGGGTGAGCCCGTACTCCGGGCCCATGAAGAGCACCAGCACCGACCACAGGGTCCAGATCGAGAACCCGATGTGCTCGGACAGGACGGAGAAGAGAAGGTTCCTCTTGGCGATCTTCTCTCCGGTCTCGTTCCAGAAGGTCTCGTCCTCGGGATCCCACTGCTGGATCCAGCGGCCTCCCCTGCTGGATGCGGGGGCTGTGCTAGGGGCTGTCATGACGCCTCCACGGTGCTCCGGGGCTCGGTCGTGCTCGGGGGCAGATGAGCGGTGATGAGTCCCGAAGGTAGGGAGGCAGCGTTTCCGGCCTGTGGCACCGGGTGACCGGAAGGGAACTTTGCTCTCACCCCGCGGGGAGGGGGGATGAGAGGTTCTGCGGCCGTACGTTACGAAGAGCTCCGCATTACGAAGAGGTCTCCGTGAAGCGTCCTGCCCGGCCCGCCGGCGGTGACGGTGGTCAGCAGCCAGGGCTCTTCGTTCCCTCCCCTATATACGGCGGCGGAGTCGCCGACCGGTTCGTGGGCGTGCTCGTTTCATCGACCGCGGTGGTCGACGGCCGTCAGGTCGATCTCGATGTCGAAGGGCACGGAGACCTTGAGTCTGTCGTGGAAGATGCCGGTGAGCCCGTAGGACTTCGTGGCGGGGTCGAGCTCGTAGACGTACACGACGGGGTATCCCTTGTCGTCGTCCTGCTCGACCCTCCAGAAGTGCGGCACACCTGCCGCCGCGTACTTGCCGGGTTTCACCTCGCGGTCACGCTCACGGGAGTCCGCCGAGACGACTTCGACGGCGAGGACGATGTCCTCGGGCTTGTACCA
Source organism: Streptomyces sp. NPDC001401 (assembly GCF_042895385.1). Lineage (NCBI taxonomy): Bacteria > Bacillati > Actinomycetota > Actinomycetes > Kitasatosporales > Streptomycetaceae > Streptomyces > Streptomyces sp. NPDC001401. Next base: position 1,587,268 of record NZ_JBIAWI010000001.1, read on the forward strand.
GGTCTGATTCGGGCCGGTCACCGCATCGACGGGAAACACCACGATGTCCGGCTCCGGGCGGTTCTTGGTGTCCAGCTTGACCGTCATCTCACGGTCGACGTCCAAATGCTCCGGGGCCTGGCCCAAGAGGGCGTTGTCCAGCAGACGCATCGTCCGGCTGTGGAAACGTGTCTGCGGACTCATGAAGACGAGACTCCCGTCGATCAACTCCGTGTGCGGCGGGAGGCCCGGAATCCGGTCGAGGTCGTCCGCGGTCCAGCCCCCGGGGGGCGGGATGGGCCAGCGGTACGCGGGCTCGTCGTCCAGCCCGTCGTCGGATGCGGCGCTCATCGGTGCTCCCATGGGACGAAGTCTCGCCTGTCGATTCAGCGTACCCAGGGGAAAACTTGGTCGCCTCACCTCAATGAGTGATCCAACGAGCGCTGCCGCCCGGCCAGGCCCGGCACTGAGAGATCCTCTGCCCAGCGCCACAAGAAGGAGACGCAGAAGTGACCAGCTTCCACTCCTGGGACGAGGTCAAGGACGAGGTCTTCGACACCGCCGACCTCGCCGAACTCGCTGCCGGAACCCGCCGCATGGTGGCCGAGGCTCGCGCGCACCGGCTTGCGGAGATGCGCCGGCAACTTGGGCCGACACAGCGTGACGTGGCCGACCGCTGAAGCCCCCAGGCCCTCGGCACACCACTCGACCGAAACTGACGGCACCAACTCGTCCACGTCCATCCGCTGGGTTGCCGTCAACTACTGCCGTCAACCCACGCGGAAGCTCCGCCAGGCATTGCCTGGCGGAGCTTAAAATTTGCGGACGCACACCTTAGCGCTTGAGCCTCAGAGGCCTTGGAGTACCCAATCACGGGCGGCAGTAAGACAGGATTCGAGATCGCCAACCGATGTCACCCGGCCACTCCGCGTCTGAACCTGACCCGTTTCCACGTTGGCAAGATCTTGCTCAAATTCTCCGGTATCCCACAGCACTACTTGGGCCATGAAGCCACCGCCATCGAGAATCCAACTCACCGACTTCGATTCTCCCTCGCTAGGAGATATCTCGATCTCTGAGACATCCCTCAGGACCTCTGCCTTGCGGATTTCCTGATGGATCCACTCCTGGGCTCGCTCCAGCAACGCACTACCTAGGAACATCCCCATCCTCCCAGCTTGATGTTCTTCGCCTCGGGGAGTTGAGGAACAGGGTTCCCCTTCTTCTGTGCCAGCCGAGCAAAGATGGTGTCGGAGTCCGACATCTTGAAGTCCCCCGGCCTGCCGCCGGGAATGAGCGACGACTTTGGAACATCAAATTCGGCGTACACGGATCCCGGACGCGCAGATATATACGCGTCTCGACTTGCCGGGTACACGACGTAGGTGAATCCACCTCCGCCGCGCTGAACCATTCCAGTCTCCATCATCGCCTGATGCTCTGCCGATGACATCCAACGACCAACAGTGACCATCCCGTCGTCTGGAGTGTGGCCTCCGCTGTTGTGAACGAGGACCGGCGTAGCCCCTGCCAGCACATAGTACGTATGCAGATCGTCGACCGTAAGGTTGTACGTCCGCGCATGCCTCGTGAAGGACCTGTTCCCCGTGACGACGACAGTGCTTCCGTCATCGGTGAGCAGGGTCATTCCGGGCTTGAGGGCGCCCGCCTTGACCCAGTCGTGCTCGGACGGGGACCAGAAGGGGTGTTCGTGCGTGGCCGTTAGCTTCGCGATGCCGTCCTGTGTGGCGATGGACAGCTCGTTGAAGTACTTGTCGCCCTCTGTTCGGATGAGCCGGGTCACCTTGCGGGGCTTCGTCTTACCGGTTTTCGGATCAGTTGCCTTGACCCAGTCGCCGAGTTTGACGTCCTCGATGTTCTTGGTCGTCCCGTCCGCCATCAGGACGTCGGTGCCTGCGAGGAAGCACTTGCACCCGCCCAGCCCCTTGGGGACGCGTCCACCTGTCAGACCGCCTCCCGGCCCTTCTCCGCCGCCTCCGGTAAGAGCAGCCAAGCCGGCCACTGCCGCCGCGAGCGAAGGAACCTGGCCCCCGCACCCGCTCTCATGCCCCATCCGCATACAGGCGAGGAACTTGAGGTGGCTCAGGATGTTCTGAGCGACCTGCTCATTTTCAGCAGGTTCCGACAGGCAACCGGAGCCCTGCTCCTGACACCAGTTCCGGACCTCCCCCCAGAACTGCTGCGCGTACTTTTCCTTGTTCTTCCAGCTCCGGTTGACGAATACGCCCGGGTAGATCTCGTAGTGCGTCTTGATGAACTTGGCCGAATAGACATTTCCGGCGTTCAGGGCAGCAATGTAGTTGCTCGAATACCTCGGCGGTCCGGACGATGGCGGCTGCGTCGGTGTCCTGTTCTCGTGGTTGGGCGTTGCGCGGGTGGGGCAGTCGAGCTCGGCGCACAGGCCTGTGGGGTCGCTGTTGCTGACCGGGCTGTTGCTGCCGTACGTGTACCCGTTCATCTGCAGCGGGTCCGCGAGGTCGATGACCGGGTCCGCCGAGAGGAAGTGGCCCGAGGCCTGGTCGTACTCGCGGGCGCCGATGTGTGTCAGGCCGGTGGCCGTGTCGTCGATGCCGGTGCCGAGATAGCCACGCTTGTTGGGCCAGCTGGCCGACTTGGTGCCGCGGACCTCGCCGTACGGTTTGAAGGCTCGACGGGTGACCGTCTGGCCGGAGGCGACGTCCACCGAGGTGTCCGAGGTGCCGAGGTGGTCGGCGAGCAGGACGCTGAGTTTGTGGCCCGTCGTCGCACCGTTGGTGGTGGTGCGGACGACGGTGGGCGCGCCGGACTGGGCGTAGGACCGTGAGGCTCGGGTGATCGTGCCGGTGGAGCCCGTCGTCAGTTCGGTCTCGCCCAGGTAGAGCGTCGAGCCAGAGGACGAGTTCTCCAGCAGGCGGTTGCCGTCGGCGTCGTAGACGTATGTCGTCTTCTTGCCGTCGTCCGAGATGGAGTCGAGCTTGTTCTCCGCCGTCCAGACCAGGTTCTGCGTGGTGTTGGACAGGTCGCGGACGGTGGTGTTGCCCGTGGCGTCGTACGTGTACGCGCTGCCCTTGCCCGACGTGTTCGAGCTGACCGACGTCATCGTGTGCGGCTGCGTCTTGTACGCCGGGGTGGTGCTGGTCGCGGCGACCGTCTTGCCGTAGCCGTAGGTGAACGTGACGTTCTTCGACGCGTCAGCCGTGTCGTGCTCGGTCATCGTCGCCCGGTTGCCGAGCCAGTCGAACGTGTACGACTGGCGGTAGCCCGTCGCGCCGGTGGATACCGTCGTGGTGTCCGGGGCCGCCGCCGAGAGCGACGAGGTCAGCGCGGAGTCCGGGGCCGAGGTGTCCGTCGCCGCGTCTGGGGCGTCGGACACCGGGCCGGAGGAGGTGGCGTAGTCGGTGCGGGGGCCCCAGGCCGTTCCGTTCGAGGCCTTGCAGCCGGTGCCCTTACGGTCCGGCACGACGTTCGAGGTCCAGGCGTGCGCCAGCTCGCCCAGCACGTCGTAGGTGAAGCACTGGGTGTCCCAGCTCGCGTCCGACAGCTGGCGGGCGTTGGCGGTGATCGTGCCCGACCGGTCGTAGGAGTAGTAGCTGTCCGTGATGCGGTGCGGGCCGTCCGTCTCGCGGTCCGCGACCGTGCGCTCGAGGCGGCCGGTGTGCGGGTCGACGAAGTTGGTCGTCCAGACCCGGTAGGGCTGGGCGGCGGAGACGGTACGCAGAACCTCGCCGTACGGCGAGTACGTGGCGTCGGCCGTGTACCAGGTCAGGCCCGAGGTCGACTCCGCCAGGCCGTCGCCGTCGTAGCGGGTGACGACCTTCTCCTGCGCCAGCCCGCCCACTGCGGGCAGGGTGACCGACTGCGGCTTGCCCGTGGGTGTGTAGGTGTAGGAGTAGGCGTATGTGCCGGCCAGTCCCGTCGTCATCGAGTTGGCCGGGATGACCGTCTCGCTTCCGGTGACGTGGTACTCGGCGTCATAGCCGGTGACGGTGTTGATGTAGTCGCCGTTGTCGGTGTGCCGTTTGGAGCTCGTCGGTTGGCCGATGCCACCGGGCGCCTTGTCGTACGTGTACTCCTTGACAGGAGTAGCGGTGGCAGAGCCCTGTCGGACAGCCGTGACGCGGCCGAGAAGGTCGTACGCGGTGAAGGTTTCCTGTCCGAGCGCGTCCTTCACGTGGTCGGGCCGGTCCGCTGCGTCGTACCACGTGTTGGTGGTGCCGGTGTCGGGGTCGGTCGCGGACGTGACCCGGCCGCGGGCGTCGTACTCGTACGACCAGGCGTTGCCCGCAGGGTCGGTGACCTTCTTGCGGTTGCCGCGGGCGTCGTATTCGTAGATGGCGGTGCGGCCGGTGGTCGAATTCGTGGCTTCCTGGGTGTACTGCAGGACGGATGTGACCCGCCCGAGGGCGTCGTAGTACGTGCGCGTCCTGGGAGCCGTCGAACCCGGCGGATCCACGTATGTGCTGGTCCAGGTGTACGAGGTGTAGGTGGCGTACTCGTATGCGCCGTCGTGGTAGACCGACGAGCGGATCTCCCGTTCCAGGCCGTCGTAGCGGTGTTTGACCGAACTGGGAATCAGCGACTTCGACCTGGGCGTGAAGAGTTGTGTCTCCGGATCGCCCTTCGCCAGGTATGCGCCTGTCTGCTCGTCGACCAGTCCATGGTCGTCATACGTGGTGTCCGCGACGATCCGGCCGGGGCCGTGGGCCTCGACCTGCTTCTGGACCTCGCGCATCAGGCCGTCGTAGAGGGTGACTTCGCGGGTGTATGTGCCGTCGTCCTTGAGCGTGCTGACGGTGGCCGCCGACGGTCGGGTCTCGCTGGAGGTCGCGATGGCCGACTGGTAGGCGATGACGACGTTGGGGGACTTGCCGCCCGAGGCTCGGGTCGGGGACCAGCCTTTCACCAGGCGGCCGAGGGCGTCGTACTCGCTGCGGGTGACCCGGCCGTTGGGGTCGGTGACGGTCAACGGGAGGCCGCGGCCCGGGTCGAACGTGGTCGTGGTGGCCCGGTCCATGGCGTCGAACGTCTTGGTCTCGGTGACCGGGCCACCGTCCGGCGGGGTGTACTGCGTCTCGGTGGTGCCGACGCCGGGGCTGGTGACGGTACGGACACGGCCGAGATCGTCATACGTCGTGTCGGTGACGACGGAGTACGACGTCCCCGCCCCGTCGGTCTCGGCGACCGAGGTTCCCCTGCCCTTCGTCGGAGTCGCCCCGTAGGCCAGCTTGTCGTAGCTGTTACGCATCGCCGACTTGAGCTGGGTGGCGGGGTCGGCGGTGTCGTAGCCGGCGCACGAGGTGGCGGTCGTGCGCACTTCCTTGGGAAGGCCGATCAGCCAGGCCGTGGTGTTGTGCACGTACGCCGTCTTGGTGCAGGTCTGGTCGGAGAGACTCTCGCCGGAGCCGTTGGGCTTGACGACGGCCGTCTCCACCTGGATGGGCAGACCGTAGGTGTCGTCCACCTGCGTGAGCGTGCGGACGGCCCGCCAGCCGTTGTCGTCCAGGGACTGGATCTCGTCGGTCTGTTTGACGCCGGTGCGGAAGGAGAGCAGGGGTTCCCCTGCGGTGCCGTCCTCGTTCTCGCGCGGGCGGGACGCGGTCTGCTTGGACCACGGGTAGTTCAGGACGCGCTTGAGAACCTGGCCGTCGGAGTCGCGGTAGGTGATGGTCTCGGCAGGCATACCCGCGTACTGCGGTGCGTCGTCCGCAACCAGCGTGCGCTCGCCCTTGGAGTCCTTGACCTCACCGCCGATGCCCTGGAAGTAGCGGGTGACGGACATCGACTGGGCATTCGCGTCGCCCTGCTCGGAGATCGACTTGCTGCCCTTGAGGGCCGTGACCTGCCGATACCCTCGCCAGTCGCTGTAGGTCCGCAGGGCGGGCCGGGAGAACTCGTCGTCGCTCTTGGCCCAGGCCGGGCCCGAGTACTTGTACGTGGTGGTGACGGGCTTGCCGTGCGAGGTGACCTTGTCGTTCTCGGTCACGGAAGACACGACGTACTTGTTGAACCAGGACCTGGCCGGCGTCTTCTCGTCGCCGTCGGGGGACCAACGCACCGGATAGCAGGTGCCGTTGCTCCTGCCCCGGTCCTCGGCCGGTTCGCTCGCGCAGCCGCCGGTGTACTCGACCTCGATGTCGCCGCCGTACTCCGTGGAGACCACGCCGATGCGGGGCCGGGTGAAGCCGGGGCGCTGGTCGGTCCTGCCCTTGAGGACCAGGTTGGGCAGTTGCCTGTCCTTCAGGCGTGCGTGCAGCGGGGAGGTCGAGCCGACGGTGTACTGCCCGAAGCTGACGCCGTCCTCGGACTGGAGGGTGCCCGTGGTGTCCCCGGGCGCGTAGCCGGTCCGCGTGATCGAGTTCAGCCAGAGGCCGGGCGCGGTGTCGTACCAGTCCTCGGGAAAGGACTGGTGGAGCGTGTACTTGTCGACCGGGCCGAGGCCGGTCTGCCCGGCGCGCGCCGCCTTCGTCGTCACCGTGTCCAGACGCAGCTGCGTCCAGAAGGACGGGAACGGCGGGCAGAGCTTGGAGCCGGACTTGCAGTTGAGGTTGCCTGGGGTGTCCCACCAAGGGCGGTAGGAGCCGGGGTCGTCGGTCTTGGCGAAGTTGGTCGCGGTGCAGGCCGTTTCGGACTTCAGGCAGCGCTGTTTGGTGCCGAATTCGACGATCGCGGACGGCTTGGTGAGGCTGTCCGTGCGCATACCGTACTCGATGGAGGTCGGGTAGGCGTAACGGTCGTACTGTTCAGGGTTCTTGAACTTCTTGCGTACGGCGTAGTAGTTCGTCTCCTGCTTCCAGTTGACGATCATGGTGTTGCCGTTGACGTCGACGACCTTGTCCAGGCCCCAGCGCCAGGCTTGCTGTTTGCCGGAACCGCAGCGCGAGTCGGCGAAGGCGTCGGCGTGGCAGGGTTCGCCGGGGTGGTTGCCGAAGACGGGGACGCTGGAGACCGAGTCGGTGTTGGCGTGGCCACCGCCGACGTCGTTGAGGCCGTAGTAGTACTGCGTCCCGTCGGTGGTCGTGACGACCCAGTACTCGCCGTTGTTGTCGTCGTTGCTGCCGCCCACCCGGTGCTCGACGCGGGTGCCGTCGTCCTGCTGCGGGCGGTAGATCTCGGCGTCCTTGTCCGGGTTGCTGCCGGAGGCGGCGGCGCGGACCAACTCGGTTGTCTTGCCGTTCAGGGACATCACCGCGTTGTAGGACACCCAGCACAGGTCGGACGTCTTGTCCTTCTTCGCCGTGTTGTTGGGCGTGCCTGCGTCGAGCTTCTTCCGGTCGTCCTGGCACGAGCGGTAACGGCGCTCGATATGGCCGGGTTCGTAGTCCCAGCCTTCACCGATCCAGGACGCCTGCGGCGAGGAGACCGCGGTGCGGCCGTCCACGGTCTGGGAACTGTAGTTGAGCGAGATCTTGGGGGCCGGGCCCGCGGGCGCCGCAGGAATCGCCAGTGGGTAGGACCAGGTGAACCCGCCCGAGGAACCCCCCGCCTCCCACTTCCCGTCCGAGGCGAGCGGCGTCGCCTTGAAGGTCCCCCCGTTCCCGGCCCCGGAGTCGACAGCACCGATGACGGCGGTGTCCCCCGTGGCCACCTGGGTCGCGTCGGTCGAGGTCCGGTACGCCGCCTGAGCCACCCCCGCGCCGGAGGCCGGGGCCGACTTGGCGACGGCGGACGTCACTGTGCCGTCGGCTGCCGGGTCGACGGTGGCCGTGATGGAACTCGCCGCCGTGTCGTTGGCGGTCTCCAGCTCCTCGTACCGCCACCGGCACGGAGGCGGTCGCCCCCAACGACTACTGGCAGAAGCGGATCGCGATCGGCTGACAAACGCCGGTTGCCGTCGGTTGCGTCGGCGGCGGATCATGCACCAGATCCGCCGCCGACCTCGAACCCACAACAGCTTCCCTGCACCCCGGTCGAGCAGACCGCCCCCCAGCGGCCAATCACCCGGCGACGATTCATGAAGCGCCGCTCAGAACGGGGTTCGGCGGCCGCGAGGTGACCGCCGCACACCTCAAGCGCCTCATCGAGCTGAGCGAACTCGCCCACGCCGCCGTCCGGCTCATCCCCTTCGGCAGGGCAAGCTTCCACGGCACCGGCCAGGGCATCGACTACGTCGCGCACCTCACCCTCACGCCTCCACCTGGACCTCCTTCCTCGCCCACACAACCCGCCGCCCCACCTGATCACCCCGTCTCCGCATCCACGGCCGGCACCCATCCCCCCGCCGGCCACCTCAACCACCCCTCCCCCACCGACAGTTCACGCGCAGCCCGTCGAAGTGCGTCGAACGCCGGATGCGTCAGCCCCTTCCGCCACACCAACGACACCGGCGACGCAGGCACGGGGTCGATCAAGGGCCGCAACACCCTCCCGGGCATGGCCGGAAAATCCACCACGGCAAGAATCGGGTTCCGCATCTTGCTCATGATCCGCTCGAACTCCTCCTCTCCAACGGCCAGTGGAGCGGGCGGCGCGATTTCAATGCCCCGCCCCTCGAACAACAACCGCGCCAGATCCGTCCACTCCGGCGTACGTGGATTCCCGGCGCCCGCGTACACCGTCTCCCCCGCCAGCGCAGCCAGCGGCACCGCCTCCAGTGCCGCCAGCCGATGGTCCTGCGGCAGCACCACCGCCATCGGCTCGTACCGCACGAGCTGGTGCTCCAGTCGCCCCCGCAGCACCGGATCCAAGCCCGCGTACCGCCCGAACGACGCATCCAGCCGCCCGGCCAGCAGCTCTTCCGCCGCGCCGGTCAGGCCGCTCTCGTACCGCGCCATCAGCTCATGCTCGGGGGCGAGTTCGCGCGCCCGGTGCAGCACGCGCCGCGCGGTCACCGCGCCCCGGTAGTTGAGGTCGACCAGCAGCGGCCGGGTCTGCCCGAAGGCGCCGAGCAGCTCGTCCTGGGCCTCCAGCACCCGGCGGGCGTACGGCAGCAGCCGCTCGCCGTCGGCCGTGAGCGTCACCTGCCGGGTGGACCGCACGAACAGCTCGGCCCCCAACTCCCGCTCCAGGCGCCGTACATCACGACTGAGCGCCTGCTGGGCGACGTAGAGCCGGATGGCGGCGCGCGTGAAGTGCAGCTCCTCGGCGACGGCGAGGAAGGCGCGCAGGAGGCGGGGGTCCAGGTGGCTGGGCGCGGGCATCCGGCGAACTTACAGCAGGACTTACAACACAGGTGCGTGAATTGGTGCGGAGAAGGTGTTGGACCCTTTGATCACGTACGAGCGACCGTGGTGCCCATGCCGCAACCCACTCCACCGCACAAGCCCTTGTACACCGTCACCGCCGACGCCCTCGTCGCCGTCGACTTCAGCCCCCGCACCCGAACCCGCACCCGCACCCGCCGTACCCGCAACAGCCGGCCCCCCGGGCCCTACCGCCGACTCCTCACCACCCCCGGCGCCCTCGCCTTCACCCTCCCCAACCTCCTGGCCCGCCTCCCCATGGGCATGTTCAGCGTGAGCGCGGTCGTGATGATCGCCGGGGCGCGCGGCTCGTACGCCCTGGCCGGTGCCGTCACCGCGACCGGCCTCGCGGCGACGGCGGCCGTGGCCCCGTGGACCGCGCGGCTCGTCGACCGGTACGGCCAGGCCCGGATCGCCGTACCCGCCACGGTGATCGCGGCCCTCGGCTCCCTCGCCCTGCTGCTCTGCGTGCACTTCGGCGCCCCCGCCTGGACCCTCTTCGCCTCCTACACCGCCACCGCGACGACCCCGAACACCGGCGGCATGTCCCGCGCCCGCTGGGCCCATCTGCTGAAGGGCGACGACAGCGCGCTGCACACCGCGAACTCCTTCGAGCAGGCCGCCGACGAGCTGTGTTTCATGCTGGGCCCGGTGTTCGCGGCCTTCCTGTGCGGGACGTTCTTCCCGGAGGCGGGCACGCTCGTCGGGGCGGTGCTGCTGCTGACCGGTGTGCTGCTGTTCGCGGCGCAACGCTCGACCGAGCCGCCCGTACATGCACGCAAAGCGGCGAAGTCCCCGGTCCGCGCACCCGGCATACCCCCGCTCCTCGCCGTCTGTCTGGCCATGGGCGCGGTGTTCGGTTCGACGGAGGTCGTGACGATCGCGTTCGCGGATGCGCAGGGGCATCGTTCGGCGGCGGGGGTCGTGCTCGCGCTGCAGGCGGCCGGTTCATGCGTGGCGGGTCTGCTGTACGGGGCGCTGGGCGCGAGGGCCCGCAGGCTCACCGGTCCCGCGTCCGACCGCCTGCCCTGGTGCATCGCCGCAATGACGACCCTGATGACCCTCCCCCTCCTCGCCGCCGCCCTCACCGGCTCGCTTCTGCTCCTGGCCGGCGCGCTGCTGGTCGCGGGCATGGCGACCGCCCCGACCATGGTCACGACCATGACGCTGGTGCAGCAGCGCACCCCCGAGGGCCGCCTGAACGAGGGCATGACCCTCGCGGTGACCGGCCTGCTCGGCGGGATCGCCTGCGGCTCCGCGACCGGCGGCCGGCTGGTGGACCAGCTGTCGCCGACGGCCGGATTCGGGGTGCCGGTGACGGCGGCGGCCGTCGCGCTGATGATCTCTCTCGCGGCACGAACTCCGGGTACCGATTCGTGTCCGATGCATTGACGCGCCCACAGCCCGCACATACCTTCGCCCGTCGAAGCGCTTCGACGTCATGCATCGAATCGATTCGATGAATCGATCTCCACCGCATGACACCCCGATATACCCATCCGAGTCCTGCGGAGGCACGGGATGTTGACGGCACGAAGGCGTATGACAGCGGTCGCGGCGGCGATCCTCGGCGGATCGCTGCTGGTGAGCGCATGCGGCGGCTCGGACGGTGGCGGGTCCTCCGACGCCAAGACGCTCAAGCTCTGGCACTACGAGGGCCCCGACAGCGCGATGGGCGTGGCCTGGAACGAGGCGATCAAGGAGTTCGAGGCGAAGCATCCTGGCGTCAAGGTGAAGTTCGAGGAGAAGGGCTTCGAACAGATCCAGAAGACGGCGCCCATGATCCTGAACTCCTCGGACGTGCCCGACATCATGGAGTACAACAAGGGCAACGCGACCGCGGGCGCCCTCGCGAAACAGGGCCTGCTGACCGATCTGACCGCCGAGGCCACCAAGCGCGGCTGGGACAAGAAGCTCAGCGCGGGCGTCCGCACGACCAGCATGTACGACACGAACGGGGTCATGGGCTCCGGCAAGTGGTACGGCGTCCCCAACTACGCCGAGTACACGATGGCCTTCTACAACAAGGACCTCTTCAAGAAGTACGGGATCACCGAGCCGAAGACGTTCGACGAACTGACCGCCGCCATGGACAAGTTCGTCGCCAAGGGCGTCACCCCGCTCGCCAACGCGGGCGCCGAGTACATGGCCCAGCAGTACCTCTACCAGCTGGCCCTCTCCAAGGCCGACCGCTCCTGGGTCGACAAGTACGAGCTGTACAAGGGCAAGACCGACTTCCATGACCAGGCCTGGACGTACGCCGCCGACACCTTCGCGGACTGGGTGAAGAAGGGCTACATCAGCAAGAAGTCCACCAGCACCAAGGCCGAGGACGCGGGCGTCTCCTGGATCCAGGGCAAGACACCGATCCTGTTCTCCGGCAGCTGGTGGTACGGCCGCTTCCAGTCGGAGGCCAAGTTCGACTGGGATTCCGCCCTCTGGCCCGGCTCGAACCTGACCCTGGGCTCCGGCGGGAACATCTGGGTGGTCCCCAAGAACGCCAAGAACAAGGATCTCGCCTACGACTTCATCGACATCACCATGTCGAAGAAGATCCAGAACCTCCTCGGCAACAAGGGCGGCATCCCGGTCGCGGCCGACACGTCCGCCATCACGGACCCGAAGTCCAAGCAGCTCACCGACAACTTCAACACCCTCAGCGGGCGGGACGGCCTGGCCTTCTACCCGGACTGGCCGGTGAACGGCTTCTACGACGTCCTCGTCTCCGAGACGCAGAAGCTGATGACGGGCAGCGAGAAACCGGACGCCTACCTCGGCGCACTGCAGCAGGCGTACGACAAGGGCGCGCCGAAGCAATGACGGTGACCGTCGAACGGGGTGCGCGGGCCGTCGGCGAGCGCCGGCACCCCGGCCCGCGCCGCCCCCGTACCCGCGACTCGTACGCCCTGTTCCTGCTCCCCGGCATCCTGGCCTTCACGGCGATCATCGTCGTCCCGTTCCTCATGAACACGGGCGTCAGCTTCACGGAGTGGCAGGGCATCGGCAGCCCCAAGTGGACCGGGCTCGCCAACTACCGGGAGCTGATGGACGATTCGGAGTTCTGGGCGTCCTTCCGGCACAGCCTGTTCATGGTCCTCGCCATGGCGGCCGTACCGACGATGATCGGTCTCGTCCTGGCGGCCGCCCTGTTCGACTACATCGGCAAGCACTTCGGCAGCAGATGGGCCGCAGTGCTCCGCGCCTGCTTCTACCTCCCGCAGGTGCTGCCGATCGCGGTCGCCGGCATCGTCTGGAGCTGGATCCTCGCCCCCGACAACGGCTCCCTCAACGAGCTGCTGAAGGCGATCGGGCTCAGCAGTTGGCAGCAGGACTGGCTCGGCGACCCGGACATCGCGCTGTACAGCGTCATGGGGGTCATGGTCTGGGTGCAGATCGGCTTTCCGCTGGTCGTCTTCATGGCGGGCCTGCAGCGCGTCGACCCGCAGCTGTACGAGGCGGCCGAACTGGACGGCGCCGGCTGGTGGCGCCGCTTCTGGCACATCACGCTGCCGCAGATCCGCCCGGAGATCTACGTCGTCCTGACCTGGTGCACGATCGCGGCGCTCAAGGTGTTCGGCGCGGTGTACGTGCTGACCAAGGGCGGCCCGGGCGGCGCGACCGACGTCCCGTCCTACTTCTCCTTCTCCACCTTCTTCGAGAAGACCCAGGTCGGCTACGGCGCCGCGATCTCCACGATCCTCACCGTGATCATCCTGGTCCTCTCCCTGATCTTCCTGAAACTCCAGACCCGCGCCGAGGACGCCGAGGAAGGGGTACGGACATGACGACCGCCCTGCGCCGCTACCCGGTGCTGATCGCCCTGTGCATCGCCGCGCTGTTCATGGTTGTCCCGTTTCTGATCGTCGCGGTCAACGCGTTCAAGTCGCCGACCGAGTACTCGCAGAACGGCCCCCTCAGCCTTCCCGAGGGCCTCTATCTGGACGGTCTCAAGAGCTTCTGGCAGCGCGTCGACTTCGGGCAGAAGCTGGTCAACTCGGTGCTGATCAGCGGCTCGGTGGCCGTGCTCGCGGCGATCCTCTCGGTTCTCAACGCGTACGCGATCGGGATAGGGCGGATCAAGGGCCGCACCTGGGTCCTGGCCTTCTTCGTCCTCGCCAACATGCTGCCGCAGGAGGCGCTGGTCTACCCGATCTACTACCTCAGCAAGCAGGCCGGCCTGTACGACACGAGGCTGAGCGTGATCATCGTCTTCACGGTGATCCAGGCGGCCTTCGGCACCTATCTGCTCTCGTCGGTCCTGGGCCAGTTCCCCCGCGAGATCATCGAGGCGGCCCGTATCGACGGTGCCAACAAGTGGCAGGTGCTGTGGCGGATCGTCGTCCCGATCAGCCGCCCCACCATCGGCGTGCTTCTGGTCTTCTTCTTCATCTGGACCTGGAACGAGTTCCTGCTCCCCCTGGTCATGCTGATCTCCAACGACAACCAGACCGTGTCGGTGGCTCTCGGCGTCCTCCAGGGCCAGCGCCTGATGGACGCCACGATGACCAACGCGGCGGCCCTGCTCGGCGTCCTCCCGGCGATCGTGTTCTTCCTCGTCTTCCAGCGGACCCTCACCCGCGGCATCGCCGTGGGTGCCGTCAAGTAAGGACCCCCCACGTGAAGTTCACCGATGGCTACTGGCTGCTGCGCGAGGGCGTCACCGCGGCCCACCCCGTCGAGGTCCTCGATGTCACCGCCACGGACGGCACGCTGGAGATCCACGCGCCGACCCAGCCCATCCGCCACCGCGGCGACCTGCTGAAGGGACCGGTCGTGACGATCAGCGCGCACACCCCCATGCCCGACGTCATCGGCCTCACCTTCACCCACTTCGAGGGCGAGCAGCCGCGCGGCCCCGAATTCGACATCAGCGAGCAGGAGTTCGCGCCCCAGGTCTCCTACGACGACGAGCACGCGACCCTGGCCTCCGGCGCCCTGTCGGTCCGAGTGGCCCGTACCGGCTCCTGGCACGTCGACTTCCTCGCGAACGGCCGCACCCTCACCTCCAGCGGCCCCAAGGGCATGGGCATCATGCGGAATGCGGAGGGAGCGCACTACCTGCGGGAACAGCTGGGCCTCGGGGTCGGCACCTCCGTCTACGGCCTCGGCGAGCGCTTCGGCCCCCTCGTCAAGAACGGCCAGGTCGTCGACATCTGGAACGCCGACGGCGGCACGGCCACCGAACAGGCCTACAAGAACGTCCCGTTCTATCTGACGGACGCGGGTTACGGCGTCTTCGTCGACCACCCGGGCAAGGTGTCCTTCGAGGTGGGGTCCGAGGCGGTCTCCCGGGTCCAATTCAGCGCCGAGACACAGGAGTTGACGTACTACGTCATCTACGGCCCGAGCCCCAAGGAGATCCTCCGCAAGTACACGGCCCTCACCGGGCGGCCCGCACTGCCTCCGGCCTGGTCGTTCGGCCTGTGGCTGTCGACGTCCTTCACCACGTCGTACGACGAGGAGACGGTGACGTCCTTCATCGAGGGCATGCGGGCGCGCGAACTCCCGCTCTCCGTCTTCCACTTCGACTGCTTCTGGATGCGGGAGTTCAACTGGTGCGACTTCCAGTGGGACCCGCGGGTCTTCCCGGACCCGGAGGGCATGCTGACGCGGCTCAAGGAACGCGATCTGCATGTCTGCGTGTGGATCAACCCGTACATCGCCCAGCGCTCGCCCCTGTTCGCGGAGGGCAAGGCGCTGGGCCATCTGCTCCGCAGGCCCGACGGCAGCGTCTGGCAGTGGGACATGTGGCAGCCGGGCATGGCGCTGGTCGACTTCACCAGCCCGGCCGCCCGCGACTGGTACGCCTCGAAGCTGGAGGCGCTGCTCGCGCAGGGCGTCGACTGTTTCAAGACCGACTTCGGCGAGCGGGTGCCGGTCGACGTGGCGTGGTCCGACGGCTCCGACCCGGAGCGGATGCACAACTACTACACGTACCTCTACAACCGCACCGTCTTCGACGTGCTGCGCAAACACCGCGGCGAGGGCGAGGCCGTGCTCTTCGCGCGCTCGGCGACGACCGGCAGCCAGAAGTTCCCGGTGCACTGGGGCGGCGACTGCGAGGCGACGTACGAGTCGATGGCCGAGTCGCTGCGCGGCGGGCTGTCGCTGGGCCTGTCCGGCTTCGGCTACTGGAGCCACGACATCGGCGGCTTCGAGGGGACACCGACACCCGCCCTGTTCAAACGGTGGCTGGCCTTCGGACTGCTGTCGTCCCACAGCCGGCTGCACGGCAGCTCCTCCTACCGCGTCCCGTGGCTGTTCGACGAGGAAGCCGTGGACGTGCTGCGGCAGTTCACCCGGCTGAAGCTCAGCCTCATGCCCTATCTCTACGAGGCCGCACGCACCGCCCACACCGAGGGCGTGCCGATGATGCGGGCGATGGTGCTGGAGTTCCCGGACGACCCCGGGTGCGCCCATCTGGAGCGGCAGTACATGCTGGGTTCGGATCTGCTGGTCGCGCCGGTGTTCGGCGACGAAGGGGATGTGTCCTACTACGTACCCGAGGGCACCTGGACGCACTTCCTGAGCGGGCGGACGGTGACCGGGCCGCGCTGGGTGCGAGAGCGGCACGGCTTCCTGAGCGTGCCCCTGCTGGTACGGCCGGGGACGGTGATCCCGGTGGGTGCGGTGGCCGACCGGCCCGACTACGACCATGCCGACGGGGTCACCCTGCGGGCGTACGGCCTGGAGCACGGCGCGCAGGTGACGGTACCGGTGGGGAACGTGACCTTCACCGTCGTACGCGAAGGGGACACGCTGCGGGCCTCGTGCAGTGAGCCGGCGGCGGCGTGGAATCTGGCGGCCGGGGAGCGGACGGCGCGGGCGCAGGCGGGTACCGGATTCCTCTCCCTGGAGCTGGGCCGATGGTGAAGATCACCGATGTGGCCCGGCACGCCGGGGTCTCCCCCAGCACCGTCTCCTACGCGCTCAGCGGCAAGCGCCCGATCTCCGAGGAGACCCGGCAGCGGGTCGAGGAGGCCATCCGCGAGCTGGGCTACCGGCCGCACGCGGGCGCCCGGGCGCTGGCCAGCAGCCGCTCGAACGTGCTGGCGCTGGTGATCCCGTTACGGACGGGCATCCACGTCCCGGTGGTGATGCAGTTCGCGGTGTCGGTGGTGACGACGGCCCGCAAGCACGACCACGACGTGCTGCTGCTCACGCAGGAGGAGGGCGAGGAGGGCCTGAGGCGGGTCGCGGACACGGCCCTCGTCGACGCGCTGATCGTGATGGACGTCCAGCTGCGGGAACCCAGGCTGCCGTTGCTGCGCTCGCTGGAACGGCCGTCCGTGATGATCGGCTTCCCGGCCGACTCCGAGGGCCTGACCTGCATCGACCTGGACTTCAAGGCCGCCGGTGAGGCGTGCGTGGAGCATCTGGCGCGGCTCGGGCACCGGGTCGTGGCGCTGGTCGGGTCGCCGCCGGAGGTGTACGTACGGCAGACCGCGTTCGCCCAGCGAGTGGTCCAGGGCTTCACGGCCGCCGCCGACCGCAGCGGGCTCTCCTCCTCCGTGCACCCCTGCGAGGCCTCGCCCGCGGCCGCCCGCCTGGTCGCCGAGCAACTCCTGCGCGAACAACCGGCGCTGACGGGAGTCGTCGTCCACAACGAAGCGGTCCTCGAACCGCTCGTCGACGCCTTCGAGCAGCTCGGCCTGCGCGTCCCCGGCGACCTCTCCGTCACCGCCATCTGCCCCGACGAACTCGCCGAGTCCGTCCGTGTCCCCGTCACCTCCGTCGCCCTCCCGTCCGCCGAGGTGGGCGAGCGGGCGGTGGAGCTGCTGATGAAGAAGCTGGGCGGCAGCGCCGTACCCGAGGCCACGCTGCTGCCGCCACGGCTGACGGAACGGGCGAGCACGGCACCGCGCGATGCCTGAATCTCCGTAGCGTCCTCAACCGAAGGAGCCGTGACATGAAAGGCAAGAGAACAAGCACGAGAAGAAGACAGAGAACCACGCTGCTGACGGCCCTGCTCCTGATCGCGGGCCTCGGCGCCACCGTCCCGGCGCACGCCGACCCGACGTACCCCTTCCGCAACCCCGCCCTCCCAGTGAACGCCCGCGTCTCCGACCTGCTCTCCCGGCTCACCCTCGACGAGAAGATCTCCCTCCTCCACCAGTACGAGCCGGCGATCCCCCGCCTCGGCATCCAGTCGTTCCGCACCGGCACCGAGGCCCTGCACGGCGTGGCCTGGCTCGGCAGAGCGACGGTGTTCCCGCAGGCGATCGGACTCGCCTCCACCTGGGACCCGTCCCTGCTCCGCCAGGTCGGCTCGGCGATCGGCGACGAGGCACGCGGCTTCCAGCAGCAGCGCCCGGCCGGCTGGGGCCTGAACCTGTGGGCACCCGTGGTCAACCTGCTGCGCGACCCGCGCTGGGGCCGCAACGAGGAGGGCTACTCCGAGGACCCGTATCTGACCGGCGCGATCTCGACGGCATACGGCACGGGCCTGACGGGAGGCGACCCGGACCACCTCAAGACGGCCCCGACGCTGAAGCACTTCCTCGCCAACAACAACGAGGAGCACCGTGACACCACGACCTCCGAACTGCGCCCGCGCGTACTGAAGGAGTACGACGAGCAGGCCTTCAAGCCCGCGATCGCGGCGGACGCGGCGACGGGCGTGATGTCCTCGTACAACCTGGTCAACGGCCGTCCGAACACGGTGAATCCGGCTCTCGACGACACCGTCCGCACCTGGACCTCGAAGGACCTGCTGAACCTCACGGACGCCTTCGCGCCCGGGAACCTGGTCGGCAGCCAGCAGTACTACGGCACCCAGACCGAGGCGGACGCGGCGGCGCTGAAGGCGGGCATCGACAGCTTCACCGACAACGACACGGACTCCGGCCCGACGACCACGGCGGTCAAGTCGGCGCTTTCCACAGGTCTGTTGAAGGAGTCGGACGTCGACAAGGCCGCGGGAGACGTGCTGAGCATCCGCGTCCGCCTCGGCGAGTTCGACCCCGGCGGCGGCAGGTACGGCTCCATCGACGCGTCCGTCATCGACAGCCCCGCCCATCGCGCCCTGGCCCGCAAGGCGGCCACCGAGGCGGCGGTCCTGCTGAAGAATGACGGTGCGCTGCCGCTGAAGAAGACGGGCAGCGCCGCCGTCGTCGGCCCGCTCGCCGACACCCTCTACACGGACTGGTACTCCGGCACGCTCCCCTACGCCGTCACCCCGAAGGACGGCATCGAGTCGAAGCTCGGCACCTCGGTCGCGAGCAGCGAGGGCGTGGACCGGATCGCCCTGAAGGACACGGCGACCGGCAAGTACGTGACGGCGGGGGCGGGCGAGGCGGGCGCACCCCTGAAGGAGACGGCGGATTCCGGTACGGGAGCCCAGTTCGACGTCTTCGACTGGGGCTCCGGCATCGTGACCCTGCGCTCCGCCGCGAACGGCAAGTACGTCGGCTACAACTGGTCGAACTTCGTCAACGACCAGAAACAGCCGAACGGCTGGTACGTACAGCAGCAGTTCAAGCTGGAGCGCCAGGACGACGGAACGTACCTGCTCCGCTACGCCGGCTACGAGACCGCCGAGTCCTGGTGGTCGAACCCGGTCTACCTGGGCCCGACCGGCACGGACGGCACCCTCGGCCTGGTCGCCAAGGACCAGGCGGCCCACTACACGAAGGACGTGGTCCGCAGCGGTGTCGACGAGGCGGTCGCCGCGGTCAAGGGCAAGGACCAGGCCGTCGTGGTGGTCGGCTCGGACCCGTCCATCAACGGCCGCGAGGCCCACGACCGCACGGACCTGTCCCTCGCACCGTCACAGGAGACCCTGGTCAAGGCGGTGCACGCGGCCAACCCGCACACGGTCGTGATCGTCGAGAACAGCTACCCGACCACCCTCGGCTCCCTCGAGAGGGAGGTCCCCGCCGTCCTCTGGACGACCCACGCCGGCCAGGAGACGGGCAACGCCCTCGCCGACCTCCTCTACGGCGACGCCGACCCGTCCGGCCGCCTCACCCAGACCTGGTACCGCTCCGACGCCGACCTCCCGTCGATCCTCGACTACGACATCATCAAGTCCGACCGCACCTACCAGTACTTCAAGGGCCAGGCGCTCCATCCCTTCGGCTACGGCCTCTCCTACACGACGTTCCGCTACGGCGACCTGAAGCGCGTCGACGGCGGCTACGAGGTCACCGTCACGAACACGGGCACCCGCGCCGGCGACGAGGTCGTACAGCTCTACACCCACCAGCGCACCTCCCGCGACAAACAGCCCCTCAAGCAGCTCAAGGCGTTCCAGCGCGTCTCACTGGCCCCCGGCGAGACCCGCACGGTGAAGCTGAAACTACGGCAGACGGACCTCGCCCACTGGGATGTCACCCGCTCCAAGTGGACGGTGGAGAGCGGCACTTACGACGTACTGGTGGGCTCGTCGTCCTCCGACATCCATGCCCGTGCTGCCTGGCAGGTGAAGGGCGAGACCATCCCGCCACGGAACCTGTCGAAGGCCACCCGCGCCGAGAACTTCGACGACTACTCCGCCGTCCACCTCGTCGACGAGTCCAAGGCGAGCGGTACGGCGGTGTCGGCGGCCTCCGACGGCGCGTGGCTGAAGTTCGCGGACACCCAACTGGGGGCGGGCGCTGGCGAGTTCAGTGCACGCGTCGCCGGGACGTCGTCCGGCACGGTCGAGGTGCGGCTCGGCTCACCGACCGGCCCCCTCGCCGGCACCGCGCACTTCGCGGGCACGTCGTCGCCGTACGACTACACGACGGTGACCGCGAAGCTGTCGGGCGCGGCGAAGGGCCGTACGGACGTCTACCTGGTCCTGGGCAAGGACGTACGCCTGTCGACGTTCACCCTGCGCTGAGCCCCCAGGTGAGCCCGAGCCGGTAGGCGGCACACAGGTTCACATCGAGGAGGTAGGCCCCGGCAGTCCCGCACTGCGTGCTGCCGCTGCCGGGGTCGACGGGCTGCCCGTGCCCCATGCCGGTGATGCTGTAGGTCTCGACGACGGCCTTCCCGGCGGGATCACGGAAGACCTGGTGCGGATACCCGGCGACGGTGTCACTCACGTCCGCCGTCTGGTCGGCCCCCAGCACATCGGTCCACTGCTTCATCAGGTCGGTCATGTTGACGGGCTTGACGGTGTAGTCGGCACTGCCCTGGAAGACGGTGAGCGTGGGCCAGGGCCCGCCGTACCCGGGCCGGGCGGCCCGCACCCGGTCGCCCCACTGCTTCGCCGTCTGCGTGGCCCCGACGTACATGCACACATACGGAGATCCGGCGGCCTGCGCGCATCCGTACGGCAGCCCGGCGACGATCCCGCCCGCGGCGAACTTCTCCGGATAGTCCGCCATCATCACGGCGGTCATGCCACCACCGGCGGACAGCCCGGTGACGTACACGCGCGATGCGTCGCCGCCGACGTCGGCGAGCTGCCGGTCCACCATCTGCGCGACGCTCGCGGCCTCACCCTGCCCCCGCTCGATGTCCCCGCTCTGGAACCAGTCGAAGCAGGACGAGGAGTTGTTGGCGGTGGTCTGCTGCGGCAGCACGACCGAGAACCCCCACTGGTCGGCGAGCTGGATCCACCCGCTCCCGGCCCCGTACCCGGCGGCGTCCTGTGTGCACCCGTGCAGCGCGACGACGACGGGACGCCCGGACGGCAGTCCGTCGGGGACATAGCGGAACATGCGCAGCGCTCCGGGGTTGGATCCGAACCCGGTGACTTCCTGCAGGGAGGCGGCGGCCGCCCTGCCGGGGGTGAGGAAGGCGGCGATCAGGGCGACCAG
Source organism: Streptomyces sp. NPDC001401 (assembly GCF_042895385.1). Lineage (NCBI taxonomy): Bacteria > Bacillati > Actinomycetota > Actinomycetes > Kitasatosporales > Streptomycetaceae > Streptomyces > Streptomyces sp. NPDC001401. The sequence continues at coordinate 1,608,176 of NZ_JBIAWI010000001.1, forward strand.
GAGGGTCGCGAGGAGTGTGCTGTGGCGTGCGGCTCTGGTCTGTGTCATGGGGAGGGACCGTAGAAGCGTGAACCAGTTGCCGATATGGAGCCGGAGCCCATAAAAACGACGAGGGCCCGGTGGTCTGTGACCACCGGGCCCTCAACATGGAGATTGTGGAGATGGCGGGAATCGAACCCGCGTCCAACGGTGCAGAATCAGGGCTTCTCCGTGTGCAGTTCGCTGCGATTTTCTCGGCCCCGGCGATCACGCGAACAAGTCGCCGACGGGCCCAGTCACTGTTTGGTTTCCCATCGAACCCCGTGACCGGGCTCGATCGTTTAGTCCCCTAGATTATGCCAGGGTCCGGGTCGGGAACACTCCCGGGCTGACACCCGTTAAGGGCCTTCACTCACTGCTTATTAGGCAGCGAGGGCGAAGGCGCGGGAATCGCTCTTGGAATTGGCGATTATTTTTTGCGACATATGGTTAACGAGATCATTGCCGCTTCCTCGACACGCTTCCCCTGTTTCAACAGCCGCTGTCGAAACCGATCATCCCCATGTTGTGTTTTCAAACCCCTCCGGAGAGGGTGCGCACCCGCTGTGAGGTGCAGTGCCATCGTACGTGAACAACGCACGGCGATGCCACCGTATTCCCGGGCGGCTACGCCTCGCGTTGCTTCCGCTTCGCCGCCGCGATCGCCCGGTCCGACTCCCGCCGGTCCTGCTTCTCCCGCAGGGTCTGGCGCTTGTCGTACTCCTTCTTGCCTCGCGCGAGAGCGATCTCGGCCTTCGCGCGGCCGTCCTTGAAGTACAGCGCGAGGGGCACGATCGTGTGACCCGTCTCCTGGGCCTTGGACTCCAGCTTGTCGATCTCCTCGCGGTGCAGCAGCAGCTTGCGCTTGCGGCGCGCGGAGTGGTTGGTCCAGCTGCCCTGGTGGTACTCCGGGATGTGGGCGTTGTGCAGCCACGCCTCACCCCGGTCGATCTGGACGAAGCCGTCGGTCAGCGAGGTCCGTCCTTCGCGCAGCGACTTGACCTCGGTGCCGGTCAGCACGAGCCCGGCCTCGTAGGTGTCGACGATCGCGTAGTCGTGCCGGGCCTTCTTGTTCTGGGCGACGATCTTGCGCTTGCCGCCCTTCTCGCCGTCCCTGGCCTTCGCGGCCGCCCCACCCTGCTTGGGCTGGGACTCCTTCGGTACGTACATTCCCTTGCTCATAGTGCTGTCCATTTTCGCACTACGGAGGGGGTCCGGGGCCAGCCCTTTACCGGCGGCTAGTCGGCGTCGCCCAGTCCGCCGAGCACGGTCTCGGCCCGCTCGACGGCCGCCTGACCCGGGGAGGTGACGTCCAGGTCGGGGGTGATGCCCCGGCCGTCGACGCTGCGGCCGGAGGGGGTGCGGTAGTGCCCGACGGTGAGTTCGGCGACGGAGCCGCCGGGAAGCTGCCTCGGCATCTGCACCGAGCCCTTGCCGAAGGTGCGGGAGCCCACGACCACCGCACGGCCGCGGTCCTGCAGGGCGCCGGTGAGGAGCTCGGCCGCGCTCATCGTGCCGCCGTCGACGAGCGCGACCAGGGGTCTGGTGGTGTCGCCGCCGGTATCGGCGTGCAGGGCCTGCTGCTCGCCGTTGACGTCGTACGTGGCGACGAGGCCGCCGTCGAGGAAGGCGGACGCGGTGGTCACGGCCTCGGTGACCAGGCCGCCGGAGTTGCCGCGCAGGTCGAGGATGATCCCGGCGCCGACGGGGGCCTGGTGTACGGCGGTGCGGACGACGTCGCCGGAGCCCTTGGTGAACGCGGCGATCCTGATGACGGTGACCCCGCCGGCGAGTTTTCGAACGGCGATCGAATCGGTGGACAGCAGGGCCCGGCGCAGGGTCTCGGTCCACGCGTGCGTGCCGCGCTGCAGGCCGAGCCGGACCGCCGTGCCGGCGGCCGCGTCCGTGGCGTCGCCGCGCAGTAAGGACACGACCTCGGTGACGGGCTGCCCGTCGACCTTCTCGCCGTCGATGCTGCGCAGCCGGTCGCCCTTGTGGATCCCGGCGGCGGCCGCGGGCGAGCCGGGGGCCACCCTGGTCACCTCGATACGGCCGTCCCGCTCGCGCCTGGCCCACAGGCCGACGCCGGTGTACTGGCCGTCGAGGGCCTCCTCGAACTCCTGGTACTCGCCCTCGGAGTAGACGGCGCCCCAGCGGTCCCCGCTGCGGCTGACCGCGCGCTCGGCGGCCTCCATCGGGGACTTGCCGTCGGCCATGGCCTCCTCGGCCGCCTTGGCCACGTCCTCGTGATGACCGGCGGGCACGGCCGAACGGGCCGCTCCGGACGGGGATTTCCGGTCGGTCTCGGAAAAGGAGCCGGTCGCCGCACCCGCGACGAGCACGCTCGCGAAGACCAATGTCAGGACGGCCCCGCGGCGGATGCGGCGGGGCTGGCAGAACAGGTCACGACCTGACATGCCGGTGAGTCTAGGACAACGCGAAGGGCCGCACGGCCGGTTGACCGTACGGCCCTCTTGGCATGCATCACACCTTCAGGTACTTGCGCAGCGCGAAGAACGCGGCAAGCGCGGGCATCAGCAGACTAGTGGCGAGGATGAGCGGCAGCTTGGTCAGGACGGCGTCCCAGCCGATGAAGTTGATCAGGTTCAGCTTCTGGGACAGGGCGAGACCGTGGTCGATGATGAAGTACCGCGCGACCACCAGGAATCCGCAGGCGACCGTCCCGCCGATGAGCCCGGCGACCGCCGCCTCCATGATGAACGGCGCCTGGATGTAGAACCCGGAGGCACCGACCAGCCGCATGATCCCGGTCTCCCGGCGCCGGCTGAACGCGGACACACGCACGGTGTTGACGATCAGCATCAGCGCGACCACGAGCATCAGCGCCATCACCGCCCGCGCGGCCCAGTTCATGCCGTTGAGCAGCCCGAAGAGGTTGTCCAGGATCCCCTTCTGGTCCTGCACGGACTGCACACCGTCGCGCCCGTCGAAGGCGGTCGCGATGACCTGGTACTTCTCCGGGTCCTTCAGCTTGATCCGGTACGACTCCTGCATCTGGTCCGGCGTGAGGGAACTGGCCAGCGGGGAGTCGCCGAACTGCTCCTTGTAGTGCTTGTACGCCGCGTCCTGCGACTCGTAGGTGACCTTCTGGACGACCGTCGTCATCTTGTCCAGGTCGGCGAGGATCTGCTTCTTCTGGTCGTCGGTGACCGCGCCCTTGGCGCAGTTGGGGTCGGACTCGGCGTCGCTCTTGTTGCAGAGGAAGATCGAGACGTTGACCTTGTCGTACCAGTAGCCCTTCATGGTGCTGACCTGGTCGCTCATGAGGAGCGACCCGCCGAACAGCGCAAGGGACAGGGCGACGGAGACGATGACCGCGAAGGTCATGGTCAGGTTGCGGCGGAGACCGACACCGATCTCGGAGAGTACGAACTGGGCGCGCATGGCGTCTGGTTAAGCCTTTCCGTGGATCGTCAGTGCTGGTAGCCGTAGACGCCGCGTGCCTGGTCGCGGACGAGGCGGCCCTTCTCCAGCTCGATGACGCGCTTGCGCATCTGGTCCACGATGTTCTGGTCGTGCGTCGCCATCACCACAGTGGTGCCGGTCCGGTTGATCCGGTCGAGCAGCTTCATGATGCCGACGGAGGTCTGCGGGTCGAGGTTGCCGGTGGGCTCGTCGGCGATGAGCAGCTTGGGCCGGTTGACGAACGCGCGCGCGATCGCGACTCGCTGCTGCTCACCTCCGGACAGCTCGCCGGGCATCCGGTCCTCCTTGCCGCCGAGCCCGACGAGGTCGAGCACCTGCGGCACGGACTTGCGGATCTCGCCCTTCGACTTGCCGATGACCTCCTGTGCGAAGGCGACGTTCTCCGCCACCGTCTTGTTCGGCAGGAGCCGGAAGTCCTGGAACACCGTCCCCAACTGGCGCCGCATGTGCGGCACCTTCCAGTTGGAGAGGCGCGCGAGGTCCTTGCCCAAGACGTGCACCTGACCATGACTGGTCCGCTCCTCGCGGAGGATCAGCCGCAGGAAGGTGGACTTTCCGGAGCCGGAGGACCCCACGAGAAACACGAACTCGCCCTTCTCCACTTCCAGGGACACATCCCTGAGTGCAGGACGGTTCTGCTTGGGGTAGACCTTGGAGACGTTGTCGAATCGGATCACGGATGCACCACGGGTCGCCGGGGGTAGATGAGCGTGACCATACGCGAGTCGGGTGCACAAGCGCAGGCGCCGGTCAGGTTGCGTGGGGGTTGTGCACTTTTGTGCCGGGGAGGGCAGCGGCTTTGCAGGGGCGCGGGGCTGTATCGATCAGCGGCTCCGCCGCGGGGCGCGACAAGCCCCCACCGGCCCGCAGCCGCGAGACGAGCCTCACTCACCCCTCTGGGAGCGAACCGCGCAGCCTCCGGAGGAACCTGGCACAGTAGAGAGGGGAACGTTCTCCCACCCGGAGCCGTTCTCCCAGTGAACGTACTGGCAAGGAGGGCGAGCGCATGACGTACGACCGGCTGGTGTGCGCGAACTGCGCGGCGCCCGTGAGCGAGGGCCGGTGCCCCGTGTGCCGCGCGAACCGCGAGCGGCTGCAGCAGGAGAACTTCTTCGCGGGGCTCAACCCCATGGCGCTGATCGCACTGCTGGCAGTGCTGATCGCGGCGGTGGCGCTGCTGGCGCACCAGACCGCGTAGAGCGCTGCACAGGGGCACTGAGACGCCCGAGGGGCCCGGAGCGATACACGCTCCGGGCCCCTCGTCGTACGTTGCCGCACACGTTGCGTGTGCGCGCGGCTACCGTCAGGCAGCCGCACCGCCACGGCCGCCCACGAGGCGCGGCAGAATGCGGAAGCCGACGCCACCGGCGATCATGGTGGCGGCACCGACGATCAGGAAGGTCGTCTGACCGGCACCGGTCTCGGCGAGCTGCTGGCCGTTGCCCTGGGTCTGGGTCGCGGTGTCCGAGCCCGTGTCCTGGAGGGCCGAGGAGCCCTCGTCCTGGGCGGAGGTGCCGGAGTTGCCGTCGGGGTTGGTGTTGGAGTTGCCACCACCGTTGTGCCCGTTGCCGTTGCCGTTGCCATTCCCGTTACCGTTGCCGTTCCCGTTGCCCGGGTTGGTCGGCTCGGAGGTCGGGTTGTCCGTGGGCGGAGTGGTGGGCTCCTCCGTGGGCTCGGTCGGCTCGCCGGTGGGCTCCGTCGGGTCCGTCGGAAGGTCCGTCGGGGCCGGGTCCGTCGGCAGACCGGTCGGAGCCGGGTCCGTCGGCGCCGGGTCGGTCGGCGCAGGCGTGATGCAGATGCCCAGCAGCCCGCAGTCGTCGGCGGATGCGACACCCGCAGCGGTCAGCGAGGCGCCGGCGGCGATCACCGCACCGGCCGCGATCCGCGCGACACGGATCCGCGTCTTGTTCGTCATCTGGTTGCTACCCCCAGTAGCTGCTCGTCAGTTGGGCGGCGCTCGGGGGCCGTGATCGACGGAGGTAACTGCGCTGCGCATTCCCCCGGTTCACATGCGCCCCAGAGATACGCATGCCGCGCTTTACCCTTCCCATTTTTCAAAGCAACGTCAAGGCCGTTGCGCGCGCAATGTCCACTTGCGTCTTGTTTACATCGAGTTGGAACCTGTGAGTGTGATGTAAAACCCAGACAAACAGCAACTGCCGCCCGTAGGGCGGCAGTTGTCAAGTCGACAAAGTTACTTCTCTTGCTGCTTGCGCCAGCGAATACCGGCCTCGAGGAACCCGTCGATCTCACCGTTGAACACGGCCTCGGGGTTGCCGACTTCGAACTCGGTGCGCAGGTCCTTGACCATCTGGTACGGGTGCAGGACGTACGAACGCATCTGGTTGCCCCAGGAGTTGCCGCCGTCGCCCTTCAGGGCGTCCATCTTGGCCTGCTCCTCCTGGCGGCGCCGCTCGAGCAGCTTGGCCTGGAGGACGTTCATCGCGGTGGCCTTGTTCTGGATCTGCGACCGCTCGTTCTGGCAGGAGACGACGATGCCGGTGGGGAGGTGGGTGAGGCGCACCGCGGAGTCGGTGGTGTTCACGCCCTGGCCGCCGGGGCCCGAGGACCGGTACACGTCCACGCGCAGCTCGGACTCGTCGATCTCGATGTGGTCGGTCTGCTCGACCACGGGAAGCACCTCGACGCCCGCGAAGGAGGTCTGGCGGCGGCCCTGGTTGTCGAAGGGCGAGATGCGCACGAGCCGGTGGGTGCCCTGCTCGACCGAGAGCGTGCCGTAGGCGTACGGCACCTGCACGGCGAAGGTGGTCGACTTGATGCCGGCCTCTTCCGCGTACGACGTCTCGATGAGCTCGGTCTTGTAGCCCTTCTGCTCCGCCCAGCGCAGGTACATCCGCTGCAGCTTCTCGGCGAAGTCGGCGGCGTCCACGCCACCCGCCTCGGCGCGGATGTTGACGAGCGCCTCACGGGAGTCGTACTCGCCGCTCAGCAGCGTCCGGACCTCCATCTCGTCCAGCGCCTTCTTGACGGCGGCGAGCTCGGACTCGGCCTCGGCGCGGGTGTCCGGGTCGTCCTCCTCCTCGGCCATCTCGAAGAGCACGGCGAGATCGTCGATCCGCCCGCGCAGCGCCTCGGTCTTCCTGACCTCGGCCTGCAGGTGGCTCAGCTTGCTGGTGATCTTCTGCGCCTCGTCCGGGTTGTCCCACAGGGACGGCGCGGCCGCCTGCTCCTCGAGCACGGCGATGTCTGCCCTCAGCTTGTCGAGGTCCAGAACGGCCTCGATCGACTCCATGGTCGAGGAGAGGGACTTGAGCTCTTCGGATACATCGACGACTGCCACGCCTCCAGCGTAACGGCTCCGCCAAGCGGCGCGGCCCTCGCTGGGGGCTGCCGCCCCCAGACCCCCGCTTCGGCCCTTGAGGGGCCTCGTCCTCAAACGCCGGACGGGCTGAGATGCCGTGACCGGCGCTGACCAGTCACGGCGATGCCGGTGCCGAGTGCTTCGAGTCCTGCGGTGTCGCCCCCGCGTCGTCCCCCGACGTCGCCAGCCACGTCCCCACCCCGGCCGCCGCCACCAGTATCGCCGCGGCCGTCCCCAGCACCACCCGGCGCCGACGCGTCACCGCCCGGTGCCGCGCGGACCCCGGCCGTGGCGCCCCCGCCGCCCGCGGCACCCGGGCCGTTCCGCGCGCACCTCCGGCCAGCTCGTCGGGCGCCGGCACTCTCATCGACGTATGTGTGTCGCGGTTGGAGTCGGCCGGCTTCGCGCCCGGTACCAGTGGGACCGCGCCGCGCCGTACCCGCTCACGGGCGGGGGCGGTGGCCTCGCCGGCCGTCGTCTCCGACTCCTCCGTCGGCTCCACGTCCGGTTCGTCCACGTCCAGCGGCGGCATCCCCGCGACCAGCGGCAGCAGCTCCCGCAGCCGTACGCCCAGCTCCGAGGCGCGCAGCCGGGAGGCCGGCGCCTTGGCCAGGCACTGTACGAGCAGCTGCCACAGTTCGTCCGGGATGCCCGGCAGGGGCACCACCGTCTCCGTGACGTGGCGGCGGAGGACTGCGCCCGGGTGTCCGCCGCCGAAGGGTGTGAAGCCCGCCAGCAGCTCGTAGAGGACCGTCGCGAGGGCGTAGATGTCGACCGCCGCGCGCGGGGGCAGGCCCTCCACGATCTCCGGGGCCAGGTAGTCCGGCGTGCCGATGATCTTCGTCGCTCGGGTGCGGCGCGGGGAGTCGATGAGCTTGGCCACACCGAAGTCGGTCAGGAGGGCCGGGTGGGAGCCGCCGGGGCCCAGCGGGCCCTGCATGTCCAGCAGCACGTTCTCCGGCTTGACGTCGCGGTGCACGACGCCCGCCGCGTGCGCGGCCGCGAGGCCGTCCGCGACGTCGGCCACGATCGCCACCGCCGCGGCGGGCGCGAGCCGCCGGTCGCGGTCGAGGCGGGTGCGCAGGTCGGTGCCGCGTACCAGGTCCATGACCAGCGCGAGGTCGTTGCCGTCCACCACCAGGTCACGGACGGAGACGACGTTCGGGTGGTCGAGACCGAGCAGCGCGGTGCGCTCCTGCACGAAGCGGCCGACGAGTTCCTGGTCGGACGCGAGATCCTCGCGCAGCAGCTTGATGGCGACGGGCCCCTCGGGCCCCTCCCCCAGCCACACCGTGCCGGCGCTGCCCCGCCCCAGGATCTGGTTCGCGGTGTACCGGCTGCCGATCTTCCGTGCCAAGACTGCTCCTACCAGACGCGTGTGTCGCCAAAACTACGCGTCCGAAGAGCCAACCTTCACCGCAGAGACGGAAATCACCCGTCAGGTGTCGACAAATCACCAAGCTCGCTGCTCAGTTGCCGCCGCTGCCGCCTTTGTTGCCGACCAGATCGCCCAGTTTCCCGATCCATCCGGTCACGGTGTTGAACATGTCGGAGAGCTGCTGCCAGTAGCTCTTGGTCGTACCGATCCACTCCTGCAGCGGGCTCAGCTCCCAGACCAGCCAGCCCGCGACGAACAGGATGACGATCGTGAACAGGCACCCCTTCAGACAGCCGAGCCCGGGGATCTTCATCGGGTTGGCGCTGCGCTGTCGCGGCTGCCGGGGCTCACGGGCGGGCTGCTGGGGCTGCTGCGGAGGTGCGTACCGCTGAGGCTGCTGGTGCTGCGGCGGGGCGTACTGCTGCGGCTGTTGCTGCTGCGGATAGCCGTAGGCCTGCTGCGGTCGCTGCTGCTGGGGGCGCTGCTGCTGCGGGCGGGCGGCCTGCCGCTGGGGGCGGCGGCGCAGCGGATCGTCGTTCGGGTCGAGGTACTGCTGGACCTGCGTCTGCTCGTTGCGGTCGCGGGCTGCGCGCAGCTGGTTCTGCCAGGGGTGCGGCTGCTCGGGCTGCTGCCCCGGCCCGCCCTGCGGCACCGGCGGCATGACGGCGGTCGGGTCCGCGGCCCCGGTGTTCGGGAGTACGGCGGTGGGGTCGGCGGCGCCCGCCGGGCCCGGTCCGCCGGTGTGCGGCAGGAAGCTGGTCGCCGCGTTCGGATCGTACGAGCCCGCGCCGTGCTGCAGGACCTGCGTGGGGTCGGCCGAGCCGGGGACGGCGGCCGGCATCGGGTCGGGGGCCAGCAGGGTGCCGACGGCCTCCGCGGCGGCGATCTGCGCGGAGTTCGCGTGCACACCGATGCCCTCGGCGACGACCCGCAGGGCGCGCGCGAGGTTCTCGGCGCTGGGCCGTTCGTCCGGGTTCTTGCTCAGGCAGCGCTCTATGACCGTCCAGAGCGGGTCCGGAACCGTGGACGGGCGGCGCGGCTCGGCGCTCAGGTGCTGGTGCAGTACTTCCAGCGCCGATCCGCCGCCGAACGGGGGACGGCCGGTGACCAGCTCGTACATCAGGATGCCGGCGCCGTAGATGTCGACGGCGGAGGTCTGCGGCCGGCCCTCGGCGGACTCCGGTGCGACGTACGCGGGCGTGCCGACGAACTCGTGGGTGCGGGTCAGGCCCGGGGAGTCGGCCAGGCGGGCGATGCCGAAGTCGGTGAGCATCGGGTGCATCTCGCCGCCGTTCTGCCTCAGCAGGACGTTGGCCGGCTTCAGGTCGCGGTGCACTACGCCGTCGGCGTGGCTGGCGGCGAGCGCGTCGGCGATCTGGGCGGTGAGGAGAGAGGCGCCCATGGGGCTGAAGGGGCCGTTCTCGCGCAGGTAGCGGTGCAGGTCGGGGCCTTCGACGAGGTCCATGACCAGCGCCAGCAGATCACCCTCGACCACCAGGTCGCGGACCCGGACGATGTTCGGGTGGGTCAGCCGCAGCAGCACGGAGCGCTCTCTGAGGAAGCGCATCACGATGTCGGCGTCGTTCGCCAGCTCTTCCTTCAGGACCTTGATCGCGACGGTCTCGCCGGGCTGACCGGGCACGGCGGCCTCGGCCCCCGCGGTCTCTCGCTGGCGGGCCCGCCAGACGGTGCCCGTGGCGCCGCGTCCGAGCGGCTCCTCGAGCAGGTACTTGCTGCCTACCGGCCGCACGTCATGTGCTCCCTGCTGCTTGCTTACCGTTCCGACCCACTGTAGTGCCGCTGTGCGCGGCACCGACCTGTCGCCGTCCCAGCGTCTTACGTACGACTCCCCGTGCATGTTCGAAGGAAAGACGCTCGACTCGGTCCGCCGGTTGCCCGAAGTGGGCGTGACCGATCTCAAGCGGTCTGCGCTATGTCATCTGTCAGGCACTTTTGCGGGCAGAGCCGACCAATCAAGATCACTTGCCCCCGAGCGGCGGGCGCGTTGTCAGTGGCAGGTGCGAGGATGCCTGGAGTACTGGCCGATGTGCTCGTGTGGGGTGGGGGTTTGTCTCTGCCCGCGCAGACCCGCGCAGAAGGGACCGCTGACGGCGATGCAGATCCGGCTGACCGTCGTAGACCCGCTGAGCCCGCCCGACCGGGCGCGGGGCCGCACCGCGAGCTGCGACGTGCTGGTCACGGCGCCCGCCGGCACGGCCCTGGCGGCGGTGGCGTCGGCACTGGCCTCGGCGGTCGCGGGCGACGCGGGCGCCTCGGCCTCCGGCGGTGCGGTGGTGCTGTACGCGGGCGCGGAGCGCCTGGACGACCGCCGCAGCACCCTCGGCGAGCCCCCGCTGATCGACGGCGCCGTGCTCTCCCTGGGCACCCCCGCCGAGCCCGAGCCGCACCCGGAGCTGGACGACGCCCCGACCCAGCTGCAGGTGATCGCCGGCCCGGACGCGGGCGGCGTCCACCTCCTGCACGGCGGCGAGATCCGCATCGGCCGCTCCGCCGACGCCGACGTCCCGCTCGACGACCCGGACGTCTCCCGCCTCCACTGCGCGGTCACGGTCGCCGCCGACGGCCAGGTCTCGGTCGCCGACCTCGACTCCACGAACGGCACGACTCTGGACGGCACCCGCCTGGGCACCCGCCCGGTGCGCTTCACGCCGGGCGCGCTGCTCCGCATCGGGGAGTCGGCACTGCGGGTCGCCCCGGCCGGCGGGCCGGGGGCTCGGGTACCGACGGCGCCGGACGGCGAGGGGCATGTGCGGGTTCCCTCCGGGAGCGAGCGGGAGGCAGTGACAGCGCCGGCCCCTGCAAGCGGCACCACTGCGCCGGGGACGACGCCTCACGCGCGCGTGGCCGACGGCGGCGACACCTCCGCCACCCCCTCGCGCGGCACGCCCGCCGCCCAGGGACACGGCTCCGCCGAACCCCCGCTGGTGCCCGAGCAGGGCGGGGCACCGCGGATCGAGAACAGGGGCGCAGGAGCATCCGCAGCAGGCGGTGACACGCACGCGGGCCGGTTCGGCGCGGTCGTATGGGACACGTCCGGGGCCGGACCGGAGGACACGGACGCCCCCGGCACGGGCCGGCGCAAGGGAACCCCGCTCCGCGGGACCGACGTGCCGCCGGGCCTGCGCAGGCGCGGGGGGCTCTCCGCATGGGCGCGGCGGCTGGCCGGCGGCCGCGGCGACCAGGCCATGGCCGAGCATGACGCGTACGCCGAGGACGACGGCCCGGAAACGACGGCGGGGCCCGCCCCTCTCACCGGCCCCCAGCTCCCGGAGGCCTGGCCCGACCCGGCGGCGCTGCTGCTGACGGCGCTCGGCCCGGGCCCACGGCTGTGGGAGCGCGGGCCCGGGCACCCGGAGGCCCTCACCGTGCGGCTCGGCACGGCGGACCGGGCGGCGCCCGACGGCTCCGGGCTGCTGCCCGCGGTGCCGGTGACCGCGGATCTGCGCGAGGCCGGGGCGCTGGGCCTGGCCGGTCCCCGCACCCGGCTGTCCGGGCTGGCCCGCGCGGTGCTGGCCCAGTTCGCCGCGCTGCACTCCCCCGAAGCCCTGGAGATCGTCCTGATCGCCGCGGACCGCTCCCGCCCGCTGGAGGAGCGCACGGCGGAGTGGTCCTGGCTGGGCTGGCTCCCCCACCTCCGCCCCGGCCACGGCCAGGACTGCCGTCTCCTGCTCGCCTACGACCGCGAACAGGCCACGGCCCGTACCGACGAGCTGCTGCGGCGCCTGGAGGACCAGCAGGCGGAGGCAAGGAACGGGACGCGGCCGTCCGGCAGCCATTCCCAGGCCCGCAGTACCGCCCGGCGGCCTTCCTGGGCGCGTGCCGACGACGGCGCGGAGGAGACGGACGGCTTCGCCGGGCCGTACACCGTGGTCGTCGTGGACGGCGACCCCGGAGGCGCCGCGGTGCGGGAGGCGGTGGCACGACTGGCGCTGGAGGGACCGCGGGCCGGGATACATGTCGTGTGCCTCGCCGAGACGGTGTCGGCGTCGCCCGCGTCGCCGGTGACGGAGACGTACGAGGCGGCTTGCGCGGTGGCACCGGCGTTCCGGGACTGCGGCGCGGTCGCGCTGCTGAGCGGGGACGTGGCGACGGCGCTGCGACTGATGCGGGTGGCACGGACCGGTTCCGGAACCCCAGGAAGCGGGACCGCGGACCGGGCACCGACGCCGACGGCCCCGGCCGGCCCCACGGAGCCGGCCGCACCGACCGTCACGCACACCATGCCCATGCCCACTCCCATAACCCTGCCCACCGCCCCACTCACGGGTGCCACCCCCCACCCGCACCCCGGCCCCATAGGCCCCGGCACCGTTGCCGCCGTGGACGCCGTCTCGCTCGCCTGGGCCGAGCGGTTCGCGCGGGCGCTGGCGCCGCTCAGGACGGACGGTTCCGGGACCGAGCGGCACGCACGCGTGTCCGTTCCGTTGCCCCAAGCGGCGCGGCTGCTGGACGAGTTGGGGCTCGCGAGGGCCACCCCGGCGTCGCTGATGGCGCGTTGGGCGGACGCGGCGGACGACGCGGAGTCGCTCGGCGGCCGGGCCTGGGCCGTGCTCGGCGCAGGCCCGCGTGGCCCCGTCAGCGCGGACCTCGCCGCCGACGGTCCGCACCTGCTGATCGAGGGCCCGGCGAGCAGCGGACGTACGGAGCTGCTGCGGGCCGTGGTCGCCTCGCTGGCCGCGGCCGAGCGCCCCGACCGGCTGGGCATCGTCCTGATGGACGGCCGGGACAGCGTGGGCGCGGCCGGCGGACACGGCGACGGCCTACGGGTCTGCACGGACGTCCCGCACGTCACGACCCACCTCACCGCCAACGACCCCGTCCGGATGCGGGAGTTCGCCCAGTCCCTGAGCGCCGAGCTGAAACGCCGGGCCGAGCTGCTGGGCCGCTCCGCGTTCACCGAGTGGCACACGGGCCGGGAGCTGTCCGGCCGGATGGTGTCCCAGCGGGCGACCGGAGCAAGCGCAACCGGCGATCTGGACTCCCCGCCCAGCTCGACGATGCGGCTGCGCCCGGGGGCGGCGCGCCGACAGACAGAAGCAGCACCGCCGCTCCCCCGGCTCGTGGTGGTCGTGGACGACCTGGACGCCCTGGTCTCCCCCGCACTCGGCTCACCGGGCCGCCCGGCCGCGGGTTCCGTCATGCGGGCGCTGGAGGCGGTGGCCCGCGAGGGCGAGCAACTCGGCGTCCACCTGGTGGCCGCGACCGCCCCCGGCGGTCGCACGGCGGACACGGAACCAGCCCGGAAGGCCACCCTCCGCGTGACCCTCGACGCCCCGGGCACCGGCCCCGACGAACCGTCACCGGGCCGCGGCAGCCTCACCCGGCCCGACGGCAGGACGACCCCCTTCCAGGGCGGCCGCGTCACGGGCCGCATCCCCCGCACGGCAACCCTCCGCCCCACGGTCGTCCCCCTGGACTGGCAGCGCATGGGCGACCCCCCGACCCGCAGACCCGTACGAGAACTGGGCAACGGCCCAACGGACCTGGCATTGCTGGCCAGCGCGCTGGAGCGAGCGGCGCGGGAGGTTTCCGCGTCTGAAGTCCCGTCGCTTCTGTAGCGCCGGTCGGTGTACCCAGCCCGTCCGGCGTTTGAGGACGAGGCCGTTCAGGCCGAAGCGGGGGTCTGGGGGCGGCAGCCCCCAGCAACGGTCACGCCACCACCGAACACCCGGTCACGAGGCGGTCACGAATGCCCGGTTGACAGCGGACGCACACTTGCCGACCCATTCCCGCGGGCGTAGACCAGATCACACGGGACAGCGCTCGACGTTCGACGAAGAACGAAGAACGGGGCAGTGATGCGCAGCACGAGCAGCAAGAACCGGACACACAGGGCCGCCAAATCCGCAGCCGCCCTCCTCGCGGCGGCACTCGCGCTGGCACTCACGGGCTGCGGCGGCAACGACAAGAAGGACAACGGCGGTGGAGGCAAGGAAACCGGCGCCACCGTCACGCTCCCCAAACTGAACGGCGTAAGTCTCGAGGTCGCCGCCGTGTGGACCGGCGCCGAGCAGAAGAACTTCAAGGCGGTGCTCTCGGAGTTCGAGAAGCGCACGGGGGCCAAGGTCACCTTCGTGCCCGCTCAGGACCCGATCATCAACTTCCTCGGTTCGAAGATCGCCGGCGGCAAGCCGCCGGACGTCGCGATGCTTCCGCAGCCCGGCGCCATCAAGCAGGCCGTGGACAAGGGCTGGGCCAAGCCGGTGAACGCCGACGTCCAGTCGGAGTTGGCCAAGAACTACTCGCAGGGCTGGCAGGACATCGGGAAGGTGGGCGGCAAGCAGTACGGCGTCTACTACAAGGCCGCCAACAAGTCGCTGATCTGGTACAACGCCAAAGTCTTCGCGAACGCGGGCGCGAAAGAGCCCAAGACGTGGAAGGACCTGCTGAGCACCGCGCAGACGGTCTACGACTCCGGCGTCACTCCGTTCTCCGTCGCCGGCGCCGACGGCTGGCCGGGGACCGACTGGTTCGAGAACGTCTATCTGTCGCAGGCCGGCCCCGAGAAGTACGACCAGCTCGCCCAGCACAAGATCAAGTGGACGGATCCGTCCGTCAAGCAGGCGCTCACCACGCTCGCCCAGATCTGGGGCAAGAAGGACTACGTCGCGGGCGGCGGGAGCGGCGCGCTGCAGACCTCGTTCACCGACTCCGTGTCCAACACCTTCACCGGTGGCGACCAGCCGAAGTCGGCGATGGTGTACGAGGGCGACTTCGTCCAGGTCAACATCGCGCAGACCAAGGCGAAGATCGGCACGGACGCCAAGGTGTTCCCGTTCCCGACCGTCGGTGCCACCGCACCGGTGGTGACCGGCGGTGACGCGGCGGTGATCTTCAAGGACTCCAAGGGCGCGCAGGCGCTGGCGAAGTTCCTGGCCTCCCAGGACGCGGCGACCATCCAGGCGAAGCTGGGCGGTTACCTCTCGCCGAACAAGAACGTGCCGAACTCGGCGTATCCGAACGCGGTCCAGCAGACGATCGCCAAGGCGCTGATCGACTCGGGCGACAACTTCCGCTTCGACATGTCCGACCAGGCCCCGCAGGCCTTCGGCGGCACGCCCGGCAAGGGCGAGTGGAAGGACCTCCAGGACTTCCTGAAGAACCCGACGGATGTCGCGGGCACGCAGGCGAAGTTGGAGAAGGACGCGGCGGCGGCATACGGCGGCGGGAGCTGATCCGGCCATGACGTCGGCCACGGCGGCAGGGGTGCCACCCACCCCTGCCGCCCCGAAGCGCAAGAGCGTGACCGGCACCCGGAAGACCGTGGCAGCGATGTTCCTGCTGCCCGCGCTGGTGCTGCTCGGCGCGCTCGTGGTCTACCCGATCGGGTACTCGATCGTCCGCAGCTTCTACAACTCCTCCGGGGACGGTTTCGCCGGTTTCGACAACTACAAGGCCCTGTTCACCGACGACGGCATCCGCACCGCCCTGAAGAACAACATCATCTGGGTGGTCTTCGCGCCGACGATCTCCACCGCGCTGGGCCTGATCTTCGCGGTGCTGACCGAACGCGTGCGCTGGGGCACGGCGTTCAAGCTGGTCGTCTTCATGCCGATGGCGATCTCGATGCTGGCGGCGGGCATCATCTTCCGCCTGGTGTACGACCAGGATCCGGACAAGGGAGTCGCCAACGCGGTGTGGGTGGGCGTCCACGACACGTTCGCCCAGTCCTCGGCGTTCCCCAAGGCGCACCTGGGCCGCGAGTCGCCGCTGACGGCTCAGGGCGGCGGATTCATCACCAAGGCGACGGTCCACACCGGGGATTCGGTCACCCTGCCGCTCGTCGGCGTCGCCCCCGACCAGATGCCCGACAGCGCCAAGAAGGCCGTACAGGTGCAGCCGGAGCCGGGGAAGATCACCGGCACGACCTGGCAGGACTTCACGCGCGGAAAGGGCGTCGGCAGGCTCGGCGGGGTCGACCCGTCCGAACTGGGCTACTCCGGCATGCGGATCGAGGCCGTCAAGGACGGCAAGGTGGTCGCCTCCACCAAGGCGGCCGACGACGGCACCTTCACGCTGCCCGCCAAGGCCGACGGGGCGCAGCTGCGGCTGCCGGCGAACAACTTCAAGGAGCCGTACAACGGGCTGGACTGGCTGGGCCCGTCGCTGGTCACTCCGGCCATCATCGGGTCGTACATCTGGATGTGGGCGGGCTTCGCGATGGTGCTGATCGCGGCCGGACTCGCGGGGATGCCGCGTGAACTCCTGGAGGCCGCCCGCGTCGACGGGGCGAGCGAGTGGCAGGTGTTCAGAAGGGTCACGGTGCCGCTGCTGGCGCCCGTCCTCGCGGTCGTCACCGTCACCCTGATGATCAATGTGCTGAAGATCTTCGACCTGGTCTTCATCATCGCCCCGAACTCCTCCCAGGACGACGCGAACGTGCTCGCCCTGGAGCTGTACCGCAAGGGCTTCTCCGAGGACCAGCCGGGCATCGCGAGCGCCATCGCCGTGTTCCTGCTGTTGCTGGTGATCCCGGTGATGTGGTTCAACGTTCGCCGGCTGAAGCGGGAGGTACGGCGATGACGACGCACGCCGGAAGTCTCAGGAAGGCGGCGCCGCCCGTCACGGTCGTCAGGGCGAAGAGGTCGCTGGGCTCGCGTCTCACCGAGGGGGTCAGCGGCGGTCTGCTGCGGGTGTTCCTCATCGTCGTCGGCCTGTTCTGGCTGGTGCCGACCTTCGGTCTGCTCGTCTCCTCGCTGCGGGCCCCGGAGGACATCGGCGCGAACGGCTGGTGGAACGTCTTCTCCAAGCCCTCCTCGCTCACCTTCGACAGCTACCAGAAGCTGCTGGAGAACAGCGACATCACCAACTCCCTGGTGAACACGGCGCTGATCACGCTGCCGGCGACGATTCTCGTCGTCGTGATCGGCTCCCTCGCGGGCTACGCGTTCGCCTGGATGGAGTTCCCCGGCCGCGACTGGTGGTTCCTGGGCGTGGTCGGCCTGCTCGTCGTGCCCGTGCAGGTGGCGCTGATCCCGATCGCCGAACTGTTCGGCAAGATCGGTCTGTTCGGGACCATCTTCGGGGTGATCCTGTTCCACGTCGGCTTCGGTCTGCCCTTCGCCGTGTTCCTGCTGCGGAACTTCTTCGCGGAGATCCCGAGAGAGCTGCTGGAGGCGGCCCGGCTGGACGGCGCCGGTGAACTGCGCCTGTTCTTCCGGGTCGTGATGCCGCTCGGCGGTCCGGCGATTGCGAGCCTGGCCATCTTCCAGTTCCTGTGGGTGTGGAACGACATGCTGGTGGCGCTGGTGTTCACCAATGCCGACAGCCAGCCGATCACGGTCGCGCTGCAGACGCAGGTACGCCAGTTCGGCAACAACGTCGACGTCCTGGCACCCGGCGCGTTCATCTCGATGGTGATCCCGCTGGTCGTGTTCTTCGCGTTCCAGCGGCAGTTCGTCTCGGGCGTCATGGCGGGAGCCGTCAAATAGTCCGTAGGACAACGTGATTGAGGGGGTGGGACGTTACGGTCCCGCCCCCTTTCGTTCACCCAGGATCCCCCGTATGCCGCAGACGCCGTAACCAAGTCACTCCATCGGCCGTTCCCGGGCAAGGCCCTGTCGTCCGCGCCGACCCATGGATGTCCTTTGCCCAGGTTCAGTGTCATCGTCCCCGCGTACAAGGTTCAGGCGTATCTGCACGAATGCCTGGAATCGGTGCTGTCGCAGTCGTATCCCGATCTCGAACTGATTGCTGTCGACGACTGCTCGCCGGACTCGAGCGGCGCGATCATCGACGAGTTCGCGGCCCGCGACCCGCGCGTCCTCCCCCTGCACCTGACCGAGAACCAGGGCCTGGGCCTCGCCCGCAACGCCGGCCTGGAGCGGGCCAGCGGCGACTACCTGGTCTTCCTGGACGGCGACGACACCCTCACCCCGCACGCCCTGCGCTCCATCGCCGACCGCCTGAAGGAGACGGGCGAGCCGGACGTCGTCGTCTACGACTATGCGCGCACGTACTGGTCGGGCGAGACCGTCCGCAATGTCGCCGCCGCCCACCTCACCGAACAGGGCCCGGCCCCCTTCCGCCTGGAGGACCGCCCGGGCCTGCTGCAGCTGCTGATGGTGGCCTGGAACAAGGCGTACCGGCGGGAGTTCGTCGAGCGCGAGGGCTTCGCCTTCCCGCCCGGCTACTACGAGGACACCCCGTGGACGTTCCCGGTGCTGATGGCCGCGGAGTCCATCACGACTCTCGACCGGGTGTGCGTGCACTACCGGCAGCGCCGCCAGGGCAGCATCCTCTCCACCACCAGCCGTAAGCACTTCGACCTCTTCGGACAGTACGACCGTGTCTTCGCGTTCCTCGACGCGCGCCCCCAACTCGCCCGCTGGCGGCCGGTGTTGTTCCGCCGCATGGTCGACCACCTGACGAAGGTGTTCGCCCGCCGCGACCGACTGCCGCGCGGCTCCCGCGCCGAGTTCCTGCGCAAGGCCCGTGCCCACTACCGCCGTTACCGCGTCCCCGGCACCCCGGCCGCGGGGTCCCGCCTCCGCCACACGCTGATCCGCTGGGGCCTGCACCGCACGTACCGCACCCTGCAGTTGACGGCCGCCGCGCGCCGCCGCACGGTCAAGCTCTCCGTGAAACTCCTGCGCACCGCAAGGGCGATGGCTCTGCGTCTGCACTACCGCATCCAGCTCCGGCTCCCCCTGCGTGCCGACCGTGCCGTCTTCACCGCGTACGACGGTCGCGACCACGGCTGCAGTCCGGCCGCCTTGGAGGAGGCCTTCCGCGCTCTCGCGCCGCACATCCGCACGGCATGGACCGCCCGCCCCGACACGGCCGCCTACTGGACGGCCCTGGCCCGTTCCAAGTACCTCGTCAGCAGCACCGGCTTCGAGCCCCGCCTGGTCAAGCGCCCCCGGCAGATCCTGGTGCAGACCCTGCACGGCACCCCGCTCGGGCACATGGGCCTCGACCTCCAGGAACGCCCGGCCGCAGCGCGTGACCTGGACTTCGAAGGGCTCCTCGCCGACGTCGACAAGTGGGACTACGTCCTGTCGGCCAACCGCCACTCCACCCTCACCTGGGAGCGCGTCTACCCGGGCAGCTACACCACGCTCGAATACGGCTGTCCCCGCAACGACGTGTTCCAGAAGGCCACTTCGACGGATGTCGCCCGCCTGCGCGCCTCGCTCGGCATCCCCGAGGACACCGTCGCGATCCTCTACGCCCCCGCCCACCGCGACCACCGCCGCACCCAGCGCTCTCCCCTGGACCTGGAACGCGTCCTGCGCCGCCTTGGCCCCCGGTACGTCGTCCTCGCCCGCACCCCGAGCCCCGTCCCGCAGGGTGCCCGGATCATCGACGTGACCGGCCACCCCGGCATCGAGTCCCTCTGCCTGGCCTCGGACGTCCTGCTCACCGACTACTCGTCCCTGATGTTCGACTACGCGGGCCTGGACCGGCCGATCGTGATCCACACCCCCGATGACGACTGGGCGGCGTACGAGGCAGCCCGCGGCACTTACTTCGACGTGCGTGCCTGCCCGCCGGGTGCGGTCGCCCGCAGCGAGGACGAGCTGATCGACATCTTCGCCACCGGCCACTGGCGCGGCTCCCGCTCCGCCCAGCTGCGGACCGCCTTCCGCGAGCGCTTCTGCCCGTACGACGACGGACGCGCCGCCGAACGTGTCGTACGCCGTGTCGTCCTGGGCGAGACCGCCCTCCCGCCGGTGACCCCGCTCGCCGAGCGCCACCCCGTGCCCTCCGCGGCTGCGAACGGCGCACGCTCCCCGCAAGCCACCGTGCCGCAACCCACCGGTCCTGTGACCGTCACCGACAGCCTCTGAACGCCGTTCTCACTCCGGGGAGTTCGCATGCCCTCCAGCCCGTCGCGGCCCACACCGAGCCGGCCGTCCACCTGGCGTCCCACAGGGCGGCCGGGACGCCTCGGCTGAGACGCATCCGGGTACCCGCAAGACCATCGACAGAAAGAGCAGCATGCCCCGCTTCAGCATCATCGTCCCGTCCCATGGGGTGGCAGGCCGGCTGTCCCAGGCGCTGGACTCCGTGCTCGCGCAGTCCTTCGGCGACTTCGAGCTGATCCCGGTCTGCGACGGCCCCGACACGCCGTCGGCGGACGTCGTCGCCGGATACGCCGAGCGGGACTCCCGGGTGGCCCCGGTGCACTCGCCCCCCACGGCCGGTCTGTCCGGGGCGCGCAACACCGGGATGCGGGCGGCGACCGGCACCTATCTGCTGTTCCTCGACTGCGACGACACCTTCGTCCCCGGCGCACTGACGGCGCTGGACGCCCGCCTCACCGAGACGGGCGACGTCGACGTCCTGTACGTGGAGCACGAGCGCGTCCCCTGGTGGGAGGGCGAGCCGACCAACCCGGCCGCGCTGCTCCTGCCGAGGACACCGGCGGGCGCCTTCTCGCCCGCCGAGGTGCCCCAGCTGACGGGCGTGCAGCTCCCGGCCTGGAGCGCGGCCTACCGCCGGGCCTTCCTCGCCGAGCAGTACATCGCCTTCCCCGACGGCCACTTCACCGATGTCGGCTTCGGCGGCCTGGTCACGTTGACGGCCGAGAAGGCCGCGGTGCTGCGCCAGGTCGTCGTACGGCATCTGGTGCGCAGGCAGGGCAACCGGCTCGGCCTTCCCGGGGAGCACCACCTCGAACTCCTCGCCCAGACCGACCTGGTGCTCACCCGCGCCGCCGAACAGGGCCTGTCCGACGACCGGTCGGGCCCGCTGTTCGAGCAGCTCTTCGCTGCCGTACTGAAGACCGCGGCCCACCCCCGGCGGCTGTCCGGCCGGCGCCGCGCCTTCTTCCGGCTGGCGAGCAGGCTGTACCGCCGGCACCGCCCCGACGGCCACCGGACGCCGAGCGGCAGTCTCGGCCTGCAGCACCGGCTGCTGGCAACCGGGGCGTACACGGCGTTCCGTGCCCTGCGGGGCGCCAACCAGTTGGCCGCGAGGGCGGCCGAGCGCCTGCCGCGCCCCCGCATGGTGCGCACGCGCCTGCGGTACGCGCGCAATCTGCGCCGCCCACTGGATCCCAACCTCGTGGTGTACTGCGCCTATTGGGGCCGCGGCTATGCCTGCAACCCGGCCGCGATCCACGCCAAGGCCCGCGAACTCGCCCCGCACCTGCGCTCGGTGTTCCTGGTCGAACCGGACCAGGAACACACCATGCCGGACGGCATCGAGTACGCGGTCATCGGCAGCACGGAGTACTGGGACGTACTGGCCCGCGCCAAGTACCTGGTCAACAACGCCAACTTCGCGGACGCCGTCGTCAAGCGCCCCGGCAGCGTGCACCTGTCGACCCAGCACGGCACCCCGCTGAAGAAGATGGGCGTGGACCAGGCGACGTACCCCGTGGTGGCCTCGGCGACCGGCAGCTTCGCCAAGCTGCTGGCCCGTATCGACCGCTGGGACTACAACCTCACCTCCAACCGCCACTCCACCGAGATGTGGGAGCGGGCCTTCCCGGCCGCCCACGAGACGCTCGAGTACGGATATCCGCGCAATGACGTGTACTACACGGCGACCGCGGACGACGTGGCCCGTATCCGGCGGGAGTTGGGGATCCCCGAGGGCAGGACGGCGGTCCTGTACGCGCCCACGCACCGCGACTACCACACGGGCTTCGAGACGGGCCTGGACCTGGAGGCCTTCTGCCAGCAGGCCGGCGAGGATGTGGTGGTGCTGCTGCGCGCCCACTACTTCTACGACCAGGGCTCGGCGCGGAGCACCGGCCGGATCATCGACGTGACCGCCCACCGCTCCTCCGAGGACGTGTGCCTGGCCGCGGACGCGCTGATCACCGACTACTCCTCGATCATGTTCGACTACGCCAACCTGGACCGGCCCGTCGTGGTGTACGCGGACGACTGGGACGTCTACCGGGAGACCCGGGGCGTCTACTTCGACCTGATGGAGCACCCGCCGGGGCCGGTGGCCCGTACGCCGGAGGAGCTCGCCCGCGTCTTCAGCGACGGCTCCTGGGCGGGAGCCGAGTCCGCGGCGGCACGGGCCGCCTTCCGGGAGCGGTTCTGCCAGTTCGACGACGGGCGCGCCGCCGAACGCGTCGTCCGCCGGGTACTTCTCGGCGAACCGCCCGAGTCGATCCCGCCCGTGATCCCGCTCGCCGAGCGCACCCCGGCCCCGGTCCCCGCCCTTGTGAGGAACTGAAACCCGTGCCCCGCTTCAGCATCATCGTCCCCGTCTTCAAGGTGCAGGGCTTCCTGCGCGAGTGCATCGACTCGGTGCTCGGACAGTCGTACCCGGACTTCGAGGTGATCGCCGTCGACGACCGCTCGCCCGACGGCTGCGGTGCGATCCTCGACGAGTACGCGGAGCGCGACGAGCGGGTGCGGGTGCTGCACCTGCCCGAGAACGTCGGCCTCGGCCGGGCCCGCAACGCCGGTCTGAAGTGCGCACGCGGCGACTACGTCCTCTTCCTCGACAGCGACGACCACTACACGCCGGGCCTGCTGGGCGCGGTCGCCGACCGGCTGAAGTCGGCCGAGGACCCGGACATCCTGGTCTTCGACCACGTACGCACCCACTGGTGGGGCCGGGGCGGCCCGAGCGACGCCTCCGCCCTGCTGGCGGCCGCGGGACAGGACGTCTTCAGCCTCCGTGAGAGCCCGGAGTACGTCCATCTGTTCCTGGTCGCCTGGAACAAGGCGTACCGGCGCTCCTTCTTCCAGGAGCACGACCTGCAGTACGCGCCGGGCCTGTACGAGGACGCGCCGGTCACCTACCGGTCGATGGTCCTGGCCGACCGCATCGCCTGCCTGGACCGGATCGGCGTGGAGTACCGGCAGCGGCGGCAGGGCGCGATCACCAAGACGCCGGGGCGGCGGCACTTCGACATCTTCCCGCAGTACGAAGGCCTGTTCACGTTCCTGGAGGAGCGCGACGACCTCGCCTGGGCGCGCCCCCTCCTCTTCGAACGGGCCCTGGACCACATGCTGTTCGTGATCGCCCGCGAGGACCGGGTGACCCCCGCGGACCGCTCCGCCTTCTACCGCGAGATGCGCTCCTTCCACCGCCGCCACTGTCCCGAGGGCTTCACCCCGCCGGATGGCGCGCGCGGCTCCGAGATGCGGCTCCTGGCGACCGCGCCCTACGTCTCGTACGCGGCACTGCGCGGGGTCCGCGGTCTGCGCAGGATCGCCGGGGCGGGCAAGCGGCGTACGGTGGGCAGGGCGTCGGCGGCGGCCCAGCAGGTCTGGTACGCCGCCCAGTCGAGGCTCCCGCTCGACCCGCGCCTGGCCGTCTACTCGGCGACCCACCACGCGGGTGTGCACGGCGATCCGGCCGCGATCCACTCCACGGCCCGCGAACTCGCGCCGCACATCCACGGGGTGTGGGTGGTCCGGGAGGACGCGGTGGACTCGCTGCCGCCCGGTGTCGACCACGTGACGCCGGGCTCGCGGCGCTACCACGCGGTCATGGCACGGGCCACGTACTGGGTGAACAACGTCAACTGGCCGGGCTCGCTGGTCAAACGCCCCGGCCAGGTCCACGTCCAGACCCACCAGGGCACCCCGCTCAAGTACATGGGCGCCGACCTACTGGCCAAGCCGGGCGCCCGGCACGGCTTCAGCGTGCCGAAGATGCTGCACCGCGCCGACCGCTGGGATCTGAGCCTGGTCGCCAACCGGCATTCCGAGCTGGTGTGGGACCGGGCGTATCCCTGCCACTTCACCTCGCTGCGGACGGGCAGTCCGCGCAATGACGTGCTGGTCGACCCGCCCGCGGAGCACTCCACGGCCGTCCGCGCGCGACTCGGCATCCCCGCCGGGAACACGGTCGTGCTGTATGCGCCGACCCGCCGCGAGTACCGCCGGGGCGGCCACGTCGACCGGATCGACCTGGCGCGGTTCGCCGCGGACCTCGGCGCCGGGCACACCCTCGTCGTACGTCTGCACCCGTCCCTCGCCACCGGCACGGCGCGCGGGCTCGGCCTCGCCGATCTGCACGCGCGCGGCGTGCTCGTCGACGCGACGGACGAGCCGCACGTCGAGGACCTGATGCTCGCCTCCGACGTGCTGGTCACCGACTACTCGGCCCTGATGTTCGACTACGCCAACCTGGACCGGCCGATCGTGATCCACGCCGACGACTGGGGCGCGTACGCGGCGAGCCGGGGCGCCTACTTCGACATCACCGCCGAGGCGCCGGGCCATGTGTCGCGCTCCTACCGGGAGTTGGCGTGGCTGTTCACCTCGGAGACCTGGCGGGACGAGGAGTCGGCGGGGCTCAGGGCCGCTTTCCGGGAGCGGTTCTGCGAGTTCGACGACGGGCGGGCGGCCGAGCGCGTCGTGCGGACGGTGATGCTGGGCGAGAAGTTGCCGCAGCCCCAGGCCGCCTCAGTCCTGCCCGCTCCGGCCTCTGAGCGGGCTCACTCGATGCGGTGACGGCCTCGACCTGCGCCGGCTGCTGCCGGCGCAGGTCGAGTGATCCGGGGGACTTGCTCGACTTACTCGATGACGAGGTCGACCTCGATGTTGCCGCGGGTGGCGTTGGAGTAGGGGCACACCTGGTGGGCGGTCTCGACCAGCTTGCGGCCGGTCGCCTCGTCCACGGTGTCCGGCAGCTCGACGCGGAGGGTGACCTTGAGGCCGAAGCCCTCGCCCTGCTTGCCTATGCCGACCTCGGCGGTGACGGCGGCGTCGGTGACGTCGACCTTGGCCTGGCGGCCGACGAGGCCGAGCGCGCTGCCGAAGCAGGCGGCGTAACCGGCGGCGAACAGCTGCTCCGGGTTGGTGCCCTCGCCGTTGCCGCCCAGCTCCACCGGCGGGGCCAGCTTCAGGTCGATCTTGCCGTCGTTGGAAACGGCGCGACCGTCACGGCCGTGGGTGGCGGTGGCGACAGCGGTGTAGAGCGCGTCCATGGAAAACCATCCCTCTCGAGTCACTTTGCTCCGGCGGCTCTCTTGCGGCCGCCTCACGACCACAAGTAGAGCACACAATTCAATTGTGCACAACTAAATGGCTCGCAAGAGCTATCCTGGGGGACATGAGCAGCACGACGCCCACCACACCCACGGCAGCCACGACCGACTGGCTCCGCCTCGACCAGCAGATCTGCTTCTCCCTGAACGCCGCGTCACGCGCCTTCGGCGGCGTCTACCGCGTGATCCTCAAGGACCTGGGGCTCACCTATCCGCAGTACCTGGTGATGCTGCTGCTGTGGGAACACGGCGAGCTGCCGGTCAAGAAGCTGGGCGAACACCTGCGCCTGGACTCCGGCACCCTGTCCCCGCTGCTCAAGCGGCTGGAGACGGCCGGTCTGGTACGGCGTGAGCGCAGCGCCCGCGACGAGCGCTCGGTGGAGGTACGACTGACCGAGGAGGGCGCCGCCCTGCGCGACCAGGCGGTTCAGGTACCTCGCCGGATCGTCGCGGCGACGGGCTTCGACGTGGACGAGATCCGGGAGCTGCGGTCCCGGCTCGACGAACTCACCAGCGCGCTGGACGCGGCCACTGCGGCGGAGACGGAGACGGCGGGGCGGCGGACGTAGAGGAGGAAGGTCACGCGGCCGCTGACGTATCTCTCCCGGGCGATGAACTGCTCCTCCACGACCGCGAGTTTGACGCGCTCGGTCGGATTGGCCGGCAGCAGGCCCGAGCGCAGCACCCTCGACTGGCCGACGACCCAGACGCGGTCCACGCCGGCCAGCTTGCGCCGCAGCTCCGCCGGTGTGGTCTCGATGCCGCTCAGCGTCCCCGACCGCGGCCCGGACTCCCGCAGCGCGATGTCCCGGGCCCTGCGGAACGCCTTCGGATACGTCAGCGCCGTCAGCCGCCAGTTCGACGGCAGGAACAGCACCGGATCGCCGGGCCGGATGTCACGGGCGGCCCGGGCGGCGACGGCACCGAGGTTCTCGGGGCGGTGCCCCGGCGTGCGGTCCTGCCGGTACAGGGGGAGACACTGGACGAAGGCGAGGGCGACGGCCAGGACACCGGTGAGGGTACCTAGACGGCCGTAGCGCAGGCGGCGACTGGTCCACCGGCGGTCGTCGTCGTGTGGGCAGTCGTTCCGCCGGTCGTCGTGTGGGCAGTCGTTCCGCAGGGCGGAACGGGTGGGCACACGACGCCCCGCCAGCCGCAGGCGCCCCACCACCCCGGCCACCCACTCGGCGCCGGCGGCCACCAGCAACGGCGCCCCCGCCAACGCGTACAGCACATACCGCTCGTGAAACAGCGGCCGGATCTGCGACACGGCGATCAGGAGCGTCGGCGGCAGCACGAGCAGCGGAAGCGCGACCGCCGCCAACCGCCCCGCACCGAGCCCCAGCACCATCAGCGCGACGGACACCCAGAACACCGCCCCCTCCGGGCCGGCGGCGAAGTCCCGCATCAGCTGTCCCGCCTGGTCCCAGCCGGGTGTCACCAGCCACCCCACCTGCCCCGACTGCTCCTGCGACACCCACACCAAGGGCAGCAGAACGACCCCCACCAGCCCCGCCGCCCGGCCCCAGCCCAGCCACACCCTCCTCGGCACCCGCAGGAGCGCCAGCGTCAGTGCGTGCGCGCACAGCACCAGGGCGACCAGCTCGTGCAGCAGACAGGTCACGGCGAGGACACCCCCGTACCACCACCAACCGCGCCGCGAGCGCCCCTCCACCGCCCGTACCAGCAGCAGCGTCGCCGCCGCGACTCCCGCCGCGACGAGCGCGTACGACCGCCCCTCCTGCGCGTAGTGGCCGGCCACTGGGGTGACCGCGTACAGCAGCCCGGCCCAGAGCCCGACCCGCGGCCGGACCAGCCGTGCGCCGAGAGCCGCGACCAGACCGGCGGTCGCGGCAGCCCCGAACACGGACGGAAGCCGGAGGACGACCTCACCGGGGTGGACGGCGAGGACGACGTGCATGAACAGGTAGTACAGGCCGTGCACGGCGTCCAGGCCGTGCAGCAGCTGCCAGATCTGCGGCACCGTGCGCCGCCCGACCAGGAAGGTGACGCTCTCGTCGCCCCACATGCCGCCGCGGTCGAGTCCCCACAGGCCGATCGCGAGTATGACGACGGAGGGAACCGCCACGGCCACGACCTCCGCACGCACCCACCGACGGTTCGCCCGCCCCGCGTCCTCGCTCAGCACACGGCTGATTTTGTGCGGTTGGCAAGCTCTTACCGAGGATTGACGGTGTATTAGCACTCATACACCATTCGCCCGGCTTACGATCCGCGGTGATGAACGCCGTGACGAACGCCGTGATGACCGCCGCCGGAAAACGCCGCCTCCTCGCCCTCGCCGCCACCTGGCTCGCCACCCGCGCCCTGATGCTGTGGCTGCTCGCGCACGACGCGGTGCCCCTGCTCGGCCGTGGCTCGGTCGCACGGGAGGTGTGGCGCCTGTACCACCACTGGTACGGCATCCTCGCGCACGGCGCCTTCCCCGCACACGACCCGCTGTGGCAGTACCCGCCGGGCGCCGGCGCGGTGCTGCTGTCGCCCGCGCTGCTGCCGGGCCTGACGTACTTCCAGGCGTTCGTCGTCCTCACCCTCGCCGCCGACGCGGCGATCACGCTGGCGCTGGCCCTCGTGGGCATCCGCCCCGGCCGCAGGCTCCTCGGGGCCGCGATGTGGGTGTGCGGCCTCCCGCTCCTCCTGCACACGCCCCTCGCCCGCTACGACGTGCAGGTCACGGCCTTCGCCGTCATCGCCTTGTTGACGTTGCCGCGCTCCACGCGTGCGTGCGGGGTGTTCGCGGCGCTCGGCGCCCTGGTGAAGGTGTGGCCGGCGCTGGTGCTGCTGGGCACCCCGCGGGGGCGCACGACGCGTTCGGCGTGGGCGTGGGCCGCCGTCACCGGTGCCGGGTCGCTCGCGGTCCTCGCGGCGCTGTTCGCCCACCCGTTCTCCTTCCTGCGCCAACAGGGCGGGCGGGGCGTGCAGATCGAGTCGCTCGGCGGCACCGCACTCGCCCTCGCGACGCACGCCGGGTGGCCGGGGCAGGTCCGCTACCAGTACGGCGCGCTCGAGTTCACCGGACCGCACGTCCGGACCGTCGCACACATCTCCCTCGCGCTCACGGCGGTCGCCTTCGGACTGCTGCTCCTGTGGCGGCTGCGGGCCCGGCGCTGGACGCCCGCCACGCCGTACGACGCCGCCCTGAGCGCCGTACTGCTGTTCACCGTCACCAGCCGGGTGATCAGCCCCCAGTACATGATCTGGCTGCTGGGCCTGGCCGCCGTGTGCCTGACCTCGCGGCACACCGTGCAGCGCCCGGTGGCCGCCCTGATCCTGGCCGCGACCGCGATCAGTGCTGTCGCCTATCCGGTCCTGTACGACCAGGTCAGGGCCTGCACCTGGACGGGCTGCGCGCTGATGCTCGCCCGCAACGGGCTGCTCGCCGCAGCGGCCGTACTGTCCCTCACCCGCCTGTGGCGCTCCACCCGCCCGGTACCCGCAACCCCCGCGCCCGCGCGCGAACCGGGCCCGGTCGCCCGCCGCCTGCCCCAGCCTTCCGGGGCATAGGAACCGTTCTCGGCGCGGGACTGCGCCGCCTGCTTCACTGTTACCGCACCACCACGGGCCAACTGACGAGGGGACGGCCGCACATGACCTGGCTGATCACCGGCGGCGCCGGATACATCGGGGCGCACGTCGTCCGGGCGATGATCGAGGCGGGCGAGCGGGCCGTGGTGTACGACGACCTGTCGACGGGCATCGCCGAGCGCGTGCCGCGCGGTGTGCAGCTGGTGGTGGGATCGACGCTGGACGGCGAGCGGGTCGGGCGCGCCCTCGCGGTCCACGACGTCACCGGGGTCGTCCACCTGGCGGCGAAGAAGCAGGTGGGCGAGTCGGTGGAGCTGCCCCTGGAGTACTACCGGGAGAACGTCGAGGGCCTGCGCACCGTCCTGGAGGCGGTGACGGCGTCCGGCGTGGCGTCCTTCGTGTTCTCGTCCTCCGCGGCGGTGTACGGCCTGCCGGACGAGAACCTGGTGACGGAGGAGACGCCCTGTCAGCCCATCTCGCCGTACGGCGAGACGAAGCTGGTCGGTGAATGGCTGGTGCGCGCGACGGCCCGCGCGACAGGCCTCTCCACAGCCTCCCTCCGCTACTTCAACGTGGCGGGCGCAGCGGCCCCCGAACTCGCGGACACCGGCGTCCACAACCTGATCCCCATGGTCTTCGAGAAACTCACCGACAACGCGCCCCCGCGCATCTTCGGCGACGACTACGAAACCCCCGACGGGACGTGCGTACGGGACTACATCCACGTGATGGACCTGGCCGAGGCCCATGTGGCAGCCGCCCACGCGCTCCAGTCCTCGCCGGGCCGCGACCTCACCCTCAACATCGGCCGCGGTGAGGGCGTCTCCGTCCGCGAAATGATCGACCGGATCAACGCGATCACGGGCTACGACCGCCCCCCGACGGTCACCCCACGCCGCCCCGGCGACCCGGCCCGCGTCGTCGCCTCCGCCGACCGCGCCGCCGCCGAACTGGGCTGGAAGGCCAAGCACGACGTCCAGGACATGATCACGTCGGCCTGGGAGGGCTGGGTACGACTGCATCCGGGGGCGGCGCGCAGCTAGCCTGCGCGGCTTCGGCGAATGGGTCCTGCGGACTCCGGAGCCGGCGGCCCTCGCGCGGCGGCTGCACCGCCGGGGAGCCTGAAGCTACCGGTTGTTCAGATACGTCAGCACAGCCAGCACCCGGCGGTGGCCGCTGTCGCTCGGTGGCAGGCCCAGCTTGAGGAAGACGTTGCCGATGTGTTTGTGGACCGCGCGTTCCGTGACGACGAGGGTCTTGGCGATGGTCGCGTTGTCCTGGCCCTCGGCCATCAGCGTCAGCACCTCGCGCTCGCGCGGGGTGAGCGAGTCCAGGGGCGAGTCCTTGCGGCGGGTGAGGAGTTCGGTGACGACCTCGGGGTCGAGAGCCGTACCGCCGGCGGCGACCCGCTCCAGGGCGTCGAGGAACTCGTCGACCCGGCCGACACGGTCCTTGAGGAGGTAGCCGAGCCCGCTCGCGCCCCCGGCCAGCAGCTCTGCGGCGTACGACTCCTCGACGTACTGCGAGAGCACCAGCACCGGCAGCCCGGGGATCTGCGCGCGTGCCTCGAGCGCCGCGCGCAGGCCCTCGTCACGGAAGCCGGGCGGCATGCGCACATCGAGCACGGCGGCGTCGGGACGGTGCTCCAGGAGCGCGGGCAGGACCTCCGGTCCGGTGCCGGCAACGGCCACGACCTCGTGCCCGGCGGACGTCAGCAGAAGGACGAGGCCCTCGCGCAGCAGGGCGTTGTCCTCTGCGATCACGACTCTCACGGCAGTTCCGCCTCAACTCCGGTCACCGCACGCGGCGACTCGTTTTCGGCCGCCGGCGGCCGGGGACCGCAGCTTACTCACAGCGCCTTGAGGGCCTCCGCGGTGGCCCGCGCCAGCGCCGCCAGGTAGTCCTTCGGCAGCTTCGGGCTGCGGATCACCACCGAGCGCCAGTACAGGGGCCCGGAGATCAGGTCGAGCGCCAGGTCCTCGTCAAGGTGCCCGTTGATCTCACCGCGCTGCGCCGCCGCCACGATGATCTTGAGGGCCACGCCTTCCTGCCCCTCGCGCAGGGTCTTCTGCATGGCCTCGGCGATCTCCGGATTGCGGGCCGCCTCGGCCTGCAGGTCCGGGATGATCTGCGAGGCCACCGGGTGCCGCAGGGCGCGGGAGGTGACCTCGTACAGCAGCCGCAGGTCGCCCTCCAGGGAGCCCGTGTCCGGCGTCGGCAGGCCCATCACCGCGATCGCCGAGACGACGTCGAGGACCAGGTGCAGCTTGGAGCGCCAGCGGCGGTAGACCGCGGTCTTGCCGACGCCCGCGCGGCGCGCGATCCCCTCGATGGACATCCGGGCGTAGCCGACGGCCGCGAGTTCCTCGAAGACGGCCGCGCGGATGGCTTCCGTCACGTCCTCCCGGAGTACGGCCGCCCCGGCGGGGGTTCGGCGGCGCGGACGCGTCTGGGGCTCGTCGGCGTTCGTCGTCATGCGGACCAGCATAGGGCGTTGCGACGAAACGGTTGCGTCCTGACGCGGGTGGCGTTGCGACGAAACGGTGCCGTCCCGACGCCGCCGACCGACGAACACGTTACGACGAAACGGTTGCGTTCCGACGCCGATTCGGCCTACGCTCACGTTGCGACGATACGGTCCCGTCCCGACGTAAGAGAACGTGAAGAGAAGCGTAAGGAAACGCCGGGCAACGGACCGTCCGGCCGACGGGCCGAGCGCCCGCACCCCCCTCCCCCGAGTGAAAGCAGCGGATGTGAGCCAGGTCCTCGACACACCGCCCCCGACGCCGGCCCCGGCCGACGACGACCTCGCGGCCCTCGCCGCCCGCCACGGCCTCTCGGTCAGCGGTGCCCGCCCCTCTCTGCCCGAGTACGTGCGGCAGCTGTGGGATCGGCGTCACTTCATCACCGCCTTCGCCACCGCCAAGCTCACCGCGCAGTACAGCCAGGCGAAGCTCGGCCAGGTCTGGCAGGTCATGACCCCGCTGCTGAACGCGGCGGTGTACTACTTCATCTTCGGCGTCCTGCTCGGCACCAAGCGGCACGTGCCGGACTACATCCCGTTCCTGGTCACGGGCGTGTTCATCTGGACGTTCACCCAGAGTTCGATCATGGCGGGCACCCGCGCGATCTCCGGCAACCTCGGCCTCGTCCGGGCACTGCACTTCCCGCGGGCCGCGCTGCCGATCTCCTTCTGCCTCCAGCAGCTGCAGCAGCTGTTGTTCTCGATGGCCGCCCTGGTCGTCATCCTGCTCTGCTTCGGCGTGCCCGTCGCCTTCTCCTGGGTGCTCGCGATCCCTGCCCTGGTGCTGCAGTTCACCTTCAACGCCGGCGTCTCGATGATCATGGCGCGGATGGGTGCGAAGACCCCCGACATCGCCCAGCTGATGCCGTTCGTGCTGCGCACGTGGATGTACGTCTCGGGCGTCATGTGGAGCATCGACAAGCTGACCAAGAACGACCACCTGCCCCACTGGGTGACGCTCGCCCTGCAGACCCAGCCGGCCGCCGTCTACATCGACCTCATGCGCTACGCGCTGATCGACAGCTTCCACGCCCACCAGCTGCCCCCGCACGTGTGGGCGGCGGCGACGGGCTGGGCCCTGCTCGCCGGCGTCGGCGGGTTCATCTACTTCTGGAAGGCTGAGGAGACGTACGGCCGTGGCTGAGCACATCACCGAGCGGACCCCCGTGCCCGCGGACAGCACGATCCCCACCGTCGTCTGCGACAACGTCGACATCGTCTACCGGGTCAACGGCACCGGCGCCGGACGCGGCTCCGCGACCGCCGCCCTCAACCGCATGCTGCGCCGCCAGCAGGCCGAGAAGGCGGCAGGCGTGCGCACGGTGCACGCGGTCAAGAAGGTCTCCTTCGTCGCGTACAAGGGCGAGGCCATCGGTCTCATCGGCACCAACGGTTCCGGCAAGTCGACGCTGCTCAAGGCGGTCGCGGGCCTTCTCCCGGTGGAGAACGGCCACATCTACACCGACGGCCAGCCCTCCCTCCTCGGCGTCAACGCGGCCCTCATGGGCGACCTGACCGGCGAGAGGAACGTCTTCCTCGGCGGCCTCGCCATGGGCATGTCCCGCGAGGAGATCAAGGAGCGCTACCAGGACATCGTCGACTTCTCCGGCATCAACGAGAAGGGCGACTTCATCACCCTCCCCATGCGCACGTACTCCTCCGGCATGGGCGCCCGGCTGCGCTTCTCCATCGCCGCCGCCAAGGACCACGACGTGCTCCTCATCGACGAGGCGCTCGCCACCGGCGACCGTTCCTTCCAGCGGCGCTCCGAGGAGCGCATCCGCGAACTGCGCAAGCACGCGGGCACGGTGTTCCTGGTCAGCCACAACAACAAGTCGATCCGCGACACCTGCGAGCGGGTCCTGTGGCTGGAGCGCGGCGAGCTGCGCATGGACGGCCCGACCGAGGAGGTCATGGTGGCGTACGAGGAGTTCACCGGCGGCGCCGACAAGGCCAAGCCGAAGGCCGCCTGAGCACTGCGTCTTTTGCACGCAAGGGGGCGCCCCGAGCCGATCCGGCCCGGGGCGCCCCCTTCGTCGTAGAAGACGTGCTGGAAGACGTACCGCCTACGAGTGCGTCCGCAGCAGCGTCCTCATCGTCCGCATCGCCACCGACAGATTGGCGAGGTCGAACGTCTCCGAGCCCTGGATCTCCTCCAGGGTCGTGCGCGCCCGGCCCAGGATCGCGGCGTTCTTGTCGTTCCACGCCTTGAAGCGCTGCTCGGGGGTCGAGGTGCCGTTTCCGACCGCCAGGACGTCCGCGGTCAGCGCCGCGTGGGCCGCGTACAGGTCCTCGCGGATGGAGGCGCGGGCCATGGACTGCCAGCGGTCGGCGCGCGGCAGCTCGATGATGCGGTCCATGAGCTGGGTGATGTGCAGACGGTCGGCGAGGTCGTAGTAGACCTCGGCGACGTCCAGCGGCTCCTTGCCCATGCGGTCGGCCACCGAGACGATGTCCAGCGCCGGGAAGGCGGAGGAGAACCCGGCCACCCGGGTGGCGACCTCGTCCGGGACGCCGGCGCCCGTCAGCTCGTCGTAGATCTGCTGCCACCACTCCAGGTCCGCGCCGCGCAGCAGCTTGGTGAGCTGCTGCCAGACCTGTTCGACGCGCTCGGCGAAGAACTCGACCGTCTCGGCGAGTTGCAGCGGCTGCGGCCGGTTGTTGAGCAGCCAGCGCGTGCCGCGCTCCACCAGGCGGCGCGAATGCAGCCGGATACGGGTCTGGACGGCGGCCTCGACCTGGTTGTCGAGGTCCTCCACCCCGTCCCACACCGGTGCCGAGCGGAAGATCGCGCGGGCCGCGGTCTGCGCCCTCACGATCTCCTCCAGCGAGGCGCCGGTCTCCTCGCGCAGCCGGTGCAGATAGGTCGTACCGCCTGTGTTGACCGTGTCGTTGACCAGGACGGTCGTGACGATCTCGCGGTGCAGCGGGTGGCTGTCGATGTGCTCGGGGAACTTCTCGCGCAGCGCCGTCGGGAAGTACGCGTGCAGCAGGCTGCGCAGGTACGCGTCGTCCGGCAGCGAGGTGTGCAGCAGCTCCTCGGCGACCGTGATCTTCGTGTACGCCAGCAGGACGGCCGTCTCCGGGCTGGTGAGGCCCTGGCCGGAGGTGAGGCGCTCACGGATCTGGCGGTCGGCGGGGAGGAATTCCAGCGCCCGGTCGAGGTGGCCCTCGCGTACCAGGTGACGGATGAACCGCTGCTGGGCGTGGAGCATGTCCTTGGACTGGGCCAGCGCGTTGGCGAGCGCCGTGTTCTGCGCGTAGTTGTTGCGCAGGACCAGCGCGCCGACCTCGTCGGTCATCTCGGCGAGCAGCTTGTTGCGCTGCTTGACGGTCATGTCGCCGTCGGCGACCAGGCCGTTGAGCAGGATCTTGATGTTCACCTCGTGGTCGGAGGTGTCCACGCCCGCGCTGTTGTCGATCGCGTCCGTGTTGATCTTGCCGCCGTGCCGTGCGAACTCGATCCGGCCGAGCTGGGTCAGCCCCAGGTTGCCGCCCTCGCCGACGACCTTGACGCGCAGGTCGGCGCCGTCGACCCGGATCGGGTCGTTGGCCTTGTCGCCGACGTCCGCCTGGGTCTCCGTGCTGGCCTTCACATACGTACCGATGCCGCCGTTCCACAGCAGGTCCACCGGGGCCTGGAGGATGGTCTTCATCAGGTCGGCCGGGGTCATCTTGGAGACCTTGCCCTCGATGCCGAGGGCCTCGCGGATGTGCGAGTTGAGCTGGATCGCCTTGGCGGTACGCGGGAACACGCCGCCACCGGTGGAGATGAGCTCGGTGTTGTAGTCGGCCCAGCTGGAGCGCGGCAGCTCGAAGATGCGGCGGCGCTCGCCGTACGAGGTCTCCGCGTCCGGGTTCGGGTCGATGAAGATGTGCCGGTGGTCGAAGGCGGCGACCAGGCGGATGTGCTCGCTCAGCAGCATGCCGTTGCCGAACACGTCACCGGACATGTCGCCGATGCCGACGACCGTGAAGTCCTCGCTCTGCGTGTCGACGCCCAGCTCCCGGAAGTGCCGCTTGACGGACTCCCAGGCGCCGCGGGCCGTGATGCCCATGCCCTTGTGGTCGTAACCGGCCGAGCCACCGGAGGCGAAGGCGTCGCCGAGCCAGAAGTTGTACGTTTCCGCGACCCCGTTGGCGATGTCGGAGAAGGTGGCGGTGCCCTTGTCGGCGGCGACGACCAGGTAGGTGTCGTCCTCGTCGTGCCGTACGACGTCGGCCGGGGGCACGACCTCGCCGGCGACCATGTTGTCGGTGATGTCGAGCAGCGCCGAGATGAACGTCTTGTAGCTGGCGATGCCCTCGGCCAGCCATGCGTCCCGGTCCACGCTCGGATCCGGCAGCTGCTTGGCGACGAAGCCGCCCTTGGCGCCGACCGGCACGATGACGGTGTTCTTCACCATCTGCGCCTTGACCAGGCCGAGGATCTCGGTCCGGAAGTCCTCACGCCGGTCGGACCAGCGCAGACCACCGCGCGCGACCTTGCCGAAGCGCAGGTGCACGCCCTCCACGCGCGGCGAGTACACCCAGATCTCGTACGCCGGGCGCGGCGCCGGCAGGTCGGGGATCGCCTGCGGGTCGAACTTCATGGACACGTACGCGTGCGGCTTGCCGCCCGCCGCCTCCTGGAAGAAGTTCGTACGGAGGGTCGCCTTGATGACGGTCAGGAAGGACCGCAGGATCCGGTCCTCGTCGAGGCTCGCGACCTGGTCGAGGGCCGCATCGACCTCTTCGAGCAGGGCGTCGACGATCTCGTGCCCGGCCCTCTGCCGGTCCGGTGACATCCGCGCCTCGAACAGCGAGACGAGCAGCCGGGTGGTGTGGACGTTGTTGCGGAGGGTGTCCTCCATGTAGTCCTGGCTGAAGGTGGAACCGGCCTGGCGCAGGTACTTGGCGTACGCCCGCAGCACCATCGCCTGCCGCCAGTTCAGCCCGGCGCTCAGCACGAGCGCGTTGAAGCCGTCGTTCTCCGCCTTGCCGGTCCAGGTGGCGGCGAAGGCCTCCTGGAAACGCTCGCGGCCGTCGTCGCCGAGGTAGTCGCCGCTGCCGTTCTGCAGCTTGGGCATGCGCAGGCCGAAGTCGTAGATCCACGCGGTGGTGCGGTCCGAGCAGCGCAGCTCGTACGGCCGCTCGTCCGTGACCTCGACGCCGAGCCGGCTGAGGGCCGGCAGCACGGCGGACAGGGAGACGGCCTCGCCCTTGCGGTAGATCTTGAACCGGCGCTCCTCGGGGGCGGCGCCGACGGGCTCGTACAGGCTGAGGGAGAAGTCCTGGCCGTTGTGGGCCTGTGCCTCGCTGAGGTGCTCGAGGTGGACGAGGTCGGCGACCGCGGCACGCGAGGTGTGGTCGGCCTTGTAGCCCTCGGGGAAGGCGTTGTTGTAGCGGCGCAGCAGTTCGGCGGCGCGCTCCTCGCCGCACTCGGCGTTCAGCGCCTCGGCGAAGCCGTCGGCCCAGGAGCGGGCGGCCTCCACCAGACGGGCCTCGATGCGCTCCTTGTCGGCGTCGGACAGCTGCGGCAGCTCGGTGCCCTGCGGGACACGGACCACGAAGTGCAGCCGGGACAGGATCGACTCGGTGTTCCAGGCCGTGAAGTCGACGCTGATGCCGCCGAGTTCCTCCTTCAGGATGTCGATGATCCTGAGGCGGACGCCGGTGGTGTAGCGGTCGCGCGGGAGGTAGACGAGAGCCGAGTAGTAGCGCCCGTACTCGTCCTGCCGCAGGTACAGCCTCAGCCGCCTGCGCTCCTGCAGGTACAGGACGGAGGTGGCGATGGACTCGAGCTCGTCGGCCGGGGTCTGGAAGAGTTCGTCGCGCGGGTACGTCTCCAGGATCTGCAGCAGGTCGCGCCCGTCGTGGCTGTTGGGCGAGAAGCCGGCGCGCTCCAGAACCTCCTCGACCTTGCGGCGGATGACCGGGACCCGGCGCACGGACTCGGTGTAGGCGGCGGAGGAGAACAGACCGAGGAAGCGGCGCTCGCCGACGACGTTGCCGTCCGCGTCGAACTTCTTGACGCCGATGTAGTCCAGATACGACGGCCGGTGGACGGTGGCCCGGCTGTTCGCCTTGGTCAGGACCAGGAGCTTGTGCTCGCGGGCCTTGGCGCGGGCGTCGGCGGGCAGCCGCTCGAAGGACGGGCTCACCGGGTGGCTGTCGTCCCCGGCGTGCTGCGGGTCGGAGCGCAAGATGCCCAGCCCGGTGCCGGGCACGGCGGCCAGGGAGTCGTCGTCCCGCAGCTGGTACTCGCGGTAGCCGAGGAAGGTGAAATGATCGGCGGACAGCCAGCGCAGCAGCTCGCGGGCCTCCTCGATGTCCTGCTCACGCAGCTCGGTGGCGACGGGCTCCTCGGGCAGTTCGTCGGCCATCCTCAGCGCCGCGTCCCGCATCTTGTCCCAGTCCTCGACGGTCTCGCGGACGTCGGACAGGACGCGCAGCAGGTCGGCGGTGATCTGCTTGAGGTCGCCGCGGTCGGTCTCCCGGTCGATCTCGACGTGGATCCAGGACTCGGTGTGCGCGTCGTGCGGCAGATCGCCGCCCGGCTGCGCGCTGAGCACCTCGATGAGCTTGCCGGTGACATCCCGGCGGACGATGACCTGGGGGTGGATGACGACGTGGATGCCACGTCCCTGCCGCGTCAGCTCATTGGTGACGGAATCGACGAGGAAGGGCATGTCGTCGGTGACGACCTCGACGACGGAGTGGCTGCACGTCCACCCGTTCTCCTCCACCGTGGGCGTGTGGACCCGCACGTTGGCCGTGCCCTGGGGGCGGTTCTCGGCCAGCCGGTAGTGCGAGAGCGCGGCTCCGAAGATGTCGACCGGGTCGCGGCCGCTGAGGTCCTCCGGGGCGGTGTGCAGGTAGTAGCGCTGGAGGAACGCGAGCACGGTGTCCCGGTCGGGGGTGCTCTCGTCCGTCGTCCCAGTCGGTAGGTGCCCCCCGACCGGGCTGTTCTCAGCTACCCGGGCAGCCCTCTCGAGCAGCTCGGCCTTGGCTTCGTCCAGCTTGGTCTGCATTGTCCTCTGGCTCCTGTCGCGCGCCGTTGCGTGACGTAGAAGGAAGTACGGTCTCTTCCCCTGCGGCTCGACGCCACGGCCCGGGTTCTCCGGTCTGCTCCGACGCTATGCCGCAAGGTGAGATGAGCGGGAAGATATGAGCCATATTTGAGCTGCCCCGAGGGTGTGACGCTGCTCTCTGCGGCGTCCGCGTCCAGGGGGTGAATGGCATCCCGGGAGACCTTCCGGCCCCGTCCTGCCCGCGAAGACCAGCGACCGCCGCCCGGTCACGGAGATGGTCCGTGTTCACCGGGCGCAGGGCAGGGGCAACGATGCCCCCGCGAGCTATCGCGCTGATCACGCCATAAGGCTATCGCTCAGTACGGGGGCCCCGTCATGAGCCGTATGTGTACAAAACCGGGGGTGGAACTTTGACACTCTGCACAGAGGCAAACCCCCCACGGTCGTGCGGGTCGACGATACGAACCCCTCATCCGATCCCCCTTGCTCGAAAACGGCCGGACCCCTTGGCAAGGGCACCCCCCAAGAGGCACGTTGCCCATGACAGCGCACACCCGCCCGAGGGGAGCCGCCCGACATGACCGCGAAAATCCTCATCGTCACCGGCGACGCAGCAGAGTCACTCGAGGTCCTGTACCCCTACCAGCGCCTCCGCGAGGAGGGCTACGACGTGCACATCGCGGCCCCCACCCGCAAGAAGCTCCAGTTCGTCGTCCATGACTTCGAACCCGGCTTCGACACCTATACCGAAAAGCCCGGCTACACCTGGCCCGCCGACCTCGCCTTCGCCGAGGTCGACCCCGGCCAGTACGCGGCCCTCGTCATCCCCGGCGGCCGCGCCCCGGAGTACCTCCGCAACGACCCCGAACTCCGCAAGATCCTCAAGTCCTTCTTCGACGCGGACAAGCCGGTCGCCCAGATCTGCCACGGCCCCCTGCTCACGGCGGCGGTCGACGGCCTCCGTGGCCGCCGCGTCACGGCATATCCCGCACTGGAACCGGACATGCAGGCCGCCGGCGCCAGCTTCCAGGACGCCGAGGCGGTGGTCGACGGCACCCTGGTCTCGTCCCGTGCATGGCCGGACCACTCGGCGTGGATGCGGGAGTTCTTGACGGTGCTGCGGGCGAAGGCGCCGGTGACCTGACGCAGCCGGGGACGGCCGCCCCCGCCACACCGCCTGCGGGCAGCCCCACCACGCCGTGCCGCCTGCGGGCAGTCGTGCCGCTGGGGCGGCTCCCGTCCCAAAGAGAGCGGCACCCGCCTAGCGCGGCGAGCGAAACCCACCCCTCAGCCGGCCCCCTGCTCAGGGCACCTATGCGGCCAGCCGCTCCGCTTCCGCGACGGCCTCCGCCAACGAGTCCACCACCGGCACCCCCACCTCTTCGAGGCTGGCACGGCCGTGCGAACCGCCGGTGTACAGCACCGCACCCGCCCCCACATGCCGCGCGGCCACCGCATCATCGGCGGCGTCGCCGATCACCACGGTACGAGCCGGGTCCACACCGGCGAGCGAGCCGAGGTGCCGCACCATGTGCTCCGCCTTGCTGCCCCCCGAGGGCCCGGTCCGCCCGTCGACGCGTATGAAGTGCGCCTCTATCCCGAACCCCCGCACCAGCGGGACGAGTTCGTCGTGCGTGTACATGCTGAGGATCGACTGGCTGCGCCCGGCCGACCCCCATCCGGCGAGCAGCTCCGTCGCCCCCTCGGTCAGCCCGCAGCCGACCCTGTGCTCGGCGTAGTACCGGTGGAAGGTCTCGTCCATGACCTCCCATTCGGCGTCCGTCGGCAGCCGGCCCATGAGCCGCTCGTAGAACTTCGGCACCGGCACGCAGTACAGCGCCCGGTACTGCTCCATCGTGATCGGCTCAAGACCCAGCTCGGCGAACGCCGCGTTCGTCGCACCGATGATCGCGTCATTGTCGTGGAACAGCGTCCCGTTCCAGTCCCAGACGATGTGCGCCCCTGTCTGCTTCCCCATGCCAAAAACGTACCCGCCGCCACTGACAATCAAGAGCTCTGCAGGTCAGAGGGACATTAAGCCGGCGTGGAGGGCGCAGGGGGGCGGGGGACTCAGTCTCCGAGCCCGACCAGGTTGGGGATCTCCTGCGTCGCGTACCACAGCAGTTCGTGGTCCTCGGCCCCGTCCACAACGAACTGTGCGTCGTCGTCCCCGCGGTCCGCCGCGTCGAGCGCCCCGGCCGCGGCGGCCACGTCCTCCTCCGCGTCATCGAGGTCGACGTGCACGGCAGCCGCCTTGGCCAGCGCCACGGTCCCGGTCACCCTCACCTCGCCGAGCGCGGCCGGGTCGAGGCTCCGGTCGGGGTCGGCGGACGCCGCGCCGTCGGGCACGTCGACGGCGACCACGACCCGGCGGCGTACCGCCCCGGGGTCCGCGGCCAGCAGCCGCAGCGAGGCCAGCGCGGCGCGGTTGAGCGCCGCGTACTCCAGTTCCTCGATGTCGTCGGAGAGGTACCACTCGCGCAGGGCGGGCGTGACGGCGTACGCGACGAGCGGCCCTGCCCCCAGCTCTCCCGTCTTGTACGCCTCGGCGAGACCGGAGAGGGTCAGGGGGACGTAGACGCGCATGGCTGGCCGCTTTCGTGGTCGGTGGCTGGGCGCGCTCACGCGCCTCCTGGAGGGCCTTCAGGATACGTGCGGGAGTCCCCTTTCGAGTCCCTGCCCACATGCCCGGAGGCGTCCACTTCGGGCCTCGGAATTCACCCGGCCCACCTCCGTGATCACGGGGTTCCACGCCCCCTCCATCACCCTGATAGGTGAAGATTCCGGCCACCCCGACCCGGCTCCCCGCGTCCTTGCTGCCGCCGCCCCTCGCCCCGTACAAGATCCCCAACGCCAAGTTACCGACCGGTATCAGCCGGGTTCACCGAACGGGGACGCGCATGCACAAGGTCATGACCAGGGCACAGCACCAGCCGGGCGCCCGCCCGCCCGGCCGCCGTGACTCCCGCCGCCCCGGCGGCGCTCCGCCCCGCACCCCGGGCGGAACCCCGACTCGCACCGCCCCGGGCGGCGGCCGCCCACCGGGCTCCCGGGCAGGCGGCCTCTCCCCGAGCACCAGGCCCGCCGACAACCGCCCGCAGACGGCTCCTGCCGCTCCGGCCAGGAGCGCGAACGCCGCCCGCACCGGGCCGGTCCGCCCTCCCGGCCCGGCCGCCCGGCCCAAGGGCGCCACGACCACCACCACGGCTCCAGGCGGTGCCGCCGCGGCCACCCCCGCCCGCACCACCACCCACGCCCCACCGAACGCGCTTCCCGCCCCGACCGCCGGGAACACCCTCGGCCACCCGGCCTGCCCCGCCGTCCACGCCGGGGCGCACCCCCGGCCGGTCCCCCAGCCCCGCCCTACCGACGTCTTCGCCGACCTCCTCCTCGCGGTGCTGAGCGGTCAGCGCCCCGTCCACTCGATGCTGCGGCACACTGCGGGCCGGGCCTACGACGAACTGGCCTGGCTCGCCGAACGCGGCCCCCTGCGCACCCGCGGCGCCCGCCCGGTCGTCCGCGACATCGGCTACTACGAAGCCCGTCCCGGTGCCGTCGAGGCCTTCGCCCGCATCGGCGCCGGAGACCAGCTGCGGGCCATGGCCTTCCGCCTGGAACGGGGCCGGGACCTGCGCTGGCGCTGCACGGCGGTGGAACTCGGCGGGCCGCGCCCGCCGCGCCCCACCGGCGACGACTAGACGGCCCCGAGCCGCACCTCCGTACGCCGAAGGGCCGGGCCACCCCGAGGTGACCCGGCCCTTCAAGCCGCTACGGCGTTACCGACGCCGCCGGTTACTTCTTGCGGCGGCGCCCGCTACGGGACTGCTTGCGCCGCTCCGCGCGCGTGAGACCGTCGGCCTCCGAGCGCACCGGCTCCTCGTCGCCGACGAAGTCGCCCTCGATGGTGCCGCCCTCGCCGTCCACGGTCGGCGCGGAGAAGTGCAGGTTCCGGCGCTGCGGAGCGTCCAGGCCCTTGGCACGGATCTCCGGGCGGCTGCCCGCCTGGGCCGGCACCACGTCCTGCTTCTCCATGTCGACCGGCTCGGCGTCCTCGACCGGGACCTCCTCGACCTGCTGCTCGACCTGGACCTCCAGGTTGAACAGGTAGCCGACGGACTCCTCCTTGATGCCCTCCATCATGGCGGTGAACATGTCGAAGCCCTCACGCTGGTACTCGACCAGCGGGTCCTTCTGCGCCATCGCGCGCAGGCCGATGCCCTCCTGGAGGTAGTCCATCTCGTAGAGGTGCTCGCGCCACTTGCGGTCCAGGACCGACAGCACGACCCGGCGCTCCAGCTCACGCATGATCTCGGAGCCGAGCTGCGCCTCGCGCGACTCGTACTGCTCGTGGATGTCGTCCTTGATGGACTCGGAGATCCACTCGGCGGTCAGACCGGCCCGGTCGCCGGCCGCCTCCTCCAGCTCCTCGACGGTCACCTTCACCGGGTAGAGCTGCTTGAAGGCGCCCCACAGCCGCTCGAGGTCCCAGTCCTCCGCGAAGCCCTCGGCGGTTTCCGCGGAGATGTACGCGTCGATCGTGTCGTCCATGAAGTGCACGACCTGCTCCTGCAGGTCCTCGCCCTCCAGGACGCGGCGCCGCTCGCCGTAGATGACCTCACGCTGGCGGTTGAGGACCTCGTCGTACTTCAGGACGTTCTTACGCGTCTCGAAGTTCTGCTGCTCGACCTGCGACTGGGCGGACGCGATCGCGCGCGTGACCATCTTGTTCTCGATCGGCACGTCGTCCGGGACGTTCGCCATCGACATCACGCGCTCGACCATCTGGGCCTTGAAGAGCCTCATCAGGTCGTCGCCGAGCGAGAGGTAGAAGCGGGACTCGCCCGGGTCGCCCTGACGGCCGGAGCGACCGCGGAGCTGGTTGTCGATACGCCGCGACTCGTGCCGCTCGGTGCCCAGGACGTAGAGCCCGCCGAGTTCCTTGACCTCTTCGAACTCCGCCTTCACCGCCTTCTCGGCACGCTCCAGTGCGTCGGGCAGGAAGTGGGCCCACTCCTCGATGTGCTCCTCGGGATCGAGG
Source organism: Streptomyces sp. NPDC001401 (assembly GCF_042895385.1). Classification (NCBI taxonomy): domain Bacteria; kingdom Bacillati; phylum Actinomycetota; class Actinomycetes; order Kitasatosporales; family Streptomycetaceae; genus Streptomyces; species Streptomyces sp. NPDC001401. The sequence continues at coordinate 1,651,398 of NZ_JBIAWI010000001.1, forward strand.
CCGCGCTGGCGCAGCTCCGCCTCGGCGAGGTCGTCGGGGTTGCCGCCGAGCTTGATGTCCGTACCACGGCCGGCCATGTTCGTCGCGACGGTCACGGCGCCCTTGCGGCCGGCCTGGGCGACGATCGTCGCCTCGCGGTCGTGCTGCTTGGCATTCAGCACCTCGTGCTGGATGCCGCGCTTGGAGAGCTGCTGCGAGAGGTACTCGGACTTCTCGACCGACGTCGTACCGACGAGGATCGGCTGGCCCTTCTCGTGCTTCTCGGCGATGTCGTCGACGACCGCCTCGAACTTCGCGACCTCGGTCCGGTAGATCAGGTCCGACTGGTCCATGCGGATCATCGGCTTGTTCGTCGGGATCGGGACGACGCCGAGCTTGTAGATCTGGTGGAACTCGGCCGCCTCGGTCATCGCCGTACCGGTCATGCCGGAGAGCTTGCTGTAGAGGCGGAAGAAGTTCTGCAGGGTGATCGTGGCGAGCGTCTGGTTCTCGTCCTTGATGTCCACCCCTTCCTTCGCCTCGATCGCCTGGTGCATGCCCTCGTTGTAGCGGCGGCCGGCGAGGATACGGCCGGTGTGCTCGTCGACGATCATGACCTCGCCGTCGATGACGACGTAGTCCTTGTCCTTCTTGAAGAGCTCCTTGGCCTTGATGGCGTTGTTCAGGTAGCCCACCAGCGGCGTGTTCACCGACTCGTAGAGGTTGTCGATGCCCAGCCAGTCCTCGACCTTGCTGACACCGGGCTCGTGGATGGCGACCGTGCGCTTCTTCTCGTCGACGTCGTAGTCGCCGGTCTCCTCCTCGCCCTTCAGCTGGTTGCCCGCCTCGCCCTTCTTCAGGCGCGTGACCAGCTTGGCGAAGTCGCCGTACCACTTGGTGGCCTGGTCGGCCGGACCGGAGATGATCAGCGGCGTACGGGCCTCGTCGACGAGGATGGAGTCGACCTCGTCGACGATGGCGAAGTTGTGGCCGCGCTGCACCAGTTCGTCCTTCGACCACGCCATGTTGTCGCGCAGGTAGTCGAAGCCGAACTCGTTGTTCGTGCCGTACGTGATGTCGCACTCGTACTGCTGGCGGCGCTCGGCCGGCGTCATGTTGGCGAGGATGCAGCCGACGCTCAGGCCGAGGAACTTGTGGACGCGGCCCATCATTTCGGAGTCGCGCTCGGCCAGGTAGTCGTTCACCGTGATCAGGTGAACGCCCTCCCCGGAGAGGGCGTTCAGATACGCGGGCAGCGTGCCCACCAGGGTCTTGCCCTCGCCGGTCTTCATCTCGGCGACATAGCCGAGGTGGAGCGCTGCGCCACCCATCATCTGGACGTCGTAGTGACGCTGTCCGAGGACGCGCTTGGCGGCCTCGCGCACGGTGGCGAACGCTTCGGGAAGCAGGTCGTCCAGACTCTCGCCGTCGGCGTAGCGCTGCTTGTACTCATCGGTGAGGGCCCGCAGCTCGGCGTCGGAGAGGTCGACAAAGTCCTCTTCGATGGAGCTGACCTGGTCCGCGATGCGGTGCAGCTTGCGCAGGATTTTACCTTCGCCTGCACGCATGATCTTCGAGAGGACGGACACGGGGGTTGGTCTCCTTGCCGGTCGGGCCTGGGACGGTCGGTTTCCATTTGACTTGCTGAGCAACGGCCATCGTATGCGAGGACCCCACCAAGCCGGGAGGCCTGCCGGTACGACGACCGCCGAAGGCTTCGCGCACCGCTTCAAATCTTCTTCAAAGGGGACAACGGACGGGCCCTGCGGATGGTGCCGCATCACGCCGACGAATTGCGCGAATTGTGATCACGCGCTCACACACGGCAAAAAGATGGCGTCCGTGTCGGGCGTCCGAGCAGAATCAGCCGATGGAACCCGTCACGCTCACGACCTCCCGGCTGCTCCTGCGCACGGTCGGCCCCAAGGACACCGACGCGGTGTACGCCGCGGCCCAGGATCCCGACATCCAGCGCTGGACGGCGATTCCTTCGCCCTACCTCGCCGAGCACGCGCGGACTTTCACCGAGGAACTCGCCCCCAACGGCTGGACGAACGGTTCCATACTCACCTTCGCCCTGTTCCTCCCCGAAGGGGAGGAACTCGTGGGCATGCTCAGCCTCACCATGCATTCTCTGAGCATGGCCGAGATCGGCTTCTGGGGCACGAAGGAACACCGCGGCAACGGCTACGTCACCGAGGCCGTCGTCGAGGTCTCCCGCTGGGCCTTCACCCACCTGTCGGTCGACCGCGTGGAATGGCGTGCGGAAGTGGGCAACAGCGCCTCCCGCGCGGTGGCGGAGCGCGCCGGCTTCGTCATCGAGGGCGTCCTGCGCTCCGCGATCATCCACCAGGGCGTACGCCGGGACTCCTGGGTGGGTGCCCTGCTGCCGTCGGACCTGGGGCTGCCGTCGACGGCGCCGTATCTCCCGGCACCCGCCTCAACACCGGGCGCCCCATGACGAATTCGCAGGTCACCCCGCGTTGTCAGTGCCGCCTTCTATCGTGCGGACCATGACGACCCCGCGCCCCGCCACCGACCTCTCGGCAGACGACGCCCGCCGCATCGCCCTCCGCGCCCAGGGCTTTCTCGGCACACCCGACCGCAGGGCCGGCGTGCGCGGCGTCCTCCGCCACCTCGGCGCGGTCCAGCTGGACACGATCTCGGTGCTGGCGCGCTCCCATGAGCTCATCCCGTACGCCCGCCTGGGCGCGGTGGGCCGCAGCAAGGTCGAGGACGCGTACTGGAAGGCGTCTTCCGCCGGCCCGCACGCCTTCGAGTACTGGTCGCACGCCGCGTGCATCCTCCCCGTCGAGGAGTGGCCCCACTTCGCCTTCCGCCGCCGCGCCTACCGAAGCCGCCCGCACTGGAACCACGCCCTCCCGGACGGCGCCTACGACCAGGTCATCAAGCAACTCCGCGCCGAAGGCCCCCTCACGGCGACGGAGTTGGGCGGCGCAAAGCGCACCAGCGAGTGGTGGGACTGGTCCGGCGCCAAGGTCGCCGTCGAGCGCGCGCTGATGTACGGGGAGGTGGTGTGCGTGGAGCGCCGCGGCTGGAAGCGGGTCTACGACCTCGCCGAGCGCGCGATCCCGGACACCCTGCTGCACGACGAGCTGGATGACACGGAGTGCCTACGCCGCCTGGTCCGCCTGGCGGGCCAGGCGCTGGGCGTCGGCACACGCGCCGACATCGCCGACTACCACCGTCTCAAGGGCGAGCAGGTCGAAGCGGTGATCGCCGACTCGGGCCTGGTCCCGGTCACGGTCGAGGGCTGGTCCAAACCGGCCTGGGCCGACCCGGCGGCCCTGGACACGCCGCCGCGCGGCCGCCACCGCACCACGCTCCTGTCCCCCTTCGACTCCCTGATCTGGGAGAGGGCGCGCACAGAGCGGATCTTCGGCTTCACCCACCGGCTGGAAGCCTACGTCCCCAAGCCGAAGCGGGTGTACGGCTACTTCGCGATGCCGGTCCTCGCCGGCGGCCGCCTGGTCGGCCGCGTCGACCCGGCCCGCGAGGGCCGCACGCTGGTGGCCAGGCAGGTCACCCTGGACGGCCCCAAGGCGGTCCCTGCGGTGGCCCAGGCCCTGACAGAAGCAGCGAGCTGGGTGAACTGCACGGACGTACGCGTGGAACGGGTGGACGCGCCAGAACTGCGCGAGCCCCTGGCCCAGGAGCTCACTCGCATGCTCGGCTGAGCGTCACCGGATCTCGAGGATCTTCTCCCGCATCGCGTACACCACCGCCTCCATCCTGGAGTGCAGCTGCAGCTTCTCCAGGATGTTGCGCACGTGGTTCTTCACGGTGTTCTCGGAGATGAACAGTTCCTTGGCGATGTCCCGGTTGTTCATTCCCGTGGCGACGAGTTTGAGGACTTCCAGCTCGCGGTCCGTCAGCCGTGGCGCGGGTACGAGCCGGCGCTCGTCGGTGCGCTGGATCATCGACTTGAACTCGGTGAGCAGCTTGGACGCCATGGAAGGGCTGATCTGGGACTGCCCGTCGGCCACCGCGCGAATGGCGGTGGCCACCTCGTCCGTGGAGATCTCCTTGAGGAGATAGCCGGTCGCACCCGCCTTGATCGCGTCGTAGAGGTCGGCTTCCTCGTCGCTGATCGTCAGCATGATGATCTTGGCGCTGGGGGCGACCTCCTTGATGGAGGTGCAGGCCTCGATCCCGCCCCGCTTGGGCATCCGCACATCCATCAGGACGATGTCCGGAAGCAGGTCGGCCGCCTTGTCGACGGCCTCCGCACCGTCCCCTGCCTCCCCGACGACCTGGATGTCCTCCTCGGCCGCGAGCACGATCTCCAGGCCCCGGCGGAAGAGGGCGTGGTCGTCCACGACAAGGACTCTGATCGGCTCCTTGCGTGGAGAGCCCGCGTCCGGGCCCATGCCGACGACGCCGCCGTCGGCATCCTCGTCATGCATCGGTCCGAAGCTGTCCGCCATCGTTCCTCCCCCTGAAGGCTGTGGCCTGTGGTGCTGTGCCATCGCCAACCCAAGGCAACGGCCCACCGATTGGGCCATTGCCGCCATGATTCCATGCCCGGGCGACAACGCGGTGACAGAGCGGCTCGTGAAGGGGTCGCACACCGGTGCCCCTGGGGGCGCACAGGCGCTCCAGGGGCACTGGCTCAGCTGTCAGCCGCGCGGGTCAGCCACCCAGCGTGCCGCCCGGCGCGGGAGACTGCGCCTGGGCAACCATCGGGTCGGTGCTGAGGTGGATGACGCCGTAGTCGTAGGCGTGCCGCCGGTAGACGACACTGGGCTCCTTCGTCTCGGAGTCGACGAACAGGTAGAAGTCGTGTCCGACCAGTTCCATCTCGTAGAGGGCCTGGTCGAGGGTCATCGGGGAGGCGACGTGGGTCTTCTCGCGGACGATGAGGGGGCCTTCGCCCTTGACCTCCAGCGAGCCGATCTTCTTGGTGGGCACTCCGTCCTGGTCTTCCTCGTGGACGGGGTGGCCGTTCCCGTTGAGCGTCGCCGCGCCCGGAACGTGGTCGGGGACCTCGGCGGCCGAGATCCTGCGCGCGCCGCGGCGAGAGAACCGCTTGTCGTGCTGCTTGCGCAGCCGGGCATCCAGCTTCTCCGCCGCCAGGTCGAGCGCCGCGTACGGATCGCTGGCCGCTGCCTCCGCCCGGATCACCGGACCGCGGGAGCGGAGCGTGATCTCCACTCGGTCACAACGGTCGGCCTGTCGGGGGTTGGGCTCCTTGGACACCTCGACGTCGAGGCTGATCACCTTGCCATCGAGCTTCTGGATCTTCTCCAGCTTCAGCTTCTCGGCCACGTGCTTGCGGAACCGCTCGGGCACCTCGGTCTTGCGGCCCTTGACGACGATGTCCACGCAGAACTCCGTTCCCGGATCACTCCGCTCCACTGGCGGAGCATCTCCCTTTTGCACCAGGCTCCGGCGAGCTCCGGAACCTACGGACTCGGTGACTTCCACCTCCTCCCCCGCGGGCAAGATCTCCACTCCACCGTGACGGGTGATTGTGAAAAACCCGCAGCACGGCATTCGGGTACGAGAGCGATGGCCTGCGCCTTTCTCTCACAACCGAACATATCTCGCCCGGACGGATGTCGTCACCCTCTACCGCGACGTACCTCCGTTCAGGTGAATTGACCCTCTCATTACCTGCAACGATGCAACTTGGCAGTCAGTTCCGGTTTATTTCGAAAGAATCTGGCGGCGCGGCGACCACGGCTGCGCAGATCACGTCACCTGCGCCGCCCGCACCCGGCATTCCTGGCACGGAGTGCATACGGCGGGTCGCTTCGTCCGCCGACTCGGCCGTCCGTTCTCCTGTGCCTTCCCGAGCAGCTGCCGTGTACACAGCCGTAGTTGCTTCGTCGTACGAAACCAGCCCCGAGAAGTGCCGTTGCGCAACCGCCGCTTGTGCTCTCCTCCCATGCGCGCCCGTCCTTTCTTCCGGCACCGTCGCCGCCCGCACGGCACGCGCCGCCTCGGCCAGGGACGCGCCGGTGGTCATCAGGTCGTCGACGAGCACGACCGAACTGCCGCGAAGCAGCCGGTCACCGCCGGGAGCCACCGCCAGCGCGCCCGCGAGATTGTCCAGCCGCTGCCGGGAGTTGAGCCCGGACTGGTCGGCCACGGCACGCCGCTGTCGCAGCACGGCGAGCACTCGGGCCGCGGTCCCGGTCCGCCGCAGCTCCCCCGCCGCGGCGAGCGCGATCCGCCGCGCCGGGTCATGGCCCCGCGCCCGCACCGCCGAACGCGCGGACGGAACGGGAACAAGCAGTACGGGCGGCCCGCCCCCAGCAGCATGGCCAGGCGCCTCCCTGAGCCCCGCCCGCACGGCCCCTGCCAGTGCCGTGCCCAGCGGTGCTGCAAGGGCCAGCGCGCCCCGTTCCTTGTGGGCCAACAGGGTGGCTCGCACCTCGTCGGCGTACCGGGCGGCCGCGTGCACCACGGGCAGCCCGGGCGGCTCCGGCACCGGTCGCACCCGGCTCGGTGCGGCCCCGCTCAGGACGGCACGGCACTCCGGGCAGAGCACCGTGCGAGGCCTCCCGCAGCCTCCGCACTCGGCCGGCAGCACCAGGTCGGTGAGGTCCTGCCACCACCCCCGCATGCCCACCACTGTGCCAACACCCGAGCCGCCCTGCCAGCCCTGTGGAAAACTCCCTGTGGACAAGTCGTCCCGGGTGCAAACCACACCCTCGACGCGGCCGGAAACGGCCGCCCCCGGACAGCCTCACCGGCTCACCGGCACAAGAGCTTCACCCCGGATAAACCGGCGCCACCCCGTCCGTGACCTTCTGCCACTGCGCCCCGGACGGCAGTCGTACGATCCCGTCCTCCGAGTACGCCACCAACGGCAACCGGTCGGACTCGGCCGCGGTGATCTCCTTGATCCCGGACAGGGCCGCGGGTGCCGGTCCCTCCGGTGTGGAGCCGTCGACCTGCGCGTACCGCATGGTCTGCAGTCCGCCCTGTTCGCGCCCGACCACGACAAGCCGGCTGTCCCCGGCCCACGACATGGCCGTGACGTCCTCCAACTCCGGTGTCGCGGAGTGCAGTCCGAGCACCGAAACCGTCGGCCGGTCCTCCCCGGCCTCCTGCCGCCGCTCGATCCGCCCGATGAGCAGGGACTTCTTGCTGCCCTTCGCCACCACGAGCGCTATGCGCACCCCGTCTGCGGCCACTCGGACGTCCTGGATGCGGCCGTCCAGCTCCGGGATCTTCACCACGAGCGGCTCGCCCTTGCCCTGGTCCAGCAGGAGCAGCCGGGGGTTGTCGGGATCGCGGTCGGCCACCCAGAGGTTGCCGGACGCGTCCCAGCTGGGTGCCGTCAGCCGGTCGTTCTGTCCCGACTTGCCGTGACTGGTCAGCACGGGGTCGCCGAGTGAACTGTCGGACACCAGCGACGCGACGTACAGCTCCTTGCCGTCGCCGGCGACGGCGGCCGCGGTGTCCTCGTCGCGCGACACGGCGACCGAGCGCAGCTCCTTGTCGCCCTCGCCGAGCGCCCCGGTCACCGGTTCGGCCTTGGTGCTGTTGCTGCCGGCCGCTATTCGTACGAGCCGGTTCTTGCTGTCGATGAAGTACAGATAGCCGGGAGGCTGCACCGAGCCGCGCGCGGCGACGGTGTCGGCCCGGTCCTCCCTGAGCGAGCACAGCCGCGACTTGCCGGACTGCAACTCGACCTGGTCCACCGCCGGGGTGAGGTTCTGCAGTGTGAACAGGAGCTGGGCCGCCATCTCGTTGCACTGGCCCTGACCTACCCGGGCGGCTTTCTCGTTCAGCGGCACGGTCAGCTTGTTCTGGTCGTCGGGCGTCAACGTGGTGACACCGTTCTTCAATGCCGTACCTGTCGGAAAACTCGTCCGGACCACGTGATCGAGCCAGTTCGTGGGCCCGTTGAGCAGCGAGCGGACCATCTGCGTCATGGGGTCCACGCGCCGGCGCACGTACACGGGATCGGCGACGGGCGCCGGCTGCGGCGTCGTCCCGGCCGCCGCGTTCGAGGCGAAGTAGTACTTGTTGACGGACATGTAGTTGCGCTGGAAGTCCGACTTACCCATGACGACGCCCTGCGGCAACCTGTCGATGCGCCACTGCTTGGTCTTCTTGTCGCGCGTGAGATGCACCGGAGCGTCGTAGGGCCCGCCGGCGGGCGAGTACGCCTGCTGCTCGTCCACCTTCGCGACCCTCGTGCCGGTCAGTGCGAACGAGAGGTCGTCGGGGCCCTCCCGGCTGCCCAGACGGTTGGGGTCGATGCCCGGTCCGTCGGCGAGGACGGTGCTGGACAGCCCCGGCTTCCAGGTCTGTGACGCCGCCTTGGTCAGATATTGCCGCGCTGTCGAATAGTTCGGATCGTCGCTGGTCAACGCCTCGAGGAAACCGGAGACGATGTCCGAGGGCTGGGCGTTGTCCTGGGGCGGTATGGCGAAGACCCGCACCTGGGTGTCCTGCCGTGGCGTGGAGTCGACGCCACGCAGGTCGCCGCTGTCGGGCATCGAGGCGCACCCCGCCAGCAGTACGACGCCACAGACTGCGTACGCCAACGCGCGCATCGGTCTGCGCCCGGCGCTCCCCTCGCGGTCAGCGCCCACGAAATGCCTCCCCTTGCTTCTTCGACCCCTCCGGCCCGGTGTCCGGGCGGCTCGAGCTTTCGCCCGGTGCTCCGTCCGCGGTGGGTGTCTCGTCCTGTCGTCGCGCTCCGGAAGTCGGGCGGGGCACCACGCGTGCGCCGTTCCCGGGCAGCGCCGTCGGGTCGGCGGTGGGGGCCGTACCGGCCAGTCTCGGGGCTATCGGCGGTATCTGGTCCGCGACCGGCTGCGCGGGCACGGTGGCGACCTTGTCCCCGCCTCCGCGCGGCAGCCCGGCGTCGTTGAGTCCTCGGTTGCGCCGCGAGTCCTTGGGTTCCAGGGGTATCGGCGAGCCCCGCAGCGGCTCGTCCGCGGTCCGCGGCAGCGTCAGCCGGAACTGCGAGCCGCCGCCCGGCTCGCCCCAGGCCTGCAGCCAGCCGCCGTGCAGCCGTGCGTCCTCCAGGGCGATGGACAGCCCGAGGCCCGTACCTCCGGTGGTACGCGCGCGTGCCGGGTCCGCTCGCCAGAAGCGGCTGAACACGCGCGTGGCTTCGCCGGGCTTGAGCCCGACGCCGTAGTCGCGCACCGCGACGGCGACCGCCCCGCCCGCTGCGGCGAGCTTGACGACGACGTCCTTGCCCTCGCCGTGCTCCACGGCGTTGACGACGAGGTTGCGCAGCACCCGCTCCACTCGCCGGGCGTCCGCCTCGGCGACGACGGGCTGCTGGTCGCCCAGCACGCGTATGTGCGTGCCCTTGCGCTCGGCGAGCGGCTCGGCCCCGCTGACGACCCGCCGTACGACCTCCCTGAGGTCTATCGGCTCCGCCTCCAGCGCCGCCGCACCCGCGTCGAACCGGCTGATCTCCAGCAGGTCCGCGAGCAGCGACTCGAACCGGTCCAGCTGATCCGCGAGCAGCTCCGCCGACCGCGCGGTGATCGGGTCGAAGTCCTCGCGCGCCTCGTGGATGACGTCCGCGGCCATCCGTACGGTCGTCAGCGGCGTCCGCAGCTCGTGCGACACGTCCGACACGAACCGCCGCTGCATCCGCGACAGGTCCTCCAGCTGCTGGATCTTCAGCTGCAGGTTCTGCGCCATCTTGTTGAAGGCCTCGCCGAGCCGCGCGATGTCGTCCTCGCCGGTGACTTTCATACGTTCCTGCAGGCGCCCCGCGGACAGCCGCTCGGCGATCCCGGCCGCCATCCGCACGGGCGTGACGACCTGCCGCACCACCAGCCAGGCAATGGCTCCGAGGAGTACGACGACGAAGAGCCCCGCGGTCGCCAGAGTGCCCTTGACCAGGCTCAGCGACTTCTCCTCCTGCGTGAGCGGGAAGAGGTAGTACAGCTGGTACGGGTCGCCGTTGGGGTCGTTGACCTGCTTACCGATGACGAGTGCCGGCTGCGGCTCCTTGTCGCCGCTGTAGATGATGCGGGTGTAGCTCTGAGCGGCCGAGGTGTTGTCGTTGACCCGCGTGCGCAGGTCCTGCGGCACACTCGCGTTGGGATCGACTCCACCGGAGGCACGCGGCCCGCGCCCGCCGCCGCTGTTGTCGCCCGCCGGCAGGGTCACCACGTCAAAGGCGCCCAGGCCGCCGCTGGAGAGCGACGACACGAGGTCACTCATCCACGGAGTGAGGTTCTGCGAGGGGCGTCCGTCCCCGGCCGTGCCGTCGTCGCCGGTCCCGGTCGCCGCCTCGTCGGCCTTCTGCTTGGCCACCGCGAACCCGCCGGTGGCCTGACTCTGCGAGGCCTTCACCTTGGCGTCCAGCAGCCCGTTGCGCACCTGCCCGATGACGACGAACCCGAGCAGCAGCACCACACCCAACGACATCAGCAGCGTAGTGACGACGACTTTGAGCTGGATATTGCGCCGCCACAACCGCATGACGGGCAGCAACGGCCGCCGAACCCAGCGCATGAACAAGCGGAGCACCGGGCTGCCCTGGACTCCGCCCTGCAGCAGCCCGCCCTCCAGCAGACGGCCCCACCGGGACCCTGTCGCCTTCCGGCCGACAGGCCGCCCCGCGCGGGCCCTGTCCGGCCCGGGCACCGAAGCGGCACTGTCACCGGACATGTCAGCTGGGCCCTGCCTTGTAACCGACGCCCCGGACGGTCACCACGATCTCCGGCCGCTCGGGGTCCTTCTCGACCTTGGAGCGCAGCCGCTGCACGTGAACATTCACAAGCCGGGTGTCCGCAGCGTGCCGGTATCCCCACACCTGCTCGAGCAGCACCTCACGCGTGAACACCTGCCACGGCTTCCGCGCCAGCGCCACCAGCAGATCGAACTCCAGCGGCGTCAGCGCGATCGACTGCCCGTCCCGCTTCACTGAGTGACCGGCCACGTCGATGACGAGGTCACCTATGGCCAGCTGTTCCGGCGCGGGCTCCTCCGACCGCCGCAGCCGCGCCCGGATCCGGGCGACCAGCTCCTTCGGCTTGAACGGCTTCACGATGTAGTCGTCGGCCCCAGACTCCAGCCCGACCACCACGTCGACGGTGTCGCTCTTGGCCGTGAGCATCACGATCGGCACACCGGACTCCGCCCTGATCAGGCGGCACACCTCGATACCGTCTCGCCCTGGCAGCATCAGGTCGAGCAGCACCAGATCAGGTTTGCTCTCACGGAATGCAGCCAGCGCCTTGTCGCCGTCAGCTACGAAAGACGGCTCAAAACCTTCACCACGCAGCACGATGCCGAGCATCTCGGCCAGTGCCGTGTCGTCGTCGACGACAAGGACTCGTCCCTTCATAAACGACATCATCCCATTCTCATAACGGTGGCGAAGGTGCAGGTGAGCAGCGTCACTGGCCCGTGACGATAGTCGTACTCGGCCGTCACTGTCTGCCCCTGTCCCGCGACGTCGATGTCAGTAACGGATGTCAGCTACCCAGGGTAGGCGGAGCCTGACCATACGGTCGGCCCTGCAGCTCTTGGCCGGGCTGCGACGACGCTGCGACAGACTTGGCATACCCGCCCCGATCCCGCTCACTGCTCGCAGGCAATTTCGCGGTGAGAGAGCGAGCCACCCGAACCACCTTGTCGTCCGACACGGCAGCCGGGCTGTCGAGATGTCCGCCGTGTTCGCCTTGGTCGCGAAGGTCAACACCCAGGTCCGAGCTCCCAAGTTCCATACGCCGAAGGTGACGTGGCTGCCGGGCCTGGATCTGACAGCCGGTCTCCCGAGAGGCATGCCGGCCCAAATCGCTCACCTGGTCGACCCGCACGTCGCGCATCCCGGCCGAGGCGGGATTCCCCCTCAGGTCGTGGGCGGCGGACAGCCCGCCCACATCCGCGAGCTGGAAACCGCCCAACCGACCCCCGACGCCCGCTGAAGCCGTGGGACCTCGCGGCCCCGCGGCGCGATTCGCCGCAGGCGGAAGGGCCCTTCGCCTCGATCGAGCCGACGTCATCCCATCAGCTGATCGTTACCTCGCGCGACCTGGCACACAGCTCTGCAAGAGCCTCAGCCGTCACGGGCGAAACGGCACCCTCTTCCGTGACGATCGCGGTCACCAGCTCGGGCGGTGTCACGTCGAATGCCGGGTTGTACGCCTGGGTCCCCAGGGGCGCCACCGGAATCCCTCCTCCGGCTTCGGCTCCCGCCACCGGCACCTGAGGCGCTGTGACCTCGGTCACCTCATGACCGGGGCGCTGCTCGACCTCGATGGATGCCCCGTCGGGGGTGTCCGGGTCCACCGTCGTCACCGGTGCCACCACGATGAACGGCACATGGTGGTACCGCGCGAGCACCGCGAGCGGATAGCTCCCCACCTTGTTCGCCACCGAACCGTCGGCCGCAATGCGGTCCGCCCCGATCAGCACCGCGTCCACCTCGCCGGCCGCGAAGAGCGAGCCCGCCGCGTTGTCCGTGAGCAAGGTGTACGCCATGCCGCTGCGCGCCGCCTCATAAGCCGTCAGGCGAGCGCCTTGCAGCAACGGACGCGTTTCGTCCACCCACAGCCGCCGCAGCCTCCCCGCGCGGTGCGCCGCGAGCGCCACGGCGAACGCAGTCCCCTCCCCGCCCGACACCAGCGACCCGGTGTTGCAGTGGGTGAGGATCCGGTGCCCGCCACCGGGCAGCAGCTCGTCCAGGAGTGCCAGCCCGCGCTCGGCCATACGCGCACTGGCCTCGGCGTCCTCCTTGTGCAGCCGACGTGCCGCGGCAAGCGCCGCCGCAGCAGCCTGCCCGGCATCGCCGCTACTGGCGAACTCGGCGCGGTAGGCGGTTTGGGCCCTGCGCACACCGACAGCAAGGTTCACCGCAGTGGGCCGGGCACCGCTCAGCGCGGTCGCAGCCTCGTCCACGTCGAAGCCGCGCGCGGCGGCGAGCGCGACACCGTACGCTCCCGCGATGCCGAGCAGCGGCGCCCCGCGTACGGCCAGCGAACGGATCGCCTCCACCAGCGCGGACGCGTCCGTGCAGACCCGCTCGACCTCCTCGGCCGGCAACCTCGTCTGGTCGAGGAGTACCAGTACAGGGCCTTCAGGTGGCTCCTCCCAGCGGATCGCCGGTATCTCGGTCGGCCTGCTGCCTTCGCCGGATTGCGCGTACTGATCAGCCATGCGGTCAGTCTGCCCCTTATCCGGCGGACAATTGAAGGTGTGTAGCCCATACCGCGGCCGGTACCTCGGCAACCACCCCATGGCACGATGGCTGCCAACCTGCCGCCGCGACCGCGGACGGGCACCGTGAAGGAGCGACGATGAAAGACACTCCGGGCTGGGCCTCGCCCGGATCTGCCCCGTCCGACGGGCAGGAGCCCGGCACGTCCGGCCCTGCCGGGCCCACCGACCGACCCGGCCCCGCAGAGCCCGCGGACCAGCCCGGTCCCGACCCGCAGGACACTCCCGACCCACAGGGCCCCGGCTCGCAGTGGTCCAAGCAGCAGCCGCCACCCGGCCAGTGGTCCGCGCCCGCCGGCCCTGCAGGCTCCGGCCAGCCCGCTCCGCCGCCACCACCCGGCCCCGGCTGGGGCACCCAGCCTCCCCCCGGCCCGGGCGGCTACGGCGCTCCCGGTCCCGACGGCTCCCGGGCCTACGGCACTCCCGGATACCCCGCATGGGGCGGCGGCTGGGGCGGCCCCCCACCCGCCGCCAAGCCGGGCGTCATTCCGCTCCGCCCGCTCGGCGTGGGCGAGATCCTCGACGGCGCCGTCTCCACCATGCGCACCTACTGGCGCACAGTGCTGGGCATCTCCCTCACCGTCGCGGTGGTTACCGAGATCCTCATCATCCTGCTCCAAGGCCTCGTGCTGAACGACACCAGCACCGCGGCCCTCGACGACCCGAGCGCCTCCGCGAGCGAACTGACCCGCGCCATGGGCGAGGTCATGCTCAGCTCCGGCGCAGTCTTCCTGATCTCTCTGATCGCCACAGTCGCCGCGACTGCCCTGCTCACCACCGTCACCAGCCGCGCGGTCCTCGGCCGCCCCGTGACCACCGGCGAGGCCTGGCGCGACGCCCGCCCTCAGGTCGTGAAGCTGTTCGGCCTGATCCTTCTGTTGCCTCTCATCGCCGCCGCCATTGTCTTTGGGGGCACGCTGCCCGGCATCCTCGTGGCCGTCTTCGGGAACACCGACGGAGGTGTCGCGCTCGCCGTCCTGGGCGGCATCGCCGCCGGCGTCGTCGCCCTGTGGCTGATGATCCGCTTCTCCCTGGCCTCGCCGGCACTGATGCTGGAAAAACAGGGCGTCGTGAAGTCGATGAGCCGATCCGCGAAGCTCGTCCAAGGCTCCTGGTGGCGTGTCTTCGGCATCCAGTTGCTCGCCGGAATCATCGCGAACATCATCTCGGCGATCGTCGTCATCCCCTTCACTTTTCTCGCCGCAGCCCTCGGCGGCGACGGCATCATCGGCTTCCTCAACAATCAGGGCAGCAACCTCGGCTGGACCTTCCTGATCATCAGCGGGATCGGCTCGGTGATCGGCTCCATGATCACGTTCCCGATCAATGCCGGCGTCACTGCGCTCCTCTACATCGACCAGCGCATCCGGCGCGAAGCCCTCGACCTCGAACTGGCCCGCGCTGCCGGTGTCCAGGGCTACGGCACCGACGCCGGCTCGGGAGGCTGATGCGGTGAGCGTGACGGGGGGAGTTCTCACAGCGGTGCCGACGGCCCTGCCGCGCGCCGCGGAATCGGCCGTACGTACGCTGCTGCGCGCCGGCGACACATCCGTCTTGTCGCTGGCGCGCTCCGGCGACGAACCGCCGGTGACGATCCCGCGAGATCCCGCACGCGATGCCGCCCGTCGGGAGCTGTCGAAGCGGATGTACCACGAGAACGACCCCAGCCTGTTCCAGCGCGCCCTGAACGCCTTCTGGGACTGGATCGACAAGCTGTTCGGCTCGGCCGCGGCCGCGACACCCGGGGGCACACTCGGCCTGGTCGTCGTCATCGTGGCCGTACTCGCGGTGCTGGGCGCACTGTGGTGGCGGCTCGGCACACCGCGCCGTGAACCCACCTCGTCCGCCGCCCTGTTCGACGACCGTCCCCGCAGCGCCACCGAACACCGCGCGGCCGCGGAGGCACACGCCGCCCAGGGCCACTGGAACCAAGCCGTCCAGGAACGCATGCGCGGCATCGTCCGCTCCCTCGAGGAACGCGCACTCCTCGACATCCGCCCCGGCCGCACCGCGGACGAGGCAGCCGCAGAAGCAGGCCGCGTACTGCCCAACCACACGGACAGATTGCGCTCCGCTGCCCGGGATTTCGACGATGTGACATACGGCGGCCGAAGGGCGAGCGAGCAGTCGTACCACCGCATCGCCGAACTCGACCGCGACCTCGAACGCACCAAGCCCCAGCTCGCAAGCAGCAGCCCCAGCAAGGCCCGCAACACCCGCCAGGGAGCCGCCGGATGACGACCGAGGCCACGCTCCCGTCCACCTCGGCCTCGCCCACCGCACGCCAGGTGTGGACCCGCACGCGAGGCATCGCACTCGCCGTCGTGCTCCTCCTGGTGGCGGCTGTCGTGATCGCCGTGATCCGCTCCGACACGCGGCACGGCGAACTCGACCCACGCTCCGTCGCCCCCTACGGCAGCCGCGCCGTCGCTGAACTCCTCGCCGACCGCGGCGTGTCCACACGCATGGTCACCACCCTGGACGAAGCGCGCGCCGCAGCCGCCCCGGACACCACGCTCCTGGTCGCCCTCCCCGACCTGTTGACGCACCGTCAACAGACCCGGCTGCACTCCGCGATCGCAAACTCCGGCGGCCGCACCGTCCTCATTGCCCCGGGCAGCTGGTCCGTCGAAAAGCTTGCCCCGGGCGTCACCGCGGACCCCGCCACCAGCTTCGACTCGACGCTCTCCCCCGACTGCCGACTGCCCGCTGCCCGCCGCGCGGGCACCGCAGACACGGGCGGCATCCGCTACACCACCACACACCTCGGTGCCGACGAGTGCTACCGCAGCGAGCGCCTGGCCACCCTCCTGCGCATTCCGGAGACCTCCGGAGACGGCGACACCGTCGTCCTCGGCGCGCCCGACATCCTCTTCAACGACCACCTCGACAAGGAGGGCAACGCCTCGCTCGCCCTCCAACTCCTCGGCTCCCGCCCCCATCTGGTCTGGTACCTCCCCTCACTTTCCGACAACTCCGCCACCGACACGGGCGACGAAAAAGGCTTCCTCGACCTGCTCCCCTCCGGCTGGCTCTGGGGCACCCTGCAGCTCTTCATCGCGGCAGCCCTCGCCGCCCTCTGGCGGGCGCGCCGACTTGGCCCCCTCGTGCCTGAAAGACTCCCTGTGGCGATCCGCGCCTCCGAAACCGTCGAAGGCCGCGCCCGCCTCTACCGCAAAGCGAAAGCCCGCGACCGCGCGGCCGCCGCTCTTCGCTCCTCCACCCGCACCCGCCTCGCCCCCCTCGTAGGCGCCCCCGTCGCCCAGGCGCACGCGCCCGAGGCCCTGCTCCCCGCCCTGTCCGCCCATCTCCACGGCGACGGACAGGCCCTGCACTCGCTCCTCTTCGGCCCGCCGCCCAGCGACGACGCGGCTCTCATCGCCCTCGCCGACCAACTCGACGCCCTCGAAAGAGAGGTACGCCGTCCATGATGGCCCCGACCACTGACAACGCCGGGTACGCCGGGGATCCGGGCAAGGCCCGAGCCTCCCTGGAGGCCCTGCGCGCCGAGATCGCCAAAGCCGTGGTCGGCCAGGACCCCGCCGTGACCGGCCTCGTCGTCGCCCTCCTCTGCCGCGGACACGTACTACTAGAAGGAGTCCCCGGGGTCGCCAAAACTTTGCTCGTACGCGCCCTCGCCTCCGCACTCGAACTCGACACGAAGCGCGTGCAGTTCACCCCCGACCTGATGCCGAGCGACGTCACGGGCTCCCTGGTCTACGACGCTCGCACCGCCGAGTTCTCGTTCCAGCCCGGCCCGGTCTTCACCAACCTCCTCCTGGCCGACGAGATCAACCGCACGCCCCCGAAGACCCAGTCGTCCCTCCTGGAAGCCATGGAGGAACGCCAGGTCACGGTCGACGGCACCCCGCGCCCGCTCCCCGACCCCTTCCTGGTCGCCGCAACCCAGAACCCGGTCGAGTACGAGGGCACATACCCCCTCCCCGAAGCCCAACTCGACCGTTTCCTCCTTAAACTGACGGTCCCTCTCCCCTCCCGCCAGGACGAGATCGACGTACTCACCCGCCACGCCGAGGGCTTCAACCCACGCGACCTGCACGCCGCCGGCGTACGCCCCGTGGCCGGCCCGGACGACTTGGAGGCCGCCCGCGCCGCCGTCGCCAAGACGGCCATCTCCCCGGAAATCACCGCCTACGTGGTGGACATCTGCCGGGCCACCCGCGAGTCGCCGTCTCTCACCCTGGGCGTCTCCCCGCGCGGCGCCACTGCCCTCCTGGCCACCTCGCGCGCATGGGCATGGCTCACGGGCCGCGATTACGTCATCCCCGACGACGTCAAGGCCCTGGCCCTCCCCACTCTCCGACACCGCGTGCAACTCCGCCCCGAGGCAGAGATGGAAGGCGTCACGGCCGACTCCGTCATCAACGCAATCCTCGCCCACGTCCCCGTCCCACGCTGATGGCACTCACCGGACGCGCCGCGCTCCTCGCGGCCCTCGGCTCCCTCCCCGTCGGCATCTGGGACCCCAGCTGGACGGGCATGCTCGCCGTGAACGCCCCCCTGGCCGTGGCCTGCGCCTGTGACTTCGCCCTCGCAGCACCGGTACGGCGCCTCGGCCTGGCCCGCTCCGGCGATACGTCCGTACGCCTGGGCGAGGCCGCCGACGTGACCCTCACCGTCACCAATCCAGCCCGCCGTCTCCTCCGTGCCCGCCTGCGCGATGCCTGGCCCCCCAGCAGCTGGCAGCCCGGCACCGAAGTAGCGGCTTCGCGCCACCGCCTGACCGTGCCGGCCGGCGAACGCCGCCGCGTCACCGCCCGTCTACGCCCCACCCGCCGAGGCGACCGCCAAGCAGATCGCGTGACGATCCGCTCCTACGGCCCCCTCGGTCTGTTCTCACGCCAAGGCAGCCACCAGGTCCCCTGGACAGTACGCGTGCTGCCGCCCTTCACCAGCCGCAAGCACCTACCCTCGAAACTCGCCCGCCTGCGTGAGCTCGACGGCCGCACCAGCGTGCTCACCCGCGGCGAAGGGACAGAATTCGACAGCCTGCGCGATTACGTACCGGGCGACGACACCCGCTCCATCGACTGGCGTGCGACGGCCCGCCAGACCACGGTCGCCGTACGCACGTGGCGTCCCGAACGGGACCGCCACATTCTGATCGTCCTGGACACCGGCCGCACCTCAGCAGGTCGTGTGGGCGACGCCCCACGCCTCGACGCGTCGATGGACGCGGCCCTGCTCCTGGCGGCACTCGCCTCACGCGCCGGCGACCGGGTGGACCTGCTCGCCTACGACCGTCGGGTACGCGCCCTCGTCCAGGGCCGCACGGCACGCGACGTACTCCCGTCCCTGGTCAACGCGATGGCCGCACTCGAACCCGAACTGGTCGAACTGGATGCCCGAGGCCTGACAGCAACCGCACTTCGCACGGCCCCCCGCCGCTCACTCATCGTGTTGCTCACAAGCCTCGATGCGGCGCCCGTGGAGGAAGGCCTGCTTCCCGTCCTCTCCCAACTCACCCAGCGCCACACAATTCTGGTGGCATCGGTAGCGGACCCATACATCGCCCGTATGGCGAACTCCCGAGGAAACACCGAGGCCGTCTACGACGCTGCAGCCGCCGCCCAGGCCCAAAGTGAACGCCACCGCACCGCGGAACAACTCCGCCGCCACGGGGTCACCGTCGTCGACGAGACTCCGGATGAACTGGCGCCAGCACTGGCAGATGCGTATCTGGCACTGAAGGCGGCGGGACGTCTGTAATACGAGGGGGCTCTCTGAAGGGCCTCCGAGACGTAAGCCCTGAAATGCAGAAAACCCCCGTGCCGAATGGCACGGGGGTTTTCTCACAATTTGTTCGGCGGCGTCCTACTCTCCCACAGGGTCCCCCCTGCAGTACCATCGGCGCTGTAAGGCTTAGCTTCCGGGTTCGGAATGTAACCGGGCGTTTCCCTCACGCTATAACCACCGAAACACTATGAAACTGTCGAACCTGCCGCGCCGTTGTCGTGGCCCGACAACGGGGCTGTTCGTGGTTTCAGAACCAACACAGTGGACGCGAGCAACTGAGGACAAGCCCTCGGCCTATTAGTACCGGTCACCTCCACACCTTGCGGTGCTTCCAGATCCGGCCTATCAACCCAGTCGTCTACTGGGAGCCTTACCCCATCAAGTGGGTGGGAGTCCTCATCTCGAAGCAGGCTTCCCGCTTAGATGCTTTCAGCGGTTATCCCTCCCGAACGTAGCCAACCAGCCATGCCCTTGGCAGGACAACTGGCACACCAGAGGTTCGTCCGTCCCGGTCCTCTCGTACTAGGGACAGCCCTTCTCAAGACTCCTGCGCGCACAGCGGATAGGGACCGAACTGTCTCACGACGTTCTAAACCCAGCTCGCGTACCGCTTTAATGGGCGAACAGCCCAACCCTTGGGACCGACTCCAGCCCCAGGATGCGACGAGCCGACATCGAGGTGCCAAACCATCCCGTCGATATGGACTCTTGGGGAAGATCAGCCTGTTATCCCCGGGGTACCTTTTATCCGTTGAGCGACGGCGCTTCCACAAGCCACCGCCGGATCACTAGTCCCGACTTTCGTCCCTGCTCGACCCGTCGGTCTCACAGTCAAGCTCCCTTGTGCACTTACACTCAACACCTGATTGCCAACCAGGCTGAGGGAACCTTTGGGCGCCTCCGTTACTCTTTAGGAGGCAACCGCCCCAGTTAAACTACCCATCAGACACTGTCCCTGATCCGGATCACGGACCCAGGTTAGACATCCAGCACGACCAGACTGGTATTTCAACGACGACTCCCCCCGAACTGGCGTCCGGAGTTCACAGTCTCCCAGCTATCCTACACAAGCCGAACCGAACACCAATATCAAACTGTAGTAAAGGTCCCGGGGTCTTTCCGTCCTGCTGCGCGAAACGAGCATCTTTACTCGTAGTGCAATTTCACCGGGCCTATGGTTGAGACAGTCGAGAAGTCGTTACGCCATTCGTGCAGGTCGGAACTTACCCGACAAGGAATTTCGCTACCTTAGGATGGTTATAGTTACCACCGCCGTTTACTGGCGCTTAAGTTCTCAGCTTCGCCCCACCGAAATGGAGCTAACCGGTCCCCTTAACGTTCCAGCACCGGGCAGGCGTCAGTCCGTATACATCGCCTTACGGCTTCGCACGGACCTGTGTTTTTAGTAAACAGTCGCTTCTCGCTGGTCTCTGCGGCCACCCCCAGCTCAGAGTGCAAGACTCATCACCAGGCATGGCCCCCCTTCTCCCGAAGTTACGGGGGCATTTTGCCGAGTTCCTTAACCATAGTTCACCCGAACGCCTCGGTATTCTCTACCTGACCACCTGAGTCGGTTTAGGGTACGGGCCGCCATGAAACTCGCTAGAGGCTTTTCTCGACAGCATAGGATCATCCACTTCACCACAATCGGCTCGGCATCAGGTCTCAGACACATGAGCGGCGGATTTGCCTACCACTCGTCCTACACCCTTACCCCGGGACAACCACCGCCCGGGCTGGACTACCTTCCTGCGTCACCCCATCACTCACCTACTACAGGTCTGGTCCGTCGGCTCCACCACTCCCCCTTGCCCGAAGGCTCCGGGGCGGCTTCACGGACTTAGCATCGCCTGGTTCGATGTTTGACGCTTCACAGCGGGTACCGGAATATCAACCGGTTATCCATCGACTACGCCTGTCGGCCTCGCCTTAGGTCCCGACTTACCCTGGGCAGATCAGCTTGACCCAGGAACCCTTAGTCAATCGGCGCACACGTTTCTCACGTGTGAATCGCTACTCATGCCTGCATTCTCACTCGTGAACCGTCCACAACTGCCTTCCGGCGCTGCTTCACCCGGCACACGACGCTCCCCTACCCATCACAGCCGCCGTTGGGCGTATTGCTGCAATGACACGACTTCGGCGGTACGCTTGAGCCCCGCTACATTGTCGGCGCGGAATCACTAGACCAGTGAGCTATTACGCACTCTTTCAAGGGTGGCTGCTTCTAAGCCAACCTCCTGGTTGTCTCTGCGACTCCACATCCTTTCCCACTTAGCGTACGCTTAGGGGCCTTAGTCGATGCTCTGGGCTGTTTCCCTCTCGACCATGGAGCTTATCCCCCACAGTCTCACTGCCGCGCTCTCACTTACCGGCATTCGGAGTTTGGCTAAGGTCAGTAACCCGGTAGGGCCCATCGCCTATCCAGTGCTCTACCTCCGGCAAGAAACACACGACGCTGCACCTAAATGCATTTCGGGGAGAACCAGCTATCACGGAGTTTGATTGGCCTTTCACCCCTAACCACAGGTCATCCCCCAGGTTTTCAACCCTGGTGGGTTCGGTCCTCCACGAAGTCTTACCTCCGCTTCAACCTGCCCATGGCTAGATCACTCCGCTTCGGGTCTTGAGCGTGCTACTAAAACGCCCTGTTCGGACTCGCTTTCGCTACGGCTACCCCACCCGGGTTAACCTCGCAACACACCGCAAACTCGCAGGCTCATTCTTCAAAAGGCACGCAGTCACGAGAA